>NZ_JNKW01000004.1 GCF_000702205.1 Lachnospira multipara LB2003 | reverse complement strand
TGCATGGCCGAGTAGCCAAGTCGGGACGGGATAAACGCTGAAGGCATCTAAGCGTGAAGCCCCCCTCAAGATGAGATATCCCATACGAATGTAGTAAGACCCCTTGAAGACGACGAGGTTGATAGGCAAAAGGTGGAAGCGTGGTGACATGTGGAGCTGATTTGTACTAATAGGTCGAGGGCTTAACCAATTAAGGTTAAGGTTTGGATAGAGAGTGAGAAATCACTGAACATAAGCGAGGGTTATTCTTAGAGAATGACTTACGGATGAATATATTTAATGTGCAGTTTTGAAAGAGCAATCTTTCAGGTTATTCCTCGATAGCTCAATGGTAGAGCACTCGGCTGTTAACCGAGTTGTTGTAGGTTCGAGCCCTACTCGGGGAGCTCATAAGAATAAATGGTTTTGACCATTGGTTCTTATTCTTATTTTAAATAAGGCGCCATGGTCAAGCGGTTAAGACACCACCCTTTCACGGTGGTATCAGGGGTTCGAATCCCCTTGGCGTCATTTATTTAAGCCTGGCGACATAGCCAAGTGGTAAGGCGTGGGTCTGCAACACCCTGATCACCAGTTCGAATCTGGTTGTCGCCTCTGAGCTTTAATCGGTTGATTAAAGCTCTTTTTTTTATGCAAAAAAGTCAGAATTAGTGCATTTTACTAGCTAATATGTTATAATACAAAAGATTTAGTTATGACAAATGTGAGGGATTTATGATAGAGAAAAATAAGAAGTTTTTACCCGTTGCGATAATATGTATTCTAGGTATATGTTTATCAGGATGCAATAATAAGAAAGAAGCAGTTATTGTAAGTGAAGAATTAACAACACAGTCTGTATTAGCAGCTGACTTGGTTGATAAAAGTAATAACGAGAAATTTGACATAAAAGATCTTACAATGGATAATCTAAAGCTTTTTATGACAGAAGAAGAGGTAATAAAGCTTTTAGGAGAGCCAGTTACTAAATTGGATTCATCTGAAGTTGTAGATAAGAAGAAAGATGCAGCTTTAGAAGATGATAAGGATGAATATTTTGAGAGAGTTTATTCATACAATGAATTAAGCTTGATTTTTATAAAATTAGATAATGAGAATCACATGGTTGATTCGGTAAATGAAGAAGGAACATATAAGCTTACAGCTGTTGCTTCTTTAAGTGAAAAAAACGTTTTTTCTAGAGGATTAAAGGTAGGAAATTCCATAGATGATATTTTAGATAAATATTATCGAGATCAGGATTATAAGAGTAAATACTATAAAGAAGATGATGGAACAATTATTGGTAATTACCTATATGGAGATGCAACAATTGATAGTGTAGGTGATGATAAAATTGTTAAGTCAAGTCAATACGCAGTTATTGATTTTACAGGATATTCATCACTAAAGACAGCAGATGAATATATTATTACCTTTACTAGCTTTGATGATAATGAAGCTAGTGATAAAGTTGAAATTGATGACGCATTTGCACAATTGACATTTGATATGAATAATGATGGTAATATAACAGCTATAAGATGGTATTATTATCCTGAAGATTAGGGTTGATAAATTCAGATTCATAGGTATTCTGTTTTTATATATAAGTTTTTAATTTATGGAGGATTTGTTATGAGATCAACAACACTTGTTATCATGGCGGCAGGTATGGGAAGCCGCTTTGGTGGGGGCATTAAACAGCTAGAACCAATGGGCCCAAATGGAGAAATTATCATGGATTATTCTATCTATGATGCTATAGAGGCTGGATTTAATAAAGTAGTATTTGTAACAAGAAAAGATCTACTTGAGACATTTAAGGAAGTTATTGGAAATCGTATTGAGAAGGTTATTCCTGTAGAGTATGTTTTCCAGGAGATTGAGGATGTTCCAGAAGGATTTGAGGCACCAGCTGATAGAACAAAGCCTTGGGGAACAGGTCAGGCTATTTTAGCTTGTAAGGGTACTGTAAAGGATCCATTCCTTGTAATTAATGCTGATGACTATTATGGAAAGACTGCATTTAAGCTCATCCATGACTATTTAGTATCTGAAAGACCAGCTACAGGTAAGTATGATTTCTGCATGGCAGGATTTATCTTAGGCAACACATTATCAGACAATGGTGCTGTTACAAGAGGTATCTGCGTGGTTAACGATAAGGAGCAGTTAATTGGTGTTGAAGAAACAGGCGGCATTGTTAAGACTGCTACCGGTGCTAATGCTGAAAAGAATGGTGAAATTGTTGAAGTTGATCCTAAGGCACATGTTTCAATGAATATGTGGGGCTTTACAGCTGATTTCTTAGATGAATTAGAAGAAGGTTTTAAGGAATTTTTAGGTGGATTAAAGGAAGGCGATATTAAGAGCGAATATTTACTTCCATCAATTGTTGACCAGTTAATTAAGTCTAATAAGGCTGATGTAGCTGTATTAGAAACACAAGATAAGTGGTTTGGTGTTACTTATAAGGAAGACAAGCCAGTTGTTGTTGAATCAATTAAGAAATTAATTGAAGCTGGAGAGTATCCAGAAAAATTATATAATTAATAATGCTAAGTAGAGTACATTTTAAATGTACTCTACTTTTTGAGAAATAGTAGAGGATTTTTTAGGAACATATTAACATTGAGAGTAGACATAAGGGGTAAGAAATGAGAAAAATAGCTAGAGGAATATTATTATTAATATTAGTAACATTATTGGGTGGAATATGTGCATTTTTATATGAATACAATACAATAAGGGATGAGCATATTTCGGTAGCAAAACTTTACGTTGTGCCAGGTGAAGCTAACGAAGAGAGTTTACGAGCTAAAGACGGTGGATTAAAGGAAGATTTTGCTATCGTTTTTAAGAGTGAAGTTGTAATATCTGCAGCTAAACAATTAGCTGGAACATCTGATGATATTGAGAAGTATTTAACTGTAAAGACAGTAGCCAATAGTAATATCATTGAGTTGATTGTTTCAAATGTTGATCAGGGAACAGCCAAAAGATATGCAGATGCATTTGCATCAACAGCAATAAAGACAACTTCAATTATACCTGCAGAATCAATTCAAATTTTATCTGAAGGAACAGACAATAATAAAGCTTATAAGCCAGGTTTAATTACTAAGACTGCATTATTAACAGGCTTAGTAGCAGCAATAACATTAGTATTAGAGCTTCTTGTTGGATTATTCTATGTGTCATTTAGAAAAATTCCTGATAATGATGAATATTATGATTATGAAAAAGAACATGAAAAAGACAAGAAAAACAAAAATAAATTAAATAAAAATGATAATTATATGGCGCCTAATGTAGCTGAAGATGTTTTTGAAGAAGTGGACAGATACATTTTAGCCAGTGAAATAGAGTCTACAAAGAAAGACGAGAGTGAAACAAAGGAAAAAGCTTCAGAAAAGAATAATGTAATTACAGAAGAAAAGCTAGAGGAAGAACAAGAAAAAACTGAAGAGGAAAAGATAGAGGAACAGCAAGAAAAAACTGAAGAAGAAAAGATAGAAGAACAAGAGATGATTGAAGAAGAAATAGTAGAAGAACAGCAGGAAGAGAAAGAGCTTACTAAAGAAAATCAGGAAGCAACAGATAATGAAGTCTCTCCTGACGAAAAGATAGAAGAAAAAAGGGAAGTTGCTAAAGAAGATAAAGAGGAAAATAATAAGGGAAATAAAGAAGAAAATAATGAGGAGGTTAAAGCTAAGAAGAAATTTAAGATTTTTGGACGAGTTAAAAAATAACAAGTAAATAGTGATAGAAATATGAAATGTGAAATGACATGTTTAATCATGCTTATGCTAGAGAGGTGCAAAAATGATTAGTGTAAATATTGATAAATTGATAAATATGTCCTTAGATGATAAGAAAACTTATGGAGAGTTGGCAAAAAATGTCTTAGATGAGTTAAATGGAGAAAAAACTTTTGCTGTTGTAACTGGAGGGATGGGATCCTTCAAACTTGCATACAGCCTGTATGAAATGAAGAAAAAGGTATTGTTTATTGATGCAGATATTTCTAGTGAGATTTTTGTAGGGAAATATAAGCTAGGTAAAAATATACCTGGTGTAGTTGATTTTATTTCAAACGTACAAAAGACACCAAATATTATTTGCCATACGAATAAAGAAGGATTTGATATTATTTTTTCAGGCAGTAATGAGATTGGTAAGATTAACAAGGAAAATGAAATAATCATTAAAGGACTTATAGAATCTTTTGGTAAAGGATATGATGTCGTAATTGTTGATTCGGATATAAGTGGAACAGCAGCTAAGTATGTATATGCTTCAGTTGTTATGGTTGATGAGGATAAATACGATGAGGAAGAATTAGATAGCCTTGTAAAGGATCTTGAATCAGTAGGTTGTAACATTAAAGGAGTAATTATTAATGAGCAAAATTGATGAATTTATAGAAATGGTTAATGCTAGCGATAATATTGTTTTTTTTGGCGGAGCCGGCGTTTCTACAGAAAGTGGAATTCCGGACTTTAGAAGTGCAGATGGACTTTATATGAGTCAATATGGCGGCTTATCTCCAGAAGAAATAATTAGTAAATCTTTTTACATGTCACATCCAGAGACTTTTTTTAAATTCTATAAAGATAAAATGCTTTTTTTGGATGCAAAACCAAGTATTACCCATAAAGCTCTTGCTAAGTTAGAAGAAATGGGAAAATTAAAGGGTATAATTACTCAAAATATCGATGGACTCCATCAAATGGCAGGTAGTAAAAATGTTATAGAGCTTCATGGATCTGTACATAGAAATTATTGTGAAGTCTGCCATAGATTTTATGATCTTTCTTACATTGTGGAATCAGAGGGAGTGCCTAAGTGTCAGTGTGGTGGAAGGATTAAGCCAGACGTTGTTTTGTATGAAGAAAACTTAGATTATGGAGACATTGAAAAAGCTATTGATTTAATAAGACAGGCAGATATGTTGATTGTTGGAGGTACATCTTTGATTGTTTATCCAGCAGCAGGATTTGTTAATGAATATAGGGGAAACAAGTTATGTTTAATTAATAAATCTAAGACAAGTTTTGATTCAAAGGCTAATATATTAATTAATGATTCTTTAGGCGAAGTTTTCAAATTTTTCTTGTAAAAAAAATCCATAAAATATATATTTATAAAAGCGATATATAAACGCAAAAGAGGTATTTTATGGAAGGAATTTTACAGTTAGAAATAGGAGACATCCTTGAATTAAAAAAGAAGCATCCTTGCGGTAGTTATGATTGGAAGGTTATAAGTGTTGGTGCAGATATAAGGCTAGAATGCTGCGCTTGCGGACATAATATAATCTTAAAAAGGAGTGTATTACAAAAAAGTGTAAAAAGGATAAAAAGAACTTGATTTCCTTTTCTTATTATGATAGTATATTTATCTGTGATATATTTTTATCCTTGTTCCTTCGCCGTTGAAGGGACCTAAAGACCAAAAGGAGGTGCGACGTAGATGAATAAGTATGAGTTAGCATTAGTTGTAAGCGCGAACGTCGAAGAAGAAGTAAGAACAGCTACAATCGAGAAGGTTACTGATTTAATCACTCGTTTCGGTGGTACAATTACTGATCCAGGTACTAGCGAGAAGAAGAAGCTTGCATACGAAATTCAGCATATGAGTGAAGGTTTCTATTCATTCATTAAGTTCGAAGCTGACGCAACAGCTCCAGCTGAAATCGAGAATAGACTTCGTATTGTTGAAAACGTACTCAGATTCTTAATCGTTAAGGATGGCGAGTAATTAAACGACGTTTATTTTTGCTTATAGCTCTGTAGAGGAGGCAATTATGAACAAAGTAATTTTAATGGGCAGATTAACTAGAGATCCAGAAGTAAGATATTCTGCTGGAGATAACTCAAGTGCATTTGCTAGATATACATTAGCAGTTGATAGAAGATTTTCAAGAAATAATGGAGATGGTCAGAACACTGATTATATTCCATGTGTGGCTTTTGGAAAGTCAGCAGAATTTGCTGAAAAGTATTTACACCAGGGAACTAAGATGGTAGTTGTTGGTAGAATTCAGACAGGAAGCTATACTAATAAAGAAGGTCGTAAAGTTTATACTACTGATGTTATTGTTGAAGAACAAGAATTTGCAGAGAGCAAGTCAGCAGCTGCTAACAATAGTTCTAACTATTCAGAAGCAGCATATACACCATCAAGGGAAGAGCCTGTCCAGGAAGCTGGAGATGGTTTTATGAATATTCCTGATGGAGTTGAGGATGAGGGCTTGCCTTTCAACTAAGATAGGAGGTAGCTTACCATGCCAGAAAAGAAGGCTGAAAGATCAGAAGGTCAGATGAGAAGAAGACCTATACGTAGAAGAAAGAAAGTTTGCGTATTTTGTGCTGATGCTAATAAGGTGTTAGATTATAAGGATGTAGCTCTTTTAAGAAAGTATATTTCTGAAAGAGGAAAGATCCTTCCTAGAAGAATCACAGGTAACTGTGCAAAGCACCAGAGAGCTTTAACAGTAGCTGTTAAGAGAGCAAGACACGTAGCTCTTTTACCATACACTGTAGAATAATTACAGACATATTACGTATAACGTATATATATAGGACCATTGAGTATTCAATGGTCCTTTTTATTTTTATAAATTTTTAAGAACAAACTACAATTTGTGATATAATATCATTAGAATTAAAAAGTGACTAACAATATCATAAGGGGGATTTTTATATGGATAAGAGAGTTATAATCACAATAGGTAGAAGCTTTGGTAGTGGTGGACATGTTGTTGGGGAGTTATTAGCAACTGCTCTACAAATACCATATTATAACAATGAATTAATAAATTTAGCGGCTAAAAGAGGCGAACTTGATAAAAAAATAATGGAGAAATTTGATGAGAAAAAATCAAATCCTTTTTTATTTGAGGGGAATTATTCTGGAAATCAGTATGCTCCAAAGGGAGAACCAATGGAGGATGTGTTATACAAATTACAAAGCGAAGTAATAAAAAATATTGCTGCAAAGTCAGATGCAGTTATTGTTGGCCGTTGTGCTGATTTTGTATTGGAAGAAGAAGACGGCTATGAGCCAAAAATTGAAGTTATTAGCGTGTTTATTGATGCTCCAATTGACAGTAGAATTGAAAGAGTAAAAACTTATTTTGATTTTGATGACAAACAGGCTTTAAAATTTATAAAAAAGAGGGATAAGCAAAGAAAGAGCTATTACGAATCTCATACAAAACGTAAGTGGGCAGATAAGGAAAGCTATGGATTTTTCTTTGATTCAAGTAAGATGCCGATTAATGATATAGCAAGAGAAGTGAAAAATATTTATGACAATGTAAAAAAAGGTTAATAAGTATGTTATAATAAAGCAGATAGTAAAGTGGGTGTTTAGATTTATCTGACACCCACTAAAACATAGGTGGGCATAATTTATTTATGTATGGTGATATAAATGATAAAGAAAAGAAAAACGTCGTTTACTCCGACAGGACAATTAAATAGCTTATTTATATGGCCTACAATATTATTAATTGCTTTAGTACTTATAAATATTGTGGTTTATATAATTTCAATTCAGGCTGGCGTTGTAGTTAGTGTATTTATGTTTATATACCTTTTAGTATGCGTTGTTATGCTTATGGTACTGCGCCCGAGAGTGGCTCATGACTTGATAGAATTTGCATCCAACTATTCGCAGATTCAGCGCATGTTATTTAATAAGTTAAGTATTCCTTATGCTTTATTAGATAATAACGGTCAGGTATTGTGGTTAAATGAGGCAATGCAGGATTGCCTAGGTAAGGGGAAGGATTTTAATAAGAATATATCAACTATAATTCCAGAAATTAAATATAATATCTTTCCAGAGATTGGTAAGTCATATGATGTGCCAATAGTATTTAATGAAAGAAATTATCGTGTGGAACTTCATAGAATTAGTTCTGAAAAGATAACAGAGGGAACTAATATACTAGAAAAAAACTATAATTCAAGCTTGGTTGCAATGTACATGTTTGATGAAACAGATATAAATATGTATATCCAAAAAATCAGAGATGAAAGATTTGTAGTTGGTTTGGTTTATATTGATAACTATGAAGATGCCCTTGAAGCAATTGATGATGTTAGAAAGTCATTGTTTATTGGACTTGTAGATAAGAGAGTTAATAAATATTTTTCTCCAGGAGCTGCAATAGTAAGAAAAATGGAAAAAGACAAATATCTTGTTGTATTTAGATATAAGTATTTAGAAAAGATTCTTGCAGATAAGTTCAGTATTTTAGAGGATATAAAGGGTGTAAAAATCGGTAATGAAATGACGCTTACTCTTTCAATTGGTGTAGGTACAGGAGCGTCAGATTATTCTAAGAATTACGACATGGCAAAGGCCGCCATGGATTTAGCTCTTGGACGAGGCGGAGATCAGGCAGTTGTAAAGGATAATGATAAGATTCATTATTTTGGTGGTAAGAGCCAGCAGATGGAAAAAAATGCTAGAGTTAAGGTTAGAGTTATGGCTCATGCCCTAAAGCAGATATTAGAGACTAATGAAAGAGTTCTAGTAATGGGACATACAATTCCTGATATTGATGCTTTTGGCTCTGCGCTAGGTATTTATTTAATAGCTAAAAAAATGGGTAAGGATGCTCATATAGTATATGGTGAAGTAACAAGTTCAGTTAGACCTTTTATAAATAGGTTTAAAAATAACGATGATTATCCGGCAGATATGTTTCTTACAAGGGAAGAGGCACCACTTTTTGTAACTCCAAAAACAGTTGTAGTTGTGGTGGATGTTAATAGACCTCAAAGAACAGAATGCCCTGAATTACTTACAAAATGTAAGACAATTATTAATTTTGATCATCACAGAAGAACAAATGATACTATTACAGGTGCGGTTCTTTCATATATTGATCCATATGCATCATCAGCTTGTGAAATGATAGCTGAAATGATTCAGTATGTGGATGATAGCATTAAGTTAAAGGCATTTGAAGCAGATGCGATGTTTGCCGGAATTAATATTGATACAGATGGATTTAATAATAAGTCAGGTCCAAGAACATTTGAGGCAGCAGCTTTCCTTAGAAGAAATGGTGCAGATGTTACAAGAGTAAGAAAAATGCTTAGAAATGATATGGACGAGTATAGAGCAGTTGCAGAGGCTGTTAGTAAGTCAGAAGTTTATAGAGACGCATTTGCAATTACTATATTTAATGGAACAGGACTTGAAAGTCCTACAATTGGTGGAGCAAAGGCAGCTAATGATTTGTTAGATATTAACGGAATTAAAGGCTCATTTGTAATTACACCATATGAAGGAAAGATTTTTATCTCAGCTAGATCTATAGATGAAATCAATGTACAGTTAGTTATGGAAAAACTCGGAGGCGGTGGACATATGAGTGTGGCAGGTGCCCAGCTTGAAAATGTAACTGCTGAAGATGCTGTAGATATGATTAAATCTACACTAGATAATATGGTAGAAGAAGGAGAAGTGTAAGATGGAAGTAATACTTTTAGAGGATGTTAAGACATTAGGTAAAAAAGGACAGATTGTAAAGATAAATGATGGTTATGCAAGAAATTATGTATTACCTAAAAAACTTGGAATTGAGGCAACAGCACAGAATCTAAATGATTTAAAGTTAGCTAATAAAAGAGCTGAAAAAGAAGCAGCACTTGAACTAGAGAATGCTAAGGAATTAGCTAAAAAGATAGAAGAATCAGCAGTAACTGTTTCAATGAAGACAGGTGAAGGTGGAAAAACATTTGGTACAATTTCTACAAAGGAAGTTGCAGAAGCAGCTAAAAAGCAGTTAGGCTTAGAGATTGATAAGAAGAAGATGAAAATAGATGAACCTATTAAATCACTTGGAAGTTATATTATTTCTGTTAAGTTACATAAGAAAGTAACAGCTAAATTAACAGTTAAGGTTGTAGCTAAGTAATTAAAAAGAGGATAAGTAAATGGATGAGGCAATAGTTACTAGGCAGATGCCTAGCAGTATTGAGGCGGAAGCTTCTGTTGTAGGTTCAATGATGCTTGATAGACAGGCTATTCTTACGGCAAGTGAGCAATTAACTCAAGAAGATTTTTATTATGGCAATTATGGAATTATGTTCCAGACAATTGTTGATATGAATAATGAGGGAAAACCTGTAGATATTGTAACCCTCCAGGAGCGACTTAAGGAAAAAGATGCTCCACCACAGGTTTATAACCTCGATTTTATTCGTAATTTATTAGCTTCAGTGCCAACATCAGCTAATATTAGACACTATGCAGGAATAGTTAAGGATAAGGCACTTTTAAGAAGTATAATTAGAACAACAGAGAGTATAGCTAATGATTGTTATGCAGGAAATGATAAGACAGATGATATCTTAGCTGACACAGAAAAAAAGATTTTTGATCTTGTAAAAAATAAGGGAGATCACGAATATACAAGTATAGATAAGGTTGTACTTGAAGCCCTTGATAGAATTTCGGAAGCGGCTAAAAATAGAGGTAGTGTAACAGGTGTACCTACTGGATTTAGAGATTTGGATAGATATTTATCAGGTTTACAGCCATCAGATTTTATATTGGTTGCGGCTAGACCATCTATGGGTAAAACAGCTTTTGTATTAAATGTTGCAGAACATGTTGCAATTAAAGAAGGTATAACAACAGCTATTTTCTCATTGGAAATGTCTAATGTACAGCTTGTAAACAGAATGTTATCACTTGAATCTACAGTAGATGCTGATAAGATTAGAAGAGGTAATTTAGATTCAGGAGATTGGGGTAAGTTAATTGATGGTGCAGATAGTATTGCAAAATCTAACATAATAATTGATGATACTCCAGGTATTTCAATATCAGAATTACGTTCTAAGTGTAGAAAATACAAGTTGGAACATAACCTTGGACTTATAATTATCGATTACCTTCAGTTAATGAGTGGTAATGGAAAGACAGATTCAAGACAGCAGGAAATTTCAGATATATCAAGAGCGTTAAAGGCCTTGGCTAGAGAGTTAAATGTACCGGTTGTTACACTTTCTCAGTTATCAAGAGCGGTAGAACAAAGACCTGATCATAGACCAATGCTTTCAGATTTGAGAGAATCTGGTGCTATTGAGCAGGATGCCGATGTTGTTATGTTCTTATATAGAGATGATTACTATAACAAGGATACAGAATTCCCTGGAGTAGCTGAAATTATTATAGCTAAACAGCGTAACGGCCCTATTGGAACAGTTAAGATGGCATGGTTACCAGAACAGACAAGATTCGCAGATTTATTAAAAGACGAGCGATAATAATAAAAAAGAAATAGCCCTGATTCAGTAAACACATATAAAATATATGCTAAATGAATCAGGGCTATTTTTTTAATACGTATTAGTTTGTTATAAAAAGATGCATCCTAATATACTTAGATAAGTTAGACTTATATTAAGCTAATAGGTTAAAACATCCTACTCACGTAGAAAACTACTGTGGGTTAGGAGCACCAACAGGACATACACCTGCACAAGCACCACAATCAACACAAACATCTGCGTTGATTTCGTAGTGTGAAGCGCCTTCGCTAATAGCTTCTACTGGACATCCAGCTGCACAAGCACCACAACTAATACAATCATCACTGATTACATATGCCATGATAATTACCTCCTTTTTAAATATAGTTAATTATACGATAAACGGGTTAATAAATCAAGGAAAGTCGCACGGTTACTCGATTTAACACATGATTAAGTCTTCATATGTAGAAAAAAATTTGTCTTATTTTTCATAAAAATATTAGAAAAAAACTTAAGTTCCAACAGTCTTATTATAAGCTTGCTTGACAAGAATAGTTGATGTGTTATTATACAAATTGGACAATTAAATTGTGCACTAGATTTTTAGAAAAGAAATAAAGAAAGGGTATAAATAAAATGAGAAGAATAACAAAGGATACAACAATAGGTGATGCATTAAAGATAGAGCCAAGCATTATTCCAATTCTTATGGGAGCAGGAATGCATTGTATAGGTTGCCCATCATCAATAGGTGAAACAATTGAAGAGGCAGCAGAAGTTCATGGAATTGATTGTGACGACTTAATGGAAGAAATCACAACATATCTTGCTTCTCTAGGTTAATATTGTTGATTTAAACAGGATACAATAATAAAAAAGACAGTTTTACAATTATGTAAAACTGTCTTTTGTTTTTGCACTTTTTGTCTTGCTATTATTTATAGCGAAACTAATACCTGAACCGCATGTTTTTTAATAAGTGTATCTGCATGACCATTAAGATAATTAATTCCAGCCGAATCAATAGTTTCTTTTTTACCATATTCAGAAAGAATATTACAGATCTTGTTAAAGTTAATAGAAGATGTATTCTTTCTTGTTATAGTAAGATAATATTTAGCTTCATTCAAGCTCTTATATAATATGCTATCGTCTGAGTAAATAGGAAGAATTATCTTAGAAGCAGAAGTTACATCATCAAGTGAATCAAAGGAGAATACTCTAACAATAACTGGTGGAGTTAAGTTGTCTGCCGTAGCATTTTTTTCTTTAATGACATTATCTTTATTCTCACTAGTTGTGTTGCTTTCCTTATTAGTCTTTGATATTGACTTACTAAAAGGAACAAAATTATTAGAATCCTTTGTTGAAATGTTCTTCTTATTAAGGTAATCCTTAACCTGGCTAAAAATATTCATTAAATCTGAATTAATTTCGCCCATTTCACTATCTAAATTCTCAACGGAATCAAGTTCTTCTGATAATGTTACAACGTTATCATCATTGTCCTCATCATCAAAATCGTCGAAATCATCGTCGTCGTTAAAATCATTATCTTCTTCATCAGCATCTGAGAATCTTGAAAAACGAGTATCGAGTTCTTCAGGATTTTCTACTTTAGTGATGATTAGTATGATACATTCTGATGAAACAGGAATTGCCTCAATCATAAGTGGTAAGTCCTCTGATTCAAATCCAAATTCGCTATTTGCTTGTTTCATCATATCACGGAAAAGTTCTCTTGCTTTTTCACTTCCATAAGCTAATTCACTTATTTTTAAATGTCTTGATGCAAGGTCAGATTTATTAAGTGTGCATCTAATTTGGTTATCATTAATCCTCTCAATTTTCATAAGGCACCTCACATTCTTAAATACCTACTCGATTAAAATCGATAAATGAGGTATTAGATAAAACTTAAATAAGTACATAATTATCTAACAATCATAAATCTTTTCATATTATGTTATCGACATGTTATCTTAAATGCTTTATCTCTAATTTAATAATAACGATTTTTATATCCTATGTAAAGGACTTAAAAAGGTATACTAATTAAATTTTATCACAAATAATAAAAAATGTATAAACAAAATATAGTAATTTAGCTTCTTGACAAATCAAAAATATTCTTGTAATATACAAAGCGGATGTTACTCGTGCTTCACCTAAGATGAAGGAGGATTAGTTATTAATTCTGATAAGTATGAGATAATCAAATTACTCGGAGTAACAAAGCAATCTAGAATATATTTAGTAAGGCATAAGACGCTGCAATTTTTAAGAATTGCAAAAATAATATCTAAGGCTGATGAGACCTATCTAAAGGCTCTTGAGTCAGCTAATCTAATAAGAAATCTTAAACATCCTAATATTCCACAGCTAATTGATATTGAGAATGAAGAAGAACAGCTTGTAATAATTTTAGAATATGTCAAAGGAATTGATTTGAAATCGTATGTAGAAAAAGTAACACTTAGATCTAAAGATATTGCTAAGATTATGATTAAATTATGTAATATACTGGAATATATGCATAATGAGGCTGGAATTCTTCACATGGATTTAAAGCCGGAAAATATTATTGTTGATGATAATGATGATATTTTTCTTATTGATTTGGGTAGTGCAGTAGTAGCAAATTCTAAGCAAAGGGTGAATACGGGTAGTCCAACATTTGCTTCACCAGAGCAATATTTAGATGAGTATGCAACTATTCAGTCGGATATATATGGATTGGGTATGGTTATGCGCTTCTTATGTGATCATGGCGATGTTAGCAAAGACAATAATATGCTAGATGAGATTGTAAAAAAATGTATTAAACATGAACCGAGTCAAAGATTTAAAAATGTAAAAAAGGTAAGAACAGAATTAGAAATCGCTCTAAATACCTTTAGTAGCACAGAGGAAACGTTCACTTATATTTTTGTGAGTGGCATAAGAAGAGGTATAGGCGTAACCCATATCTGTTTATGTCTAGCTAGATGGATAAGAGAGTATACGTCAGTTTCAGTCTATGACTATTCGCAAAATAATCACTTACGTACAGAGGCCCTTAAGGGGAATCTAGAGTCTAATGGGTCATTTAGTCTTAATATGATCAATATAATTCCACAAACTAATGAAACAATAAATATTATGGACAATTCTAGAGTTCGCATTGTAGATTGCGGATTATTAGCAGATAACAACATAGACAAGCTAAAAGAAAGTTTATTAAGTAAAAGTGAAAATAACAGGGCTATTAATCTTGTTGTTATGGGCGGTGGTCATGGAATTTATGATGAATTGGAACAGTTAAAAAACGTTCATAAAAACTGCGCTTTATTTGTTAATTTAGTGAGTGCTAGGGCATTTTATGATTATGCAAACCTTCTATATGAAAGAGAAATGTACAGAATTCCTTGTATTTATGACTGGCAGGACAGTTCTGATGTTTTAGAACAGATGCTATATGAGTTTAAAAGTGAATATTTAAGTGAATATGTTGGGAAAGGAAGGATAACTGCATATGATAGAATCTGTTTCTTTACAAAAAAGATTTTTGGAAAAAAGAAGAAGATGGAACGCTAGAAGAAAGAATAGATTTAAGGATTTGATTGGATTGAATTCAAGAAGGTCTAGTAAAAAGGTAATTGGATTAATAGGACTTTCTAGAGGCGTAGGAACATCGCATTTAAGCCTTATGCTAGGAAATTATTTGGTAAATGTATTAGGAATAAAAACGGCAATAGTTTGCTTTGATGACGGTAGTTTAGTGGATCTTTTAAAGCAAATTTTTGATAGAAAAAACAATAGTATTTTTTCAAAGAATAATGAAGAAGTAGAAAAGTTTCGCGGTATAACACACAATGGCATAGATATTTTTAGTCATAGAAGTTGCGAGAACTGGAGAACTTTAACTAACACATATCAATATGTGATTATAGACATAAGTGTGAGTGATTATAACTATAGTAAGGCAGTTAAAGATTTTGTTAGCTGCGATAAGAAAATTATTGTAGGGTCCATGACACCATATAAACTAAATGAGTGTATTGAAAGATTTAAGCGAATAAAGACGCTTGTAGGAAAAGAAGAGTTGAGTGTGGTAAGCATGACCTATAATAAGGAAGAAGCTAAGGCTTTAAAGGAATCATTTGGAGTAACAATAAAAGCTATTCCATATGAACAAGATTTAAGAGTTACAAACGGCAGTAACCTTAAATGGCTAGACGAATTAATATTTGCACAAAAAAATATATCACATACAATTTAATACAAAAATAAAATAAAGTAATCTAAGTTAAATATGGTGGTTCCCTCTGCGTATATTTGGCTGGTAAGCTTTAAAAAGCTACTGACATTAATTCATTTGTAGGTATTTGATTATCTATACGAGTGATGTATAATGGTCGGTGGCTTTTTTTATGCCCTAGTGTTACAATAGTGATTATGTTGCTTAACATAGATATTAAAGTAAGAATAAATGGAGAGATTTATGAATAAAGAAAATCAAAAAAAGAAAGTAACTATAATTGGAATAGTAGCTATTTTAGTAGTATTAATTGTGCTTTCAGTTGTGGTTTACATAGCTAGATATTCGCCGACTAAGGAGACTATGAGCGGATATACCTATTTTGGAATTGAGAATGGTAACGAGAATGTACTTGTTATTCTAGACGGACAGAATTTTGAAGACAGCGGAATATATGTGGATGACAGATTATATATAAAACAGAATCTAATAGAAGATAGTATTAATATTAGATTCTATTATGATGAAGAAAGTGGTAACGTTCTTTATTCTGACACACATCATATTTATAGTTTTGTAACTGGCGAAGCTAAATATACAGATGAAGAAGGAAATGTAACTAATACAGATAACGTAGTAGTTCTTAATCAAAATGGTGAGAGATACCTTGATTGGGAATATGTTGCAAGCCACACAGATTTAAATTATGAACTTGCTAAAAATCCTAATAGATTAGTAATTAACACAAGTTATAATGAAACTAATTGTGCAGATACTAAGAAAAAGGCAACTGTAAGATACAGAGGTGGCGTAAAAAGTTTAGTATTAGAGACACTTCCAAAGGAAACTAGAGTTACGGTAACTAAGGACTTAGGTAATTGGCTTGAGGTAATAACTCCTTCAGGAATTAAGGGTTATGTAAAACAAAGCGAATTAAATAAGACATATTCATATGTAAGAGATACAACTTATCAGGATGAATATGAATCTATTTCATATAATCAGAGCATAAATCTTGCCTGGTTTCAGGTAGGAGGCGTGGCAGGAAATGCAACATTAGATTCAGCGCTTTCAGGAACTAGTGGCATTAATATTGTTTCACCAACTTGGTATTCAATTACAGGAAATGATGGAACAATGAGCTGTTTTGCCTCTCAGGAAACAGTTACAGATATCCATAATCGAGGCATGGAGGTTTGGGCATTAGTTGATGACTTTAATACAAACGTTGATTTTAAGACACTTTACCAGAGTAAGAAAGCTAGAACTAAGATGGTAAATACCCTTATATCAGATGCTAAAAAATATGGCTTTGATGGAATTAATCTTGATTTTGAAAAAGTAAAAAAAGAATATTCAAGAGACTTCTTACAATTTGTAAGAGAGTTATCTATTGAATGTGAAAAAGCAGGAATTGTTCTTTCCACAGATAATTATAAGCCAGAAAGTTACAATGAATGTTATAGATTAACTGAGCAGGCTTCATTTGTTGATTATGTAGTTTTAATGGCATATGATGAACATTATGCTGGAACTGAAGCAGGTTCTGTATCATCACTTCCATTTTTTAAGGAAGCAATTAGCGATATGATTAACTTAGTTCCATCAAATCAGATTGTGGTTGGAATTCCATTTTTTACAAGAATATGGACAACAACTAATGGTAAGACAACAAGCAGTGCAGTAGGCATGGATGAGGCAATCAACCAAATGACAAAGGACGGTTTTTCAGCATTATGGAATGAAGAAATTGGACAATATGCTGTAAACTATGAAAAAAATGGATCTACAATTCAGATATGGTTTGAAGAAGAACAGTCTGTTGAAGAGAGAATGAAGGCGATTTCTGAATCTAATGTAAGCGGTGTAGCTGGCTGGAAGTTAGGCCTTGAAAAGAAAAGTGTATGGGGAATAATTAACAAATATCTTAATAAGTAGATAAGAAGGAGAAGTCATGGAAACAAAGGTTAGAGTGATTTCAGGAAATGAGAAAACAGATAATTTAATATATGAAGAAGCTAAGGAAATCCTTGAAAAAGGAGGACTTGTTGCATTTCCAACAGAGACAGTTTATGGACTTGGTGGAGATGCCCTTGATAAGGAAGCTTCTAAAAAAATCTATCAGGCTAAAGGACGACCATCAGATAATCCTTTAATAGTACATATTGCTGATTTAGATGCTTTGTATAAATTATCAGTGGAAGTTAACGATAAAGCATTAGCACTTGCTAAGAAATTTTGGCCAGGCCCAATGACAATGATTTTGAAAAAATCGGACATTGTACCAAAGGAAACTACGGGTGGACTTGAAACTGTAGCTATAAGAATGCCAAGCCATAAGGTGGCTAATAGATTAATTAAGCAGTCAGGTGTATATATAGCAGCTCCAAGCGCTAATACATCAGGTAAACCAAGTCCAACTAAGGCAGAACATGTTATTAATGACTTATCAGGAAAAATAGATATGATTATTCAGGATGATACAGTTGATATTGGCTTAGAGTCTTCAATTATAGATTTAAGTGAAGACGTTCCAACAATTCTTCGTCCAGGATATATTACAAAGAAGGATTTTGAAGAAGTATTAGGTGAGGTAAGAATTGATCCAGCGATTGTTGGAGAGCTTAAGCCAGGTGTTAAACCTAAGGCTCCTGGAATGAAATATAAACATTATGCTCCAAATGCTCAGATTACTATAGTTGAAGGAAGCATAGAAAATGTGGTTGACTACATTAATCGCAAGGCCAAGGAAGATTGTGGTAATGGCAAGAAAGTAGCAATAATGACAACAGATGAAACCAAGGATTTATATAATGACTATCATAAATATATACTTGGCAGCAGAAATGATGAATTAAGCATAGCTAAGAATCTTTACAAAGTCCTAAGAGATTTTGATAAGGATGGTATTGAAGTGGTATATTCAGAAAGCTTTGAGAATGTTAGCGCAGGACAGGCTATTATGAATAGACTTATTAAGGCAGCAGGACATAAAGTTGTTACTGTTGATTAGAATCAAATGTTTTGATAGAATTTGTATGGTATTAATTAGGCAAAAGTATGTGACTGGGGGGTGACCTGCGATTGAGTACAATTAATAGAGTTATTTTTGTTTGTTCTGAGAATACAAGCAGAAGTCCTATGGCAGCAACTATCCTTGCTAATATAAAGCAGGATATAAAGGTTGAATCTCGTGGAATGGTTGTTTTGTTTCCAGAACCATATAATCCAAAGGCAGTTGCAATAGCTGCAAAGCATGGATTTATAATACCGAACAATTCATCAGAAGAAATTAATGCAAGCGATTTTGGAAATGATACATTAGTGTTAACTATGGATTCTAAGATGAAGCAAAAAATTTATGATTCTTTTGATGAAGCAATAAATGTTTATACTTTATCAGAATATGTTGGTGAAGTAGATAAAGAAATAATTAACCCATATGGCAAAGGGATGGAAGAATATAATCTGTGTTTTGACCAGATTTATGAATTAGTGAGTAGGGTAGCCGTGGAATTACAAGATCAAGATGATAGCGATTTGGAATCTGATTCAGAGGAATTAGAGGAAGATGCTAATAAAGAAGACATCATTGTTGTACCTGTTATTAATGGTAATAACAAAAGACAAGGAAAAGGACAAATTATTAAAGATTAAAGGAGTTTAGTATGAAGGTAGCAATCGGATGCGATCACGGCGCAATTGAACTTAAGGAACAGTTAATTGATCATTTAACAAAGAAAGGTTATGAGATCGAAGATAAGGGAACATATACAAAGGATTCTTGTGATTATCCAGTATATGCTAAGAAAGTATGCGAATCAGTTCTTTCAAAGGAAGCAGAATTAGGAATTCTTCTTTGTGGAACAGGTATTGGAATGAGTATGGCAGCTAATAAGGTTAAGGGTATTAGAGCAGCATTATGTAGCGACTGCTTCTCAGCACAGGCAACAAGAGAACATAATAATGCTAACGTATTATGTATGGGCGCTAGAGTACTTGGACCAGAATTAGCATTTAGAATTGCAGATACATTCTTAGAATCAAAATTTTCTAATGATGAAAGACATATTAGAAGAATTAGTATGTTAGAAGACTAATAATATTAATAACATAAAGGAGGTGTAACATATGAATGAAAAACGTAAAGATTATATTTCTTGGGATGAGTATTTTATGGGAGTTGCTAAGCTCTCAGCTATGAGATCTAAAGACCCTAACACTCAAGTAGGGGCTTGCATAGTAAGTATGAATAATAAAATTTTATCAATGGGTTATAACGGATTACCAATTGGTTGTTCAGATGATGAATATCCATGGGGCAGAGAAGGAGAACCACTTGATAATAAGTATTTTTACACTACTCATAGTGAGCTAAATGCAATTTTAAATTACCGAGGAGGTAGTCTAGAAAATTCTAAAATATATGTTACACTTTTTCCTTGTAATGAATGTGCCAAGGCAATTATACAGTGCGGAATAAAAGCAGTGGTGTATGATAGTGATAAGTACGCTGATACAGCTTCAGTAATAGCATCAAAGAGAATGCTAAAGTCTGCAGGCGTGGAGATTATTAAATATCAAAGTTCAGGAAGAAAAGTTTCATTAGATTTGTAATAAAGTTCAAAAAAAGCTTTAATCTTAATCATAGATTTAATTCTATAATTATGATTAAAGCTTTATTTTTATGTCTTATTTTTATGCTTTATTTTTAAGTCCTATTTGTAGCAAGGTCTGTGTGGAATACTGAAAGTTCGAACCTTTCTATGAATTTCACATATTCCTTGAAAGTTCCGTTGTATATAGAAAGAAGGAGATTGTTTAGTTTCTGAAGAGATTCTGACACATATTCTTTAGAGATAATGCCTTTATTAATGGCATCTGCAAGTTCATCTAAATCTACAACACGATATTTTCCATCTTCATCAACGATTACATCAGCAAGCAAATCAGTAAATACATAGCTGTCTTCTTTCTGATTATATTCTGTATTTATAATATCAACATAAATATAAGTTAGAGAGTTGTCATCTCTATAGAATTTACTTACCTTTATGCCTTCATTCATAACATAATAAGAGATGCCGTGGGAAAATTCCTTCTTAGGCTTAAGGGTGTTCCAAATAGTAACGATTCTATCTGAATCCTGATAAACAATGATATCATCTTTTAATTCTACACATTCTGAAGGTATTAATCGTTTTCTATATAATGTTGCCATGAAAACCCCTCCCTTTATATTGAAGTCACAACGAATTCCTTTTTATAAGTTTCTAAAGAATCGTATATTAAGAAAATTATAACAATAAAAAAGATAAAATTCAAATAGATTTATGAATTTATTTTGATACAAAATTAACAAAATGTGGACAATTACAAGAATTAATGTTAAAATATGTATATCTGTTTTGAAGGGATATCAACTATGGATAATAAAGGAAAAGCATTGAAGAATATAGTGCTAGTATCCCAGATAAGTATTTGTGTAATGGTACCACTTTTTGTGTGCGTTGCGCTGGGTGTTTGGCTAGATGGAAAATTAAACACAAATCTCTTTTCCCTAGTATTATCAATACTAGGAATTGCGGCAGGAGGAAGGAACGCTTATGCTCTCGTGAAGGCCACGATAGTGCAAGATGAAGCTAAGCGGAAAAGAGAAGAAGAAGCGCTTATTAAGGAAAAGGTGGAACGTTATAATCGTGAACACAATAATAATGAACGTGAAGAAAAAATAAAAAGATAAAGATTAAATAATGTATATGGGCTCTAAGTATAACTCAAAGTAAGGATGGTATTTTATGCTAGAAAGAATTAAGCAGGTTAACGAAAGCTTACCAGGAATGTTTTTAGTAGAGGGAATTTATTTTTTTGTAGGGGTTATCATTATCTTATTTTTAGTTCCAGGAAATAAATTGTATTTAATTTCTGGTTTTTCTTTTGGTGTTCTTTATGCATTATTTTCATCATTCCATATGAGTCTTGTGATTCGTAAGGTTATATATAGTAATGAGCGTGGATCAAAATCATACGTTTTAGGCTATCTTGTTAGGTTAACGGCGATGATAGCTGTTTTTTTGGTATTGTTTTTGCTTCATGCAGGACATCCGATTTGTGCCATAGTTGGCATGTTTTCAATGAAAGTAGCGGCTTATATTGAGCCGTTTACTCATAAATTATTATCTTAAGAAAAGGAAGGTGAGAAGGTGGGCGCTTTAAGTTTATACACATCAGTAGCTGGTGAGTCTAGTTTCATGATTTCTACATTCTACAAGTTTAAGCTTGGCGGAGTAGAACTTGGAATTGATTCAACTCATGTAGCTATGTTGATTGTGTCAGTCTTCATTATCATTATGGCTATTATAGCTAGAGTGAAGATTAACAAAGTTAATGCCACGGACACACCGGGAACATTCCAAAATATTATTGAAATGATAGTAGATATGCTTGGCGGAATGGTTGATGGAATTATGGGCAGCAATGCTTATAGATTCAAGAATTACATTTCAGCCTTATTTATATTTATAATCATATCAAATATTTCGGGCGTTTTTGGTCTGAGACCGCCTACAGCGGACTACGGCGTAACATTATGCCTTGGTCTTATAACTTTCGTCTTAGTACAGTTCAATGGTATTAAGAAGAATAAGTTAGGACATTTTGGCGCATTGTTCCAGCCAATTTGGTTCTTATTCCCAATCAATTTAATTGGTGAATTTGCAGTTCCGTTGTCATTATCATTACGTTTATTCGGTAACGTAATGTCGGGTACAGTACTTATGGGCTTAATCTATGATTTACTTGGTCCTTACACAGTAGCTTACCCATCATTACTCCATGCATACTTTGATATCTTCTCAGGATGCATTCAGGCGTATGTATTTAGTATGTTAACAATGGTATATGTTAACGACAAGATTGCCGATTAGGCAGATTACAAAAAACAAATTTTTATTTAATGGAGGAATTCAACATGAATATTTCAGGACAGGAATTTATTAGTGCTATGTCAGCAATTGGTGCAGGTATCGCAATGATCGCCGGTGTTGGACCTGGTGTAGGTCAGGGTATTGCCGCAGGTCACGGTGCTTCAGCAGTAGGTCGTAACCCAGGTGCTCAGTCACAGATTCAGTCTACTATGTTACTTGGTCAGGCTGTTGCAGAAACAACAGGTCTTTACGGTTTCGCTGTAGCTATTATCTTAATGTTCGTTAAGCCTTTTAAGTAAGATTTAAACAAGTTTAACTTGTATACGAAGTAAGATAATAGAAAGGAGGCCTACAAGTGAATTTGTTAGGAAGTACAGCAATTGTCCTTGAAGGACGATTATTTGGCTTGGATGCACAGCTCCTTTTTGATGCTGCAATAACATTAATAAATGTATTTATCCTATTTATTCTACTTTCATATATCCTTTTTAATCCGGTACGTAACATGTTAAAGAAGCGTCAGGATAAGATAACTAACGATATTGAAGGTGCTGCTAAGGATAGAGAAGATGCCCTTGCTATGAAGCAGGAATATGAGGCTAAGCTTAAGGCTGCTAATAAAGAAGCAGAAGGTATTTTAAGCGATGCTAGAAGAACTGGCGAGCACAATAAGCAGAAGCTTATTGATGAAGGCAAGGAAGAAGCAGCTAGAATTATTGCACAGGCTAATAAGGAAGCAGAGCTTGAAAAGCAGAAGGTTGCTGATGAAGTTAAACAGCAGATCGTTGTTGTTGCTGCAGCAATGGCTTCTAAGTTAGTTTCTAAGTCAATTAATGAAAGCGACAGTAATGCTCTTATTGAAGAGACTTTAAACGAAATGGGTGATAAAACATGGCTAAGCTAGTAGAGACAACCTACGGTGATGCTTTGTTTGAATTAGCTGTTTCTGAATCTAGTATGGATACATTATATGAAGAGGCATTAGCCGTAATTGAAAGCTTTAAAGCTAATCCAGATTTAGAAAAGCTTCTCGCACACCCAAAGGTTGAAAAAGAAGAAAAAGAAACAGTTATTAAGAATGTTTTTGAAAAATTTGTCTCAAAGGACATGACAGGTTTATTAACACTCATGGTTTCTAAGGACAGACAAGGAAACATTGTTGATACATTAGAGTACTTTGTTGGAAAAGTACTTGAATATAAGAAGATCGGCATTGCTTATGTAACTACTGCTAGTGAGCTTACAGATGCCCAGAAAAAAGCAGTAGAAGATAAGCTTCTTGCTACAACAAACTATAAGGAATTCAAGATAAACTACTCAATAGATGAAAGTCTTATTGCTGGTATGATTATTAGAATTAAAGATAGAGTTGTAGATAGTAGCATAAAAACTAAACTTGCCAATATGGCTAATGAACTTAGTGGTATTCAGTTAGCTTAGTTTAAAAATAAACTTTAAGAAAGGGTTTCTAAACAATGAATTTAAGACCGGAAGAAATCAGTTCAGTTATAAAAGAACAGATTAAAAGATATTCTACCGAACTTGAAGTATCAGATGTTGGTACAGTAATTCAGGTTGCGGATGGTATCGCCCGTGTTCACGGATTAGAGAAGGCCATGCAAGGCGAACTTCTTGAATTCCCTGGCGAAGTATACGGTATGGTATTAAACCTTGAAGAGGATAACGTAGGTGCCGTATTACTTGGTTCAAACAAGAACATTAACGAAGGTGATACAGTAAAGACAACTGGCCGAGTTGTTGAGGTTCCAGTTGGTGATGCATTGACAGGAAGAGTTGTTAACGCCCTTGGTCAGCCTATTGATGGCAAGGGACCTTTAAACACAACTAAGTTCCGTCAGATTGAAAGAGTTGCCTCAGGTGTTATCACAAGAAAGTCAGTTGATACACCACTCCAGACAGGTATTAAGGCTATTGATGCCATGGTACCAATTGGTAGAGGACAGAGAGAGTTAATTATCGGTGACCGTCAGACAGGTAAGACAGCCATCGCAATTGATACAATTATTAACCAGAAGGGCCAGGGCGTACATTGTATTTATGTAGCTATTGGTCAGAAGGCTTCAACAGTTGCAACAATCGTTAAGACACTTGAGGAATATGGCGCTATGTCATATACAACTGTAGTAGCAGCTACTGCTTCAGAGCTTGCTCCATTACAGTATATTGCTCCTTATGCAGGTTGTGCTATTGGTGAAGAGTGGATGGAAAACGGTGAAGATGTATTAGTAGTATACGATGATTTAAGTAAGCATGCTGCTGCATACCGTACATTATCACTTCTTTTAAAGAGAGCTCCAGGTCGTGAAGCTTACCCTGGTGATGTATTCTATTTACATTCAAGATTATTAGAGAGAGCTGCTAGAATGTCAGAGGAATATGGTGGAGGTTCACTTACAGCACTTCCTATCATTGAAACTCAGGCAGGTGATGTTTCAGCATATATTCCAACTAATGTAATTTCTATTACAGATGGTCAGATTTATCTTGAAACAGAAATGTTCAACTCAGGTTTCAGACCAGCTATTAATGCCGGTTTATCTGTATCTAGAGTTGGTGGTGCTGCTCAGATTAAGGCTATTAAGAAGATTTCAGCTCCTATCAGAACTGAGTTAGCTCAGTTTAGAGAGTTAGCTTCATTTGCTCAGTTTGGTTCAGACTTAGATGCTGATACAAGAGAGAAGTTAGCACAGGGTGAAAGAATCAGAGAAATGCTTAAGCAGCCTCAGTATAAGCCAATGCCAGTAGAGTATCAGGTAATTATTATCTATGCAGTAACAAGAAAGTATGTACTTGATATTCCAACTGAGAAGATTGGTGAATTTGAAACAGGTT
This sequence comes from Lachnospira multipara LB2003, assembly GCF_000702205.1. Lineage (GTDB taxonomy): Bacteria > Bacillota > Clostridia > Lachnospirales > Lachnospiraceae > Lachnospira > Lachnospira multipara_A. Next base: position 242,985 of record NZ_JNKW01000004.1, on the reverse strand, counting down.
TATTTGACTTCATCAATACAAAATATCCTACAATTCCTGAACAGATTAAAGAATCTAAGGAATTATCAGAGGAAAATGAAAAAGCACTTGTTAATGCTATTGAAGAATTCAAAAAGAGTTTTAAGTAATATTTGCAAATGTAATGAGTTAAGATTTAACAGTTACGTTTGTTAGCTTTAGGAAACGGAGGTAAAATTTTATGGCCTCAATGAGAGACATAAAAAGACGTAGAGACAGTATACAAAGCACTGGTCAGATTACCAAAGCGATGAAGCTCGTTTCCACTGTTAAGTTACAAAAAGCTAAGGGTAAGGCAGAATCAACAAAGCCATACTCAGATCTTATGTATGATACTGTTAGTAGTATTTTAGCTAAGTCAGGAAATATTAATCATAAATATTTAGTTGCTGGTGAATCTACTAAAAAAGCAGTGATTACAATAACAGGTAACAGAGGATTAGCGGGTGGTTACAACTCAAATATTGAAAAACTCATTTTTAATAGCGGTTTTAATAAAAGTGATGTGGATATAATTGCAATCGGTACTAAGGGTAGAGATGCTCTTAAAAGAAAAGGCTATAATATTGCTAAGGATTATTCTGATGTAATTAATGAGCCACTTTATACTGATGCTAAGGAAATTTGCGAAGAACTTCTTGAAAGGTTCGCAGCAGGTGAAATAGGTGAGATTTATCTTGCATATACATCATTTAAGAATACAGTAGTACATGTTCCTAAGCTTATTAAGTTATTACCAGTATCAACTGATGACTTAAAGGGCGAAGAGGACAAAAAGGAAGTAGACACAACTCCAATGAGCTATGAGCCAGAGGAAGATGAAGCACTTGATATGATCATACCAAAGTATGTATGCTCACTTATTTATGGTGCATTAATCGAATCTGTTGCCAGTGAAAATGGTGCTCGTATGCAGGCAATGGATAACGCTACAAGTAATGCCGAAGATCTTATTTCAACACTTTCTCTTCAGTACAACAGAGCTCGTCAGAGTGCTATTACTCAGGAGATTACAGAGATCATTGGTGGTGCCAACGCTACTGGCTAAAAAAGAGTGCTTAATTTAAGTTATACTGTTAGATTTTATATAAATCTTTTATTTAACTAATAATGGAGGTTAGTAATGGCAGAGAAGAATATCGGTAAGATTACTCAGATCATCAGTGCCGTAATTGATATTAAGTTCACTGAGGGTAATCTTCCAGAAATTAATTCAGCCATCAACATAAAGACTAATGACGGCGGCAAGCTCGTTGTAGAGGTTGCACAGCATCTTGGTGATGATACAGTTAGATGTATTGCCCTTGGTCCTACAGATGGTTTGGTTAGAGGTATGGAAGCAGAAGCTACAGGAAAGCCAATTTCTGTTCCAGTTGGTGAAAACACACTTGGACGTATCTTTAACGTATTAGGTGATCCTATTGATAACAAGCCAGCTCCAGATGTAGAAGAGTATATGCCTATTCATAGACAGGCTCCTACTTTTGCAGAGCAGGCTACAAACACAGAAATCCTAGAAACAGGTATCAAGGTAGTAGATTTACTTTGCCCTTACCAGAAGGGTGGTAAGATCGGTCTATTCGGTGGTGCCGGTGTAGGTAAGACAGTTCTTATTCAGGAACTTATTAGAAATATCGCTACAGAGCACGGTGGATATTCAGTATTCACAGGTGTAGGTGAGCGTACTAGAGAGGGTAACGACCTTTACCATGAAATGATGGAATCAGGCGTTATCGAGAAGACAACAATGGTATTTGGTCAGATGAACGAACCACCTGGAGCTAGAATGAGAGTTGGTTTAACAGGTCTTACAATGGCTGAGTACTTCAGAGATAAGGGTGGAAAGGATGTACTTCTTTTCATCGATAATATCTACAGATTTACTCAGGCAGGTTCAGAGGTTTCAGCCTTACTTGGACGTATGCCATCAGCCGTTGGTTACCAGCCAACACTTCAGACTGAAATGGGTGCTCTTCAGGAGCGTATCACATCTACAAAGAACGGTTCTATCACTTCAGTTCAGGCCGTTTATGTACCTGCGGATGATTTAACTGACCCAGCGCCAGCTACAACATTCGCCCATCTTGATGCTACAACAGTTCTTTCACGTTCAATCGTAGAACTTGGTATCTACCCAGCTGTAGATCCACTTGAATCAACATCAAGAATCCTTGACCCAAGAGTCGTAGGTGAAGAACATTATAAGACAGCTCGTGCTGTTCAGGAAATCTTACAAAGATATAAGGAATTACAGGATATTATCGCTATCTTAGGTATGGATGAATTATCTGAAGATGATAAGCTTGTAGTTTCTAGAGCAAGAAAGGTACAGAGATTCTTATCTCAGCCATTCTTCGTTGCTGGACAGTTTACAGGTCTTGAAGGTAAGTATGTACCAATTCAGGAAACAATTCGTGGATTTAGAGAAATTCTTGAAGGTAAGCATGATGATATTCCAGAAAGTTACTTCTTAAACTGCGGTAGCATTGATGATGTATTAGCTAAGGTTAAGTAATAAATCTTTATTCTAAACTGATAGTTAATAATAGATGCTTAGCATGTAAAGGAGGATACCATGGCAGAGACTATGAAGCTTCTGGTTAATACACCAGATAGAGTTTTTTACAATGACGATACAGTTACTATGGTTGAGTTAGCTACATCTGAAGGGGAAATAGGTGTTTTTCCACAGCATATTCCTCTTACATCAGTAGTTGTACCATGTGTACTTAAGATTCATCATGGTAATGATGTGGAAAAAGCTGCTATTCATGGTGGTATCATCGAAATCCTTAAGGATAAGGTGACAATCCTTGCAGAAGTTGCAGAGTGGCCTGATGAAATTGATGTTAATAGAGCTAACGAGGCTAGAGTTAGAGCTGAAAGAAGACTTGCAGCTAAAGATCCTAACCTTGATGTAGCAAGAGCAGAAATGGCATTAAAGAGATCACTTGCAAGACTTGGAGCAGCAAAATAAAAATTAGTGGGACGCGGATTTCCGCGTCCTATTTTTTTACTTAACAAGAAGGAGAAATAAAGGTATAATTTAGAGGATAGTTTTATAAAATATGGGGTTAATAAAATAATAAGAAGTAAAGATTGGAATAGCTATGGAATTAAAGGATTTTTTAGAATTAAATTTAACCGAGAAGTTATTAGATTGTACAATTTCAGCAAGAAGAAAAAAAGACGAGAAAAAGGCTTACAGAGTTAAAATAAGACCTGTTAAGATTAATGATAAATTATTATTTCAGATAGAAGAATTTGTGGGAAGACAAGCTTTTCATAAGAATCTAGAAAAGGAAGAGGCAATGAATTCTATTAAGGATTACCTTAAAGAATTTAGTCAAGCACAGTTTAATTTAACTGATGCAACAGGGTTAATTCTTGCCTCTAAATATAAAGAAGGACAAGAACAGCATTACACTATTAAACTAAAGAAAGCTAAGGAAATTAAAACAGCAAGGGATTTAAATCATAACAAGAAAAAGAAATATATATTAGAAGAGGGTATTGTGGTACCATTCCTTGTGGATTTAGGTGTAATGACTAAGGAAGGAAAAATTGTAAATTCTAGATATGATAAATTCAAGCAGATAAATAGATTTTTGGAATTTATTGAAGATATTTTGCCATCTCTATCTAAGGATAGAGAACAGACAATTATTGATTTTGGTTGCGGTAAGTCCTATTTAACTTTTGCAATGTATTATTATTTAAAAGTGTTAAAGGGATACGATATTAGAGTTATTGGCCTTGATTTAAAGGAAGATGTTATTAATAACTGCAATGTCTTAGCCCGTGACTATGGCTATGATAAATTAAACTTTTATGTAGGTGATATTGCATCCTATAAAGATGTTAATGCAGTTGATATGGTAGTTACACTTCACGCTTGTGATACAGCTACTGATTATGCCTTGGCTAATGCAGTTAAGTGGGGCGCTAAGGTTATTTTATCAGTGCCATGCTGCCAGCATGAAGCCAATAAAACAATTGATAATGAAATTCTAAAGCCAGTTATGGATTATGGAATTTTAAAGGAGAGATTAGCAGCAATTATAACAGATGCTTCAAGAGCTAAGATGCTAGAAGCTAATGGTTATGACACACAGATTCTTGAATTTATAGATATGGAACATACACCTAAGAATCTATTAATTCGAGCTGTTAAGTCAAAGGGGGAGAATAAAGAGGCTAGACTTCTTAATGACACAATGAATAAGGCTTTAAATGTGGATTTGACTTTATCAAAGCTAATATAACAAAGATGGGAGACAATAATGGAGACTAGAAAAATTCTAGAAATGAAGCACTGGATATTAGGTGCGATATTTTTAGTAACGGGAATACTTACTTTTTTAACAATGCAATTAGAAGCTGAAGAGGCATCATATACAACCATGTCTGAGGCAACTCTGCCAACTGTTGCATTTCTTGATAATGATAACAGAACATACAATTTAATGCATGGTTACACAGATGAAATAGACTTAACTCTAGAGAACGAGTCTATAACTCCAATTGGAACTAATAGAGTTGTAAAAGCCTATGTTAATACATATGGGACAGAAATTAATAAAATTAGTTTTAAAGTGCGTGATTTAGAAACTAATGAATTATATGAGAATACGGAAGTTGAAGATTATAGTGTTATAGATAATGCTATTAATCTTGAGTTTACACTAAAGAATCTAATTGAGGATGATAAAAAATACTCATTAGAGATAACCCTTAATTTAAAGGGCGAAAGGGACGTTCACTATTACTCAACTATTATTAAAGGTGATAGCTACGAAATAAAGGATTATGTAGATTTTGCCTTAAATTTCAATGAGGTAACATTTAATCCAACTAGGGTAAATGAAATTGCATTGTATTTAGAAACAAGTACCAATGCTTTAAATGATAACTTTGGCCATGTGAATATTAATTCAAGTAGTTCTATGGTAACATGGGGAGATTTAACTCCATATGTGGAAAGTGATATTAATATATCCGTTAAGGATGTTAATCAAGAAATTGGCGTAGTAACCCTTGAATATAGAATGGGTGCTGAGAATACTAACGGTAGCTACGATACTTATAAGGTTTGTGAGTATTACAGAATCAGAAAAACAGCTTCAAGATTTTATTTGTTAGGATATGAACGTGATGCTGATCAGATTTTTGATGCTAAGAACGATTTAGTAACCACAACTAAGATTAATCTAGGTATTACATCTAATACTGATGTTAATATGAAGGCTGATGAAGAAGGCAAATATAATTATTTTGAAAATAACGGCTCCTTATGGTGTTATAGCACTGTAGATAATACATTTACTAGTGTTTTCAGCTTTGCAAGTGAAGATACAGATAATGTTAGAGAGGATTATAATGCTCACGATTTTAGAATAATTACGGTAGATGCTAATGGAGATGCCACATTTGTTGTTCGTGGATATATGAATAGAGGTGAACATGAGGGAAGAGTTGGTATTTCATTGTATCATTATGATTATTCTGATAATGAGGTTAAAGAAGCGCTTTTTATACCTCTTAATACAAGCTACACAATTATGTCAGAGAACACAGCAGGTATTTCATATCTTAATGAAAATATGTATTATTGCTTAATTGACGATACCTTATATTCAATTGACATAACAAGTTTGGAAATTATGGAAATTGTATCTAACTTAACAGAGGGAACATATGCAGTTTCTGCGGATGGTTCAACAATTTGTTATAGTACAACAGGAGATTTATATAACACAGATACACTTAGAATTTACAATATCTCTAATAGCTCTGACTATGAGATTAAAGCGGGTGAAGGTGAAGTTCTATCGGTTATAGGATTTATTGATAACGATTGTATTTATGGAATCGCTAATAAATCTGATGTTGTTAGAGATGAGTTAGGAAATGTCACATTTGCTATGAAAAAGGTAAATGTTATTGATAAGGATTACAATATCATTAAGGAATATGGCGATGGTAATTATTATATTACAGGAGCTAAGATTGATGGTAAGAGAGTAACTCTAGATAGAGCAACTAAGACTGATACAGGTTTTGCAACTGCACCGATTGATCAGCTTATAAATAAAGATGAGAATGTGGTTGAGAAGGAATTAAGTGTTATAACTTCTGCAACAGATGCAAGATTAACAGAAACAAGAATTGTATTATTTAGTAAGGCTCCATCACTAAATGGTGTTTCATTTAGAGCTTCGCAAAAAATTGTCTATAACGAGAAAAAGTGGCTTGACTTAGATGTCTCAGTAAATGGCGAAGGTAAGTATTATGTTTATAGTTTTGGCAAATACTTATTAAGCACAAGTAATATTAATACTGCGATTAATACGGCTTATGCTAATTATGGTAGAGTGCTTGATAATAAGGGCAATGTAATCTATAACAGATACAAAGCTACAAAGGCGTCTATTAGTGCTCCTGTAGCATCTACGGGAGGAGGAGTTGTAGCTAGTCTACAAACCATAGCTAGTTTTGCAGGTGTTAATATAAATATACAAAACCTTGTTGATAGTGGAATGTCCCCAATAGATGCATTAAAAACAAGTGGTGAAATAAGTATTATTAATACCAATGGAATTACAATAGATAAGCTATTAAATTATGTAGGCAGTGGTTCAATTATTGTGGGAAAATTAGGAGATGGCTCATACTGTGTAATTACTGCATATGATTCAGACAATATAGTTTATGTATCACTTGATTCTGGAGCATCAACAACAACTACAATTTCAGCTGCAAGTAAGACCTTTAGCGCAGCTGGGGATGTATTTATAACATATGTAAAATAATAATTTAAATACAATAAAAAATATAATAAATAAGGACACATGAAAAACTGATTTAATGATAAAAATATCGTTAAATATTAAATTTTTCATGTGTCTTTTTTATTTTTAGTATATAATCAAGGTAGATGTTTTGGAGATAAGGGAATAAAGAGGGAGATAATTATGAAGGCAAAAAAGAAGAAAGGGTCTATTTTTAAGCTATTGCTTTTTAGTCTAATTCTTATGGTATTAGTGGCTTTGATTTATTACTGGCCAAGGGTTTTAAGAATTAAAGAGCTTTATAATGATGCTTGTGCCATAGCAAATAAAAGTGAACTAAGTGATTTTAATGGCTCTCAGACTACCATTATTTACGATAAGGATGGCAAAGAACTTGGTAGTATGAGGGATACCAAGGATATGTATTATGTGAAATATGATGATATTCCAGAAACACTAGTTAATGCTTTTGTGGTAATGGAAGATAGGGATTATTATAAACATCAAGGTGTGGACTATAAGGCTATAGTTAGAGCAGTAATAGCTAATAAGAAGGCCAATGAAATAGTACAGGGCGCAAGCACAATTACACAGCAGTTAGCACGTAACATATATCTAAGTCAGGATGTTACATGGGAAAGAAAAGTAGAAGAGATTTTTTTATCACAGGAATTAGAAGCTAAATATTCTAAGAAGGAGATATTAGAATTTTATCTTAATAATATTTATTTTGGTAATGGATATTATGGGGTTCAGGCAGCAGCTCTTGGATATTTTCAAAAGGGAGTAGATGAACTTGATTTATCTGAAATGGCATTTATAGCAGCAATTCCTAATAATCCAACAAAATATAATCCATTAACTAAGTATGATAACACGGTTAATAGAAGAGATATTATACTTCATGAACTTTATGAATATAATTTTATCCCAGAATTAGATTATCTTGTGGCACAAAATGAAACAGTTACACTTAATGCTAAGAAAGAAATGAATCACAATAATTCAGTTGTTACTTATGCAAGGCACTGTGCCACTGAAACGTTAATGGGGGATTATGGATTTACTTTTAGGAGCAATTTTACAAGTGAAGATGATTACAATAAATACTGTGATGAATATGAGAGCTTTTATACTTACTGTCAGCAGCTTTTAATAAGCGGTGGCTATGTAATTAACACAAGTATAGATATGAAGGCTCAGGCGGCCTTACAGGAATCTATAGATGATAATCTTTCCTGGAGTAGTGAGGTTAATGAAGATGGAGTTTATTCCCTTCAAGCTGCGGCAACATGTATAGATAATAGCACAGGTCAGGTGGTTGCCATTGTTGGGGCAAGAAGTCAGGATTTGGTTGGCTTGACTCTTAATAGGGCATATCAGAGCTATCGACAAGCAGGTAGTGCTATTAAGCCTTTAATCGTTTATTTGCCTTATTTACAGCTTGGAAACACTCCAGACACAATAGTCGTTGATCAATATATGCCAAATGGTCCTGCTAATGCAGATAATTCATATGCAGGTGAAATGACATTAAGGGATGCGGTTAAGTATTCTAAGAATACAGTGGCATGGAATATTTTCCAGGAAATAACACCAAGTGGAGGAATATCCTTCCTTTTAAATATGGGATTTCATAAGGTATGGATGGATAAAAACTACAATGCGGCAGCCCTTGGTGGATTTACTTATGGTGTATCATCAGTTGAAATGGCAGCAGCCTATGCAACTATAGCTAATGATGGATATTACAGAAATCCAACATGTATAAGTAAGATTTCTCATATAAATGGTCAGACAGTCTGGGAATCATCTGAAATTAGCAGTGAACGTATATATGAAACTAATCCATGTAAAATGATGACTAGCATGCTTGAAAGCGTAGTTGAAAGTGGTACTGGTGTTGGAGCAGCTTGTTTTAATGCAACTGTTGCAGGCAAGACAGGTACTACTAATTCCAATAAAGATGCTTGGTTTGTAGGTTATAGCAAGTATTACACCACATCTGTCTGGATGGGATATGACTATCCAGAGACTTTAACTAGTATTAATACTAAAGATATTTTTAAAGACTATATGGAACAGATTCATACAGGACTAGATAAGACTCCTTTTGAAGAGTATGATTCAACAAGTAAAAAAAGCAATGAAAAGGAATCAAGCCCTAATAAAAAAGAAAAGTCAACTATAAGTGATAATATCAATGAGACATTAAATAACAATGACAATAAAGCTAGTGATGTTAATGATTTAAGCACAAAGGCAGTTAATGAAAATGGTGAAACTATAGATGGTGGGGCAAATTCTGATATTGATAAGGATGTAAAACTAGAAGATGAGGGCGGTGGAGCCAATTCCGACGGAGATCAGGACGCCCCGACTAATAATGATTAAAAAAATATATAAAAATAAAAGCCAATAGAAAAATTTCTATTGGCTTTTATAAACATATGAACTAAAAAATTACTTACCGTAGTGTAATTCGTTATATTCTCTTACTCTATTCTGAATTCTTTCAACAGGGTTTAAGAGGTTACTAATTGATGAATCATGGTTAAGTGTATCAATGATAAGAGCCATGTACTTACTCATATCTACGTTGATATACCAAGGCTTAGATAAAAGCTCTTCTGGCTGGTAGATAAGGTTAGTTGTAAGAATCTTATCGATGATGCCCTTCTCATAAGCTTCATCAAATTTCTTAAATCCGTTAGTAAAGAGACCAAATGTTGTAGCACAGAATACTCTTCTTGCTTTACGTCTCTTAAGTTCAGAAGCAACATCAATCATTGAATCACCAGATGAAATCATATCATCGATGATAATAACATCCTTACCTTCTACATTAGTTCCAAGGAACTCATGAGCAACGATAGGATTACGTCCGTCAACGATCTTTGTATAATCTCTTCTCTTGTAGAACATACCCATATCAAGACCAAGTAAGTTAGCAAGATATACAGCACGTCCCATACCACCTTCATCAGGAGAAATAACCATCATATGATCTGAATCGATATGAAGATCATCAACACCAAGAAGAAGATATTTAACAAACTGATATGTACAAGATACAGATTCGAAGCCCTTAAGAGGGATAGCGTTCTGTACTCTTGGGTCATGAGCATCAAAAGTGATAATGTTATCAACACCCATGTTAGTTAATTCTTGAAGCATGAAAGCACAGTCAAGAGATTCTCTACCTGTTCTCTTATGCTGTCTAGACTCGTAAAGGAAAGGCATAATTACTGAAATACGTCTTGCCTTACCACCTGCAGCCATAATAACTCTCTTAAGATCAGCATAGTGATCATCAGGAGACATTCTATTAGGTACGCCGTTAAGCGAGTATGTGAGACTGTAATTAGCTACGTCAACCATGATATAAAGGTCATGACCTCTAACTGAATCGCTAAGTGTTCCCTTACCTTCACCTGAACCAAATCTTGGTGTCTTAGCATTAAGGATATAAGAATCCTTCTTGTAACCTGCTACGCTAAGAACAGTTTCGTTGTCACGCTTTTCTCTCCAATCTACAAGGTACTTATCAACCTTATCTCCCATAGCTGTGCAGCTCTTTAAAGGAATAATTCCTAATTTACCATAAGGAATAGTTGCAATATGACGTTCGTCTCGTGGCATAATATAACTCCTCCATAAAAAATAACAATAAAAAGTGACTGGTTTGTTTTGCAAAACCTATACTAATATAATCAAGTCGAAAGATAAAGTCAATGATTATTTCTCTTAAGTATTCGAATATCCTGTCCAAACAAACCTAAGAGTTTGTAGGAACTAAGCAGTCTAGAGAAAACTCTTTCAGAGTATCTATCACCAATTTCATTAATTTCCAAATTGGCAGAAATAATCATAGGTTTTTTTCGTATACTACGTTCGTTTATTATATAGAACAATCTCGAATTAGTATAAGAATTGCTGTTCTCTGTGCCTAAATCATCTATTATAAGAAGATCGGCATCTAAAAAATACTGAGTATCAACTACGTTGTCTCTATCTTTGTTAAAATCCCTGCTTTCAAAGCTTTCAAAAAATTCGATAGCAGTTAGATATATAACACTATGTGAACTGTCTAGTAATTCCTTAGCAATACAGTTTGTAAGGAATGTCTTACCAACACCTGTATTACCAGTTATTAGCAGGTTGGTAAATTCCTTGTCGAAATTACTGACAAATTTACGAACGATACCATAGACCTTCTCCATGTTCTTTCGTGCTGTAGTCTTAAAACGTGGGTCTATAACAGTATCATCGTACCATTTATATGTGAATGTATCGAAATTCTCATCTTTAATGATGTTCTTAAGATTAGAATCTCTATATACAAGATCAATGGCAATTTTTTTAAAACAAGAGCATTTCTGTTGTCCAATAAAGCCTGTATCATGGCATTTTGGACAGTTATAAATTTCATCTAGATAGTTGGCTGGCTTACCAAGAGAAATAAGTAAATCTCTCTTGTCCTGCTCTAGCTTTTTAAGCTTAGAATCTAAGATGTTGTCAATATCAGATGAATCGTTAGAACTCTTATTAATCTTAGCCTTTGCAGCTTCAAGTGAAATCTCAATAACTTTATTGTCGATTTCTTCTAGTTTAGGAGATAAAGCTTTAATCTCTTCATATCTATTATCTAGTATTCGGTTGTTTAGGCTTCTTAAATCGTCGAATGTACGCATAACAGAAGCATATTGAGTATTAGTTAAAGCCATAATTCGCTCCTTATTTACCTAAAATAAAATTATCATAGTAGTTATATATTACCACAAAATAGCGGAAAATAACTACTATGAAAATAACCAATAATTACATGTTGTCATATAAGGAATCGTAGAATTCCTGAGAATATTCCCTTTGTTGGAAATTGTTGAATTTATTAGTCTTGTTCTTAGAAGCTTGTTTATTAGTCATACTAGTTACCTTTGACGAGCTTCCGTTGTTATAGTTACTAGCCTTCTTAGCATTAAATTCTGCATCTAGTTTTGAAATATCATTTAATGACTTAATGCCAGCCTCATACCAGCCCTTTAAGATTGACTCTGCATAAGGGAAGCTAGCTTCATGAGTCTTAATAATAGTACGATTACATGCCTCAGAAATAATTTCTGGTGAGAAATTATAATTGTTGTTCCATCTTTCGATATATTCTTTCTCAGATGTAGCAAGGTCTCTGCCCTGTAATCCGAAAGCTTTTATAACACTTACTGTAACATCGCTATGATTTGTTGATTCTTCTTTAGCTTCTGCTATAGTCTTAATATTCTTCTCATTCCACGCAAGGGCAGTAGCTTCGATATATCTAATATCTGTATGACCTGTCTGAATGCAATAAGAGAATAAATAATCTATAAGTGATGATGAGAATTTAAATTCATCATAAAGGTATGCAGCTAAATTACTTTCTGTCTGCTTAAGAGGTCTACCAAGGTATGACTGAATACCAAACATAAGGAGAGAAAAATCCTCTTCATCATTTAGTTGAGCAAGTCTTTCTTTAGTAGGTGCAATCATAGATGGCCTAATGATTACATTGTTCTTAACTATAGGATTAGATTCAGCCACAGGTTTAGCTTTAGTTTCTGTTATATTATCGGTATTTTTCTTAAGGGAAATGTTTAAATCATATCCGTTGTTAGTACCGCTAGATACATGGGAAATAATATTATTAGATCTGTTATTAAGATCTTTAAGTGTAATTCCGCAGATAACACCATTTCCATTAAAATCAAGATCAAGAAGACCTTGTTTATCCCAATATCTTAAAGCTCTTATTATGTCTGATTCTGTCTGTTCAAATATATCTGCAAGAGAGGAGATGCTTAAGTTATTGTTCTTATTAGAAAGAAGTCGTAAAAGATAGAGATATACCTTGACGAATTCTCCATTAGCATTAGGTATGTATTTATCAATAAATATGTCTGGAACGGCAGTATAGTTGTTGTCAGAGTCTGTAGTTAAAGTTAAATTATGCATTTGAAACTCCCTCTTTATTATAAGTTTTGACCACTGTCTTTTAAGTCACACAGATTATAACACACTAATTTTAACTTGCAAATGTAGACAAGCTATACACATTCTGATTGTGGATATTGTGGATAATGTGGATATTTATTTCACAATTGGCTGTAAAGCCCGTAGATAGTGGCCTGTAAAAAACTGTTTATAAACAATAAAATCCACAGAAACTTAGTTCGATATTAACATAAGCTCTGTGGATAATGTGGATAACTTTGTTGAAAATTTGTTCTATTGTGAATTTATTGGTTATTTACTAAGTCTTCACCAACTTTTACAATGTCGCCGGCGCCCATAGTTATCAACAAGTCACCGTTGATACAATTTTTTTGTAAAAATTCTTCAATACCTTCAAATGTATCTATATAGTAACATTCTTTGCCTAAAGCTTTAATCTTATTGGCAAGATCTGCTGAGCTAATTCCTAAATCATCTGTTTCTCTAGCTGCATAAATCTTAGCAAGAACAACTTTATCAGCCTTTGAAAGTGCTGTTGCGAATTCATCCATTAGGGATTTTGTTCTTGTATATGTATGTGGCTGGAATACGCACCATGTTGTTTTATGTGGATAATGCTTAGCTGATTCAAGTGTTGCCTCAATTTCATCTGGATGATGTGCATAATCATCAATAACAGTTACGCCGTTAAATTCGCCCTTCTTTTGGAAACGTCTGTTAGTTCCTGTGAAGTTTAAAAGGCCCTGTTTAATGAAACTTAAGTCTATTCCTTCGTTTTGTGCTGTAGCAATTGCAGCAAGAGAGTTATAAACATTGTGTATTCCAGGAACGCTTAATTTAATACTATCTACATCAACGCCATCTTTAATTAATGTATAAGTGCAGCATCCAAACTCATCATATGTAATGTCCTTAGCGCTATACATTGACTTAGAAGGATCAGAGCCAAATGTAATAACATGACAATGCTTGTCCTTAAAGAAATATGTGTAATCTTCAATATCTGAGTTAATAATTAATGTACCAACATTGTCAGGTAATTTCTCAACAAAAAGCTTAAATGAGTGACGAATATCATCTAAGTCTTTGAAGAAATCAAGGTGATCAGCTTTAACATTTAAGATGATATTAGTTGTTGGGTTAAATGATAAGAAACTGTTAGTATATTCGCAGGCCTCTGTAATAAATATGTCTGAGCTACCAACTCTTACATTACCACCGATACTATTTAAAATACCTCCAACTGAAATTGTTGGATCTGTGTTAGCAGCCATAAAAATTTCAGTAAGCATAGATGTTGTTGTTGTCTTACCATGTGTACCAGCTACATTAATTGCTGATGGGTAGTTTTGCATAATCTGACCTAATAGTTCAGCTCTTGTTAACATAGGAATATTTTTGTTCTTAGCTTCCATAAATTCAGGGTTATCAGGATGAATGGCAGCAGTATAAACTACAACATCAATATCATCTGTTATATTTTCCTTAGCCTGAGGATAAGAAATCCTACAGCCTACAGCCTCTAAATCCTTAGTAAGATTAGATGATGCTTGATCAGAACCAGAAACTTTAAAGCCTTCCTTAACCAATATTTGTGCAAGTCCGCTCATGCTAATTCCGCCGATACCAATAAAGTGAACAGAAACTGGATTTTTAAAATCAATCTTGTACATAATAAAAAGTGCCTTCTTTCTATATTATTTAATCTAGTGTTAAATTAAAAATTATCATTTTTCCTTATCAAAAAAGTGACAAGTTCTTTCTATATTATACTTATTTATATCAAATTACAATTTATTTGTGCAAATATAGACAAATGTTACGAAAAAAAATAAATTTATCTGAAAATAATAGAGAAAAAGTTTTTACTTAAATATTATATTGTGCTATACTTTTATTATCTAGAACCGTAGAAATATTTACATCAGAGGTGATAGCATGATTAAGAAAGAGATGATAGCTATGTTACTTGCTGGTGGCCAGGGAAGTCGTCTGGGTGTTTTGACTTCTAAGGTCGCAAAGCCGGCAGTAGCATTTGGTGGAAAGTATAGAATTATTGATTTTCCACTAAGTAACTGTATTAATTCGGGAATTGATACAGTAGGTGTGTTGACACAGTATCAACCACTAAGATTAAATACCCATATAGGAATAGGTATTCCTTGGGATTTGGATCGTAACGTTGGAGGTGTTACGGTTTTACCACCATATGAAAAGAGTACTAATAGTGAATGGTATACAGGTACAGCCAATGCCATTTATCAGAACTTAGATTATATGGAACAATTTAATCCAGAATATGTGTTAATCCTTTCAGGTGACCATATTTACAAGATGGATTATAAAATTATGCTTGATTATCATAAAGCAAATAATGCTGATGTCACAATTGCAGCTATGCCGGTTCCTATTGAGGAAGCTTCTAGATTCGGTATCGTTGTAACAGACGGTGATAACAAGATAACAGAATTTGAAGAAAAGCCAGCTAATCCAAAGAGCAATTTAGCATCAATGGGTATTTATATTTTTAGCTGGAAGGTATTAAAGGATGCACTTATTAAGTTGAAAGATCAACAAGAGTGTGACTTTGGTAAACACATTATTCCATATTGCTTTAATAGCAATAAGAGAATATTTGCGTATGAATATAATGGCTACTGGAAGGATGTAGGAACTTTAAGCTCATATTGGGAAGCTAATATGGAACTTATTGATATAATTCCTATATTTAACCTATACGAGGAATTTTGGAAGATTTACACAAGTAATGATTCTATTCCACCTCAGTATATTGCATCAGATGCTTATATTGAGAAGAGTATCATAGGCGATGGTACAGAAGTATATGGTAAAATATTTAATTCTGTAATTGGTAGTGGTGTAATAATAGAAGAAGGTGCAGAAGTACATGATTCAATTATTATGAACAACACTAAAATTGGTAAGAATACAATTATCAACAAGTCAATTATTGCAGAAGACGTAGTCATTGGAGACAACGTAGAACTTGGAGTTGGGGAAGAAGCTGAGAACATCAAGCTTCCAAAGATTTATAACTCTGGCCTGGTAACTATAGGAGAATGCACAGTAATACCAGATAATATTAAGGTTGGTAAAAACAGTGCAATTTCAGGTGTAACAACTGCTTCTGATTACACAGATAATCAATTAGCAAGTGGTGGATATTTAGTTAAGGCAGGTGAAGAGTAATGAAGGCGATAGGAATTATTTTAGCCGGCGGAAACAACAGAATGATGAGAGAATTAACTAATAAAAGAGCGATTGCTGCAATGCCTATTGCCGGTAGTTATAGAGGTATTGATTTTGCATTAAGCAATATGTCTAATTCTCGTATACAAAAAGTTGCTGTTATTACACAGTACAACGCAAGATCTCTTAATTCACATTTGAGTTCATCAAAGTGGTGGGATTTTGGTAGAAAACAGGGTGGATTATTTGTATTCACACCAACAATAACTGCAGAAAGCAGTAATTGGTATAGAGGAACAGCTGATTCAATTTATCAGAATATACATTTCCTTAAATCAAGCCATGAACCATATGTTGTAATTGCGTCAGGTGACGGAGTTTACAAAATGGATTATAATAAGATACTTGAATACCATATCGAGAAAAAAGCTGATATTACAATGGTAGTAAAGAAGCTTGAAGATAGAAGCGAAATTAGTCGTTATGGCGTTGTTGCAATGACAGATGAAGGACGAATCACTGAAATTGAAGAAAAGCCATTAGAGACAAATCTATCAACTGTTTCGACAGGTATTTATGTAATTAGAAGACGTCTTTTAATTGAATTGCTTGAAAAGGCAGCAGAAGAAGACAGACATGAATTTGTAAGAGATATCCTAGTTAGATATAAGAACATAAAGAAAATATATGGATATAAACTAGATACATATTGGAGCAACATTTCAACAGTAAATGCATATTATAAGACAAATATGGATTTCTTAAAGAAGGATGTTAGAGATTATTTCTTTAAACAGTATCCAGATGTTTACTCAAAGGTTGAGGATTTACCACCAGCAAAGTATAATTTTGGTGCTAATGTAAAGAACAGCTTAGTATCTAGTGGATCAATTGTTAATGGTACAGTAGAGAATTCTGTCTTATTTAAGAAGATATATGTAGGAAATAATGCAGTAATAAAGAATTCTATTATCTTAAATAATGCATATATTGGTGATAATGCCTATATTGAAAATTGTATCGTAGAAAGTAACAGTACTATTAAGGCCAACGCAAAGTATGTTGGTGAGAACGGTCCTCAGATAGTTATAGAGGATAGTCCATTATATTATTAATGTGGTTACTAAAATTCGTGGAAAGATTAGACTAACGTAAAGAGGCACCCCGCGGATTAGTAAATAAATCAAGAAACCTTATTAGTGGTTTAACAATCTGGTCTAGCAAGTTGATCTGTAATTAATTTTGGGAGGAGTTAATTGCAGTAGAGATTAGGTTATAAACAATATATAAGAAGTTCCTTGAAAAGGTAACGAAGGGATATTAATATGATAGGCCGACAAAAAGTTGCGGCAGAAGGGGTGCTTATGAATATTACAGACGTAAGAGTACGTAAGATTACTAAAGAAGGCAAAATGAAGGCTGTAGTATCAGTAACAATTGACGATGAGTTTGTTGTACATGATATTAAGGTTATTGAAGGCGAAAAGGGCTTATTTATTGCTATGCCAAGTAGAAAGTCTACAGATGGCGAATATAGAGATATTGCTCATCCAATCAATACAGCCACAAGAGACAACCTTCAGAAGTTAGTGCTCGAAGCTTATGAAAAAGCTGACGACACACCAGCTGAAGAGTAATTAGTAATTATTCTAATGTAGCTAAACCGCAATGGCACACATTACGTATAATGTAAAAACTTAATAGTGTGTGACAGCAACTTGCGCTGTAAGACACAAACATTCAAGAATAAAAGGCTTTCCCTGTTTTGGGAAAGCCTTTTTCAGTTAAAAACCCAATTTTTTAGAAATAAATAGAGCAAAAGGACTATAAAAATAGGAAAATTATTAAGATAAAACATGGTCAAAAAGGACTATAAAATAAAATAACAGGAAACTAATGAAAAAATTTGTATGTATAATTTGCATAAGATAAACAAGAAAAATAAAATATCATTGTTAGATATGTATAAACGGCATAATTTTTAAAAGGAAAATAAAACCCACCAACAAGTTTCCAAGCAAATAAATAGATACTAAAGTATTATAAAGCTAGTACTAGGGTACTAAAAATGGCATTTTTTGTTTACAATTTAGTAACAAAAAAATAATGGAAAATTCATATTTAAGTACTATAAAACTAGTACTCTAGTACTATGCTTTGGAACAAATGTCAAAATAAACAATATAAAGGCGAAGATTTTAGTGAAAATTACACAATGCTTTGTGTTGACGTAAAAATCATATTTTAGCTATAATGACAAGTATCAGCAGGAGAAGTAATCGTGGGACGTAATGAATTGCTGATAAACAGGAGTTTAGTGATTATATATTTTATGGGAGGAATGGTCTATGAAGACTAAGATGAGAGCGAGAATTATGTCAATCGCAATGGCAATTCTCATGGTTGTTGGTCTTATGCCAACTGATTTTTCAGTTGTGAGTGTAAGAGCCACTGAGGATAGTTCAAATACTCATGTATTTGAAACATCAACACTTACAGCAACAGCTGCAGGTACTTATACAGATGGACAAGAAATTACATATGATGACTATTTCACAATAGTTGCAAGTTCAAAGACAAAGATTGATTCAAGTTCAAAGACATTTGACGATGAATATACATCAGGACAGAGATTAAACTTTGGTGGAAAGGCAGATATAGAAGCAGCAAAGAACTATGTAAGCTTTAAAACAAGTGCAAGTGCAACAGTAAAGATTTGGTGGGCAGAAGGCGGAGAAGACAATAGAAGCATGGCAATTTACAACCTATCAAATGGAGAAGTTGCATCACAGACATCAGAGACATTAGCTAAGAATGCAGCATGTGTTTCAACACTTACATTAAGTGAAGCAGGAACATATGCATTAGGTGGTTTAGAAAACAACAATTACATTTTTAAGATTGAGGTTACTGAAACACCAACTGTTACATCAACAGTTAATACATTTGAAACATCAACACTTAAAGCAACAGCTGCAGGTACTTATACAGATGGACAAGAAATTGCATATGATGACTATTTCACAATAGTTGCAAGTTCAAAGACAAAGATTGATTCAAGTTCAAAGACATTTGATGATGAATATACATCAGGACAGAGATTAAACTTTGGTGGAAAAGCAGATATAGAAGCAGGAAAGAATTATGTAAGCTTTAAAACAAGTGCAAGTGCAACAGTAAAGATTTGGTGGGCAGAAGGCGGAGATGATAATAGAAGCATGGCAATCTACAACCTATCAAGTGGAAAAGTTGCAGCACAGACATCAGAGACATTAGCTAAGAATGCAGCATGTGTTTCAACACTAACATTAAGTGAAGCAGGAACATATGCATTAGGTGGTTTAGAAAACAATAATTACATTTTTAAGATCGAAGTTACTGAAACTTCAGGTGAGGCAGCAGAAGTAGTAAGAGCAGATTGGTCAGAAGTTGCTAATCCTACAGTAACAAATGTAGTAGATAATGGAGATGGTACAGTAACAGTTGATTTCGATGCTTTAATCGGAACAAATGGAGCAGATGGAGCTGTTGTTACACTTACAGATACTACTGGAGAATCTCAGACAAGTAAGTATTTAAAGGAAGGTAATACAGGTTCAAAGACATTTACAGTTAGTTCATCAGGAACATATACTGCAACAGTTAGCATTTATCGTGAAGGTGAAGTAGATAAGACTAGTGAAAGCAAAGAAGTTGATTTTGTTTTACCACTTGAAAATGTAACAATTAATTCAGTAACAAGTACAGGTAATGGAACAGTTTTAATTGACTGGACAGAAGTTAAGGAAGCTGATTCTTATATCGTTTCTTATAGCACAGATGGGGAAAATTATGTTGTTGCTGCAGATGCAATTACTGATACAGAATATACAGTAACTGGTTTAACAGTTGGCACTACTTATAAATTTAAGGTGCAGGCAGTAAGACGTTTACCAGCCACAACAACAAATGGTACAGTAAGCGATGAGCTAGAGGCAACTAAGGAAGCTCAGACAGTTTGGGGTACAATTACTTATGGTAATGGTGCTAACGAAAGCAACTTTACAAAGGTTGGAGATATTAATAAAGATGGTAAGGTACAGTTAACAGCTGGTAAGTTAACAAATGGAAAGCTTACAGGTTCAGGTAACAACGGTAAGTTAGTTCCTGCATCATTTGATGGACTTTCATTCTATTACACATCAGTACCTACAGATAAGAACTTTACATTAAGAGCTAAGGTAAATGTTGATCAGTGGTATCTTTCAAATGGACAGGAAGGTTTCGGCCTTATGGCAGCAGATCAGCTTGGTGGTTCTGGATGGAACAATTCATATATGGCAGTTGTATCTAAGTCAGAATACTATGCAGATGCAGAAGGGAAAGTAACAACAGATACAACAGCAACAAAGGTAACACAAAAAATTGGTATTGCTTCACAGGAAAAGACAGGCTTAACAAAGGAAAATTTAAGTGAATTTGAAGCAAACAATACAGCTGTTATTATTGCTAATTTTAAGACAAGTTCATATCCATTAGAGCAAAGATATGCTAGCTCAGGTAATGTAATCGGAAATAATGTTAATAGTGTAACTTCTGAACAGAATATTACAGAAATGTATTTAACAATTCAGAAGAATAACACAGGTTATTTTGTAACTTACGAATCAGTAGATGGTTCATATTCAGTAACAAAGAAGTACTATGATACAGAAGCTCTTTCACAGATTGATTCAGATTCAGTTTATGTAGGATTCTTCGTATCAAGATTTGCTCAGGCAACATTCTCAGATGTAACACTTAATGTAATTGACAAGGCAAGTGATGCACCAGCAGAAGAGCAGCCTGTTGAAACAATTGAAACAGTAGCAACAATTGATTCAGCAGATTCATCAAATGCAGCAAATTACGAATTAAAGTTTAATGCTAACGCTGATGGTAAGGCAGTTGTTTACCAGAACGGTGTAGAAATTGCAAATGTAGATGTTAAGGATGGTAAGCAGGTTGTAGTTAATACAGTTCTTAACTTAGGAGATAACACATTCCAGGTTAAGTATGATCCAACAGATGGTTATAAGCCAGGTGAGTTTAAGGTAATGAGTTCTTATGACGAAAAGACTCTTAGCCAGACAGTTAAGTATCAGGCTTATACAGGAGATATTATTTATGTAGCACCTAATGCTAATGGCGTAGGTACTAACGAAGATCCAGCTGATTTACAGACAGCAATTAAGTTTGCTCAGCCAGGTCAGACAATAGTTGTTAAAGAAGGTACATATAGTTATAACCATACATTAACAATTCCTAGAGGAACTAATGGAACAAGTGAGAAGGAAATCACATTAGTAGCTGATGAAAATGCAACAACAAGACCAGTAATTAGTGGTGAGAATGCAAGTGGACATGCTATGGAAATTGCAGGTGACTACTGGTATATCAAGGGTATTGATGTTACAAAGTCAGCAGATGGTAAGGATGGTATTCATTTAAGTGGTAGCCACAATACAGTTGATAATGTAGAATGCTATAAAAACGGTAATACAGGTCTTCAGATTTCAAGACTTTCAGCAGCAGATGCAGATAAGTCAACATGGCCATCATATAACTATATTTTAAATTGTACATCATATGATAATGCAGATCATGGTTATGAAGATGCAGATGGTTTTGCAGCTAAGTTAACATGTGGAGATGGAAACGTATTTGACGGTTGTATCGCACATAACAATGCCGATGATGGTTGGGATTTATTTGCTAAGGTTCAGTCAGGTGCAATTGGTGTTGTAACAATTAAAAACTCAGTAGCATACGCAAATGGTTACCTTTCAGATGGAACAAATGCTGGTAATGGTAACGGATTTAAGATGGGTGGTGACTCAATGACAGGTTATCACAAACTTATTAACTGCGTAGCATTTGATAATAAGTCAAAGGGTATTGACTCTAACTCTTGCCCAGATATTCAGATAAGTGATTCAACATCATTTAACAATGAAGCTAATAACGTAGCTCTTTATACTAATACAGCTGCAAATACAGACTTTAGTGCAACTGGTATTTTATCATTTAGAACAGAAAATACAGATAATGGTGAAAACTTCAAGTTAAAGGGAACACAGGATACATCAAAGGTTTATCAGGCAACTAACTACTTCTGGTTAACAACAGATGGTGAATCAAAGGATGCATCTAAGGAAGTTAGTGCAGATTGGTTTGAATCAGTAGATACTAAGATGAACTATCAAACACATGTATATAAGGAATTACCAGTGACACGTAATGCTGATGGTACTATTAACATGAATGGTTTATTAGTATTAACTGATAAGGCAGCAGCTAATACAGGTGCTACATTAAATGCAAGCACATTAACTGCTTCAAAGACAATTGAGGTTACAGGTGATGTAACAACAGGTCTTACAAAGGACAATAAAGAGGAAGATAAGGGTATAGTTTACGAGGTTCTTAACGGAGATGGACAGACAGTAGTTAAGGGAAATTCATTTGTAGTAAGATCAGCAGCAGACTTTAATAAGTTTGTTAAGGTTTTAGTTGATGGTAACGAAGTAGATCCAGCTAACTACACAGTAACAGAAGGTTCAACAGTAGTAACATTTACACCAGAGTATTCATCAACTTTAGCAGATGGTACACATGAAGTTGTAATAGTTTCTACTGATGGAGAAGCAAAGGCAACAATTACAGTAGCAAGTGCAGATAATAAAGAAGAAGTAGCTGCAGATGTAGCTAATGTAGCCAATGCAAACACAGCAACAAATACATCAACAAGCACTTTCGAACAAGCAAAGGACAATGCTAAGACAGGTGACAATATGATGTTAGTTGTATATGCTGCAATGATGTTAGTTGCAGGTGTTGCAGTGTTATTTACAAGAAAAAAGAAAAATGCATAGTAGATAAATGTTGCAATTACAAAGTAATTGTAATGTAGCCTCATGCTAGCGCGAAGCGCACTTAAATGCATAAGGTTCGAGTAAAAGTAAAACATAAAGTAGGCGCGTTTTACTAAACTGAAAGAAAAGACCCTTTATTATATGATAAGGGGTCTTTTTTATAAATAAGGCTTAAAAAAAGACAACAGGGGTAGTGGCAAGAAAAGCCTTAGATTATAAAAATGAAACCGCAAATTCATTTTTATATCAAAAAGCAAAATAGGTAAAGGGAGGTACTATATGAAGTTAAGGGATTTAAAAAGAGTGCTTACAAGTGTATTAGCACTAATTTTATTTGTCGCTTCAATTCCATTTACAGGAAGCTTAGTTGAAGTAAAAGCAGCAGAGCTAACTAATGGACTTACAGAAACGAAAGCTGTAAAGGGAGAGACATATGTAATGACTTTTGCTGGATTAGATGGAAGCGATTACAAACATACTCCAGGAACAAGTCTAGGTTTAGTAACATTTGTAAAAAATACAGCTAATAATGGCGCACATGGTTTAACTATGGGAAAGGGCGCAGAAATTACTGTAAAGGTAGCAGGACCTTGTACAATTAATGTCCAGACATGTATTTATTATAGCGGAGAGCCAGTACTTTACATGAATGGAGAACAGGGACAGAATGCACGTTTAGCTAACGAAGGTGATTTACTTACATATGAATATACAGGTGAAGCAGGAGAGGTTACATTTAGTGTGGCTGAAGGTGGAACTTGGATTCACGAAATTACAGTAACACCTAATCCATATGTTCCTACAACAACAACATGGAATTTTGATCAGTCTAACACTAATTATACTAGTGCATATTCATTAGCACTTCAGGGAGCTAATAATGGTACAGGTACATTTGAAGGCTTAACAATTGATGCTACAAATGGTAAGTTAGCAGCTAGAGCTTCTGATGCACAGGCTAATGCAAGAACTAAGATAACAATTCCTGTAGATGCATATTCTAATTACACATTAGATGTGTTAGCATATGGTGGAGGTTCATTTGAAGTTGATGGAAACGCACTTTCTGTAGAAGGATCAAATGGCTGGGTTACTTATACAATTAATGGAACAACAGACATGGAAACAGAGTCAATTGATTTAAATGTAACTTCAAGTACATATATAAGGGAGATATCATTGACACAGGCTAGATCAAGTGCTCCTACACAGGCAGGTAATGGCAAAATCGATGTGGTTGATTTTGGTGCCGAAATGCTAGATAGCAATATTTACAATAACTTATTAACAGTTGATTTATACAATTCATTCTATGGTTCAGGCGTTGAGGCTGGAACAACAGGTGTAAATATTGGCGATTTTACAATTAATGACGCAGAAGGCAAAGAATTTATTTATTTTTGTGCAGGTGGCAAGACTAATAATAGAGTAAGAACAACAAACGAAGCTGTATCTAGATATGATTCTAAGGAGAAGACAGATGCCAACGGTAATAAATACACAGGTATGGTTTATTCTAACAATTCTTCTACAGATTCAGTTTATATGAATTTTAACTTAGTTGAAAATGATGTATTAAAGCTAATGTTAGGATCTAATTCTAATGCAGCACTTTATTACTTTGTTTCACCAAGTGGTGAAATTCAGGAATTTAATTATTCAGGAAAAAATCAGGTAGAAGAAGCAACATTCTACGCTCCAGAATCTGGTAAGTATAAGTTATATTGTACTAACGAAAAGTTAGTAATTACACGAGCTACAAGAGAGCATATTGTACCTGTAAAGGTAACTGGTGAAAGCACATATGCTGATCCTAATGGACTTGGCACAAAAGCTCCATCAGGATATAGCCTTTGCTTTACTAATAGACAGACACATGGAAAGACAGTAGTTGCAGTTGCAGCAGATGGAACATATGAGACATATTTATATGAAAACTACGACTACGATGTAACCCTTGTAGATGCTAATGGATATGTAGTAGCATCAGAAAATACTATATCAGTAGCTAGAGGAGAGGTTGATAAGACATTTAATGTAGTAGTTAACCCAGTAGAGCTTGTAACAATTACAGGTAACTTAGAAGGAATTAGTGCAGATGCGGCTGCAAAACTTAAGTTATCATTTGTTGCAGATAAGATTTATGTACCTGAATTAGTTGTAAATAATGATTTATCATTTACATTAAAGGTTGAAGCAGGAGTTACATATAGTGTAGTAGCATCAGATGCTAATGACTATACATTAGTAACAACAGAAATCTCAACAAATGGAGATGCTACAAAAAATATAACATTCAGTAAGAAAGCAACATACGATGCAGAAATTACACTTTCAGGCGTATCAAGTGAAGATGCTAAGAATGCAGTATTTACATTAACAAATATTAATGAAACTTACGAAGATGGCTCAAGCTACACATACACATTTAACTATACAGATAAGATTTCTTTAAGAGAAGGACAGTATAGTATTAAGGTTTCAGGTCTTGGAAACCTTCCATATGAACAGGCTCCAACATATGATTTAAAGCTTGGTTCATATGATAATACAGATAACAAGACAGGTAACAAAGTAGAAGTAAAATTCTATGAAGTTAAGGATTGGAATTTTGGACTTTATAATAAGGCATATAGTGGAAATGGCATAGAAAAAGTAAATGATAAGGATTATTACTATGGTCTTGAAACAGTAAATGCTCTTGAGAATAAGACATATTTACTTCTTAACGAATCTACAGATGCACAGGGAAATAAACTAGCAGGTAGCATTAAGGTTCCAGTAAAGAAGGGCGATATAGTAACACTTTCATACTGCTATAGCTCATATTTTGTAGCAGGTGATTTAAATATAGCTGCAAAATCAGGAAGCACTTCTTTAATTGAAACACAGAGCGTAGTAGCAAGTGAAGATGGTGTATTAGATATTACATCAAACGGTGGACAGACATATTTTACAGATATTAAGGTAGTTACACCTACAGAGTATAAGGATACACTTACAGTAGGTAAGGACAAAGAATATCAGACAATTAATGATGCACTTTCTGCAGTAAGAACAATGTCAAGAACTAGCGAGCAGAATGTAACAATTGAAATTGATCCAGGTACATATGAAGAAATGCTAGTTATTGATATGGATAATGTAACTCTTGCTAATGCAGCTAAGGAAAATGCAAGTATTGACCTTAAAGATAGCGGTGTTACAGCAGATGATAACGCAGTAAGAATCACATCATACTATGGTCATGGCTATGCATATTACAGCATGGGCAAGGATTGTAAGTTTAATGCAGATTTATTAGATGTAAATACATACAATGGTTACTATTCATTTGAAAACCCAGGTTCTGGTACAACAAATGGTAGTTACTGGAATGCAACAGTAGTTGTATATGCTAATGGATTTAGCGCTGAAGGTAT
Organism: Lachnospira multipara LB2003; assembly: GCF_000702205.1. Taxonomy (GTDB): domain Bacteria; phylum Bacillota; class Clostridia; order Lachnospirales; family Lachnospiraceae; genus Lachnospira; species Lachnospira multipara_A. Next base: position 216,663 of record NZ_JNKW01000004.1, on the reverse strand, counting down.
TATTTTTGAAAACTCATTTAACCAGTATCAGTCAGAACTTGCAACAAAGGATACAATAGTTGCTTTAAGTGGCGCTAAGGGCGAGAATAAGGGTGCAAGAAATGACTACGAGGCTGGATCAACAGCAGTTCAAAATAAGGCATATGTTGAAAGAGCTGCAGCACTTTCAATTGGAAGTAATGTAGCACATTCATATTTTGGTAACTGTAAGTTTGTAAGTAGACAGGATACTTTATATGGTGGAGTTAATTCAACAGTAGTATTTGATAAGTGTTCAATCTATGGTGGAACAGATTACATCTTTGGTGGTATGGAAGCTGTGTTTAATCAGTGTGATTTAGTAGCTAATACAAGTGAAGATGCTAATGATACATTCTATATTACAGCTGCACAGCAGACACAGGGCAGAGGATACTTAATGTATGAGTGTAGAGTAACATCTACAAAGCCAGGTGTTGATACAGCATCAGCTAAGGAATCAAAGCAAGGTTACTTTGGTAGACCATGGCAAGCTAATACAGCTGAAGTAGTATTCTATAATACTAAGATTGATACAACTAATTTCTATGATGGAGAAGAAAGACTTCTCATTGCAGATGAAGGTTGGAACTCATCACTTGGAGGTAAGTCAAAATTAAGTTATGAATATAATTCAGTAGACCCTAATGGAAATGCAGTAAATACAGACAAGAGAGTAGACTGGAGCGTATTACTTACAGACAACAAGTTAAGTGATGGCACAGAAATAACAATGGAAAACTTTGTTGGTAGTGAATGGATTAATGAATTAATGGCAGCAGGTAAACTAACAGGAAAGGCAGTAGAAGACATTGTTTATGAAAGCCTAGAAGGTGATGGCGCTACAGTTAAGGCTGGTGATGTAATAAAACTAAGATCAGCAGCAGACTTTAGTAAGTTTGAAGGTGTTTACGTAGATGGAGTAGAGCTTGATAAGGCTAATTATAATGCTTATGAAGGTTCAACAGTAGTTGAATTAACTGGTGATTATACTAAGACACTTGCAGGTGGTAAACATGAAATAGTAATTCTTTCTAGTGATGGAAAGGCAACATTTAATGTAGTTGTTGCAGAGGAAGAGATAGCTACAAAGCCTAATACTAATGAAGAGGCAAAGGAAGAGCCAAAGGAAGAACCAAAGGAAGAGGCAAAGGAAGAGGCAAAGGCAGCAGATGAAGGTGAAGTTGCAGCTGATACAGCTAAGGTTTCAAATGAAGCTAAGGCAGTTGAAAGCGCAGAAAAAACTACACAGGAAGTTGCAGCTGACACAACAAGCACAGGAGATAACAAGGGATTCGTACTTGGAGCTTGTGCAATGGCAGCAACAATTTCATTAGCAGCAATGACAGTAACTTCTAGAAAGAAAGAAGAAGAATAATAATAAATAATTAATTTATTAGATAATAAGAGGGCATGTAGTAAGTATTTACTACATGCCCCTTTAAAATAATGTTTAATTATAAGCTTATCTTTTTATCAAGAAGGTAAGCAGTTGCCCAAACCATAATAACCATAAAAATAAGTTCAAAAATTGTTTGAGGTAAACGCTGATATACGTAATCAGCTATTGTTTCAGGATATTCTCCGATTTTTGGAAGAGCATCAATTACAAAAATGTTGATTACAAATAATACAACATAAAATACTACAGATAAGAAGCCCTTTCCCTTGCTATTTGAAAGAAGAGTAGCTGATAAAGTTATGCTTAAGTATCCCATTACAACATATGTTAGGAATACAATTAATGAACAAATAGTCAAACCGATAAGAGAAGCTATTAAGCTTGAAAGGCTCATGTTATATGACTGTAATACAATATCTAATACATCAAAGGCGCTAAAAGATGACTCAGTAAGCATATTAGCGTATAATTGAATATCCCAAACACCAATGCCAACAAAAATAAGTGCAACAATTAAAGCTGTAATTGCAACATGTATTAATTTTGAAAGAATAATAGAAATAGTTGAATTAGGTGTCATAAAAATAAGATAAATTGTCTTGTTTTTAAGTTCCTTACTATATGAACTAATTCCAAGGGCAAGTACAACAAAATATGCTATAGATGCTGTAAGTATAAGTCCTAAGATAGCAAGTGCAATATGTTCATCGTTTCTATTGTTGTAACTTACAAGAAAGTAAATTTCAAAAACAGCAAGAATACCAAGGAATATAAGTACTGGTGTTATATTTTTTCTAAATTCGTATTTAATAAGTTTTAACATGATAATCCTCCTTAAGCGTAAATTCTCTTGTATTGATCTACAAGACTAAGACCAGTTTGTTCTCTAAGACTAGCGATTGGTCCTGCGTTTATAATTTGACCATGCTTAATGAAGATAGCATGAGTTGAAACCTGCTCAAGTTCATCAACTAAGTGAGAAGAAACAAGCATAATACGACCAGCTCCTGAATTTGCTGCAATTGTTGCTACCATACGTTCACGAGCAATGATATCAATACCGTTTAGAGGTTCATCAAGCATCATTACACCAGAGCTTCTTGAAAGAGAAACTGCAATTTTTAATTTAGCAAGCATACCTGTAGACATCTTATATGCCTTTAAGTTATCAGGTAAGTCCATATCACTTAGCATTTTAGCAAATTTATCAGGATTAAAATCTGGGAAAAAATCACAAAAGTATTTGCTAATATCTCTAGCTGTCATATATGAGTAAAAGAAACTTTCAGTAGGCATATATGCAATATCAGCTTTATCGCTTGATGAAAGTGGATTCCCTTTATAATAAATAGAACCTGAATCAGCTTTAACAAGTCCTGCGATTAATTTCATAAAAGTAGATTTACCACTACCGTTAGGACCAAGTAGTGCATAGACATTACCGGGTTCAAGACTTAGATTAAGGTTGTCAGCTGCGACAGTATGAGAGTATCGCTTATTTACATTTTGTAGTTGTAACATAATTCCTCCTTTAGATTGTGTTAAATTTTTTATATACAATCAAATTTAAAAAGATTATATCATAATATTTAGTCAAAATATAGTAGATTATTTAGCACGTTAACAATCTTGTTGACCAAGTAATTTGGTGATAAGATTAGTTTACACAGGAAAAGTGCGTGAAATGTATTTTTTGTGTGTATTTAGTCATGTAAAAAAGTGAGGTAAAATTATGTATATAATTGCAGGATTAGGAAATCCAGGAAAGGATTATGTAAATACAAGACATAACGCAGGCTTTATGGTAATAGATGAATTAGCAGATAAGCACAATATTAGTTTAGATACATCAAAATTTAACGGAATGATTGGTAAGGGTGTAATTAATGGAAATAAGGTAATACTTGTAAAGCCACTTACATATATGAATAATTCAGGTGAATGTATAAGAGCAGTAATGGATTATTATAAGGCTGATATTGATGACTTTATAGTTGTTTTTGATGATATAAGTTTAGATGTGGGCAAGTTAAGAATTCGTCCAAAGGGAAGTGCTGGCGGACACAACGGAATTAAAAGTATAATTGCCCATTTAGGTACAGATGGATTTAAGAGAGTTAAGTTTGGTGTAGGTAATAAGCCATCAGGATGGGATCTTGCAGATTGGGTATTAGGCAGATTTAAACAGGAAGATGAAGCCACTTTAAAGCAAGCAAGAACTAGAGCTTGTGAGGCAGTGGAAACAATGCTTGATGAATCAGTAGAGTTTGCCATGAACAAGTTTAATTAAAAAGGAGAAAATATGGATACATTTTTTAAACCGGTACTTAATTTAAGTGGTGTTAAAGAACTTAATAATGTGTTAAATAGCGATGGCGGAAAACTTGTATCTATATCAGGCTGTATAGATACTCAAAAAGTTCATATAGCAAGTGCAATAGGAAGTGCTTATAATTTTGTATTAATGGTTACAAGTGATGAAATAAAGGCTAGAAAGATAGTGGAGGACGCTCTCTTTTTTAATAAAAATGTAGTGTATTATCCTGCCAAGGATGCGATTTTTTACAATGCTGATATTTCAGGTAATCAGATACAAGGAGAAAGAATTAGTGTAATTGATAAGATAATTAATAGCGATAAGTTAATGATAGTTACCACAATAGACGCCTTATCAGATACTCTGATTCCAATTGAAAAATACATAGATAACACATTAGAATTTAAGACGGATGACATAATTGACTTAGATAAATTAAAGAAGAAATTAGTGGCAATAGGATATGAGAGAATGCCATTAGTTGAAGGTAGAGGCCAATTTAGTGTTAGAGGTGGAATAATTGATATTTTCCCATATACACAGGAAGTGCCTGTAAGAATTGAGCTTTGGGATGATGAGATAGATTCCATTAGATATTTTGATGTGGAGAGCCAGCGTTCAATTGAAAAATTAAAGGAAATTAGGATTTTTCCCGCAACAGAGTTTATTTTTGATGAAGAAGAAATCCAAAATGGCTTAAAAGAAATAGAAAAGGAAAGAGACGAACAGTTAAAGCGCTTTAACATTGATAAAAAGAGACGTAGTAAGGAAGATATTGATGCAGGAAATGCCACAAGAAAGCTAGTAGATGATGCCATAAGAACTAGGGATTTTTCTAAGTTTATAAAGGTATTTTCAAGAAAATGCGTGTCATTCCTTGATTATTTGCCAAAGAATAATTGTTTAGTGGTACTTGATGAGTTACATAGATTAAAGGAGAAGGCAGATTTAGTTTCCTATGAATATGAGGAAAGCATGAAGAATCGATTATCCTGTGGTATGGTAATTCCAGCACAGACTAGTCTCATTAGAAGCATAGATGAAATAATGGCCAATTTAAGGGATTTTAAAAAGCTAGCCCTACAAACCCTAGATTTTGCCTATAAGCATAATAAGGTGGATTACAGCCTTAATTTAGAGACAAGAAGTATAAGTTCATATAATAATAGTTTTGAGTACCTTGTATCAGACCTTGCAAAATATAAGAAAAATAAGTATCAAATAGTACTGGTATCTAGCTCAAGAACTAGAGCAAAAAGAATAGTTGATGACCTTAGTAAGCTTGGAATTGAGAGCTTTTATAGTGAAGATTTTTCTAAGGAATATGAAAAAGGAACTATTATGTTTACTTATGGAAGCTTGCATGCAGGCTTTGAATATCCCCTTATTAATTTTGTAGTAATATCAGAGAGTGATATTTTTACAGATAGGGAGAAGAAAAGGCTTAAACGAAAGAAAGAAGCTAAGAAAAATGGAAATACAATTGCAAGCTTTAATGACTTAAATGTTGGGGATTATGTAGTGCATGAAAGCCATGGTTTAGGAATTTATAAGGGCATTGAAAAAATTGTCGTTAATGATGTAGAGAAGGATTATGTAAAAATCGCTTATGATGGTAACAGTAATCTATTTGTACTTGCAACTCAGATAGATAGATTGCAAAAATATGCAGCAGCTGACGTTGAGAAAAAACCAAAGCTAAATAAATTAAATTCTGTGGAATGGAAAAAAACTAAGAGTAAGGTAAAGTCCGCAGTTGAAGAGGTGGCTAAGGATTTAGTTGAATTATATGCTACCCGTTCTAAGATAAAGGGATTTGAATTTACTCCAGATACAGTTTGGCAGCAGGAATTTGAGGAAATGTTCCCATATGAGGAGACACTAGATCAGCTAAATGCCATAGAAGATACCAAAAAAGATATGGAATCAAGCAGAGTTATGGATCGACTTATATGTGGAGATGTGGGATATGGTAAGACTGAAGTAGCTATTAGAGCAGCATTTAAGGCAGTTCAGGATAGCAAGCAGGTAGCTTACCTTGTTCCTACAACAGTTCTATGTAATCAGCATTTTAACAATTTCAAGGAAAGACTAAAGGATTTCCCGGTTACAGTAGAGCAGTTATCAAGCTTTAAGACCTCTGCACAAAATAAAGAGACAGTGGCAAAACTTAAAAAGGGAACGGTTGACATTGTAATAGGAACACACAGACTCCTTTCAAAGGACGTGGAATTTAAGGATTTAGGCCTTCTAATTATTGATGAGGAACAGCGATTTGGTGTAACTCATAAGGAAAAAATTAAAAAACTTAAGGAAAATATAGACGTTCTTACCCTATCAGCAACACCAATTCCTAGAACTCTACATATGAGTTTGGTAGGAATTAGGGATATGAGCGTATTAGAGGAACCACCGGTTGATAGAATACCAATTCAGACCTTTGTTACAGAACATAATGATGAGATGATAAGGGAAGCTATAAATCGTGAATTAGCAAGAGATGGTCAGGTTTTCTATGTCTATAATAAGGTAAGGGGCATAGAAGATATGGCAGCTCATGTGCAAAGTCTTGTGGGGGATGAAGCAGTGGTTGCAGTAGCCCATGGGCAGATGGACAAAAGACAATTAGAAAAAATAATGTCCGATTTTATCAATCATGAAATAGATGTATTAGTATGTACAACCATAATTGAAACCGGTATGGATATTTCTAATTGTAATACCATGATAATTGAAGATGCTGATAATTTCGGGCTTTCAACACTTTATCAGTTAAGAGGTAGAGTAGGTAGAAGTAATAGAACAGCTTATGCCTTCCTCTTGTATAAAAGAGACAGAATGATAAGTGAAATAGCAGAGAAAAGATTAGGTGCAATAAAGGAATTTGCTGGATTTGGTAGTGGATTTAAGATAGCTATGAAGGATCTAGAAATTAGAGGCGCAGGTTCAGTTCTTGGTAGAAGTCAGCATGGACATATGGCAGCAGTAGGTTATGACCTTTATTGTAAGATGTTAAATCAGGCAGTTAACAATCTAAAGGGCATAAAAAATGAATATGATTTTGAAACAACCATAGACTTAGATGTGGACGCTTTTATTCCATCAAGCTATATAAAAAGCGAGTTCCAAAAGTTAGATGTTTATAAAAGAATTGCAGCTATTGAAACATTAGATGAATTAAATGATATGGAAGATGAGTTGACGGACAGATATGGAGAAATGCCAGCATCAGCTCATAATCTAACAATGATAGCTCTAATAAAGGCAAAGGCACATAAAATCGGCTTTATAGAAATTAAGGGCGGATTAAATAATGCCATAGGCGGAACTGGTAATTCACAGTGGTTTACTAATATGTCAATTTCACCAAAATCAGAAATAGATGTTGACGCATTAGATGCATTCTTAGTAAGATTTGGGGGAGCATTGCAATTTAACATAAAGGATGCAAGCTTTAGATGGAAGGTAACTAAACGCAAGTTTGGTAATGCCAAGGAATATCTATTAGGACTTAATAGTTTAATGGATGATTTCCTTGAAAATGTAGTGAAAAAGTAAAAATATTAATGGGAGGTTTTATGGAAAAAATAAAAGGTTTCCTTAAAAGAAAGGATATAGAAATATCCTTAAAAAGATATGGTGTAGACGCATTAGGCGCTATGGCACAAGGTCTATTTTGTTCATTACTTATTGGAACAATACTTAATGCTATAGGAACACAGTTTTCTATAGATGTATTTACAAAAACAGTAGCAACAATAAATAACACAGGTTATACAGTAGGAGGACTTGCATCAGCTATGAGCGGTCCTGCAATGGCGCTTGCTATAGCTTATGCTCTAAAGTGTCCCCCTCTAGTATTATTTTCAATGGTATCAGTGGGATTTGCAGCTAATGCACTTGGTGGAGCTGGTGGACCATTAGCAGTTTACTTTATCTCAATTATTGCAGCAGAGTGTGGAAAAGCAGTATCTAAGGAAACAAAGATAGATATTATAATTACACCACTTGTAACAATAGTTGTGGGAATATTAGTTTCTAGTCTTATAGCGCCACCAATTGGAAAGGCAGCACTATGGCTTGGAAACATTATTATGTGGGCAACAGATTTACAGCCATTTTTAATGGGAATTATTGTTTCAGTGATGATGGGAATTTTCTTAACACTACCAATTTCATCAGCAGCAATTTGTGCAGCCCTTGGTCTTGTTGGCCTTGCAGGTGGAGCAGCAGTTGCAGGCTGTTGTGCTCAAATGATAGGTTTTGCAGTAATATCATTTTCAGAAAATGGTTGGGGAGGCCTTATTTCCCAAGGTATTGGAACATCAATGTTACAGATGGGTAATATAGTAAAAAATCCGAAAATCTGGATAGCGCCAATACTTGCATCAGCAATAACAGGCCCAATAGCTACATGTGTATTTAAGCTACAGATGAATGGTGCAGCAGTTTCATCAGGTATGGGAACTTGCGGAATGGTAGGACCTCTTGGAGTTTATACAGGTTGGCTAGGGGATATACAAAAGGGAATTAAGGCAGGAATTACTGCCTTTGACTGGATTGGTTTACTATTAATTTGTATTGTGTTACCAGCAGTTCTATCAGTGATTTTTAATATGATACTAAAGAAAATTGGTTTTGTTAAACCAGGAGATATGAAATTAGAAATGTAAAAATGATATAAATTTTTAAGCAAATGCTAATACTTATTAAGGTTTTGTGATAAAATCAATAATAAGGATTGGCATTTGTTTTTTTTTATAGCTTTTTGTTGACATAAAAAGAAAAAGTACTTATAATACATTTTAGTACTTTAAAGCGTAACGCTTTAAAGTAAAGATTAAAAAATAACAGGAGGAAAGTATTGTGTTAGAACAAAAAGGTGATTTAACCTCATTTAGGCCAGATATTAAAGTAGTTGATTGTACATTACGTGATGGAGGGCTTGTTAATAATTTTGAGTTCTCTGATGATTTCGTCCGTGATTTATATAAAGCTAATGTAGCTGCTGGAATTGATTATATGGAATTTGGTTACAAGGCTTCTAAGGAAGTTTTTGATCCTAAGGATTTTGGTAAATGGAAATTCTGTAATGAGGAAGACATTAGAGCAGTGGTAGGAGATAATAATACAGATCTTAAGATTGCTGTAATGGCAGATGTAGGAAGAACTGATTTAAATGATATACCACCAAAGTCGGAGAGTGTGGTAGATCTTATTAGAGTTGCTACTTACATTTATCAGATTCCTGCAGCGATAGAGATGATAGAAGATTTTGCTAAGAAGGGATATGAGGTTACAGTTAACATTATGGCTATTTCAACAGCATCAGAAACAGAACTTGACTTAGCTCTAGAATTGCTTGGTAAGAGCTCAGCCAATGTAATCTATTTAGTTGATAGCTATGGCTCACTATTCCCAGAGCAGATGTGTCGCTTAGCTGAGAAATACTTAGCAATAGGCGAGAAGTACAATAAGTCAATTGGTATTCATGCTCACAACAATCAACAGTTAGCTTTTGCCAATACAATTCAGACAGCATCAATTGGAATTAGTTATTTAGATGCAACAATGAATGGAATGGGTAGAGGAGCAGGTAACTGTTCTACAGAACTATTATTAGGATTTTTAAGAAATCCTAAGTATAAGATAGCATCTGTATTTAAATTTATCGAGAAGCATATGCTTCCATTAAAAAAAGCGGGAATTACATGGGGTTCAGATATTCCATATATTATAACAGGTCAGGCAAATCAGCATCCAAGAGCTGCAATTGCCTTTACTAAGGAGAATAGAGAGGATTATTCTAAGTTTCATACAGAAGTTGTAGCTTACGAATAAATAGATAGATGCCTTTAGCCGAAGGTAAAAAGTGTTCAACGGTTTTCTTTATACTAAAATGTGCGACTGCAAATTGCAGTCGCACATTTTATTTTAGTTAACAAGGGATTTTTTCTGAATCCATTTTCCATTAAGAAATCTAATTGTAAAAAATGCAGATCTACATGCCCAGTCAACAAACATTCCAATCCAAACACCAAGAACTCCAAAGCCTAGTATAATACCAAAGACATAGCTACTACCTACTCTAAATATCCACATAGATAGAATACTTACTATCATGGTGTAATGAACATCCCCTGCGGCTCTAAGGGCATTTGGCATAGTAAAGGATAATGGCCAGATAAATAAAGATGTAATGTTAAAGGCTCTAAGTACCACAGTGGCAATATCCACAGCTTCAGGAGATAAGTTAAACCATGTAGGAATGTAATGACCTATAAAGAATAGTGTTATATTACAAATCCAGTCTCCAATGTATGACCATAGAAGAATTTTCTTAACATAGTGTTTAGCCTCATCTTTTTTACCAGCACCAATACACTGTCCAACAACTGTAATAAGGGCAAGCCCCATAGAACTTGCTGGAATATTAGCAAAATCTATAATTGTGTAGCTTACAGAGTTAGCAGCAATGGAAGCCTGACCTAGGCTAGTAACCATACGAACAACCATAAGTTTACCAATCTGGAACATTCCATTTTCCACACCGGATGGTATACCAATAAAGAGAATTTTCTTAATAAGTGAAAAATCAGGTATGTAGTCAGCAATTTGGTTAAGCCTTATTGGACTTTGCTTTCTCATTATAAAGTAGCTCATTACACCACTACCAATAACTCTACTTATGAGAGTTGATAGTGCCACACCAAAAACTCCCCATTTAAAGCAAAGAACGAAAATAGCATTTCCAAGGATGTTAACAACGTTCATCAGTAAACTAATATATAAGCTGATTTTGGAATTACCAACACTTCTAAAGATAGCAGCACCGGAATTATAAATACCAAGGAATGGATAGGATATGGCAGTTACTGTAAAGTAAAGAACTGCAAAATCCATAATGGCCTTTTGAGTATTACCAAAAATTCCGGAAAGTAACGGTCTTGCAAAAAGTACAGAAATTCCCATCATAATAAAGGCAAAGGTAAATAAAACTAATTCGAGTTGTCCTGCAGCCTTTTTAGTCTGTTTATCCCTACCAGCACCAATGTATTGGCTACATACAACAGCACCACCTGTTGCAAGGGCAGCCATGATTTGAATAATTAATCTGTTAATATTGTCTACTAGGGCTACACCGGCAACAGCAGCTTCGCCGGTTTGAGACACCATTAACTGGTCAACAAAACCAACAGTTAATGATAAAAGCTGTTCTCCCATCAAGGGAATAATAAGTTTTTTAAGATCCTTATTAGAAAATATCATAATAACTCCTATAAAATTAAATTGTGTAAAACCTTGTTTATTGTAAAGCCTAAATATGGCTTTTGCAATAAGAAAAAAGTGTTAGCCAAAACAGCTAACACTTTTTGCAAAAAAATAAAAAAGTTTATAAAGGTTTGTTAGATAATTACATAATTCTGTGAATCCAACCTTCAGGTGCTTCGATTTCACCTTTCTGGATTCCTGTAAGTGTTTCATAAAGCTTCTTAGTTACAGGACCCATTTCATCCATGCCACTTGGGAAGCAGATTTCCTTACCGTGATCATTAATCTTACCTACTGGTGAGATAACAGCAGCTGTACCGCAAAGACCACATTCAGCAAAATCCTTAACTTCTTCAAAAGGAACAACTCTTTCTTCAACCTCAAGTCCTAAGTATTCCTTAGCAACATGAACGATAGAACGTCTTGTAATTGAAGGTAGGATACTGTCTGATTTTGGTGTTACAAGCTTACCATCCTTAGTAATAAAGATAAAGTTAGCACCACCAGTTTCTTCAACGTTAGTACGTGTTGCAGCATCAAGATACATATTCTCAGCAAAGCCTTCTTCATGAGCTTTAACGATTGGATAAAGACTCATAGCATAGTTAAGACCAGCCTTAATATTACCTGTACCATGAGGTGCTGCTCTATCATAATCTGAAACCTTAATAACGATAGGCTTAGCGCCACCCTTAAAGTAAGGTCCTACAGGTGTAGTTAAAATTCTAAATTGGTATTCGTCAGCTGGCTTAACACCAATAACTGGATTAGTACCAAACATATAAGGTCTAATATAAAGTGATGCACCTGAACCAAAAGGAGGTACCCAAGCTGCATTAGCCTTAACTACTTCATCTATTGCCTCAAGGAATCTTCCTTCAGGTAAAACAGGCATTTCAAGTCTTCTACATGAATCATCTAATCTGCTAGCGTTAAGTTCAGGTCTAAATGTTACAATGTGACCATCCTTAGTTGTATATGCCTTAAGACCTTCAAAACAAGTCTGAGCGTACTGTAAAACCCCTGCACATTCGTTCAAAACGACTTTATCGTCATCTGTTATATATCCTTCATCCCATGCTCCATCCTTGAAATTTGTTACATATCTTGCATCTGTCTTCATGTAACCAAAGCCAATATTGGCCCAATCAATGTTTTTCTTCTCTACCATAAAAAGTCTCCCTTCCAATATAAGCTTAGATGAGATCTAAGTGTTTTAAGATATTTTAACGCTTTAAACTAATATATGTCAATACTAATGTCATACAACTACCATAACTTGTCATACAAGTTAATTTTCTTTTTAATTTTTGTCCTAAAACGTTAAATTAAATAGTAGATTTTAAAAAAACAAATGTGCTATAATAAATGAAGATAGAAGGGATTTGTAGCTAAACTAAGTTTAGTATATAAACGTCCGAAGTGGATAAAATTTGGGGTAAACTAGAATTGAGGTGTTTTAAGTGGCAGAGATTATGACAACAGAACGTCTACTTAAAGCCGATGTTACTATGGAAGAGAGCAGGAAGATCGAAAGAGTTCTTAGACGTAATAACATTTCATATTTTGAGAAATGGAATTTACATACAGGTCTTCTTAAATTTATGAATTTCGGCAAAAGTAGTAAATGTGATATCTACATTCATGTAGATTCATACGATAAAGCGAAAGCAATTTTGGGAGAGTAATCGCTTTAGTACAAATTAATATTTAATAGAATTTGACATGGATAAATAAGACATGAAATTCTAAAAATTATAGGATTATATTGATATTTTTTATATCGATATAATCCTTTTTACTTGAATCTTAACATATAATAGAGTAATATTTTTATTAGATAGATATAAATTGTCTAAAATGGACATAGGGGATTTTTAAATTTAGAGGTAGAGGGAAATGTTGAGAAAAAAAGAAAAGGACATTGAAGTCGATTTGATAGAATTATCAAAAGACGAGATTTGTGAGAATGACAAAAAAATCTGGGGTTATAATCCAAATTGGCGTCAGAGAACAGAAACGGCTAGTGAGGACTATTTAAAAAAAGAAGAAAAAAACGCATTGAATAAAAAGGATATTGAATCTGAGAATCAGATAAAAGACTTAAAGACAAGTGATGTCAATGTGTTAGATCTTGATAGTGTTAAAGAAAAAGAAGACATAAAGAATCTAAATAATTTAGACAGCTTAGAGCCTAAGGACGTTTTTATCAAGAAAGATTATGATCTGTTAGATGATAATTCTGATGATCTATTAGATGATGATTTGCTAGATGAGGATATAAATGATGATGAACTTATTAGTCTTGAAGATGAGAGTGAAGATAAGACAAAGGCATCTAAAAGGGATAAAAAATCAGAAAAAACTAATAGATTAACAGCTAAAAAAGTGATTGTAAGAATTTTACTTAGTGTTTTTACAGCTATAGTTTTATTTGTGGTGGGGATACTAGGAATTGTATTAATAATAGAGCATGGACCATCTGAGTCAGCTAAGAATCTTTTTGTTAATACAGTGCTTGAAACAAGTGCAGGTAAATTTCTTGCAACAAGTTTTTTACCAGCTAGTGAAATTGCAAAGATTAAGCAAAAAAATTCTGTAGAGCTAACAGATGAAATAACAGATACTTCTCTTATCACCAATGCATATAAAGCTGATACAGCAGATACTGGTGTTGCAAGTGATACAAGTGATGATATTGAGTTAATAGAAATTAATGGAGGCTCTTATAACGGATACATTTTAAAGGTTAAAGATCCATCAAGAGTTCAAGTTGGAACTGTAAATAATTTCGGTGGATATGGGCTTCATGTTGGAGAAATTGTTGAAAATTATGGGGCAGTCGCTGGAATAAATGGCGGTGGTTTTCAAGATGATAACGGAATGGGAGCAGGTGGAACTCCTATAGGTTTTGTAATTTCTAATGGTGTATTTAAATATGGCGATAAGAACAAGGCCTATGATATAGCAGGTTTTGATAAGAATAACATATTAGTTGTAGGAACAATGACAGGCCAACAAGCAATTGATAGAGGGATAAGAGATTGTTGCTTTTATGGTCCTACATTAATTGTAAATGGTGAACCAACACTTGTTAATGGCTCAGGTAGTGGTATTAATCCAAGGACAGCAATAGGACAGTGTGCTGATGGAAGCGTATTGTTACTTGTAATAGATGGAAGACAGATAAATAGTATTGGTGCAACTTTTGCAGATGTTATAGAGGTAATGCTTGAATATGGTGCAGTAAATGCATATAACCTTGATGGAGGAAGCTCAACAGTTCTTTATTATAATGGAGAGTATGTAAATAGCGCTTCTCCATTAACAGGTTCAAGACTAATTCCAACAGCATTTATTGTAAAGTAAGTTAATAAAGGGGAGAGTAAAAATGGAGAAGAAAGGGAAAGGAGTTTTCTGGAAGATATATTTAGCAATAGTCATAATTGTAATTATGTGTATTATTGCAGTTTGGGGAGTTTTATGGGAGTACTTAACAGTATATGAAAAATCCAGACCAGAAAGTTTAGTACAAGAGTATGTGGATGAGTTGAATAAATCGGACATAAAAAATATAAAGAAATATATTTCGGTGGATTTAACGGAATTTGAGACAGAGCAGAATTTTGAGACGGTTTTTAAAAATGAGTTGGTTGGTGAATGGTCTTACAACAAAAAAATTGGGGATGGTTCTGCTGATGAACCCGCTTATTACCTATTAAAAGACGGCAAGAAAAAGGGTGTAATTAGACTAAGCAAGAAAGATAAAAAGGCAGCCTTTAATATGCCAATTTATGAAGTGGCATCAATTGAGGGCATAGTTGATGAAGCAAGAACAGTAACTATAAAAGCACCAGGAAATGCAACTGTAAGTGTGAATAATATAGAACTTGGGAATACATATGTAACCTCCAATGATGAGGCAGTTGTTGATCTTGAATATGTAGAAGATTATGTGGAAATGCCAACATATAAGACCTATACCTTAAATGGTATATATGGAAACTTAAATGTTAAGGTTGTTGCTGGTGTAACAAAAGAGGAATTAAAGGCTGAGAATGTAGTAACAGAGAATGATAAAACGGTAATGTATGAATATTCCTTTGATTGCAGTAAGGAGTTTATAACTTCTGTAGAAGAAAGGGTAAAATCATATATTCATGAATATATTGATTATGTGTTACGAACTCAGAAGGTGGATACCATAACAAGTTATGTTCTTTCAGGAAGTAATGCAAGAAAACTTTATGCTAATGCTGCAGCTGCCATTTCATGGAATGGAACACCTAAGAGTTTAGATTATGGAGAGGCAACAATTAGCAATTATCAGCAGTATACAAGCGATTGCTTCAGTGTTGAGGTAAGTGTTACGCCTAAGTGTACAACTAATAGTGGAGATGTTAGAGAATATCCAACACATATGAAATTAATATGGATTAAGAAAAATGATGTTTGGTATGTAGTTGATTTTAAACTATTGAACAAATAAGACATAAATAAAGCATAAATAAAACACTGTGAACTAGATTTGTTTCTAATTCACAGTGTTTTTTACATTTAAATTTTTTATGAAAAAAATATTATCTGCCTAAATTATTGCTCGTCCTTTGCAAGAGATTGCATATATTCATGCATTGATTCAGCAACTACTTTTGAATGAGCTACCGCTTCAACAACAGTTCTTGCACCATTAACAACATCACCTGAAGCAAAAATACCAGGTCTTGATGTGTGTCCTGTTTCATCAGCATCAAGCAATCCTCTACTTGTAGCCTTAAGTCCATTAGTTGTATTTACTATTGTATTTTGTGGACCTTGGCTAATAGATACAATAATACTATCAGCTTCATAAAGCTTATCTGTTCCTGGAATATCTGTAAGGGTTCCATCCTCAGCTTCTTCCACTTCTCTTAGAATTATACCTTCATCTAAAATCTCAACAGGTTTTAGATTGTAAAGGAATTTAACACCTTCAAGCTGCGCATATGAGAATTCATACTGGCTAGCTGCAACTTCCTTAGTGATTGATACACAAGTAAGGTCTTCTACACCTTTACGGATTGCTGTTCTTGCAACGTCCATAGCTGCATTACCAGCACCAATAACAATTACTTTCTTACCAAGCTTATAACTGTCAGGGTTGTTAAGGTAGTTAATTCCAAAGTGTACATTGCCAAATGTTTCACCTTTAATATGAAGAGCATTAGGCTGCCATACACCAGTACCAATAAAGATAGCCTTATAACCATCACGGAATAAGTCATCAATACCAATAGCACCGCCAATTCTTGTATTAGGACGAACCTGAATACCCTTTAATTCAAGGTGACGATATTCAATATCATCAAGAACTGACTTTGGTAATCTAAATTCTGGAATACCATAACGAAGTACTCCACCAATTTTATCCTTTCCCTCAAAAATGGTAACCTTATAGCCATATCTTGCAAGAATAATAGCAATTGTAATACCAGCAGGACCAGATCCAATAATTGCAACTCTCATGCCATTAGATGGCTTAGGTCCAGCTACCATTTTGTTAGCGTATGTAGTAGAAATATAATTTTCAATTGTAGAAAAATGAACAGGTGCTCCTTTTCTGCCTAAAACACAGTGCCCTTCACATTGCTTTTCATGATTACAAACCAAGCTACAAACTGTAGTTAAAGGATTGTTTTCAAAAAGCATTTTTCCAGCTTCATCAAGTTTATTTTCTTTTAGTAAACGTATGGCAGTTGGGATATTTGTATGAATCGGACATCCCTTCTGACATTGTGGTACTTTACACTGTAGACAACGGTTAGCTTCATCCATTACGTGTAATGCCATTTTTTCCCTCTTTCTAGCACTTTTAAGTGCTCATTCTTTATGTAAAGCATTCTATCATTTTTTATCTAATTAGAAAAGAGAAATACAATAAATTAAATAATTAACAAACTTTTCTTGGAATTTTATAGAAAAAGTTGTAAAATTAAACTATAAAAATACAGTGAAAATACAGTGAAAAAATAAATAGTTTGGAGATGTTATTGTGAATAAACAAGTAATAATTTGTATAGGAAGACAATTTGGCTCTGGAGGCCATGAAATTGGAGAAAAACTATCTAGAAGACTTGGATTCTCTTTTATAGATAGAAAGATGTTAGATAAACTAGTTACAAGCGTGAAGATAGAGAAAAGTGTGGCAGATAAATATAAAAGAAAGTCTTATTTTTCAAGAGAGTCAGATGTGGTTGTGGATTCAATTGGAGCTATGGTTAATGAGTTACAATTTGACTATCTTAATGAAGTCGCTGATTCAGGAACTAGCTTTGTAATTGTGGGAAGATTAGCAGATCAAGTTTTAAAGGGAAGAGATAATCTAATAACTATTTTTATAACTGCAGATAATCGAGCAAGGGTATCTAGAGTTATGAATAAATACGACATAGATTTCGAAGCAGCTAAGGAAAAAATAAAAAGACATGATGCCAATAGAAAGCGTTTCCATAATAGTCAGCTAAGAAATAGTTGGGGTAATGCTAAGCGCTATGATTTATGTATTAATAGCTCAAAACTTGGTATTGATGGAACAGTTGATTTAATAGAGGGCTACATAAGAAAAAGAAATGAAAAAAATTAGCCTTTTTAATTCATTAGTTACTTTACTAAATAAGATATAACTAATATAATAGAATCTAATCAAAAGTAGGAAAGAAAAAGAGGAATAATATGAGATTAGATAAGTATTTAAAGGTATCGCGACTTATTAAACGTAGAACAGTTGCTAATGATGCTTGTGATGCTGGCAGAGTTTTAGTAAATGAGACTGTAGCAAAAGCATCTTATGATGTTAAGGTTGGAGATGTTATTGAGATACAGTTTGGTAACAGAAACGTTAAAGTAAAGGTAACTGACGTTAAAGATGTAGTTAAGAAGGAAGAAGCTAAGGAAATGTTTACTTACCTTTAAAGGAAGTTTTGGGAGAAGTATATGGTTAGGGAATCTAGAAGAGAGAAAGAAAGAAGAAGAAAACTACAGCGAAGATCTGCTCTAATAGGTATTGTGGCAGCAGCTATGGTGCTTATTTTATTATCAATAGTTCTTATTAATAATAAAAAGACTCTTTCAGCTAAGAATAAGGAAATAGAATCCCAGATTAGTGAAATGGAATCTTTAATAGATGATGAAAACAACAGAGCAGATGAGCTTAATGCAAGATCTGACTATGTTAAAAGTAAAAAGTTTGTTGAGGAGATTGCAAAGGATAAATTTGGTTTAATTTATCCTGATGAATTAGTTTTTAAAGCTCATGAAAAATAAAGTTTACAATTATATTGAATTAAACAAGATGTTAGACTGCGCCAACTTGATAGTAGGACTATCAGGAGGCGCTGATTCTATTTGCCTAATTTCTATTTTGCAGGATTATATAAGGGATAATAAGCTTGATATTAACTTATATGCAGTGCATGTTAATCATGGTATACGAAAGGCTGCAATTGATGATGAAGAATTTGTAGTGGATTTTTGTAAAAAACGTAATATAAATCTTAAAGTTGTAAGAATTGATTGTATAGGACTTGCAAAAAAGAACAATCAAACGGTGGAAGAAGCAGGAAGACTTGAAAGATATAGGATTTTTAGAGAGCTAGCAAAGGATAAGGACAATGCAAGAATAGCAGTTGCACACCATATGAACGACCAGGCAGAAACAGTCCTTATGAATATGGCACGAGGAACTAATTTATCTGGAATGCGTGGAATAAAGCCAGTTAGAGATGAAATTATTCGTCCGCTTTTATGTGTAACGAGAATGGAAATTGAGAACTATATTGAAGAAAATGGACTTAAATTTGTAACAGATGAAACTAATTTTAACAATGAGTACACTAGAAATTCCATAAGAAATATAGTTATACCCACATTAACAGATAATGTTAATGCAAGAGCAGTTAATAATATTGCCATGCTTGCAGAGAATTTATCACAAATTGAGGACTATCTAAATATAGAAACTACAAAGGCGATTAGGGATGTCTTATTACATAAAGATAATGTCAGTCTTGATGTGAAAAAATTAGACAAGTATCATGCTGTTATCCAAAGCCGAGTAATATATGAAGCAATTGTAGGAATGGCTAAGAAGAAAAAAGACATCTATGAAGTTCATGTAAAAAAAGTACAAGAATTGATAAATAAAGACACTAACAAGCAAATTTCTTTACCTTATGGATTATATGCCAAGAAAGAATATGGTAAAATAATTATAGATTATGTTGATGGTGATAAAAAAAGAACTGAAAAAAATAGACCAACAATTACTGTGAATAAATCAGACATAAAGAATGAACTTATAGTAAATGTAGATGAGGACATTTATTATAAGGATGAAACTCGTAGATTAAAGGCGATTAAGTGCAGTATAGTTGATAATAATTTTTCGATAAAAGATAAGGATAGCGACTTTTTAAAGTGTTTTGATTATGATAAAATCAAAGAGTGTTTAGATATAAGATATAGACAAACAAATGATGTAATTGTAATCGATGGGTTAGGCCATTCACATAGAATAAAGTCCGAATTTATTAATCGTAAAATTCCTAGTAGATATAGAGATGAATGTATTCTAATATGTCAAGGTGACGAGTGTTTATGGGCTGTAGGAGTTAGAAGGTCATATGATGCATTGGTGGACAATAATACAAAAAAGATTTTAATGATACAATTAATGTTTGATTAATTTCTATTATGTTTGGATTACACTTGACGAATGAAAAGACGGCATTATAATTGAATTTTATATCGTACATTAAAAAATTTTCGGAGGTATTAGATATGGATAACCATTCAATTAGCGTATTAATTTCAGAAGATGAGCTCTCAAAAAGAATTGCAGAATTAGGAGAGCAGATTAACGCAGATTATGAAGGTAAGGAGGTTACACTTATTTGTATTCTTAAAGGTAGCATTTTCTTTACTTGTGAATTAGCTAAGAGAATAAGTGTACCTGTTACAATAGATTTTATTCAGGCATCAAGCTACGGTAGTGGTACATCATCAAGTGGTGTAGTTAAGATTAAGAAAGATCTTGATGAAAGCATTGAAGGAAAGAACGTAATTATTATTGAGGATATTATTGATTCAGGTAATACATTATCTAGATTATTACCTTTATTAAAGGAAAGAAATCCTGAAAGCTTAGAAGTATGTACATTACTTGATAAGCCTGAAAGAAGAGAAGTTGAAGTGGATGTTAAATACAATGGCTTTAATATTCCAGATGAATTCGTAGTCGGCTATGGTCTTGATTACGATCAGAAGTATAGAAATCTTCCATTTATTGGAGTTTTACATTTGGAGGAGAACTAAATTAAGCTATCCCATTTATATTAGGGGAGGAGAAATTTCACAAGGAGGACTTTAATGGAGACAAAGAAGGACAACAAGTTTGGTGGAATTGGAGTGTACTTATTTATCATCGTTGTAATTGGTTTGATCTGGTTTGGAATTACCTATATGTCTAAGCAGGCTGGTAATTATTCCTATAAACAATTTGTTGACGATGTAAAAAATGAGAAAATCGAATCTGTTGACATCAAACAAAATGCAGAAGTGCCGACTGGTGTGCTTACAATTACTCTTAAGGATTCTCAGATAGTAAAGCTTAATGTATCAGATGTTGTATCTGTACAGGATTTACTAAAGGATGAGAATGTGGATTACGTCTTAAGAGACGTGACTAGAGTTAGTGTATGGGTATCAATTATTATACCTTTTGGCATTAGTATTTTAGCAATTGTCTTATTCTTACTATTTATGTCTAGACAAGCCGGAGCAGCAAGCGGCGGTGGTTCTAAGATGATGAACTTTGGTAAGAGTAGAGCTAGACTTATTTCAGATGGGGAGAATAAAGTTAAGTTTGATGACGTTGCTGGACTACATGAAGAAAAGGAAGAGCTAGAAGAAATTGTAGACTTCCTAAAGGATCCAGATAAATATACCAATCTTGGAGCAAGAATACCAAAGGGTGTTATTTTAACAGGCCCTCCGGGAACAGGTAAGACTTTACTTGCAAAGGCAGTTGCAGGTGAGGCAGGAGTTCCATTTTTTAGTATTTCAGGTTCAGATTTCGTTGAAATGTTCGTAGGTGTAGGTGCATCTAGAGTACGTGATCTTTTTGAAGAAGCTAAGAAAAACGCACCTTGTATTGTATTTATTGATGAAATTGATGCAGTAGCAAGACGCAGAGGTACTGGTATGGGTGGTGGACACGATGAACGTGAACAGACATTAAACCAGTTACTTGTTGAAATGGATGGTTTTGGTGTAAATGAAGGAATTATTGTAATAGCTGCTACGAACAGAGTAGATATTCTTGATCCTGCTATTTTAAGACCAGGCCGTTTTGATAGAAAAGTTGTAGTAGGTAGACCTGATGTTAAAGGTAGACTTGAAATTCTTAATGTGCATGCAAGTAAGAAGCCACTTGGAGATGATGTGGATTTAGATAGTTTATCAAGAACAACAGCAGGATTTACAGGTGCTGATTTAGAGAATCTCTTAAACGAAGCAGCTATTAATGCAGCTAAGAATAAGAGAAGATACATTAGCAATGAAGACGTTAAGCTTGCTTTTGTTAAGGTTGGAATTGGTGTAGAGAAGAAGAGTAAGATTATTTCTGAAAAGGAAAAGAAGATTACAGCATATCATGAATCAGGACATGCAATTCTCTTCCACTTATTACCAGATGTTGGACCTGTTCATTCAGTTTCAATTATTCCTACAGGTATGGGTGCTGCAGGTTATACAATGCCACTTCCTGAAAAGGATGAAATGTTTTATACAAAGGGTAAGATGTTACAAGACATTATAGTAAGCCTTGGTGGTAGAGTAGCAGAAGAACTTATATTTGATGATATTACAACAGGTGCTTCACAGGATATTAAGCAGGCAACTCAGACAGCAAGAGCAATGGTAACTAAGTATGGTTTTTCAGAAAAATTAGGAACTATTAATTATGATACAGAACAAGATGAAGTATTTATTGGTAGAGACTTAGCTCATACAAGACCATACGGAGAACTTATAGCATCAACAATTGATGAAGAAGTTAAGAGAATTGTTTCTGAATGTTATGATAAAGCTAAGAAGATTATTACTGAGAATAGAGATGTCTTAGAAAAATCAGCAAACCTTCTTCTTGAAAAAGAAAAGATTACAAGAGAAGAATTTGAAAGCTTATTTAATGATTCAGATAATACTGTAACAGAGTAAAAATTAAAGCTTCTAGCCTAAATGGCTAGGAGCTTTTTTGATTTGATTAGATTGAGTTTACAAGCTCGGATTTTTGCTCGAAATTCTAAAAAAAGCATAAATTGTATTTTGTATACAGAATACAATTTAGCAAAATAAACAAAAAAATCTGAGAATTATTGTTATGTTTGTGAACACTTTCGGTTGCGGATTTGATATTATAATAACTGTAAAAACCCCCAATACATTATATATTTTTTGCTACACCCCATAATAAGTGAAATACCTTCTCGATAATATACAGTCCCCCCAGACGGTATGTTAAGAGGAAATGGGAACGTAAGGAGACGTGCTTAAGGCACGTCTTTTTTCGTTACATAAAAAATTTTTACATGATTGATTTTGAAGGTTTTCTTGTATAATTTTTAATATTATAAGAGATTTTATCTTGAAAAAAGTTCGTAATTGTCTTAAAATTATTTTAAAGATATAGCTTAGGGGAGAAGTGTCTTATGAAAATAATGAGAGCATTTGAGAACCTAGCAGAGTGGGAGAAGAAAGCGGTATTTATGTGTGGTGTAAAGCCTACACTAAATACAAATCATCTATTTTCGGATGGAACCATAGATTATAGAAAGCCTGAGGAACCAATGCCTGGGGATTTAGTTGCAATTCGTCTTCGAACTGGTCGTTTTAACGTAGATAAGGCAATTCTTGTAGCTAATAATGTGGAATATGTCATGAAGAGAGTGGAGAGTGACATAATTTTTGATTATTATGAGGCAACAATTAAGGTGACTAATGAAAGGGTTTTCTATTATTTTAAGGTTGAAATTGGAAAAGCAATTGGTTATTACAACCAGATTGGCGCTACTAAGGATCTTAATCCTTACTACAATTTCCAGATAATGCCTGGATTTAAAACACCTGCTTGGGCAAAGGGTGCAGTAATGTACCAAATTTATGTTGATAGATTTTATAATGGAGATAAATCTAATGATGTATTAGATGACGAATACACATATATTGGCGAACACGTTAATGCTGTTAAGGACTGGGGAAAATATCCTGCAGCAATGGGCGTTAGAGAGTTTTATGGTGGAGACTTAAAGGGTGTATATGATAAACTTGATTACTTAGAGTCTTTAGGAATTGAAGTTATTTATTTAAACCCTATTTTTGTATCTCCATCTAATCATAAATATGATATTCAGGACTATGATCATGTGGACCCACATTTTGGAGTGATTGTTTCTGATGAAGGCGATGTTCTTTCACAGGATGATAAAGACAATACTCATGCAACTAGATATATAGATAGAGTTACTAACCCTAAGAATCTTGATGCAAGTGATTTGTTTTTTGCAAAGTTAGTTGCTGAGATTCATAGGAGAGGCATGAAGGTTATTATAGATGGGGTTTTTAATCACTGTGGTTCTTTTAATAAGTGGTTAGATAGGGAACATATCTATAGCAAATCAAATGCCGAGTATAGTCCTGGTGCCTATGAAGTGGCCGAAAGTCCATATAATTCCTTCTTTAAGTTTTATGGTAATGAGTGGCCAAATAATGATTCTTATGACGGATGGTGGGGACATGATACATTACCAACTCTTAATTATGAAGAATCTAAAAAACTTGAAGATTACATTCTGAATATAGGTAGAAAATGGGTTTCACCTCCATTTAATGTGGATGGTTGGAGACTTGATGTAGCTGCTGATTTAGGACATAGCGCAGAATATAACCATGAATTTTGGAGAAAATTTAGGGATGTTGTAAAGCATGCTAATCCTAATGCCATTATTTTAGCTGAGAATTATGGTGATTCTTATGATTGGTTACAAGGTGATCAGTGGGATACTATTATGAACTATGATGCTTTTATGGAGCCGATTACTTGGTTTTTAACAGGTATGGAAAAACATAGTGATGAATATAGACATGATTCTCTAGGTAATCCTGATTATTTCTTTGGGGCTATGAGACATAATATGGCTAGAATGGGACAGCAAAGCTATATGATTTCTATGAATGAATTATCTAATCATGATCATTCTAGATTTCTTACTAGAACTAATAAGATGGTTGGTAGAACCCAGACTCTTGGACCGGAGAAGGCTTCTGAGAATGTAAACAAAGCGGTCTTTAAGGAAGCTGTTGTAATGCAGTTTACCTGGCCTGGTGCACCAACAATTTATTATGGCGATGAGGCTGGTGTGTGTGGTTTTACTGATCCTGATAATAGAAGAACCTATCCTTGGGGCAATGAAGATAAGGAATTGATTCAGTTCCATAAGGATATTATTAAGTTACATAATGAGAATAAGGTTTTTAGAGTTGGTTCATATAAGGCTCTGTACTCAGATTATAATTTAATTGCATATTCAAGATTTACAAGAGATGATGCGGCAGTTGTTATTATAAATAATAATGATGATGAACGTAGAATAAGGGTTTCTTTAATAGAAGCAGGCTTTGGATATGATGACGATGTTGAGCAGATAATGGTAACCTTTGAGAATGGATATAGCATAGATAAATTGGGATATCATTTAAAGAATGGTTGGCTTGATATAGGTATTAGAAAAACATCGGCAGTTGTATTACGTCGCTTAAGGTGGTAAAATGGTAATGAATAGGGTCAAAAGCCCTGTTCATTACCTTTTTTTAGGTAAATCGTTAGGCCCTAAGAAAAATTAACTTAACCTAACCGAAATAAGAAGAAGTGCGAGGTTTTTTAAATGGCTACGGATAACAACAACGGGGGTAAAGCTAAGATTAAGATTAACCGTAAGATGAGAACTTGGAACAAGTTTAAGAAGTATATTATTGGTGGGGGTTTGGCGATAATCGTTATTGTTGTTGCAGCGATTGTCGTAACAAAGGTTGCAAAGAAACCTGTTAAGTCATCAACTAAGAATGCAAAGGTTGCAACAGAAAATGTGACACAGAGTGTAGTAGAAACACAGGCAGAAACAGAAAGCGCTGTTAAGGAGACAACTCCAGAAACAACAACAGCAGCCAATACAACTGGTCAATCTTATACAGTAACAGCTAAAGCAACAGAAGAAACATTTAGCGCAGGCGATTATTATAGTAATGCTGCATTCCTTGGAGATTCAGTAATGAGTGGTTTAGCACATTACGGATTAGTAGGCTCAGATAGAGTTGTTTCAGATGCGAATATGACAACTGATAAAGCATCAGGATATGTAGATAGTATTGCAGCAATTAATCCTAGTACAGTTTATGTAATGGTTGGTCTTAATGACTTTAACTATGGTACAAGAACAGCACAGGATGCATATAACTATATGGTAGAGTTAGTAAATTCACTTAAGTCTAAGCTACCAAGTGCTAAGATTGTAATTCTTTCAGTTACTCCTATTAGTACAGAGTATGATGATAATGCAGCACATGCAGCTAATCAGGCAGATATTGATACATATAACAATTTATTAAGTACAGGTGCTAGTACAGGCGGATACACATATGTTAATGTGGCAGATTCATTTAAGGATGAAACTGGTCATTTATCTGCATCAATGACTAATGCAGGTTATGAATTAAAAGCTGGTTACTTCCCATTCTTACTTAATAAGATTGCAGAAGTATTAAAGTAAATTTTGTGCTAAAGCTCTTAAATAATAAGGGCTTTAGCTTTTTTTATATACGGAGGATATTATGAAGTTTCATGTATTAACATTATTTCCACAAATGATTATGGATGGGTTAAATACAAGTATTACAGGACGTGCAATTAAATCAGGAGTTTTATCAGTTAATGCAGTAGATATAAGAGACTATACACATGATAAGCATTTAAAGGTAGATGATTATCCTTACGGCGGTGGCGCAGGTATGGTTATGCAGCCAGGTCCTGTGGTTGAGTGTTATGAAGATATAGTAACTAAGGGAACTAAGCCTAGGGTTGTTTATATGACTCCTCAAGGTGAAACTTTTAGTCAAGCTAAGGCTAAGGAACTTGCTAGTGAAGAGGAATTAGTTATTCTTTGTGGACACTATGAAGGTATTGATGAGAGAGCTCTAGAAGAAATTGTTACAGATTATATTTCAATTGGCGATTATGTGCTTACAGGTGGAGAACTTGCGGCAATGGTTGTTATTGACTCAATTTCAAGACTTGTGCCAGGTGTACTAAATAATGATGTGTCAGCTGAGACAGAAAGTTTTTCTGATGGCTTGCTTGAATACCCACAATACACTCGTCCTGTGGAATTTAGAGGTAAAAGGGTACCAGATGTATTGTTATCAGGTAATCATGCAAAAATCGATGAATGGCGTCATGAGAGGTCTTTAGAAAGAACTCTTAAATTTAGACCAGACCTTTATGAGGAATATATGAAGGAACATGGGCAAGAAGAGGAAAAAAGACTTTTAAAGAAGCAAAGAAAGTTAGAAAGAGCTAAAAGAAGAGAACAAAGAGAAAAAAAAAGGCAGAGTTAGAAACGGAGAATTAATATGGTTACAAAAAGAACCAAAGAAATTCTAAGACTCTTAGATGAGCATTATGGAACTGAATATAGATGCAGCTTAAATTATAATAATCCATGGGAATTATTAGTTGCTACCATGCTTTCAGCCCAGTGCACAGATGAAAGAGTTAATCAAGTAACTGCTACGCTTTTTAAGAAATATAAAAGTGTAGAGGATTTTGCTAATGCAGACCTTTCTGAATTAGAACAGGATATTCATTCTGTTGGTTTTTATCATAATAAGGCTAAGAATGTTATTGCCACTGCTAAGATTATTCATGAAAAATATAATGACGAACTACCAAGTAGTTTAGAGGAGTTAACAAGTCTTGCTGGAGTTGGAAGAAAGACTGCTAATGTAATTAGGGGTAATATCTTTAATGATCCAAGTATTGTTGTGGATACGCACGTTAAGCGAATTTCTAATAAGTTAGGGTTTACTAAAGAGTCAGACCCATTAAAGATTGAAATGGATTTAATGAAGGTGTTGCCAAAGGACCATTGGATTTTATATAACATTCAGATAATTACTTTTGGCAGGGAAATCTGTATTGCAAGAAAACCGGCTTGTGATAAGTGTTTTCTTAACGGATTATGCAAGTCTTCAAATCTTTAGAAAAGGAATAGATTAATAAAATGATAAATGAAATAATAGCGCTTGATCTTGAAACATCAGGTATTAGTCCTAGTAATGATCATATCATTGAAATAGGAATGGCAAAAATTGTAAATGGTGAAATTATAGATAGATATAATCAGTTAATTAATCCGGGACATGAGCTTAATTATAGAATTACTGAGATTACTGGTATTACAGATCTTGATTTAGTTGGTAAACCAAGTATTGAGAAAGTTATTAAAGAAGTTGTTGAATTTATTGGCGATGGAATAATACTTGGACATAATGTGGCTTTTGACTACAGCTTTTTAAAGGTTGCTGCATCACAATCCAAATTAAAAATACCTAATAAGGTAATTGATACTCTTAAGATATCAAGAAAGCTTTTAAAAAGTCTTCCTAGTAGAAAACTAACAGACCTTTGTGAGCATTTTAATATTGATCCTGGTAATTCCCATAGAGCTTATGATGATGCCATAAGTGCATACAGATTATATGAGAAGTTAGCTATTCTTGCCCCAGAAGAGGAACTTATTAATCAGCCTACTGAGGTAAGCTATAGTATAAAAAAGACATCACCTATTACACCAGCCCAGGAAAGGTATTTAAATGCTTTATGCATGCAACATGGTGTTAGATTAAATAAAGACATAAAGGAATATACAAAAAGCGAAGCATCAAAAGAAATAGATAGAATCTTATCTACTTTTGGTAAATAAGAAAAAAGCCTAAGTTTGGGAGTTTTAAGAGTCCCAAAACTTAGGCTTTTAATTATTGTTTTCCTGATTTTGCTAATTCTAGTGTAAAGGTAAATTCTGTACCGCCGCCCACTGTACTAACTACATCGATGGTTTCATCATGGGCATTAATAACTTCTTTAGTTATTGAAAGTCCAAGGCCAGATCCTTTCTTATCTCTGCCTCTTGAAGAATCTGATTTATAGAATCTATCGAATATCTTATTGAGGTTTTCTTTAGGAATTCCACAACCGTGATCCTTAATGGATATAAAGGCTTTTTCACCACGCTCTTTAACTGTAATTGCAATGGTTGAGTGATCTGGGCTAAATTTAATTGCATTATCTATTAGGTTATAAATAACCTGTCCTATCTTACTTTTATCTCCCTTTACTAGTTCCTTAGAATTGGCATAAATAATAGAAAAATTAATATGTCTATCTTTACATTTACCTTCGAAGGTTTCAATTGTGTGTCGTATAATTGAATTTAAATCAAAGGTAGTTATTTCAAGTCTAACTGATTTTGGATCAAGTTCGTTTAGAGTTAGGATATTACTTGTAAGTTTAGTTAATCTATCTGTTTCAAATAGAATAATTCGGACATATTTTTTTATCATCTCTGGTGGAACAGTTCCGTCTTCAATTGCTTCAAGATATCCCTTAATTGATGTTAGAGGTGATCTAAAATCATGAGAGATATTTGAAAGAAATTTTTGCTGGAACATATCCATATCTCCAACTTGACTTGCCATATATTCTAGGGACGAGCTTAGGCGTCCGATTTCATCTGCATTTTTAATATTGGTTTTATATTTAAAGTTTCCTTTACCATATTCTTCTGTTGCACGTATAAGCTTTTTAACTGGCTTATAAATTTGAAAAAAGTAGACAATTACAAAGGCAAGGGAAAGAACTAATACAAATCCTAAGGCAATATAATTTATATAAAAAGTTGAATTAACTTTTCTTGCTAGCGCATCATCAGACATACTTACAACTACGTATCCCTTAACTTGATATGTGTATGTAATTGGAGCGTATACATTAATA
The DNA here is from genome assembly GCF_000702205.1 of Lachnospira multipara LB2003. Taxonomy (GTDB): domain Bacteria; phylum Bacillota; class Clostridia; order Lachnospirales; family Lachnospiraceae; genus Lachnospira; species Lachnospira multipara_A. The sequence continues at coordinate 187,512 of NZ_JNKW01000004.1, read as the reverse complement.
GCTGGGGTATCAAAAACTCCATAGAAATCGCTGTGGTCAGTATAATTACCATTTAGATTGCCATAATTAAAGTCCTCTATGTAATATAGTCCATTTATAAATTCATTGTATGATCCTTCATATCTAGTATCTAGAAGAACCATTCCATCAGGATTAATAAATATTATTCGTGTATCGCTTAGCTTAGAAATAGTGTCTAATTCCACCTCTATTGTTCTTAAATGGGATTCGCTAAAGTAATCAAAGGTGTATTCAGTGGATATATTAGTTGCCAGAGAATACATGTCTGCTGTGTGTCTTTTGTATTCTTCTTGATAATGTAATTTGTAGCAAATAGTATTTACGAACACAAGACTTAAAACAAGTATAACCACATAAATTACTATGTGTTTATAAAGCATTTTGTATCGCATCTTATGCCTCCTTAAATTTCGTTCTTCTCTACAAATTTATATCCGATTCCCCAAACTGTTTCAATTGACCAATTTGCGTGATCTTTGATTTTTTCACGAATTCTTTTTATATGAACATCTACGGTTCTTGTATCTCCTGCATATTCATAACCCCAGATATTATCAAGAAGCTGTTCTCTTGTAAAAACCTGGTTTGGTGCTGATGCAAGGAAAAAGAGTAATTCGATTTCCTTAGGTGGCATATCTATGGTTTTTCCTAAATAGGTTACTGTGTAATTATCAAGATTAATAAGTAAATCCTTGAATTCTGCACGTTTTGAAATTGAGCTTTCTGTTAATGAAAGCTGTGGTAAATGAAAACGTCTAAGGACTGCTTTTACTCTTGCTACTAGTTCTTTTGTTTCAAATGGCTTTATCATATAGTCATCTGCTCCAAGTTCAAGGCCAAGAACCTTATCAAAAGTCTCGCCCTTAGCAGATAGCATAATAATTGGAACGTTGCTTTTTTTTCTAATTTCCTGGCAAACCTGATATCCATCCATCCCTGGTAACATTAAGTCTAGTAATATAAGGTTTGGCTTAAATGTAGAAAATTGTGATATTGCACTTTCACCATCATAAACAATAAGAGTTTCGTAGCACTCTTTGTTTAAGTAAAGAGCTATTAATTCTGCTATGTTTTCGTCGTCATCAACTATCATTACCTTCTGTTTAGTTGCCATTTTAGTATCCTCCGTTTATTTAAAATCTACTATTGTAACGCCTGCGTCGCCTTCTCCTATGTTTCCTAAGCGGAAGCTTGCAATATAAGAAACACCTCTAAGATATGATGTGATACCATTTCTTAGGGCACCTGTTCCTTTACCATGTACAATTCTTACCTGAGGAATCTTAGCAATATAAGCATCATCAAGATATTTATCTAGGATGGAAATTGCCTCATCTACAGTGTAGCCTAGTAGATTAATTTCTGGTTTAATATTAGCAGCTTTACCAACTTTAATTCTACTTGTGCCAGTGGATGATTTTGAAGAATTAGCCTTAGCATCCTCTGGGTCTTTGTAGTTTTCTAGTATTTCTAGGTTTTTGATAGGCATTTTTGTACTTAAACTACCTATAAGGACATTTACCTGCTTTTTTGATGGGTAAATATCTGTAATTCTACCAATAACATTCATAGTAAGTACGCGTACATACATACCCTTTTTAAAGTCTTCAATATTAGAAGATGTATGTTTAGAAACTTTGGTTGGTTCAACCTTTAGTTTCTCATTTCGCTTATTAATCTTAGTTCTAACTTCAGTTCTGCGCTTTTCAAGTTCTTTAACTGACATACCGGTTTTATTCATTACCTTAATTGTTTCATCGGCATAGTCTTTAGCTTCCTGTAAAATAGCAGCAGCTTGTTCATTGGCACGTCTAAGAATCTTATCCTTGCTTTGATCGATTCGTTCGTTTTTAGATTGAAGTTTTTCCTTAAGACTTTCAATTTCTTCTTTATATGAAGCGATTTCTTCTTTTTCTTTTTCAAGTCTAGCTCTTGTATTCTCAAGGTCTGTAACTAAATCTTCGAATTTAATATCGTCTTCTTCAAGTCGCTTAGTAGCGTCATTTAAGATAAATTCTGGAAGACCTAGCTTTTTAGAAATAGCAAAGGCATTACTCTTACCTGGTACACCAATTAATAATTTATATGTTGGACTTAAAGTCTCTACATCAAATTCACAGCTGGCATTTTCAACCCCTTTAGTTGTTAGGGCGTACATCTTAAGCTCAGAGTAGTGAGTTGTAGCCATTGTTGTAACGCCATTATTTTTTAAGTGATTAAGAATTGATGTAGCAAGAGCTGCACCTTCAGTAGGGTCAGTACCTGCACCAATTTCATCAAATAGTACTAATGAGTTGCGGTCTGCGTTTCTTAAGATTGAGACCTGGTTTGTCATATGAGATGAGAAAGTTGAAAGAGATTGCTCAATACTTTGTTCATCTCCAATATCTGCGAAAATCTTATTAAATACTGCAATGTCTGAATTTTCTAGTGCAGGAATATTAAGACCTGCTTGTGCCATTAATGTAAGTAAACCTACAGTTTTTAATGAAACAGTCTTACCACCTGTATTAGGACCAGTAATAATAAGTAATTTAAAATCTTTTCCAAGATAAATATCTATTGGAACTACCTTTTCAGGGTCAATAAGTGGATGACGTCCCTTATTGATATTAATAATTCCATTAGTGTTCATCTTAGGTTTGGCAGCGTTCATTTTTCTTGAAAGATTGCCCTTTGCAAAGCATACATCAAGGGATACTAAAATCTCATAGTCGCTATGAATTGCATCCTGAAATTGTGCTGCGTTCTCGCTTAATTTAGCAAGGATTACTTCAATTTCAGCTTCTTCTTTTAATTCAAGTTCACGTATTTCGTTGTTAAGTTTAACAACTGATGCAGGTTCAATAAAAAGTGTAGAACCTGTTGATGACTGGTCGTGTACCATTCCTGGTACTTGAGATTTATATTCAGCCTTAACAGGAAGGCAATATCTGCCATTTCTTGATGTAATGACGTAATCTTGAAGACAGTTTCTAACACTTGTGCTATTTAAGAGTCTATTTAATTCTTGATGAATCTTATCTGCGCTAAGTCTTTTGCTTCTACGAATATCACTTAATGTAGCTGAAGCCTCATCTGCAATTTCATCTTCTGCAATAATACAGCGCTTAATCTGATTATTAAGGCTTGTTACTGGATCTAGTGAATCAATTCTTGGCTGAAGTGAGTCATCTCTGTATTCATAAAAGTCCTTAATATGCTTAGCAAGACTTAAAATATCGCTAATGTTAAGTAATTCTCTTGCATTAAGGGAACTGCCCATCTTAAGACGCATAAGGCTGTCTTTAATAGATCTTACTTTACTAAAATCTGGACATCCTTTTTGATATATCCTTGATAGGGCATCGTTAGTTTCCTCTAGATTATTGTTTATTATATTAATATCTGTTTCTACTTTTAATTTGCTAAGTATAGCCTTGCCGCCATTAGAAGAGGCAAGAGATACTAGTCTTTCCTGTATTTTGTTAAATTCTAAAGTATATAAAGCTTTTTTGTTCAAAAAAATTTCTCCTAACTATTTACATAATCACTAATTAATTTTATCTTATTTTAAGGTAAAAAACCATAATCTTGTGTATAATATTAACATAAATGTCATAAATAATTCATTAAGCTTGGATATACTTAAGCTAGTGAATAAGGTTTGTAATTTAGAGAGGAAAGATATGTCCGAAGATAAAAAGGAAACAAATGACTTTGAACTTTATACAGAAACTGTAGTTCAAAGCCCAAAAAGAAAATATAAAAAGCTATTATTAAGAATAAGGGCTTGTGTAGTTATTCTTTTAGCCTGTATTATTGCTTTTGTAATATGCAGAATAACATGGCCTATAATAAAACAGAAGATAAAAGAAAAAACCACAGAGATTATCTATATTGAGAAAGACGATTATAAAGAATATAAGGATGATCAATATAGTGAAGATATAACTGATGGTGTTGGTGATGACTATGATAATGCCATGCGAAATATTAAGTCTAAAGTAGATGTATGTACTAAAAGTATTATTACGGTAGATTATGAAAATACAGATATTGAATCAGAATTAAATGATAGTGATTCTTATAGGATGCCAGCAGTGATTGTTGGAAACATTAATTCTGAATATATTGTATTAACTAATTCTGCAATAAAGGATAATAACAAGCAGAATAAAAAAATAGTAGCTAAATTTAATGATGGTAGTGAAGCAGCCCTTAAATATGTGGGAAGCTATGATGAGCTTGGATTTAGTTTATATAAATTTAGTGCAAGTGATGTGTCAACTGATACAAAGAAGTCTATAGCTATTGCAGATTTAGGAAATTCCTATTTAATAGGTCAGGGAGATATGTTAATTGTTGCAGGTAAGATGCATGGTGAGGTTAGTTCGGTTAATTATTGTACAGTATCAGGATTAAATATAAGTTACCAAACAGATAATGGATATGAGATTATTGAAACTAATCTAACCAAGGATAGGGATGATTATTCATTTCTTTATAATGACTTAGGTGCCTTAGTTGGAATCTATTTTAAGAGTCCTGATTCGACAATTAAAGCAATTGGAGTCTCTGATTTAAAGGGAATCTTACAGGAAATGATTAATAAACATGGATACCTATATTGTGGTATTACAGCACAAAATATAACTAAGGATTTATCAGCTAAATATAATCTTCCAATGGGAGTTTATATTATGTCTGTTGATGTGGGTTCACCAGCATATATGGCAGGTTTACAGGCTGGTGATTTAATAACTAAAGTTGATAATGAATCGGTTTTGACAATTCAGCTATTTAGTGAGAAACTATATCAGAAATCAGATGGAGAAACTATGAGATTAACAGTTAACAGAAAAGATAAAGAAGGTTATTCACAGCTTAGCTTTGATGTTAATGTTAAACTTATCCAAAATATATGATATTAGAAAGGATGGCATTAGCCAAGAAAAAAGATGAAATATATTGAAAGCTTAAATGATGGAGAAAGAGTGTCAGAGGTTTATTTAGTTAAATCGAAGAGTATTGCACTTACAAGAACAGGAAAAGAATACGGAAATGTTATTCTTACAGATAAAACAGGTCAGATTGATACTAAGATTTGGGATTTAAATTCAGGTGGAATTTCTGAATTTGAAGCAGGAGATTTTGTTGCTGTTTCAGGCCAGATTTCAAATTATAATGGTTCACTTCAGTTTAAAGTGGATAGAATTAGAGTGGCAAATGAAGATGAATATGAAATTTCAGATTATGTACCATCTACAAGATTTAATGTAGAGGATATGTATAAGGAATTATTGTCATTTGTAGATAGTGTAAAAAATGAGCATCTAAAGAAGCTTCTTAATGCATTTTTTAGAGAAGATGAGGTGTTTATTAAGAATTTTAAGAATATTTCTGCTGCAAAAACAGTACATCATGGATTTACAGGTGGTTTATTAGAACATTCTTTATCAGTTACAAGACTTTGTGATAAGATGGCATCTAACTACGATTTTTTAAATAGGGATTTACTTATAAGTGCTGCTATGCTTCACGATGCAGGTAAGACTAAGGAATTATCAGAATTTCCAAAGAATGATTATACAGATGAGGGAAATTTCCTTGGACATATTGTGATTGGCTATGAAATGGTTATGGATAAGATTAAGGCTATAGACTCTTTCCCAGAAGTACTTAAATTAGAAATGGGACATTGTATCTTAGCTCATCACGGTGAATTAGAATATGGCTCACCAAAAAAACCATCAATTGCAGAAGCTGTAGCTTTATCTATGGCTGATAATATTGATGCTAAGTTAGAGACTTTAAGAGAAGCTCTTGAAGCTAAAGATACTAATGATTGGATTGGATATAATAGATGGCTTGATGCTAATATTAAAAGAACAGTTTAATTAGCAGAAACTAAAAAGACATTAGACTAAACAGCTTGTAACAATATGTTGCAAGCTGAATTTATGTAAAGAAAGGATTAACATGTCATACAATAAAGGCGATATAGTTAAATTAAAAATAACAGATTTAGGTACTAGCGGAGAGGGTATTGGTCGAGTAGATGGTTATACAGTATTTGTTAAGGATGCATTAATAGGTGATGAAATTGAAGCTAAGATTATAAAGGCTAAGAAAAACTATGGCTACGGACGTTTAATGAATATAATCAAGGCAAGTGAGCATAGAATTGAAGCTAAATGTCCTGTGGCTAGACAGTGTGGTGGATGTCAGATTCAACAGATGAATTATAAGGCACAGCTTGATTTTAAGCGTTCTTTAGTGGAGGGTAATCTTGAAAGAATTGGCGGTTTCACAGGAGATTCTAAATTAGAGGTTCTTCCAGTTATTGGTATGGAATCTGAATTTAATTATAGAAATAAGGCACAGTATCCTGTGGGATTAAATAAAGAAGGCAAGATTGTTATGGGCTTTTATGCAGGAAGAACTCATTCAATTATTGATAACCAGGATTGTCTTATTGGTGCTAAGGAAAATGTCTACATTTTACAAAAAGTTAAAGAGTGGATGGAGGAAAATGATATCCCTGCATATGATGAAACTAAGCATAAGGGACTTGTTCGCCATGTGCTTATACGAACAGGCTTTACAACAGGTCAGATTATGGTCTGTCTTGTAATTAATGGAAATGGCTTAAAGGCAGAGCAGGCAGATAAGCTTAATGAGAAATTACTTTCAATTGATTTTAGTAAATTAAAGACAAGTGCTGCTTCAAGATTTAATGACTTAGAATCAGAAGAATTAAAAAAGGACTTAAAAGCTAAGGGTGATGGTGTTGCAAGAATTACATCTATTATGCTTAATTTGAATAAAAAGGACACCAATGTAATCTTAGGGGAAGAGTGTAAAACTCTTTATGGCAGCAGTTACATTGAGGACTTTATTGCAGATATTAAATTCCAGATTTCACCATTATCTTTCTTTCAGGTAAACCCTGTTCAGACCAAGAAGCTTTATTCTAAGGCTTTAGAATTTGCAGGTCTTACTGGAGGAGAAGTGGTATGGGATATGTATTGTGGAATTGGTACAATATCGCTCTTTCTTGCTAAAAAGGCAAAGGAAGTGTATGGGGTTGAAATAGTTCCTCAGGCCATTGAGGATGCTAAAAATAACGCTAAGATTAATGCCATCACAAACGCTAATTTTATGGTGGGTAAGGCTGAAGAAGTGGTTCCTGAAATCTATGGTAAAGATGGGGACGCTTCTGCAAAGCATCCAGATGTAGTTGTAGTTGATCCTCCAAGAAAGGGCTGCGATGAGGCACTTCTTAATACACTTGTATTAATGGCACCAAAAAGAATTGTTTATGTAAGTTGTGATTCAGCAACACTTTCAAGAGATCTTAAGTTCTTATGCGAGAAGGGCTTTAAGGTGGAGAAGGTGCAGCCTGTGGATATGTTCCCACATACTGTTCATGTAGAAAATGTTGTTCTTCTTTCCCAACGCCGTTAACCGTACACAGAAGATGATGTTGAGGAGTTTATACGTGCAATGCTATTGGTGGACGAGGAAAGTACGTTTGCATTTTCCAATACGTCCGGAAAAAGGAGAAACGGTAATATGAGAAGATTATTTACAATTGATCTTAAAGATTATAGAGAGGATTTCAGGATTTTCAGAAGACCGTCTGCTAGAGCAATCATACAAAGAGAAGGTAAACTTCGCATGGTATACAGCCCTGTCGAGAAGTATTATAAGTTTCCTGGCGGAGGAATTCACGATAATGAGGATAGAATAGATACGCTCATTAGGGAAGTGCGAGAGGAAACAGGTCTTGTTGTTATACCGGAAACCGTTAGAGAATACGGCAGCGTTTTGAGAAGACAAAATAGTGATAGAGATGAGGATACCATTTTTGAACAGGAAAATTTCTATTATTTCTGTGATGTAAGTGAAGCAAACATAGGGCAAGATCTTGACAGTTACGAGGAAAAACTGGAGTTCACTTTAAGAGATGTTGATATTGACGAAGCAATCCGGGTAAATGACGAGTATACTAGTGAGAATGTTTTCAATTATCAGATGATAAAGAGAGAGCTGCGTGTGCTTCAAATGCTGAAAGAAGAAGTGTAGATACTATCCAAGCGGCTGCTGATTATTTTTCTAAGAGTATCATCACGGATGAAAGATTCTGCGAGAGGAAGTGCGGTGAATACGGAAATGGAATGGGACAATTTTCTAAAAGGTGGACAAATTTTGATTATGCGGAGCAAGGTGGAGAATCCCTCAGTTCAACGAAGGAACGCAATGTCAATGCCTTATTTGACGTCCTTGACAGGTTTAATGGGAAAACAGTTGTCATAGGTACGCACGGAACTGCACTTAGCACCATTCTGAATTATTATGATCCAGCATTTGATGTGGATGATTTCCTTCGGTTCATCGATTGGATGCCGTATATAGTGGAATTATCATTTATAGGTCATGAACTGATAGATAAGAGGGAATTGGCTCATATTTATAAGGAATATCAAAAGTGTTGACTATATTTGTAGAGGCAACTCTAACAAATTTTAAGGAGGGCTTATGCCGTGGAAACAAGAAAAATAAAATCCGAATGAATGATGACACGATAAGGAAACGTTTACGTGTATATGTACCAATAGCCAGAGAAACTTATTTATACGAAAAAATTGGTGACCGACTCAAAGATTATTATAGTCAATGTTATCACAATCCAGGCTCAGGGATGTAGAAAAGAGCATGTGTCAAAAAGCAAGTTGACAGTAATACAGTGCAGGATTAAAATAGTGTCAGAAAGCGAGGTGGCACGAAATGAAAGTTACAACTCTTGATGAAGCCCTTAAGAGAATAAAAGAATTAGAAAAAGAGGTTGCCGAGCTTAAGGCGGAAAACGAAAAGCTTCGTAACCGTAACTTCGGTGGTCGAAAAAAACATGATGAAGCTTGGATGTCTGCATACAATGATTTCATTTTGAAGTATGAGAGCGGAAAGACTCTTGTAGAGATTGTTGCAGAAGGTGATGTCAGCCGGAGAACAGCTTATCGTTATCTAGCATATTACAGGGAATTGCAGAAAATTGCAGATGATTCAAAAATTGTTCGAAAGTGAACAATTTAATCGGATTTTATCGGAGGATATATGGCAAAGACAATAAAAAAAGAAACTATACATGCTGCAGGCATAGATATAGGTATTTACACAACTGATTTTAAGAATGAATTTATATCATTGACAGATATAGCTAGGTATAAAAGCATTGATCCTAGAATTACAATTCATAACTGGTTGCGCGGAAGAGACGTGGTAGAATTTCTTGGACTTTGGGAAATTTTACATAATCCTGATTTTAAACGTATCGATTTCGATACGTTTAAAGAAGATGCAGGTACAAATGCGTTTGTGTTTTCAATAAAGAATTGGAAAGATGAATTAGGCGCTATAGGTTTGTTCACAAAATCCGGAAGATATGGTGGTGGGATATATGCGCACATTGATATAGCTTTTGAATTTGCATCTTGGATTTCTCCGGAATTTAAGCTTTATATCATCAAAGATTACCAACGGCTCAAGTCCGACGAAAACAGCCGACTGTCTCTGAATTGGAATCTGAATCGTGAGATAGCAAAGTTGAATTATCGTATTCACACAGATGCTATTAAGGATAATCTTATTTTGCAGGAGCTTACACCGGAGCAGATTTCATATAAATATGCAAATGAAGCGGATATCCTGAATGTGGCATTGTTTGGTATGACGGCAAAACAGTGGCGTGAAAATAATACTGATAAGAAAGGTAACATTCGAGATGACGCAACGCTGAATCAACTTCTTGTACTGGCAAATATGGAAAGTTATAACGCAATTCTCATAGAACAGGGGAAAGCAATGTCGGAGCGTCTTGTATTGCTTAGAGAATTAGCTCTTAAGCAGATGGAAACTTTATCTGCTGTCAGTATGGATGCTATCAAAAGGCTTCCAGGAGGAGAGTCGTAAATGAAAAAAATGCCATATGCTTTCAGGTCCGGATTATACAATTTAGGTATGCTTTGAAATATTTTCGTATGGTATAAAAACAATCATAGGAGTGAAAAAACATGGAATATAGAGTGGCAACTTTGGATGATATTGATTTATTGACGGCGTCCCGTGTTAAAGTTTTAAGAGCGGCAAATAAGTTAGATGATTCTGTTGATATGACAGAGGTAGAAAAAGAATCTTACAATTATTATAAAAAGGCATTGGCTGATGGTACCCATTTCGCGATTCTCGTAATGGATGATGGTAAATTTATAGGGGCTGGCGGTGTTAGCTTTTATAATGTTATGCCGACTTATCATAATCCCAGTGGCAAGAAAGCTTACATTATGAATATGTATACAGATCCGAACTATAGACGACAAGGAATCGCGCACAAGACATTAGATATGCTTGTTAATGTTTCAAAAGAACGTGGAGTTAAACAGATATCATTAGAGGCAACAGATATGGGGCGACCTTTATATGAGAAATATGGCTTTGTTAAAATGGAATCAGAAATGGAATTAATTTAGGAGGTTGCGTTGGATATCAAATATACAGATAAACATGATTTTAATAAAAATGAATTAGAAGACTTATTTTTGTCAGTTGAATGGTCTTCAGGTCATTATCCGGAAAAACTATGCGTTGCAATGAAAAATTTCAACACAGTTTTTTCTGCCTACGATGGGGACAAATTAGTCGGAATGGTTTGCGCCATGGATGATGGAATAATGAATGCATATGTCCATTATTTGTTAGTTAATCCAGAATATCACAATCAGATGATTGGCAGAACACTAATCAATAAGATTAAAGATAAGTATCAGGATTATCTTAGAATAGCTGTAATTGCTTATGATAATGAAATGCATTTTTACCAGAATTGTGGTTTTGAAAAGAGTAATGATGCATCGCCAATGTTTATAACATCTTTATGGACATAAGGAATATCTGTAATTAAGTATTTAATAAAGCAATAATGAAAAATGGGCAAAGGAGAATATCCAATGCCCATATGAAGAAAAAAATCTCCTGTAGGGCAATTAATCTTGAAATTTCCTCTGTGTTTTTCATCTTTTTCGCCCTTATTTTACGTATATAGGCAATTTTAGTTTTATAAAACCCTGAAAAGGCAAGAATTTGTTGCCTTTTTGACAGCTTTTTGTGAGGTTTAGATTAGTTGTAAATTTATTGAACTTTCCCAAAACCGGAAATCTAATCTTTTTCCAGACTTTTTCCTTGATTTGGGTAATCCGGCCAGTACCTTATTTTTTTAGCATTCGTAATATGGTAAGATTATAAAAGTGCGTAGAAATGCCTATTTTGCGGCATGTAAAAAGATTTTGACATTGCTAAAAAGTGTAAATGTCAAAGCCTTTTGATGGCAACGAAATCAATATCTCGGTATTGTGAGGTGGAAGGAGAGACATAAGAATGGAATTTGGGAACAGAATCAAAGAATTAAGGAAAGCACAAAATATTAACCAGGATGAATTGGCTGAAAAGTTATTTGTTTCAAGGCAGACAATTTCAAATTGGGAGAATGACAAAAGCTATCCGGATATTCAGAGCGTATTGCTTCTAAGTGAAATCTTTAATGTCTCCGTAGACCAACTATTAAAAGGAGATGTTGAAAAGATGGAAAGAATCATCACAGAACAAACGCAGGCAGACATTAATAAGATGCACACCTATGCGATAGGAATGCTGATTTCTATAGTGGCACTTCTTATCTCTATGCCAGTATTGGCATACACAACCGGATTTTGGTTTTTCATACCATCTGTATTGATGTTTGCTTGCGCAATGTATTTTGCCATTAGAATTGAAAAGTACAACAAGAAGTATAATGTACAAACTTATAAGGAGATTGTTGCCTTTACAAATGGAGAGACGCTTTCTAAAGATGACCAGATTAGAGAAGAAGCAAAACGTCCTTATCAAAAAGTTTTAGCGCCGATACTGTCAGCTGTTATCGCTGCAGTGGTTTGCGGTGGAATATTACTGATTTTAGAGTTTTTATTTTAATAAACTGTTTAACGAAAACAACCAACATTTTAGGAAGGGATAATATATGAGTTTAAATGATACGAGCAAATACATGAGTCTTATCCTTAGGCATAAACCAGAGACAATAGGCATCAGCTTAGATGAACATGGCTGGGCTAATGTCGATGAATTAATTGCAGGAATAGCAAAGACTCATGAATTTAGCATGGATATCTTGGAAGAGATTGTTAGGACTGATAATAAACAGAGATATTCATTCAATGATGATAAGACACTAATAAGAGCTAACCAGGGACATTCAATCCCGGTTGATGTAGAGCTTGAAGAAACTGAACCGCCGGAAGAATTATGGCATGGTACTGGTGAGAAGTATGTTAATTCTATTGATGCGCAAGGACTGATTCCTAAAAGCAGATTATATGTACACTTGTCAAAAGATGTGGACACTGCTGTAAAAGTAGGTCAACGCCATGGCAATCCGGTATTGTATATTGTTAAGGCAGGAGAGATGCATAGAGAAGGATATAAGTTTTTCTTATCTAAGAATGGTGTATGGCTTACTAAGGAAGTTCCGGTTAAGTATTTAATAAAGCAATAGCCTAAGTTAACATTAACGATTTTTCCATCGTTCAACTGCTGCTATTATTTCAGGGTCATTTTCAGGTGCGTAATTGGGGTTATCAATGAGACTTACTTTTCCAATTTTTCCAAGTATACCTATTGCAATACCATCAAATACTGTTTGTGCCTCATCGACATATTTAGCAACATCCACTTTGAAGTATAAATATCCCAAGAATTCATATGGGTCAGAGATTGGTTTTTCGAAGCCGCCATACCAATAGAAGAGGTTGGCCCAGTTAATGACTTCTTCAGGGGTGTTGCAGTTTGCGTTTAACTCAGTCGGAGTACAAGCTCCGACTGAGTTAAACGCTCCGCGAGGATGCGCACGGATTCGGACAGGAATTTGTCTGCTGAAGCAGACCCGAATCCGGCGTGCAAGACTCGCGAGCGAGTCTTGACATAATCGAACCAGCAGTTAAATATATCATTCCATGAATACTCATCTAATAAAGCAGAAGCTCTATCGTAGTATTCTTCTTCAACTTCTTCTGGAATATCATTATCGTTAAAATCATAGTTGAATATATAATTGGTTTCTGCCTGAATATGTTCTTTGTTATCCATTACTTCTTCCTCCATTCGGAATCTTTATCAAAAAGATTCGGATTTTCTTTATATAATTTATCAAGTGCTGCTTTTACCTTAGGTAATGATTTTGAGTTAGGCCTAAAATGACCGCTACTATTATCATATGAATATATTTTACCATTTTTGAATGTAATCATACCAGCACATTGTACTTGCGGATCCTTACCACACTTGTTCTAAATTGGAGTGCTTTCGTCTAGCCAGGCAATCTCTTTTTCAACTTGCCAGAATGTTTTTCCCTCGAAGGGAGTAGCTTCAAGAAACTGTTTTTTGATTAAATCTAAATTGTTACCATGTATTTCCAAAACTCGGTCATAGGAAAGAGTTCCATCATTGTTTAATATAGAATGATAATATTTATTATCTTCATTCTGAGCTTTCCATCTATCAATGAAGAAAACAGATTCAATATCATCTGTTTGAGCCTCCAACCAATAAATATAGCCATTGTAGTAAAGCGTTGCTTCAGAGAACTATAAATATATCTTTTATTATATGCGATGTACTTAATTTTATAAAGTATTTTTGAAATCGCTTTAAAAATATTGCCTAAATGGTATGGTTTTGTTAATATATCAAACGGAAAAACACATTTGAGAGGAAATTGTTTTATGAAAAAGAAAAAATTAACATTATCAGCCAAGATTTTTATTGCCTTGGTTTTAGGAATTATTGCAGGTATAGCTTTTACAGCTAAGCCAGAGATTGCAGTAAGTTATATTAAACCCTTCGGTACTATCTTTCTTAATTTAGTTAAGTGGGTTGTTGGACCTTTAGTATTTTTCTCAATTATGAGTGGTGTACTTTCAATGAAAGATATTAAGAAGGTTGGTTCTATTGGCATTAAGACTGTTTTATATTATATGTGTACAACAGCTTTTGCTATAACAATTGGTTTAGTTTTTGCAAACCTTTTTAAGGGTATATTCACTATAGTTGAAACTACAGATTTAACTTATGAAGCTTCATCATCAGTAAGTTTTATGGATACTTTAGTTGGAATTTTTCCATCTAACTTTATAACACCTTTTGCAGAAGCTAATATGCTTCAGATTATTGTGGCATCATTAATAATTGGCTTTGCACTATTACTTGTAAATAATGATTCTGAGAAAGCTAAGGATTTTAAGCTTGTTGAAACACTTAATGACATATTCCTAAAGGCAATGGAGATGATTATTAGTCTCTCACCTATTGGTGTATTTTGCTTGCTTTGTCCTGTAGTGGCAGAGAATGGCCCTGCTGTTCTTGGTTCCCTTGCTAAGGTATTACTTGTAGCATATTTAGCATACTTAATTCATATGCTTGTTGTTTATTCAGCAACAGTATCAACTCTTGCTAAGATTTCACCAATTAAGTTCTTTAAGGAAATGATGCCTGCAATTATGTTCTCATTCTCATCAGCTTCATCAGTTGGTACATTACCAATTAACATGGAATGTACAGAGAAGCTTGGTGCAGATAAGGATATATCATCATTTATCCTTCCACTTGGTGCAACAATTAATATGGATGGAACAGCAATTTATCAGGGTGTGTGCTCAATCTTTATTGCATCATGTTACGGAATTAATTTAACTTTTCCACAGATGCTTACAATTGTTCTTACAGCAACTCTTGCATCTATTGGAACAGCAGGTGTTCCTGGTGCTGGAATGGTAATGCTTGCAATGGTATTACAGGCAGTAGGTCTTCCTGTTGAAGGTATTGCTCTAGTAGCTGGTGTTGATAGAATCTTTGATATGGGTAGAACAACAGTTAATATTACTGGTGATGCATCATGTGCAGTAATTGTATCAGCAATTGAAAAACGTAAGAATGAAAGAAAAATGAAAGCAAGTGCTTAAATATAAGACCAGAGGTAAGAATTATGTGTACCCTCTTTACTGGACAAGCAGTAAGGAGGGTCTTTTTTATTGCGATAAACAAAACCTATCACCAATGATTATTTCTCTCAAATTTTCAGAAGGAATAGCTTGTGCTAGCATATAGTTAATCCCAAAGAGGATAGTAAGGAGGAATTAGATTATGAGCAAAATTAAAGAAAGCGCACTTGAATTAATTGGAAATACACCATTACTTAAGTTAAATGGTTATTCAAAAAAGAGAGAAATTACAAAAGCAACTGTACTTGCTAAATTGGAGTATTTAAATCCAGCAGGATCAGTAAAGGACAGAATTGCCCTTGCAATGATTGAGGATGCCGAAAAAAGTGGAAAGTTATCTAAGGGTGCTACAATTATTGAACCTACAAGTGGTAATACTGGTATTGGTCTTGCAGCAGTGGCAACAGCTAAGGGCTATAAGGCTATCTTAACATTACCTGAAACTATGAGTGTTGAAAGAAGAAATTTATTAAAGGCTTATGGTGCAGAACTTGTACTTACAGAAGGTGCTAAGGGAATGAAGGGAGCTATTGCTAAGGCTGAAGAACTTAATAAGGAAATAGAAGGTTCAGTTATTCTTGGACAGTTTGTAAATCCAGCTAATCCTAAGGTACATAAAGAAACAACAGGTCCAGAAATCTGGGAACAGACAGATGGTAAGGTTGACATTTTTGTAGCTGGCGTTGGAACTGGTGGAACAATTACAGGTGTTGGACAGTATTTAAAGGAGCAAAATCCTAATGTTAAGGTTGTTGCTGTAGAACCAGCAACTAGTGCAGTTCTTTCAACAGGTACTCCAGGTGCACATAAGATTCAGGGTATAGGTGCTGGATTTGTACCAGATGTACTTGATACTAATGTTTATGATGAAATTATTACTATTGAGAATGAAGATGCTTTTGCAGAAGGCAGAGCTTTTGCTACATCTGAAGGCATATTAGTTGGAATATCTTCAGGAGCAGCACTTAAGGCAGCAGAAATTCTTGCTAAGAGACCTGAAAATGAAGGCAAAGTAATTGTAGCATTACTTCCAGATTCTGGAGATAGATACCTCTCAACATCTCTTTTTAACGACTAGTATTGTAGACTTTATAAGTGAGGTGATGGTATGGGAACAGAATTAACTAGTTATAGAGAACTTGAATTAACTGAGCTTATAAAAAGGCTAGTTGGAGAAATAAAATATGGAAACATAACATTAATAATCCAAGATGGAAAGGTCATTCAAGTTGATAAGAATGAAAAAATAAGATTATAAAATGAAAAAAACTGACTGGAAAGACCAGAGGTTTGCATTTATTTATGACTACTAATATTAGTTTAGTAGAGATGATTAAATAGCAAGACTCTGGTCTTTTTGTATCTAGTATTTAGGAAGATGGTGGCATATGAGCAATAGATATAAAGACTTGCAAAATTCACATCCTTGCTTTGGTGGACAAAAAAATAATGCGGGAAGAATACATCTTCCAGTAAGTCCAGGATGCAATATAGCATGTAGGTTTTGCGATAGAACAATAAATGATGTGGAACAAAGACCAGGAGTTACATCTAAAGTGTTAGAAGTTGATGAATGTGGGGAAATCTTAAAAAAAGCCCTTGCAATTTGTCCAGACATTAAGGTGGCAGGTATTGCAGGACCTGGTGATACCCTAGCCACAGATAGGGCACTAGACACTTTTAGATTAATAAAAAAGGAATTCCCTGATTTAATTAAGTGTATGAGCACAAATGGTTTGTTACTTAATGAAAGGGCAGATGAAGTTATTGATGTGGGAATTGATTCTTTAACAGTAACAGTTAATGCTATTGATCCGAAGATAGAGAGTAAGTTAAATGCTTACATTATCTATCATGGAGAGAAGATAGAAGGAGAGGAAGGAGCAAAAATCCTAATAAAGAATCAGCTAGAAGGTATTAGAAAGGTTTCTAGTGCAGGAATTACTGTAAAGGTTAATACAGTATTAGTACCAGAAATTAATGGAGACCACATTGAAGATATTGCTAGAGCTGTAAGTGAAGCTGGCGCTAGTATCTATAATATTATTCCACTTATACCACAACATGAATTAAAAAACTTACAAGCTCCAACATGTATGGAAATAGACAGTGCTAGAACTAAGGCATCTAAATATATAGATGTTTTTAGACATTGTCAGAGATGTAGAGCAGATGCTGTTGGAGTTCCTGGAAAATCAGAATATGGCGATCAGATTTATCAGAGAAGATTAAATGTTAGGGAGACTTTCTCTCATGGATAAAAAAATACGAATTGCAGTTGCATCAGTTGATGGTATAGATGTAAACAGCCATTTTGGCAGAGCTAATAAGTTTTTTATTTATGAAATGGATGAGGAAGGCACTCTTTATCAACTAGAAATTAGAAATTTAAATGCGGTATGTGCTAATGGAAGTCACAATGAAGAAAGTATAAAAAAGAACCTAGTTAAACTTAAAGATTGTGATTATTTACTTGTTAGTAAAATTGGGGATATTCCTAGGATGTTAGCTCATAGTATGGGGATAGAAAGTTATGAAATAAGCGGTGACATAGTTGAAGCTATAGAAAAGCTTTTAACATATGTAAAAATTAATAACTTATTTATGTAAGGAAGGAAAGAAAATGAGTGAATTAAGACAAATTGCTATTTATGGAAAAGGTGGTATTGGTAAATCCACAACAACTCAGAATCTAACAGCTGGATTGGTTGAGCATGGTAAGAAGGTAATGGTTGTTGGATGCGATCCTAAAGCTGATTCTACAAGATTACTTCTTGGTGGTTTAGCTCAAAAGACAGTATTAGACACAATTAGAGAAGAAGGAGAAGATGTTGAATTAGACAGAATCTTAAAGGAAGGCTATGGCGGAACTAAGTGTGTAGAATCTGGCGGTCCAGAGCCAGGTGTTGGTTGTGCTGGTAGAGGTATTATTACATCTATTAATATGCTTGAAAACTTAGGTGCATATACAGATGATTTGGATTATGTATTCTACGATGTATTAGGTGATGTAGTATGTGGTGGTTTTGCAATGCCTATTAGAGAGGGCAAAGCTAAAGAAATCTACATAGTTGCCAGTGGAGAAATGATGGCGCTTTACGCAGCTAACAATATTTCAAAGGGTATTAGTAGATATGCAAGAACAGGTGGAGTAAGACTTGGAGGTATTATTTGTAACTCAAGAAATGTAGACAGAGAGTTAGACCTTTTACGTGCTTTTGCTAAGGAATTGGGCACTAAACTTCTTTATTTTGTACCAAGAGATAATATTGTTCAACATGCTGAAATTAATAAAAAGACAGTTATTGAATATAAGCCAGATTCAAAACAGGCGCAGGAATACAGAAACCTTGCACAGGCTGTAATCGAAAACAAGGATTTTGTTATACCAACTCCAATGACTCAGGAACGTCTTGAGGAAATTCTTATGGAATATGGAATGATGGAACTTGCTGATGATTATAAGATTTAGTGCTTTTAAAGGAGGGAGAATATGGGAAAAATAAATAGTTCGATACAACAGCTAGTAGGAAAGACACCTTTACTTGAATTAACTAATTATGAGAAAAATCATAATTTAGAGGCTAAGATTTTGGTGAAGCTTGAGTACTTTAATCCTAATCAAAGTGTAAAGGATAGAATAGCGCTTGCAATGGTAGAAGATGCTGAAAAAAAGGGACTTTTAAAGCCTGGATATACTATTGTTGAAACAACAAGTGGTAATACAGGAATTGGTCTTGCAGCAATTGCTGCATCTAAGGGATATAAATTTAGAGTTTATATTCAGGACAATGTAAGCAAGGAAAGATTTCAGGTAATTAAAGCCTTTGGCGGTGAAACAATCAAATTGTCAGAAGAGCCTCATGTGGCTAAGACTCTTGCTGAAACTAATGGAGATTTTGTTGCTGCTATTAAGACTTTAAGGGAAGAGGTTCTATCTAAGGAAGAGAATATCTTTTTTGTAGATCAGGTTTCTAATCCTGCTAATCCTAAAATTCATGAATTAACAACAGGACCAGAGATTTGGGAAGATACAGATGGAAATGTTGATATACTAGTTGCTAATGTGGGAACAGGTGGAACAGTTTCTGGAACGGGTAAATTCTTAAAGGAGAAAAACCCTAATGTTAAGGTTGTGGCAATACAGCCAGGTCCTAATTCATTACCTAGTGAATCTAATCCAAACCCTGAGGAAATTACAGGTGTCCATCAGTTTGAGGGAATTCCAAGTGAAAGAGTGCCACAGACATTTAACAAAGATATCTATGATGAAAAATTAGAAGTTGAGACCGTTGAAGCTTATAAGGCAGCTAGAGAAGTAGCTAAGTCAGATGGAATACTAATTGGAACTAGTTCTGGAGCAGCAATTTTTGCAGCAACAAAGTTAGCTCTTAGACATGAGAATAAAGGAAAGACAATTGTGGCAATTCTTCCAGACACAGGACTTAGGTATTTATCAACGAATCTTTTTAATGAGGAGTTTAGCGTATAGGAGATTAATATGGCAATTAATTTAAATAATTCGAATGTTGCAACAAGAGAAAATAGAATTGGCTCTATTACAGGTTATGTTGGAACGCTAAAGGATTTAGCTAGTCAAAGTGAATGTGGAACATTAAAGGGATGTTCAAGATGTTTTTCACAGTCAAGTACTTGTCTTTCAAGTTGTGGTCTTTCACAGCTTGCAGCTATTAGAGATGTGGCTGTAATTCATCATGGACCTGCAGGATGTTCAGTGGCTAGTGCATCTTCTTATTATATGTCTAGAGTTATGGCAAAGAAGAGAGGTGTAACATCATCAACAGTTTATGTAGGAACTGATATGAATGAAAACGACACTATTTTTGGCTCAACTAAGACACTTAGAGAAGTAATTATAGAGGTTAATAAAAGATATTCACCAAAGGCAATATTTGTTTCAAGTTCTTGTGCCACAGGTATTATTGGCGAAGATATTGATAGTGTTGTTGAAGATGTAAGAAAAGAAGTTGGTGTACCGATTGTAGCAGTACATTGTGAAGGCTTTAAGTCAAGAATCTGGGCAACCGGTTTTGATATTTCTGATCATGCAATATTACAGGAAATAGTACAGCCTCCAAGAGAGGGAGTTAAGACTAATAAGATTAATTTTAAGAATTTCTTTGAAAGTGCAAGACCAGAGATAATTGAGATGTTTAAAGAATTCGACCTTGAGCCGGTATTTCTTTATTGTAATTCTACAATTGAGGAATTATCACATCTTTCAGAAAGCTTAGCTACTACATGTATTTGTGGAACACTAGGTAACTATATTGGAAACGCGCTAGAAGAAAAATACGGAGTTCCATATGTTAGAAGTATTAATCAATGTGGTATTAAGGGATTTGAAAGCTGGCTTCGTGAAATTGGAAGGGTAACTAATAGAAGTGAGAAGATTGAAAAGTATATAGAAGAGCAAAGAGCTATTTATTTACCACAGATTGAAGAAATAAAGGCCGAGTTAAAGGGCTTAAGAGCTGTAATTGGTATGGGTCCTGGATATACTTTTGAAGTTTCTCGTGTATTAGATGAACTAGGAATTCAGGTGGTTTGGACACTTGCATGGCATTATGATAAAAAATATGAAAACGGTGATGTACCACCTTCTATGAAATACCTTCTTGATAATGATATTGATTTTGAGGCAAGTGTAGCTGATCAGCAAAATTACGAAGTAATGAACATTCTTAATAAGTATCAGCCGGATGTGTATTTTTCAAGACATCCAGGCTCAACAGTATGGGCTATTAAAAATGGCACTCCTGCTGTATATGTGGCAGATGAGTACTCTATTTTTGGATATAAGCATACATTAGAATTTGCAAAAACTATACTTGATGCAGTTAAGAATCGTAGTTTTGAAGAAAATCTTGCTAAGAGAACAAAGCTACCATATACAGATTGGTGGTTTAAGCAAGATGTTGATACTTTTTTAGAAGAGGTGAAGTAGAATGGCAAAGTTATTAGATAAACAAAGATATAAGTGTGCACTTGGAGCTATGCAGACAGTACAGGCAATTGATAGGGCACTACCAATACTTCATTCAGGCCCTGGATGTGCACAGAAGTTATCTGAATCAATTGGTAGCTCAGGATATTTTTCACC
Organism: Lachnospira multipara LB2003; assembly: GCF_000702205.1. GTDB lineage: Bacteria > Bacillota > Clostridia > Lachnospirales > Lachnospiraceae > Lachnospira > Lachnospira multipara_A. Next base: position 166,278 of record NZ_JNKW01000004.1, on the reverse strand, counting down.
TAATATTTTTCCATGTACAAGTATTAATGAAAAGGATGTTGTATTTGGTGGTGTTAAAAAATTAAATTCCACAATTGAGAATGCTCTTAAGGTTATAGATGCAGATTTATACGTAGTACTTACAGGTTGTATCCCTGAAATTGTTGGTGATGATTCTGGAGAGGTTGTATCTAGATATGCAGATAATGATAAGCCTGTAGTATATGCTCCAACAGCAGGTTTTAAGGGGAATAATTATAAGGGACATGAGCAGGTTGTAGATGCAATTATTGATCAGTATCTAAAAAAGTCAGATAAAAGAACAAAGGGACTTGTAAATATCTGGGCAGATGTTCCATATCAGGATCTTTTCTGGCTTGGAAATTTAAGAGAGTTGGAAAAGTTAATAAGTGAAATAGGTTTAACGCCTAACACCATTTTTGGTTATCAGAGAGGCATCCAAAATATTAATAAAATTCCTGAAGCAGAATTTAACCTTCTTGTATCTCCTTGGGTTGGATTAAGCAATATGAAGAAGATGGAGAAAAAGCTTGGTATTCCTTATCTTCATTATAAGACCTTGCCAATTGGTGCTACTGAAACAAGTAAGTTTTTAAGAGAAGTAGGTAGATTTGCTGAGATTGATAGTGAATTAGTAGAGTCTGTAATTAAAAAGCATGAGAACTATTATTATTACCTTATTGAAAGATATGCTGATCTCTTCCTTGAAAATCGTGTAATTAATAAGCAATTTAGTCTTGTTTCAGATGCACATTATGCTCTAGCTATTACTAAATTTTTGGCTAATGATTTAGGACTTGTGCCAGCTAAACAATTTATTGTTGATGACACACCTAAGAAATATCAGGAAGAAATTAGTAATGAATTTAAGAAGTTAAATTACGGAATTGAGGCGGATGTTGCATTTGAAACAGATGGTTTTAAGATTCATGAAGAAATCAAAAATCATGATTATCATGGATATCCATTAATACTTGGTGGTTATTATGAAAAGGAAGTAACAGAACAGTTAAAGGGTAATTTCCTTAATATCTCATATCCTGTGCAGGATAAGGTAGTCTTTGATGATTTTTATGTGGGATACACAGGTGGAATCAGATTGATAGAGGATATTTATACAGTAGCTGTACAGAGATTTAATTAATGTGAGGTGATTTATGTCATACAAAATAGCAGTAGGATCATCAGATGGAGTTAATGTTAACCTTAAATTTGGTGAGGTAAGTAAATTTCTTATATATGACATAGATGATGATATTAGATTTGTTGGAGCTAGAAAGGTTGATAAAAGATCACTAGATAATACTAATAAAGCTGATGTAAGTGCTAACTGTAATAGTGGATGTAGTAGTGATAATTCCTGCGGTAATAAAGGTAATGGCTGTGGCGGAGAGGAGGGTGTATTAAAGTTAATTTCCACAATTAATGATTGCAGATGTGTAGTCTGTAAAAAGGTTGGTTTTCAGGCACAGAAACAATTTGAGAAAAGGGCTATTACAGTTTTTGATGTGGAAATGCCTATTAATGATGCCCTTGATAAAATAGCATCTTACTATAAAAAGATTGATCATCATCAGTCACTTAGAAAATAAATTGGAATGGAGTTGGGTTTATATGAAGTTTGGAAATAATACAAAATGTTTGCATCTAGAAAAGGAGGATAGTGATTGTAAGCACTATGGGTCAGTTAGCTTTCCTATTTATCAGACAGCTACATATGCTCATATGGGCGTGGGTAAAAGCACAGGTTATGATTATTCAAGATTACAAAATCCTACAAGGCAACATCTTGAGGAAGTGGTATGTAGGCTTGAAGAAGGAATTGATGCCTTTGCATTAAGTTCTGGCATGGCTGCAATAAGTTTGCTCTTTGAGATTTTTAAGCCAGGAGATCATATACTTTGTGAAGCAGATCTTTACGGAGGCAGCATTAGACTTTTTGATAATGTAAGCAAGAAAAATGGATATGAGTTTTCATTCATAAATTTTTCTAAGGATGATTTTGAATCAGAAATAAGAACAAATACCAAAGCTATTTATATAGAAACCCCGACCAATCCAATGATGAATGTAAGTGACATTAGTAAAATCGCTAAGATAGCAAAGAAGAATAATTTATTGCTTATTGTAGATAATACTTTTTTGTCGCCTTATTTTCAAAAACCATTAACCCTTGGGGCTGATGTGGTTATACACAGCGGAACTAAGTTTCTTGGTGGACATAATGATACATTAGCAGGATTTATTGTAACTAACAATGAAGCTGTTAAAGAAAAACTTAGATTTCTTATTAAGACTACTGGGTCAGGGCTAGCTCCTTTTGATGCATGGTTAATACTTAGAGGAATTAAAACCCTAGGAATTAGAATGGAGAGGGCACAACAAAATGCAATTGAAATATCTAACTGGCTACTTAACCAAAAATGCGTAACCAAAGTTTATTATCCAGGATTAGAATCACATCCAAGTTATGAAATTATAAAGAAGCAGGCAACAGGATTTGGCTCTATGATTACATTTGATGTAAATAGTAAAGAAAATGCTCTTAAAATTCTAGAAAAGGTAAAAATTATACAATTTGCCGAAAGTCTTGGGGGAGTTGAGACTCTTATAACTTACCCTACTAGCCAGACTCATGCAGATGTAGCAGAAGAGGTTCGACTAAGAAATGGAATAACTCCACAGACCTTAAGACTATCAGTTGGAATTGAAGATGTCAGTGACTTAATAAGAGACTTAGAGGAAGCCTTTAATGGGCTTGATTAAACAAGAAGGAAAGTGATATGCCAGAGAAAAATTTAGATTTTGATACAGTAATTAATAGGTATAAAACTAAGTGCCTTAAATATGATTTTGCAAAGAAAAGGGGCTATAGGGAGGATGTACTGCCATTGTGGGTGGCGGATATGGATTTTAAAAGCTCTTCATATATAGAGCAGGCTATAATTGATCAAGCAAAACATGGTATTTATGGATATAGCAATATTCAGGAGGGTGATGGCTTTTTTGAAGCTGTAAAGGGATTTATGAAAAGACATCATGACTGGGATGTTGATGGTAAATGGCATGTGCATTCTCCGGGAGTTTGTTTTGCAATAGCTAATGCCATAAGAGCTTATACTAACATAGGTGATAGCGTAATTATATGCCAACCGGTTTATTACCCATTTAGTAACATAATTACCCAGAATAATAGAAAACTTGTGGTTAACGAGCTTTTATATGATGGGAATGGTGGATATTCCATAGATTTTGATGATTTTGAAAGAAAAATCGTTAAAAATCAGGTAAAGCTTTTTATATTATGTAATCCCCATAATCCAGTGGGAAGGGTTTGGACTAAGGACGAACTTTTAAAACTTGGGGAAATCTGTAAGAAACATAGCGTATTAGTTTTTAGTGATGAGATTCATTTTGATTTTATTTGGGAAGCTAGGCATAATATTTTTCAAGAAGTATCAGATGACTTTAAGGAATTTACAATTACAGCAACATCAGCTAGTAAAAGCTTTAATTTAGCAGGTTTACAGCAGGCAAATATATTTATAGCCAATAAAAAATTAAAGGATAAGTTTAAAAAGATGTATGACGTTTCTGGACTTGATGAACCTAATTTAATGGGCATAGTAGCAACAGAGGCTGCTTATAAGTACGGGGATGAATGGCTATTTGCAGTTAAAAAATACATTAAGGAAAATTTAGCATTTGCCAAAAAATACATTGAAGAAAATTTACCTGGCGTAAGATTAGTTAAGACAGAGGGAACTTTCCTTTTGTGGCTTGACTTTACTGCTTGTGGAATTGATCCTTTAAAAATTGATGACTTAATTATTAATAAGGCTAATCTTTGGCTTGATAGTGGTAGGATTTTTGGAAAATCGGGAATTGGTTTTCAAAGAATAAATATTGCATGTAGTCGTGCCACTTTGTATGAAGCGCTAGATAGAATAAAAAATTGCTTATAATCTAAAAAGAGAACTGTTTATAGATACTACTAATATTAGGTATTATCTGATAAAACAGTTCTTTTTTTATTTGCCATAGTCGTAATGACTTTTATTAATTTAAGTGTTATAATAAGTCAGAATATGGGCATATTTGCTTTTTTTGACTAGTGAATAAAAATAAAAGGAATAAAATATGGATAACAACACAAAAATTAAAGGCCCTTTTAGAAAGGTATTGTACGGAATTAGTGCTGTTTTAGTATTTTTTTATGTATTGGTTTTATATTTTGGACTAGAACCTAGGGTGGGACTTGAATACAAGATGTATTACATTACCCATGAACTTACGGAATGGCCAGGCTATGGTAATTTGACCTGTGAATTTGGCAAAAAAGAATACTTCACAGAAAATACTTTTTATAGTGGCGAATATGTTAATTATGATGTGGGGCGAAGAAGAGGAGCAGGTTGGCATACCTCAGGTAGGTTTGATGGAACTTGGTCCAATAATAAGAAGACATCCATACTTTACTATGTCTTTGATGAAGACACAAATAATCTTAAATTTAATATAGAAATAAATGATTATTTGACAAAATATGGATATGTCAGATCGGATGCCACAATGACTATGCAGGAGGCCATGCTTTTAAAGAAGCAGCGAGTATCTGCAGATAGAATTGTTAATGGAAAAATACAGACGGCAATTATTGCCGCAACGGATGAGGGTAACTCTCATAGATTCTGGATTAGAACTGTGATTAATAAAGCTCATCAAGTAAAGGAAGCTGGTGAAGAACTCACACTTCTTAAAGTCGCAAGTTGCTTCCCATCTAAAAGTTCAAAGAAGGCATCTTATACAGGACGTGAATTTGTAGCACCATCAACAGATGGTTCATGCAGTGTATCTGTCTATCTTGGAGACGAATTAATTGGCACATTTAATCAACCAGGTGAATATGAATTTAGTGTTGATAGTAGTGTGATTAAAGACAAACTATATGAGTTAAAGTTTGTAACTGATAAGGATACAAGCTTTTTATTATGGAGTATTCAAGTTACTAATGAGTAGTCCAATAAAAATAAAAAAATAGGAGTACAGATTTATGAAGAAGAATCGATTGTGGTCGACAATCAAGGAATTTAGCCTACCAGGACTTATAACACTAGTTACTCTTTTAGTGGTGTATTTATGTAAGGGTATTTGGCCTTTAGGTTCTAATAGAATTGATTTCTTTGATAACATGCAACAAGTTGCACCATTATATGCCCATTTATGGGATTTTATGCATGGAAAGGCAAGTCTTTGGTTTGACTGGTTTACAGGTTATGGTACCAATGTTTCCATGAGTATTTCAGCATTCTCAATGCTTACACCTTTTAACCTATTATTATATTTTTGTCCAAGGGACTACATATTAGAATTTATTTCTATTCTAACATTGGTTAAGTTAGTATTTGCATCAGTTGCAATGTATGCTTACCTCTATGTTACATTTAAGAATTTAGATAGAAAGTTAAAGGTAGCTTTTGCAGTTCTTTACTCATTTGGTGGATATGTAATTGTATATGCATCTTGCTTTACACCATGGATGGATATTGTAGCTATCTTCCCACTTCTTATTATGGCTTATGATAGATTGTTCTATAAGGGTAAGAAGCTATTCTATACAATTATGGTAGCAATAATGTTTATTATTAATTACTACCTTGGTGCTATGTCTTTAGTTTACATCTTACTTGTAGGTGGAATTAGAATGTTTGCCTATGGAGATAAGAAGACTTGGAAGAAAAAGACATTGAATACAGGTCTTGGAACAGCAGGCGGCCTTGGCCTTTCTTGCTTTGTATTAATTCCAGTATTTATGCAGCTTTCTACATCACAGCGTGGTGGTAGTGACGGAAGCTTATTAAGTCAATATTTAGGCTGGATTACTAAGCCGGTAGCAACAAGTATTTCACTTGGTATAATTGAACGTTCAATTATGATTATGGGACTATCCTTAATGTTTGTAGTAGTAATTGCAGGCATGATTAAGGATAAGAAAAATAGTCCAAGATTTAGAGAATCACTTGGAATGCTAATTATTGTATTAGCACCAGTTGTTTCAGAAGGTGTAAACCTTATGTGGCATTTTGGTTCATATAATGGTTATACATTAAGAAATGGTTTTATTATTTGCTTTACAATGATAGTACTTGCAGCAAAATATGCCATTAATTCTACAGATAAGGAAAATGATTTAAAGGGTGCACCTTTATTTAATAATGCTAAGTTATCAAAGACAGAGGCTATTATATTAGCTATATGTGCTTTAGTTGTTTGTGTAGCCTTTGTTATTTGGTATAACATGGCAGGCAGCCTTGGAGAAGTCTTTGGCTTTGTATTTGTAAATGCAGTATTTGTAATATTCCTTATTATTTATATTGTAATGATGGTTAATTCTAAGAATGGTCTTAACATTAGAAGAGTTCTTTCTTTTATGTGTGTTGAGGTATTTTTAGGAGTTTATGCATTTATTGGACCACCTAAGTTCTATAGTTATGCACCATATCAGTATGGCGATTATGTTCAATTAGCTGTTAAGGCAAGTAATGATTTAGATATTAAGGAATCTGCAACTGATAGAATAGTTAACCCAGATATTTCCCTTAATTCTAACTATCCTTTAATTTTAAGAAGGGGCGCTACATCAAGTTTTACAGCAGCACTTTTAAAGGATACTCAAAGCTATAGCCGTAACTTTGGTTACTCTAAGTACTTCTTATGGTTACTTGATTCAGGTGGAACAGTATTTACTAATGCTTTATTCCATGTAACAGAAGCAGTTAATCAGTTAGATTTAGATAATTATTTATATACATTAGAAAAAGAAGAAGGAAACTTTAAATTATATAAGGCTAATTACGTTCTTCCATTTGCACTAAGCATTGATAAGGGAATTCTTGATGAAGGCCTTAGAGAATATGGAGATGCTACTTCATTTACAAGAGGAGCTCATGGTGATTGGATAGATATTCACAATATCTTCTATCAGGCTTTAGTTGGAGATAAAGACGCAAATCTTGTTACAAGATATGATGTTAGTCCTAAGGAAGAGTCTACAGATACAGTTATAAATGCAAGTTATGATTTAACTATATCTGGAACTAAAGCTCTTTATGTCTATCTTGATACTAACAATGATGATCATGATGCTAATTCATCAATGCTTTATAATGATTTATCTGTAAAGGTTAATGGTGAAGATGTTAAGGTTTCAACTCTTGGACACCTTGATAATGTAAATGCTCCAGATGATTATAATAACGGTACATTATATCTTGGTACATTTGCTGATGAGGATGTTAAGGTTGAAATTAGCTGTAAAGACAAGAATAACTATTCTAGATTAATAGCATCAATTGGTGGGGTTGATTTAGGAAAGTTAGGAGAATTATGTGATTTAAAAAAATCAGACTGTGTTGTTGAAAATGATAATTCATCAGTAACAGTTAAATATAACGCTACAGAAGATAACACATATGTTATTATGCCAGTTATTTATAATAGTGATAACTGGAGCGCAACAATTAATGGTAAAGATGCAAATGCAGATAATGTATTTGGACTATTTACAGCTGTTAATTTAATGGAAGGTGAGAATGTAATAAAGCTTTCATTTGATGCAAAGGGAAGATCTTATGGTCTTATTATTTCATTAATCACTTTAATAATTGTTGTATTAGGAAGCGTTTATGCATGGCTTGTAAATTCTAAGAAGCTTAAGAGCCTAGCTTTATTTAGAACATGCGAAAAGGCTTTATCTTATGTGGCTGTTTGGGTTTATGGTGCAATATTTGTACTAATGGCAATCTTTATGTTTGCAATCCCAATTATTACTAGTGTATTTGCTAATGTTATTCAGATTGTGAAAGGCATAGCAGGATTATAAAAAAAGGAGCGTGGCTATTGATGTCAAAAGTAAAAGACAAATTTAGACGCCTTCTAGAAGAAAATGAAAACTTTAGGATTTTTGTGACCTTGCTTGTGGTATGGGGGCTTTCAAGACTTATAATGATTGCCCTTGTGCCAATTACAGATTTTATAATAAAAAGTCATCATGACTGGGCCAAGTCAATTAATGTGTGGGATGCTAAGCATTATGCCTATATTATAAAACACGGTTATACATTTCCAACTGATGTGGATCCACAGGCCAATTGGGCATTCTTTCCACTTTATCCATTGATTTGTATAGTGCTTAGGTTTTTAACTGGCAATATGCTTAGTGCCTATGTAACAGGAATGATAGTTTCTAATGTATGCATTTTTATATCAGCTTTTGCAACGGCTAAGATAGTAAACGGCTTGGGAACTAATTATGGAGATGGCAAGGCTCTTCTTCTAAGAGGTGAGAAAAAAAGAATAAAAGAAAGCTCTTGGATTATTATTTCTATACTGCTTTTTGCTACACCTTATGCTTTTTATGCTTCTTCTACATATACGGAAAGCTTGTTTATTATGTGTATTTCCCTAAGCTTTTATTATATGTTAAAAAAGAATTATCTACTGGCTGGCTTTTTTGCAATGCTTACATCAGCAACAAGAATTGTAGGATGTATACTTGTTTTTCCTATTGCAATTGAGATGTTTTTTGATTGGATTAATAGAGAAAATATTAGATTGCCTAAGATTAAAGATATTAAGGGAGTATGGAAGACATTTTGGTCATTTATTATTTATGAATTAAAAAGACCTCTTGATGTTTTTTCCATTATGATTGCTCCTCTTGGTACTTTTTCTTATATGCTATTTTTAAAGATTTTTTGCGGGGATCCATGGGCCTTTATGCATGTGCAAATTGCCTGGAGAGATGATAAATACTTCCCTGTAATTGGAGTATTATTTAAGGCATGTACAGGTCAGCTTGAATTAAGATATACATATATGGGCTGGCTTTGTATTGCAGCATTTGTCCTTTATGGATATATGATTCATCGAAAATATATTTCTATGGCTGTTTTTGGAATAATTGCTTTATTAATTCCATTAACTAGTCATGTTATGAGTACACCAAGATTTATAATTGGTGCTTGGGTAACATATATAGGCGTTTATGATTTATTAGTCCGTTTACCTAAGCTTGTAAGAAATCTTATCTTGATAGCACTTATTATAATTGAGACTTTCATGATTTTTTATTGGTATGATGAATTCTATTGGTTTATGTAAAATGAGATAAATTTTATGAAAGGTATAATTTTACTTGTAATATTCATATTTAGGTATTATAATGGGAAAGCTTGTGAAAAAACTATCATTTCTATAAGTATATAGATGATTCGCTTTTATGAAATAAGAATTCGCAGGCATTTGATTGAATTAAATTTTGTTTAAGTTTAGGAGGCAAACAATGTTATCAGTTGTTATTCCAACATTTAATGAAGGTAAGAACATTAGAAATCTTGTAACACAGATTGATGATGCACTTAAGGGAATTGATTATGAAATTCTTTTTGTAGATGATAGTAAGGACAATACACCAGAAATCATTATGGAAGTAGCAAAAGACTATCCTCAGATTCGTATGGAACATAGAACTAATGAATCAGGTCTTGCAACAGCCGTATTAAAGGGCTTTAGATTAGCTAAGGGCGATTACATGGCTTGTATGGATGCTGACTTACAGCACCCTCCAATTGTTTTAAAATATATGTATAAGGCTATGGAAGCAGGTGCAGATTTCTGTATTCCTTCAAGACTTATTCCAGGTGGCGATGATGGTGGTCTTAACTGGTATCGTAAATTTGTATCTGGTACTGCAAGAAAGATTGGTCAGTTTATGTTACCATGCTTAAGAAAGATTACAGATCCAACTTCTGGTCTCTTCATGTTTAGAAGAGAAGTTATTGAGAACGCAGATTTACAGCCAATTGGTTGGAAGATTATGGTTGAAGTTCTTGCTATGGGTACTTATTCTAAGGTTACAGAAATTCCTTATAAGTTCCAGCAGAGAACAGAAGGCGAATCTAAGCTTTCAGGTAAGGTTACAATGGAATACTTAAAGCAGTTAGTTAATCTTCGTAAGAGATATAACAAGGCTAATAAGTATACAGTAGAGACTTGGTCAACAGAGCGTATGATGCAGGGTGAATAATTAGTGCCTTAAAATTGATTATATGGTATTATAAGACGTGGGTGTGGTAATTCTCACCCGCGTTATTTTTTATGGAGGTATTATTTATGTCAATTTTAGTAACAGGTGGAGCAGGCTTTATAGGTAGTCATACAGTGGTTGAATTGCTAAACGCCGGTTTAGACGTAGTAGTAGTAGATAATCTAGTTAATGCTAGTAAAGAATCATTAAAAAGAGTTGAGGAATTAACAGGTAAGAAAGTTAAGTTCTATGAGAATGATATCTTAGATAGAGACGCTCTTAATAGAATTTTTGATAATGAGTCAATTGATAGTGTTATACATTTTGCTGGTTTAAAGGCTGTTGGTGAATCAGTAGCTAAGCCACTTGAGTATTATCACAATAACATTTCAGGTTCATTAGTTCTCTTTGATGTAATGAGAAATCATGGCGTTAAGAACATTATCTTCTCATCATCAGCAACTGTATATGGTGATCCTGCATTTGTACCAATTACAGAAGAATGCCCTAAGGGTAAGCCAACTAATCCTTACGGTATGACTAAGTGGATGCTTGAAGAAATCCTTATGGACATTCAAAAAGCAGATCCAGAATGGAATGTTATCTTACTTAGATACTTTAATCCAATTGGTGCTCACGAAAGTGGTAGAATAGGCGAGAATCCTAACGGAATCCCTAATAATCTTATGCCTTATATTACACAGGTTGCAGTTGGTAAATTAAAGGAACTTGGTGTATTTGGTAATGATTACGATACACATGATGGTACAGGTGTTAGAGATTATATTCACGTTGTAGATTTAGCACTTGGTCATGTTGCTGCAATTAAGAAGCTTAAGGAAAATCCCGGAGTTAAGATTTATAACTTAGGTACAGGTAATGGATACTCAGTTCTTGATATTGTTAAGAATTTCGAGGAAGCAACAGGAGTTAAGATTCCTTATGTGATTAAGGAAAGAAGAGCAGGAGATATTGCTACATGTTATTGTGATGCAAGTCTTGCAAAAAAGGAGCTTGGCTGGGAAGCTAAGAGAGATTTAAAGCAGATGTGTGCAGATTCATGGAGATGGCAGTCTAATAATCCTAACGGATATGAAGACTAGTTATTCCATATAATTTTAGGAGGAATATATGGGTAAGTATTTTGGTACTGATGGCTTTAGAGGTGAGGCTAACGTTACATTAACAGTTGACCATGCTTTTAAAGTTGGTAGATTTTTAGGATGGTTCTATGGTAAGAATCATGAGAATGGTAAATCAAAGGTTGTTATAGGTAAGGATACAAGAAGAAGTAGTTATATGTTCGAGTATGCATTAGTTGCTGGTTTAACAGCTTCTGGTGCTGATGTATATCTTCTTCATGTTACAACAACACCTTCTGTTTCTTATGTAGCAAGAACAGAGGATTTTGATTGCGGTATTATGATTAGTGCAAGTCACAATCCATTCTATGACAATGGTATTAAGCTTATTAATGATAAGGGCGAGAAGATGCGTGAAGACGTAATTAGCCAGATTGAAAAATACCTTGATGGTGATTTAGGAGAAATTCCTTACGCAACTAAGGAAAATATCGGTCGTACAGTTGATTATGTTGCAGGACGTAATAGATATATGGGTTATCTTATGAGCCTTGCTATTCACTCATTTAAGGATAAAAGAATTGGTCTTGATGCAGCTAATGGTAGTGCTTGGACACTTGCAAAGGCAGTGTTTGATGCCCTTGGTGCTAAGACTTATGTAATAAATGCTAATCCTGATGGAACTAATATTAATACAAATTGTGGTTCAACACATATTGAAGGTTTACAGGAATTAGTAAGAAGAGAACATCTTGATGCTGGTTTTGCTTTCGATGGCGATGCTGATAGATGTTTATGTGTAGATGAGAATGGTGAAGTTATTACAGGTGATCATATTCTCTACATCTATGGATGCTATATGAAGGAGCAGGGCGCTCTTGAAGGTAATAAAGTTGTTACAACTGTAATGTCTAATTTTGGTCTTTATAAGGCTTTTGATGCTGTTGGAATTGAATATGAGAAGACAGCAGTTGGTGATAAGTATGTTTATGAGAATATGTTACAGAATGGATATAGACTTGGTGGTGAACAGTCAGGTCATATTATCTTCTCTAAATATGCTACAACAGGTGATGGTATTATCACAGCATTAAAGATGATGGAAGTTATGCTTGCTAAGAATAAGACATTATCAGAGCTTTGTGCTCCACTTGCTATCTATCCACAGGTTCTTAAAAATGTTCGTGTAACTAATAAGACTGAAGCTCAAAATGATCCTAAGGTTAAGGCAGCAGTTGAAGAAGTTTCTAAGTTACTTGGAGAAGATGGTAGAATCTTAGTTCGTGAAAGTGGTACTGAGCCATTAGTACGTGTAATGGTTGAAGCTAGCTCAATTGATCTTTGCAACAAGCTTGTAGATAAGGTTATTGAAGTTATTAAAGAAAGAGGATATGTTCTTTAATTGAATGAAAAAGAGTGGTGAAGCCTGCTTAAAGTTGCTTATGCAATAAGCTAGGTGCTTCATCACTCTTTTTATATATGGCCAAACTTGGTTAATTGTTATGTTTAATACCCATTTAAACATAAAAGTAAAAGCATTTTTGATTTTCTAATCAAGAATAATAAATTTAAATTACTGATGAGAAAGCATGCCCCCATGCTTTATAGTCATTGGTACCCCTACTAATGAAATTCATCAGATACGAAAAAATTCTAAGTCAAAGAAGAAATATTAGTTCTTATTGGATTGTCTCTTTTTTACTATTGAAATAGTCATCAAACTTTTTGTTTACCGCATCTAAAGTGTCTTTGGAAATATTTGGTAAATCCTTGCCCCATTCTTTAGTTGCTAGTTTAAAACCTTTTTCAACAGCTTTTTGCATCTTTTTCATAGCTTCTTCATCATCCCCTGCTAGTGCTTGGGCAAATGAGAAGATTCTTTCGGATGTCTTTTTGACGCCCCAATATCCATCTTCAGATATATCTTCCTTTGCTTTTTTAATGGTTTCTTCATCTACTGTAAAATTGCCACTTGCAAGATGTTTCCACATTTCACTTGCATTTCCTATGGTGATGCCTTGTTTCTTAAACATATCTGTTACAAGGCTTTGCATCTGAGCTTGGCGATTTTGCAAATCTGCTTTCATTTGCGCTACAAGTTCAGGATTAGCAACTTTTCTTAGATTGCCTGTGTTTGAATTTTGTGAACTCTCGTAAGTTGCCGCAACATCAGAATAAATGGCCTTTTCCGCTGTGGAAGAGCCATTCTTTTCGGCCTTACTAGAGTACTTTGATGCAACAGCACCGCTTGATTGTGCTACTGCTACTGAATTAACTCCATTTAATTCCATAAGCTTTACCCTCCTTGGTAAAAAAGATTCTATTAAGATGTATTAAGTTAAGAAAAAAATTTCTTATAATTCAAGTGTCGGCATCTTAATAATAAAACTTAACCCCTTAAAGCAAAAAATTTTCGTTTTAATAAAATTAAAAGGTCTCTGCATTTTTTCTATACTTATGTGGAGATACTCCTTTTACTCGTCTAAATGCATCTCCAAAGTAATTACTGTCATTAAAACCACATTCAAATGCAATCTCAGTTATGGTCTTGTCTGTACCAAGTAAAAGCTCGCAGGCTTTTTTAATTCTAATATTAATCATGTACTCCTTAAAGCCAAATCCCGTAGATGATTTGAATTTCTTTGATAAGTATGAGCGACTTAAATTAAATTGATGTGCAATTTCATCTAGCATTAAGGGCTCACTGTAGTGGTTATAAATATAAGTTGCTATTTCCTGCATTATCTGATTGTTAGTATCGATTTCCTTAACAACGTTAGCCTCGAATTTCTTGCATCGAATTATAAAAAGCAATAATTCGGAAAGAGAAGTGCTTATAAAAGCAGGGGATAATATATCCTGGTTGTCTTTTTCAAAAAGCAATTTGTTCATTACACTTTCCGCATATTCACGTCTTTTATCCGGAATAGAAAAAACATCGCTTGATGAAAGAAAATTTTCTACGAAATCATCTCCAGCATAGCTATTAAGCCAATGGACTTGCTCTTCTGTAAAACTTATGACTATTCTTTCATTGACACCCTTACCTGTGTAATCGGTTTTGTGTAGTGTTCCTCTTGGTACAATTGCAATATCTCCTTTATTAAAGGTATAGATATTGTGATCGATAAATACTTTACATTGACCACTTACAAGATAAAAAATCTCATGAAAGGGATGAGAGTGAGTATCCTTTGGTTTAAAAGTAGCAGTTCTCTTTATACGTTGTATATTAAATTCCTTCGGTACATTCTTTAACATAATTATATATCTCCTTGCTTTATATTAAAAGTAAAAATTATTTTATGTCTAAACAATTTTTTAATTTTCTTACTGTCTGTCTAAATTCTAAAGAGCAATTTATCTGTAAAATATCCTTATAAAAGGTATAAATTTGTAGAAAATACATATTTTTCAGATAAAATAATTATTGAATATTCAATGTCTAATGTCAAGAAAAATTTAGGAGAGTATATGGCAAAACATATAAGTGAAAGTAAGAAAAATGAGATTTTAAATGGTAATTTAGTTAAGGCTATTCTAACTCTTGCAATCCCTGTAATGATTAATAGCTTTATTCAGAGTATGTACAATTTAACAGATACATACTGGCTTGGAAAAATTGGTACTGATAGTCAGGCTGCTATTACTTTAGTATCACCCTTTCAGAATATCTTAATAAACTTTGGTAACGGATTTACAACAGCTGGTGCAATTCTTATAGCCCAATATATTGGAGCAAAAAAAGAGGATGATGCTAATTCAATGGCTAATCATATATGCTTAACTGCATGGAGTTTTTCTATTGTACTTGCAGCCATATGTTATATGATTTCCCCAGGTCTTGTAGCATGGCTTGGAGCAACAGGACTTATTTATAAGTATGGACTTACATATATAAGAATTGTGGTAATTGACTTGCCATTTTTATTTACAATTAATCTATTTACATCTGTTAAGCAATCTCAGGGCGATACTGTAAAACCTATGTTACTTAACACATTGGGTGTAATTATTAATCTAATTCTAGATCCATTATTCTTAATAGTATTTAAAATGGGTATATTTGGTGCTGCACTTGCAACATTAGTTGCTAAGATTCCATGTGCAATTATTGCTATTATTGTGTTATCAGGAAAGTCGCAGTTAATTAGAATTAATTTTACAAACTTTAAGTTGGATATAAATAAGATTACTAATATCTTTAAAATTGGATTACCAACGTCTATTGGTGGCAGTACAATGCAGTTTGGCTTTATGCTTATGACTAAAAATGTCGGTGTGTATGGAAGCGTAGCTACAGCAGCTTATGGCATCGGGAATAAGATAAATAGCCTTATTACTATGCCTGCAAGTGGTCTTGGTTCAGCTATTTCTACAATTGTTGGACAAAATATTGGTGCTGGTAATAAGAATAGAGCGGATAAGGCTTATCATATTACATTAAGAATCGGAGCTGTGTTTTTATTAGTTTTTGGTATGATTTTATCTAGAAGAGTGGTGGCATCCACATTGGTTTCGATTTTTACAAGTGATAAGAATGTGGTACCACTTGCAACAGATTTTCTTTCAATTATGGCAGCCTGGTGCTTTACTAATGCCTTCTATAATGTATCCCAGGGGCTTTTTAATGGAAGTGGACATACTTTAGTTACAATGCTTGTGGACGCATCAAGAATTTGGGTATTTAGATTCCTTACTTTGTGGATATGTTCTAGTCTTCTTCATATGGGTGTGGAATCTGTATGGTATGCAGTTGTAGTATCCAATGCAACATCTGCTATAATCCTTTATATCCTTTATTTTACAGGACTTTGGAAAAAGGAAGTTGTAAAGATTTCATCCAAGTAAATGTTAAATTGTTCTAAAATAAATACAAAAATCTTGCAATTAAAAATTGCTTTTAATATAATAGACGTGGAATGTATACAAGATGCAATCCATGTCTATTTTTTATTTAGGAGTCGTTATGGAAAGTGTTAAACTTAGGGCTAGAGCTAAGATTAACTTAGGTCTAGATGTCGTTGGTAGAAGAGAAAATGGATATCATGACGTTAGAATGATTATGCAAACTGTTGGTATTTATGACAGACTTATCGTTACAAAAATACCAGAGAATGAAGTTAGAATTAGAACAAATCTTGGCTTTTTACCAGTTAATGAGAATAACTTAATTTATAAAGCGTTTAAGCTAATGCAGGAAAAATATAATCTTGAAGGCGGAATTGATGTAGATTTAAAGAAGTTTATTCCTGTTTCTGCTGGTATGGCAGGGGGAAGTACAGATGCTGCATCTACTCTTTTTGCTATTAATAAGCTTTTTAATCTTAAACTTGGAATGAAACAGCTTATGGAATTAGGTGTGAATTTAGGTGCTGATGTTCCATATTGTATTTTAAGAGGTACTGCCCTAGCAGAAGGAATTGGGGAGGAACTTACAAGTTTAAAGCCTATGCCTAATTGTCATATTGTAATTGCCAAGCCTCCAATCTCAGTTTCAACAAAGTTAGTTTATGAAAAATTAGATTCTGATGAGGTTGAAATTGTTCATCCTGATATTGACGGAATCATTGAGGGCTTAAATAAGGGCGATTTATATGAAGTTGCATCTAAGATGGGTAATGTCTTAGAGCAGGTTACAATTCCTATGTATCCAGTAATAGATACAATTAAGCAGGATATGTTAGAATGTGGTGCCATTAATGCCATGATGAGCGGAAGTGGCCCTACAGTATTTGGTCTTTTTGAAGATGAAGAAAGAGCGCTTGCTTGCCAGGCCTTCTTAAGAGAGAAGAAGGATGCTAGACATGTTTACATAACAGATGTTTTTAATATAGTGAAGTAATGGAGGTAAAAAATGAAGGGCGAATTAAAAATGGATGTAAGTGAATACTTACCACTTAGAGATGTTGTTTTTAATACATTAAGACAGGCTATTTTAAAGGGTGAAATGGAACCTGGTGAGAGACTTATGGAAATTCAGTTAGCTCAAAAGCTTGGTGTTTCAAGAACTCCTATTCGTGAAGCTATTAGAAAGCTTGAGCTTGAAGGACTTGTTATTATGATTCCAAGAAAGGGTGCTGAAGTAGCTCATATTACAGAAAAGGATATGAAGGATGTTCTTGAGGTTAGATCAGCACTTGAAGAATTAGCTGCAACTCTTGCTTGTAAAAATGTTACAACAGAGAAGCTAAATGAATTAAAGGCAGCTAATAAGGTTTTTGAATCAGCAATTGTATCAAAGGATGTTGTAGCAATTGTAGATGCGGACGTGGCTTTCCACGATATTATCTATGCAATGACAGAAAATGATAGATTAATTCAGATTATTAATAATCTTTCTGAGCAGATGTATCGTTATAGACTTGAATATGTAAAGGATGCAAGAACACATTCTATTCTTATCTCAGAACATAATGATATTATTAGACAGTTATCAGCTCGTGATGTTGATGAGGCTAAGGTTGTTATTAGACAGCATATTAATAATCAGGAGAAGGGTATTATAAGACTTCTTAATAGATAGGTTGAAGACAATGAAGAACAAGGTTTTTGTTAAGATTAAGGGTATGTATATGGACCCTTATGCTATTGATATAAATGAAGATTTAAAAGATCCAGTGCTTATTAATAATCCTGATTTAGTTGAAATACCAAAGGTGGATGACATTGAAATTAGCGAAGATGACAAAAAAACTGATAATGAAGAAATTGAAATTATTAGTGTTGGTCGTTACGGAGTAGTTAATGGAAATGAATATATTAAGTATGAAGAATTAGATGAAGATGGATCTAAAATCAAGAATACAATTAAGATATCAGAAAAAGAAGATGATGGCGTTGTTGTAGAACTTTCTAAGAAAGGAAAATATCAGACACATATGATTTTTCATGCTGGTAAGAAAAGTACATCAGCTTATGCAACACCATTTGGCAGCCTTTTGCTTGGTATATACACAAGAAGCATTAGAATAAAAAGAGAAACAGATAGAATTATTGTTAAAGTTGATTATTCACTAGATATTAATTATGACACTGTATCAGATTGTAATGTAGAGATACATATTACAAGCCAATTAGAGGAATAGTGTACTATATTACTAAAAAAGAAATACATTCTTTTCAATAAGTTTTTGTCATGATATAATACTAGCGTGTGCTATGGAGAGTAGCGTTATAGTTTGTTACATGTAGGAGGAAGTTTACCATGCCAATTTGGCTCATTATTTTATTGGCTGTATTAGCCGTAGTAGTAGTGGCACTTATAGTGCTTACAATCGTAGGAATGAAATTACAAAAGAAACAGGAAGCTAATCAGGAGCAGATTGATGCTGCTAAGCAGACTGTATCTATGTTAATTATTGATAAGAAGAATATGAAATTAAAAGACGCTGGTCTTCCAAAAATCGTATTAGATCAGACACCTAAGTATCTTAGAGGACGTAAGATGCCTATCGTTAAGGCTAAGATTGGACCACAGGTTATGACACTTATTTCTGATCCAAGAGTATTTGAACAGATTCCAGTTAAGGCAGAAATTAAGGCTGAAATCAGTGGTATCTACATTGTAGGTATTAAGTCAGTTCGTGGTGGAAAGATTGTTGTTCCAGATAAGAAGAAGAAGGGATTCTGGAAGAGAGTAGCTGATAAGGCTAATGATACAGTTGAGAAGAACGCTAAGAAGTCTAATAAGAAAAAGAAATAATAATACTAAAAAATAAAGAAGCTTCGATAGATTATCTATCGAAGCTTCTCTTTAGTTATTAAGAAGTGTCTTGTTATTATTATAAGTTTCAAGAATAAGGGATTTAACCTTAGCTGGTACTTCTTTTTTCTCATCTCTAGTCATATTATTTAAGTCAATTGCTGGTAAGAATTCTATTATTGTCTTTGTTCTCTTAATAAAAGGAACATGCTTTTCAAAAATTTCATCAGTATTATTTTGTACCATTGGTATTATCTTACAACCTGATTTTTCTGAAAGCTTGAAAGAACCAGCGTGGAATTCTAACATGCCATCGCCTGTGTTTCTAGTTCCTTCAGGAAAGATAACGATTGATGTGCCATCTTTAATATATTCAATGCCCTTAAGTATAGTCTTTAGGCCTTCTTTGATATTATCTCTATCAAGGAAAGGACATCTAAGCATTCTCATCCACTGTCTAATAATTGGAAGTCTGTTCATTTCCTTCTTAGCTACAAATCCAGTCTTTAGAGGTACTAATGTATATGCTACTACCACATCAAAGTAGCTTCTGTGATTTCCTACAAATAAAACAGCTTCATCTTTAGGTATATTCTCTAATCCCTTAATAATTACCTTGGTTCCTGAAAGAAACAGAATTCCTTTAAGAACGAATTTAACTAGTACTGCAGCGTATTTTTGGCTAGCACTTCGATTGATCTTGCTTATAATGAATCCTATTGGAAGAAGGATTAGACTTAGAATACAGAAAATAATTATCCATATTGCCACTAATAATAATCGAATCATATCTTGCTCCTTAGTTTAATTGTTATCTTAATTATAACTGTAAGAAGGGAAATTTAAAAGTAATTTTGACACTGTATAAGTTCTTTCCTGGATTTATGAAAAAAATGTGAATATCCTTTAAATTAAATATGAAATGTGATATAAATAAAAAGGTCCACTCCTAAAAGAGTAGGTATTTATATGGGTGGGATATTTTGTAAATAAGGAAATGGTGAAGACAATGAGAAAAAGATTTATGGGCGTTATGCTTGCAGCAGTACTTGCTACTTCACTTGTAGCATGTAGCAAGGGTACAAAAAAGGCTGAAGAAGTCTCAAGTAAAAATACTGCAATTACAGCTGAAGAATATGCAGGAACAATTAAGACAAATGCAGATATCTATAAGAAGTATGTGAATATAGATTCTGCTAGCTATATGAATCGTGAAATAGAGCTTGATACATCAGCATATACAGTTACAGATGATGCTGTTGAAACTCAGATTCAGACATTATTAGAGCAATTAAAGGAAACACAGCAGGTAACTGAAGGTGAAACTAAAGAGAATGATGTAATTAATCTTGATTATTCAGGTAAGTTAGATGGTGTGGCATTCCAGGGTGGTACAGCAACATCAGTGTCATATACAGTTGGTTCAGGTCAGTTTATTACAGATTTAGATCAGGGATTAATTGGTTTACAGGTTGGTCAGACATATGATATTCCTTGTACATTCCCTTCTGATTATTCATCATCAGATTTAGCTGGAAAGTCAGTTATCTTTACAGTTAAGGTTAACTACATTGAGAAGGAAATTATTCCAGAATTGACTGATTCATTTGTAGCAGAGAATGCTTCAACACTTGGATACGAAGGTTGCACAACAGTTGATGAATTAAGAACAGCTGTAAAGGCTTCCCTAGAAACACAGGCACAAAATAGTTTAGTTCAGGCTAAGGCAAGTGCAGTGTATAAGCTTGCTACAGATGGCCTTGAAGTTAATGATTATCCAGAAGATGAATTAAATCAGTTACTTGATACACTTAATAAGAATATTGAAACAGAATATAATACATATGGTTCTTATTATGGAATTACAGATTTAGAAACATATATTAAGACAGTTTATGGTTTTGAAAACCAGGATGCATTTAATGACTATGCAACAGATTATGCTAAGACATATTTACTTGAGAAGATGGTTTATACAATTATTGCAGCAGATAATGATATTACAGTAACTGCTGATGAAATCAATGATCAGGGTGCACAGCTTGCTAGCCAGTATGGTTACGATGATTATAATGCAATTCTTTCTGAATATGGTAATGAAATGAATGCAGAAATTGGTTACAATTGCCTCTATGCTAATGTAGCTAAGTTCTTATCAGATAATTGTACATTAGCATAATAACAATTTAATTTAGAAAAAATACTAGGCAGATTTTACTGCCTAGTTTTTTTATGGGCAAAATATCTTGAAAAAAATTTTCCAGTATGATACTTTAAAACGGTTTATGAAAATTTTATATTTATAAAAAAAGAAAGTAGGACGTATATCATGAATCAATTTGTGCCAAAGCTTTTCGATTGCATGAAGAATTATTCTAAGAAGCAATTTGCAACCGATCTGGTTTCAGGTATTATTGTAGCCATTATTGCGCTACCATTATCTATTGCCCTAGCCTTAGCATCTGGAGTTGGTCCGGAAGAGGGTATTTATACTGCAATTTTTGCAGGTTTTGTAATTTCTTTCCTTGGAGGTAGCAATGTTCAGATTGCTGGTCCAACAGCTGCATTTGCAACTATTGTTGCTGGTATTGTAGCTAAAAACGGAATGGATGGACTTATTGTTGCCACTATTATGGCTGGTATTATTCTTGTTGTAATGGGCTTTTTAAAGTTTGGTAACCTTATTCGTTTTATTCCTTATACAATTACTACAGGATTTACCTTTGGTATTGCTGTTACTATCTTAGTAGGACAGATTAAGGATTTCCTTGGATTAACATTTAAGACATCTCCAATAGAGACAATGGATAAGTTAAAGGCTTGTGTTGATTCAATTAACACATTTAATTATGAGGCACTTATAGTAGGTGTTGTATCACTTGCTATCCTTATTATCTGGCCTAGATTTAAGAAGCTTGATAAAATCCCAGCATCATTAATTGCTGTTATTGTTTCAGTAATTATGGTTAAGCTAGGCATGCACGTTAAGACAATAGGTGATTTATATACTATTTCCAATAAGTTACCAGGTCTTACAGTTCCTCATGTTGATTTAAATATAATAAAGACAGTTACACCTGATGCATTTACTATTGCTATACTTGCTGGTATTGAATCATTATTATCTTGTGTAGTTTCAGATGGTATGATTGGTAGTAGACATAAGCCAAATCAGGAATTAGTAGCACAGGGTGCAGGTAATATTGTTTCAGCATTGTTTGGTGGTATTCCAGCTACAGGCGCTATTGCTCGTACAGCTGCTAATGTTAAGAATGGTGGACGTACACCAATTGCTGGTATGGTTCATTCAATTACACTTTTACTTATATTAGTTGTGCTTATGCCTTATGCAGCATGGATTCCAATGCCATGTATTGCAGCTATTCTTTTCCAGGTTGCTTATAATATGAGTGGCTGGAGAGAAATGGTTAATTTAATTAAGCATTCACCAAAGAGTGATATTTTAGTATTACTTGTAACATGTATTTTTACTATAGTTTTTGATTTAGTTGTAGCTATTGGTGTTGGTATTGTTCTTGCTGCATTATTATTCCTTAATAGAATGGCTAATGTTACTGATGTTAAGGGCTGGAAATATGTTGGTGAAGATATTGATGAGAACAATGACCCAGAAGCAATTAGATTAAAGAAGGTTCCAAAGAATACAGTGGTTTATGAAATTATTGGACCAATGTTCTTTGCTGCTGCTGATAAATTCGTTAATATTGAACTTGCTAGTGATGTAAAGGTATTAGTTCTTAGAATGAGAGGTGTTCCAGCAATGGATGTTACAGCTCTTCGTTCATTAAAAAATATCTATGCTTTATGTAAGAAAAGAAACATTACTTTAGTATTAAGTCATGTGCAAGATCAGCCAAAGTCAGTAATGGAACATGCTGGATTTATTAGTCTTGTAGGAGAAGAAAACTTCTGTAAGAACATTGATGAATCATTAAAGAGAGCTGAAAGTCTCGTGGAATAATTTAACTCAGTCGGGGGTACAAGCTCCGACTGAATCTTGACTATAAGAATAAGAGTTCATTTCAAGAAGCCTAAAAACTTTTTGAAATGAACTTTTTTGTATTAGTTGACTTTACTTTTTATAAAAAATATGATAAATTGAATACAATTAAATTGCTTATATAAGGATACGAATATTACGTTATTTTGTAAATTTGTATGTACTTTGGAGGATAAATATGAAAGATAAATACGATGCAATAAAATTGGAAAATCAGTTATGTTTCCCATTATATGCTGTTTCAAAGGAAATTGTTAAGAAATATAAACCCTTTCTTGATGCCCTTGATTTAACATATACACAGTACATTACAATGATGGTTATGTGGGAACACAAGACTATGAATGTTAAGGAATTAGGTGAGTATCTTTATCTTGATTCAGGAACATTAACACCGGTTTTAAAGAAGTTAGAGCAGAAGGGTTGGCTAGTTAGAAAAAGAGATTCTAAAGATGAGAGAGTGCTAAATGTAACACTTACTAAAGAAGGGGATGAATTAAAGGAGAAGGCTGTTAAGATTCCTGAAAAAATGGGTAAGTGTATTAACCTTACAAAGGAAGAATCAGAGATACTTTATAAGGTATTACACAAGATTTTAGATAGTATTGAATAAAAATTACATAATTTAATATGAAAAAATCGGACAAAATATTTTTATTTTTATTAAAGCTATAAATTTTTGTAAAGGGATGCCGATATACTTTTGAGAACATCTAAAGGGACTTTTTTCAAATCCTATTGGCATAGAATTTATACATAATAAATAAAATGTTTTGTCTTATTTTATTGTTTTTTAAAATTAGTACTTTAAAAATCTATCTAAATTGTTTATAATGTTAACGACTATGTGGTCATTTGGGAAATTTAAGACATAGTATATTGATAATAATTGATTAATAAGCATAAATAAGAGGAAAGATAAACAATTGTAGAGTTGTTTACAGGATGTGAAAGGAGAAAATTAGATGATTTCAACAGATATTGGAATAGATTTAGGTACTGCAAGTATCTTAGTATATATTAAGGGAAAGGGCGTTGTATTAAAGGAACCTTCAGTTGTAGCTTTTGATAGAGATACTAACAAGATTAAGGCTATTGGTGAAGAAGCTAGACTTATGCTTGGTAGAACACCTGGTAATATTGTAGCTGTTCGTCCTTTAAGACAGGGTGTTATTTCAGATTATACAGTAACAGAGAAGATGCTTAAGTATTTTATTCAGAAAGCTGTAGGCAAGAGAATGCTTAAGAAGCCTAGAATTAGTGTCTGTGTACCTTCTGGTGTTACAGAAGTAGAGAAGAAGGCTGTAGAAGATGCTACACTTCAGGCTGGAGCAAGAGAAGTTGCTATTATTGAAGAACCAATTGCAGCTGCAATTGGTGCTGGTATCGATATTTCAAGACCATGTGGTAATATGATTGTTGATATCGGTGGTGGTACAACTGATATTGCTGTTATTTCTCTTGGTGGTACAGTAGTTAGTACTTCAATTAAGATTGCTGGTGATGATTTTGATGAAGCATTAGTTAGATTTATGAGAAAGAAGCACAATCTTTTAATTGGTGAAAGAACAGCTGAAGATATTAAGATTAAGATTGGTTCTGCTTATCCTAGAGCTGAAGTTGAAACAATGAATGTAAGAGGTCGTAACCTTGTAACAGGTTTACCTAAGACTGTAGAAGTTACATCAGAAGAGACAGAAGAAGCTTTAAGAGAAGCTACATCTCAGATTGTTGAGGCAGTTCACTCAGTACTTGAGAAGACTCCTCCAGAATTAGCATCAGATATTGCTGATAGAGGTATTGTACTTACTGGTGGTGGTGCATTACTTAACGGTCTTGAAGACTTAATTGAAGCTAAGACAGGTATTAACACAATGACAGCTGAAGATCCAATGACAGCAGTAGCAATTGGTACTGGTAAGTTTATTGAATTCTTAGCAGGTTATAGAGACGATAAATAGTTTTAAAACGTTTAATACTTTTTTAGATTAATTAGACCTGATTTTGGACCCGTAACTAGACGTTTTTAAACTATAGATAAGGAGTCGTTATGGTAAAGGGTCTATATACTTCATATTCAGGATTAACATTACAACAAAAAAGATTAGATTTGGTTTCTAATAACTTAGCTAATTCCTTAACTACAGGATATAAGAAGGAGGGCATGTCTGCTCAGTCCTTTGACACTGTTTATGGAATTAAGATTAAGGACTCATCTGTTAATTATATTAATCAACAGATAGGTAATATGAATCTTGGAGTTAAGATAGGTGAAACCTATAGAGATTGGGCACAGGGAGCCCTAAGGGCGACAGAAAGTGAATTTGATTTTGCTCTAGCTGGCTCTGGACTTTTCTCTATTGAATATACAAGTAAACAGGGTGAAACTACAACCATGTATACTAGAGACGGAGCTTTTCAGATTAATAAGGATGGATATTTACTTACTAAAGATGGAGACTTTGTTCTTGGTGAGAATGGTAGGATTCAGATACCAACCAATACAGATGAATTTAGTGTAGATGTTCTTGGTAATATTTATGCTGATGATGTATTTATTGATAAATTTGCCCTTGTTGATTTTGAAAACTATGATTATTTAGAGGCTTTTGGAGAGAATCTGTATAAGACAGTTGATGGCTTTGAATTAAAGGAAGCAGATGCAACTGTTAATCAGGGTTATCTTGAAAGCTCTAATATTAATGTGGTTAATGAAATGATTGATATGATTGCTATTGCTAGAAATTTTGAAAGCAATCAAAAAATAATGAATTCCATTGATAGCATGTTGGCTAAGATGGTTACAATTTCAGAATTGTAGATTTAGGTGAGATACTTTTTGGTATCTCACTTTTTTGTTGCACAAGACCGGCAAGCGAATGGATGCTTGCATACAAATTCATTTGCCGGTCGTAAGAACATGGAGCACTAAGTGCGGAATGTTCGTGTGCGAAATCGAGTAGGAGTCAGCCTACTCGATTTTTTTATAAATAGGGGTTAAGTATATAAAGCTAGTTGCCGATAGATATGATGAGAAAGAATATTATGTCTTGGAGGTTATGTCTTATGATGAGATCTTTATGGACTGCTGCATCAGGAATGATTTCACAGCAGACAAGTGTGGATACAATAGCAAATAACTTAGCTAATGTTAATACAGTGGGATATAAATCAGAGTCTACTCAGTTTAAGAGCTTACTTTATCAAGATCTCCAAAGCAAGACTACCACTGCAAATATAGAACAAAAACCTGTGGCAGCTCAGGTGGGTTTAGGTACTAGAGTGGCTTCCATTACATCTTATTTTTCACAGGGCTCACTAAATTCATCAGATAGTGATACGGATTTTGCAATTGTTGGTGAAGGCTTTTTTGCAGCAAGAGACTTAGATGGAGAAACAGTATATACAAGAAATGGTAATCTTTATATGGCAACTGCTATTGATGGCATGATGCTTGCCACAGCAGATGGTTATCCTATTCTTGATGTGGATGATAATCCTATAATTCTTTCTACGGATTATAAGGTTAGTGAACTTACAATTTCTACGGATGGAGAATTATTATATCCAGATGAATCTAATAATCCAGTGCCTCTTGGAATGAAAATAGCTCTTTATCAATTTACAAATCCTTCGGGATTAGACAAGATAGGTGGCAATTTTTATAAGGAGACAGAAAGTTCAGGGGTTCCAATAAGTGAAGAATATGATGAAGTTGGAAAGAAAAGTACTCTTAAACAAGGTTACTTAGAGGCTTCTAATGTTCAGGTTGCCAATGAAATGGTTAATTTAATTACAGCTCAAAGAGCTTATGAGCTTTGTTCTAAAGCAATTACTACATCAGATACAATGATGGAACAGGCTAATAATCTTAAGAGATAAATAGATTAATATAAAATTAATCTTTATGGGGGAGTAGTAAAGGGAGTTGTTATATTGATTCTTTTTACTAGAAAAGGAGGGAAAACAAATGGCTAAGATTTCAGGTTTGGCTAATTCAAGTTATGCAGATGTTTATGATGCTTCAAGTACTGCATTAACTAGTAAAATTAATTCTACAAACTTTAATACTGCCACAGATGAAGAGTTAATGGAGGTTGCTAAGGAGTTTGAGAGTTATTTAGTTGAGCAGGTTATGAAGTCAATGCAGAAAATGACTAGCATCGACGGTGCTAGCGATGATTCAGAAAATAGCACATCTCTTTTTAATTCACTAGTAGGCAATTTAGGAAGTAAGGATTCTGCCATGTCTACATTAGGTGATTATTATGGAGATGAGTTAGTATCTCAGCTTGCAAGCACAATTACAAAAAGCTCATATGAAAGCGGTGGTCAGGGCCTTGGCATTGCTATGCAGTTATATGAGCAGATGAAGAGAAATTATTCCACAGTGGAAACAGTTGACAAGGTTCAGTCTATTGGCACATCTGATAATACAACCCTTTAAATATTATTAGGTTTAGTTTAGGGGGAATATTTGGTATTATATTATAGAAATGGCTTTTGCCAAAGTTTCCAATATAGAAAGGAATAATCGTGGATTACGAAGACATAAAAGAAGTTGAAGGCTTTATAGAATCAATAATATATAGAAACGAAGACAATGGATATTCGGTTTTTGAAATTGATGATTCTGGAGAAGAGATAACATGTGTTGGTACCCTAAGCTACATAAATGAAGGTGAATATATTGTAGCCACAGGTAATTATGTTAAACATCCGGTTTATTATATGCAATTTAAGATAGATTCTTATGAATTTCAAGCTCCTAACGATACAGCTTCTATTCAAAGATACTTATCTAGTGGTGCAATTAAAGGTGTTGGAGAGAAGATGGCTAGCCGAATCATTAAGGAATTCGGGGATGATACCTTTAGAATAATAGAAGAAGAACCGGAAAGATTAGCTGAAATTAAGGGCATAAGCATGAATAAGGCTATGGATATAGCTAACCAGCTTATGGAAAAAAAGGACATGAGAAAGGCTATGATGTATTTGCAAAAGTTTGGAATTGCAATGAATCTAGCTACTAAGATCTTTAAAAAATATGGAAATCAGATTTATAATATTTTAGAGACAAATCCCTATAAATTAGCTGATGATATTGAAGGAGTGGGATTTAAGACAGCAGATGAAATAGCATCTAAGGTTGGAATTAAGATAAACTCTGATTTTAGAATTAAGAGCGGTATTTGCTACGCTCTAAGTCAATCATCTCTAAATGGTCATATCTATCTTCCTAAAGATGAATTGCTAAGGGAAGTAACATCTCTTTTGCTTATTGATATTGTAGATTTCGATAAGTATTTAATGGATTTATCCGTGGATAAAAAAATAGTATGTAAAGTCGATGATAATGGCATTACTAATGTATATTCAAGTCTTAACTACTACATGGAAGGCAATGTAGCAGCAAGACTTAAAGGTCTTGCCCTTTTAGAAGAAAGAGATGAAGAAGAGTTAAATCAAAAGATTCTTCAAATAGAACAAGAAGAAGACATTGAACTAGATGACATTCAAAAAGAGGCTGTTAAGATGGCAGCTAAGAATAATTTATTAGTTATTACAGGTGGCCCGGGAACTGGTAAGACAACAACTATTAATTCTATTATTAAGTATTTTCAGTTTGAGGGATTAGAGATTAGACTTGCAGCTCCAACAGGACGAGCAGCTAAGAGGATGACTGAAGCTTGTAATATGGAGGCTCAGACCATTCATAGATTACTTGAAATTAATGGGGGAGGAGCTAGTGATAGCAATTCTAAGGCTAGTGGACTTTCTATGTTTTTTGAAAGGAATGAAGACAATCCCCTTGAGGCTGATGTCATAATTGTAGATGAGATGTCTATGGTTGATATTAATATTATGTATTCCCTTATTAGAGCGGTGGCTGTGGGAACAAAATTAATATTAGTAGGTGATGTGGATCAGTTACCATCAGTTGGACCAGGAAATGTCTTAAAAGATATAATTGCCTCTGAGGCTTTTCCAGTTGTTAAATTGGAGAAGATTTTTAGACAGGCAGAGACAAGTGAAATTATTATGAATGCCCATAAAATTAATAAGGGGGAAGAGGTTGTGCTTAATAAGTACAGTAAGGATTTTCTCTTTGTTAGAAGAAAGGGGCCTGATGCCATAATTAATGCCATGAAGACCTTGGTGTCAGATAAGTTACCTAATTATGTTCATGCAGATATTTCAGAAATACAGATTCTTACACCTTCAAGAAAGTCAGCAACAGGTGTTGATAGATTGAATAAGATTATGCAGGATTTTTTAAATCCAGCTAATCCAGTTAAGCAGGAACGTCAGCTTGGAGATACAATTTATCGTGAAGGCGATAAGGTTATGCAGATAAAAAATGATTACCAACTTGAATGGGAAAAAAAGTCAAAATACGGTGTAACCTATGACAGGGGAACTGGAGTGTTTAACGGTGATACAGGTATAATTGATGAAATCAGTAACTTCAATGAAACAGTAACTGTTAAATTTGAAGATGGCAGATTTGTTAATTATGAATTTGGTCAACTTGAGGAATTAGAACTAGCTTATGCTATTACAGTTCATAAGTCTCAGGGTAGTGAATATCCGGCAGTTGTAATTCCAATGTATCAAGGACCAAGGATGCTAATGAATAGAAATATCCTCTATACAGCAGTAACAAGAGCAAGAACTTGTGTATGTATGGTAGGTGAAGAAGAAATTTTTAGACAGATGTCAGCTAACATTACAGATACAAAAAGATATTCTTCTTTAGACAAGCGAATAAGGGAGATAATGAATTGACAAAGGATAATAAAGATAAAATTAATTTTGAAAAATTTATACAGGGCATGGTGGATGTTTTTTATCCGCCTGCTTGCCCTATTTGTAAAAGACCAAGGCCAATAGTTAATGGCATAAGGCTTAATATGTGTAAGCCTTGTAGAAAGAAGGCACCAATCCTTGTAGAGCCTATATGCTTTAAGTGTGGTAAGAAACTTGATAATACGGAAGATGAGTATTGTAAGGATTGTAGAGAATATGCACATATCTATATTAGATCTTTTTCTGCTTTTGAATATACAGATAGTCTTAGAAAATCCATTTCAGAATTTAAGTACAAGAATAAAAAAGAGTTTGGAATAGTTTATGCAAGGGAAATGTGTAATGCATTAGAGGCGCAGATTAAATTGATTAATCCTGACGTGCTAATAGCAGTTCCAATTAGTAAAGAAAAAATGAAGACAAGAGGATATAATCAGGCTCAAATTATCGCAGATGAAATGGGAAAAATTCTTGGAATCCCTGTGGATACTGAATTGGTCTATAGAATAAAGAACACAACTCCAATGAAAAATTTAGACAAAGCAAACAGAATAGAAAATCTTAAAAACGCTTTTCAAGTTACTAAAAATGTTGTAAGATATAAGAAAGTAATGATCGTGGATGATATATATACAACAGGAGCAACAATTGACGCTATTGCCCTAGAATTAAGAAAATTTGGGATAGAATGTTATGGCGCATTTATTAGTATTGGTAAAGGCTTTTAGTTGTTAATGGAAGTGTTTTAACTGAATTTACATATACAGG
Source organism: Lachnospira multipara LB2003 (assembly GCF_000702205.1). Classification (GTDB taxonomy): domain Bacteria; phylum Bacillota; class Clostridia; order Lachnospirales; family Lachnospiraceae; genus Lachnospira; species Lachnospira multipara_A. Next base: position 135,805 of record NZ_JNKW01000004.1, on the reverse strand, counting down.
AGGTCTTTTATGGAAGTAAAGAATTGTCGTGGATGTGGAAGATTATACAATTACGTAGGAGGAGGGAATTATAGAAATCTTTGTCCTGATTGTATAAGTAAACTTGAAGATAAGTTTCAGGAAGTCAAGCGCTATATTGAAGATAATAGAGTTGCCAATATAAAGCAGATTGCAGATGATTGCGATGTTAGTCCAAAGCAGATAGAACAGTGGGTAAGAGAAGAAAGATTGGTTTTTTCAGATGATTCACCAATTGCTATATTCTGCCAGTCATGTGGGGCACCAATTAAATCTGGAAAGTATTGTTCTAATTGTAAAGAGACGGTATCAGATCAGTTAAGTCAGCTTTATGGAACTAAGCCAATAGAACAAAAAACAAAGAGAACGGCCACAGCAAAGATGAGATTCTTAGATAAGTAATAAATTAAAGGGTCAAGATTTAATGACCCTTTATATTTTTGATTTTATAAAATAAGGTGTTATGATTTAAAAAGATGATCCGATATAAATACTGTAACAAATAATAAAAAGTAAAAATTTAGGATTGTACTAAAAAAAGAACAAAGAAAAATTACTTTTTAGGTTAAGTTTAGTGTTTAACCTACCGATAAAAATAGTGTAAAGCATAAGAGTTTCTTTAAACAAGGTATTTGGAGGAGTTCTTTATAAGTCTTAGGAAATGAAAGAAAGGACGGCGAAGAATATGAGAATTGACGCTTATAATGCAGTGAGCCAGGTTTATCAAGCAAATGCCACAAGTAATGTTAAAGGTGTGGGAAAGGTAGCAAGTGCCAATGACAAATTCGAAATTTCTGACGTAGCTAAGACATATGCTACAGCAAAAAGTGCAGTAGCAAGTGCACCAGATGTTAGAGAAGATAAAATAGCAGATATTAAGGCAAGAATCGCAGCTGGTACATATCAGGTATCTGCAAGCGATGTAGCTGATAAGATTATTAATACTGTATCAACTCTAACATTCTAAGAAGTGAGGTAATATTATGGCTAGCTTAATTGATTCATTAATCAAAGATATGGATAAAGAGAATAGCTTGTATAACGAGCTTTATGAGCTTGCCAAAGTAAAGACAACTGCCATTGTTAATAGCGATGTGGAGAAGCTACAAGCTATTCTTATTGATGAGCAGGCACTAATTAGTAAAATAAGTGTAGTAGAGTCTGATAGAATCAAGGTTGTTGATGAGATCTGTAATATTCTACATTTACCATCAAAAGACGTGAAGGTGGAAGATGTGGTACAGATGTTAAGAAAACGACCTTTAGAACATAATAGATTACAGGAAAGTTATTTAGCCCTTAAAAGAACGGTAAAGGGCTTGATGCAAATAAATGAGAATAATAAGTTCTTACTTAAAGAGTCTTTGGAGATGATTGAATTTAACATTAACATAGCAAGAAGTGCTAGGGTAGCTCCACAGACTGCTAATTATGGAAAAACAGCTACTGAAAGCATGGCTGGTATATCAACTGCGGCTAGCTTTGATGCAAAACAGTAGTATTATATAAAGCTAAGGAGTTCTTAAAATTAATATAATAGAAAATGAGCCACATGAAGTGTATCTAAATAAGCAAGAAATTTGTTTAGTATTTGGGTGAATTTCATAGGGCTCATTTTTTATGCCTAGTTGCTGTTAAGAAAAACTAATATTTACCGATATATTTAGCAGATGGACTAGTATAGATGGGTTTAACTTAAGTAAGTAGATAGAGGTGAAGATTATGGCAAATGGAATGGCTGGTCTTTTTATAGGAACAACAGGACTTAAAACAGCACAGATAGCGCTTAATGCGACAGCACACAATCTTTCAAATATAAATACAGAAGGCTATACAAGACAGCAGGTAACTTTTCAAGATACAGTGTATATGCCTGTTAAGACTAATGATAAGGTAACAACACCTGTGTATGGTCTTGGTGTAGGGATTTCTGAAGTGAGAAGAATAAGGGATACCTTTATTGATGCTGCCTACAGATCTGAAAATGCAAGACTTGGATTTTATGAATCTCAGTATCAGGCTGTTAATGAAATTGAGGATTTGTTTGGCGAGATGCAGGGTGTAACTTATCAAACATATCTTACAGACCTTTATAACTCATTAAACGAACTTACTAAAAACCCAACAAGTACTGTTGCTAGATCATCTTTAATTCAGACAGCAACAGCTTTTGTAGATAAGTCAGAAGCAATTTATGAAGGACTTACTAATTACCAGACAACACTTAATACAGAAGTAAGAAATATGGTAGCAACCATTAATGACTTAGGTAAAAAGATTTTTGATTATAATAAAAAAATCACTGCCATAGAAGCTGCGGGCATTGAACATGCCAATGATTTAAGGGATGAAAGAGATAAGGCAGTTGATGAACTTAGTGAATATATGGATCTTGATTATTATGAAGGTCCTAATGGCGAGATAATTATTAATGCAGAGGGTGTTCCCTTTGTTTCCCTTAATGAAGTTGCAGTTATGGATACACAGTATATTCAAGGGACATCTTTAGTAGAACCAACTTGGCCTGTTTATGATAGAGTTGTTTTTAGTGCTAAGGCCCTAGCAACAGCTTCTAATGCAACAGATACAGATAAGGGAAAATTAAAGGGACTTATTCTTGCAAGAGGTAATATGGTAGTTGATTATACATACGTGGCAGAAAGACCAGATGCAAGTAATTATGACTTAACTAGCGCAGATGGTATAGATAAATACAATAAGGATTACGAGGCCTATTCTGAAAAACAAGAATATTACAACACTTATATTTATCCATCACAGATTCTAAGTGCTATGGCTTCTTTTGACTACCTCGTACATGGAATAGTAACAGCTCTAAATGATGTGTTATGTCCAGAAATTACAGTGGAAACATCTGGAGAAATTATGGATGCCAATGGCAATGCAATTCAGGCTGATATGTATTATTACAATAACAGATCAGAGTCTGTGCTATACAACAGATTTGGTGCAGAGGTAGAGGGCGTAAAAAATGATGATGGTACATATACATATGAGTCAGGTGAAAAATTATATAGTAATTCTAATGGCGATGGTAGTGGGGCTATTCCTTTTGATAAGATAGAGTATTCGTTTCTTGATATGGAAAAAACGGACTATGGAATGGATAGTGATAGAACAGTTGGCGTTGAACTTTTTTCTAGAAATAATACACAAAGATATATTAAGGCTAAAGATGCTAATGGAGAAGATGTCTATATTAGAAACAATTTAAATGATCAAAAATACGAGTCATATTATAGATTAGGTAATATAAGCATTAACCCAAAGGCAGCACAAAATCTTGCTTTAATCCCATTATCTACTAAGACAGATAAGGAAGATTTAGCAAGAGCTAATGAACTTATTGATACTTGGGATGTAAGATTTGGAACCTTTAATATTGAGGAATATTCTAAGGCAACCTTTAACTCTTACTACAATAATTTTGTTGGAAAGTTTGCAACCTGGGGTGATATTCTTGATAGTTATGTTAACAATCAGCAAAATATGGTAACAGGTTATGACAATCAAAGAACAGAAACTATGGGAGTTTCATCCGATGAAGAATTACAAAAGATGATTAAATATCAACATGCGTATAATGCAAGTTCTAGATATGTTAATGTTGTTAGTGAAATGCTAGAACACTTAGTAACATCGCTAGGAGCTTAAATAAAGAAAGGTGGTAATTTATGGCATCCACATTTTTTGGATTAACAATTGCATATTCTGGTCTACAGGCAGCTCAGGCTTCTATAAATGTAACAGCTCATAATCTATCTAATGTTAGAACTGAAGGTTACACTAAGGAGACAGCTCAAAAAATGGCTGCAGATTCTCTTAGAACCTATGCACCCTACGGAACTTTAGGCTCTGGTGTTCTTGTTGATGAAATTACACAAACAAGAGATACATATTATGATGAGAAATATAGAAATAATCAGACATATTATGGTGAATATGAAGCTAAGAATAATTATATGAATCAGATAGAGAGTTTTTTTAATGAGTTTATACTAAATGGATATACAGAAGAATACAATAATTTTTTTAAGAATGTAAACCAGGTAACTTTAACACCAGAGGATAATTCAGCTAAGAATTCTTTAATTCAAAGTGCCCTTAGTATGGCTGATTATTTTAATTACTTGTCATCTAATTTAAAGGATATTCAAGAAGATGCTAATAACGAAGTTAAAGATGCAGTGGAACAAATAAATTCTCTAGCACAAAGTATCTATCAGTTAAGTAAGCAGATAAATCAGATAGAGGCTTGTTATGGTAATGCCAATGACTTAAGAGATTCTAGAAATGCCTTAGTTGATAGGCTAGCACAAATAGTAAATATAACAACTAATGAAGAAGATTTAGGAAATAATCTTACCAACTTTACAATTAACATTGATGGTAATACCTTAACTAATTCATATGGTTACCATGAACTTGTGGTTTCAAGTAGAAAGGATGAGGAAGTAAGAAATAATAGTGATGTGTCAGGTCTTTATAACATAAAGTGGGATACAGGCCAGGAATTTAACATTTATTCAGCATCTCTTGGAGGGCAGCTTAAAGGACTTATAGATATAAGGGATGGATGTAATGGACAGATTGAGGCTGTTGTTACTGATGATAATGGAGATTATAAGTATACGGAAGATGGATTTTTTACAACTGATTTTAAGGACTATGATGGAAAAAATACAAGCTTTAAGGGTATTCCCTACTATCAGGCACAGCTTAATAAGTTTATGACTATATTTGCACAGGCTGTTAATGATGTATTTAAGCAAGGTTTTTCATCTGATGGAGAAACTCCTGGAATGTCCCTTTTTGTAATTAAGGATAAGCAGGTAGCTTTCTCATCAAGTAATGTAACTGTTAATAAGGAATTAGCTCTTGATCCATCAAAGCTTGCAACAAAGTCGCGTATAAACACTGGCGCTGCTAATGCCGATATAATAGAAAAGTTAAGTAAGTTGCAGACTGCACAAATTTTTAATGGAGGAACAGGAGTATATTTTCTAGAAAGTATTATTGCTGATGAATCCATTGATACTAACAAGGCTAATAATTTCCTAAAAAACCATACTAATTTAAAGACTACAATTCAAAATCAAAGATTGTCTGTAATGGGTGTGGATTTTGATGAGGAAACCATGGATCTTGTAACTTTTAAGCAAGCTTACGATTTGAGTTCTAAGATGATGTCTGTTCTAAATCAGATTTATGATAAATTGATTAATCAAACAGGCGTGTAGTTAAGATAGGAGTTAGTTTATGTCAATGAGAATTACCAATGGAATGATGGTTAATAGTTCCCTTGCCAACATTCAAGTTAATAAAAATCAGTTAAACACACTTGATACTCAGCTTTCAACACAGAAAAAGATCAATAAGCCTTCAGAAGATCCTATTGTTGCAATTAGAGCTTTAAGACTTCGTTCAAGTTTAGATAAGGTAACTCAGTATCTAGATAAGAATATTTCTGATGCAGATAGCTGGTTATCAGTTACAGAAGATGCTCTAGATGAGGGTTATTCTGTATTAACAGATCTTTATAATTACTGTGTTCAGGGTTCAACAGATTCCTATTCATCAGCTGAAAGAAAGACCATTGCTGAGAGTTTAAATAATCTACGCCAGGCTTTTTATTCAGAAGGCGATGTGGATTATGCAGGTAGATATGTGTTTACAGGTTTTGCAACTGATGTACCATTAACTTATCAATCTGATGAAACGGCAGCAGATGTGGACTATACAATTACACAAAAATTCACAAGGGAAAGTTTGACGCTTAAATCTGCATATACCAATGCATATACTAATGCAGATATTATAAATCTAGATGCTAAATATGATAGCAGTACAGGAAGACTTATAACTCCTAATGTGGAGGCAGTACATAGATTACAGCTTGCTTATTCAGATATATCTGTAAGCGAATTTAAGATAGTTGATTATGCAGGAAATGAAGCAGAAATAGAAGTAGATGCACAAGGAAATGTAACAACAAATGGCAGCCTTCAAACAAGTACTGGAGGAGCTATATCTATTACAACAACAGTTGATCCTAATTATGTACCAGCTGAGGATGAAATATCTATTAATACAACAACAGGAGAATTGCTTCTTGGGGAGAATGTATATAAGGATATTTATGAAAATAATGCATTTTCATTTACTTATAGAAAGGATAATTTTATTAAAGGGGATTTAAACCCAACCATGTATTTTGATTGTATTGATAATATTTCAAAAATAGAGTATAATAAAGAACAAGAAAACATTGAGTACAATATAAATTTCTCGCAAAAGCTTAAAATAAATACTGAGGCTAGTGAGGCTTTTGATATTTATTTAGGTAGGAATATAGATGATTTGATTACTGCGGTGCAAAACGTTCTTGATTTGGAGGAACAGGTTACGCAGGTTAATTCCATGTTAACACAGGAACAGTATTCAGATAGTGATTCACAGCTAAAGCTTAATGATATTTTAGAGGGCTTAACAAAGCAACTTGAATTAGCTGAGGATAAAATGACTGCTGTGTATGAAAATGGCGTTGGCTGGATGCAGGGATATCAAACAACAATTTCTGAATGTAAGGCGGATGTAGGTAATAGGGACACAAGACTATCCCTTACTAAAGCTCGTTTAACAGAACAGAAGACTAATTTTAAAAATCTAAAGTCGCAAAATGAAGATATTGATTTGGAAGAAGTAGTGGTAAATTATTCGGCAGCAGAGTTAGTTTATAATGCATCACTTACAGCTTCGGCAAGATCAGTACAGCAGACTTTATTAGATTTTCTATAAATTCTACAAAGCTAATTAATTGCTTGAAAAAGGCATAATTTGTGCTAAATTGTTGCTCTAAAAATGTATTTGGGGGAAAATTTAGGGAAAGGTTAGGTGTGACATGAAGGTAGAGACTAAATGGTTTGGTACTATGGAAGTGAGGGATGAACAGATTCTTACTTTCGAGAAGGGCATTATAGGGTTTGAAGATTGGAAGGAATTTACCCTAATTTACGATGCAGAAAAAGAATTAGAAGAGACAACAATATATTGGCTTCAAGCAATTGATGAACCAACACTTGCACTTCCAATTATGGATCCACAGTTAGTTTACCAAGGATATGATCCAATAGTTGAAGATGCTATTATTAATACACTTGGAGATAATATAGCAGATGCTAATCTTTTGGTTGCATGTACAATGACAGTTCCTGAAAAGCTTGAGAATATGACGATTAATCTTAAAGCGCCAATTATTATTAATTTAGACACTAATAGAGGTGTACAGGTAATCGCAGAAAATGACGATTATCAGGTTCGTTACCCTATTTATGACATTCTCAATGCGAAAAAGGACGGTGAATAATATGCTAGCATTATCAAGAAAAAAAGACGAAGCAATCGTGATTAACGATGATATAGAAGTAACAGTAATAGAGATAAAAGGAGAACAGGTAAAGCTAGGCATTACAGCTCCAAAGTCTGTTCCTGTATATAGAAAAGAAGTTTATGTTCAGATTCAGGCAGCTAATAAGGAAGCTGCATCTCAGAATGTGGATGTAAATGCATTAAAGAAGTTAGTTGGAAAGAAATAATTTCACTGGGTTGGTTACAATGCACAAGATATGAGGGTATTTTTATAGAAATTGTACAAAATTGTATAATTTCTAATTTTGGCGTTAATTTTATATTAATGTCATCCGATATACGTGATGAAAGGATAATGTATAAATGCAGCAAATCCTTTTAAATAAATATAATATCTTCACATGGAGGTGAAACTTATGGCTATTGATGTAGGTAACGTTGCAAGTTATCAAAATGAACAAAATGTAAATGTAAGAAAGTCGCAGACTAGTTCTATTAACGTTGAGACTGCTAAGACAGATGGCGTAGTTAGTGCCCAGTCTAAATCAGATGTTACATCTGAGGCAGTTTTAGTTGGTAAGGTAGTGGAAACAGGTGATGCAAGTAAAATAAATGTTTCTGACGAATCATTAAAAAAGCGCGAAACTACACAACCAGTTCAAAAAGAAACTTCCTTGCGTGATGTAACTGATTTCAGTAAGATAGTGAACAATAATACGGTGGCTGAATTTAGTTATAATGAGCCAACAAAGCGTATTGCTATTAAAATTAAAAATAAAGAGACAAATGAAGTTATTAAGGAAATACCATCAGAGAAGGCACTTGAAATGTTAGCAAAGGCTTGGGAATTGGCAGGAATTATGGTAGACGAAAAAAGATAGGATAGTAAACCTATCAGATAAACAAGGATGTTTAAGGTTAGATGCAAGGATGCATAGATAGGAGATGTAAAATGCCAATCAGATTATCAGGTATGGTATCAGGAATGGACACCGATTCGTTGGTTGAAGCTCTTGTATCATCGTACAAAATGAAAAAGGATAATTTAGTAAAAGCACAGACTAAACTTTCTTGGAAGCAGGATAAGTGGAAATCCATGAATAGTAATATTTATAAATTCTATTCAGGAAAGCTTTCTGCTGCCAGACTTTCAAGTAGTTATAGTATTAAGACTGCTTCTGTATCTAATAGTTCTGTGGCTAAGGTAACTGCAGCCTCTGGTGCAGTTAATGGATCACAGACATTAGAAGTTGACGAGTTAGCATCAACTGGTTATTTAACAGGTGGTGTTATTGAAAACAGTGATGGATCAAAGCTAACATTGAGCAGCAAAATATCTGAAGTAAAGGGCTTACAAGGTTTTTCATCAGGTAGTTTTACAGTTACTACAAAGGATGGGGCCAATGAAATAAATGTAACTTCAGATACAACAATTAATCAATTTGTAGCAAAGTTAAAGGAAGCTGGATTAAATGCTAACTTTGATACAAGTAATGCACGATTTTTTATAAGTGCAAGTGAAAGTGGAGCTGATAATGACTATACATTAACAGCTTCTAATGCTAGTGGTATTGATTTGATGCAAAATCTTGGTATTTATGCAACAACATTAAAGTCCGCTAAGGAATATGAAGCTTGGGCTAATTATACTGATGAAGAACTTGAAGAGATGGCTCAAAAAACAGCTAAAAATCAAGTAAAGTCAGTAGATGATAGAGCAAAGAAATATGCAGAAGAATATAACGCTGCATACAATGCTGCAAAAGTAATTAAAGATAAGAATGGTTCTTTAAGTGAAATGGAATCAAAGAAGGCCGAATATGAAACTAAGATGGCTGAGTATGATGAATATAAGTCAGTAGATGAAGAAGGAAATGTAACATATGATACAGAAGCCATTGATGCAGCAGGAAAATCAGCTGATTTTAAAAAGGATAAGGCTAATTTAGATAACATTTCAAAGGCAATTGAGAACTATAATAAATATCAAGATACTATGTCTGAAAAAGAAGATTACATAGTTAAGCTTGATAGTGGTAAGGCTAGTGTAGCAACAGAAGGAAGCCCAGCTTATACTAAGATTCAGGCTGAGTATGATGCAGATTATGAGGCTAAGTATCAGGAAAACTTAGACAGTTATAAACAGAAACGTACATATGCAGCTAATCTAATAGCAAATGGTGGAGAAGCTGCGGCTACGGGAGCATCAGCTAATGCTGTAAGAATAGAGGGTAAAGATTCAAAAATTATCTTAAATGGAGCAACATTTACAAGCTCTTCTAATACATTTGCAATTAATGGATTAACAATACAGGCAACAGCAAAGACAAATGGTGAGGTTGTAAATATAACCACAGATACAGATGTAGATGGAATTTATAATTTCGTTAAGGACTTTATTAAAGAATATAATATGTTAATAAAGGAAATGGACGTTAATTATAATGCAGCATCATCTAAAGGTTTTGAACCTTTAACAGATGATGAGAAGAGCGCAATGTCAGATGATGAAGTGGAAAAATGGGAAGAAAAAATTAAGACTTCACTTCTACGTAAAGATGGAACTCTTGGAATGACAATGAATTCATTAAAGGCAGATATGGCAGCAGCAATTAAGGTTGATGGAAAGAGTTATTCACTTGCTTCCTTTGGAATTCAGACATTAGGATATTTCGCATCTCCAGAAAATGAAACTGGCGTATATCATATAGATGGCGATTCTGAGGATACAGCAACTGCAGGTACATCAGATAAATTAAGAAAAGCAATTGCTAGTGATGCAGATACAGTAATTAGTTTTTTCTCACAATTAGCTACAAAGGTATATACAGATCTTGGAGATAGAATGGCAACATCTGCAACAAGTAGTGCTTATACAATTTATAATGATAAAGAAATGAATACTCAGTATTCTGAATATAAAACTAAAATAACAGATGCGGAAGATAAGGTAACTACATGGGAAGATTATTATTACAAGAAATTCTCAGCCATGGAGTCAGCACTTTCTAATATAAATTCACAGCAATCTTCACTTTCTGGATATTTTGGAAAGGGCTAAACATATATTTAAACGTAGGGGGATTAGGAAATGGCAATGACTAATGGATATAACAATCAACAACAAGCATTAGCAGAACAATATAGAAGAAGTAAAATCCTAACAGCATCTCCTGCAGAACTTACACTGATGCTTTATGAAGGCGCTATAAAGTTTTGCAATATTGCAATTATGGCTATAGAGAAGGGCGATATGGAAAGAGCGCATATCTACATAAAGAAGACAGAAGATATAATTGTGGAGTTTAGATCAACGCTTGATAGAAAATATAAGGTGGCTGAAGATTTTGACAGGGTGTACATATACATATATGACCTTCTAGTAGAAGGAAATATAAAAAAAGATATAGAAATACTAACGAAAGCTCTTAATGAAATAAGAGGAATGCGCGATACTTGGAAAAAAGTTATGGAAAAAACTAAAGGTACATCGCCGAAAAACAGTTAAGGAACACTAGATAAGAAGCCAGGCGGTAAAACGCCTGGCTTTTAAAGAATAAAAAAGGGATTTGTAATAAGGAGAGGGACTTATGGAGAATTACTTAGAGATATTAAAGGACAGCTTAATAAAGAAAATTAGGATATTAGAGGAAATAGTAAAAATAGATGATGAGCAGACAACTCTTTTTAGTACAGATAAGGATAATGAAGATAGAATCAGGGAGACTTTTGATAGAAAGAGTGCACTAATAGATGAGATAAATAGAATGGATGCAGGTTTTGAATCTGTCTTTGAAAAGGTCAAGGAGCAACTTGATAATAGAAAAGATGAGTATAAAAAAGAAATAAAGGAAATGCAGGAATTAATTAAAAGGATAACAGATTTAAGCATGCATATAGAAGCCCAGGAAAAAAGAAATAAATCTCTAGTTAATGGAAATCTTTCTAGCATGAGGAAAGAATTATCCAATGCGAAAAGAAGTACAAGTCTTGCTAAACAGTACTATAGCACCATGAATAAAATAGCCAATGTGGATCCACAGTTTATGGATTCAAAAAGATAGAAAATGTGTGGGTTTAATATTATTTTAATAATAATAAATAATCAAAATAGCTTTACAAAAAATATGCTAAATGGTATATTAGTACTAGAAAAAGATTAAATGACTAAAAAGGTGGCAAATTAAATAGTTTATTAATCGCGTAAGCGATAATAAATAGATGAAGCAATAACGCTTCACTAAACATTAATAATACCAAGGATGGTATTAGGTTTTTTCAAGGAGGAAAAAATTATGGTAGTACAACACAACGTAACAGCAATGAACACAAACAGACAGATGGGCTCTGTACAGGGCGCTTTGTCAAAGTCAACAGAAAAGTTATCATCAGGTTATAAGATTAACAGAGCTGGTGATGACGCAGCTGGTCTTTCAATTTCTGAGAAGATGCGTGCTCAGATTAGAGGTCTTAATAAGGCTTCATCAAATGCACAGGATGGTATCTCACTTATTCAGGTAGCTGAAGGTGCTTTAAATGAAACACACTCTATCCTACAGAGAATGAATGAACTAGCTACACAGGCAGCAAATGATACTAATACAGCAACTGATAGAACAGCTCTTGCAGCTGAAGTTACTCAGTTAAAGACAGAAATCGATAGAATTAGTACAACAACACAGTTCAATACTATGAACTTACTTGATGGTTCATTCACAGGTAAGAATTTACAGGTTGGTTCTTTAGCTAACCAGAAGATTCAGCTTAGTATTGGCAAGATGGATGCAGCTTCATTATCAGTAAATGCACTTTCATTATCAACATATACTAAAGCAGGTAGTGCTATTACTAAGGTACAGTCAGCTATTGATAAGGTGTCTACACAAAGATCTACACTTGGTGCTGTTCAGAACAGACTTGAACACACAATTAATAACTTAAATACAACAAGTGAGAATACACAGGCAGCTGAATCACGTATTCGTGATACAGATATGGCTTCTGAGATGGTTGAATTCTCTAAGAATAACATCCTTTCTCAGGCTGGTTTATCAATGCTTTCACAGGCAAATCAGGCTAACCAGGGTGTATTATCAATACTTGGTTAATTAGGTTAGAATAAGTATTAGTATTTGTTTATGACTTAAGTTTGTAAATATAAGCTACTATAAAAGGAGCAGTCAAGAATAACTTGACTGCTCTTTTTATTTTTGCAATAATTAAGCTATAATAAATTTAAATGTGAAAAATAAAAAAATATTTTGTTTAGGGGTTAAGTACTAAAGAATTTTTCCGATATATGAAGTATGAAGAGTGAAAGCAATGGTACCCAAAAAAGAATTCACTTCAAAGTTACATCTAAATTGAATTACCCAATCAATTAATAGATGTGTATAGAAACAAATTATAAGGAAATTTTCTAAATCAAGGAGGAAACAATATGGTAGTACAGCACAATCTAACAGCCATGAACACTAACAGACAAATGGGTTCTGTCCAGGGAGCTTTATCAAAATCAACTGAAAAGTTATCATCAGGTTACAAGATTAATAGAGCTGGTGACGATGCTGCGGGTCTTTCAATTTCAGAAAAAATGCGTGCACAGATTAGAGGTCTTAACAAAGCATCTACAAATGCACAGGATGGTATTTCACTTATTCAGGTAGCTGAAGGTGCCCTAAATGAAACTCATGCAATTCTACAAAGAATGAATGAGCTTGCAACACAGGCAGCAAATGATACAAATACAGCTACTGATAGAACAGCTCTTCAAGCAGAAGTTGACCAGTTAGTATCAGAAATCGACAGAATTCAGAGTACAACACAGTTCAATACAATGAATTTGCTTGATGGTTCATTTACAGGTAAAAATTTACAGGTTGGTTCTTTAGCAGGACAAAAAATTCAGGTTAGTATTGGAAATATGAATGCAGCATCATTATCAGTAAATGCACTTTCATTATCAACATTTACAACAGCTGGATCAGCAATTACAAAGATTCAGTCAGCTATTGATAAAGTATCTACACAAAGATCTACACTTGGTGCTGTTCAGAACAGACTTGAACACACAATTAATAACTTAAATACAACAAGTGAAAATACACAGGCAGCTGAATCACGTATTCGTGATACTGATATGGCAGGTGAGATGGTTGAGTACTCTAAGAATAACATCTTAGCTCAGGCTGGTCAGTCAATGCTTACTCAGGCAAATCAGGCAACACAGGGTGTATTATCAATCTTACAATAAATAGACTTTATAGGGCGTCTTATGACGCCCTTTTTTTATGTGAAAAAACCGCTTAATTTTTAAAATTTTGCTGTTAAGTTTATAAAATTGCTACCGATATAATTAATAGCTAAAAGATAAATGTGCAAATTATTAAAGTCAACATTTAATCTTGAGGCTGCAAATTAATAAATAACATATCATGGATGGTATGAGCTTTTTTTCAAGGAGGAAAAAATTATGGTAGTACAACATAACGTAACAGCAATGAACACAAATAGACAGATGAACTCTGTACAGAGCGCTTTGTCTAAGTCAACCGAGAAGTTATCATCAGGTTATAAGATTAACAGAGCCGGAGATGATGCTGCAGGTCTTTCAATTTCAGAAAAGATGCGTGCACAGATTAGAGGTCTTAATAAGGCTTCAACAAATGCACAGGATGGTATCTCACTTATACAGGTTGCTGAAGGTGCGCTAAATGAAACACATTCTATCTTACAAAGAATGAATGAATTAGCAACACAGGCAGCTAACGATACAAACACATCAACTGATAGAACAGCTCTACAGGCAGAAGTTACTCAGTTACAGACTGAAATTGATAGAATTAGTACAACAACACAGTTTAATACTATGAACTTGCTTGATGGATCATTTACAGGTAAGAATTTACAGGTTGGTTCACTTGCAAATCAGAAGATTCAGATTAGTATTGGCAAAATGGATGCAGCTTCATTATCAGTAGATTCTCTTTCATTAGCATCATTTACAACAGCTGGTAGCGCTATTACAAAAGTACAGTCAGCTATTGATGCAGTATCTACACAGAGATCTACACTCGGTGCCCTTCAGAACAGACTTGAACACACAATTAACAACTTAAATACAACAAGCGAGAATACACAGGCAGCTGAATCACGTATTCGTGATACAGATATGGCTTCTGAGATGGTTGAATTCTCTAAGAATAACATCCTTTCTCAGGCAGGCTTATCAATGCTTTCACAGGCAAATCAGGCTAACCAGGGTGTATTATCAATTCTCGGTTAAAACTACCAACCTAAAGAAGGGGCCAGGCAACTGGTCCCTTTCTTTTTTTTATTGTTGCAACTGCCTATTGTTGCAACTGCTTATTGTTGCAACTGCGAAGCAGTTGCAATGTAGCCTCGAGCCTGCGCGCAGCGCAAAAAATGCGAGAGGTTCCCCGCTTGTTGCAACTGCGAAGCAGTTGCAATGTAGCCTCGAGCCTGCGCGCAGCGCAAAAAATGCGAGAGGTTCCCAATTTTGAAAAAAAGTATTCAAAAAGGGTTAAGTTTTTTCCATTTACTCCGATAAATATTGTGTAAGTGATAAACAAGGTACCCAATAAGAAATTCACTTAATTCTAATCCTACCCAGATTAGAATAATTAATACTTAAGAACCCACTTAAGTAACAGGTATAGCAAATATAAAAATAAAAAGTAAAAAGTAAAAGCACATTAAAAGTAAAAGTAAAATTAGCACATTAAAGTAAAAAGTTATGGAGATTTTCTAAATCAAGGAGGAAATAATTATGGTAGTACAGCACAACCTTTCTTCAATGAACACTAACAGACAGTTAGGTGGAGTTTCAAGTTCATTATCAAAAGCAACAGAGAAGTTATCTTCTGGTTATAGAATTAACAGAGCAGCTGATGATGCAGCAGGTCTTTCAATTTCAGAGAAGATGCGTGCTCAGATCAGAGGTCTTACAAGAGCATCAGACAATGCACAGGATGGTATCTCACTTATACAGGTAGCTGAAGGTGCCCTAAATGAAGCTCATTCAATCTTACAAAGAATGAATGAACTTGCAACACAGGCAGCTAATGATACAAATACAAAGACAGATAGAGATGCTCTTCAGTCAGAAGTTGATCAGCTTGTTTCTGAAATTAACAGAATCAAGAGTACTACACAGTTTAATACACAGAACTTATTAGATGGTACATTTACAGGTAAGAATCTTCAAGTAGGTTCAATTGCAGGTCAGACAATTCAGATAAATATTACTACATTTAGTGCAGGAACTAATGGACTTAATATTTCGGCTATTTCATTATCAACATTTACTAAAGCTGGTACTGCAATGACAAGAATACAGACAGCTATTGATAAGGTGTCTACACAAAGATCAACACTTGGTGCTATTCAGAACCGTCTTGAACATACAATTAATAACCTAGATACAACAACTGAGAATACACAGGCAGCTGAATCACGTATTCGTGATACAGATATGGCTGAGATGATGGTTGAATATTCAAAGAATAACATCTTAACTCAGGCAGGCCAGTCAATGCTTACACAGGCAAATTCTCAGACACAGGGTGTATTATCACTCTTACAGGGCTAAAGATAATAACGATTTTTGATAAAATTGATAGTATCATAAATCTCTTTATAAATTTCAAATCCTTCAGGAAAAGGGCTAGTCGAAAGACTAGCTCTTTTTCATTTAATAAGACTAGAGGCTGCTTCTTAAATTTGATGTAATTGCGAAGGAACTATTCTTGTGGTATGATTAATTTAGTAATAATTGTGTAAAGGTGGTCATTAACCTTTGTTTATGGTCGTGATTAATAAATGTAAAATTTATATTAGGGGGATTAGTAAGAACCTATGACTGAATCTGAGATTATAAGCTACATTGATAACCTATATTGTTATGAAATGGTTGATAATGTTGTTCTTGATAGGATTAACGAGATTTTTGGCAATTTGTGTGAAATTACAGTGAAAGATGCATCAGGTGAAAATGGAAAAGAATTATCTTTTTTATTACAGGAAATAAAGGCAACATTAGAAAATGGAGAAATTGCTAAGGGAGTAGATTTAATACATCTTTTTTTTGATGTAAAAAATAAAAGATTAGTTGATCTTATGCCTATAGATAGAGAGGAGCTTATAGATACCTTTAAGAGTAATTTAAGGGTGATGTATAAGCACTATAGGTCTCTTTTTTTCGGCGTTATGATTAGGCTTTTTTATGATGAGAGTGCCAAAACGCTAATAGATACAACTGATATTGATGATATTGATAATATATTAGATAGATACATTGATAAGATTGATTTATATAATGGCGAATTAATTGATAGTTCTTTTAGGGATTACGCATTAAAGTTACAAGTTGATGAAAGACTGCTTGAAGACTGCAATTTTTATGATAATAGAAAATACTATATTGAAAGAAATTTTACAGGGGAAAAAATAGTAAGAATTGTTGATAATGGCAGTAATTATTATCATGCTAGTGGATATGATACCAAAAGAGAAGCAGAAAGCGTTTTTAAGAATACCAAGTATCAGTTTGATGCTGCTTTTATTCTCTGGGGGCTTGGAAATGGAAATATATATAATGAGTTTTTTAAAAATACCAATGATGATAACGAAATTCTTTGTATTGAGCCGGATGTAGAACTTTTTTTTAAGGCACTTCATATTTTTAATTTGCCAAAACAAGAGAATAAGACAAAGGGATTTGTATTTGTGAAGGGCATTAATGATGAGGCCTTTGATCAGATTTTTACAATGCTTGTAACACCACAGAGGGCTCCTGTTATAACAACGGTTTTTTCTATGGTTTATCTAAGATATTATCAAGATGAATTCTATAAAGTAAAGGAAAAAATAGAAGCTCTACATAAGCATGCAAGTATGCTATATAACGTTAGTGTTACAAGGGGAATTAATATCGTTGAAAATGTTATTAGGAATTTTCCAACCCTAATAAAGGCATCAAGTGTTATAAATGCCTGTGCTGCATTAGAGCCTATAAAGGATAGAACTGTATTTATTGTTGGTGCTGGACCTTCTCTTGATAAAAATGTAGATGTATTAAAAAAGGTCAAGGGTAAGGCCGTAATAATTGCAGCTGATACTGCAGTTAGGGTAATGTTAAACCATGGAATTGTACCAGATATTATGGTTACAATTGATTCAAAGAAAAGACCTGAAACATTTGATGATGACAGGATAAATGATATAGCAATGATTTGCGGTGCAGAGTCTTTATATAATGTGGTTACTAAGCATAGATCTAAGATTTTTTGCGTGAATGATATGGAATTTTATCTGCATTTTCTTGTTAAGTATGAAAAAAAGGACTATCTCTTTGATACAGGTGGTTCAGTAGCTACATCAGGAATATTTTTTGCTATGATAGCTGGCTTTAAGAAAATTGTTTTGATGGGTCTTGATTTAGCAATGACTGATATGAAATTCCATGCCAGTGATATTTATAACGAAGGCGAGGCAGACCCGGTTGCGCTAGATTTAATTAAGTGTGAAGGCTTTGATGGCAATGAAGTTTATACTTCTAGTGATATGTTAGCTTATGGTGAGTGGATAGAAGGTCTAAATAAAAAATATCCTGATCTTGAGATTATTAACTGCACAGAGGGTGGACGAAAGCTAAAGGGAATAGAAAATAGGACTGCCTTAAGTGAAAGTTTACTTGTTCAGGATTTAGAAGATGTTGATTTTAGCTACTATATAGATAAAGCTGAATGTACATATACTAGTAAAGAGCAGCAAGAAATACTTAGCTCATTTAAGGAGTATGGGGAATATAGTCATTCTGAGAATAAAAAGCTTGAATTGCTTCTTGCAGATATAAAAGTTGCTACCTATAAGCTTTCTAAGAATAAGAACATAGATTTATCATCGCTTTTTGAAAGAATTAATGATCATGATGAAAGTGTTAGAGATAACGAATATCTCCAATTAGTTGATATTAAAACTAAGGAAAAGCAAAAAAATAAAGCCATGGAGGTATTTAAAAATAATGAAAGTGAATCGGAATCAGATCCTATAAAGCTTCTTCAGGTTATATATGAGCTTATAGATGAATTTAGAATTGCTAACTTAGAGGTAGGTGAAATATTCTTTGATACATACAGAAACGAAGGAATTTAGGATTGAAAATATTAAGATTGGTGGGAATAATAATCCTCTAATAATTCCAGAAATCGGAATTAATCACGAAGGCAGTTTATCTGTTGCATGTGAAATGGTACTTTCAGCAAGTAGGGCAGGGGCTAAGATAATTAAGCATCAAACCCATGTGGTGGATGATGAAATGAGCCATTTAGCAAAATCGGTTGTCCCTGGGAATGCTGATGTGTCCATTTATGACATTATGAAAAGGTGCGCTCTAAATGAAGAAGAGGAATTAGAACTAAAGCGTTATACAGAAGAGCTAGGTATGGTTTTTTTATCTACACCTTTTTCAAGGGCAGCAGCAAGACGTCTAAAAAAATTTGGCGTTAGTGCATTTAAGATTGGTTCTGGTGAATTAAATAACTATCCCTTAATTGAGGAAATAGCAGAGTATGGTAAACCAATGATTGTATCCACTGGAATGAATGATATTAAGGCTATTGATATAGCTGTAAATATTATGGAAAAAAGAGGGGTAAGCTATGCCCTTATGCATACAACCAATCTTTATCCAACAGACCCTAGACTTGTAAGGCTTGGGGCTATGGAGGAAATGATGGAGCATTTTAAGGGTGTGCCAATTGGCCTTTCTGACCACACTCTTAATAATAACTCAAGTATTGCTGCAATGACTCTTGGAGCTAAGCTAATTGAAAGGCATTACACAGATGTTAAGAGCCGAACTGGTCCTGATATTGTGTGTTCTATGGATGAGGCTGAATTAAAGGATTTAATTAATGCATCCTATGAAATTCCTTTAATGCT
Source organism: Lachnospira multipara LB2003 (assembly GCF_000702205.1). Classification (GTDB taxonomy): domain Bacteria; phylum Bacillota; class Clostridia; order Lachnospirales; family Lachnospiraceae; genus Lachnospira; species Lachnospira multipara_A. The sequence goes on along the minus strand of NZ_JNKW01000004.1, from coordinate 116,434 downwards.
TGGGGGCAAGAAGGAGGCATGTAAGGAAGAACAGGTAACTATTGATTTTGCTTTTGCTACGGTGGTTACCATTAAGGACATTAAAAAAGGTGAAATATTTACAAAGGATAATCTATGGGTTAAAAGACCTGGAATTGGGGCAATAAAGGCGATTGAATATGAGTCTTTACTTGGGAAAAGGGCAAGTAAGGATTTAAAAGTAGATACTCATATTAGTTATGATGACATCTTAGAGTAACTAAGTGATGGAGGCCGTATGGGGGATACAAGAAAGAAAATCAAAAAAATTGTGTTTGTTACAGGTACAAGAGCTGATTATGGAAAAATTAAATCATTAATTGGACAAGTTGAGAAAAGCTCAAGTTTTATAGCTTATGTTTATGTGTCTGGTATGCATCTTGTAAAGCATCTTGGTTGTACATATAGGGAGGTTTTAAAGGATGGATATTCTAACGTATATGTGGATTTTTCTCAGGGAAATACAGGAGATATGAGCTTTGATTTAGGTAGCGTTATTTGCCATTTTACAAAATATATCGATCATGTTAACCCGGATTTAATAGTTGTACATGGAGATAGAAATGATGCCCTTGCTGGTGCTATTGTTGGTGCATTAAAAAATATAAAAGTGGCGCATATTGAGGGTGGAGAACTTTCAGGTACAATTGATGAATCTATTAGACACGCTATTTCTAAATTTGCCCATATTCACCTTGTTAGTAACGTAGAGGCAAAGAATCGCCTGCTACAGTTGGGGGAAGAGGAAAAACGAATTTTTATAATGGGTTCACCTGATATTGATATTATGCTTTCTAATAAGTTACCAAGTATTGGCCTTGCAAAAATTAGATATGACATTAATTTTGAAAATTACGGAATATGCATGTATCATCCCGTTACCACAGAATATAAGAAAATAGGTAATAAGGTAAAGAATCTTGTTGATGCATTAATAGAATCTAATAGGAATTATATAGTGATTTTTCCAAATAATGATTATGGCTCTGAGATTATTCTAAATGAATATCAAAGGCTTGAGGATAATGTAAGGTTTAGGCTTTTTCCATCTATTAGATTTGAGTATTTTTTAACTTTAATGAAATCTGCGGATTTTGTAATAGGTAATTCTTCCGCTGGTATTAGAGAAACTTCTGTTTATGGTGTTCCTGCAATTGATTTAGGCACAAGGCAGCAGGGAAGATATAAACTAGAAAATTCTAATATTCAACATGCTAACGAAAGAAAAAAAGATATACTGACTTGTATTAATAATGTAGATGATTATAGGATCACTAGAAACGATTTTGGTACGGGTAATTCTACAGATAAATTTATGGAAATAATAAACAGGGAAGATATATGGAAATATGATATACAAAAGAAATTTGTGGATTTAGATGATTAAAAATAGATAAGGTGGTGTAGCTATGATTAATGGTAAAAGGGTTTTGGCATTAATTCCAGCAAGAGGGGGGAGCAAAGGTATTCCTAATAAGAATATCTACAAAATTAACAGAAAACCGCTAATTGCCTACACTATTAATTCAGCACTTGAGTGCGATTATATAGACAGTGTTGTTGTTTCAACGGATAGTGAAGTTATAACTAAGGCAGCTATTAGAGCTGGAGCGGAAGTTCCATTTATGCGTCCTAGCGAACTAGCAAGTGATACTTCTAAGACCATAGATGTGGTATTGCATGCCATAGAAGCTCTAAAGAATATGGGGAGAGAGTTTGACTATGTGGTTTTATTACAGGCAACTTCTCCACTAAGAACAGCATCAGATATAGCAGGAGCCCTAGATACATTTGTTAAGAATGAAGAAAAAGGACTTGTATCTGTGTCTGAGGCTGAGGAATCTCCTATACTTATGAGAAAGTTTGATGAAAATGGTTTTTTAGTAAGGATTATAGAAGGCAATTCAACAATAAGAAGACAAGATTTACCAACCTATTACAAGGTTAATGGCGCTATTTATATTAATAGAGTTGATGATTTAAACAAGGATACAAGTCTTAATGATAACGAAATTGGTTACATTATGGATAAAACACATTCAGCAGATATTGATGAATATAAGGATATTGCGGAAGTTAATTATTATCTAGGCCTATTAGGAAGGAAATAGTTAAATGAATTGGATTGAGCTAAATAAGACGGAAGGTTTATTAACCCTTGTTGTTATTGTAAATGACAAAAACATTCTTGAGGGTGTTAAGGATAGTGCCTTTGGCTTACAAAGGGAAATGACAAAACTTAATATATGTATTGAATGTGTGTGGGATGATGAAACAATAGAAAATTATTCCATGGCTAAAAATGCTGCCATTAAATATGTTCAAACTAAATATGTGATTTTTGTAAAGGATGAGGAATTCCTTAAAAATTTCTATGATCAAATCTGGATTGGAGCCATTGCAAACAGCGATGATCCTAAAGATATTGATAGAGCTTTTAGCTATAAATATTCCTTTGAAAGAATTATGATGCTCAACAATTCAAGATTATCAGGGCTTTGTGTAAGTGTTAATGCTATAAAACAGGTTGGTGGATTTAATGACTTGCTTGAAAGTGCAGAGGATTATGAGCTTTTATTAAGACTTGAAGAATATAGCCCATTTCTTGATAGCTTAGATTATTTTGTTAAGTTTGCTAATTTTGAAATTAAGCCTGTTTATAGGGAAGATTTTGTAACTTATGCATATGTTCTAGCGAGATACAGAAAAAAATTAGAGCAGATAAAACTTTTAACTTCTGCTGTTAAGAGAACGGAAGATTGGGCTAAGCTCTTTGATCAAAAGGAACTTCTTAACAAAAGCTTTAGTGCTTTTGTTGATAATGATGAGAAATTACTTAAGCAGATGGGGATAAAGGATCCTATTGTGGTTATTATGGATGAGGATAATTTATGCCTTGATGTTATAGAAGAATTTGCTAGTAGATTTTATAAGGCTGCTCTTAATGTGGGCAGGGGTGTAATCTTAATTAAGAATAAGAATAAACAATGGATTGAAGATGCAAAAAATATGCATATAAGGGCAATTCTTGGTTTTCAGTCTGATATTTTTGCAGACATTAACTCAGATGAAGTAAATATTAATGCCATAGATTGCCCTAAGTTTATGGATATTTTTGACCATCCACTTTATATTAGCTATTTTTTAATGTTCCCTGTAAATGATTATTACTGTCTATCACCGGATATGGACTATGCTAAATTTGCTAAGACTAATTTTACTTCTGTTAAGGAAGGTTATTCTTGGTGGCCAGGAGGTAGTAGAGTTTCTGGTCTTAGTCTTGATTGGAAAAATAAGACATATGATTTAATTTTTATGGGCTCTTTTACGGATTATAGAGATTATATTAGAGACCTTTATAATCTAAAGGGAGAGGAACGCTATATTGCTAATAAAATGCTGCAGCTTCTAAAAAAGGACCCAGCTAAGACCTTTGAAGTGGCCTATAAGGAAACCATTGACTTGGTCTTTAGAGAAGATGAATATTTACATGATCTATATAATGACAGAAAGCTTACTTTAGTAACTATGAATCATTTGTGGATGGTAGCAAGGATTGTAACTGCTCTTTATAGAGAGAAGGTTATTAAGGCTTTGCTTGATAGTAATATAGAGCTTCATGTCTATGGCAATAGTTGGAAAAATAAGATATTTGCAAAATATGAGAATCTAAAGATTCATGGGGAAGTAAACTATGAAGAGGGACTTCTTGAAATGGCTAAGAGTAAGATTTCTCTTAATGTTTTTTCTTGGCATAAGGATTGCATAACTGAGAGGGTACTAAATTCTATGTTTAATATGAGTTTATGTATCTCGGATGATTCTAAGGCTTTACATGAAAACTTTATTGATGGTGAGGAGCTGGTACTTTTTAATCTAAAAAATATTGATGAATTGCCAGATAAAGTTAGGTTCTATCTTAATAATGATAATGAAAGGGAAAGAATTATTGCTAATGCTTATAAGAAGGTTAGTAAGAATCATTCCTGGGAGAGAAGAGTAGAAGACTTAGATAATATTATAAATGAGATATTAGGCCTTGATGATTAATTATAGGTATGGGGGATAGGATGAAGATTTTATTTTATAGGTGTAATTCTATAATTGAAGATGAGCTTAGCAAATGTTTTGATAAATTAGGCTTTGATGTGAAAAATTATAATGGAAAAGTAAACCCAATAGAATCTTGTGAAGAAGAGCTTGTAAGCTTAGTAAAAGAAATTAAGAATGGTGGTTATAGCCATGTCTTCTCCGTTGATTTTAAGCCTATTATTTCTAAGGCAGTTGATTTAGCAGGTGGAAAGCTTATTTATATTAGCTGGAACCTTACAATGCCTTTTGATTTAAGTGAATTGGCAGGACTTTCTTATGACTTTAATAAGGCATTTTTCTATGATAGAAATTATGTTGAGAAACTTCATAAGAAAGGCTATAAAAATAGCTATCATCTTCCCCTTGCCACAAGTATAAGGCCTGTTGCTAATAATAGTCCATGTTATATTCATGATTTTTCCATGGTGGCTTCCATGTATGAATCTGATTCTTTAAATTTACTCTCCTCTGTAAATAAGTATCTAAAGGGCTATATTGATGGCTTGGTGGAGTTTCAGCGTAAGCTTCAAGGGGGCAATATTATTGAAAGTTGTTTAGCTGATGATATTGTAGAAGATATTAATACTTGCCTTATGAAAAAAACGGACATTGGGGATTTTACTAAATTAAGTAAAAGTGATATTGCGCTTTGCTTTAGTAGGGAAGTTACTAGGCGTGAGAGAATGAAGGCTTTTTTGCTTCTTGAAAATAAGGTGGGGACTGCTATTTATTCTAAGGACAAAGTTGAGGGACTTGATAATACCTTTATGGGTGGCGAAATTAGTTATGATAAGACGCCAGATATTTATAGAAATTCCAAGGTAAATTTAAATATTAGCTTTAGTGGAATTGAAAGTGGAATTCCCCTTAGAGTCCTTGATATTATTGGCTGCGGTGGTCTTGTGTGTTCTAATCCACAGCCAGAGATTTTTGAGTACTTTACTCCTAATGAGAGTATTGTTACTTTTGATTCTATTGAAGAATTAATGGACAAGGTTATATTTCTTGTTAACAACGACACTGTTAGAAATGAAATTATTAATGAGGGTATGGATATTATAAAAAAAGCCTTTAGTTATGAGGATAGAGTTAATCACATGTTTAGCTTTTAATTATAGGCTATTAAACATGGTATTTAACACCTTTTCATAGCTGTGGTTTTTAGACACTTTCATAAATCCGTTGTGGCTAATTTCTTCCCTCTTATTATCATGTTCTAGATAGTAGTCGCACTTTCTAATTAAATCATCGTAGTCTTCATATATAACTAAATCTACACCATCTCTGAAATGCCTTAGGATATCTTCCTGGTAATTAGTTAATAAAAATCCATTAGATCCAAGTATATCCATGCAGCGAAGTGGTATTCCTGTCTTTATACTTTTTAGAGATATGTTTAAATTGATTTTTGAATTTTTAAAAACCTGAGGCATATCATTGATGTAATCGATTGCTCCATAACAGTTTATATGCTTAAGATTTTTGGGTGGCGTATGGGTGTATAGATTTACTTTGTATTTACTTGCTAGGCTTTTGTCTAATTTTTCCAATATATGCATGCGCTCATTACTTGTGATTTTTCTACTTAAAAAGTAATTGGCATAAATGTAGCTACTTGTTTCAACTCCATCAGCATTAGGATTTGCAGGCATTTTATCCATCATATCATCTAGTATGGGGCCATTAATTAGGCTTTCTAAGAGAAAATTTCCATAGATATGCTCCTGGGCTGCCATAATGCCTTCTAAATATCCCTTGGTATAATCGCTTATTTTACTATCTACTAGTCGTTCATAAAAGTTGTGTTTCTCATTATAGAGTGCCCCTACAAAGGATATATCTGATGCAAAGTGGGGATTTGGTACTTTTGTTTGTCTTTCTAATCTAGATGTATTCACTGGTAGTGGTATGTAATTTATTGTATTTATTCCTCTATCCCTAAAAAAGAAGAAATCGGCGCTATCAAAGGTAAATACATGATTGCAGGAATTAATCAGGGTATAGGAATAGGTATTTATATGTGGGCTGTCATAAATAAGGCATAGATAGGGCTTATTTATTTTCTGGCAGCAGTTGGAAATTATTGGATAGTAATTAAAAGTAAATACAAAATCATATTTACCTTCTTCATAGAGCTTAAAAAACTCTTTTTCAAACTTAGAGTCCTTTCTTTCTGACAAGTCATAGTCTGAGACTATTTTAAAGCTATGTCCCATCTTAGTAAGGACTTCCTTTAAATCATCTATTCCAAAGTGATTGTGTTCGTATATTAATATATTCATATTCTATCCCCTTACATCTATCATTTAAATGCGATGTCTATTATTTGCAATAATCTAGTGGTCACATTATGGTATTTTGCTACTTTATCATGTCCATTTTTTGCAATTATTAGTCGCTCTTCTTCGTGGCTTAAATAATAGCTACAAAGCTCTTTTAGATGATCTATATCTTCATAACAAACTAAATCTTTGCCATCTTCAAATAAAACTAAAAGCTCACTTTGATAGTTAGTTAGTGTAAAGCCTCCACTTCCTAAGCAATCAAATAATCTCAATGGAAGCCCTGATTTTATAGCTTTTGAAGTGATATTTAGATTGATTTTACTCATATTAAAAATCAGTGGCATTTCTGTAAGTGTTCTTGCCATTCCTCTATAATTAACATTTGGAAGATTAGAGATATTACTTGCAGTGTATAAATCCACATTAAATTCCTTTGATAGTTCAAAAAGTATTCGATGCCTTTCAAGGAAGCTAGCTCTATAGCTTAAATAAGCATCACTAACTAAAGCTTTAATATCCCCATTACTACTATCCTTTGGTAAAAAGAGCAAGCCCTGGGATTTTTTTAAAAATTCATCTGTAAAATTTTCATCAATTAAGTCATATAGTAGATTTAGCCCAGAGATTCTTGATTGCGCCTCTACTATAGAGTCGTGGAAGCCCCTGTTATAATCGGACATTTCTTTGCTAGTATAGATGTTTTTTTCTTCGTAGGTTGAACCTATAAATGATATGTCAGATTTATATTTTTCTTTGACTTCTTTACTTGTGTTTTTTATAAGGTCATCAATTCGCCTTGTATTAGCAAATAGGGGGATATGAAATATATTAGCCGGGTTAAATTTATTAAAGCTATTAAATAGCTCTAGGTCAAATAAGAAGATTTTATTTACGGGATTTTTAATTGAGTCCGAATATAGCTCTAGCACTGGACTATCTACAATCAAACTTATGTATTTTAAATTAAGCAGCTGGCAGATATCTGATAACCATGGGAAAAAATTAATGCTAAAGCAAAAATCAAATTTATTCTCCATTATTATCCCTGATACAATCTTGGCTGCAACTGCAGGCTTTAAGGATTTATCTTCCATTTCCTTAGTACATTCTATGGTATCAAAGCCTAAATAGTTTAAGCCGCTTATTATATCAGGTTCACAAATGCTTCCGTATCTGTAAATTAATACCTTCATAAATCCCCCAAATTCTTAACTTGTTCACGCTACAAAACATTCTTATATAATTATAACAAAATAGTAAAATTATGTAAATAATCTTAAAAAACTTAGTTGGAAAAGTACCTTTCTTGTGCTATTATTTACTTGTAATATGAGATTACATTTTAAGGGGAATATTGATGAACAAAGATTGTTTTATTTATAATTTTTTAGAAGAAGCTGCTAGAAAATGGCCTGATAAAAGGGCGATTATTTATGATACTTTTGAAGTGACATATAAGCAATTATTAGATGATGTTGTTCATAAAGCAATTCATTTACAGAGATTTCAGGGACAAAGGGTTGCAATTTATGGCCCATCTTCCTATAGATGGATTGTTAATATGCTTGGAACGATTGTTTCAGGTAAGGACGTGGTTTTGGTGGATTTTTTCCTTCCTTCTCAAGTTAGAAAAGATCTCCTAGGCAAAGCCAGCGTTGAATTTATTCTTACATCGACTAATCAGTACATCTTAGCTGATGCAGATGCTAGAATTATTAAGAATGCTGAAAAGGACAATGTTGATGGACTTAAATTAAATCAAAAGGATGGAGAGGGCAATATTCTTATGTTTACTGCTACTGGTGGTGAATATGATAAGGCTGCTGTCCTTACCTCAGAAAACCTTGTGGCAGCAGCTAATGCTGTTAATAGTAAATTAACTTGTGGTGTAAATGATACTGTTCTTACACCTATTAGCATGCATAGAATTTTTGCTGTGCTTTATGGCCTTATGTGGCCACTGTCTAATGGCGCATGTATTGCTGTTGGTAGAGGTCTTCGTCATATTGATGCAGATACTTATTATTACAATGCAACAGTTCTTCCTATAACACCTGCTATGGCTAGATATCTTTATAGAGTTAATGGCTATAATAAGGAAATTAAGAAAATTATTGTGGGTGAAGCTAAGTGTCCTAAGAAATACCTTGAGGAAATGATGAACAGGGGCGTTGAAGCTTATAGCGTATATGGAGCCCTTGAAACATCTGGCTGTATTGGTATTGGCAAGGCTGGCGATGAGAGCTTTGAGTTATTTGATGGGGTTAGTGCAAGTATTGCAGATGATGGTGAAATACTAATTGGCGGCGATATGATTATGGCAGGTTATGAAACTGATCCAGAATATACTTCTAAGGCGCTTGATGGAGGTGTTTACCATACTAAGGATTATGGTGAAATAACTGCAGATGGTAGACTTCATCTTAAAAAGACAAATCCTGATCTTATTCAGCTTGCTACAGGTGAGAAGATTAGTAAAAAGGTAACATGCAAACAGTTGTCTGAACTTTCTGGCATTGCTGATACTTTTGTTATTAAATATGCAGATATGTTAACTGCTATTATTGTTCCTATTAATAAAAATGACAACGAGGCTAGATTTAAACACCTAATTGATAAATATAATGAGAAAAAAGGCTATCGTTGGGAAATACAAAAAATCATTGTAAGCCAAGAAGCACTACCTGTTAAGGCTAATGGCGAGCATGATGAAGAGATGATTATAGAAAAATTTTTGAAAAATCAATAAAAGGGTTAAGAATAAAAAGGTTGTTCCGATATATATTACAGATGTGCTGTAGGGCTGGCGTCAATTAAGTAGTTGTTACGCATGTACCACAAATCGTTATTATATATTTGAATAACCTTTTTTAGCGTATAGGCGCCAGCTGTTCTACAAAAACATACCTTTATTGTAAAGGTGGATATTTGGATAATTACCGCTTTGTCGGTAGAGTAAGGAGGTTTACTTATGAGTAAATTAGAATTAGAACAGATTGAAGCATTACAGGCAGCAAGCCCATATTGCGAAAAGCTTATTACAGCTATTAGTCGTATTATTGATGAATATTCTGGCAACAAACTTCCAGATACAGACGAATATATGCATCATATCTTAATGGGCCTTTATTGGATTTTTAGTATCTATGGTTCTACACAGGATATGATTAATCCTAATGGCGCAGTTATTGATCAGGATGAAGTTAATGCTTATGTTCTTGAATTAAATAAGGCTAATCAGGATGAAGATGATGCTGCAAGAGTTGAAGCATTTACAGGCATTTTAAAGTTTGTTGAAGACTTTAAGCGTGAAGCTGATTTAAAGATTGCTGCAGCTTAACCTTCCGGTGCGGATTCCACAGAATTAACGCTTAATCTTACAAATAATACAACGATACCCCCACATGCTATTGTAACGTCTGCTTCTACAAGCGGAACACAGACGCCAAGCCAGGGTAATGTTCACCACATGTTAAGAGTGGATGGAACGTGGTATACATCTACATATGCAAGCTCATCAAGCGGAAGTTATACGATTAATTCAAGCGATGACATTGAGGCTAAACAGCAATGGAAATTTAAATATAATGCGCTTGCAACAGCAAAATCTACCATGAAAAATGTTAAACTTACGCTCAACTGGGAATATGATATGGCATTTACAGACTACACAACATATTGAGGTGATATAAAAGATGAACATTCGTTTTGACAATCAGGTAGTAACTAATCAGATAAAGCCATCTTATGTATCAAGTGGAAAAAAAGAATTGAAAAGCTCGCTGGAGTGCACATCCGTAAAAGACAGTTACAGCATAAGCAATGATGCAAAGTTGATGATGTCATACGGTTGCAATGACTTTAAATGTGAGACACGATATGTAGATAAAACAATTGATATTACAGGATACATACAGGAGGCGAGGGAAAAAACGATACAGAAATAAAAAATGCCGGGACAAGTATAGATAAAAGTGCTGTGAAGTATCATGATTTGATTTCGGCACTTAAAGCAGCACTAGACGAAAAGTATTCAAAAGTTTCGGCAGCTGCAAAGAGGTACGGCGATACAGATGAATATTTGAACAACAAGTATTTTAATAAGTATTCCGCTATATACGAAAGAGATCTTTCTGAAGAAGAGAGAATGGCTGGGTATAGGAATGAAAAGTCGTATTTGAACACTGGACATGTCAGAGGAGTTAATTTCTCGGATTCTCTGTTTAGAGGTATGGAATTTAATTCAGATGTAATGGATCATGATCGATTACAATGGGAACGACGTGTGATTAATACTCAAATTGACAATATTTTAAGAGATACCGGAATTGATCCTAATGAGATACAAGACAATTGTATTATTTCTGTTGATCCGTACAGCAAATACATTTCTGTTAGCGGTATTGAAGACACAATAAAAGATATGATAGAAGAAGGTATGAATGTCGGAACGAATGGGAAGAACCTGTTTTTGCATTTATACAAGCTAAGCACACAGGATAATTGTAATAGTATTCAAATATCGGAAGAAGCGAATACTAAATATCAAGCCTTCGCACGTATAAATGAATTGACTGGTCTAAAATTGAATGATCTGATTCAAAAGAACGGCTCATTTTATACAGATGAAGGGAAGGATGTGCTGGAAATAGCAGATCAAAGCATTGAAAAGACAGTACCATCAGATTATCGTGACCAGATGCAAAACTGGGTCAGGGATTTGTTATCAAAGGTTGCGAATAAAGGATGGAATAATATGTCAGATCTGATATTAAAAGTTCAATATGGGAAAAATGGGCTGAAAGATATGGACCAGGATATGATTTTTGATGGGTATAGCAAGCTTGACAATGCGTGGTATTCCATTTTGTGAACGAAAAAAGTGTTGAAACAATAAGGCAAGGATAGTGTGGTAAATGTATCAGATTCTGCACCAGAAGCAGAATCTCGCGGATGCATCCAAGAAGGCAGAAACTAAAAAGGGGGTGGGGTTAAAATTGTAGAGAAGTTAATAAAAAAGCGCTTATAACATATGTTATAAGCGCTTTAATATTTGATGTGCTTTAGGGTGCAAGTATAAAACTTGCTGCTACGTATACCCATTAAACATCATTCCGCTATAGGCAGAAGGGTTGTATGGGTCAGTAGTTGTTCTTTGTGGATTTTTATAAGCCACAATCTTATTGTTTACGTAGTTCATTGGGTCAAGAGATATTTCTTCAGCCTTCTTCTGAATGTTACTCTTAAATGAATTTAAATCATTGAAAATACCAGTTAAATCGTTAGTTCTAGCAAGTTCAACAATTTGCCCTTTATCTACGTTTATTAAACCATGGTCATCTACTGTAAGACCGTTGGTTGATAGCTGTTCCTTATAGGAATTTGCTATTCCGATAATCTCTTTACGTAGCTTCTCGTTGCCACCAAATCTGTTATTGGTTTCATCCGTAGCTACTGAAATCAACTTGTTGTAGCCGGATACAAGCTCCTCAATGGATTCTACTATTGAATCTGCATCTGCAAGAAGACTTACAGTAACCGGCTCCTCGGAGACGGCCTTAAGATTAAGAACAAATTCTTTGTTATAAATAACATCATTATTAGGACTTGCTCTTTGATCTCCATTAATTGTATAAGAGGCATTAGTAGGAAATTGGGAAATCCTATTTAAGCCTAGCGTTCGCATTAGATTAGAATTGCGAACTTGTTTATTGGAAGTTTCGTCATTGGTTAATTCATCGCCACTTGTATCTGTGTTAGCCATTATATTAAAAATAATAGGCTTTACATTTTTTATACCTGTGGCTTTGGACTCTATGCTTAGTGCAGTATTTCCTAGATTATTAGTTAGTATCTGTGATGAGAGTCCTATATTTGAATTATTAATTAGTCTTGATATATTCTCTTGTACATCAAGATTTGATTCGTTGTCATATACCTTAAACTGAAATTCATAGGTTATATTATGTATGCTTAAATCAAAGGAATAATCCCCTGCTTCAAAAAGACTAGTATTTGGCTGCAAATAATTTCCAGTGTTAACCTGATTGCTTGCTAAGCGTTCTACGCTTATGCTTAACGTGTCTAAGTCTTTTTTGGAATCACCTATATAAATTGCTTCTACAACATCAGGATTACTTGAAATGGCTGCTTTTTTATATACTAAGCTAGTTCCGTCTTCGCTAGATAAATCATTGGCAATATTACTAAGCTCTCTAGCATTCTCTTTAAGGTCGATGGCATATTTAAGCGCATCATTAGAAGTATCAGTCTTATAGGTTGGAGTAAGACTGTTATGCTTTATTACTTTGTTATATGTATTTTTTAACTCATTCTTGGTATGCGAATCGTACTTGGCATTACTTTTGTGTCCATACTGGGACAAATAGTAATCGTACACGCTACTGATCATAACAGTCACCTCCTTGTCTGTATAATCAATATAGATAGTAATAGGAATCCTTTCCCTACTAAATTATAAAATTACATACTAATCCATCCTTTATCTTAATCTTATAGTACCATGGTACTAAACATTTGTAAAGCAAAATTTGATATATTTGATAATAAAATATTACCAAAAGAATATTTTTTAATTTTCATGTTGACTATGTTGTTTTGACTGTGATATATTAGAACGGCTATGGAAGAGGTCTTTTTTTTATGCCCTAAATTAAATAACCCTATAATTTAAGCATAAATTAAAGCTACCAATTGGTGTTATAAACACCTACAAAATTAAGTAAATTGGAGGTGGAAGTTGTGCGTATAAAGATAACATTGGCATGTACAGAGTGTAAACAGCGTAACTACAACACAACTAAGGATAAGAAGACACATCCTGACAGAATGGAAACTAAGAAGTACTGCAAGTTCTGTAAGTCACACACATTACACAAGGAAACAAAGTAATCTAAACAGTGAGGTGCAATTATGAGCGAAGCTAACGTTAAAAAGCAGAAGAAGAGCTGGTTTAAAGGATTAAAGGCAGAATTTTCTAAAATTGTTTGGCCAGATCGTCAGACACTTACTAGAGAGACAGTTTCAGTTCTATTTGTATCCGTATTATTAGGTGTAATTATTGCGGTAGTGGATTTAATTGTCCGCTTTGGTATTGAATTCATCGTAAAATAATAAGGAAAAGGTGATAGAATGGACGAAGCAAAATGGTATGTTGTTCATACTTATTCCGGTTATGAGAATAAAGTAAAGGCCAACATAGAAAAAACAGTTGAAAACAGAAATCTTCAAGACCAGATTCTAGAAGTGCTCGTTCCTCTCGAGACTGTAGTCGAAGTTAAGGACGGCTCTAAGAAGACTGCTCAAAAGAAGATGCTTCCTGGATATGTCCTTATCAAAATGGTTATGAATGATGATAGTTGGTATGTCGTTCGTAATACAAGAGGCGTTACAGGATTCGTAGGACCTGGATCAAAACCAGTTCCATTAACTCCAAGTGAAATCAAGTCATTAGGAATTAACCTTCCAACAGGAGAATTGAAAGAAACAGTTCAGTTCGACGGTAAGGTTGGAGATAAGGTAATGATTCTTTCTGGTGCTTGGGAAGACACTATTGGAGAGATTACTAGTATCAACGAAAGTAAGCAAGTACTTACTATTAACGTTGAAATGTTTGGCCGTGAAACACCGGTCGAAATTGATTTCACAGACGTGAAATTAATGTAACAATTAAGGCTTATTTGTTAGAATAAGCGGCTCGATATTCGAGCGTGGGAGACCAGGGAATTAAGATTGTTCTATAGTGCTTATATTCCTTTTTATTATTGGTCGCCATTTACCACATTATTTTTAGGAGGTGCCACTATGGCAAAGAAAGTAACAGGTTATATTAAATTACAGATCCCTGCAGGCAAGGCAACACCAGCACCACCAGTTGGTCCTGCACTTGGTCAGCACGGAGTTAATATCGTAGAATTTACTAAGCAGTTCAATGCTAAGACAGCAGATCAGGGCGATTTAATCATCCCTGTAGTTATTACTGTTTATGCTGATAGAAGCTTTAGTTTTATTACAAAGACTCCACCAGCTGCTGTTCTTCTTAAGAAGGCTTGCAACATTAAGTCAGGTTCAGGTGTTCCTAACAAGACTAAGGTTGCTACAATCAAGAGATCTGAAGTTCAGAAGATTGCTGAACTTAAGATGCCAGATTTAAATGCAGCTTCAATCGAAGCAGCTACTTCAATGATCGAAGGTACAGCTAAGAGTATGGGTATTGTTGTAGAGGACTAATTAGCCTTTAGTTAACAAACTTACGAAAGTTATTTAGAAACGGCTCTTTATCACATATGTGAATTGCAGGAGCAAAATACAACATATATCACATACTTTGATATATGTGGGAGGAAAGTTAATCCTTCCGTTATTACCACTAGGAGGTTTATATAATGAAAAGAGGAAAGAAATATGTAGAAGCAGCCAAGAATATTGACCGCGCTACATTATACGATGCAACAGAAGCAGTTTCATTAGTTAAGAAGACTGCAGTTGCTAAATTTGATGAGACAATCGAAGCACACATTAGAACAGGTTGTGACGGACGTCATGCTGAACAGCAGATCAGAGGTGCTGTTGTTCTTCCACACGGTACAGGTAAGACTGTAAAGGTTTTAGTATTCGCTAAGGGTGCAAAGGCTGATGAAGCTTTAGCAGCTGGTGCTGACTTCGTTGGTGCTGAGGAATTAGTTCCAAAGATCCAGAACGATGGTTGGTTTGATTTTGATGTAGTTGTTGCTACACCTGATATGATGGGCGTTGTTGGTCGTCTCGGTAGAGTACTTGGTCCTAAGGGCTTAATGCCAAACCCTAAGGCTGGTACAGTTACTATGGATGTAACAAAGGCTGTTAATGATATCAAGGCTGGTAAGATTGAGTACCGTCTTGATAAGACAAATATCATTCACGTGCCAATTGGTAAGGCTTCTTTCACAGAAGAACAGTTATCAGACAACTTCCAGGCTATTATGGATGCAATCGTTAAGGCTAAGCCAGCAACACTTAAGGGTCAGTATTTAAGAAGTGTAGTTCTTACTTCTACAATGGGTCCTGGTGTTAAGGTTTCAACAGCTAAATACGTTGGCTAATATTAACGCTTGACAACCTATATATTTTGATAGTATACTATCACACGTTGATGATTAACTTCGGTTATTTATCATATATATATTGCCCTAAGACAGTGAGTCCGTAAGGTTAAAGGTAACACGCTCGCCGAGGAAAGAAATTTGAATTTGTAATTTCAGCCCTTCTGTCTTTGGCAGAAGGGCTTTTTCTTTACTTCATGTGGCAATTCACCACTCTTAGTAGTGGAAAGAATCTAAATAGGAGGTAAATATTAATGGCAAAGGTAGAACTTAAAGCACCTATCGTAGACGAAATTAAGGCTAACTTAGATGGCGCTTGTGGCGTTGTATTAGTTAACTACCAGGGTTTAACTGTTGCTGAAGATACAGAACTTCGTAAGCAGTTAAGAGAAGCTGGTGTAGTTTACAAGGTTTATAAGAACACTTTAGTTAAGAGAGCAATTGCTGGTACAGAATTCGAGAACTTCACAGAGTTACTTGATGGTACTAACGCTATTGCAATTTCTAAGGATGATGCTACAGCTCCAGCAAGAGTTTTAGCTAAGTTCGCAGAAAAGGCAGAAGCACTTGAGTTAAAGGCAGCTGTTGTTGAAGGTACATTTTATGATAAGGATGGCGTTAAGGTTATCGCAAGCATCCCTTCAAGAGAAGAACTTCTCAGCAAGTTACTTGGCTCTATGCAGTCACCTATTACAAACTTCGCTCGTGTTATTAAGCAGATCGCTGAAAAGAACGAGAATGGTGCAGCTTAATTAGCTGATACAAATTAGAAGTATTTGGTTATGCGTATGCATAACATGTTTAAGCAATTTATAAATAGTGGTTTAACCACAACTTTTTAGAAAAGGAGATTTAGTGATTATGACAACACAGGAAATTATTGAAGTAATCAAGGGTTTATCAGTTTTAGAATTAAATGATTTAGTTAAGGCATGTGAAGAAGAATTCGGCGTATCTGCAGCAGCAGGCGTTGTAGTTGCAGCAGCAGGTGCAGCAGCAGCTGAAGAAAAGACAGAATTTGATGTTGAATTAACAGCAGGTTCAGGCGTAGGCGTTATCAAGGTTGTACGTGAAATCACAGGTCTTGGCTTAAAGGAAGCTAAGGATATGGTTACAGCTGCTCCTAAGGTTATCAAGGAAGCTGTTTCTAAGGAAGAAGCTGAAGAAATCAAGAAGAAGCTTGAAGATGCTGGTGCTACAGTAACATTAAAGTAATTTAGCTTATAGATTTCTTATTTGAAACTATGATATAATTATTAAGAGCCCAAAGGTGAGCTAGCTCTCGATTGGGCTCTTTTTTAATTCTTATATTTGGGAGGTCCAACTTGATATGAAATCAGTAGAGTATTATAACGATTTACCATATAGGGTTAGAATTATTCCGAACAAAAATAATGACACATTTACAGCTTGTTATCCTGAACTACCTGAAGTTGTTAGTGAAGGTAAGACTATTGAAGAAGCTTTAAAGAATGTTAGAAAAGCTAAATATGAATGGTTATCTTTAGCGGTTAAAAATGGAACTAAAATTGTAGAGCCTGATTAATAAAGGCAGCTTTACAAATCATATAAATTTATAGTACTGCATTTTGCGTAGAATGATTCTTTGCATTAACGCGATGCAGTGCTTATTCTATTAAAATATTTCTTAAAAAATCCCTATGTTAATATTGACTAACTTGACTTATTGTGATAATATGGACAATGCACTATTGTGGTAAGTGTGTCTATTTGGCACTTTTATTGAAATAAAAACCACATTTGCGAAATAAACACAAGGGGTGAAACGTCAATGGAAAAGAACAGATTACGCCCAGTAAAGTCAGGCAAATCAATGCGCATGAGTTTTTCTAGAACCAAGGAAGTTCTTGAAATGCCTAACCTTATTGAGGTCCAGAAGGATTCTTATCAGTGGTTCTTGCGCGAAGGCTTAAAAGAGGTCTTTGATGACATATCTCCAATTGCAGACTACAATGGTAGATTGAGTCTTGAATTTGTAGATTATGAGTTATGCGAGGATGAAGTAAAGTATTCCATCGAAGAGTGTAAAGAAAGAGATGCAACATATGCAGCTCCACTTAAAGTTAAAGTAAGACTTCACAACAAAGAAAGTGAAGAAATAAGTGAACATGAAATTTTCATGGGTGATCTTCCTTTAATGACTAGAACAGGAACATTTGTAATTAATGGTGCTGAACGAGTTATCGTAAGCCAGTTAGTACGTTCACCTGGAATATATTACGATATTCAGAAGGATAAGTACGGTAAGATTTTCCTTTATAGCGCTCAGGTTATTCCTAATAGAGGTGCATGGTTAGAGTACGAAACAGATGCTAACGATGTATTCTATGTTAAGGTTGACCGTAATAAGAAGGTACCTATTACAGTTCTTATTCGTGCTATGGGTGTTAATACTAATGCCGAAATTATAGATATTTTTGGTGAAGAACCAAAACTTCTTGCTACTATGGAGAAGGATTCTTCTTCTAATTATCAGGAAGGTATTCTTGAATTATATAAGAAGTTAAGACCAGGCGAACCTTTATCAGTAGAAAGTGCTGAATCGCTTATTCATGGTATGTTCTTTGACCCTAGAAGATATGATCTTGCTAGAGTTGGTAGATATAAGTTTAATAAGAAGTTATCTTTCAGAAGCAGACTTAACGGTCAGATATTAGCTGAGGATGTTGTAGATTTAAATGGCCAGGTAATTGCTAAGGCTGGTGATAGAGTCACTAGAGAATTAGGTCAGGAAATCCAGGATGCAGCTGTTGCTTCTGTATTTGTCAATGTTGAAATAAAGAACTTTGACGGTACAGTTTCTAATAGAACTGTTAAGGTTTTATCTAACCGTGCAGTTGATATTAGAAAGTGGGTTGATTTATCAGAAGAAGAATTAAAAGAATTAGGTGTTAATGAGGCTGTTTATTACCCAGTTCTTGAACAGATTCTTTCAGAAAATTCTGATATTGATGATATTAAGGATGCAATTGAGAAGAATATTGCTGATTTAGTACCAAAGCATATTACAGTAGAAGATATTTTTGCTTCTATTAACTACAATATGCACTTAGAGTACGGTATTGGTACAAAGGATGATATTGATCACCTTGGTAACAGACGTATTAGAGCTGTTGGTGAATTATTACAGAACCAGTTTAGAATTGGTATTTCAAGAATGGAAAGAGTTGTTCGTGAAAGAATGTCAACTCAGGACCTTTCAGGTATTTCACCTCAGTCATTAATTAATATTAAGCCTGTAACAGCTGCTATTAAGGAATTCTTTGGTAGTTCACAGTTGTCACAGTTCATGGATCAGAATAACCCATTAAGTGAGATTACTCATAAGAGACGTCTTTCTGCCTTAGGTCCTGGTGGTCTTTCTAGAGATCGTGCAGGTTTCGAGGTTCGAGATGTACACTATACTCACTATGGTAGAATGTGTCCTATCGAGACACCAGAAGGTCCTAACATCGGTCTTATTAACTCTTTAGCTTCATATGCTAGAATTAACGATTATGGTTTCATTGAAGCACCATATCGTATTGTAGATAAGACTGATCCTAAGAATCCTAGAGTAACTAATGAAGTTAGATACTTCACAGCTGATGAAGAAGATGATTTCCATGTTGCTCAGGCTAATGCTGAAATTGATGAGAACGGATATTTCGTTCGTAATACAGTTTCTGGTAGATTTAGAGAAGAAACTTCTCAGTTTGCCAAGGAACAGATTGATTTAATGGATGTATCTCCTAAGATGGTCTTCTCAGTTGCTACATCTATGATTCCATTCCTTCAGAATGATGACTGTACTCGTGCCTTAATGGGTTCTAACATGCAGCGTCAGGCAGTACCTCTTCTTATGACAGAAGCTCCAGTAATTGGTACAGGTATTGAAAATAAGACTGCAGTTGACTCAGGTGTTTGTGTAGTTGCTGAAGAAGATGGTGTTGTATTATCTTCTGAATCTAACAAGATTGTTGTTAGAGAAACAGATGGTAACGTTAGAGAATATCATTTAACTAAATATTCAAGATCTAACCAGTCTAACTGTTATAATCAGAGACCTATCGTATTTAAGAACGATGAAGTTAAGAAGGGTGATGTTATTGCTGATGGTCCTTCAACTTCTAATGGTGAAATTGCACTTGGTAAGAACCCTCTTATCGGTTTCATGACATGGGAAGGTTATAACTACGAAGATGCTGTACTTCTTAGTGAGCGTCTTGTTAGAGATGATGTATATACATCTATTCATATTGAAGAATATGAAACAGAAGCTAGAGATACTAAGCTTGGACCAGAAGAAATCACAAGAGATTTACCTTCAACTGCTGCTGAAGCTGTTAAGGATCTTGATGAGAACGGTATCATCCGTATTGGTGCTGAGGTTCGTGCTGGTGATATCTTAGTTGGTAAGGTTACTCCTAAGGGAGAAACAGAACTTACAGCTGAAGAGAGATTACTTAGAGCTATCTTTGGTGAAAAGGCTAGAGAAGTAAGAGATACTTCACTTAAGGTACCTCATGGTGCATACGGTATTATCGTAGGTGTTAAGGTATTTACAAGAGAAAATGGCGATGAATTAGCTCCTGGCGTTAATAAATCAGTTCGTATTTATATCGCTCAGAAGAGAAAGATTGGCGTTGGTGATAAGATGGCCGGTCGTCATGGTAACAAGGGTGTTGTTTCAAGAGTTCTTCCTGTTGAAGATATGCCATATCTTCCAAATGGTCGTCCTCTTGATATCGTACTTAACCCACTTGGTGTTCCTTCACGTATGAACATCGGTCAGGTCCTTGAAATTCATTTAAGTTTAGCTGCTAAGGTATTAGGATTTAATATCTCAACACCTGTATTCGATGGTGCTGATGAAAATGATATTACTGAAACATTACAGCTTGCTAATGACTATGCTAATACTCCATTTGATGCTAAGGAATTAGAAGAATGGAAAGAAGAAGCTGAAAAGCAGGGTGAAGAATTACCAAGCGATTTAGTAACATTTGAAGATAAGTATAAAGATGTACTTCAGGACGAAGTATTTGAATATCTTTCAGAGCACAGAGATCATAGAGCTGAATGGAAGGGTGTTCAGATTGGTAGTGATGGTAAGGTAAGACTTCGTGACGGTAGAACTGGTGAATATTTTGATAGCCCAGTTACAATCGGTTTCATGCATTACTTAAAGTTACACCACTTAGTTGATGATAAGATTCATGCTCGTTCAACAGGTCCTTACTCACTTGTAACTCAGCAGCCACTTGGTGGTAAAGCTCAGTTCGGTGGACAGAGATTTGGTGAAATGGAAGTTTGGGCTCTTGAAGCTTATGGTGCTGCATATACACTTCAGGAAATCTTAACTGTTAAGTCTGATGATGTTGTTGGACGTGTTAAGACATACGAAGCTATTATTAAGGGTGAGAATATTCCTGAACCAGGTATCCCTGAATCATTCAAGGTATTACTTAAGGAATTACAGTCACTTGCACTTGATGTTAGAGTTCTTGATGCAGATAATAACGAAGTTAAGCTCCTTGAGAGTTCTGAATATGAAGTTACTGATTTTAAGAAAGTCTTAGATGATGGTAACTATAGAAGAAACTCTAGAGAACAGGAAGCTGAATATGCTAAGGCTGGTTCAACTATTCAAGAGATAGGTGAAGATGGCTTTGAAGATGCTACTGATGTAGACGATAGCTTTGATGATAGTTTTGATGAAGCTGATGATTACGGTGACGGTAGCGAAGAATAAAGAGAAGGGAGCACTATAATGGCAGAGAATTTAAAGAGCAATAAGTCTTTAAAATTTGACAAGATTCAGATTAAGCTTGCATCTCCTGAAACAATTAAGGAATGGGCTCGTCGTAGTGATGGTTACTACGGTGAGGTAACTAAACCTGAAACTATTAACTATAGAACACTTAAGCCTGAAAGAGATGGTTTGTTCTGTGAGAAAATATTTGGACCTAGTAAAGACTGGGAATGCCACTGTGGTAAATATAAGAAGATCAAAGATAAGGGTATTATCTGTGATAAGTGTGGCGTAGAAGTTACTAAGGCATCTGTACGTAGAGATCGTATGGGTTATATTCACTTAGCAGCTCCTGTATCACATATTTGGTATTTCAAGGGTATTCCAAGTAGAATGGATCTTATTCTTGATATCGGTCCTAAGAACTTAGAGAAGGTGCTTTATTTTGCATCTTATATTGTAATTGACCCAGGTGAAACTGATATTCCATTTAAGAAGATTTTATCTGAGACAGAATATAGAGAATTATATGATCAGTATGGTAATACTTTCAGAGTAGGTATGGGTGCTGAAGCTATTCTTGAGCTTCTTTCAATGGTTAATCTTGAAGAAGAAGCTGCAAAGCTTAAGGAAGAATTAGCAACTACAACATCTCAGAAAGCTGCTAGACTTATCAAGAGAATTGAGGTTTTTGAAGCATTTATTAATGCTGGTCAGAAGCCTGAATGGATGATCTTAACAGAGATTCCAGTTATTCCACCAGATTTAAGACCTATGGTTCAGTTAGATGGTGGTAGATTTGCTACTTCAGATCTTAATGATCTTTATAGAAGAATCATCAACAGAAATAACCGTCTTGCTCGTTTATTAGAGCTTGGCGCTCCTGAAATTATCGTTCGTAACGAAAAGAGAATGCTTCAGGAAGCTGTTGATGCTCTTATTGATAACGGTCGTCGTAATGGTCGTCCTGTTACAGGTCCTGGTAATAGAGCTCTTAAGTCATTATCTGATTTATTAAAGGGTAAGCAGGGTCGTTTCAGACAGAACTTACTTGGTAAGCGTGTCGATTACTCTGGACGTTCAGTTATCGTTGTTGGACCAGAACTTAAGATTTATCAGTGTGGTCTTCCAAAGGAAATGGCTATTGAATTATTCAAGCCATTTGTTATGAGAGAGTTAGTAAGACGTGGTCTTGCTGATAATATTAAGAAAGCTAAGAAGAGTGTAGAACATCTTGAAACAGAGGTTTGGGATGTATTAGAGGATGTTATTAAAGAGCATCCAGTTATGCTTAACCGTGCTCCTACACTTCATAGACTTGGTATTCAGGCATTTGAACCAATCCTTGTAGAAGGTAAGGCTATTAAGTTACATCCACTTGTTTGTACAGCCTTCAATGCCGATTTCGATGGTGACCAGATGGCTGTCCATCTTCCATTAACTGTTGAAGCTCAGGCTGAATGTAGATTTATGTTACTTTCACCTAACAACTTACTTAAGCCATCAGATGGTGGTCCTGTAGCTGTTCCTTCACAGGATATGGTACTTGGTATTTACTACTTAACACAGGAAAGACCTGGCGCTAAGGGTGAAGGTAAATTCTTTAAGAGTACTAATGAAGCTATCTTAGCTTATGAGAATGGTGTTATTACACTTCATTCAAAGATTTTAGTTCATGTAACTAAGACTGATGCTAATGGTAATGAAGTATCAGGTAATGTTGAAACTACACTTGGTAGATTATTATTCAACGAAATCCTTCCACAGGATTTAGGTTATGTTGATAGATCGAAGGAAGAAAACTTCCTTCTTCCAGAAGTAGATTTCCATGTTGGTAAAAAGCAGCTTAAGGATATCTTACAGCATGTTATTAATACACATGGTACTACTAAGACAGCTGAAGTATTAGATGATATTAAGGCAATGGGTTATAAGTATTCTACTAGAGCGGCTATGACAGTTTCTATTTCAGAAATGACAGTGCCACCTATTAAGAAGCAGCTTATTGCTGAAGCTGAAGCTAAGGTTGAACAGATTACAAGAAACTACAACCGTGGTCGTTCAACTGATGAAGAAAGACATAAGAATGTAATTAGAGTATGGCAGGAAACTGATGATCAGTTAAAGGATGCCCTTCTTGAAGGTCTTGATAAGTATAACAACATCTTCATGATGGCCGATTCAGGTGCCAGAGGTTCTAACCAGCAGATTAAACAGTTAGCCGGTATGCGTGGTTTGATGGCCGATACATCAGGTAATACTATCGAACTTCCTATCAAGTCTAACTTCCGTGAAGGTCTTGATGTACTTGAATATTTCATCTCTGCTCACGGTGCTAGAAAGGGTCTTTCTGATACAGCCTTAAGAACAGCCGATTCAGGTTACTTAACAAGACGTCTTGTTGATGTATCTCAGGATCTTATTATTAGAGAAACTGACTGTTCAGAAGGTAAGGCAATTCCTGGTATGTATGTTTATTCTTTCGTTAATGAAAGATCATCACATTCAGGTTCTAAGGAAGATATTCTTGAACCATTACAGGAAAGAATTACAGGTAGATATTTAGCTGAAGATATTGTTGATCCTGAAACAGGTGAAATAATTGTTAAGGCTAACCATCTTGTAACTCCTAAGAGAGCAGAAGCTATTTGTAAGACAGGTGTTAAGGAAGTTAAGATTAGAACAATCCTTACTTGTCGTTCACATATTGGTGTTTGTGCTAAGTGTTATGGTGCAAACCTTGCAACAGGTCAGACTGTACAGGTTGGTGAAGCAGTTGGTATTATCGCTGCTCAGTCAATCGGTGAACCAGGTACACAGCTTACTATGAGAACTTTCCATACAGGTGGTGTTGCCGGTGATAATATTACTCAGGGTCTTCCTAGAGTAGAAGAACTTTTCGAAGCTAGAAAACCTAAGATGTTAGCTGTTCTTGCTGAATTTGGTGGTACTGTAAGTATCAACAAGACAGAGAAAAAGGAAGAGATTATCATCACTGATGATGAAGGTAATTCTAAGGCTTATCCATTATCTAAAGATACTAGACGTAAAGTTGAAGAAGGACAGGTTGTTAAGAAGGGTGAAGAAATCACAGAAGGTTCTGAAAACCCACATGATATCGTTAGAATCTTAGGCGTTAGAGCTGTTCAGGATTATATCCTTAGAGAAGTTCAGAGCGTTTATAGAATTCAGGGTGTTGATATCAACGATAAGCATATCGAACTTATTGTTCGTCAGATGCTTAAGAAGATTGTTATTGATGAACCAGGTGATTCAGAATTCTTACCAGGATCTACAGTTGAAACTATAGAATTTACAGAAACTAATGAAGCATTAGAGGCAGCTGGTAAGAGAACTGCTACAGGTACACCTATTATCTTAGGTATTACTAAGGCTTCACTTGCAACTAATTCATTCCTTTCAGCTGCTTCATTCCAGGAAACAACTAAGGTTCTTACTGATGCAGCAATTAATGGTAAGATTGATCCACTTATCGGTCTTAAGGAAAACGTTATTATCGGTAAGTTAATTCCAGCTGGTACTGGTATGAAGAGATATCAGAATGTTCAGCTTGATACAGGACTTGATTATGAAGAACCTGTAGAAGAGTTAACTATTTCTGAAGATGCAGATGCTACTGAAGAAATAAGTGTAACAGAATAATAAACATTGAATTTAATTAAATAATAATAGTATAATAAAGACGTTCTATAAATTATTTTATAGAACGTCTTTGTTTTGTTTTTTGAGTTTTTTTATTATTATAGAGGCACAGAAATCGTTGAAAAAATAAAAAATAGATTTCTGATTAAATTATAGGTTAATATAAATATACCTACTTGACATATATGAATGAAAATAATATAATTTTAGGGCGTGCCAAATAGGTATGCCCTATTTTGTTGCGCAACATTCTTAGTGAATTACTAAGATGCAACCAAATTTTATTCTAATTCCGGGAGGTGAAATACGAATGCCTACATTTAACCAGTTAGTAAAGCAAGGAAGAAAGTCTACTGTAAAGAAGTCTACAGCTCCAGCTCTTCAGAAGGGATACAACTCTCTTAAGAAGAAGTCTACAGACATCTCTGCTCCACAGAAGAGAGGTGTGTGTACAGCTGTTAAGACAGCAACACCTAAGAAGCCTAACTCAGCTCTTAGAAAGATTGCCAGAGTACGTCTTTCAAATGGTATCGAAGTAACATCATACATTCCAGGTGAAGGTCATAATCTTCAGGAACACTCTGTAGTACTTATCAGAGGTGGAAGAGTTAAGGATTTACCAGGTACAAGATATCATATCATCAGAGGTACACTTGATACTGCAGGTGTAGCTAAGAGAAGACAGGCTCGTTCTAAGTATGGTGCTAAGAGACCTAAGGACGCTAAGTAATTAAGTCTTTAACCAATACAACGAGTATTTGATTAATGTAATCTGCGTAAGCCAGATTAACAACAGCACATATGTGCATTATAGTCGTAAGACGTTTTTACGAACAAAATTTATATTGTGCCGGAATTAGATTAATCCACGGTTGCAGATTAAGATAGACGGCGCGTACACGAATTTTTGTGAGTACCTATGAATTAATTATTATTAAGGAGGGAAGAACCGTGCCACGTAAAGGACATACTGTAAAAAGAGATGTATTAGCAGATCCTATTTACAATAATAAGGTAGTTACTAAGCTTATCAACAACGTTATGCTTGATGGTAAGAGAGGCGTAGCTCAGAAGATTGTATACGGAGCATTTGAAAAGGTAGCAGCTAAGAGCGATAAGCCAGCTTTAGAGGTTTTCGAAGAGGCTATGAACAATATCATGCCAGTTCTTGAAGTTAAGGCTAGACGTATCGGTGGTGCTACATATCAGGTACCTATCGAAGTTAAACCTGAAAGAAGACAGGCTTTAGCACTTCGTTGGTTAACAACTTTCTCTAGAACAAGAGGCGAGAAGACTATGGAAGAAAGACTCGCTAACGAGATTCTTGATGCAGCTAACAATACAGGTGCATCTGTTAAGAGAAAAGAAGATATGCACAAGATGGCAGAAGCAAACAAGGCTTTTGCTCATTACAGATTTTAATTAAAACGGAGGGATATAGGCAATGGCAGGAAGACAATATCCGCTTGAGAGAACAAGAAATATTGGTATCATGGCTCATATCGATGCTGGTAAGACAACACTTACAGAGCGTATCTTATATTACACAGGTGTAAACTATAAGATCGGTGAGACTTATGAAGGAACTGCTACTATGGACTGGATGGAACAGGAGCAGGAAAGAGGTATTACAATTACTTCTGCTGCTACTACATGCCACTGGACATTACAGGAGCAGGCAAAGCCTAAGAAGGGCGCATTAGAGCACAGAATCAATATTATCGATACTCCAGGTCACGTTGACTTTACTGTAGAAGTTGAACGTTCTTTAAGAGTACTCGATGGCGCTATCGGCGTGTTCGACTCAAAGGGTGGTGTAGAACCACAGTCAGAAAATGTATGGCGTCAGGCTGACACATACGGTGTTCCAAGAATGGCTTTCGTTAATAAGATGGATATTCTTGGTGCTAATTTCCCTAACACAGTTAAGGAAATTGGAACAAAGTTAGGTAAGAATGCAGTAGTTATCCAGTTACCAATCGGTAAGGAAGACTACTTCAAGGGAATCATTGACCTTTTCGAAATGAAGGCATACATTTACAATGATTCAAAGGGTGAGGATATCTCAATTGTAGATATCCCAGAAGATATGAAGGATGAGGCAGAAATCGCTCATACAGAATTAGTTGAGAAGATTGCTGAATTAGATGATGATCTTATGGAGAAGTATCTTGAAGGCGAAGAATTAACTATCGCTGAAATGAAGAAGGCTCTTCGTAAGGGTACAATCGACGGTACTGCAGTACCTGTTTGTTGTGGTTCAGCTCACCAGAATAAGGGTATTCAGAAGCTTCTTGATGCTGTAATCGAATTCATGCCAGCTCCTACAGATGTACCTGATATTAAGGGTACTGATATGGATGGTAACGAACTTACAGTTAAGTCTTCAGATGAAGAACCATTCGCAGCATTAGCATTTAAGATTATGACTGACCCATTCGTTGGTAAGTTAGCTTTCTTCAGAGTTTACTCTGGTACATTAAACTCAGGTTCTTATGTACTTAATGCTACTAAGGACAAGAAGGAAAGAGTTGGTCGTATCCTTCAGATGCATGCTAACAAGAGAGAAGAAATCGATAAGGTATACGCAGGTGATATCGCAGCTGCTGTAGGTCTTAAGGTTACTTCTACAGGTGATACAATTTGTGATGAACAGCATCCAGTTATCTTAGAGTCTATGGAATTCCCAGAGCCAGTTATTGAACTTGCTATCGAGCCAAAGACTAAGGATGCTCAGGGTAAGATGGGTGAAGCTTTAGCTAAGCTTGCTGAAGAAGATCCTACATTCCGTGCTCATACAGATCAGGAAACTGGTCAGACAATCATCGCTGGTATGGGTGAATTACATCTTGAAATCATCGTTGATAGACTTCTCCGTGAATTTAAGGTAGAAGCTAACGTTGGTGCTCCTCAGGTTGCTTACAAGGAATGCTTTACTAAGGCAGTTGATGTTGATAGTAAGTATGCTAAGCAGTCAGGTGGTCGTGGTCAGTATGGTCACTGTAAGGTTAAGTTTGAACCTATGGATGCTAACGGTGATGAATTATTCAAGTTCGAATCAGCAGTAGTTGGTGGTGCTATTCCTAAGGAATATATCCCAGCTGTTGGTGAAGGTATTGAAGAAGCTGCTCAGGCTGGTATCCTTGCTGGATTCCCAGTTCTTGGTGTTAAGGCTACTGTTTACGATGGTTCATATCATGAAGTCGATTCTTCTGAAATGGCATTCCACATCGCTGGTTCTATGGCTTTCAAGGAAGCTATGGCTAAGGCAGCTCCTGCTATCTTAGAGCCAATCATGAAGGTTGAAGTTACAATGCCTGAAGAATACATGGGTGATGTAATTGGTGATTTAAATTCACGTCGTGGACAGATCGAAGGTATGGAAGATATTGGTAATGGTAAGCTTGTAAAGGCTTATGTACCACTTTCAGAAATGTTTGGTTACTCAACAGATCTTCGTTCTTCAACACAGGGTCGTGGTAACTACTCAATGTTCTTTGAGAAGTATCAGCAGGCTCCAAAGTCAATTCAGGATAAGGTTATTGCAGCTCATACAAAGTAATTTGTTAACTGTAAATATCTTAAACGTTAATTAAAGAGTGCAAACTCTTGATTATATAGTGAAATTGTGGGATAGGTTAATCCCTGTCCCATAATAAAAATAATGATAATAAATTGTAGTTGAAAAAATTTCAGAAATGAAATATAATAGATTTCAGCTATGATAATCCCGAAATTCGGGCAACTAATCAAAGTTGGTTATTATTAAGGAGGATTTTAAACAATGGCAAAGGCTAAATTTGAAAGAACAAAACCACATTGTAACATTGGTACAATTGGACACGTTGATCACGGTAAGACAACTTTAACAGCTGCTATCACAAAGACTCTTCATGAGAGACTTGGTACAGGTGAAGCTGTTGCATTTGAAAATATTGATAAGGCTCCAGAAGAAAGAGAAAGAGGTATCACAATTTCTACTGCTCACGTTGAATACGAGACAGAGAAGAGACACTACGCTCACGTTGACTGTCCAGGCCATGCTGATTATGTAAAGAACATGATCACAGGTGCTGCTCAGATGGATGCTGGTATCCTTGTAGTTGCTGCTACAGATGGTGTTATGGCTCAGACAAGAGAACATATCCTTCTTTCAAGACAGGTTGGTGTTCCTTACATCGTAGTATTCATGAACAAGTGTGATATGGTTGATGATCCAGAACTTCTTGAATTAGTAGATATGGAAATCAGAGAACTTCTTAACGAATATGACTTCCCAGGCGATGATACTCCAATCATCCAGGGTTCAGCTCTTAAGGCTCTTGAAGATCCTAACTCTGAATGGGGTGACAAGATTCTTGAACTTATGCATACAATCGATGAATATGTTCCAGATCCAGAAAGAGATACAGATAAGCCATTCCTTATGCCTATCGAAGATATCTTCTCTATCACAGGTCGTGGTACAGTTGCTACAGGTAGAGTAGAAAGAGGTATCCTTAAGGTTAACGAAGAAGTTGAAATCGTTGGTATCCATGAAGACATCCGTAAGGTTGTTGTTACTGGTATCGAAATGTTCAGAAAGCTTCTTGATGAAGCTCAGCCAGGTGATAACATTGGTGCACTTCTTAGAGGTGTTCAGAGAGACGAGATCCAGAGAGGTCAGGTTCTTTGTAAGCCAGGTTCAATCACACCACACCACAAGTTTACAGCTCAGGTTTACGTATTAACAAAGGACGAAGGTGGACGTCATACTCCATTCTTCAACAACTACAGACCACAGTTCTACTTCAGAACAACTGATGTTACTGGTGTTTGTGAATTACCTGCTGGTACAGAAATGTGCATGCCTGGTGATAACGTAGAAATGACTGTTGAACTTATCCATAACGTAGCTATGGAACAGGGTCTTCGTTTCGCTATCCGTGAGGGTGGTAGAACAGTTGGTTCTGGTGCTGTTGCAACAATCATTGAATAATTATTAATCAATTAGAAATAATTTGTAATTAATATAATATATAGTTCGGACGCCAAGGTGCTTGTAGATAAATCTACAAGCACCTTGTTTTTTTGGAAAATTTTGCATATTGTATACAAATTTATGTCATTATTTATTGTCTTTTTTACAAAAGTATCTTATACTATAGCTGAATTCGAAATCGATGATTTATACTTTAAAAGCGCATAAGCTAAGTGCAGCTTTGTATTTAAGGTATAATCACTATGAATTACTTGAACCTCATGCATTTAAATGCGCTTCGCGCTAGCATGAGGCTACATTGCAATTACGAAGTAATTGCAACAGGTTACGTTGCATCCGCGAAAGGCGAGAGCGACAGTAAGGAGGACAATATGAAGAAGAACAAATTTAGTGTACGTAAGATGGTAGAATTAGGTGTTTTAACTGCCATTATTTTAATTATGGCTTTTACACCTCTTGGCTATTTAATGACACCTTGGGGAATTCAGATTACCTTAATTGTAATTCCTGTTGCTGTTGGTGGTATTATTCTTGGACCTAAGGCTGGCGCATTTTTAGGTTTGGTTTTTGGTTTAACTTCTTTTTCTCAGAGTTTTTCCAATGTACTTGGACAACAGATGCTAAATGCTAATCCTATTGGCACATTTTATTTACTTGTTGGTAACAGAGTGTTAGTTGGTTTAATTCCGGCTTTAATCTATCGTGGTTTTAGAAAGATTAACTTGAATAAATCACTTTCTATTACTATCTGTGCTTTCTTGACTCCTATTATTAACACTGTGCTTTATATTCTTGCTAACTGGTTAATATTTAAGGATACATGGTTAAGCAATGATTCTTTAACAGGTGGTTATAATGGTAATGGTGGCTTTACTTTATTAGTATTTATGCTTGGTCTTGTTGCTGTTAATGGTATCGTTGAGGCTATTGCTTGTACTATTATTGGTTCAGCAATTTGTCAGGCTTTGGTAAGAACTGTTAATAAGGAATCAAGCGCTATTCCTTATAAGTCACAGGAAAGTAAAATGAATGTTAACAAGAATGATGTTAGTGCTAGTGCTAATGTAGACGTGGCTGATGGCACTATGTAATTTACGTATCTATTAATATAATCTAGGCATATGAGATAAATATTAGTGTTTGCTAGTTTTCATATGCCTATTTTTTATTTTAATGGATTTTGTTAGAGTTAAAATTTTTAAATGGGAGATTTAGATTTATATGAAAGAAATAGATTTAATGAGTATAAAGGGCTTTAAAATAGGTCATTATAGTGATTTTGAGGCTGCTACTGGCTGTACTGTTATTATCTGCGATAAAATGTGTCCTGCTGGTGTGGATATAAGGGGCGGTGGCCCGGCATCAAGAGAATCACAACTCCTTAATCCTCTTATGGCTGCTGGGGAAATTAATGGGGTTTTACTTTCTGGCGGCAGTGCCTTTGGATTGGATGCTGCTGGTGGTGTGCTTGAATATCTTAGTGAAAATGGTATTGGTTTAGATGTTGGTGGTATTAGAGTTCCTCTTGTCCCTGAAAGTTGCATTTTTGATCTTGGCGTTGGCAGGGGGGATGTTCGTCCTGATAAAGCTGCAGGTAGAAAGGCTTGTGAAAATGCAAGCTATGACTCTGTTGTTAGAGGTAATGTTGGTGCTGGTACTGGTGCTAGTGTTGGCAAGTGCTGTGGAATGGAACGTGCTATGAAATCTGGCGTGGGAACTTTCGCTGTTGAAGTTGGTGATTTAAAAGTTGGTGCTATTGTGGTTGTTAATGCTATTGGTGATATTTTTGAAGATGGCAAGGCTATTGCTGGTCTTATTAATGAAGCGGGAGATGGTATTTCTAGTAGCTTTAATCAGATTCTTAAATGGCAGGAACTTAGGAGTAAAGCTAATACTATAGCTGACATTCCTAATGAGAACTCAAGAGCTAATACTACTATTGGTGCTATTATAACTAATGCTAAATTTGATAAGTCTATGCTTTGTAAGATTGCTGGTATGGCTCATAATGGTTATGGCAGAGCTATTAATCCTGTTCATAGTATGATGGATGGTGATAGTATTTATGCCTTATCTGTAGGTGATGTTAATTCCGATGTTAATACAGTTGGTATGCTTGCGGCTTACGTTATGGAAAAGGCTATTATTGACGGTGTTAAACAGGCTAAGCCAGCGTATGGTCTTAAGGCCTATGAGGATTTTAATTAATAAGATTTTTCTTATTGAAAATCTTTATCATTAAAACAATTGACCTTTTTAGAAAAATTATGATAATATCAGACACGAACTTAAGTTAGGCTAAGCTAACGCACGGTGTTATATTTTTTTAGGGAGGAACATAAAATGATAAAGAAAAAGATTGCTTTAGTACTTTCTTTAGTGCTAGTTGCTTTGAGTTTTTCTACAACTAATTTATTAGCTGCGGATGAATATGTATATGGTAGATTAAGTTACCTTACATATGGTGAGTATTTTACAAGTGAGTTGGGAGAGGGTGCGGCTGTTGCTAGTGGTGATTATGATACTATTACTTCTGCAACAACTGCTAAATACAAGTCTTTTGTTAACTCTGCGTACTCTACAGATGAGTCTACTGGATTAACGTCTATTTACGGTATTAGTAATGTACCTGTTAGGATTTCTAAGTCTGTCTATGACAGCGCGCTTGCTGGTAACAACAGCGCTGTTGCTGTTTTATTAGATAGAGGATTTACTCCTTGTGATGAACTTTCAGTTTACAAGGATATTAATGAAGATGGTTCTATTGGAGCTTACGTTGGTTTAAATGACAATGTTGTTGCTGCTAATAATACTTCATCTATTTCTACTGATTCTGCTTGGGGTAATTATATTCTTTATATTTATCCTAACGATGGTTCGGCTCTTGCTTCTGGTAAGGAAATTGAGGGTGCTTATGTAACAACTACTGAGGGTAAATCTTATCCTTTATATCATTCTGCAAACCTTTGGTTTCAGGCTTATGAATTTTCTTGGGTAGTTGACCCTGATTTTAAGGAGCCTCATGGTAATTCACCTTATACAAAGAGCCTTACAGGTCTTACAGGTAAGACTATTACTAGCGTAACTTATATTTATAAGACTAGTGATGAAAGTGGGAATGCAGTATTTAATAAGTCTACTTATAATGTTGGCGAGTTAAAGGTTAAGAATTTACTTGATGAGAATAGCGGTGCTACTGCAAGCAATGCTTCTACTGCAAACGGTAATGTATCAAATGTTAGTTTAAATGTGCCTGCTGATGCTAACTATAATGTTGCTTCAATTAATGGCTTAGAAAATGGCACTGATTATAGTGTTGTAAAGACTGAGCAAGGCTTTGGTGTGGATTTTGCTGATTCTGTTAAGCCTGGCAAATATACTATTCGCTTAACTGATGACAAGTATGAAGATATTAATGTAGATGCTATTGTTTTAGCTGATGTGGCTGATGGTGATATTACTATTGAAAATAATAGACTTTCTATTAAGGATAACAAGTTTGATGTTAATGATGTATTAGCTGCAATTAAAAATGCTAGCTTAACTATTAATGGTACTCCTATTTCTAATGGTGCTTCTGTATTCTATAATGAGGATGCTAGTGTTAATCTTGATGCTAAGACTTCTGGTAGAGGAAGTAAGGTTTTATTTGGATCTGATGGTAGTTATGAAGTTACACTTGATGTACCAGGATATGGCATTATTAGTGGTGTTGTAGTTAAGGGTGCTACAAGCAATGAAGCTGCTGGTGAAAATATTGATAAATCAGATGATAGTGTTAATGGTGAAGTTGCTGCTGAAACTGCTGTAGTAGCTGCTGCTGGCAATTCTAATGTTAGTGATTCTAAGACTAATACTTTTGATGGCTTAAATTATGCTATTTATATTGTATTAGCTCTTGCTTCTATCAGTGTCTTAACTACTGTTGTTATTAGAAGAAAGAGAGCTTAAGGCGGAGGATATAAATGGCTTTTATTATAAGTTTAATTGTTATGTGTGGAATAGTCCTTCTTTTTGATAATGCTATAAAGAAGGCTCCTGCATACTTCTATATTGGTGCTTTTGTATTAAACCTTATAGCTTTTATTATATATAAAAATGCGGCTTTATCCGGCTTTTTAAGAAATGATATATTGGCTATGTTTACTACAGGTTACGTGGGTATTGCTGGTTTTTACATTGTTATGTTTACTGGTGCATTAAATGCAAAAGGAAAGTTAATAAAGAAACTTATGAAAATAAGGGGCGAACTTTCGATAATATCATGCATTTTAATGCTATCTCACATTGTAATTTTTGGACCTCAGTACATTGAAATGGCTGTTAAAAATTCTAATACAATTAATGGCAGTCTCCTATTTAGTATTATTTGCGGTACTATTCTTCTTATCCAGACTATCTATCTTGGTATTACATCTGTTAAGGTTGTAAGAAGAAAGATGAAGGCTAAGACTTGGAAAAATTTACAAAGAACTGCTTATTTGTTTTATTTTTTAATGTACATCCACGGCGTTACTATGCAGGCTAACAAGTGTAAAAATGCTGACTTTGATGCTGTTATCATAATTGTTGCATATAGTTGCTTATTCTTCACTTATGTTATTATGCGTGTAAGAAAATATCTTCTTTCTAAGTATAAAAGGGTTGATATTGCAATTCTTGACAGATTTAGTAAAATTGGAACTAGCATTGTATCAATTATTGCCATTATTGTTGTTGTAAGTATTACTTACGTAAATGCTGCTAATTACAATGTTGCTAATCAGAAGAAGATTGAAAGAAAAAGACAGCAAATGGAATTGGAAGCTATGATAAATTCTGATTTAGGTGAAATTGCTGCAGATGATAATAATGAGGTCGTTAGTGAGGAAGCTAGTAGTGAAGCTGTAAGTGAGGAGGCTAACACAGAAGCTAATAGTGAAGTTTCTAGTGATAATGTTAACTCTATAGAGGCTAAAAATTCGAAGGGTACTGAAACTGCTAAATCTAGTAATGATTCTAATGGTGATTTAGCATCATCTAACAATCAGAATAGTCAAGGCAATTCAAATGTAGAGGCTAATGAACCGGCTATTTCACGTACTTATAAGAGCGATGGTACTTATAGCGCATCTGCTACAGTTGATGATTATTTCTATAACATTACTGTTTATGTTGTTATTAGTAATGATAAGGTTTCTAAGGTATATGCGGATATTTCGGATGCTTCTGATTTGGATTATGAATATGCTGAAAAAGCTGCTGGTGGATTATCTACTTCTGGTATGAATGCTGTAAGTGGGGCAACTTTTTCTTCAAAAGCTATTAAGAGTGCTTATAATGCGGCTGTTGCCAAGGCTAAAGGCTAGTTTGCTATAGTTGACATTACTACATTTTTTATAATAAAATTTAATGCCAGTGGGGTTAAACTTACTGGCATTGTTTTATTTAGTGGAAAATAGTGCTATATTATGCTTGTTGGCTTATTTAGAAAGGAATGTGTTTAAATGTTTAAGAAGAAATCATGTCTTTTTTTATCAATTTGCTTGATTCTTGTTGTTAATTTAGTTGGCTGCTCTAGTGGTAATTCTAGCCATGCTAATGAGAAGGTTAGTTTATCGGAGCTTCATTTTGATACAATTATGAATATTAGTCTTTATGGTGATAACAAGGAAGAGCTTACAGGTATAATTAGAGATTCCTATGCTAGAATTGATGATTTGGAGAAAATTTTTAGCGCTCAGTTGGAATCTAGTGAGCTTTATGCCATTAATCAGGCTATTGCTAGAGGTGAGGAATCTTTTACGATTTCTGATGAACTTGAAAAGGTTATTAAATATGGGCTTGATGTAAATGAGGCTTCTAATGGTGCTCTTGATATTACTATTGGCAACCTAATTGATCTTTGGGGAATTGGTACTGATCATGAAAATCTCCCAACTAGTGAAGCTATTAGTGAGGCTCTTGTTGGAACGGGTTGTTCTTATTTAAGCCTTGATGAGGATAATAATGAATTAAGGGTAAGTTCTAGAAAGGTTAAGATAGATCTTGGTGCTATTGCTAAGGGTTATGCTGCTGATGATATTAAAAGCCTTATTCTTAGTAAGAATCCTAAGGTTACGGGTATCCTTGATTTTGGTGGAAATATTATGACTATTGGTGGAAAAACTGATGGTTCAAAATGGAAAGTGGGGATAACTGATCCTTTTGATAATAGCAATGTCTATGGTGGCGTTAGCGTGTCTGATCTTTGTGTGGTTACTTCTGGTAATTACGAGCGTTATTTTGAAAAAGATGGAGTTAGATATCATCATATTCTTGATGCTAAGACGGGTTTCCCTGCTAAAAAGGGTTTGGCAAGTGTCAGCATTATTGGTAGTTCATCTATTCAATGTGATGCATTATCCACTGCATGTTTTTGCCTTGGAGCTGATGATGCACTTAGCCTAATTAATGGAATTGATGGTGTGGAATGTGTGCTTATTTATGAAAATGGCGATGTTGCTGCAAGTGATGGCATTGGACAGTATGATTTTGTAAGAGCAGAGTAGTTAGATTTTATTTAAGAGGATTATTATGTCTATTAAGAAAAAGGCTATTATTTTGATTGTTGTGGCCGTAGTTATTGGCATCGCGGCTGTTAGTAGTATTTTTATTATGAATACTAAAACTAAAAAGGGTTCATACGCATATATTTACCACAATAATGAAGTTATTAAGGTTGTAGATTTAACTAATGTTAAAGAAGATTATGAATTTAAAATAGAAGTGGATGGGGGCTATAATTTAATTCGAGTGACTAAGGATGGTAGTATTGGTGTTGTTGATGCTAGTTGTCCTGATCACATCTGTATGAATACAGGTTTTATTAAGAATGGCCTTATGCCTATTACCTGCCTTCCTAATAAGATTGTTATTGAAGTTAAGACTTCTTTGGATGATGGAAATAGTGCATATGATAGTGTGGCCAAATAAGGGGAGTGTTTATGTCTACAAGAAAAATTACGCTTTTAGCAGTTTATACAACTATTGCGCTTACGATTTTTATGATTGAATCGGCGATTCCACCCCTTGTTCCTATTCCAGGGGTTAAGCTTGGTCTTGCTAATATTGTTACTCTTTTTGTAATAAAAAGACATGGTATCAGGGATGCTGCTTTAGTATTGTTTATGAGGGTTGTTCTTGCTAGTATTTTTGCAGGTCAAATCGTTTCATTTACCTATTCTATTGCAGGTGGGGTATTGTGCCTTCTTGTTATGGGATTGATTAATTTTATTCTTAGGGGCGAGTTCCTTTTTGTGACTAGTGTGTTTGGCGCTATTGCCCACAATATTGGACAGATTCTTGCTGCCTTTTTTGTGTTAAAGATGAGCGGGATTTTTGCCTATATACCATTTCTTATTATTAGTGGTATTATTACTGGCTTATTTACTGGGCTTGCTGTGTTTTTTGCTGAGAAGAAAATTCCAAAGCTAATATTATAAAAAAACCACAGATTATTAGGATTTCTATCTTAATATCTGTGGTCTTTTTCCTTTTATTTTGTTTATGCGTTCTGGAATCTGCCACTTGCTCCACATGGTAGAACTAAGCCGTTACTGCTTACTGGTAATCCTACTTCTTGTGAATCTACAAATGCCTTTGGATTCTTGTCTAACACGTCTTTTAATTCTGTTCTTAATAAATATGTTAATACTGCTGGCTGTAAACCTGTTGTGTATGAGTTAATTAAGAAGAATAATGGTTTATCATTTAAAATCTGCATACATATCTTTACAAGGTTATGTATTGATTCTTCTATCTTCCAGATTTCGCCCTTTGGTCCTCTTCCATATGAAGGTGGGTCCATTATTATGGCATCATATTTATTGCCGCGGCGAATTTCTCTTTCTACAAATTTTACGCAGTCATCTACTAGCCATCTAATTGGCGCATCTGAAAGTCCAGATGATGCTGCATTCTCCTTTGCCCAGTTTACCATTCCCTTTGATGCATCTACATGTGTTACTTTTGCTCCTGCAGCAGCTGCTGCTAGGGTTGCTCCGCCAGTATATGCAAAAAGATTTAAAACCTTTATTTCCTTGTCTGGGTTTTCTTTTTTCTTATTGTATATTAACTGTGAGAACCAGTCCCAGTTAGCTGCCTGTTCTGGGAATAGGCCTGTGTGCTTGAATGAGAATGGCTTTAAGTTAAATGTTAAGGTCTTATTGATTGGCAATTCATAATTAATGCTCCACTGTTGTGGTAAATCAAAGAATTCCCATTCTCCACCACCTTTAGAACTTCTGTGGTAATGACCATTCATGTGCTTCCATCCATATTCTTTCTTTGGAGTGTCCCAAATTACCTGTGGGTCTGGTCTAACTAGTAAGTATCCGCCCCAACTTTCGAGTTTTTCACCCTTTGATGTATCAATAACATCATATTCTTTCCAATTGTTGGCTATAAACATGCTATCCTTCTTTCTATTATAAATATTTTATGTTAAATCATAAGTTTATAATGTATCTTTTAATTTAGCACTAAAGATTATATATGATTGTAAGTCTTAAGGCAAATTAAACTTTAATCTATTTGACAGGAAAGTTTCATTTAGTCTATCATATTTTGTGCTATATGAAGTTTAGAATGAGGTAGTTTATGAATATATTAAACGTTGAGAATATAACTAAGACTTACGGAGAAAAAGACCTTTTTAGGAATGTTTCCCTTGGCGTTAATAAGGGTGATAAAATAGGTGTTATTGGTGTTAATGGTACTGGTAAGTCTACTTTTTTAAAAATTATTGCTGGTATTGAGCTTCCTGACTCTGGAAAGGTTATTAAGGGCAATGATGTGGAAATAACTTATTTGGAACAGATGCCATCCTTTGTTCAAAATGAAACTGTTCTTTCTTATTGTATGAGGGGCAAGAATAGAGCTACGGAAGCAGAGGCTAAAGAAATCCTTAATAAGTTAGGTATTAATGAGTATGACAACTTAATTTCTAATTTATCAGGTGGCCTTAAAAAAAGAGTGGCGCTTTGCAAGGCTATTCTTGAACCTTCAGAGGTGCTAATTCTTGATGAGCCTACTAACCACTTAGATAATGAGATGGTTGTTTGGTTGGAAGGCTATATTAAAAATTTTAAGGGCGAAATTATTGTTGTAACTCATGACAGATATTTTCTTGATAATGTTACTAATAAGATTGTGGAGCTAGATTATGCTAATCTTTATGAATATGACAGCAATTACTCGGGCTTCCTTGAACTTAAGACTCAAAGAGAAGAGATGGAAAGGGCTACTGAAAAAAAGAGACAAAATACTTTAAGACGTGAGCTTGAATGGATTAAGCGTGGTGCTCTTGCTAGATCAACTAAGCAACAGGCGCGTATTGATAGATATGAAGATATGAAGGAAGCGTCTAGACAGGCTAGAGCAAAGTTTATGAAGTCAGATTTGATTATGAGTTCGGTTGGTACACGTCTTGGTAATAAGACAATTGAACTACATAATATAGGAAAGTCTTATGGTGATAAGAAGCTTTTTGAAAATTTTGAATATATTTTTCTAAGAGATGATAGAATCGGAATCATTGGAAGTAATGGCTGTGGTAAATCGACTTTAATGAAGATTATTACAGGCGAAGTTGAGCCTGATGAGGGCAGCGTTGAAATTGGTGAAACTGTTAGAATAGGTTATTTTATGCAAGAAAATGAGCCCCTTGATGAGAATATGACGGTTCTTGAATTTGTAAGAAGCATTGGGGAATATGTAACAACTGCTGAGGGTAAGGCTACAGCTTCTCAGATGTGCGAAAAATTTTTATTTGGTCCAAAGCAACAATGGACTCCTATAAGAAAGCTATCTGGTGGCGAAAAAAGAAGACTCTACTTATTGTCGGTTCTTATGAGTGCTCCTAATGTTTTAATTCTTGATGAGCCTACTAACGATTTAGATATAGAGACATTAGAAATTTTGGAAGAGTACCTTGATGGTTTTGCGGGCATTGTAATTGCGGTAAGTCATGATAGATATTTCCTTGATAGGGTTGTTGATAGAATTTTTGCCTTTGAGAATGCTAGACTTGTTCAGTATGAGGGCGGATATTCAGATTATAGAGACAAGGCTATTATGGCTGGTGTCCTTGATGAGAGCGGCGCAAGAATTAATGGTACGATACAGACGACTTTTTCTAATACTCGTAATGTGGAGGCTGCTAATGAGTACAAGGCTAACAAATCTCATAGTAGAAAGTT
The DNA here is from genome assembly GCF_000702205.1 of Lachnospira multipara LB2003. GTDB lineage: Bacteria > Bacillota > Clostridia > Lachnospirales > Lachnospiraceae > Lachnospira > Lachnospira multipara_A. The sequence continues at coordinate 76,319 of NZ_JNKW01000004.1, read as the reverse complement.
CAGCTATTCAGAGAAGAAGGAATTTGAGACAATTGATGAGGAAATCGAAAAACTAGAGGAGCGCATTAAAGAGATAGATGAACTTATAATTAAATGCGCTACTGATTTTGTTAAGCTAGGAGAATTAACTAAGGAAAAAGAAGAAAAAGAAAATCTGCTTATGGAAAAAATGGACAGATGGGTATATTTAAATGAATTAAATGAAGAAATTAATAAAAATTAACAAAAACTATCTTGATTTGATAACGTTCTCATGTTATCATTTCTTAAGATTTTATAAAGAATTTGTTGCTTTTTGAGGGTTAGATTGTTCAATCGAATTCTTATGACAGGATGTATAGGACTTGAATTTAGTTAAAGCAATGAATTTGCAATAAAAAATAAAAATATCGGGAGGTTTGTTTATGTTTTGTCCAAATTGTGGAACAAATAACGAAGATGGTGCTGTTTTCTGCGGAAACTGCGGAAGCAAATTAGATCTTAATGATTTTAATGAAACACTTAATCAGGAAGTTAATGAAAACTCAACACAAACAAATGAAACAAATGAAACAGTAGAAAATACTGTTGCAGAAGAAACACCTGTACAGACACAGGACTTTGTAAATAATGGATTTGATCAGAATGCACAGGCACAGGGCTTTGCAAATAACGGATTCGATCAGAACGCACAGGCACAGGGCTTTGCAAATAACGGATTCGATCAGAACGCACAGACACAGGGCTTTGCAAATAATGGATTTGATCAGAACGCACAGGCACAGGGCTTTGCAAATAATGGATTTGATCAGAACGCACAGACACAGGGCTTTGCAAATAATGGATTTAATCAGAATACACAGAATTTCAATAATGGTGCAAATAATGGATTTAAGCCAGCAGTTAATAAGAAGATTATAGCTATTGTTGGTGCAGTTATTGCTGTAGTTGCAGTTCTTGCTATATTTATTAACGTAGGTAAGGCTGGTGTTGATTATAAGAAGACAGCTAAGAAGTATATTACAGCTCTTGAACAGTGTGATTGGGATAGTGCATATGATTACCTTGATTTACCTAAGAGTGAATTCTTAACAAAGGATGCTCTTGCTAATGCTCATGCTGATGAAACAGGTGAAAAGGTTACTGCTATTACAGTTGCTAAGGGATACAGCACAGCTAGTAACTTAAAGGGTAATGAAGCAGTTGTTGTTACATATTCAACTCCAACACAGTCTGCTAATAGCGTAAATTTATTATTATCTCAGACTAATGATAAATATCTTCTTTTCTTTAAGAAGTATAAGGTATCTTCAGAAGGTATCGTATATAAGGATGCAGCTATTACAGTACCAAAGGGAATGAAACTTTCAGTTAATGGTGTTGAAGCAGATGCTAAATACATTAAGGCTGATAACTCAAAGTCAGGCTCAACAAGTGATACATATGTAATTCCTTACTTATATGCTGGTAAGAACACAGTTAAGGTTACAAGTGATATAGTTGAAGATTACGAAGAAACATTTAATGTTACATATGATGAATGCACTACATCAATTTCTTACTCTGACCTTGATTTCAAGGATTCAGTTGAGAAGGAAGTAATGTCTAAGGCTGAGAATGATCTTAAGACAATTGCAGGTGCAGCATATAATAAGAAGGATATCTCTGAATTAAAGGGTAGTGTTTTTGTAAAGGATGCAAGTTCAAGCTTAAATAATCACTATAAGAACTTAGTTGAAGATTTCCATCCATCATCAAGAACATTCTCTTCTTATAGCTTATCATCAATTAAGACAAGCATGTACGATAGCTACTATCGTTATGACACAGATGATGGAATGCCAATGATGAGAGTAAGTGTAAACTATACAATTTCTGGTAAGTACACATCTACATATTCTAAGGAAGAAAAAGATGCAACACATACATATGATAATTACTACTATATTACATATAAGTATGATGGAAGCAATTGGTTAATCAGCGATGTATACCTTAACTTCTATATGTATTAATAATACAACTAAGATAGAGTGAAGAAGTTTCTACTTATATAATAGGTTATACACTGAAGTTGTTTAACTATTAAAAAGTTTAGTGATATAATTAGATTTAATAAATGAAAAAGGCTATTAATTATACTTATTGATGTATAGTTGGTAGCCTTTTCGTATGTAGAATGAGGGGTAAAATGGAAAAAAGTAGTGATATAAAGAAGACAGGATTAAATAAAAAAATACAAGTTATAATAATTGCTATAGTTTTACTTTTAGCTGTTGCAATAGTTGTATGTTTTAAAATGTTTTCGACAAATTATAAGAAGATAGCAAAACATTACGTAACTGCAGTTGAGACTTGTAATTGGCAAGAAGCTTTTAAAGATATGGATTTACCAGAGAGTGAATTTTTGACAGAGAATACATTTGCAGAAGCAAATAAAAATGAAACAGTAAAAGAGGTTAGGGATATCTCTATAGTAAAAGGTAGTAATCCAATCGGTAGGGTAAAAAGGAAAAAGACTGTGACTGCAGTATATTCAACTGAATCTGATGAAAACTTGACTATGGATATGGTCTTAAAGAAAGAAAAGGGTGGCTATAAAATTACCTCTGATGGATTTATATATAAAAATGGACATTTAAGAGTTCCTAAGTATACTACTTTATATGTTAATGGCGTAGAAGTAACAGAAGTTTACATTGAATCATCAGGTGAATATTTTACAACATATACAATACCTTATTTTTATGCTGGGAATAATACAATTAAAATTACCGGCGATTTTATATCGGATTTTGAGATAATATTGGATGTAAATGAAGATGATTATTTTAAAGATGATTTATTTAAAGAATTACGTATAAGTGATGAGGCAAAAGAAGAGCTTAGACAGAAAGCAAAAACAGATGTATATGCTTTGGCAGATGCAAGGAATAGAAATTTAAGCTTTGAGGAAATTTTATCTGAGAATAATTTGAAATTGACGGAATATGCTAGAGCTAGTTATGAAAAAATGTGTAAAGAATATAAGAATCTTGAAATTTTAGAATTAGATGATGGAAAAGATTATCCTGATCATCCGCCATTTAATCCTAATATAGGTTTTAGTCAGTATGGATTTATTTTTCATGAAAAAGCAGAATATTCATTTAACGGGTCAAGAACAGTGATAACAAATATGGAGGAAGCAATATGCTACACATATGTAGAAGGAGAATGGTATATATATTATCTTAATTTATATCATACTCCTATTTGAGAAGAATATGTTATATAGTATACAAATAAAATAATAAAGTCACGGACTTTCAAAAAACAATTTGAAAGCTTCGTGGCTTTATTTATTATTGTTTTAAAAAAAATACAAGACAATTTGTTGCAAATAAATTTTAGCTAGTGTATAGTTATACATGCTGTGACATTGATAGCTGTGAAGCGTGAGGTTGCTATATTTGAACAATAGCTCGAATATAGGTTTTCCGTGGAGCGAATGTCAAGGTTGGATTGATTCCAACGAAGAATCTGGCGACAAGTCACTGTACTATAAACTCTACTAAATCGGTTTTAGTAGGACCATGTTGAATCAAGTTTCTCGTTAGAGATAATATGATACACGTGGGAGTGTGTACAGTCACCGCTTGTCGTACTTACATTTATAAAGTGCGAAGGAGGCGACTTTTTTTATGGCAAATCAGGTAATCAGAATTACTTTGAAGGCTTATGATCATCAGTTAATCGATCAGTCAGCTAAGAAGATCATCGAAACTGCAAAGAAGACAGGAGCTAATGTTAGTGGTCCAGTACCTCTTCCAACAAAGAAGGAAGTTGTTACAATTCTTAGAGCTGTACATAAGTACAAGGACTCTAGAGAGCAGTTCGAACAGAGAACTCATAAGAGACTTATCGACGTATTACAGCCATCTCAGAAGACAGTAGATGCTTTATCTAAGTTAGAGATGCCAGCTGGTGTATTTATTAACCTTAAGGTAATGAACTAATCATTGCCAAGATTTTCTTGATAATTCAAGGAAATGCAGCAAGAAACATTTGGTTTCAATTACAATGAAAGCTAATCCTAAGGGTTTAATATAGAAGCAACAAAAGCATTCGTTTAACAGTGGGTGCAGGTTCCACTTATATTAACTTATCTAGGATGACAGGATGCGCTGAAATTATTTTTATCATCTTGTCCGCTGTAGATTTAACAGGAGGAAAAGAGTATGAAGAAGGCTATTTTAGCTACAAAAGTCGGAATGACACAGATCTTCAACGAAGACGGTGTATTAACACCTGTAACTGTATTACAGGCTGGCCCTTGTGTAGTTACACAAGTAAAGACAGTTGAAAACGACGGTTACGAAGCTGTTCAGGTTGGTTTCGCTGACATTAGAGAAAAGCTCGTTAGCAAGCCAGTTAAGGGACATTTTGACAAGGCAGAGGTACCTTACAAGAGATTCGTAAGAGAATTCAGATTTGAAAACTCTTCAGAATACAATGTAAAGGACGAAATTAAGGCAGATATCTTCGCAGCAGGCGATAAGGTAGATGCAACTGCTATTTCTAAGGGTAAAGGTTTCCAGGGTGCTATTAAGAGATTAGGACAGTCTAGAGGTCCTATGGCACACGGTTCTAAATTCCACAGACATCAGGGTTCTAACGGATCAGCAACAACACCTGGTAGAGTATTCAAGGGAAAAGGAATGCCTGGACATATGGGTTCTAAGAGAATCACAATCCAGAATCTTGAAGTAGTAAGAGTTGATGTTGAGAATAACGTTATCTTAGTTAAGGGTGCAGTACCTGGACCTAAGAAGTCATTAGTAACTTTGAAAGAAACAGTAAAGGTTAGTAAGTAATCTTTACCAAGGAAGGAGGACTAAACAGTGGCAAACGTATCTGTTTACAATATTGAAGGCAAAGAAGTTGGCTCAATCGAATTAAACGATGCAGTATTTGGTGTTGAAGTTAATGAACATCTTGTACATCTTGCAGTTGTAAGCCAGCTTGCAAATAATCGTCAGGGAACACAGTCTGCAAAGACTCGTTCAGAAGTATCTGGCGGCGGAAGAAAACCATGGAGACAGAAGGGAACTGGTCATGCTAGACAGGGTTCTACAAGATCTCCACAGTGGACAGGCGGTGGTGTTGTATTTGCACCAAAGCCAAGAGATTATTCATTCAAGATGAATAAGAAAGAGAAGAGAATCGCTCTTCTTTCAGCTTTATCTTCTAAGGTAGCTGATAGCAAGATTGTTGTTTTAGATGAATTCAATCTTGATGAAGTTAAGACAAAGAAATTCGTTGAGGTTTTAAATAACCTTAAGGTTTCTAAGGCTTTAGTAGTTCTTGAAGGAGAGAACAAGAACGTTGTTCTTTCTGGTAGAAACGTTAACGGTGCTAAGGTATCTAACACTAGCGAAATCAATACTTATGATGTTCTTAAGTATGATACATTAGTTGTTACTAAGGCAGCTGTTGAAAAATTAGAGGAGGTGTATGCATAATGGCAAATATTCAGTATTATGATGTAATCCTCAAGCCTGTAATCACAGAAAAGTCTATGGCAGATATGGCTTCTAAGAAGTACACATTCTTAGTTCATACAGATGCTAATAAGACAATGATTAAGGAAGCTGTTGAGAAGATGTTTGAAGGAACTAAGGTTGCTTCAGTTAACACAATGAATAACAACGGTAAGAAGAAGAGAGCTAACAGAAAGGATCAGGGCTACACAGCTAAGACAAAGAAGGCTATTGTGCAGTTAACAGCTGATTCTAAAGAAATCGAAATCTTCGAAGGACTTTAAGATATAGAAGTGTAGAAAACAATATTACACAGCCGAAAGGAGAAAGAAATGGGAATTAAAACATATAACCCATATACACCTTCCAGAAGAAACATGACTGGTTCAGATTTTTCTGAAATTACAAAGTCTTCTCCTGAGAAGTCATTACTTGCTAAGAAGAGCAAGACTGCTGGTCGTAACAACCAGGGTAAGATTACTGTACGTCACCACGGTGGTGGAAACAAGCAGAAGTACAGAGTAATCGATTTTAAGAGAAATAAAGAAGGCGTTCCTGCTAAGGTTATCGGTATCGAATACGATCCTAACAGAACAGCTAATATCGCACTTATCGCTTATGCTGATGGTGAGAAATCATATATTCTTGCACCTGCTGGTTTAACAGATGGTATGACAGTTCAGAACGGTTCTGGCGCTGAAGTTAGAGTTGGTAACTGCTTACCATTTACAGAAATTCCAGTTGGTACACAGGTACATAACATTGAGCTTTATCCAGGTAAGGGTGGACAGCTTGTTCGTTCTGCTGGTAACTCAGCTCAGTTAATGGCTAAGGAAGGTAAGTATGCAACACTTAGATTACCTTCTGGCGAAATGAGAATGGTTCCAATTATCTGCCGCGCAACAATCGGTGTTGTAGGTAATGGTGATCACAACCTTATTAATCTTGGTAAGGCTGGACGTAAGAGACATATGGGTATCCGTCCTACAGTTCGTGGTTCTGTTATGAACCCTAACGACCATCCACATGGTGGTGGTGAAGGTAGAGCACCAGTTGGTCGTCCAAGTCCAATGACACCTTGGGGCAAGCCTGCTATGGGTCTTAAGACTCGTAAGAAGAAGAAGGCTTCAAACAAGCTTATCATTAGAAGAAGAGACGGAAAGGGTATTAAGTAATTTAATACTTGTAACTTTTGAAAACAAGACTATAAGGAGGTTTAACCTATGGCTCGTTCATTAAAGAAAGGACCTTTCGCTGATGCTAGCTTACTTAAGAAGGTTGATGCATTAAATGCTTCAAACGATAAGCAGGTAATCAAGACATGGTCTCGTCGTTCAACAATTTTCCCAAGTTTTGTGGGACATACAATTGCTGTTCATGATGGAAGAAAGCATGTTCCTGTATATATTACAGAGGATATGGTTGGTCATAAGCTCGGTGAGTTCGTTGCTACTAGAACTTACAGAGGTCACGGTAAGGACGAAAAGAAGTCTAGATAATATATGAATCTTTGGAAGACCCTTAGGGGTTTTCCGGTAGGATTCTTTAAATAGAAATCGTTTTTACAAAAAAGAAATTGGTATACATTTGAATTTTTGAAAGGAGGACTAATCCATGGCAACAGGACATAGATCCCAAATTAAACGTGAAAGAAACGCCGTTAAAGATACAAGACCAAGCGCTAAGTTAAGCTACGCTAGAGTATCTGTTCAGAAGGCTTGTTTCGTATTAGATGCTATTAGAGGCAAGAGCCTTGAAGAAGCACTTGGTATCGTTATGTATAATCCAAGATATGCTTCATCACTTATAGAGAAGTTATTAAAGTCTGCAGCAGCTAATGCTCAGAATAATAATGGAATGGACCCAAGCAAGTTATATGTAGAAGAATGCTTCGCAAACAAGGGACCAACAATGAAGAGAGTACAGCCAAGAGCACAGGGTAGAGCTTACAGAATCGAAAAGAGAATGAGCCACATCACTGTAATTCTTAATGAAAGATAATTAAACGTACTTGATTTATTGTTTCAAGATTACTTGAAATTAGAATATTAAATCAAATATTTCCTAAAGAATAGAAAGGAGATTTTATGGGACAGAAAGTTAACCCACATGGTTTAAGAGTCGGTGTCATTTCTGACTGGGACTCAAAGTGGTATGCTGAAGAAGCATTCGCTGATAACCTTGTAGAAGACTATAATTTAAGAAAATTCCTTAAGAAAAAGCTTTATGCTGCAGGAATTTCAAAGATCGAAATCGAAAGAGCTTCAGATAGACTTAAGATCATTATTCACACAGCTAAGCCAGGTGTTGTAATTGGTAAGGGTGGTGCTGAAATCGAAGCATTAAAGAAGCAGGTTGAAAAATTAACATCTGCTAAGAGATTAAGCATCGATATCAAAGAAGTTAAGAGACCTGATCGTGATGCTCAGTTAGTAGCTGAAAACATCGCTCAGCAGTTAGAGAATCGTATTTCTTTCAGAAGAGCTATGAAGTCATGCATGGGTAGAACAATGAAGCAGGGTGCTAAGGGTATCAAGACAAGTTGTTCTGGTCGTCTTGGCGGTGCTGATATGGCTCGTACAGAATTCTATAGCGAGGGTACAATTCCTCTTCAGACACTTCGTGCAGATATCAATTATGGTTTCGCAGAAGCTAACACAACATATGGTAAAGTTGGCGTTAAGGTTTGGATTTATGAAGGCGAGGTTCTTCCTACTAAGGCTAACGCTAAGGTTAATGATAAGGAAGGGAGCGATAAGTAATGTTACTACCTAAGAGAGTTAAACATCGTAGACAGTTCCGTGGTTCTATGGCTGGTAAGGCTACAAGAGGTAACACTCTTGCATATGGCGATTTCGGTATCGTTGCAACAGAACCATGTTGGATCAAGTCTAATCAGATAGAAGCAGCCAGAGTTGCTATGACAAGATATATCAAGCGTGGCGGTAAAGTATTTATTAAGATTTTCCCAGACAAGCCTGTAACAGGTAAGCCAATCGGCGTACGTATGGGTAAAGGTAAAGGTAACTTAGAGTGCTGGGTAGCAGTAGTTAAACCTGGACGTGTTATGTTCGAGATCTCAGGCGTAGCAGAGGAGACAGCTAGAGAAGCTCTTCGTCTTGCTACTCATAAGCTTCCATGCAAGTGCAAGATCGTTTCACGTGCAGACTTAGAAGGCGGTGATAACAGTGAAAATTAATAAGTATGTAGAAGATTTAAAGGCAAAATCAGCTGCAGAGTTAAATGAAGAATTAGTAGCTGCTAAGAAGGAACTTTTCAATTTAAGATTCCAGAACGCAACTAATCAGTTGGATAACACAAGCAGAATTAAAGAGGTTCGTAAGAACATCGCTAGAATCCAGACTGTAATTGCACAGAAGAATGCTTAATTGCTAACTGGATGGAATATTAATCCTAAGAAAGGAGTACGACTGTGGAAGAGAGAAATTTAAGAAAAACTCGTACAGGTAAGGTTGTCAGCAACAAGATGGACAAGACTATTGTTGTTGCAGTAGAAGATAACGTTAAACATCCACTTTACAACAAGATTGTAAAGAGAACATATAAGCTTAAGGCTCATGATGAAAACAACGAATGCTTAATCGGCGACGTAGTAAAGGTTATGGAAACAAGACCTTTATCTAAGGACAAGAGATGGAGATTAGTTGAAATTATCAGCAGAGCTAAGTAATTCAATTTAATTTTAGTAAACGCGTTTGTTTAAGACAAACGAGACATATATTACTGAAAGGGGTAGTACTATGGTACAACAGGAAACCAGACTTAAGGTTGCTGATAACACAGGTGCTAAAGAAATCCTTTGCATCAGAGTTATGGGCGGATCTACAAGAAGATATGCAAATATCGGTGATGTTATTGTCGCTTCTGTTAAAGAGGCAACACCAGGCGGCGTTGTTAAGAAGGGCGATGTTGTTAAAGCCGTTGTAGTACGTTCTGTAAAGGGCGCACGTCGTAAGGACGGTTCATATATTAAATTTGACGAGAATGCTGCTGTTATCATTAAAGATGATAATACTCCAAAGGGAACACGTATTTTTGGACCAGTAGCTAGAGAGTTAAGAGAGAAGAAGTTCATGAAGATCGTTTCTCTTGCTCCAGAAGTATTATAGGAGGTGCCGAATGTCAGCTGTTAGAATTAAAAAGGGCGATACAGTTGTTGTTATCGCAGGTAAGGACAAGGGCAAAGAAGGCAAGGTATTAACAGTTAATGCTAAGAACCACACAGCAGTTGTTGAGGGTATTAACATGGTTACTAAGCATGCTAAGCCAAGTGCTGCTAATCAGCAGGGTGGAATTCTCCATCAGGAAGCACCAATCGATATATCAAACATTGCTTACTCAGTAGATGGTAAGGCAAGCAAGATTGGTTATGAAATAAAGGATGGCAAGAAAGTTCGTGTTGCTAAGGCAACAGGAAAGGCTATCGATTAATCGAGGAAGGAGGCAATAATTTTGAGTAGACTTAGAGAACAGTATGATAATGAAATCGCTAAGAAGATGACTGAGAAATTCGGTTATAAGAACCCAATGATGGTTCCAAAGATCGATAAGATCACTATAAATATGGGCGTTGGTGAAGCTAAAGAAAATTCTAAGGTTCTTGACGCAGCAGTAAAGGATCTCGAGACAATCGCAGGTCAGAAAGCAGTTCTTACAAGAGCTAAGAATTCAATTGCTAACTTCAAGTTAAGAGAAGGTCAGGCAATTGGTTGTAAGGTTACATTACGTGGTGAAAAGATGTACGAATTCCTTGATAGATTAGTAAATCTTGCACTTCCACGTGTACGTGACTTTAGAGGCGTAAGCGCTAACTCATTCGATGGAAGAGGTAACTATGCACTTGGTATTAAAGAGCAGATTATCTTCCCAGAAATCGAATATGATAAGGTAGATAAGGTTAGAGGTATGGATGTTATTATTACAACTACAGCTAACACAGATGAAGAAGCACGTGAATTATTAAGATTATTCAACATGCCATTCAAGAAGAATTAATATAGGAGGTAAATTTCATGGCTAAGACTTCAATGAAAGTTAAGCAGCAGAGAAAACCAAAGTTCTCTACTAGAGCATACACACGTTGTACAATTTGTGGTCGTCCACATTCTGTTTTAAGAAAGTACGGAATCTGCAGAATTTGCTTCCGTGAATTAGCATACAAGGGTCAGATCCCAGGTGTTAAAAAGGCTTCTTGGTAAGATTTTTATAAATGTTGCAAGTTCTATGAGCTTGCAACAATAAATCTTGCTTTAAGCAATATATATAAGCTTTTTTAAAGCTTTAGTGCACATTAATATGTGTAAACAATTGACGTAGTCCAATTAAATAATTGGAAACCAGTGAATTATAAGGAGGAAATATTAATGACAGATCCAATTGCAGATATGCTTACAAGAATTCGTAATGCAAACACAGCAAAGCATGACACAGTTGATATTCCATCATCAAAGATGAAGCTTTCAATCGCTAAGATTCTTTTAGATGAAGGTTACATTAAGTCTTATGAAGTTGTTGAAAATGGAAACTTCAAGGATATCCGTGTTACTTTAAAGTATGGTAAGGATAAGAATGAAAAAATCATTTCTGGACTTCAGAGAATTTCTAAGCCAGGTCTTAGAGTTTACGCTAGCAAGAATGATCTTCCTAAGGTTTTAGGAGGACTTGGTGTTGCAATCATCTCTACAAACAAGGGTGTTGTAACAGATAAGGAAGCTAGAAAGCTCGGCGTTGGTGGAGAAGTTCTTTGCTTCGTTTGGTAATTATATAGACGTTACAAAGGAATTTAAGTATAATTTAATCGTTCGGATTTAATTTATTTAATCCTATAACTATTAACCCAACCAAGAAAACATATTCCTATCATTGTAAATGTTTTCTTAATAATATTTAGGAGGTGCACGGCATGTCACGTATAGGAAGAATGCCTATCGCTATTCCAGCTGGTGTTACAGTTGAGGTAGCAGAAAATAATAAAGTGACTGTAAAGGGTCCTAAGGGAACACTCGAAAGAGTTTTACCTGCAGAAATGGACATTAAGGTTGAAGGTACAGAAATCGTTGTTTCTAGACCTAACGACTTAAAGAAGATGAAGTCATTACACGGCTTAACAAGAACTCTTATTAACAACATGGTAATCGGTGTAACAGAAGGCTACGAAAAGAAGCTTGAAGTTAACGGTGTTGGTTATAGAGCACAGAAGCAGGGTAAGAAGTTAATCCTTTCATTAGGTTACTCACATCCTGTAGAGATGGAAGATCCAGAAGGAATTGAAACAACTCTTGATGGACAGAACATCATTTTTGTTAAGGGTATTAATAAAGAAAAAGTTGGCCAGTACGCAGCTGAAATCAGATCTAAGAGAGCTCCAGAACCATATAAGGGTAAGGGTATCAAGTATGCTGATGAAGTTATCAGACGTAAGGTTGGTAAGACTGGTAAGAAATAATTAAAGGAGTGAATATAATGGTTAGTAAGAAGTCAAGAGCATTAGTTCGTGAAGCAAAGCATAAAAGAACACGTAACCGTTTCAGCGGAACAACTGAAAGACCACGTTTAGCTGTTTTCAGAAGTAACAATCATATGTACGCTCAGATTATTGACGACACAGTTGGTAAGACACTTGTTTCTGCATCAACACTTGACGCTGACGTTAAGGCTGAAGTAGAGAAGACAAATAATGTAGAAGCTGCTACTGTTGTTGGTAAGGTAGTTGCTAAGAAAGCATTAGAAAAGGGAATTACAACTGTCGTTTATGACAGAGGCGGATTCATTTATCAAGGTAAAGTAAAGGCATTAGCAGAGGCAGCAAGAGAAGCTGGCCTCGAGTTCTAAGCGGAAGGGAGAAAACAGTATGAAACGTACAATAATTGATGCTAGTCAGCTTGAATTAGACGATAATGTAGTATCAATCAAGCGCGTAGTTAAGGTTGTAAAAGGTGGACGTAATATGCGTTTTGCAGCTTTAGTAGTAGTTGGTGATCGTAATGGTCACGTTGGCGCTGGTGTTGGTAAGGCAGCTGAAGTTCCTGAAGCTATCCGCAAGGGAAAGGAAGATGCCATTAAGCATTTAGTAGAAATTCCAATGGATGAAAATGGTTCAGTACCACATGATTTCATCGGTAAGTTCTGTGGAGCAACAGTTCTTTTAAAGAAGGCTCCAGAAGGTACAGGTATTATCGCTGGTGGTCCTGCACGTTCAGTACTTGAATTAGCAGGTATCAGAAATATTCGTACAAAGTCACTTGGCTCTAACAATAAGCAGAACGTAGTATTAGCTACAATCGCTGGTCTTGAGTCTATGAAGACTCCAGAAGAAGTTGCAAGACTTCGTGGTAAGTCAGTTGAAGAAATCTTAGGTTAAGAAATTGTGATAGCACCGTAATAGGTGCAGATGGAGGTTAAAATGGCTGATAAGAAGTTAAGAATAACTTTAGTTAAGTCTCCAATCAGTGCTGTTCCTAAGCATAGAAGAACTGTTGAAGCTATGGGTCTTACAAAGCTTCATAAGACAGTAGAACTTCCAGATAATGCTGCTACAAGAGGACAGATTCAGCAGATTGGTTATATGTTAAAGGTAGAAGAAATCTAATAAAAAATAAATAGAAGGAGGTGCAAGAATGGATTTATCTAATTTAAGACCTGCAGAAGGTTCAGTACAGAGTGATAATTTCAGAAGAGGTCGTGGTCATGGTTCAGGTAACGGCAAGACAGCTGGTAAGGGACACAAGGGCCAGAAGGCTCGTTCAGGAGCACCAAGACCTGGTTTTGAAGGTGGCCAGATGCCATTATATAGAAGAATTCCTAAGAGAGGTTTCACTAACAGAAATCGTAAGGAATTCGTAGCTATCAATGTATCTACATTAGAAAGATTCGATAATGGTGCAGAAGTAACAATCGATACATTAATCGAAGCTGGTATTGTAAAGAATACTAAGGATGGCGTAAAGATTCTTGCAAATGGTGAGCTTACAAAGAAGCTTACAGTTAAGGCTAATGCATTTAGTGCAGCAGCAAAAGAGAAGATCGAAGCTCTCGGCGGAACTTGCGAGGTGATCTAGTATGTTCAAAACACTTGTAGGCGCTTTTAAAAACAAAGACATAAGAAAAAAGATATTATACACATTAGCAATATTAATTGTTGTAAGAATAGGAAGTCTTCTTCCAATTCCTGGTGTAGATACTGATTACTTTAGTAGCTTACTTAGTGGAATTAATACCGGTGATTTGGATTATCTTAGTGCATTTACAGGAGGTTCATTCGAAAGAATGTCCCTCTTTGCATTAAGCATTACTCCATACATCACATCTTCGATCATAATGCAATTACTTACAATTGCCATTCCAAAATTGGAAGAAATGCAAAAAGAGGGCGAGGACGGTAGAAAGAAGATTGCAGCAATAACAAGATATGTAACAATTGGTTTATCACTAGTTGAAAGTATTGCTATGGCTGTTGGATTTGGTAGATCTGGCTTAATCGCTGGATACCAGACATTTAGCAAATTACATTATGTAGTAGCTATTATTGTAGTAGTTATGGCTCTTACAGCTGGTTCAGCAGCTCTTATGTGGTTAGGTGAGAGAATAACTGAAAATGGTGTAGGAAATGGTATTTCAATAGTATTATTAATTAATATTATTTCTGGAATGCCAAGTGATTTCGCAACATTATTCAGCTCTTTCGTAGCAACAAAGACTCCAGCAAAGGGCGTTCTTGCTGCAGCTGTTATTATAGCAATTGTTGTAATAATGGTAATATTAGTAGTCATTCTTCAAGATGGAGAAAGACGAATCCCTGTTCAGTACTCACAGAAAGTTGTGGGTAGAAGACAGGTTGGAGGACAATCAACAAATATCCCATTAAAGGTAAATACTGCTGGTGTTATGCCTGTAATTTTCGCATCATCACTTATGCAGTTCCCTGTAATTGTTGCTCAGTTATTTGGTAAGTCATATGAGTGGACAAGATATTTAAGCTCATCTTACTGGTGCAGAGTAAGCTATCCTAAATACTCAATTGGATTAATTCTTTATGTAGTATTGCTTATTATATTTGCATACTTCTATACATCAATTACATTCAATCCAGTTAAGGTAGCGGATGATTTAAAGAAAGCTGGTGGAGTAGTACCAGGTATCACACCAGGCAAATCTACTAGTGATTATTTAAATAAGATATTAAATTATATCGTATTTATAGGTGCCATAGGTTTACTTATTGTAGCTCTTATTCCAATTGCATGTACTGGTTTCTTTAATGCTAGTATTTCATTTGGTGGTACATCAGTAATTATTATTGTTGGTGTTGTTCTTGAGACATTAAAGCAAATTGAAGCACAGATGGTTAATCGTTATTATAAAGGATTTTTATCTGAATAATAATTAACTAAGATATAATAGGCTTACCTGGGAGAAATCCTGGGTAAGTCTGTATTTGTGTAATGATAAAAATATACCTAAAATTGAAAATAAATCACATAACAAGTGATTTTACATATAACTAGAAATTATTAATGGAGGAATTAGACATGAAAATTATTATGTTAGGAGCACCAGGAGCTGGTAAAGGAACACAGGCAAAGAGAATTGCAGAAAAGTATTCTATTCCACATATTTCAACAGGAGATATTTTTAGAGCAAACATCAAGAACAATACTGAATTAGGTCAGAAAGCTAAGACATATATGGATAAAGGTGAACTTGTTCCAGATGAATTAGTTGTAGATTTAATCATGGATAGATTTAAGCAGGCAGATGCTGCTAATGGATATGTATTAGATGGATTCCCAAGAACAATTCCACAGGCTGAAGCTCTAGATAAGGCTTTAGAAGCTAATGGAGAATCAGTTGATTTCGCTATTAATGTAGAAGTACCAGATGAAAACATCATCAATAGAATGGGTGGAAGAAGAGCATGTGTAGGATGTGGAGCAACATACCATATTCAGTTTAATGCACCAAAGGTAGAAGGCATTTGCGATACATGTGGAGAAAAATTAATCCTTAGAGATGATGATAAGCCAGAAACAGTTAAGAATAGATTATCAGTATATCATGATCAGACACAGCCACTTATTGATTACTACAATAAGAAGAATGTTTTACGTGAAGTAGACGGAACACAGGCAATGGATGACGTATTTAAGGCAATCGTTGATATTCTTGGATAATTAATTGATAGGAGAACATAATATGTCAGTATCAATTAAAAGTGCTCGAGAAATCGAGTTAATGAGAGAAGCAGGTAAGATTTTAGGAAAAGTATATAAAGAAATTGCTAAGGAAATAAAACCAGGAGTTTCAACATATACAATAGATAGAATCGGTGAAGAAATAATTCGAAGCTATGGATGTATACCTGAAGAAAAAGGTTATCAAGGATATCCAGCATCATTTTGCGTTTCAGTTAATGATCAAGTAGTGCATGGAATACCAAGCAAAAATAAGATTCTAAGAGATGGAGACATTGTATCATTAGATACAGTTCTATCATATAAAGGCTATATGGCAGATGCGGCTAGAACTTATGGTGTTGGAGAAATATCAAGTGAAGCTAAGAAGCTAATAGATGTAACAAAGCAAAGCTTTTTTGAAGGAATTAAATTTGCAAAAGAGGGTTGTAGATTACATGATATATCTAATGCAATAGCAGATTATAATGAATCATTTGGCTATGGAGTATTAAGAGACTTATGTGGTCATGGAATTGGAACATCAATGCATGAAGATCCTCAAATTCCTAATTATAGACAAGAACATAGAGGAATAAGGCTATATGAAGGAATGACATTAGCAATAGAACCAATGGTAACAGCAGGAGACTGGAGAGTTAATTTCCTTGATGACGGCTGGACAGTTGAAACAAGAGATCATTCATTATCAGCTCACTATGAGAACACAGTATTAGTAACAAAAGAAGGACCAGAGATATTAACTTTGGAAAATTAAGGTGAGAATATGAATAATGGAATAAAAGGTTTTATGGCAAAGTCATTATCTGGACACGATAAAGATAAGATATACTATGTAATAGAAGAAGATAGTACATTTGCATATTTATCAGATGGCCAGATAAGAAAAGTGAATAATCCCAAAAGAAAAAAGAAGAAACATATTCAGATAATAAAGAATGAAAATTCGTTATTATATAAAAAAATCCTTGATGATCAGAGAGTATCTGATGAGGAAATTAAGTTTGAGATTAAACATTATATTGAAAAGAAATAGGAGGATGTATGTCTAAGGCTGATGTAATTGAAATCGAAGGAACAGTAGTAGAAAAATTACCAAACGCATTTTTTAAGGTAGAATTAGAAAATGGACATCAAATTCTTGCTACCATCAGTGGTAAGTTAAGAATGAACTATATCAGAATTCTTCCTGGTGACAAGGTAACAATCGAGATGTCACCATATGATTTAACAAAGGGAAGAATTATTTGGCGTGATAAATAATCTACAAAATATAATAGTAGAATATTTTATAATTAGTTGTTGCAATTATATTTTCATTTGTGATATAATTGTTCACGAACTTGTCTGAAAGGAGGCTTTTGCAGTGAAGGTTAGATCATCAGTAAAACCAATTTGTGAAAAATGCAAAGTCATTAAGAGAAAGGGCAGCATCAGAATTATCTGTGAAAACCCTAAGCACAAGCAGAGACAGGGCTAATTAGCTTTGTTAGAAGAAGTTAAACTTCTTAGGTTCTGCATATTGATAATAAGTCATTAATTATTATCAATGTAAGATTTCAAGTATTTATTACTTGAACTATTAATTTGCGGCTGCAGTAACCATAACGATATAATGGTTGCTATTTAATATAGTTATTATAAGGCGACGCACACATTTCAGGTCATACTAAGATAGGAAACTTATCAAGGTAAGGAGCTGCGTAAAGTTTATAATAATAAGTTTCGAATCACACATTAATTAGTTAATTAACGGAGGTTAGTAATATGGCTCGTATTTCAGGTGTGGATTTACCTAGAGAAAAACGAATCGAAATCGGACTTACTTATGTTTATGGTATTGGACGTGTAAGATCAAATAAGATCCTTGCTGAAGCTGGAGTTAATCCTGACACACGTGTTAAGGATTTAACTGATGAAGAAGTAGCAAAGATTGCAAAGGTTATTGATGCTGATTCAGAGCATTTAGTAGAAGGTGACTTAAGAAGAGAAGTTGCCATGAATATTAAGAGATTAAAGGAAATTGGCTGCTATAGAGGAATTCGTCATAGAAAGGGCCTTCCTGTTAGAGGACAGAAGACTAAGACTAATGCAAGAACTTGCAAAGGTCCTAAGAAAACAGTAGCTAACAAGAAGAAGTAATTTTTAAAATAAAACGTTTAACTCAATAGGAGGATATAGTCATGGCTCAGAAAGCTACAAAGAAAGTGACAAAGAAGCGTGTTAAAAAGAATGTCGAAAGAGGACAGGCACATATTCAGTCATCTTTTAATAATACAATAGTTACATTAACAGATGCAGAAGGTAATGTATTATCTTGGGCATCAGCAGGCGGTCTTGGATTCAGAGGATCTAAGAAGTCTACTCCATATGCTGCTCAGATGGCAGCTGAAACAGCTACAAAAGCTGCTTTAATCCATGGATTAAAGTCTGTAGACGTTATGGTAAAGGGACCAGGTTCAGGTAGAGAAGCTGCTATTAGAGCACTTTCTGCTTGCGGTCTAGAAGTTACAAGTATCAAGGATGTTACACCAGTTCCACATAACGGTTGTCGTCCACCAAAGCGTAGAAGAGTTTAATTTAGGGAGGTAGTATAACAATGGCAGTTAATAGAACACCAGTGCTTAAGAGATGCAGATCCCTTGATTTGGATCCTGTATATTTAGGAATAGATAAGAAGTCTAGAAGAAAGGCTAAGAATGCTGGAAGAAAGATTAGCGAATATGGTTTACAGCTTCGTGAAAAACAGAAGGCTAAGTTCATCTATGGCGTATTAGAAAAGCCTTTCAGAAATTATTATAAGAAGGCTGAGAAGCAGAAGGGTATGACAGGTGAGAACCTTATGATCATGCTTGAACTCAGACTTGATAATGTTGTTTATAGATTAGGTTTAGCTAGAACACGTAAGGAAGCTAGACAGATCGTTGATCATAAGCACATTTTAGTTAACGGTAAGTGCGTTAACATTCCTTCATACTTAGTAAAGGCTGGAGACGTAATCGAAGTAAGAGAAAAGTCTAAGTCTTCTGCAAGATATAAGGAAGTACTTGAAACTACAAATGGTAGATTAGTACCAGAGTGGTTAGAAGCAGATAAAGAAGCTCTTAAGGGTCAGGTTAAGTCTCTTCCAACAAGAGAAGTAATCGATGTACCAGTAAATGAGATGCTTATCGTCGAGTTATATTCTAAGTAAGATTGCGTAATTCAAAGCCAGGCAGCGTTATGGAAAAGTTTTATAAAACTATCCATACCTGCTGGCTTTTATGTGGCTTTATATGATATAATAATTCAAGATATAAATTTTTTGAATCATATTAAAAGTATAATGCGAGCAAAGCTAGTAGGACCATGTCTTGGCTTTGATTAACGCTATATATACAACTTAAATACCCAATAAGGAGGGGCAATAATGGTTGATGCAGATTTCAATTTCAAAATGCCAAAAATTGAGATGGCTGAAGAGTCACAAGACGGAAAGTTTGGAAGATTTGTAGTTGAACCACTTGAAAGAGGCTACGGTTTAACACTTGGTAATTCTCTTAGAAGAATTATGCTTTCATCTTTAGTTGGTACAGCAGTAAGCAGCATTAAGATTGATGGTGTACTTCATGAATTTAGTTCAATTCCTGGCGTTAAGGAAGATGTTACTGAGATCGTAATGAATATTAAGCAGTTATCTATTAAGAATAACGGCAACTCGGTTGAGCCTAAGGAAGCACATATTGACTTCACAGGCGAAGGCGTTGTTAAAGCATCTGATATTCAGGTAGATCCTGATATAGAGATTATTAACCCAGACTTAGTAATTGCACATCTTAATGGTCCAGAAGCTAAGCTTTCTATGGAACTTACAATTACTAACGGACGTGGTTATGTTAGTTCAGAAAAGAATAAGAGAGAAGATGCAGCAGCAGGTGTAATTGCAATTGATTCAATTTATACACCAGTTGAAAGAGTTAATATGTCTGTACAGAATACTCGTGTAGGTCAGGATACAGATTTTGATAAATTAACACTTGATATCTTTACAAATGGAACAATAGCTCCAGATGAAGCTTTAAGCTTAGCAGCTAAGGTTTTATCAGAACATTTAAAGGGATTCATCAACTTATCTGAGAATGCAGTTAAGGCAGAGATTATGGTTGAACCACAGGAAGACGAATCATCTAAGGTGCTTTCAATGAGTATCGAAGATCTTGAATTATCAGTTCGTTCTTCAAATTGCCTTAGAAGAGCAGGTATCAATACAGTTGAAGAATTATGTAATAAGACACCTGATGATATGATGAAGGTTAGAAACCTTGGTAAGAAGTCATTAGACGAAGTATTACTTAAGCTTAAGGAGTTAAATTTACATCTTAAGCCAAGTGATGAATAATTTGCTTAATACATATTTTATGTATTAATATATCGCTGATTGCAGTAAGTCCTTATGCGCGTGCGAGAGGTGGAACAACTTATCCTTAGTGAGAAGTTGCGTAACTATTAATTTGTAGGAGAACATTGGTGCTATAAGACCAACGCGCGTGTGCTGATGTTACAAATGGAGGAATTTAAAATGGCAAAGTACAGAAAGCTTGGCAGAACATCTAGCCAGAGAAAAGCATTATTAAGAAATCAGGTTACAGCTCTTATCGAAAATGGTAAGATTGTAACAACAGAGGCTAGAGCTAAGGAAGTTAGCAAGATTGCTGAAAAACTTATCACATTAGCTGTTAAGGAAAAGGATAACTTTGAAACTGTTACAGTTCAGGCTAAGGTAGCTAAGAAGGACGCTAACGGTAAGAGAGTTAAGGAAGTTGTAGACGGTAAGAAGGTTACAGTTTACGAAACAGTTGATAAGGAAATCAAGAAGGATATGCCTTCAAGACTTCATGCTAGAAAGCAGATGGATAAGGTTCTTTACACAGTTACTGAAGTACCTACAGAAGCAGCTGGTAAGAAGAAGAACACAAAGAAGGTTGACCTTACAAACAAGTTATTTGATGAAATCGCACCTAAGTACGCTGATCGTAAGGGTGGTTACACAAGAATCGTTAAGATCGGTTTAAGAAAGGGCGATGCAGCTATGGAAGTACTTCTTGAATTAATCTAATTCAAGATTCTATAGATAAATCGAAGAAATTATGAAGCGGATATGCGAAAGCATATCCGCTTTTTTTAAACTTAAATTTATAAAAAGCTAATTAAAAGAGATGATAAAAGTGTATATAATAGATAAAATGTGATAAACTAAATAACGATTGATTATGGAAATATGATGAAATAAGGTTAAAAAGAAATCTTAGCATTATAAGAAAAGATAAAGTGAGGAAAGAAAATTGAGTATCGTTAAGGCTAAAAACTTGACATTTGAATATATACGAAGAGATGAAGAAGGAAATGTAGAGAGTATCAATAAAGCCATAGATGACTTGAATATAGAGATAGAAGAGGGACAGTTTGTGGCAGTATTAGGTCATAATGGCTCAGGGAAATCTACATTTGCGAAGCATTTAAATGTGTTAGTAAGCCCAACAGAGGGAAGTGTCTGGGTAGACGGAATGAATACCCTAGAGCATGAGAATACACTACAGATACGTCAGAGAGCTGGAATGGTTTTTCAAAATCCAGATAATCAGATGATTTGTACAGTTGTAGATGAAGAAGTGGGATTTGGTCCAGAAAATATAGGAGTGCCAGAGAATGAAATCTGGGAAAGAGTAGAGAAAAGCTTGAAATCCGTTGGAATGTATGAGTATAGAAATGCCAATCCAACAAAACTCTCTGGAGGCCAAAAGCAAAGAATAGCAATAGCTGGAATAGTAGCAATGAAACCAAAATGTATAATCTTAGACGAACCAACAGCAATGCTAGATCCAAATGGACGAAAAGAAGTGTTAAAAGTGTTACACGAATTAAATGAACAAGAAAAAGTAACAATAATACTTATAACACATTATATGGAAGAAGTAATAGAAGCAGATAAGGTGTTTGTAATACATGAAGGAAAATTACAAATGCAAGGAACACCACGAGAGATATTTAGCCAAGTAGAAAGGCTAAAAGAATATAGATTAGACGTGCCACAGGTAACAGAATTAGCCTATGAATTAAGAAAAGAAGGCTTAGATATAAGACCAGGGATTCTATATAGTAATGAGCTAATTTCTGAATTAAAAAGAATAAAGGAAGAAAGAAATGTCGATAATAGTAGATAAAATAAATTACATATATGAACAAGGTACGAATCTAGAACGACAAGCGCTAAAGGATGTAAGTTTTGTAATAGAAAAAGGCGAATTTATTGGATTAATAGGTCATACAGGTTCAGGAAAATCCACACTAATACAGCATTTAAACGGATTATATAAAGCAACAAGTGGCCATATATATTATGATGAACAAGATATATATGATAAAAATTACAATTTAAGAGATTTACGAAACAAAGTAGGATTAGTATTTCAGTATCCAGAACATCAGCTTTTTGAAAATACAATATTTAAGGACGTGTGTTTTGGGCCCAAAAATCAAGGCTTATCAAAGCAAGAATGTGAAATAAGAGCATTTGAAAGCTTAAGGCTAGTAGGTTTAGATGAGAACTTATATTATCACTCACCATTTGATTTATCAGGAGGCCAAAAAAGAAGAGTTGCAATAGCTGGAGTACTAGCAATGCAGCCAGAAGTATTAATATTAGATGAACCAACAGCAGGCCTAGATCCAAGGGGAAGAGATGAAATATTTGCAATTTTAAAAAGACTAAGAGAAGAGAAAAATATAACAATAATCCTAGTATCACATAGCATGGAAGATGTGGCAGCTCATGTAGATCGAATAATGGTAATGGATGATGGAATATTAAAATATGACGATACGCCAAGAAATATATTTAAACATTACAAAGAACTAGAAAAAATAGGTCTGGCAGCACCACAAGTAACATATATAATGCAGGATATAAAAGAAGCAGGATTTAATGTGCGAACAGACGCAATAACAATAGAAGAAGCAAAGAAAAGTATTTTGGAGACAATATGATTAGAGATATAACAATAGGACAATACTATCAGGCAGAATCAAAAATACATAGCTTAGATCCAAGAGTAAAACTATTAGGAACATTAGTATTTATAATATCCCTATTTTTAGGAATGAATATATGGATATATCTAGTAGCAACAATAGCATTAATAGCAGTAATAAAATTATCAAAAGTGCCATTTAAATTTATAATAAGAGGCCTAAAAGCAATAGTAGTATTAATATTAATAAGTGCAATGTTTAATTTGTTTTTAACACCAGGAACAGTAATCCTAAAGGTGTGGAAAATAACAATAACAGATAGAGGTCTACAAACAGCCGTATACATGGTAATAAGATTAATATACTTAATAATGGGATCATCACTGATGACATTAACAACGACGCCAAATAATCTAACAGATGGATTAGAAAAAGGATTGGGATTTTTAAGAGTAATAAAAGTACCAGTACATGAAATAGCAATGATGATGTCAATAGCATTAAGATTTATACCAATATTAATAGATGAGACAGACAAAATCATGAAAGCCCAGCAGGCAAGAGGCGCAGATTTTGAAACAGGAAATATAATAAAAAGAGCAAAATCCATGGTGCCAATACTAGTGCCACTGTTTATATCAGCTTTTAGACGAGCAGATGATTTAGCAATGGCAATGGAGGCAAGATGTTATCATGGATCTAATGGACGAACTAAGATGAAACCATTACGCTATAAAAGCGCAGATTATAAGGCATACATTGCAATGGCAGTGTATCTAGGGATATGTATAACATTAAATATAGTATTATAAAGGAGTCAAATGAGACGAATAAAGCTAGTTGTAAGCTATGATGGAAGCAATTATTGTGGCTGGCAGATACAGCCCAATGCACCAACAATAGAAGCAGAATTAGACAAAGCAATAAAACAATTAACAAAAGAAGAAATACATGTAATAGGAGCAAGTAGAACCGATGCAAGGGTACATGGACTAGGTAACGTAGCAGTGTTTGATACAGAAAGTACAATACCCGGGGAACGATTTAGCTATGCATTAAATAGGTATTTGCCAGAGGATATACAAGTGCAAAAATCAGAAGAAGTAGATAAAGACTTTCATCCAAGACATTGTGACACAATAAAAACCTATGAGTACACCATAATGAACACAGAATTTATGCAACCAAAGAAAAGAAATTACTCATGGCATGTGCCAGCAAAATTAGATATAGCACAGATGCAAAAAGCAGCAAATTATCTAATAGGAGAGCATGATTTTAAAAGTTTTGCAAGTGTTCATACACAGGCAGAAACAACAATAAGAACAATATATGATATAAAAGTAATTGCAAAAGAAGAAACAGAAGAAAAATATAAGGGCGAAATAATAATAAGAGTAACAGGAAACGGCTTTCTTTATAACATGGTAAGAATAATAGCAGGAACCTTAGTAGGAGTAGGAAAGGGAAGATATAAGGCAGACTACGTAATGGAAATGCTAGATAAAAAAGACAGAACAAAAGCAGGGGAAACCGCACCACCACAAGGCTTAACATTAATTAAGATAGAATACTAAACAAAGAAAAATACATACAAATGAAAAGAAAAAATCCATTGACACACTAGGCCTTGTGTTATATAATTCTTAAATGTGGCGTGTAATATCGTCATGATTATAGATTATGAATACTTAGCCAATGCCCCGGAGAAGTATTTGATAATAATAATGAAACATTTAAAGTGCATTAAAAGCAATTTAGGAGGAAACCATGAGTAACAAGACATTTATGGCTAGTGCATCTAACATCGAAAGAAAATGGTATGTTATCGATGCTGCAGATTATACATTAGGTCGTTTATCATCACAGGTTGCTGCTGTACTTAGAGGTAAGAACAAGCCTGAGTACACACCATTCCTTGACTGTGGTGACAACGTAATCGTTATCAACGCTTCTAAGGTAAAGACTACTGGTAAGAAGTTAGATCAGAAGATTTATTACAGACATTCAGACTACGTAGGTGGTATGAAAGAAACAACTCTTAAGGAAATGATGAATAAGACTCCTGAAAGAGTTATCGAATTAGCTGTTAAGGGAATGCTTCCAAAGGGACCTTTAGGACGTCAGATGTACAAGAAGCTTCACGTATATGCAGGCCCAGAACATGAGCAGGCAGCTCAGAAGCCAGAAGTATTAAAGTTTTAATAGGCATAATATAAGGAGGAAATAACAGTGGCAAAGAAAGCTAACGGAAAGTTCTACGGAACTGGTAGAAGAAAAAGCAGTATTGCTAGAGTATATTTAGTACCTGGTACAGGTAAGATTACAATAAATAAGAGATCACTTGATGAATATTTTGGACTTGAAACACTTAAGGTTGTAGTTAGACAGCCATTAGAACTTACAGAAACAGCTGAAAAGTTCGATGTTTTAGTTAACGTACACGGTGGTGGTACAACAGGTCAGGCTGGTGCTATCAGACATGGTATTTCAAGAGCACTTCTTCAGGTAGATTCAGACGAATATCGTCCATCACTTAAGAAGGCTGGATTCTTAACAAGAGATCCACGTATGAAGGAAAGAAAGAAGTACGGCTTAAAGGCAGCTCGTCGTGCTCCACAGTTCTCAAAGAGATAATATTTTCAGATATATTACGAATATTATTGATAAGAAAAGCAGACAATGGCGTCCACACCTTAGCTGTGGGCGCTGTTTTGCTATAAATAAAAACTTAGATTATTAAAACTTAAAATTAACAACCTTTGATGTAGAGAAGGATGGAAAATGACGTTTCAAGACCTATGAAACGAAAGAAGATCCTGCTCTTTGGGGAAAGAGCGAGGGTTGTAATTTATAATTTAGTACTGAGGGATATATGTGCAAAGATGCATGGCTTAGCATCCTTGCGTAATTTTACATCAAAGTACTTTAACCGATTAAAGCGTTAAATACGCATAAGACAAAAGTCATTTACCAAATCAAAACATATTTTACAAAATAACACATTTACAAACACATTTACTTAATACATTCACAATTAAATAATTGATGAGAACAAATGCTAATAAAGGTATTTTGTAATTTATTAATTGAGTGAATGAGATGCTATTTATTTTTGGTCCTAACGGGGGATTTTTTAATAGCAAATAAAAATCGGAAAGGCAGTTGTTAATTATGAATTCAAAGACATTACTGTACATTTTAAAAAGACTGTTATTAGCAGCAGTAACTGTATGGGTAGTTATTACAGTTACATTCTTTGTAATGCATGCGGTACCAGGTGGTCCATTCCAAGGCGAAAAGTCAATGACAGAAGCAGCACAGGCAGCATTAGAGGCAAAATATGGATTGGATAAGCCACTAGGCACACAGTATGTAACTTATCTAAAGGATGTTGTTACAAAGTTTGATTTTGGACCATCTCTAAAGCAGAAAGGTAGAGATGTAGTAGATATTATCGTAGACGGATTATCTACATCAGCAGAATTAGGACTTGCAGCAGCATTTATCGCATTAATTATAGGTGTTGTATTAGGATCAATAGCAGCACTTAGAAGAAATAGCATATTTGATAGAATTATCATGGTAATTACCACAGCATTCGTATCAATGCCATCATTTATCATGGGAACATTATTATTAACATTATTCTCAATAAAATTAGGAATATTCCCAGCAAATGGTGCAGCAGAGAATGGTTTGGTTTTACCAATAGTAACATTATCACTTTATCCAATGGCTTATATTACAAGACTTACAAGATCATCAATGTTAGATGTATTAGGACAGGATTATATTAGAACAGCAAGAGCAAAAGGTGTATCTGGAATGAAGATAATCTTTGGTCACGCACTTAAGAATTCATTAATCCCAGTAATTACATATTTTGGTCCAATGCTAGCAGGTATTGTAACAGGATCATTAGTAGTAGAGCAGATTTTTGCGGTACCAGGTATAGGTAGAGCATTTGTAAATTCTATTACCAACAGAGATTACACAATGATCATGGGAACAACAATCGTACTTGCTACTTTAATCGTAGTTATGAACTTAATAAGTGATATCTTGTATAAGATTGTAGATCCAAGAATTAACTTAGAATAAGATTTGGAAATAAGGAGTGATAATAAATATGTCGAAGAATCCATTTAATAATCAAATCGACATGGAAAATTTCATGGCAGATGATTTTAATCAGGCAACAGATGAAGAAAAAGCATATGTTGTTCAAATGAGACCTTCAACAACATTTTTTAAAGATGGTGTAAAGAGACTCTTAAAGAATAAGGTAGCAACAGTCTGTTTCTTCATAATCATAATAATAACATTAGCAGCTATATTCTTACCAATGGTTTGGCCATATAAGTATGACACAATGTTAGGAAATATCCCTGGACAGCCAGTGGATGCATCATTTAATAACTTAAAGCCATTCGAATATGGAAGAACAGAATTAGCTAAGATAGATGCAGGCCAGAAGGTGTTCCCACACATTTTTGGTACAGATGCACAGGGTAGAGATTACTTTATCAGAGTAGTATATGGTACAAGAATATCTCTAGCAGTAGGATTTTTTGCAAGTATAATTGTATTAATAATTGGACTTACAATTGGATCAATCTCAGGATACTGCGGTGGTAAGATAGATATGTTTATTATGAGAATCGTAGATATAATCTATTCGTTACCAGATACATTAATGGTAATTTTATTATCATCAGTATTAAAGGTAACATTATCATCAGCATTAGAAGGAACAGCCCTAGAGAAACTTGGATCTAATATGATAAGTTTGTTTATCGTTTTCGGTTTACTATATTGGGTATCAATGGCAAGACTTATTAGAGGTCAGATACTTTCACTAAGAGAGCAGGAATATGTATTAGCATCAAGAGCAGCAGGAGCAAAGGGAAAGTGGATTATTTTAAAGCACTTATTACCAAACTGCATAAGCTTAGTAATTATTTCAACAGCACTACAGATTCCAAGTGCAATCTTTACAGAAAGTTATTTATCATTCTTAGGATTAGGTGTAAATGCTCCAATGCCATCATTAGGTTCACTTGCATCAGATGCATTAAATGGTATTTCATCATATGCATATAGAATGGTAATTCCAGCTGTTGTAATCTCATTAATCGTATTATCACTAAATCTATTTGGTGATGGATTAAGAGATGCATTTGACCCTAAATTAAATAAGTAAACAGGAGGCGTTTAGAATGAGTTTATTAGAAGTAAAAGATTTACATACATCTTTCTTTACAGACGCCGGTGAAGTTAAGGCAGTAAACGGAGTATCATTTAACCTTGACGAAGGCAAAGTACTTGGTATTGTAGGTGAGTCAGGTTCCGGAAAGTCTGTAACAGCATATTCAATAATGCAGATATTAGCAGGTTCAGGAAAAATTGTTTCTGGATCAATTAAATATAAAGGACAGGAATTAGTTAATTCCGGAGAATCGGTAATGAAGACAATTAGAGGTAATAAGATCTCAATTATCTTCCAGGACCCAATGACAAGCTTAAATCCAACATATACAATTGGAAAACAGCTAATGGAAGCAATATTACTTCATACAGATCGTAATAAAGAACAGGCAAGAGAAAGAGCAATAGAAATGCTTAGACTTGTTAATGTTAATGAACCAGAGAAGAGAATGAAACAGTATCCATATGAATTCTCAGGTGGTATGAGACAGAGAGTAATGATTGCAATGGCACTTGCTTGTGAACCAGATATTTTAATTGCAGATGAACCAACAACAGCTCTTGATGTAACAATTCAGGCACAGATACTTGAATTGATGCAGACAATACAGAAGAAGCTTGGAATGGCAATTATAATGATTACACATGATTTAGGTGTAGTAGCACAGATGTGTGATGAAGTAATTGTAATGTATGCAGGTTCAATTTGTGAGCAGGGAACAGCAGATGCAATATTCTATAATCCATGTCATGAATATACAAAGGGCCTTATGCGCTCAATACCAACAGAAAGTAATTCAGGACAGAGATTAAAGCCAATTTCAGGAACACCAATTGACCTTCTAAATATGCCTAAGGGATGCGCATTTGCACCAAGATGTGAGCAGGCATTAAAGATTTGTTTACGCGAAAAATGTCAAAGAATGCAGATTGATGCAGATCATCAGGCTGCATGCTGGATGAACGTTAAGAAATTAAAGGAAGGCGGTGCTGTTAATGAGTAATGATAATAATAAGCCACTCGTAGAGGTAAAGCACCTTAAAGAGTACTTCAACATAAATGTAGGGGCATTTAAGACAAAGCCTCTAAAGGCTGTAGATGATGTGTCATTTACAATTAATGAAGGTGAAACATTAGGTTTAGTAGGTGAGTCAGGTTGTGGAAAGACAACAGTAGGACGAACAATTTTAAATCTATATAAGCCAACAGCTGGAGAAATCTGGTTTGATGGAAAGCAGATTAAGACAAAAAGAGATATTAAGGAATTTAGAAAGGATGCCACAATGGTATTCCAGGATCCATACTCTTCACTTAATCCAAGAATGACAGTATCAGATATTATTGCAGAGCCACTAGATATTCATAAGATGTATAAGTCTAAAGAGGAAAGACACAACAGAATCTTAGAATTAATGTCTTACGTAGGATTAAATAGTGAACATGCATCAAGATATGCTCACGAATTCTCAGGTGGACAAAGACAGCGTATCGGTATTGCAAGATCTCTAGCAGTAGATCCAAGATTTATTGTATGTGATGAACCAGTATCAGCCCTTGATGTATCAATTCAGGCACAGGTAATAAATATGTTTGAGGAATTACAGGATAAATTAAATCTAACATATTTATTCATTGCACATGACTTATTAGTAGTAAGACATATAAGTAATAGAATTGCAGTAATGTACTTAGGAAGAATGGTAGAATTAGCAGATGCAGATGAAATCTACAAAAGACCATTGCATCCATATTCAAAATCATTAATGAGTGCAGTACCAATTCCAGATCCGAAGATAGCAAGAGAAAATCAAAGAATCGTGTTATCAGGAGATATACCAAGTCCACTAAATGCACCAAGTGGTTGTCCATTTAGAACAAGATGTCCTCATGCAACAGACGCTTGTGCAGAGAGCATGCCAGAATTTAAGGAAATTTCAAAGGGACATTTTGTAGCATGTCATAGAGTGGCAGAAATTAACTAAATTATAAATAATATAAATTATAAATAAATAAAAATATGTTGTGCCACTTAGCTGGCACAACATATATAAAATAAAGTTTTGATATACAGTTAAATATATGATACAATGATTACGTTTAGGAAAATAGTTTAAATCAAAGGGGATAAGGTTTAAATTAAAAGTTTAAATTGGATCATATAGTTCTATGGTGGATTTATCTGCTAGAAGCCATAGACTTTTATGATAAACACATTTATAACCTTAAGGAGGAAAAGATTTATGAAGAAGAGACTTATGTCGCTCGCACTCGTAGTTGGCTTAGTAGCAACAACACTAGTATCTGGTTGCTCTAGCAAGAAGTCAACAATTGCGAACAAGGACGAGATCAATGTTTGTATTGCTTCAGAACCACAGACATTAGATCCGGCACTTAATTCAGCAGTTGATGGAGGAACAATGCTTTCTCACCTTTTCTCAGGACTTGCAAAGTGGGATCAGGAAGAAGATGGAACAGTAGTTGTTGTAGCCGATGCTGCTAAAGAATTAGTTGAAGGCGTAGAGAACGCAGATGGAACAGTTACATACACATATACACTTAGAGATGGCTTAAAGTGGTCAGATGGTAAAGATGTAACTGCAAAGGATTATGAATATGCTTGGAACAGAGCTACATCAGTTGCTCTTGCAGCAGACTATGGCTATATGTTTGATGTAATTGATGGTTATGATGAAATCTGGGCAGACAATGCAACAGGTTCAGAAAAGCTTAATGTACATGCAACAGATGATAAGACATTAGTTGTAACATTAAATAACGCAGTACCATATTGGAATGAATTACTTGCATTCCCAGTATACTTCCCAGTAAGAGAAGATGTTGTTTCTAATGAAAGTTGGGCAACAGACCCAAGTACATATGTAAGTAATGGTGCATATACACTTGATAGCTGGAGCCATAACTCAGTTATTACATTAAAGAAGAATAACGACTATTATGATGCTGATAAGATTAAGATGCCAACAATTAATTTCTACTTATCAGATAACACTAATAATATGTTAACAAACTTCCAGAATGGTAGCTGGCAGTTTATTGATGATGTACCAACAAATGAAATTCCTAAGTTAAAGAAGGACTACAGCGATGAATTTATCGTAGGTAGCCAGCTTGGTACATACTATGCATGCTGGAATGTAAATGAAGGATTATTACCAGCTTCATCAACACTTACAGGTGCTGATAAGGCAGTAGCAGAAGCTGATATTAGAAAGGCATTAAGTCTTTTAATTGATAGAAATTATATCGTTGAGAATATTACACAGGCTGGACAGGTTCCAGCATCATCATTTGTAGCAAGAGGTGTTACAGATGCAGATGGTAAGACAGAATTCAGCGATAATGCAGGACATGAAAGCTATACAGGATATTATAATGTAGCATCTGATTCATATACAGATAACTACAATAAGGCAATTGAGACATTAAAGAAGTATTATACATTTGATGAATCAAGTAAGAAGTTCACAGATGCACCAACACTTACATACCTTTATAATACATCAGAAGGACATAAGGCAATTGGTGAATATATCCAGAACGCATTTAGTGGCGTAGGTATTAATGTTCAGTTACAGAATCAGGAATGGGCAACATTCTTAACAACACGTAAGAGCGGTGATTACTCACTTGCAAGAAATGGTTGGTTAGCAGATTATAATGATCCAATTTCATTCCTTGATATGTGGACAACAGCTTCAGGTAACAATGATATCCAGTTTGGTAAGGGAGACCATGCTTCACTTGCAATTTATTCATTAGATTTAACACCTTATGGATATAATGTAAATGTAACAAATGGTACATGGGCACAGACATATGATGTACTTATCAGCACAATCAAGTCATGCACAGACAAGGAAACACGTTATAAGTTAATGCACTTAGCAGAGGATAAGTTAATGGAAACAGGTTGTATTACACCACTTTATTTCTATACAGATCCATATATGTTAAACAATCAGGTAGACGGTTTCTTTGAAACACCACTTGGATTTAAGTTCTTCTCAGAAGTAACATATAAGTAAAATAATACAATGTAGCTTTAAATAGCAAAATTGTAGCTATAAACTAATAAAGACCTAGAGGAAAACCTTAAGAAAGTTAAGACACAAGCTTTCTTAAAAGTAAACCTCTAGGCCTTTTTATTTTATTTTGTTAAAATTTTTTTATAAGCAAGATAAAGAAAAATTAAAATTAAATATTAAGGACTAATTAGCTTCATATACAAGCTTACCATCGCAGATAGTATAGAAAACCTTACCAGGTAATTCCCAGCCAATAAAAGGAGAATTAGAAGCTTTAGAGGCAAATTCCTCTTCCTTAACAGTCCATAATGAATCTTCACCAAAGATAACAATATCAGCATTAGCCCCTTCACTAACAGAAGCAGGAGTCATTCTGTAGAACTTAGCAGGGTTAGTACTCATAAGCTCAATAAGTTTCATTAAGGAGATTTCTTTAGTTTTAACTAAGGACTTAATGCCAAGGGCAAGACTAGTTTCAAGGCCAGTAATACCACTAGGAGCACATGAAAGCTCCTTAGATTTTTCTTCCTTAGAATGAGGAGCGTGGTCAGTAACAATCATGTCAATAGTACCATCTTTAATACCTTCAATAATCTTAAGTCTGTCATTTTCAGTTCTTAAAGGAGGATTCATACGAGCATTAGTTCCATATTTAAGAACAGCCTCTTCAGTAAGAGTAAAATGATGAGGAGTAGCTTCGGCATGAATATCAGCACCCATCTTCTTAAAAGAACGGACAATATCCACAGAATTACCAGAACTAATATGTTGGATGCACACAGAAGCCTTAGTATCAAGGGCAAGAACACAGTCTCTAGCTACCATAATGTCTTCAGCAGTAGAAGAGGCACCGCCGTAATTAAGCTTTTTGGAAACATCACCCATGTTAACTCCAGCTTGCTTAATAAATAAAGGATCTTCTTCGTGAAGAGCAACAGGCAAATTAAGCTCATGAGCCTTAATAAGGGCGTTATAAAGGATTTTCTCATCCATAATAGGGACACCATCATCAGTAAAACCGCAAGCACCATTTTGGGAAAGCAAGTCCATATCAACAAGTTCTAAACCCTTCATGCCACAAGTGACATTAGCAGTCTGATGGATATGAATACCAGTGCTAGCACCTTTATTTAAACAGTAAGAAAGAGTTTCAATATTATCAACGCAAGGCTTAGTATTAGCCATAAGAACAATAGAAGTAAAGCCACCTCTACAAGCAGCCCTAGATCCAGAAATAATATCTTCTTTGTAGGTAAAACCAGGATCTCTAAAGTGAACATGGGCATCCATAAGACCAGGAGCCACAACAAGATTAGTGGCATCAATAATACGAGTAGAAGAGTCAGGAGCATCTAAATTTTTCCCAAGCTTAACAATTTTTCCATCATTAATAAGAACATCAAGTAAATCGTCAGTATTAGATACAGGATCGCAAACCCTACCATTTTTAATTAAAATCATATATTCCTCCTAAAGTAATAAAACTAGTTATATTAATTGATAAACTTACGAATAGACAGTTTCCAATTAGAATAAGAATTACTAACATTACGATAATAGCATAAAAAGGAAAATAAGCACAGAACTACATCTTATTGTAAAAGAAATAAATAAATGCTATAATTATAATTACAAATGAGATCGTGTAAAAAAACAAAAAATAGGGGTCGTTTATGGATAAAAAAGAAGCAAGGAGATATGTGTTAGATAACATAGACAATGCAATTAATAAGGGGTATATAAAACTATATTATCAGCCAATACTTAGATCAATGACAGGTGAAATATGTGCAATGGAAGGTCTAGCAAGATGGATAGATCCTAAATTAGGAATAATATCTCCAGGTGATTTTGTTCCAGTACTAGAAAAAGAGCGATTAATTTATAAGCTAGATACATATTTAATCGAGCAGATGTGTAAAGAGTATAGTGTGGCATTTGAGAAGGGAGAAGATATGTTACCAGTCTCCCTCAATTTTTCACGCTATGATTTTGAAGATGTTGATATAAATAAAGTTTTAAATACAAATCTCAAGAAATACAACGTACCAAGAGAAATGTTAAACATTGAAATAACAGAGTCAGCAGTTGGAAAAAACAAGGAATTCATGAAGGAACAGTTTAAAAAGCTGCATGAAGAAGGCTATGAAGTGTGGATGGATGATTTTGGAAGTGAGTATTCAACACTAAATATGCTAAAAGATATTGATTTTGACGTAGTAAAATTAGATATGAAGTTTGTGGAAACAGATTCTGTAAAGTCAAAACAAATCGTAAAATTTATGATAGATATGCTAAAGACAATAGGTATAAAAACTTTAGCAGAGGGAGTAGAAACAAAGGAGCAGCTTGAGTTTTTAACAAATATAGGATGCGATAAGCTACAGGGTTATTACATAGCAAAGCCCATGCCAGGAGGAGATGTAAAGGAATATTTAAAGGAGCGAGGATATAAGATAGAGAAAAATATCGATATGAGATATAACGACGAAATCGCCAAAATAAATCTTCTAAGTAGTAAACCAGTAACAGAGTATCAAGATATAAAAAATAAGACAATAGATATAATGGGCTATGTAGATGCTCTATCTTTGATTGAGGTGGAGAACGAAACACTTAGATTTAAGTATTATAACGAGATGTTTTTAAAAGAAATAAGATCACTAGGAATAGAGAGCATCGAAGAAATGAGAGAAAAATTGCTGGATAGAGAACATGAATTTCATAAAAAATTGAAATATATGATTTATACAGTGGATGAAACAGGAAAAGAAAGTAAGGCAGACGGAATAGTAAATGGCTGCTTTTATTTAGTGCGATTATTTAAGCTAGCAGAAGAAGGAAAAAGAAGAACATATGCATATCGGATAGAAAATGTAAGCAATAATACAGATTTTTTAAGACAATATAATCGCTTTAAGGAAAGAGACATATTGTATAGTTTATTTGATATAGTGGATATAATAGACTTAAAGAATTACACAATAGAGAGCATCTTTAAAAAGAGCATTGTTAATAGAGAAGCGAATAATTTAGATGCCCAAAGTCATATAGAAGAATTTTGCAATAGAAATGTATATCCAATAGATAAAGAAACTGTAAGAAATTTTTACGATTTGTCTACAGTTGAGGAAAGACTAAAAGAATCGAAAAAGAATATATTAGTAGAGTATTTTAGAGCTAAAAAGATAGGAAAAGGCTATAATTGGCATATAGGATTTCTAGTAAAAGACGAAGGCGAAGAAAAGGACAAATTATTATCCTGTATAGTGGAATTAGAAGATGAGATAGTAAGAAGAATGCCTCTAGAGAGAATGTTAAACGGAATAAAGGAAGACGATGTAGCATTTAGTGAGTCATCTCTTTGGAAGAATTTCACAACTAATACAGATATAGGATTATTCTGGAAAGATAAGAATAGACGATTTGTAGGTGTAAATAGAGCCTTTTTGGATTACTATAATATAAAGTCAGTAGATAACATAATAGGGAAAAATGATGAGGACATGGGATGGCACGTAGACCCGGAAAAATTCAAGGATGACGAAGAAGATATTTTAAAGAGGGGAATACAGACCCATGGAGTGCATGGAACATGCATAAATGACGGAAGTATAAAAAATATAAGGGCAAGTAAAATGCCATATTATAGAAATGGTAAAATAGATGGAATAATAGGTTATTTTGTAGAGGAGACAGATAATAACATGTTAGGAAAGGTTGATTCCTATATGGACGAAGTAACCGGAGCTCTTAATATGAAAGGACTATTAGACACCGTACAAGACTATATTGATAGCTATATAATGCATAGGAGAGACTTTGATATATATTATATTGACATAGTAAACTTCAGACATTTTGTGGATAGTAATGGAGTTAGGCTATCCACAAGAGTACTGCAAGAAGTGGTAAATAAAATAAAAGAAGTAGTA
Organism: Lachnospira multipara LB2003; assembly: GCF_000702205.1. Classification (GTDB taxonomy): domain Bacteria; phylum Bacillota; class Clostridia; order Lachnospirales; family Lachnospiraceae; genus Lachnospira; species Lachnospira multipara_A. The sequence continues at coordinate 40,406 of NZ_JNKW01000004.1, read as the reverse complement.
GGAGTAACAGGAACAGTAGCAAGAATAGGAGGAGATCACTTCGTAGTGTTGAAGTCAGTAACAACAGATGAAGAGGACATGCAGCTACAAGAAGAGATAAAGGAAGAAGTATATAATATACGTCGAATAGACCATGTACCATGTACAATATATTTAACCATAGAATCAGAAAAATTCTCGGAAGTAGAGAACATGGAAAAAATCATAGAACATCTAATAAGAGAAGTCATAAGAGCAGATGTACACAAGTAAATAATAATGATGAAAAGTTGGACCCCATATAGGGGCAACTATTCAATAGATGAATGCTGTCATACAAGTGAATGTGTATGGCAGCATTTTTCTTATGGAAGGTGTTTATAAAAATACGAAAGTTTGTTACAATACAAGGTGTGTTTTTTTAGTGAAATCCTATAAAGAAGACAAGATAAAACTAGAAAAATAAAAAATGGGAGGGTAAAATGAAAAAACAAACAAAATTAAAAGAAAACGCAAAAGCAATAGCATGTACATTAGCATTACTAGCAGTGTCAGTAACAGCAATTTATAAATTACCAGATGAAGTAAGTAAGATGATAAATAAAGAAACTAGCTTACATCAAGTGTGTGATAGTAAAGTCAATATAGATAAAAAAACAACTAATATAGATGGACCAAAAGACATAGCATCAAGTAACAAGAGATGTAGAGGAAAGCAGGTAAAGTATACAGATAAGACAACTGACTTTAAGCCAATGACCAAAGAAGAGGCAGAAAGTAAAGGATATACAGTAATAAGAACAGTAGGGGAATTACAAAGAGTAGCAAGCAATGAAACAGGAAAGTATGCCCTACTATCAGATTTAGATTTAAGTGGAATAGATTGGAAGCCATGGAATTTTAACGGCGAATTTGAAGGAAATGGATATACACTATATAACTTAAAGGTAAGCACAGCAACAGATATAACAACAGTAACATATGATGGCAATTATAAGAAATATGATACTAAGGCAGCAGGCTTTTTTGGTAATTTAACAGGAAAAGTAACTAACCTAAAAATAGTAGGTGCCAAGGTAGAACTAACATCATCAGACCATATGATGGTAGGAATATTAGCAGGAATAGCAGATAAAGCAGAAATAGAAAATTGCTTGATTTATGGAACAGATAAGCTAGAAACAAGTGCAGTAATGAATGGAATCGGCGGCGTAGTAGGCTATGGAAATGGAAAAATCACAAATTGCGATATAGACGTAACAGTAATATCAATAGATACAGATAAAGAAGTAAAAGATGAGAATTTCTTAGCAGGAATACTATCAGCAGGATATTTTGATATACAGGACTGTAGAGTGAATATAAAGGGATATGATTCAGATCATGGATACGTACATAGTGGTGGATTAGTAGGAATGTATATCCTATATCCATATGGAACAGTTAATGAAGGCGTAATAACAGGAAATGACGTAAAGGGATATATAAGATTTTTTGAAGATAACACAGATAGAAGAGCATATTGTAAAGGCATAGCTGGAGAAGTAATGAATTGGACATTTGCAGTAGGCTATAATAACATCGATGAATTTGTAAGAGATGAAGTAATGACATACGATAAAGATTTACTACCAGAAGGAGATGCAGATTCAGTAAAGACAGAGACAATAACAGAGCCAACACCAGTAACACCAGGTTATACAACAGTAACATATGCCAAGACAGGCTATACATATAATACAGACTATGTATTACCAACACAGACAGTTGAGAATTACGAGATAGAACTAGAAGCAACTAAAGACCAGAAGGGCATAAGAAAAGGAACAGAAATAACAACAGGACGAACAGTATATGAAGACTATGACTATGAAGAAACACAAATAGAGGAGTCTAGTAACAAAGCAGAAACAACTAAAGTAGAAAAAGATATAAAGCAGATAGTATTACCAGTAGCAGCTATAATAGTTGTAATAATATTATTAGCATTAAGATTTACAATTTTTAAGCCTAAAAAGAATAAATAGGAGGATTAAAAATGGAAGAAGCAAGCTTTTTAGAAACATCAAAGGAATTATTAACATTTATAGAAAATAGCCCATCAGCATTTCATGTAGTAAATAATTTAGCTAAGATTTTAGAAGATGAGGGCTATGTAGAATTAAGCGAGAATCAAGAATGGAATATAAGCCAGGCAAAGGGCTATTTTGTAACAAGAGGAGACTCAAGTATAATAGTTTTTAAATTGCCAAAGGATGGAGCAGTAGATTTTACAAATTTCCAGATAACAGCAGCCCATTCAGATTCACCTGCGTTTAAGTTAAAGGAAAATCCAGAGATAGTATCAGATAATAAATACATAGTAGCCAACGTAGAAAAATACGGTGGAATGCTAATGGCACCATGGTTTGATAGACCATTATCTGTAGCAGGAAGGGTAATAGTTAAGGAAACAGATACATTTGAAACAAGATTAGTGAATGTAGATAGAGACCTATGCCTAATCCCAAATCTAGCAATACATATGAATAGAGATGCCAATAGTGGAATAGCATATAATGCACAAAAAGACATGTTACCACTAATGGGGGAAATCGAATCAAAGGATTTATTAGATAAGATAATAGCAGATGCAGCAGAAGCACAGGTAGAAGACATAGTAGGGGCAGATTTATTTTTATATAATAGAATGCCAGGAACAATTTGGGGAGTAGATAATGAATTTATATCAAGCCCAAGATTAGACGATTTACAGTGTGCTTATTCATGTGTAAATGCCCTAATAAAGGCAGAGAATTCCAATGGAGAAAGTGTTAATGTATGTGCAGTCTTTGATAATGAAGAGGTGGGAAGCACAACAAAGCAAGGTGCAGATTCAACATTTTTAACAGATACATTAGAAAGAATAGCAACAATGTGTGGTAAGGATATGGAAGCTTACAAAAGATCAATAGCCAATTCCTTTATGATAAGTGCAGATAATGCCCATGGAGTACATCCAAACTACACAGACAAGGCAGATCCAACTAATAGACCATACCTAAATGAAGGAATAGTAGTAAAATATAATGCTAATCAGAAATATACAACAGATGCAATATCAGCAAGTATATTTAAAGAGATATGTAAAAGAGCAGGGGTGCCAGTACAGACTTATGTCAACCGTTCAGATATAGCAGGAGGATCAACCCTAGGAAATATTTCCAATGCACATATATCATTAAATACAGTAGATATAGGATTGGCACAGTTATCAATGCATTCACCATATGAGACAGCAGGAATAAAAGATACAAAATATATGATAGATGCCATAAAGAAATTTTATGAAACAAGCATATACACTAACAGAAATGGCAGTATCACACTAAGGTAAGAAGATAGATAAGAAGATAGATAAGAAGATAGATAGGAAATAAAATGGATATATATTTAGCGCCATTAGAAGGTTTAACAGATTATACATTTAGAAATTCGTATGAGCAGGTATATGGCAAGGGAAAAATAGCCAAGTACTTTACGCCCTTTATATCGCCAAATAGTTCAGAGAATTTTTTAACAAAAGAAATGCGAGACGTAGATAGGGACAACAACAAAGGCCTCTATGTGGTCCCACAGGTAATGACCAATAATTCTAAGGATTTTATATGGACAATAAAAAAGCTTCATAAAGAGTTAGGATATGAAGAAATTAACTTAAATTTAGGATGTCCATCAGGCACAGTAGTATCAAAGAAAAAGGGCTCAGGCTTTTTAGGAGATATAGAAGGTCTAGATAAATTCTTATATGAGACAATGTCAGATAAATACGTGCAGGACAATAATATAAAAATATCACTAAAGACAAGAATAGGACTAGATACAGCAAGTAACTGGGAAGAAATAATAGGCGTATATAATAAATATAAGCTAGAAGAAATAATAGTACATCCAAGAATAAGAACGGATTTTTATAAGAACGAAGTAAATAAAGAAGCCTTTAAATATGCCCTGAGAATGAGCACTAACAAAGTAGTATATAACGGAGATATATTTACAAGAAGAGATTATTTAGACTTTTTAACAGAGTTTAAAGAGTGTGATGCAATAATGCTAGGAAGAGGTCTAGTAGCAGATCCAGCATTAATAAATGTATTAAAGGCAGAAGATCCTGTTAATTACGTAAGGGACTTACAAAAAGATAAGGAACAATTAAGTAAATTCCATGAAAAAGTCCTAAATGAAAGACTAAAAATAATGTCAGGAGATAAGCACGCAATTCATAGAATGAAGGAAATGTGGTGCTATATGGAATACGTATTTGATGATAAGAAGGACGTAAAGCAAGTAAAAAAATCCCAGAAAATGGAAGAATATAAACTTGCAGTAAAAGTCCTTCTTAATAACACCAACATAGTAGAAAAGGAACATATATCCTTTTGGAAAAAACACTAATTATAGATTTTTTTAGATTGTTGTTTACCAACAATTCTTGCAGATAGCTGTCTAGGTAAGAATTTATTGCCAAAGACAGCTAATTTCATATAGATAGTAGGAATAATAATAAGCTTTTTCTTAAACATACCATCAATAGCGACCTTAGCACATTCCCTAGCACTAATGCCACTAAGATCAAACTTAACATTAGCCACATTATTAAAGTTAGTATTAACAGGACCAGGACATAAAGCGCTAATAGAAACATTAGATTTAGAAGCTTTAAGTTCAGAGCTAATAGCAGTAGTAAGGCTAGTTACATAAGCTTTACTAGCATAGTAAGTAGCCATATAAGGACCGCCATAAAAAAGTCCAGCACTACTAGCAACATTAAGAATATAGCCGTAGTTTCGTCTCTTCATGATTTTAAGGGCAGCTTTAGTAAGAATGTGAAGCGCCTTAATATTAACATCAATCATATCAAGTTCCTTAGAAAGGCTAGTCTTATCAAAATCCCCAACATCTCCAAAACCAGCATTATTAATAAAAATATCGATTTTTTTCTTTTTTATGTATTTAACAAGTTTAAAAATATCAGCCTTTTTACTAAGGTCAAGACTAAGAGTTTTAGTCTTAGTAGGAAGAGTAGCACTAAGCTCATCAAGTAATACCTTGTTTCTAGCAACAAGAATAAGAGAATAACCTTTGTGGCTAAGAATTTTAGCCATTTCCTTACCAATACCGGAACTAGCCCCAGTTATAACAGCAATACCCATATAAACCTCCATAATCTTACAAATCTAATAAAAATGTGGTAAAATAGTAATAATTATTAAATACTAAATAAATTATAACAGAACATGAAACTAATAGAAAGTTTTGGAGGAAGCAATGGTAATAAAAAACAGTACAGTTTTTACGCAAGAAACTTTGGAAGGTTTGAATAAAGCAAGCAATTTTCGAAATGAAAAATATAAGAGATTTAAGTTAATATATAATCTTGCAGGATTAGTATTTTTGATGCTATTTGTAAGATATATGGTCTTATTACTAACACAAGATGAAAGGCAAGATGTATTTTTAACAGTATTTTATGGACTGGCAGCAGGAGTATTTTTATTTATAGGAATGTATTTATTAGAAAGTGATAGCAAGAAACGCTTTAATAATCTATATAAGAACATGATAGGCTTAGAATTTAAGTACACAATAGATTCAGAAGAAATAGAAGTAGAAGATGAAGAACAAGATGTGGACGTATTAAAGTGGAAAGACGTGTATATAGTAGAGAAAGATAGTGATTACATATACATCTTTTTTAACAATGAGAATGGTTTAGCACTAAATAGAGCAGGATTTAGTGAAGGAAGTGATAAAGATCTTCTAGAATTATCCAATGCCATATTACAGACAAGACAGGAAACTAAGAATAAAGACAGTAAAGATACATTACAAATAAATGAAGAGAGCATCGATGATAGATATGTAACAAAACTTGATATAGAGAATGAAGAACATCAGTCGCAGATAAATAATAGCAATAATTAAAAAATTAGCCTTATTAAATTAAGTGAAAACAAAATAAAATAAAGTCGATTACGAAATAACTTAATATTATAAAGAAAAAGTGGGGATTTGCTTGACAACATCCCCACTTTACTGCATAATACAAAGGACATCACATGATGTCAGACAACAATGAGGAGTTGTCTAATCACCCTGAGATTATTAAGAAGAAACCTATATTCTTAATAATGAGGAACCAGGGTGATTATATAGGCATAAAGGAGGATTTGCCCATGAACAACCAGGAAATGATGGCGCTTACAACCGTAGATAATAGCGAGTTCGAGGAATTAGTAAAGGAAGTTACAGCTTCTGGTTCTATAGATCAGAATTTATATATAGAATATGATGTAAAGCGTGGCCTTAGAGATAGTAATGGTAATGGAGTATTAACAGGACTAACAGAGATATCTGATGTACTTGGTAATCAAAGCATTAACGGAAGAAAGATACCAGTAGATGGAGAATTATATTTTCAGGGTTACAATGTAGAAGATCTAATAAAGAATTCTAAGACAGATAGATTTCGTTTTGAGGAAGCAACATATCTATTGTTATTTGGTAAATTACCAACAGAAGACCAGTTAAAGAGATTCGTACGTATACAGACAGATTTACAGGAATTATCAGGAGCCTTTATTAGAGACGTAATAATGAAGGCAACATCTGATAATTTAATGAATTCCTTAATGAAATCAATATTAAGTTTATATTCATATGATGAGCATCCAGACGATATCTCAGTACCTAACGTATTAAGACAGAGTTTACAGCTAATAGCTAAGATGCCTTTATTAACAGTATATGCATATCAGGCATTTAGACATTTTAGATTAGATGGAACATTAATGATAAAGAATCCTAAGAAGGGATATTCAACAGCAGAGAATATCCTTTATATGTTAAGAGATGATGGAAATTTCACAGAATTAGAGGCTAAGGTATTAGATATATGCTTAGTATTACATGCAGAGCATGGTGGTGGTAATAACTCAACATTTACAACTCACGTAGTAACATCATCAGGAACAGATACATATTCAGCAATAGCAGCATCAATAGCATCCCTAAAGGGACCAAAGCACGGTGGTGCTAACCTTAAGGTACAAGAGATGTTTGAAGATATTAAGACACATGTATCAGACTGGGAAGATACAGAAAGTATTAAAGAATATCTTAACAAGATACTTGATAAGGAAGCCTTTGATAGAGCAGGATTAATCTATGGTATGGGACATGCAGTATATACAAACTCAGATCCAAGAGAAGTAATCCTTAAAAGCTTTGCTAAGCAATTATCTAAAGAAAAGGGAATGACTAAGGAATTCGCTCTTTATGAGACAGTAGAAAAAGAAGCAGGAAGCCTAATTATGAACAAGAGAAAAATGTTTAAACCAGTATGTGCTAATGTGGATTTTTATAGTGGATTAGTTTATACTATGTTAGGAATTCCTGAGGAAATGTTTACACCAATGTTTGCTACAGCAAGAATTTCAGGCTGGTGTGCACATAGACTAGAGGAATTAGTAAATGCAGGAAAGATTATTCGTCCAGCTTATAAGTATGTAGGTCATCATAGACCATATACAACAATAGATGAGAGATAATATTGGATTAATAATAAATATAAATAACTAGTTTCTAGGAGAATTTTCTAATGTCAAGAATACGAATAAAAAAGATAACACATCCCTTTAATGCCGTTGTAGAAGTACCAGGTTCTAAGAGTGTAACTAATAGAGCGCTATTACTTGCAGCCTTGTCCAATGAAGAATGTACTCTAAATGGAGTATTATTTTCAGATGATTCAAGACACTTTATAACATGCCTATTATCACTTGGCTTTAAGATGCAGGTTAATGAAGTAGAGAGATATGTAACAGTTAAGGGATGCGATGGCAATATTCCTAAAAAAGAGGCAACAATAGATGTGGGAAGTGCAGGAACAGCAGCAAGATTTTTAACATCAATGTTAGCCCTATCAGATGGAACATATACAATAAATGCATCAGAGCAGATGAAGAGAAGACCAATGTTACCATTGTTTGAGGCATTAGAGAGCTTAGGTGCTAGCTTTACATATCTTGAAGAAAAAGGACATTTACCAGTAAAGGTAGTAGGAGCAAGAGTAGGCGGTAAGATACCAGCTAATAAGGTATATATAGATATAAGCAAGAGTACACAGTTTTTAAGTGCCCTACTTATGACAGCACCAATGTTACAGGATGGATTAAAAGTACAGATAACATCTAAGAAGACAAGCGGTTCATATATTAATATAACAATGAATATGATGAGACAGTTTGGTTGCGAGGTATTCCATAACGAATCCGTTTATGATGTACCAGCAGATGAGCATTATAGATCAAGTACATATCAGATAGAACCAGATGTATCAGCAGCATGTTATTTTTATGGAGCAGCAGCCATAACAGGAGGAAGAGCCCTTGTAAAAAATGTACATTCTAATGTAATGCAAGGAGATATGAAATTCTTAGATGTATTAAAGCAGTTAGGATGTGCAGTAACAGAGGAAAGAGAAGGCATATGTGTAACAGGACCATATAATGGAGAATTCAATGGTATAGATATAGATATGAATGATTTCTCAGACCAGACAATGACATTAGCAGCCATAGCACCATTTGCTAAGACTAGTACAACAATAAGGAATATAGGACATATAAGACTTCAAGAATCAGATAGAATAAAGAGTATAGTAACAGAATTAACTAATCTAGGAATTGAAGTTAAGGAATATGAAGATAGAATCGATATAACACCAGGTAAGATTAAGCCAGGAGTAGTCGGAACCCATGATGATCATAGAATGGCAATGGCATTTGCTTTAATAGGATTAGTGGTGGATGGAATAGAGATAGACGACTATGAATGTTGTGGAAAGACTTTTGAGAATTACTTCCAGGTATTAGATTACGCATGTCGACAGTAAGCATAGCTAAATCTAAAATTTTTATTAACAATTTATTTATAACAAGATACCAAATGGGAAAATATAGAAAAAATCTATAAAATATCCCATTTGGTATTTTTTTCGCCGTAGTTTCCAATTACTTGAAATAAATATATACATAAAGTATAATAAAAAATAATGGGAGAATAATTAAATAAAAGAGAAGGAATAATTAGATGGAATTTTTAATTTATGGGATATACCATATAAGAGGATATTCTTATTATTCATTGACAGCGGAATACTTGATGTTGGGCATTGCTATAGTAATGCTTTTTTTTATGTTATATACAAGACCAAGGATTTCGATTGGATATCCATTAGTTTTATTAGGTATGTTTATATCTATTGCAGAGATAATACTAACAATAGATCTATGTGTTATAGCTGAAAGAGACACACAAATAAGTTTTTTAGAGATAAGCATACTGACTTTTGCAATAATAGTATTCTATAATTATATTTTACAATCAATATTGATGTATATTGTTTTGTTAGCACCTAATAGACGAATTCAGAAGAAAAATATAATTATACAAAGCATAATATTTCAGATGCAATTTTTTATAGCAGCTTTAATTTGCTATTTTAAAGGCTATTTAGTAATCGAAGTTACTAATAGAGTATTTATAGATGGACTATTTAGATTTTTAGCCATAGAAGGAATATCAGTAGCAACAATAAGCTTTGTAAGCTCAATACTAAATAGAAAGAATTTATCGAGGTTTGTATTAATTAATATATTAATATTTATTCCAATAGATGCATTAGCTTTAGCATTTCAGATAGTTAATTCAGACACAATTATATTAAGCGTAACTTATGTATTGCCATTTACAATTTTTTATATGCTATTTCATTCAAATCCAGTGGATGAGGTAACAGGATGTATGAATAAAGAATCCCTAGAATCAAAAATAAAATTGTTATTACTTGCAAAGTTAGATTTTTATTTTGCATATGTGAAGTATCCGCAATTAAATAATGTATTAGACAATGAAATAGTAAATAAAATTGATGGACACGTGGCATATGCTGTAAATTATCTAAATAGAAAGATAAGACACACAACAGTCTTTAAAGTAAACGCTACAGATTATGTAGTAGTAAAGAAGATATGTAGGGGAGATAAGTCAGAGGATTTAGAATTTTTCTTGACAGAGTTAAACAAGGTCATGAATTATGCAACCACAGTCTTTGATGAAATAACATATTTCAAGGCAATTTGCTATAGAAAGAACAGTTTAATAACATCAATAAAGGACATAAAAGAAATAAATAGACATCTATTAAAAAATTATACAACAGAATTCAATATAAACGAATTTGTATATTTAGATGATAATAAGCTTAAAAAATATGCCCAGGAACGCCAGATAATAAGCGTATTTGAAGAAATAAGAGAAGGCAAAAAATATTTAGATGAAAGAGTTCTTTGCTATGCACAACCAATATTAAGGGTTTCTGATAAGAAATTTAGGGCAGCAGAAGCTCTAATGCGACTAGAAATAAATGGACAAAAAATACCACCAGATATGTTTATAAGACTGGCAGAAAGTAGAGGATTTATACATACCTTAACCCTATGCATGGTAACAAAGGTCTGTGAATTTATAAGTAAATATGATAGTAAATATGAGTTTGATGCAATAACAATAAATATATCAGCAACAGAACTATCAGACAGCAGATTTTTCTCAGATATAATGTCAGTAATAAAAAAATATAACATAGCATGTAATAAAATACGATTAGAAATAACAGAAAGTGAAATGTTTGAAAAACACGACGTAGTAAAGCTAAATGTAGAAAAACTAAGAGATGCAGGAATAGAGTTTTATTTAGATGATTACGGAACAGGTTATTCTAATCTAGAGCGAATGACAAGTCAGAATTTTATGACAATTAAATTTGATAAATCCATATTCTATAAGTCATTAAGCAATAAATATACAGAAGAAATGCTAGAGGCTATAATAGAGTTAGTAAAAAAACAGGGAATTGTTACTTTGGTAGAAGGTGTTGAAACAGAAGAACAGAGTAGTTTTGCTAAGGAAAAGGGATTTGAGTATATCCAAGGATTTGCCTATGCCAGACCAGTACCAATTGAAGAGCTGGTTGAATATTTCAATGAAAAATAGTAAAATAAACTAAAGAAAACTCGTGAAAAATTGGTGATAATATGAATTGTTTGCTTTATCGTTGGAAAGTATTTAATCAGGAAGACATAGCAGAAAGTCTTAGAAACTTAGGCGTTAACGTAATAGAATACGAGGAAGCATCAGTATATATAGATGAGGATAAGGGGCTTAAATTTCACAATTATGCTGAGGTTTATAATAAAATTAAAGGAGTAGATATAGTCTTCTCCTTTAATTATTTTGCCCATGTGTCTAATATATGCGAAGAGTTGCAGATACCATATGTGTCCTGGAGTGTGGATTCACCACTAATATCACTTTTTCATGAATCAATTTATAATAAGTGTAATTACATTTTTATATTTGATAAGTTCTTTTATATACAAATAAAGGACTTAGGATTAGAGCATGTCTATTATTTACCATTAGCAGTAAATGCTGCTAGATTACAAGAAACAATAAAAAGGAAAAGTAAGGAAGAAATTAATGCAGGGCTTAAATCAGATGTGTCCTTTGTAGGAAGTATGTATCATAGAAATTCCTTTGATGCAATAGCAGGGAAACTTCCAGAAGAATTAAGGGATTACTTTATGGAGGTATTAAAGGAACAGCTATTTATTCCAGGGATGGAGTTGATAGATGAAAGTCTTAGTCCAAAGATATTAGAAGAATTATTAGAGGCAACAAGCTTTGTTCAAAGTGAAGGTTCATTTTCTGATTTAGCATTAGTGTTTACTAATACCTTTTTAGGCTTTAAATTAGCCAATATGGAAAGAGTAGTAACAATTAATGCATTAGCATCAGCTATTAAAGATAGATATACTATGGATTTATACACAGATAATGCAGATGATAAATTAAGAGGTGTAAGAGTTAAAGATTTTGTGGATTATAAGAAAACAATGCCTAAGGTATTTAATAATTCTAAGATAAACTTAAATATATCCTTAAGGAATATTAGAAGTGGAATCCCCCTTAGAGTTTGGGATGTACTTGGAAGCGGAGGCTTTTTGCTTAGTAATAGACAGATAGAAATAAGAGATTACTTTATAGAAGGTAAGGAAATAGAGTGTTATTCAACAATAGAAGAGGCAGTGACAAAGACGCTTTACTATTTAGAACACGATGAAGAAAGAATAAAGATAGCACAAAATGGACTTGAGAAAGTAGAGAAAGAACATAGCTATGATAGAAGAATAGAGGAAATCTTAGATATAGTTAAGAAGGAAAAACAAAATAAGTATATGTAAAAATAAGACATACAATTATAAGTGAAACGCTTTGCATTTGACACAAATAATTGTATGTCTTTTATTATTCTTCGATTATTTTTGCTGAGAATACACCGTCGTATTCATTAAAGGTGTGTTCTTCGATTTTTCTCATCATAACAGTAATAAAGGGGTCTTTGAAATTAAGGGCAAAGTAAAGATTTCCAAGAACCTCATCTATAACCTGAATCTTAATATCAAGTAAATCACAAGTTCTAAGAGAAGCACAAGCAGCTATTCTTAAATTGTAATTAGCGAATTTACTAATAATATTTTTTCCAAGACCAAAGGGAAGAGAAAAGTCTCCGAAAGAATTGCTGTAATGAAAAATACCACTTTCCTTATCATCAGAAATCTCAATAGAAAAGTTTTTAACAGTGCACACATTATCACCAATAGCCTCGTATTTACGCCCATTAATTTTATCAAGGATATCATTATAACAATTACTAGATCTATCAGTAAATTTTGGCATAACTTCAAGTTTTCTAGAACTAGCATAAGCCATTAGTTCATCATATGATACGGGGTCTTTTGCATAATCGTAGGAATCAAGCCTATCAATTAGTTCATCATAGAAAGAATCGTATATAAGCTGAACACCACCTTTACGTCCTTGTGCATCTGCAGTTGTTATAAGGATAATGTCGTATTTTGGAATATAGACGGAGAGCTGTCCACCCATGCCATACATAGCAAAACCATTATGTGTAGTTAGCCAAAATTGGTAACCATAACCCTGCATTTCCTCAATAACATCAGATTTTGCCCAGTTGTCTGAATGAAAAGAAGTAGCCTCTTTTATATACCATTCAGGAAGTAATTGTTTACCAAACCAGTTACCCTTTTTAACAACCAAGTACATAACCTTAAGTAAGTCGTAAGGTGAACAGTTAAGGCCAGAACCACCCATACTTAAACCAGAAGGATCCTTTAATACATAAGCATCTTTACTAAATTCAAGTTCATCAAGAAATTTATGCCTTAAATAGTCAAGAAAATTCATTCCAGTTAAACGTTCAATAAGAATGCCTAGAGTATGTGTAGCAGAAGTATCATAGGCAAAATTAGTTCCAGGAACGTGAGTAGGAGTAGTTGTAAAAAAAGAACCTAACCAGTCATTACAGCCACTAGCTTTGTATGTTGTAAATCTGTGACAAGACTTCATTTGTAACATATCCCTAATTGTCATCATTTTAAGGAAAGGATGAATTTCACCCTGTGGAAGTTTGTCAGGAAAATAATCAATAATTTTATCATCAAGGGAGAGTTTACCTTCATCAGCAAGTAAACCAATACCAAGAGAAACAAAAGACTTAGTTACAGAGAACATTCTATGAAGAGAATCCCTAGTATATGGAGCATAGTGCGATTCATATATTAATTTGTCATGTCTCATAATCATAATAGAATGCATAGGAAGATGAGCTTTTTCTAAACGTTTTTGAAAATTCATAATTAGTTTTTTAGGAATATCAGTATCTTCATTTGTAGAATGAGTAAAAAAATCAGTCATTGTAAAGTCCTCCAATATATAAAAATCCCGCATTACATAAGTAAATTATATAAGTTAACTATACATAAATCAAGTTTTGAGCCTTGAATTTCAAGGATTCTTATATTATATTTTAAATAACTTTTTAATTAATTAGAGGTGGGTAATGTACAATTTTTTGAAAATATTCATAAAGGATTATGATAATTTAGATGAAATACAAAAAAGAACCAAGGTAGGATCACTAATAGGATTTATAGGAATAGGAGTTAATATACTTTTGGTGGTACTAAAGCTAGTTGCAGGATTATTAACAGGTGCAGTATCAATAATGGCAGATGCAATTAATAATTTTTCAGATGCTGCATCATCAGTAATAACCCTAGTGGGCTTTAAATTAGCATGTAAGCCAGCAGATAAAGAGCATCCATATGGACATGGCAGAATAGAATATATAGCAGGTCTATTTGTGGCAGAGTTAATAGTGGTAATGGGTATAGAATTACTTCACACTTCAGTTAATAAGATAATAAATCCAAGGACAATCAAATTTAGTTATATATCAATATTAATCTTAGTGGTGTCTATTTTTTTCAAGGTATTCTTATCGGTAATAAATGGAAGATTAGGAAAGAAATTTGACTCAACAGTAATGATTGCCACATCAAAGGATTCCCTAAGTGATGTATTATCCACAAGTGTGGTTTTAATATCCTTACTTTTTAGTGATATATGTGGATTTAACTTAGATGGATATGCAGGTGCCTTTGTGGCAGTTTTAGTAATAATAGCAGGAGTATCAACAACAAAGGATACAATTTCTCCACTACTTGGCCAGGCTCCAGACTACTGTATGGTAGCACGAATAAGAAAAATTGTACTATCAGAGGAAATGGTATATGGTTTCCACGATTTAATAGTACATGACTATGGCCCAGGAAGAAAATTTGTATCCCTTCATGCTGAAATAGATAAGAATACACCCCTAGTTCAGGCACATAAGTGTGTAGATGAAATAGAGCAAAAAATAGCATCAGAATATAATTGCTATATAAGTATTCACGTAGATCCAGTAGACATAGAGGAATTTAAAAATTAAATCCAAGCACCATCAAATTGAATAACTTGACCTGTTAGGTAATTTGGGGATTCAATGATTTTTCTAACAAGAATAGCAACTTCTTCTGGCTCAGCAAATCTACCTGCAGGGATTTCTAAGGAAAGCTCCTTAATCTCTTCATCTGATAAATGTCCGTTCATTGTAGTATTAATAGCGCCGCAGGCAATAGCGTTAACGCTAATATTACTAGGAGCAAGTTCTTTAGCAAGAGCTTTAGTAAAGGCATTAATTCCACCTTTAGTAGCGCTATAAGCGACCTCACAACTAGCACCATAAAGACCCCATACTGAGGAGATATTAATGATTTTTCCACAGTGTCTTTTAAGCATGTCCTTAACGGCAAAATGGCAGCAGTTATAAACAGAAGTAAGATTAGTGTTTACAATTTCCTGCCATTCATTTGGAGTCATATCCTGAAAAAGACCCACAATAGAGATACCAGCGTTGTTGATAACAATATCAACACTGCCAAATTCTTTAATAGCTAAGTCAAACATAGCAGAAACATCTTCGTAATTTCCCATATCACCAACAAAAGAAATAACTTTGTTAGATTTGCTAGCTAATATATCCCTAGCCTCATCTAATAGCTTAGAATTGTGAAAACTGCTAATAAGAATATTTGTATTAGCACTTGCAAGTTCCTTTGCAATTGCAAAGCCAATTCCCCTAGAAGCACCTGTGATAATGATATTATGCATATATACTCAATCCTTTCTAGAATAAATTCAGATAAAATTTCCACATGATTATAACAAAAAGCTTAAATAATAGCCATAAAAATATATATCAATAATGATTGTTGATAACTTATCCACACTTATCAAGATAGTTTTTGTTGATAAATATGACTTTAGATATGAAAAATATTTATTAGCAGTTTATTTTAACTACTAAAACTATCAAAATATACTATTGAATTTTATTTTTTTGTGCATCTTTAACAAAAAAACTCTTAACTAGTAAAAAAATTAAGAAAAATGTTGACAGAGTCAATGTGGAAACTTTCGACTTATCCACAGCCGAAACACCGCTATTTCAAGGCTTTTTATAGTTAACCACAAAGTTATCCACCTTATCCACAATGCTTTTACACAATATTAAACCTACATTTATCCCCCAAAAAGAGGGAACAAAAAATTGTAAAAAGTAGAGAAAATATAATAAAAAGTTGACTTTTAACAATATAAGACGATGGTCATATTTATTAAAATATAGCATTACTTTAGTACTAATATTTTTGAAAAGTTATCAACACTGTGGGGAAAAATATGTTGATAAGAAAAAATAACTTTTATATAAACTTCACATATATAAACTTGTTTAATGTTATAAATATGATATAATATACACATAAAGATACTAAAGGTATCTAATAGTCGTGAAACTTACATATGGGATTTGTGTTAAGGAGGTTTTTATAGAACACAATAGTAGCATTTATTCACATAATAAGGAGTTTTCCTACAATTGAATAAATTATAAGATGTTCTAGAAAGTAATAAGATATGTGAAGTTGTTTTTCCCACGACAATCTAATGTAAAGGAGTTGGACATCATGCGTTTTATTATAACAGGAAGAAATATTGATATCACAGAAGGTCTAAAGTCAGCAGTAGAGGAAAAACTTGGAAAGTTGGACAGATTCTTTGCTCCTGAGACAGAAGTCAATGTTACATTAAGTGTTGAGAAAGAAAGACAGAAAATTGAGGTCACTATACCAGTAAAGGGCAATATTATTAGAGCTGAAGAGGTAAGTAGTGATATGTACGTTTCAATTGATCTTGTGGAAGAGGTTATTGAACGTCAGTTAAAGAAGTATAAGAATAAGATTGTTGATAAGCAGAATAATCGTGCTAGCTTCACTAAGGAATTCATTGAGAAGGAAATCGAAGATGAAGATGAAGTAAAGATTATTCGTACTAAGAGATTTGGTATTAAGCCAATGGATCCAGAAGAAGCTTGTGTTCAGATGGAACTTTTAGGACATGATTTCTTTGTATTCTTTAATTCAGAAACAGAAGAAGTTAATGTTGTTTATAAAAGAAAGGGTAACACATACGGTCTTATTGAACCAGAACTTGATTAGGATTTTTTTATTAACTAATAAAGGTGATTAATGAGGGCACGCTAAGGCGTGCCCTTTCTTTGATGAATAGACTACATTGTAAGACATACATTGTAGTTAAGGCAGTTTTAGCAAGCAAGCTAAATGCCTTGCGTACTAATCAACAAAATGGTACAATTACAAGCATGTTGGGAATTTTTTTAATAATATAATTCCCATATTAGTTTTGTTATTTTTATAATGAAACGGAGTATTAGAGGATTTAATAAGGAGCGTATAAAAATGGGATTAGCTCAGAAAATTTTTGGTACTCACAGTGAACGTGAGCTTAAAAGAATTTCACCTATAGCTGATAAAGTCGAATCTTATAAAGAAGAATACGGCAAATTATCAGATGCACAATTACAGGCTAAGACAAGAGAATTTAAGGATAGATTAGCTAAAGGCGAAACTCTTGATGATATTTTACCAGAGGCATATGCAACAGTAAGAGAGGCATCTAGAAGAGTTTTAGGAATGGAACATTATAGAGTACAGATTATTGGTGGTATTATCCTCCATCAGGGACGTATTGCAGAGATGCGTACAGGTGAAGGTAAGACACTTGTTTGTACACTTCCATCATACCTTAATGCCCTTACAGAGAAAGGTGTTTTAGTAGTAACAGTTAATGATTACTTAGCTAAGCGTGATGCTGAGTGGATGGGTAAGATACATGAATTCCTTGGATTAAAGGTAGGTATTGTATTACATGACCTTACACCAGAAGAAAGAAAAGCAGCATATGCATGTGATATTACATACGTTACTAATAACGAATTAGGTTTTGATTACCTTCGTGATAATATGGCAATTTATAAGGAACAGTTAGTTCTTCGTGACCTTAATTATTGTATTATCGATGAGGTGGATTCAATTCTTATTGATGAGGCTAGAACACCACTTATTATTTCAGGTCAGTCAGGTAAATCAACTAAGATTTATGAACTTTGCGATGTACTTGCAAGACAGTTAAAGCAAGGTGAATATAAGGGTGAATTAACTCAGATGCAGTATATGATGCAGGAAGAGATAGAAGAAGATGGCGACTTTATTGTTAATGAGAAGGATAAGGTTGTTAACTTAACAGAACAGGGTGTTCATAAGGTAGAACAATTCTTCCATATTGATAATTATGCAGATCCAGAGAACTTAGAGATTCAGCATAATGTAACCCTTGCCCTTCGTGCCAATTATCTTATGCATAGAGATAAGGATTATGTAGTTAAGGATGATGAAGTATTAATCGTAGATGAATTTACAGGACGTATTATGCCAGGACGTCGTTATTCAGATGGACTTCACCAGGCAATTGAAGCTAAGGAAAAGGTAAAGGTAAAGAGAGAAAGTAAGACACTTGCTACAATTACATTCCAGAACTTCTTTAATAAATTCAAGAAGAAGGCTGGTATGACAGGTACAGCTATTACAGAAGAGAAGGAATTTAGAGACATTTATGGTCTTGATGTAGTAGAAGTTCCAACTAATAAGCCAATAGCAAGAGTAGATTTAAATGATGCAGTATTTAAGACTAAGAAGGGTAAGTTTGCAGCAGTAGTTAAAGCAGTTAAGGAAGCACATGCTAAGGGACAGCCAGTCTTAGTAGGTACAATAACAATTGAGACATCAGAATTACTAAGTAGAATGCTTACAAAAGAAGGCATTCCACATAATGTACTTAATGCTAAATTCCACGAGAAGGAAGCTGAAATCGTAGCACAGGCAGGTCAACATGGAGCAGTAACAATTGCAACAAACATGGCTGGTCGTGGTACTGATATTAAGCTTGATGATGAAGCAAGAGCAGCTGGTGGACTTAAAATTATTGGTACAGAAAGACATGATTCAAGACGAATAGATAATCAGCTTCGTGGTCGTGCTGGTCGTCAGGGTGACCCAGGTGAATCTAGATTCTATCTTTCACTTGAAGATGATTTAATGAGACTTTTTGCACAAGAGACTTTAATTAATACATTTAATAGATTAGGTGTAGATGAATATGAGCAGCTTGAACATAAGATGTTAAGTAAGGCAATCGAATCAGCTCAAAAGAAGATTGAAGTTAACAACTATGGTATAAGAAGTCACTTACTTGAATATGATCAGGTAATGAATGAACAGCGTGAAATAATGTATGCTGAAAGAAGAAAAGTTCTTGATGGAGAGAACATGCGTAAGTCAATCATTAACATGATTACTAACTTCGTAGAAAGTGTGATAAATCGTACAGTTAATGAAGATCAAGCATATACAGAATGGGATTATGAAGGAATTAATGAATTATTACTTCCTACAATTCCATTGCCTAAGGTTTATCCAGATGAGAATATAAAGACTAAGAATGAACTTATTCAGGACCTTAAGGAAAAAGCTGTAAAGCTTTATGAAGAGAAAGAAGCACAGTTCCCAGAACCAGAACAGATTCGTGAATTTGAGCGAGTAATCTTACTTAAGGTAATTGATAGAAAGTGGATGGATCATATTGATGATATGGATCAGTTAAAGCAGGGTATTGGTTTACAGGCATATGGTCAGAAGGATCCAGTAGTTCAGTATAAGATGATGGGCTACGATATGTTTAACGAGATGACAGAGGGCATAACAGAGGATACAGTAAGACTCCTTATGCATGTTAAGGTTGAACAGAAAGTAGAAAGAGAGCAGGTAGCTAAGGTAACAGGAACTAATAAGGATGAAGGACCATCAGTAAAGGGACCTGTTAAGAGAGTAGATAAGAAGATTTACCCTAATGATCCATGCCCATGTGGAAGCGGTAAGAAATATAAAAATTGCTGCGGTAGAGCTTAAGAAATAAATTTAAGTCCAATAGGATTTACTAATAAAGACAGAGGATTATTCTTTTTAATTAGATTGAGTATTCCTCTGTTTTATTTTCATATGTTTGTTACAATAAAAGTGCACAAGAAAGGAGACAATATGGTTGAATATGATCAATTAAAATTTAAGCTAGAATCCTTAGAGAAACCATTAGAAAGAATAAAAGAATCTCTTGATTTGGATTCTAAGACTAAGAGAATAGAAGAATTAGAAGCAGATATGGAATCTCCAGGATTTTGGGATAATCCAGAAAAATCCAATATGGCAATGAAAGAGCTAAAGACCTTAAAGTCAAGCTTTGAAAAATATGATGAATTACAAAGAAAATTAGAAGATACTAAGACACTAATAGAGATGGCAGAGGAAGAAGATGATGCATCCCTAGTAGATGAAGTAACAGATGAAGTAAATAGCTTAAGCGATAAAATGGATGAATTACGCGTAGAGACACTATTATCAGGAGAATATGATGATTGTAATGCAATTCTTACACTACATGCAGGAGCAGGTGGAACAGAAAGTTGCGATTGGTGCCAGATGCTATTTAGAATGTATACAAGATGGGCAGAAAGACATGACTGCAGTTACGAAGTAATTGATTATTTAGATGGCGATGAGGCAGGAATAAAGTCAGTTACAATAGAAATAAAGGGAGATAATGTCTATGGACATTTAAAGTCAGAGCACGGAATACATAGATTAGTAAGAATATCACCATTTAATGCAGCAGGAAAGAGACAGACATCATTTGTATCCTGCGATGTAATGCCAGATATAGATACAGATATTGACATTGAAATAAATGAAGATGACTTAAGAATAGATACATATAGAGCAAGTGGTGCCGGTGGACAGCATATTAATAAGACAAGTTCAGCCATAAGAATTACACATTTGCCAACAGGAATAGTAGTACAGTGCCAGAATGAAAGATCACAGCATCAAAATAAAGAAAAAGCTATGCAGATGTTAAAGGCTAAATTATATCTACAGGCACAGGAAGCCAATGCTAAGAACGCAGCCCAAATAAGAGGTGATGTTAAAGATATTAATTTTGGTAGCCAGATAAGAAGTTATATATTGCAGCCATATACAATGGTTAAAGACCACAGAACAGGTAAAGACATAGGAAATGCCCAGATGGTATTAGATGGGGGAATAGACCCATTTATTAATGCATACTTGATATATTTAAGCACAGGAGCCAAGGCAGGAGATACAGAATAAACTATTATCACAATGTTTTCACTACTAAAAAAATATGTTATAATTTAACTGATATGAAACGGGAGAATTAAATATTGATGGAAGTTAGGGTGTTAACCTTAGCTTTTGCACAAGTGCTAGGAGGAAAAACAATGGCAAGCTATACAAGACCAGTTGTGTTCTCGGTAAATGAGCAGCTCTTTGGCGTCGATATTGAACTCGTTCAATCAATTGAAAAACAATTGGAAGTAGTTAGTATACCCAATGCAACGGAATATGTAGATGGAATCATCAACCTAAGAGGAGATGTAATACCATCCTACGATCTAAGAAAAAAATTTGGCTTTCCCAAAAAAAGCTATGGAAAAAATGATGAAATTAGCAGCATTGTAGTAAGCACAAAGGACACTTTGTTAGCTTTCGTAGTAGATGCAGTTCATCAAATAGGCGATGTAGATAGTGAAAATATAGTAACAATGCCAGAATTAGCCAAGTGTGAGGAAGCCGATTACCTTGATAGGGTAGCTAATATGAATGGGAAACTTGTAATATTACTTGATACAGATAAGTTACTTACTAAAGAAGAGGTAACAAGAATCAATCAAGTAAAGGAGAAGGCAAGTAATGAAGCCAAGGAATGAGTGCATAATCAAGAAAAGTTTCATATTGGTCTAACGAAAGTTAGGAGAAGCTTAAATTCGAGGCATAAAAGGGACGAGGCTTTGGTCTCGTCCTTTTGTTTTGTAACTTTATAAACCAAGGCAATTGAAGTGTGGCATCACAAAGGTATGGGCACTAGATTGCGCAAGCTTTAATGAAGTTAGAGTTAGAGGTGAAACATGATAAAGAGTAAATTCACTAGAAGTGCAGGAATACTAATGCCTGTAAGTTCTCTACCATCCCCTTATGGAATAGGAACCTTTGGTAAGGAAGCGTATGAATTTGTAGATTTTGTAGATAAGACAAATCATAAGTATTGGCAAGTGCTTCCACTAGGTCCAACAACCTATGGCGATAGCCCATATCAGTCATATTCTGCTAATGCAGGGAATCCATATTTTATAGACTTAGACAAGCTAATTGAAGAAAAACTATTGTTAAAATCAGAAGTGCTTGCGCGTGATTGGGGCGATGGGATTGTACCTATTAAACTTAGCGAAGAAGATGCATTAAATAATCGCTATCAGCTAAATATAGATCCAACTATAGGAGATAGAAGATACGTAAGCTATGAAAAAATGTATCTGAATAGATTTGATATTTTGCGACTAGCCTATAATAGATTTAAGGAAAAAGTTAAAGAAGATAAGATAAAGACCGCTTATGAAAAATTTTTAGACAAAAGTAAATGGCTAACAGATTATGCATTATTTATGGCATTAAAGGTAGATAATAATTTTAAATCATGGGCAGACTGGGAAGAAGATTTAAGAAGGAGAAAGCCAGAAGCATTAGACAAGAAGACCAAAGAACTTGAGGATGAAATAGATTTTTGGAAATTTATTCAGTTTAAATTCTACGAGCAGTGGGATAAGCTAAAGGAATATGCCAATAATAAAGGAATAGGGATAATAGGCGACATACCAATTTATATGGGCTATGATAGTGTAGATGTATGGGCTAACCAAGAACAGTTCCAGCTAGATAAAGACCTAGTAGCAACAAAGGTAGCGGGAGTACCACCAGATGACTTTAGCGCAGATGGTCAGAAGTGGGGAAATCCTTTATATGATTGGGATAGGATGAAGAAAGATAACTACACATGGTGGAGAAATAGAATAAAATGGCAGACAAATCTATATGATGTAATAAGAATAGATCATTTTTTAGGCATAGTAAAATACTACGCAGTACCAGAAAAAGATAAGACAGCAATAAATGGAGAGTATAGGGAAGGCCCAAAGCAAGCCCTATTAGATGCAATCAATGAAGAACTAGGGAGTAAGAAGTTAATAGCAGAAGACTTAGGAGTTTATGTTCCAGAAGTAGATGAGTTATTAACCAAAAATGCCTATCCAGGAATGAAAGTTCTAGAGTTTGCCTTTGGTGGAAGTAGAGACAATCCACATCTGCCATATAATTATGAAAAAAATTGTGTGGTATACGGAGGAACCCATGATAATGAAACAATAATGGGATTTTTTAAAGAAAGATCAGATGAGGAATTAGCTTATGCCTTTGATTATTTAGGAACAAGAGATAGAAATGAAATACTAGATAAGGTATTTAGAGCAGCCTATAGTAGTGTTTCAGTTTTGACAATTTTTGCAGTATGGGATATCCTAGGACTTGATAATCATGCAAGGATGAATATGCCATCAAGTACAGGAAGCAACTGGAAATGGCGATTAACCAAAGGACAGCTAAATGAAAGCCACATAAATACCATGCGCTATTACGCAAGCGTATTTGATAGAGAAAAATAGAAATTGTACTAATATTAGTGCAATAATATTTAAAAATAATAAATTCACACCCGAAAATAATAGAATTTTATAAAAATAGTACTAAAGTACTATTTACTTATAATATATAGATGATATAATAAAGTCAGATAGAGAACTAAATACTTTAGCAAACCTAGCGAAAGCTAGGGACGCAAAGCCAAAGGGTCTTCTCC
This sequence comes from Lachnospira multipara LB2003, assembly GCF_000702205.1. GTDB lineage: Bacteria > Bacillota > Clostridia > Lachnospirales > Lachnospiraceae > Lachnospira > Lachnospira multipara_A. The sequence goes on along the minus strand of NZ_JNKW01000004.1, from coordinate 16,673 downwards.
TTTTAACAAAGGAATGGCAGCCGGTTGCACTTTATTTAATCTAATGACTAATCTTAGAAGGTTAATTAGTTATTTTTAGATGTGAAGTTTAAGCACCCGGCAAGGGTGCTTTTTTTATTCATCAAAAGCTAAGGTTAAAGAGTAGGGTATAAGTTTTCTAATCCTTACAAGGAGGTAGGGATTTTACAGGATGTAAAGACATGGAGGTCTAATAGACATGGAAGTCCGATAAGCAAAACTTAATATTATCACATACATGTGTTTATCTAGGACTCATAAGTAACTTTTGTATTAGGTTAGGAGAGAATGGGAGAGTTTATTATGGGAAATTCTAGAGGAAAAATTAAAATGATATCTTTATTCACAGGTATTGCAATTATCGGCACAGGTGCCGTATTCGCAAGTAAGTTTGCAGGAAGCAACAATTCTAAGGACAGCGTATCAATTAATGTAGCCGCTGCAGGAGCAATGGATGGCTCTATTTCTGAAAAGGTAGCAGGTGAGAGTGAACTAGCAACAGGAACTGGTAATGTAACATTTAGCACAGAGCCAGAGACAAATCTTGGATATGGAGCAATCGTAGGCTCAACAGGAATTGCTAGTGAACGTAAGGAAGAAACAACACAGGCACCAACAATCGAAGAAACAACACAAGCTCCAACAGTAAGCACACAAACACAGGAAACACAAGCACCAGCATATGAAGCACCACAGCCAGCATATGAAGCACCACAGCCAGCATATGAAGCACCACAGGCACAGGAAGCACAACCAGCACCAGAGCCAGAACCAGCACCAGAACCAGCTCCAGAGCCAGTAGTAGAGGAAGCACAGTACACAGGCGAAGTATCAATAACAGGAAAAACAGATGATGATTACTATGCAATGGCACAAAGTAATGCAGGCATTTATGCTTCAGAGATATCACAGGTATATGACTTAATTAATCAAGAAAGAGCTAACGTAGGAGTTGCAAGCGTAGCATACGATCCAACTCTTACAGTAATGGCAAGTCATAGAGCAGCAGAGAATGCAGATAGCACATTCTTCTTAGTAGCAGGTGGACATCATAGAAGACCATTCGAAGTAGCAGAAAATACATACAAAGAAGCTAAGACAATCTGCTATTACTACGGACAGTATGGAAGCTTTGGTGAAGTAATGGGCAAGGGTCAGAGAACACCACAGGGAATTGTATCAGGATGGCATAATTCACAGGCACACTACAACTGTATGGTAAGCTCATCATATACAAGAGTAGGTATAGGTGTAGCAGATGGCTCAGATGGTAAGAGATATTGGGTAGCAATATTTATGAATTAGCATATAAACCAAGTTTAAAAATTAGGTTTTATCTATAAACAGTTATGTTGTAAGACTACAAGGTGAAACTTAGTTCGCACATAATGGAGAGCTAAAGTCATCGATAAGATAAAGCTTTAATCAGAATATATGCGGATTAAAGACTGAGTAATATTTTTAAAAATGCATAAGCGGCAGTAATTGTTCTTGTCCCCAAACGTTGATTAGACAATCTGTCGCTTGGCAACTAACTAGCTATTTAGTCTAAAAAGGCTTGATAGATGTAGGTCTTAGCACCCTCCCTCGCTTTGATCTACATAGAATATAGCAATGAATGTCCCCCTAAGCATTCATTGCCTCCCTCTCCCCTAAGGATCCGGGGCATCCCTATAAGCCCCGGATATATTAAAAAGAGGAGATTAGGGGATAACTAAATACGTTTTAAAAATAAAGTAAGCCTTTATTTTTAAATATAATTTTCCCCCTCATGTTTTTCTCCCGTTTCATGAGGGGATTATTTATGTCTTGAATATTTATTTTTTTTGCTATTTTCAACTATTTCCCTTGCATTCTTTAAATTAATATGTTATATTCTTTCTACGAAAGACAACTGTCTTTCGTAGAAAAACAAAAATAGGGTAGATGTTTATGGATGAAAATATAAAATATTATGTTGTTAAACAGAAAGCCTTACCAGAAGTACTACTTAAAGTAGCAGAAGCTAATAAGCTAATAGAATCTAATAATATTAGTGTAGCGGATGCCACAGAGAAAGTAGGAATAAGCCGAAGTTCTTTTTATAAATATAAGGACGATATATTCCCATTTAGAGATAGTGTGAAGGGAAAGACAGTAACCTTTGTATTATCAATGAATGATGAACCAGGAATCCTATCAACTGTACTAAGAACAGTGGCAGAGTTTAAGGCTAATTTATTAACAATTCACCAGACAATTCCAGTTAACGGAGTTGCTTCTTTAACACTAAGCGTTGAAATTCTTGAAGACACATTAGATCCATCAAAGATGATTGAGGAGATAGAGAAAATTTCTGGAGTAAGATATCTTAAGATATTAAGTTCAGAAGCTAATTTATAATTGTAGTAAAGATAACATTAAGTTATAGATAAGATAGATATGTAGTATTTGTAAATTAGGAGGAAAAGTAAATGGCAAAGGTTGCGGTACTAGGATACGGCACAGTAGGATCAGGTGTTGTTGAAGTCTTAGAAAAAAATGCAGAAGCAATTAAATTAAAGGCAGGTCAAGAGGTCGAAGTAAAGAGTGTATTGGACTTAAGAGATTTTGAAGGAGATCCAATACAAGAAAAGATAGTACATGATATTGATTTAATTGTTAATGACCCTGAAATCGATGTAGTAGTCGAGGTAATGGGTGGAGTTGATGTACCTTTTAAATTTGTTAGTAAATGTTTAGAAGCAGGTAAGAGCGTATGTACATCAAATAAGGCATTAGTTGAAGCTAAGGGACCACAACTCTTAGCCCTTGCTAAAGAGAAAAACGTAAATTTCCAGTTTGAAGCATCAGTAGGCGGCGGAATTCCAATAATAAGACCACTTAATACAAGTCTTACAGCAGATAAGATATTAAAGGTAACAGGAATTATGAATGGAACAACTAATTTTATCTTAACTAAGATGAGTACTGAAGGGGCTTCTTATGAAGATGTTTTAAAGGAAGCACAGGAACTTGGTTATGCAGAAAGAAATCCAGAAGCAGATGTTAAGGGACACGATGCATGTAGAAAGATTGCAATACTAACATCTCTTTATTCAGGAAAGACAGTAAAGTATAGCAATATAACATGCGAAGGAATCACAGAGGTATCTAATGAAGATTTTGCATATGCTAAGGAATTAGGTTGTGTTATTAAATTACTTGCAAGCAGCTATGAAAAAGATGGAAAGATTTATGCCATAACAGCACCATTTATGATAGATAAGAATCATCCACTATATAATGTGAATGGAGTACTTAACGGAATATATGTTAATGGTAATATGGTAGGCGATTTAATGTTTTTTGGTTCAGGAGCAGGTAAGTTACCAACAGCAGCAGCTGTATGTGCAGATGTAGTTGATTGTGTAAGAAATCTAGATAGAGCATTACCAGTATTCTGGTCAGAAGAAGAACTAGAATTAGGTAAGACAGATGATGAAGTAAGAGCCTTCTTTGTTAGAGTTAAAGGCACAGATATAACTAAGGCTAAAGAGGCATTTAATGATGAAATTAATGTTATAAGAGTGAAGGGAATAGATAATGAATTCGCCTTCTTTACAGAAAAAATGACAGAAAAGGAATTTAACGAGGCAGCAGCTAAGTTAGATGTAATTTCAAGAATAAGGATAGATGATACAGTTTTAAATTAGGATAATCTGTATACAAAAGGAGTAGTATGGTAAAAGTAGTTAAATTTGGCGGAAGTTCACTTGCTAGCGCAGAGCAGTTTAAGAAAGTTGGAAATATAATTAAGGCAGAAGAAGATAGAAGATATGTAGTACCTTCTGCACCAGGAAAAAGATTCTCTGATGATATTAAAGTAACAGATATGCTTTATAAGTGTTATGCAGAAGCAGAGAATGGTAAGAATTTTGATAAGTCTCTTCAGGCAATAAAGGAGAGATATGACGAAATCATCAAGGGACTTGGTCTTAAGCTAAATCTATCAGACCAGTTCAAGACTATAAAGAAAAATTTTGAAAATCTTGCAGGTAGTGATTATGCAGCATCAAGAGGTGAGTATCTCAATGGTATTATTATGGCTGAATACTTAGGTTATGAATTTATTGATGCAGCAACAGTAATCTTTTTTGATAAGAATGGCGAATTTGATTCAGAAAAGACTAATGATAACTTATCTAAAAAGCTATCTAAGATAGAAAGAGCCGTTATTCCGGGATTCTACGGTGCTTTATCTAATGGCAAAATCAAGACATTTTCAAGAGGTGGATCAGATGTTACAGGCTCGATTGTTGCGCGTGCCGTAAAGGCAGATATTTACGAGAACTGGACAGATGTTTCTGGATTTATGGCTGCTGATCCTAGAATAGTAAAGAATCCAAAGTCAATTGATGTAATTACATACAGAGAATTAAGAGAGCTTTCATATATGGGAGCTTCAGTACTTCACGAGTCAGCAATATTCCCTGTACGTAAAGAAGGAATTCCAATAAATATACGTAATACTAATGCACCACAAGACAAAGGTACAATGATCGTAGGAACAACTTGTAATGTCCCAAGTTATAAGATCACAGGTATCGCAGGTAAAAAGGGATTTGTTTCCATTAGCATCGATAAAGAGTTAATGAATTCAGAAATAGGTTTTGGTCGTAAAGTATTGCAGGTATTTGAAGATAACGGAATATCCTTTGAACACATGCCTTCAGGAATTGATACAATGACAGTATTTGTTCATCAGGACGAGTTTATTGAAAAAGAGCAGAAAGTGCTTGCTGGTCTTCATAGAGCAGTTAATCCTGATACAATAGAATTAGAGTCAGACCTAAGCTTAATTGCAGTTGTTGGTCGAGGAATGAAGAATAATTCAGGTATTGCAGGTGCTATTTTCTCTGCGCTTGCTAAGGAAAAAATTAACATTAAGATGATAGATCAGGGTTCTTCAGAACTTAATATCATAATTGGTGTTAGAAACAAGTATTTTGAGGACGCAATTAGAACTATTTATGGAGTGTTTGTACCAGAGGAAGCGTAATTTAGACTAATTGCACACCTCAAAGGGAAGCTTAGTGGCTTTAGCTTCTTAACAATAAAAAGTGAAAAACCTAAATAGTATGTGTTAAATGGGCGGACCCCTTTAGGGGTTCGCCTTTTTAAATTAAGATAATTTTATTGCCAGAAATTTTATATATTGATATAATTATACGAGTTGACATATTATTAATATTGAGTTTAAAAGCTTAAACTTATGTCTAAGACAATTTGAAAAGAGGATTATTACAGCATGGATATTAATAAGAAGATTGCAGAAGAATTGGAAATTAAAGTATCGCAGGTTGAAGCTGCAGTATCTTTAATTGATGAAGGTAATACAATTCCATTTATCGCAAGATACCGTAAGGAAGTAACAGGCTCTCTTGATGATGAACAGTTAAGAGTTTTAGATGAGAGACTTAAGTATTTAAGAGGACTTGAAGATAGAAAAGCATCTGTTATTTCAAGCATTGAAGAACAGGGTAAATTAACAGAAGAGTTAAAGAACGCCATTCTTGCAGCAGAAACTTTAGTGCTTGTTGAAGATTTATATAGACCATATAAGCAGAAGAGAAGAACAAGAGCAACACAGGCTAAGGAAAAAGGTCTTGAGCCACTTGCTACATTTATCTATGAACAGAAGGCTAGTCACTCAGTAGAAGAAGAGGCAGCTAATTATTTATCTGAAGAAGAAGGCAAGGAAGTTAAGAGCACTTCTGAGGCTATTGCTGGTGCGCTTGATATTATTGCTGAATCTATTTCAGATGTGGCAGATTATAGAACTTATATAAGAGATATTACTTCTAAAGAAGGTAAGATTGTATGTGCTGCTAAGGATAAGGACGCAGAGTCTGTATATGAGAATTACTATGATTATAATGAGGCAGTAGCAACAATGCCAGGTCATAGAATTTTAGCTATTAATAGAGGTGAAGCAGAAAAGTTTATTACAGTTAAGATTGAAGCTCCAGAGGATAGAATTTTAAGATACCTTGAAAAGCAGATTATTACTGAGAATAACGAATATACAACAGAATATTTAAAGAAGGCTATCGAAGATGCATACCAGAGATTAATTGCACCATCAATTGAAAGAGAAATTAGATCTAACTTAACAGAAAAGGCTGAAGATGGCGCTATTAAGGTCTTTGGTAAGAACTTAGAGCAGCTCCTATTACAACCACCAATCGCAGGTAAGACTGTACTTGGCTGGGATCCAGGTTATGCTCATGGATGTAAGCTAGCAGTAGTAGATCCAACAGGAAAGGTACTTGATAATAAGGTAATTTATCCAACTGAGCCAAGAAATCAGGTAGATAAGGCTAAAGAGATAGTAGTAGATTTAATTAAGAAGTATAATGTTAATCTTATCTCTTGCGGTAATGGTACAGCTTCTCGTGAATCAGAGCAGATTATTTCAGATATTATTAAGGAAAATGGCTTTAATGTAGACTACATAATTACAAACGAAGCAGGTGCTTCTGTTTATTCAGCATCAAAGCTTGCATCAGAAGAATTCCCTGATTATGATGTGGCAGCACGTGGTGCAATTTCAATTGCAAGACGTGTACAAGATCCATTAGCAGAATTAGTAAAGATTGAACCTAAGGCTATTGGTGTAGGTCAGTATCAGCATGATATGAACCAGAAGAAGTTAGGAGAAACACTATCAGGAGTTGTAGAAGATTCAGTTAATAAAGTAGGTGTAGATCTTAATACAGCATCAGCATCTTTATTAGAATATATTTCAGGTGTTTCTAAGACAGTAGCCAAGAATATTGTAGATTTCAGAGAGACTAATGGTAAGTTTACTAACAGAAAGCAGTTACTTAAGGTATCTAAACTAGGACCTAAGGCGTTCCAGCAGTGTGCCGGCTTCATGAGAATAACAGATGGAGATAATCCACTTGATGCAACAAGTGTTCACCCAGAAAGTTATGAAGCAGCAACAAAGTTCTTAGAGTATTTAGGCTATGATGTGAACTCAATAACAAAGGGCGAATTAACAAACCTTAAGAGTAAGGTTTCTAATCTTAAGGAAATGGCAGACAAGTTAGGTGTAGGTGAAATTACCCTTGAAGATATTATTAAGGAACTTGAGAAGCCAGGTCGTGATCCAAGAGATGAGATGCCAGCGCCAATCCTTCGAAAGGATATTATGGATATTAATGACTTAAAGCCAGGCATGATTTTAAAGGGAACAGTAAGAAACGTAATAGACTTTGGTGTGTTCGTTGATATTGGTGTTCACCAGGATGGCTTAGTACATATTTCGCAGATGAGTGCAACTAAGAGAGTTAATCACCCACTTGATGTAGTATCAGTAGGAGACGTAATAGATGTAAGAGTTATGGAAATAGATACAGTTAAGGAAAGAATAGCTCTTTCAATGATTCTAGATGAGAACGAAGCAAAAGCAAAGGCTGAATTTAAAGAAAAAGCTAAGAATAATCAAGCTAAAAAGCCATACAATAAAAATTTCAAAAAGAAATCTAATAAAAATGGTGGCCTAAACTTAAGCGGCTTAGCAAAGTTTATGAATAAGTAAGATATTTGATAAAGAGGAAGATTCCTACGTAAACAAATAACTAAACATTAAGAAAGAGTAGGACATAAGTTCTACTCTTTTTTAGTAAAAATTAATACGATTGGAATTAAAAATATGCTAGTATATTAACAGCATGTATAAAGTCATAAGGAGGACAAATAAGTGACTAACGCATTAGAGTTTGACAGTAAAGTTAGCAAAAAAGACTTGATAGATTTTAAGCTATATCACAATTTCCATAGCTTTAATGGCTGGTTTGGAGTGGTGGCAGGTATAGTTTTCTTGGTGTTTGGAACCATATCAATTAATAAGACAACAACAACATATACATTAATGTTATATTTATTTGCAGTAATGTTTGGATTATATCCAATATTAAATATGATTTTAAGCGCTAATAAACAAAGTAAAATGGAAGTTTTTGCAAATCCAATGCACTATAAAGTAACAACAGAAAAACTAACCCTAAGTCAGGGTCAGTTGACTGAAGACTTAACATGGGATAATATCTATAAGATAAAGTTTAGTGGCAAGAATCTTTTGATATATATAAATACAACAAGAGCTAATATATTAACAGTGGATACAATGAATGAGAAGTCTCTTGAATTCGTAAATATAGCAAAGACAAAATTAAAACCATTTCAAATAAAAGTTAACGAATCAAAGTTAAAGAAAGTAGTAAATAATCATGACAAGGGAAACATATAATTCAAAGGAAACATTTGAGTTAGGCTATGAATTAGGAAAAAAAGCCAAAGCTGGCGAAATCTATAGATTAGAAGGAGACCTAGGAGTAGGTAAGACAGTATTTACTCAAGGTTTTGCTAAAGGCTTAGGAATAGAAGAACCAATAAATAGCCCAACATTTACAATAGTTCAAGAATATAACGAAGGAAGAATTCCTTTATATCATTTTGATGTTTATAGAATAGCAGATGTGGACGAAATGGATGAAATAGGCTATGAAGAATATTTTTTCTCAGATGGGGTTTGCTTAATAGAATGGGCAAGTCTAGTAGAAGAAATAATGCCAGAGGATGCAATTTATATAAGCATCAAGAAAGACTTAAGTAAAGGTTTCGATTATCGATTAATTCAAATTGATGGAAAGGTCATGTAATAACAATGAAGATATTAGCAATAGAAAGTTCAGCAATTACAGCATCAACTGCAATAGTAGATGAGGAGAATGTAATAGCAGAATATACAATAAATCATAAGAAGACACATTCGCAGACATTATTACCAATGATAGATGAAATATGCGCAATGACAGAAACAGAAGTAGATGATATAGACGCAATAGCAGTTTCAGTAGGGCCAGGCTCTTTTACAGGTTTAAGAATAGGAGTAGCTACAGCTAAGGGAATAGCTTTATCTAAAGATAAGCCAATGATAGCAGTGCCAACATTAGAAGGATTAGCTTATAACCTAGTGGGAACTAGTAAAGTTATAGTCCCAATAATGGATGCCAAGAGAAAGCATGTGTATAGCGGAATATATACATTTGAGAATGGACAGTTTAAGGAATTAAGAAAGACAAATCTAATAGCAATAGAGGATTTGGCTAAGGAATTAAACGATAATTATGAAGATGTGGTATTTTTAGGTGATGGAATAGAAGTCGCAAGAGACTACTTTAAAGAGAATTTAAAAATTAACTACACAGAAGCAAGTATAGTAAATAGGAAACATAAGGCAAGCTCAGTAGCACTAAGAGCTCTAGATTTAGCTAAAGAAGGTAAATTAGAATCAGGGGATAATATAAGCCCAGATTATTTAAGACCATCACAGGCAGAAAGAGAATTAGAAGCCAAGAAAAAAAGAAGTTAATCCCTTTATATAGATATGTAGAATAGGAGTTATAATGGAATTAATCGATATAGCATTTATGAAAGAAAAAGACATAGATGAAGTGAGCCAAATAGAGCAGAATACATTTAGCACACCCTGGTCTAGAAATTCATTTTTAGAAGCCATTAATAACGAAAATACACTATACATAGTAGCTCATAAAGACGGAGAAGTTGCAGGATATGCAGGACTATGGCAAAGTTTTGATGAAGGAGAAATAACCAACGTAGCCGTTAATCCAAAGTATAGACATCAAGGAATAGGAATAAGCTTAATGAAATGGCTTGAACAAAAAGGACATGAAAGAGGAATTAATGCATTTTTACTAGAAGTAAGAGAAAGTAATGATAATGCCAGAAATCTCTATACTAAGATAGGATATAAGACCTTAGGAATGAGAAAGAATTTCTATGAAAAACCAGTGGAAAATGCCATAATAATGTCCAAAATAATAAAAGAAAGATAAGAAAGGTATAAAGATGTTAGACGTATGTTTGCTAGGAACAAGTGGAATGTTACCATTGCCTGGAAGATGGTTGACATCCATGATGACAAGATATAATGGCAGCAGTTTATTAATAGACTGTGGAGAAGGAACACAGATAGCAATCAAAGAAAAAGGATGGAGTTACAATCCAATAGATATAATCTGCTTTACGCATTATCATGCAGATCATATCAGTGGCTTACCAGGACTATTACTAACAATAGGAAATTCAGAAAGAACAGCACCATTGACATTAATAGGACCAAAGGGGCTACAAAGAGTAGTAAATTCTTTAAGAGTAATAGCACCAGAATTACCATTTGAAATAAAATGTATAGAGTTAACAGAGCCACAGGTACATTTTTCAATAAATGGATATGAGATAGATGCATTTAAAGTAAACCATACAGTAGCATGTTATGGATATACAATAAACATCCCAAGAATAGGTAAATTTGATCCAGTAAAGGCAAGAGAATTAGAAATTCCAGTACATTACTGGAACAAGCTACAGCATGGTGAAGAAGTAGTAATAGATGATAAGACATATACATCAGATATGGTAATGGGAGGAGCAAGAAAGGGCATAAAAGTCACATATTGTACAGATACAAGACCAGTACCATCAATAGTAAAAAATGCTCAAAATTCAGATCTCTTTATATGTGAAGGAATGTATGGAGAGAATGATAAAGATAATAAGGCAAGAGAATATAAGCACATGACCTTTAGAGAGGCAGCAAAGTTAGCTAAAGAAGCCAATGTTGAAAGAATGTGGCTAACCCATTATTCTCCATCCCTAGTAAGACCATGGGACTATGTAGATTCAATAAAGAACATATTCCCTAACGTAATAGCAGCTAAAGATAAACAAAGCATAGAATTGAATTTTGAGGATGACTAATAATAAAAAACGTGATATTATATTTTTAGAATAACTTCGTGAAGATCCTAAAAAGGGGCGAATATATGAAAAAATATCTTAGAACGTTTATAATAGTTGGCGTTTTAGCTATAGCAGCAGTGGGATATTACTTTTATTTGGCCAATAAAGATATAACACAACAGGCAATAGAAAAAACAGCAAAAAATGATATAGCTACAGTGCTAATAAATAAGGATTTTGTAAAAAATTACCCAGATACACCAAGGGAAGTATTAAAAAACTATGCTGAAATAAGTAAGTGCTATTATGCCAAGGACACAACAGAAGAGCAGCTGGATAGCTTGGCTAAACAAGCAAGAATACTACTTGATGATGAATTGAACGGGAAAAATACTTATAACGAATTTTTAACATCCTTAAAGCAAGAAGTAAAGGAATTTAAGTCATCGGATATATTTATAAATAGTTATACAGTACAGTCAGCCCAGGGACTAAAATATGCAACCATAGGAGATAAGCAATATGCATCCCTTCATGTATTGTATTATTTTAGAGAAGGCTCAACCCTTAGAAGTTCGTATTATAAGTATACCCTAAGGAAAAATGAATTAGGACAATGGAAGATACTATTTTGGGAACTTGATAATCAAACGGAATAGTAATAAAATACTTAGATAACAAAGGCTTAGCCATAAATAATGGCTAAGCCTAAAATATGCCATTAATTAGGAGAAATTATGAGCGAAGAAGTAAAAACAAATATAGAACAAAACGAATTGAATAAAAAAGACATAACTATTTTAGCAATAGAAAGTTCATGTGATGAAACAGCATGTGCAATTGTAAGAAATGGACGTGAAGTAATAAGTAATGTAATAAATACACAGATAGCAATCCATACACAATACGGTGGAGTAGTACCAGAAATAGCTTCAAGAAAGCATATTGAGAATATAAATCCAGTAATAAAGAAAGCATTAACTGATGCTAATATGACATGGGATGATATAGATGCAATAGCAGTAACATATGGACCAGGTTTAGTAGGAGCACTCTTAGTAGGAGTAGCAGAGGCAAAAGCACTAGCGTGGGCACTAAAGAAGCCATTAGTAGGAGTACATCACATAGAAGGACATATTTCAGCTAACTTTATACAGCATAAAGAGCTAGAACCACCATTTGCAGGATTAGTAGTATCAGGTGGACATACACATCTAATAAAGGTATTAGACTATGGTGAATACGAAATTGTAGGAAGAACAAGAGATGATGCGGCAGGAGAAGCTTTTGATAAAGTAGCTCGTGCAGTAGGATTAGGATATCCAGGAGGACCAAAGATAGATAAATTAAGCAAAGAAGGAAATCCAGATGCAGTACAGTTCCCAAGAGCACATGTAGATGATGCACCATATGATTTTTCATTTAGTGGAATCAAGTCAGCAGTCCTAAATTATATAAATCAGGCAGAGATGAAGGGTGAGACAATAAATAAAGCAGATTTAGTAGCATCCTTCCAGAAGGCAGTAGTAGATGCTTTAGTATCAAGAGCAGTAAAGCTAGCAAAGGAAAGCGGCTATAATAATCTAGCAATAGCAGGAGGAGTAGCAGCAAATTCATGCCTAAAGGAAACATTAGAGAAAGAATGTGAGGCCAATGGAATTAAATTTTATTCGCCAACACCAGCTCTTTGTACAGATAATGCAGCAATGATAGGGGCAGCAGCATATTATGAATATATAAAGGGAACAAGACATGGCCTAGATCTAAATGCAGTACCAAATCTAAAATTAGGAGAACGAATCTAGATTAGGAGAATTAATCTAAAATTAGAAGAACGAATCTAAAAAGGGGACAATATGAACTATGCAATAGTGCTATCAGGTGGTAAAGGAACAAGAATGGGAGCCAAGGTACCTAAACAGTATTTAGAAATTTTAGGACAACCAGTAATATATTATTCCTTAAAAGCAATGCAAGAAAGCCCACTAATAGATAGAATAATAGTAGTAGTATCAAGAGAATATGAGGACTATATTAAAGAACTAATGAATAAAAACGACATAACAAAAGCATATGCAATAGCCTATGCTGGGAAAGAACGTTATGATTCGGTGTATAGTGGTTTAAAAAAGATACCAACTGAGGACATTACAGATACTAATATATGTTTGATACATGATGGAGCAAGACCAATGCTAGATAATGAAATCATAGAGTCATGTGTGGAGTCTTGCAAGAAATATAAGGCAAGTATAGCAGCAGTAGCAGTAAAAGATACAATAAAAGTATCAGACGATAAGGGCTTTGCAATAGAAACACCAGATAGAAGCAAATTATATCAGGTGCAGACACCACAAAGTTTTACAATAAAATTAGTATATGATTCCTATACACAAATGTATAAAGAAGGTAAGACAGAAGGCGTTACAGATGATGCAATGGTAGTATCAGCCTTTGGAAAGGTAGAACCATATTTAACAAAGTCAAGTTATAAGAACATCAAGGTAACAACGCCAGAAGACTTAAAGATAGCAGAATGCTTTCTTAGAAGAAAGTAAGAATGCTTGACGTGAAAAATAATAGCCACTATAATTTAATTGAAAAATATAAAGTTTTGAGGAGGTCTCATGAATCAATTTAATATTAAAAAAACCAATATCGTAGGTTTGTGTGCAGCGGTATTGGCAGTACTATTTTCTTTTGTACCGTTTTATCAGGTAGTACCAAGCGGTATGTTAAAGTCTTATGCTAGCAGTAGTTTAGAATCAAAATCATATAGCTTAATAAAGTATAATTTCTTCGGAGCATTATTACTTTTAGTTTTAGTAGCAATAATTGTGTTATTTATTCTTGAAGCATTAGGAAAAGCAACACCAGTGATTTCTATAGTAGCAACAGGATTATGCCTAGCAAGTTTTGTATTAATCCTATTAACAATAATTGTAGGAAATTCAGATGTTAAAGAAGCTAAGGAATATATTGAAGCATATAATGGCACAGCATCATGGTTAGGCATTGATATGTCAGAATTTGTAAAATTCAAAGTAGGTGTAGGAATGATTTTTGAAATCATCCTAACATTAGTAATAGCAGCATCATACTGGATTAACGAATTAGTAATTAAGCCAATGGTATATAAGATGCCAGCTAATCCTAATCTTAATCCATTTGCAGATATGATTAATAGCAACAGAGGATACGGCGCAGCTAATGCACAGTACAATCCAAATCTCCAGGGCAGTCAGCCACAGCAGTTTAATGCACAGCCAGGCCAGCCACAGCAGTTTAATGCACAGCCAGGGCCAGCCACAGCAGTTTAGTGCACAGCCAGGCCAGCCACAGCAGCCACAGCAGTTTGGTGCACAGCCAGGTCAGCCACAGCAGTTTGGTGCACAGCCAGGTCAGCCACAGCAGTTTAATGCACAGCCAGGCCAGCCACAGCAGTTTAATGCACAGCCAAGTCAGCCACAGCAGCCTAATACACAGGCAAATCAGCAGACATTTGGCGGATTTAATCAGAATAATACACAGCAGTAATTAACAAACTCTGTATAATCAGTAAATTTTAAAATTGTATATGATAAATAAAAAGAATTGTTTACTTCATAAGATAAGTAGGCAATTCTTTTTTTATTTTTGTAAAAAATTAATCTAGAATTTAATAAATATAAGTACTATAATTCTTTGGCTTAACATAAAAGTAACTAAAATAATGATAGCAACATATGTAGTAAGGACCATAAAAGCCTATATGTGTAGCGTAATTTCAATAAGTTACTTAGTAAATATATATATGAATAACAAGAAAGGAAATAAAAATGAAATATGTAAAGCAGTTCTTAATAGTCATTTTAATTTCATTTGTAGGTGAATTAATACACTATTATGTGGATTTGCCAATACCAGGAAGCATATACGGAATGATAATATTATTTATCTTATTACAAAGCAAAATTATAAAAGTGCATCAAGTAAAGGAAGTATCAACCTTTCTAATAGAAGTAATGCCATTAATGTTTATACCATCGGGAGTAGGCCTATTAGAAAAATGGGGATTAATAAAAGGAATTTGGTTACCACTAAGCGTAACAATAATAGCATCGACAATAATAGTAATGGTTATATCAGGAAGTGTATCTCAGCTAATAATAAAGAAAGGCAATAAATAGATAATGGAAGTATTAGAAGAATCCTTATTTTTTGGAGTAACAATAACATTAGTAGCCTATGCAATAGGAGTAATAATAAAGAAAAAACTAAAAGTGGCAATATTTAACCCGCTTTTAATATCAATAATGCTAATAATAGTATTCTTGGCATTTTCAGGAATGAGTTATCAGACATATTCAGAAGGAGCGGATTTTATATCCTACTTATTAACACCAGCAACAGTATGCTTGGCGGTACCTATGTATGAGCAAATGGAAAGCTTAAAAAAGAATGGCTTAGCAATTTTAATAGGCGTGTTATCGGGAACAGTAACAAGCATGCTATGTGTATTAGTTTGCAGCCTATTATTTAAGATGAATCATGAAACATATGTAACACTATTGCCAAAATCCATAACAACAGCAATAGGAATAGGTGTTTCAGAAGAGATGAACGGAATAATAACAATAACAATAGCTTCAATCATAATAACAGGTATATTTGGAAATATCTTTGCAGAAATGATATGTAAACTCTTTAAAATAGAGGATCCAATAGCAAAAGGCGTTGCCATAGGAACATCATCCCATGCCATGGGAACATCAAAGGCAATGGAAATGGGAGAAGTAGAAGGAGCAATAAGCAGTCTTTCACTAGCCATAGCAGGACTATTAACAGTAATCATCGCCCCAATCTTCTCAAATATTCTATAATAAAGAGTAAATAATCCTATATAGCACATAAGATAAGAATGAAAAATAAATAGAAAAAAGTAAAAAATAATTCCAAAAAGAAGGCGAAAACATAAGAATTTCACCTTCTTTTTTAATATTTATAAAACATATGGATAGAACAAAAAATAAATAGGAACTAAACACGAAGAGAAGGCTAAAAAGAGAAGAAAAAGCCATCAAAGCCAGTATTCATCAGCATTTCAGGCACATTCTTGTGATATATCTATAGAAAAACAAACATATCGCTAGTAAATAGCTTATTAGAATAGTTTGTAAAGTATAGAAATTATGCGAAAAAATCGAAAAAAATTACGAAAAATGTGTTGACAAAAAATATGGATGATGTTATTATATACGAGTCGCTGCGATACAGCAACGACACAGAAACAAAATAAAAGTTCTGGAGAGGTACCGAAGTGGTCATAACGGGGCGGTCTTGAAAACCGTTTGTCTTCACGGGCGCATGGGTTCGAATCCCATCCTCTCCGCTCAAAATCATTAGATTTAATGATTTTGCTAAGTCGGAAGATTGCTTCTGATAAACAATAAGAACCTTGACAACTGAACAGAATGACAACCTTGAAAATTCTTTGAAAAAAATTCAAGCGAGTTAATCAATCGTTAAACATAAGTTTAAAAATGATTATCCTTAATAACAGTAATGTTAAACGGAAACGGAACTATAAGCTAGTTCGTTCAGAACTAAGCTAAGGTAAAACTTTTTATGAGAGTTTGATCCTGGCTCAGGATGAACGCTGGCGGCGTGCTTAACACATGCAAGTCGAACGAAGCAACTTATCACGATTCCTTCGGGGTGACGATTTGTTGACTGAGTGGCGGACGGGTGAGTAACGCGTGGGTAACCTGCCTTATACAGGGGGATAGCAGCTGGAAACGGCTGATAATACCGCATAAGCGCACAGTATCGCATGATACAGTGTGAAAAACTCCGGTGGTATAAGATGGACCCGCGTC
>NZ_KL370871.1:473472-507347 GCF_000702205.1 Lachnospira multipara LB2003 | reverse complement strand
AGGAGTTTGGATTTTTAATATAATATTCTGGAGGGGAATTATGACAGAACAAATATATGCTACTCCATGTGGCAATATACATTATTGGATAAATAAAGAGTCAATAAATAGTGAGTTGCAGTTAGTCTTTTTACCTGGACTTACCGCAGATCACAGATTGTTTGAAAAGCAAATTGAATATTTTGAAAGTAAGTATCCGGTTTTTGTATGGGATGCACCTGGGCATGCTGCTTCTTGGCCATTTCGCTTTGATTTTAATTTGATGGATAAAGCAAGATGGCTAGACGAAATTCTGGTAAAAGAGGGATTTGACCATCCTATAATTATTGGTCAGTCTATGGGCGGTTACGTTGGACAGGCGTATGCACAGCTTTATCCTGAAAAGTTAAAGGGTTTTGTTTCTGTGGATTCGGCACCTTTACAGCGTAGGTACGTGACGGCCGCAGAAATTTGGCTATTGAAGCGAATGGAGCCGGTGTATCGACACTATCCTTGGAAGTCTCTTTTGAAGCTGGGAACGAATGGTGTTGCTAGGTCGAGCTATGGAAGAAAAATAATGCATAATATGATGATGACCTATAATGGTGATCAGGAGAGATATGCAAAAATAGCAGGTCATGGCTATCGGATATTGGCGGAAGCAATGGAGGCCAATTTGCCATATGAGATTAAGTGCCCTTCTATTTTAATTTGCGGAGAAAAAGATCATGCCGGCTCTTGTATCCGATATAATAAGGCGTGGCATAAGAATACCGGAATTCCGATAGAATGGATAAAAGATGCGGGGCATAATTCTAATACCGATGCACCAGAAATTGTAAATCGGCTGATTGAGGAACTGGTCAAGAAATTATAGTTAAGAAAACAGAGAGTAGTATTACATTAGAAGATGTATTGTAAAATCAATGGTTCTTTGCGTTGAGCGAAGGATTGATGGAGATTTCTATTAAGGAGGGTGAATATTATGGGATTATTTGATGTAGATGAAGAAAAGTTACAGGGATTTTATCATCGCGCATGGTTGGAGGCAAATCGTGGATTTGTGGATCCGAGAAAGTATCCGTACTTGGATAAGGCTCTATATATGTATGCAAGAGAACATGGTTGTTCCTATGATGATGCCTTAATCCTTGCAAAAACAGGAAAGAAGACCTGGTAGGAAATTGATTGAAGAGGAGCAAGTGCCTATTTGGGGAATTAAATATTGGTCAAAAATTCCAGATTTTTCACAGTATGTAGATGAGCATAAATGAATTGGGAGGAAAATACTATATGAAAAAGTATAAGGTAGCTGCAGCTATAATGATAATACATGGTGGCTTTATGGAACTTGGTGGAGTTCTTTGTATGATAATAGCTTTATTGTTAGGAACTGATAGGTTTGATATTGGCCAGTATTTTGAATTTAAGCTTCCATATTTTCAAGATAATCTTTATATGATGATGGTTATGGGGGCAATATATGGAGTCATTCGATTAATAGGAGCAATAGGTCTACTTAAAAATCGAATGTGGGGGTTGGCCTTGTCTCTAATTATT
This sequence comes from Lachnospira multipara LB2003, assembly GCF_000702205.1. Lineage (GTDB taxonomy): Bacteria > Bacillota > Clostridia > Lachnospirales > Lachnospiraceae > Lachnospira > Lachnospira multipara_A. Next base: position 505,808 of record NZ_KL370871.1, on the reverse strand, counting down.
TCTTTCATTACTCTTATATTAATGATGTTTTTATTACCAGCAGGTATTATGGATGGAATCCTTTCAGGAAGTACCTTGATTCTAATGCTAATGCAATTTTATGGAGATAAAACAATAGAGGAATAAATACAAATACTGGATTAGTGTAGATAAAGAGTAGAAGTTTCCAATTTTGAAGTATATTGTAAAGAAAATAATAGAGCCAGACTATGGTTGTGAAAACTCAGGACGCAGTATTCTTGACCAGTTTCCTGAGGTCAGGAATTTGGTTTAAAAAGGTCAGATTCGTCAGTAACCATCGAGTTTGACGGGTTTGACTTTTTATATTGCAGAAATATGACAAAATGGATACGCCAATCTGCCAATATAAGGTATAATAGTTAACATAATTATTCGCAAAATTTACATGGTATAATATAGGCTAAACAGCTTGATATTATTATGGAGGTACATATATATGGCAAAGCAAAAATATGCATTAAACTCAGGAGAAAAGATAGTTTATAAAGTATCGCGTGTACGTCATGGATTTTGGGGAGCATATACACATGTCTTAACAATAACAAATCAGAGTGTTATTTTAGAAAAGTATGGAATGCTAAATAATTTTAAGGGAATTGAACGTTATGATTATTCTATCATAAATCAAGCAATTCAAGGTGAAGCATCCAATGGAGAAAAACAGTTGGAATTATATATAGGCGGCAAAGTGGAGGATTTTGCTTTGCAGTCTGGAAATGAAAATGAATTAAAGGTTCTAATTATGGCAATAAATGATCAAATGGGTCCTGATGCAGAATACTATGATTTCAATTACTATCAGAGTATTGTTATTGAAGCGAAAGATACTGATAGAATTTTGGAACTCAGATCAAAAGCTCAAGATGAGATGCCTACTGCAGGAGGTTCGGAAAAAGAAATTGCTGGTATGGTAGCAAAGAACTTGATAAAGTCGGGTGATTTTACAGCAACAGGTGTAACAAAAGCGGTCACAAAGGCAATGGGGAAACAGAAGAAAAAAGGCATTTTATCAGGTATGATGGATGAGTTCTTGGATGATATTGGAGTTCGAGATATACAGGATGAATTTACAGAAATGGGAAATGAATTTAGAGAGGAGTTTGGATTAAAACCCAAGATGACATATGCTGAACGGAAAGAATTAGAAGAATTAGAAGAAAAAAGAAAAAAGCAAGAAATTCAAGAACAAAAAAATTCTATATTTCAGAATAGGGTTAATCAGCAAAAGGCAATGATTGATGCAAAGAAAAGGGCACTAGGTGAACAAAAACAACCAAACATTAACACACCCAAAATGTCTGTTAAAGAACAAATGGAATTATTGCAACAGGTTAAAAGTTTGCTTGATGAAGGTGTTTTGACCCAAGAAGAATTTGAAATGAAAAAACAAGAAATATTGAATAGTTAATCAACAGGCAGGTAGTCTTATAACGAGACTGCCTGCCATCTTTTATGCTTGCGAGTGACATTTCTCTAGGGGGTTCAAATGAACCTCTTTTGAACACCTCAGGGGAAGTAAGGTTAAATTGTATTAAGTTCAGTGCTCCAACGAACCAATACTCCTGTGTAAGGAAAGTGCCCATGACATGGCGTTAAGCGTTCGGGGGACGCTTGTTTAGTGTCGACCGGAACGTAGAGGTAGCCTTTGTACTTGTCAACATTTTGGTAACAAGTATTAAAGCGTATGACTTGAAAGATAAAACATAATCGCCAAATTGTGAAAAAACTCTTATAAAAAACTGTGTATTCTGATACAATATAATAAATACAAAAAGACTAAAGGTCTGTGTGAAAAACTAAAGCTTATTGTAAGAGTAGCCGATATACACTTTGTTAAGGTTAAATGAAAGGGGAGTTGGCAGTCATGCGAAGAATGTTACAATCTTGCAGAGCAGAGCAGAGCAGAGCAGAGCAGGGGTTAGTTGCGGCCTTTTTTGGGATAAAACAGAATATGATGATGATGGATAACCGTCGGATTTGATGGGGCAAATATGCCCTGTTAAGTTCGGCGGCTTTTTGTGTTTTAAAGGTGATGCAGCGACCATAACAGCTGTAAATAAAGATATAAAGGAGATAGGAACTTATGAAGATTAAGATGAAACGACTATTTGGCATCATGCTTAGTCTTGTGTTGGTGCTTGGATTAATGCCGGTAACCAGTTTAACGACGTATGCAGAAGGCGAAGGCGAAAGCGAAAGCGGAACCGGAACTGGAACCGGAACTTATAGTGCTACACTCGAAGCGGATTTAGCAGTTAATTCAAATAACCTCAGTCTGGAAATCAGGTTTTTCGATAATGGTGGTGGAACCGGTAACGAGCTTGGAGAACAGCCAGTTACTATTAGCCCTGAAACTGGAACTTATAATGGAGACATTCCAAAAGGTACCAAGTCGGTTAAACTTAAAGTTGAAACAGATGGCAACTTGGTAGATTTTAATAGTAGCAGTATTACTATTAGCGGCAACAAAGTTAATGATATTGGTGGGATAACGGGCTCATTGCCATTGGATATAAATGAAACGAATACTTTAAACATATATATTAAAGTTATATCAAACAATCAAGGTGGTGAAAATCCTGGTCCAGGTCCTGGAGACCCTAGTCAAGGAGGTGGTTCACAGGAAAGAATTACGCTCAGTTTTACTCTATCAGGTGATGTTGATATAATAGCAGAGATTTCGGTATTCGACGGAACAGAAACTCAAAGATTAAATATTCAAGACAATAAAGGCACAGTAACTGTAAATGAGGCTGACAAATACACTATTACTATTTCTCCAGAATTTGGTGGTTTCAAAATTGCAAGCGCCTCAATAGACGGAAACGATTGTGCAATAAATGGGGAAGGAATAGCCTCACGGGAGGTTTCTAAGAAAAACGGAGCCTATAATATTTCTGTTACCAAAGGAGAACAAAGTGATGATGTGACGATTCTTTGGACCTACGATCCAAAGGAAAGAACTGGTGGTTGGTCTGATGCTTACATTGATGCAAGTACAGGAACTGTTGAATATGTTGGTGCTACAAGAGGCGGCAGTAAGGTTGACCTTGTAGTCGATAAAAATAATGGAGGCTATATTCAATGTAAAAAAGGAGATGTGGTTACATTAAAGTTTGTCCCTAAAGCGGGATATCAGCTTACAAGTGCCAGTTTGAATGGCCAGACGCTTGTAGCACAAGCAAGCCAAAGTACTTTTACTGTGACAATGAATGGAAATTTCCACCTTGCAGGTGCTTTTAGCAAAACAAATCCCCAGGTAAAAGTCAGTGGAAGCAGTAGTGTGTCAGGGCTTAGCGTAAGCGGAACAGATGCAGCTCTCAACACTGGTAATGTGGCAGTCGGCGTAACAGGAGGGAAAAGCAATCCTGACGATGACACTATTCAGACAGCCATGGGTAATGACAGCGATGATTTTGTAAGTGCTGTTGAAACTGTCGATATCACTATGACCAATGTTATTAGTAAAGGTGGTAGCGGAGATTATTTTTCAAATGCAAGTAATTATTGGACTAACAATATGACAGATCTTTCGAGTGCAGCTTCATTTTCCTTAAGTGTACCAAACAATCTGTCTGAAGGAGAGACTTATAGTATTGTAAGAAACCACAATGGAACTCTTGAGGAATTAGATGCTATATATAATTCTACTATGGGAAGACTTACATTTTCATCAGATAAATTCTCAAATTATACAATTATAAAGAAAAAAGGCACTCCTATAACTAATCAGAATGATAATTCTTCCGGAGGTTCATTAGATAGTACGGACACTAGTACAAAGGTTCCATATGCGGATGTTGCTACCACAGCAGGTGCTGTAAACGATATTACAGATACAGATGCAGTAACATCAGAAAGCAATCCTTTTGGAGCAAAGATTGAAAACAATGATAACTTGACTACACTTTTAGCACTCACACCAGAAGAAGTGGCTCAGGGTGTTAATGTGTGGCTTGATATTCAGGATATGAGTGATTCTGTACAAGAGACAGATAAGACCTTAATTCAGGATACTTCTGGTGATTTTACTGTTGGACTTTATTTTGATATTAATTTGTTTAAGAAAGTCGGAGGTAACGATGCAACAAAAGTTACTGAGACCAATGGTAAAGTACAAGCAAGTATAGTTATTCCTGAAAGCTTGAGGAAGAGTGGCAGAACCTTTGAAATCATCCGTGTACATGAAGGCGAGGCTACAGATATCACAGGCACTTATGATGAAAACACACATGTATTCACATTTGAAACAGATAAGTTTTCAACATATGCCCTAGCTTACAAAGATCAGGCTTCATTAAGCGATAGCAGCACAACTTCAGATAGTGGTTCGTCGGATAGTAGCAATAGCACACAGTCTACTGCACCAGAGACCGGAGACCCAAATGATATCAGAGTATGGTATCTGCTTCTTCTAGCTTCTATTGGCGGACTTGGATTTTTGGGGGGTTCAAAGAAGAAAAAAGTAAATGACTAAAAAACAATGGTAAAACTTCATCGGCATGATATGAGAAACTAGTTAATAATAAAGAGACCCTAGCACAGTTATTAAAACTGTGTTAGGGCCTGTTTTTTTAATCTAAGTACTAAGACTTATCTACCAATAATCTCTAATTCCTTAGGATAGCTATTAAGTACTTCAACACCATCAGGAGTTACAAGTACAAGGTCTTCTACACGAACACCCACTTCATCTGTGACATAAATACCAGGTTCAATTGAGAAAATCATACCTGCCTTAGCTTCTGTCTCATTAGTTGATGAAACATCGCCAAATTCATGCTCTGATAGGCCGATGAAATGACCAAGTCTGTGAGTGAAGTTCTCGCCATAGCCTTCATTTGAAATAAGATCTCTTGCAGTCTTATCAAGTTCCTTTAACTTAATGCCTGGCTTAATCTTAGCGATAGCAGCTTCATTAGCAGCACGAGTAGTATTATAGATAAATCTGTCCTTATCGGATACTTCCTTATAGAAAAATGTTCTTGTCATATCAGAACAGTATCCATCCTTAATGCATCCAACATCAAAGAGTACGCAATCACCAGACTTAATTACTGTATTATCTGGTGAATGGTGTGGATCTGCTGCATTTTTACCAAAGGCAACTAATGGTTCAAAGGAGAAACCATCTGCTCCAAGGTTCTGATAAATCTTAAGAGTCTGATCAGCAACTTCCTTTTCAGTTACACCATCGTGAACAAGTTCTTTAAATTTAGCAATTGCTAGGTCGTTAATATGACTTGCAACACGCATTTTTTCCTGTTCTTCTTCGTCTTTAATACCACGAGTAGTATCAACAGCAATTGATGAATTAACAAAGCCCTTAGCTGCATTACGTTCCATAAGTGGGAGAAGGAATCTTGCGCGAATATCCTTATCAACACCTAAAGTCCAGTCAGGATTAATATATGGCATTATAACATCAGCCACATCGTCGGTATCTGAATACCAAACTTTTTCAACTCCAAGCTCCCCAGGAGCATTAAATAATTTATTTAAGAAAAAGACATTCTTTCCATCTTCTCTAAGCAATAATCCATAGAAACGTTCAAAGGGTTCCTGATAGATACCAGTAAGATAATATATAGACATAGGATCTACAATTAACATTTGTTGTACATTCATTTCCTTTAAGGCCATAAAAATACGGTCAATACGATTTTGTTTCATTTTATTCACTCCTTTTCAATCTGTCACTATCTAATAAGGATACCACTTTGTAAGAAAAATACAAATGTTAATATTTTTTCTATACAATTACAATATAGTATAAGACAATTTTTTGTGTTTATAGTATAATTTAAATATAATTTTGATCGTAAAAAATAGGTTGAATAGGGGATACAGTTTGAAGAGGAGATATATTATTATCACTAATATATTGATAGTAGGTTTGATTCTTTTTATTATTGTGAAATATGCCAATGATAGAGCCTTAGAGTCAAACCGTGCTTTAGTTGCGTCTTTTGAGAAAATGACTATAACCACAGAACAAATTATTGATAATTATTTAGAGGATGAGCAGCATTTGTGCGATATTTGGTCGAACTATATTAATAGTTTAGCAGATGCAGGAAATCCAATGACTATAGAGGAAGCGGTTTCTTATATTAGAAAAGTTAAAATATCCTCTGAAATATCTGGACATTTAATATATATTGATGATGGATCTTTGCTTGGTATATCTACATCGCCTAGTACAACAAATTCAAATAATTATCAAGTGGATTATTCTCATATATCAATTTTTGATAATTTTGATATTAAGAATTTGGATGGTAAAGTTAACCTAACAAGAGCATATACAAATCCATTAAATGGTGTGCAATCCATTGCATTTTTAAATAATGTTAAGATTCTTGATGAGGAAAAAGGTGTAATTAGAGATGGTCTTATTATTAGAGTTGTGCCAGTAAGCCGTTTAGAGCAAAAGCTCGTTTTTTTAAAGGGCGAATATGAAAAGGTGGAAATATCTATTATTGATTGGGACGGAAATTATATGATTCATGGAAAATCTCTAAAAAATAGCAATTTTTACGAGTATTTTAAATCCTATAATCCTATGTCTAATAAGGAGTTTAATAAGGTTGTGGAAAGTATTCACACGGATATAGCTTCTATGCATATTCGTAATTCAAAAAGTGAGGATTGTGTTATTGCATATACACCTTTAACAAGCTTAGATTCTTGGTATTTGATTGCCTATATTCCTGCTAAGGAATTAACAGATAACAGGTCTGTAGATTGGCTTTTACTTGGAATGACAAGCGTGGGACTTATGATTTTGCTCCACTTTAATTTATTAGTGCTTCGTGCTTTTAATCGCAAACTTGAAGTGGCAGCTATAGCTGCAAATCAGGCAAATGAGGCTAAATCACAGTTTTTATCAACTATGTCCCATGATATTAGAACACCTATGAATGCCATTATTGGCATGAACGAGATGATTCTTAGAAATAGTCATGATGAAGAAATTTTGACATATGCCAACAATATAAAAATGGCAGGTACCACCTTACTTGCTATTATTAAGGACATATTAGATTTTTCAAAAATCGAAGCTGGCAAGATGGAACTTGTGTTGGAAAGTTATAATTTCGTTTCGTTACTAAATGATTTGGTTAATATGGTTACGTGTAAGGCCGAGGAAAAAGGGCTTTTCTTTGAATTAAATGTGGATAGAAATATTCCAAAGGTGTTAATTGGCGATGAAATAAGAATAAAGCAGATTATTACTAATATTTTATCAAATGCCGTGAAGTACACAAAAGAAGGAGGCATAACATTTACTATTACAAGTACTAAATCTGATAAAAGACAAGATGAAGTAAGTTTACATGTGGAAATTAAGGATACAGGAGTAGGTATAAAAAAAGAAGATTTGGACAAGCTCTTTATTGCCTTTGAGCGAATTGAAGAGAAGAAAAATCGAGATGTTGAGGGAACTGGACTTGGAATGGCAATTGCACAGAGTTTTCTTAATATGATGGGAAGTAAGATTTATGTAGAAAGTGAATATGGAGTTGGTTCTGTTTTTTCCTTTGAATTAAGGCAGAAAGTTGTTGATTGGGAAGCGATAGGGGATTATGATGAGGCCTTTAAGCAGTTTAGAAGTGAACAAAAGGCGTATAAAGCCAAGTTTGAGGCTCCAAAAGCGAAAATTCTTATTGTTGATGATACAGAGATAAATCTTAAGGTTTTAATTAGCTTGCTTAGAGAAACAAAAATTCAAATTGATACTGCAGATGGTGGAGATGCCTGCATAAGTAAGTTTAAGACAAAACATTACGATATTATTTTTCTAGATCATATGATGCCAGGTAAAGATGGAATTGAAACCATTAAGGAAATGAGAACATTAAAGGACACGGCTAATGAGAATACACCAGTGATTTGTCTTACGGCTAATGCAATTTCTGGAATGCGTGAAAAATACATAGAGGCAGGTTTTGATGATTATCTTACCAAACCTATAGATACAGTTAAGCTTGAAAATATGATTTTAAATTATTTATCAACTGATTTAGTAGTGCTTAATAATGAAGATAAAAGGACTGAGAGTTTTACTGCTCCACAAAATATTTTAGTAATTAATAAAGATCTTGGGGTTTTGAGAAAAATCAAAGAGTGGCTAGAAGATACAGGAAATATTGTGCTTGTTAAATCTGAGGAACAGGCTATTAAATATTTAGAAAATCATGAGGTTTCTTTAATACTTGTGGATAAAGAAATGAGGCTGGAAGAAAGCTTTGATGACGTTAAATTACTATCTCGAGATTTTAAAGAAATGGATAAGGATGAACTTATTGATCTGATAAAGGAATTTTTATAGGAATTTTTATAGGAATTTCTTATGGGGTTTCTATTAGTTTTGCTAGAAAGGAGAGCGTATGGGGAGAACTGTTAAGAGAATCGTTAGTGTGGTTTTTGCAGCAATTTTGCTAGTTTCTGTCCCTAGCTGTAAAAAGAGTAATAGTGAAAGTAAAGAATTTAGGCCTAAGTATGACGCTAATATAAATTATAAGATTTCTGTTGTGGGAACATATGCTAATTTTGAATCTTTAGAAAGTGAGTTTGAAAGATTCTATTCTTATTATCCAAATGGGGAAATTGGATATACTTACCTTGACGATTACAGAAATACAATAGGTCCGGCATTGGCAGGCCAAGAGCCTCCTGATATTTATGTGGTACAACCATGGATGTATGGAAATGAACAATTTGCAGATTTATTTAATAATGCCAAAGATCTCTCTGATGAAAAATTAGATATAGATCTTGATTGCATAAGAGAAGGGGTTAGTTGGGAGATGGAGGATGGTCAAATCTTGACATTACCAATTTTTGCCACATCCTATGGCATGCTAGTAAATATGGATATTTTTGAAAAAGAAGGGTTAAAAGTGCCAGAGACCTACGGGGAATTATTAGACGTAAGTAAAAAGTTAAAGGCAGCAGGATATGAATCTCCAGTTATGGGTGCCAATACCATGACAACTCCAGGAATAGGCTACACCTTTGCTTATCCTATGTTTGCTAAGACTGTAAAGGATGATAGAAGCGTTGAAGATGCCCTAAATAACCTTGATCCTTTAGCTGGTGAAACAATGAGAAATTCTCTTACAAGATTAAAGGAGTTCGTGGATTCAGAATGTATAGATATAAATAAGTGTAGTAGAGAAATAGAAAATGACTACGATGCAGTAATTATGCGATTTTTTGAGGGCGATGTTCCTATGATGTTGTGCTCAGGAGATGTGGTCTCAGGCACAAAAAAGCGTGAAAGCAAGTCAGAAGCATTTTCAAACAATCCATTTAAATATGATTTTTACATAGCACCTTCAGGGGATGATGGTGGTTACTACATGGATTCAATTTCTATTCTGTTTTGTGTAAATAAAAATAGTGCAAATATTGATATGACAAATGAATTTATACGATTTTTAACAAGTCAGAAAGAGCTTGGACTTATGGCCCAAGAAAAAAGGTTGATTACGCCTACTAAAGATTATTCCCTTGATGAGGTGTACGCTTCTCTTTCGGGCTTCCCAGATAATCGAACCATTAGTTTTAGAGACACGGAAATTTTTGATACAACAGTAAAGCAGTTTAGGGCAGCAGCCTACGCAGTCATAAATAATACTATGACAGTAGATGAAGCAGTAGAAAAATACGGAAGCATAGCTGTAAAGTGATAGCTTGTGTTGTGAAGTATAAAAGGCATTGAAATATAAGAAAGGTATAAAAAGAAGCTGTTAGAAAAGTTGCATTGCTAATAAGGCTTGATAATTTCTCTAAGATCTTGTACTAGGGAGATGGCCTCATCGTAGTCAAGATTTGAAACTAGATTTGACAAGTTTTCAAATTTACTGCTGATTTCTTGGCTGCAGTTGTAGCTTAGAACTTGCTTAGTAAGTTCTTCCGCATCGGCAAGATTAAAGTCATTAAGGGCGTAAACTAGATTATCCAATAGGGAAAGGATTGAGTCTTTGTTAAATTCCTTTTTGGCTGTTTCTTTTGTTAGAGCAAAAGGTTCAAGATAAGGTTTTAAAGCGCGAAAAGACTCTATAATGCCAGGGGCAATTTCTTTAATTTGTTTTAGTTGCTCATTTTTTCCTAGTTTTTCAAGAGTTAAGAAATCCTCGCTAAGGGCAGTTGCACCAATCATGCGGCAGATGGTCTTAAGAGAATGAACTGTAATTGTGAAATCCTTGAGATTAGCATTTGCAAGAAAATCTTCTGTTTGCTTGCTTTTTTCATCTATAAGTTTGTAAACATCACCAAGAAGCTCTAAGAAAAGCTCCTTAGAACCTGAAGTTGCAATAGCTTTATTTGTATCAATACCTGGAATATTAATTTCTTTGCCTATATTATTCATAGAAAATTCCTCCATGGAAATTACGCTTTTTTTAAGTATATCATATTGAAAAGAATTAGAGAGGGGGTAAGCTTATGATTTCTCAAATAATCGTTGTTGATGATGATTCTATAATTTTAAAAAAAGCTTGGAAAACCTTGACTGATGCTGGATTTAAGGCTGTTGCTTTGAAATCTGGAAAAGCATTATTAGAATACATGCAAGATCATTTGGCTCCGGATTTAATTTTAATGGATATAAATATGCCGGAAATGAGCGGCTTTGATGTAATAAAGGAGCTAAAAAGAAGTCAAATTTCTTGGGCTGACACACCTGTAATCTTTTTGACTGCTGAGGAAGATGAGGAAATAGAGACACAAGGCTTGCTACTTGGTGCTATGGATTTTATTAGAAAACCATTTGTTCCAAGCGTGTTAGTTCTTAGGGTGAAGCATGCCATTGAACTTGTAAAACTTACAAATAATCTTTGGAGCATGGTAGCTGAGAAGACTAGAGAAAATGAGAGTTTATTTTTACATGTGGTTGAATGCCTTGCAGATGCAATTGATGCTAAGGATAATTATACAAAGGGTCATTCAGGAAGGGTGGCAGCATATTCTAAGGAAATCGCAAGGCGTTATGGTTATGATGAAAAACAGCAGGAGAAAATCTTTATGTTGGGCCTCCTTCATGATGTTGGCAAAATAGGTGTGCCAGATGAAGTAATAAACAAGCCAGGAAGACTCAATGATGAAGAATTTGCCTGCATAAAAAAGCATCCTGCCATAGGCTACAAAATTCTAAGCAATATCAAGGAAATGCCAGAGCTTTCTCTCGGTGCAAAATTCCATCATGAAAGATATGATGGTAAGGGATATCCTGAAGGAATATCAGGCGGAGATATTCCAGAAGTAGCAAGAATTATAGCAGTAGCCGATGCTTATGATGCAATGACAAGTAACCGCAGCTACAGAAATGCCCTCCCACAAGAGAAGGTGCGCGAAGAAATTAAAAAAGGCAAAGGTACTCAATTTGACCCTCAATTCGCAGATATTATGTTGGATATAATAGATGATGGAAGTAGTAATGAAGGGGATAATAGATGATGGAAGTAGTATATGATGGAGATAATTGACAATTAGGTGTATATTGGGTAATAATGTAGGTGTGTGGTTAATGTTACGTTCTTTAAGAAACCACAAATCTTAAAAAATCTAGAATTTTGCTGTCCAAAGAGAGAAAGAAGGAAAGAAAAGCACAGCAGAAATCAAGAAAACCCCCAAATTGTTGTACAAACAGGAATAAAAGAGAGGTGAAGCACAGCAGAAATAAAAAAACAAGAGGAATTGCTGTCCAGACAGAGAAAGAAGGAAGGAAAAGCACAGCAGAAATCAAGGAACAAGAAAAATTGCTGTCCGGACATAAGAGAAAGGAGAACATAAGAGAAAGGAGAAAATATGAGGAATCAAAAGCAAAATATGATAACAAGCTACACAAGCCTGTATTTTGAAGCTAAAAAGCGATATACTGAATTGCTTCAAATTAAGTCCATGAAAGAAAAAGAGCTTGAAAAGGCACCGCCAGGAAAGATTCATATAAGTAAAACAAAAAAGGGAGTTCAGTTTTATCTACGAACGCATACTAAAGAAACGACTGGAAAATATATTTCAAAGGCGGATAAATCAACTATTGGACGATATTTACAAAAAGCGTATGATGAAAAAATCACTAAATTAGTTAATATAGAAATTAATAGTTTAAAGAAATTTCTTGTCAAATCAGAGAATTCTATAAGCAAGATTCAAAATGCTTATTCTAATAATCCCATAGAAGTTAAAAATTATATAAAAGCAATTGATATGTCAGATGAGGATTTTGCTAATAAGTGGCTAAGTATCCCGTATAAAGGTAAAGCTATTTCGGATTATGTTCCGTATTTTGAGACTAGGAGAAAGGAAAGGGTTAGATCCAAGTCAGAGCTTAATATAGCGAATGCTTTATTAGATTTTGGGGTGCCATATAAATATGAATGTCCTTTACATCTTAAGAATGGAATGACTATTTATCCAGATTTTACAATTCTTGATGTAAAGAAGAGAAGGGTAATTTATTGGGAACATAGGGGAATGATGGATGATAAGGAATATGCAAAACACGCAGTTAATAGACTAAAATTAATGTTGCAGGAAGGCTTATTTATTGGAGAAAATGTGATTATCACTGAAGAGACAGGTTCAACTCCATTAGCTAGCAATGAAATAAAAGCAGTTATTAGCAAATATTTAGGCGCCTAGAAGCTTGCCAAGATAAAGCCCATATAATGGTGTAAATTCAAAAAATAAAAAGAGCCAAGAGCTCATCTTTCAGTTAAAATTAAGTTACCACACAAAACATAATTGAAAGGATGAACACTATGGCTCAATTATATTTTACATTAGATTATGATTTTTTTGTAGGACTTTTCTCAGAAACTAAAGATGAAGCTTTTGGAAAGCTCATGGAAGCTTTGCTAAATCAGGTACTTTTAGCAGAATCTTCCGAACAATTAGCTGCTGAATTAAGAGACATGTTTAATTCAGCAACAGTTGAAGAAGCTAGACGCTTAAAATCAAGACAATTCTATAGTCCAAAAAGATAATCCCTACACTTCCTCCGGAATAATCCTAAAGATCAAATCATGTTCCATAATAGCTTCCGCATGTCTTACAAAAAAGACTCTTCCTTTTTTCTTAGCTTTTATGACTTCTAGTTTTTCTGCAGTATAGGGACTTAGGATTTCTGCTATTTCTTCATTTTCAAGAACTAGATCTCCAGCTTTTGCAATAGGTATAAAAAGACCTGCTGCCTTTGTTTGAATTGTAAGCATGTCATATTCTTCAACAAAACTTGTCTTTGTGCCAAACTCACCTTCGTAATCTATAAAGCCTTTTTTAGCCATAAATCTTAAGATGGCCTCTAGGGCAATGTTTGCATTTTCCTCATCCAGACGCTCAGTGGCCTTGGTGTAAACCGAAAAGGCATCTGTTTCAAAAACCTGCCAATTATAGTTAAGTGTGGTGGTGTCGTAAGGCTTTGGCTTTCTTAAAACTAGATAAGGTAGGCCAAAAAGATAGCCATCATCAGGGTTTGTGTAGCCTGTATTCATAAGGCGCACATGGGGTAAAAACTCCCCGGCAATGTAAAAGCTAGCCAGCTGAATTCCATACTGATAGCCTTTTAGTTCCCTAAAAATGCTGTCCGCAAGGCGCTGTGTAGTCTCGCCCTTATCATAGCCTGGAAACATTCTATTAATATCTGTGTTATCCACGGGCCAAAAACGTTTGCCCACATTCATGGAAAACTGGCTAGCAGAAGGGATTACTAAGATTCCGTAGTCCTTATTTAGATTCCCTTCGGCCTCGATTTTTGTAAGAGTCTTAACAAGCTTTGCGCAAATATACATTTGCTGAAACTCGTCACCTCGCATGGCGCCCATAATGGCTAGGGTCTTTTTGTTACTACCAAATCTATAACCATAAACTGGAATTGCCTGCCTGTAGGGCATGGCGTTTACCTCAAATAATGTTTCTTGTGTCATTTTTTTACAAACCTCCTAGTACTCTTGCAATTAGGGAACCGTTGTAAACGATTGGATATTCCCTTAAAGTAAAGACCAAACCGCTTACCGGGCTTTTAAGTTCCTCTTTTATAGTCCCATCAAGGGAATCCACAACAGCCCCTATGATTTCGCCTTTTCTAACCCTTCTACCGTGATTAATGTAAGCAATAAAAAGACCAGATTCATTGGCGTTTATAAATCCAACATGCCCGTCAGTACTAACTATTGGTGGTTTTATAGGTGCCTCATCACCATCCCACATGTCCATTTTTTTCATAGTTGCCATAATGCCATCAATTAGCTGATCACCATAATCCTTAGTAATTCTCATGCCTACCCCCATCTCTACAACAAGAGTTGGAGTGCCTGCCTCATTCAGACTGTAGGCTAGGGTGCTCTCTAAAACTGTTGCTGCCTGATGAACCCAAACAAAGTCCATATTCATATGTCTTGCAAGAGGTAGCAAGGTCTTAACCGAATTTTCATTTATTCTAATCTGAGGAATTTCCCTTAAGAAAATGTTACTAGCGTGGATGTCTATACATAGATCCGCTCCACAAATATCTTCATAAATCTTTTTTACCATATAATCAAAGCCTGAAGAATGGGAGCTTCCCGGAAACATCCTGTTCATATCTAAATCATAACCTGGTAAACCTCTATAAATTGTGCTGATTCCCAGAGGATTATTAGCGGGGTAAATGTCAACAATGCCGTGAAGTTTAGATTTATTTTTTTCTAAAATCTTATTAAGCATAAAACTGACATATTGCCCCTCTAATTCATCTCCGTGGGTTCCTGTTACAATACATATCCTCTTTCCATTATCTTTAGCCTCTCCCTTAATTCGATTCCTTGGGATTGCTAATTTTTCACCTACTGGCAATCCTAAACTAACTACGTTACTAATCATCTATAAACTCCCTTTTTAGGCAAGCAAAGCTTCCTTTAATTTTGTCACCTCCATATAGACCGACTGTCTTTGAAGCACATCACCATTAAAGATGCCCCTTTGAATTGGGCAATCATTATAATCCCTGCCTATGCAAAATTTTATGTAGCCCTCATCTACAAAACAGTTTCTAGTTGGATCAAAGCCATACCAATAACCCTCATTCCAAATTTCTACCCAAGCATGTGTCTCACCCTCACCAATTGTAATTCCACACACATACCTTGCAGGAATCTTTGAAAGTCTACAAAGAGTAAGCATTAAATGTGCATAATCCTGACAAACTCCCTTTCTTCCCTTAAAGCTATCAGCAGCTGTAGTAAAGATACATGTTGTGCCTGTTTCGTAAATCATATAATCATAAACTGCCTTTGAAATAATCTTTGCAGCTTCATAATGATTTGAAGGTAGATTTAAATTTTTATGAAAATTTATTATCTCCGGACTAGCCTTAGTAAGCTCCGAGGGATAACGATAAGAAGGTAAAGGTTTTTCAAAAGACTTTTTAGAATCGTCTCGAATCACAGTTCCTATAACCTTATAAGTCAAGGAATCATGGCCTCCATCAATCCTTCCTGTATAAACTGTATTGCCAAAACCATCCTTTAAATACTGTCCCCCAGTTACAATAGGGGAATTTGTGTGCATTAAATCCAGCACTTTTTGTCCTTTTTCTTCAATCGGAAATGCTCTCAGTAAAAAAGCATGATTAGTCACATCCCCTGAAAATTCCACCTTTGTTTGATAGCTAAATCTTAATGTTGTCATAAACATCCCTCCCTACAAAACTACAAGGTTTTCAACTGCTTTTAACAAATCCTCATCTGAAATATTTAGCTGATTTTCATTACCATATAAATAAATTCGTCCAAGGGACATAGCATTAGTCTGAAGGCCGGATTTATGCAGCCTGTTTAGCATTTTCTTCAGCTCTTTTGCTACATTTTCCAAATTATAACCAAGACGTAGATAAAGGCTTAACCTCTCAATGCTAATGCCTGTTTTAATAATGTTTCTTACAAATTCCTCTTCAATAAAATCATCACAGCTTCCTCTAAAAGCCATAACATCATCCACAACCCATTGGAGCTCCACACCCGGTGCGCTGTCAGTCTTTCCAAGCTCCAGAGCATTTACAGCCATCTGAATGTAGGCCAGGGTTTTTGAACTTATGGTTTCTCTTAAAACCATGCCGTTAGCTAGCATCTCCTCTGCTGCATGTCTTAAGGAAAATGCATTCTCCTTATCAAAGATGTATTCCTGTATGAAAGCTTCTGGGCTCTCATAGTCTGCTGGGATACCCATTTTCTCGCAGTAGTCCTTATAATCGATGGCCGCTCCATCAATCATGCTGTCATACCAATACATCATGTACTGAGTTGTGGATAAGACGCGCTCGCAATAACGCCCAAGCCAATATAATCTATTAGTTTTAGTTAATGAGACATAATCCATGTATCCTTAAAACCTCCTCCTTGAGATGAGTTAACCACGAAGCTGTCTGGGTTTCTTGAAAATCTAGTCAAACCGCTAGGCCAAAGCTTTGTCTTTCTGCCTGCTAAGACGAATGCTCTTAAATCCGCCTTTCTATCCACAGTTTCGCCACCTTCTACAATAGGCAAATCCTCGAAATCTATAACTTCCTGAGCTATAAATCTTCTAGGTTCCTTCTTTATTTTTTCAATAAATTCTTCTTTTCTTGCCTTAGTTAATTCTCTTGCAAATACAACGCCGTAGCCTCCAGCTTCTGCTACATCTTTAATTACAAGTTTGTCAAAATTTTCCAATGTGTAATTTAAGTCCTCCTTGTAAAATGGCAAATAAGTAGGAGCGTTATCAAGAATTGGCTCCTCATCAAGATAATATTTAATCATCTTTGGCACGAAGTAATAAATTCCCTTATCATCGGCAACTCCATTGCCTGGTGCATTTAAAATAGCCACATTTCCTGCCCTGTAGGACATCATAATTCCCGGAATTCCAATTAAGGAATCACTTCTAAAAGTAAGTGGGTCTAAAAACTCATCACTTATTCTTCTATAAATGGCGCCAACCCTTACAGGGCCTTTGCTAGATTTGTAGTAAAGCATATTATTTTCCACAAACAAATCATCAAATTCAGCCAACACTGCTCCCGACTTTTCTGCCAAAAAGGAATGCTCAAAATAAGCTGCATTAAACCTTCCTGGTGTGTAAATAACGTTAATTCCGCCTTTATTTACGTTATCAAAAGTCTCCTTTAAAAGCTGTCCATAATTTCTGTTATCCACCACTTCGTTGTTTCTGAAAGTATCTGGTGAACATTTTCTACAAAGGCTCCTAGCAATTAGGGGATATGAGGCTCCTGAGGGAATTCGAAGGTTGTCCTCTAGGATGTACCATTTTCCATCTTTTCCTAAAACTAAGTCAATACCTGAAATATGACTGTGAATCTTCTTTTCTGGTGAGAAATTCTCGCATGCCGATAAATAACCTGGCGACCTATAGACAAACTCCTCTGGTATAATTTTGTCCACTAGAATTTTCTTATTATTGTAAATGTCATTAAGAAATGCATTTAGCGCTGTCACTCTCTGAATTAGCCCCTTTTCAAGTTTTTCGTAGTCTGGGGCTGTTATTTTTCTTGGAATAGGATCAAATGGAAAAAGGCGTTCCAAAAACTCCCCGTCCTTATAAATGCCAAACTTAACACCATATCTTGCCATCTGATTATTAATCTGGCTCTTGTGATTTAACAATCTCTCCATACCATTCCTCCTATCCTTAAACAAAAAAGCCCAGACCTCTATCTTGGTCTGGACTCCTTCGTCTTTATTAAATAAAATATGAAATTTGATAACAAAAAAGGCGCTTCGATATTGAATCGAAACGCCTTTGTTTGTTAAGGAAAGTATACGATATAGAATTTGATTGTGTCAATGATTTTTTAACTCAGTCGGAGAATAGGTCAAGATTTGATAAAACTCTTTACTTTTTGGTTAGTTATGACTAACATGTAATTAGATGGGGAATTTTACATCTAAATACTGTTATAGATTTGGCGCATTTTAAAAATCGCCTTATCTGGAGAAAATTTAGACAAAATACCAAAGATAGGCTGGATGGCAGTGGCAATTATGTTAGGTTCAATGTTTATGTATATTTTAGCTCTAATGTGTACTCATATTGCAGCTTTTCATATACAAGCAACAATGAGAGAGAAACTAATGAAACATATCTTAACACTGCCTCTTATATCTAATGAGGGAGTGGAGTATGTTCGAGAAATTCCAGTAGTTAAGACCTTTGGCCAGACTGTTTTTAGCTTTAAGAGATTTAGTAAGGCTATTGATGATTACACAGATTGGGCTATTACTTATACCAAAAGTATGACAATGCCTATGGTTAAATATATGACTGCTATTAACTCTGTTTTCGTAGCTTTAGTTGTGGCAGCATACATTTTTTCAACTAAGGGAGTAAGCCAAGAACTTGTGCTAAACATGATGTATTACATAATTATCACTCCTCTTTTGACAGTTGCTATGACAAAGTTAGTTTATTCTGGGGAGCAGGAGATGACTTTAGTGGATGCTATTGAAAGAGTGGATAAGATTTTAAATACGGAATCTCTTGATAATGAGGGCAAGCAAGAAATGCCTAAGGATTGTAGCATTAGTTTTAAGGATGTCAGTTACAGATATGCTAATGCCAAGAGAGAAGCCCTTAGAAGAGCCCAGTGTATGGATATTATTAATAAGTTACCAAAGGGTATAAATACTGTGATTGGAGAGAAGGGAACTTACCTTTCTGGAGGTGAAAGACAGAGAATCTCCATAGCTAGAGCTTTTTTAAAGGATGCTCCTATTATTTTATTAGATGAGGCCACAGCTTCTCTAGATGTGGAGAATGAAACATTAATTCAGGAGGCTTTATCTAGCTTAATTAAGAATAAGACAGTAATAATTATTGCTCATAGAATGCGTACTGTTGAGGCTGCAGATAGAATCGTTGTTTTAAAGGATGGACGTGTATTAGAAAATGCATCTCCAAAGGAATTGTTATCTAGAAAAGATAGCATGTTTGCTCATATGAGAGAAGTTCAGCTACAGACTTCTAATTGGAGGTTGGCTTAAGGTTTCTATAAATTTTACATGCTAACTTTAAAGTTATAACTGTCATGGCGATAGCTTAAGGCTATCGCCTTTTTTTAACAGTTATATTATGAGGCAAATAATTGCATTTTTACTATAGTTATTTTAGAATATAAATATATGAAATAAGTTCGTGGAGGATAATTTATGGAGACGATTTATCAGCAGGCAGAGATTATTCTTAGATACATAGTAGAGTTTTCAACTCTTTTATTAGAGCTTTTTGGCATATGTATTCTGGTTTACACGGCTATTAAAAGCTTTATTTATTGGCTAAAGAAGGATGATAGTATAAGGTTAATTTTAGCTCAAGGAATTGCTCTAGCTCTAGAATTTAAGTTAGGTGGCGAGGTTTTAAGAACGGTTGTGGTTCGTGAATGGGCAGAACTTGGAATACTCGGCGCAATTATACTTTTAAGAGCCGCTCTTACATTTTTAATACATTGGGAAATTAAGAATGAGAAGAAGGAATTAGAGGAGCCAAAAAACTAGTATAGTGGTTCGTTGAATAGTAGCAATAGCACACAGTCTACTTCACCAAAGACCGGGGATCCATATGATATCAGAGTATGGTATTTGCTTCTTCTAGCTTCTCTTGGCGGACTTGGATTTTGGAGCTTTCAAAGAAGAAAAAAGTAAATGACTAAAACATTTGGGGGGATTTATATGATTAATAATGATGAGATGTTAGATTATATCTATAATGAGTCAGTATTTTTTAGTGAGCACGTAGATCTAGATAGACTATGCAGATTCTATGATGAAATTACAAAAACACAATTCCTTAGTTGGGAAAACAAACTTTTTTTATGGAATCAGCTGTCAAGATGGTCATTTGTTACTAAGGAATATAGTATTCCATTGGTTATGAAATATAATTGGGATTTATTAAAAGAAATAGATATGAAATTTAAAGAAGCTTTTTATGAAGAAAATGTATTTGATAAGCCAGAAAAAAGAATTGCATTTTCTAAGAGAAATAAGGATTTAGTTGTCATTATAACATCCCAGCTTATTGCAACGGGACATGGCCCAACAAAATCAGCTCTTGATAGGGCTGCTTGTTTACAAGATCTTGGCAAAACAGTAATTATAGTTAATACAGCAGAATTAATGACGATGGTAGGAAGTATTCCATTAAAAAATCTCTTTTTAGCAACTTATCGTGAGGATAATTTAGAAAAAACAAGTATTGAATGGAAAGGACATGTGATTCCTTATGTTCAATGTGAGCCCAATATGCCAAGCATTGAAGTAGTAAGAGTTTTATATAAAACTATAGCTGAGTTAAAACCTGCATTTGTAATGGAAATTGGTAATTCTAGTTTACTAGCAAATTGCATAGATGATCTAATTCCAGTAGTTTTTATTTCCATGGGGCCAAGCCTTATAACTCCTTGTATATGTTCATATCACACAAGAAATAGAGATTATACTACAGAGGAAAAGGAACTATTAAAATATGTAGGAGTTGATTATGATAGATTTTTCCCCTTGCCATTTACCTTTAGTATTAAAGAAGCGAAAAATATATATAAAAAGTCAGATTTAGATATAGCAGAAGATGTATTTGTATCTGTAGTTGTAGGAGCAAGATTATCCTTAGATGTTAATAAAGAATTTTTAGACTTTTTAGAAAAATTTGCATCAGATAAACACTATATAGTATTTTTAGGATTTTGGGATAATTATGAAGATGTAAAAAAAGAAAGACCAGACCTTTTTAAGTATGTTAGATATCTTGGTATTCAAGATGATGTAACTGGAATTATGAGAGCTTGTGATTTATATATTAATCCTTATAGGAGAGGCGGAGGAACATCAGTGGTTGAAGCTATGGCACAAGGACTAGTGGCTCTTGCCATAGATTATGGTGATGTAGCATATAATATTGCTCCTGAATTCTTATGTAAGGATTATGATGAAATGTTAGATAGAATAAAAATTCTTACAACAGATAAAGATGAGTATAATAAGGCTAGAGAAATTGCATTAAAAAGGGCAGAGTATATGTTGGATACTAAGAACGCCATGAAGAATTTGTGTGACATGATCTATGAAAGAGAATTTACAAGCGAAAAAGATTGATTTTAAGACGATAGCTTAATAGCCGCAATAAGTATTTCTTATCACTTATGATAAAATATAAGAATTTTTCAAACCCTTCCTTGAATGTTAGGATAAATCTAACAAAACAATTACTTTATAAGTTAGATAAGAGAAGGGAGAATGATTATGAGCAATTATAAATTTGAAACATTACAATTACATGTAGGTCAGGAAGAGGCAGATCCAGTAACTAATTCAAGAGCAGTACCAATATATCAGACAACATCTTATGTTTTTAATAACAGCCAACATGCTGCTGATAGATTTGGACTTGCAGATGCAGGAAATATTTATGGAAGATTAACAAATTCAACACAGGATGTTTTTGAAAAAAGAATAGCAGCATTAGAGGGAGCTAGTGCGGCTCTTGCCTTAGCATCTGGTAGCGCAGCAATAAGCTACACAATACAAGCACTTGCAGCAGGAGGAGGTCATATAGTAGCTCAAAAGACAATTTATGGAGGAAGCTATAATTTACTAGCCCATACATTGCCACAGTTTGGAATAACAACAACATTTGTAGATGCCCATAATTTAGATGAGGTGCAGTCAGCAATTAAGGACAATACAAGAGCAATTTATCTAGAGTCCCTTGGAAATCCTAATAGTGATATTCCGGATATAGATGCAATTTCTAAGATAGCTCATGAACATGGAATTCCAGTAGTTGTAGATAATACATTTGGAACACCATATTTGCTTAGACCAATAGAGCATGGTGCAGACATAGTAGTACATTCAGCAACAAAATTTATTGGAGGCCATGGAACAACTCTTGGCGGTGTAATAGCTGAGTCAGGAAAGTTTGATTGGAAGGCAAGTGGAAAATATCCTAATATTGCAGAAGCAAATCCAAGTTATCATGGAATATCTTTTGCAGATGCAGCAGGACCAGCAGCATTTGTAACTTATGTTAGAGCTATTTTACTTAGGGATACAGGTGCAACAATTAGTCCATTTAATGCATTTTTGTTATTACAGGGAGTAGAAACACTTTCTTTACGTCTTGATAGACATGTGGAAAATACTAAGAAAGTTGTGGATTATCTAAAGAATCACCCAAAGGTTTTAAAGGTAAATCATCCATCTTTAAGTGTCCATCCTGACCATGAACTTTATAATAGATATTTCCCTAATGGAGGAGCATCAATTTTTACATTTGAAATAAAGGGTGGCAAGGAAGAAGCATGGAGATTTATTGATAATCTTAAGATTTTTTCTCTGCTTGCTAATGTGGCAGATGTGAAAAGCTTGGTTATTCATCCTGCAACAACAACTCATTCCCAGTTATCTAAGGAGGAATTATTAGATCAGGGAATTAAGGAGAATACTATTAGACTATCAATTGGAACAGAGCATATTGATGATATTATAGCTGATTTGGAAAATGGATTTGCAGCAGTTTAGCAAGGAGGACATTATGGAATCAATTCTTATTTTTGGAGATTCAAACACCTGGGGATTGGTTCCAGGTTCTTATAAAGAGGCAAAGCCAAGGAGATATTCCAAGGATATTAGGTGGACAGGAATTCTTCAGCAAAAATGTAATGATTTAAAAATAATAGATGATGGACTATGTGGAAGAACTACTATTTTTGAAGATAAGTACCGTAAAGGTAGAAAAGGTGTGGATTCATTGCCATCAGTTTTAAAAAAAGCCTGGCCAATTGACGGAGCAGTTATTATGCTTGGAACTAATGACTGTAAATGGGCATATAAGGCTAACGCTGATAAAATTGGAACAGGAATAGAGGCTTGCCTTGATGAAATAGAAAAATATGTAATTAGAGACAAGATATTATTAATATCGCCAATCTATTTAGGAGATGATGTGTGGAGGGAGGATAAAGATCCAGAATTTAACAAAAGTTCTATAGAAGAAAGTAAAAAATTAAAAAATGTATATAAAAAAATCGCCCAAACTAGAGGAATACAATTTTTGGCAGCTTCAGATTATGCAAATCCTGATGCAAGAGATGAAGAGCATTTAAATGAGGAGGGACATAAAAACCTAGCAAGAATAGTTTATCAAAAATTCCTAGAAATGAATTTCATAATTTAGTTCGTGTTGACAAACAAAAAGCTTGAAATGTATACTGATTACACCATGAACTTATCCGGATGCAGCACATGCATCCGGTTTTTTGTGTTTGCGCGCCATGGGCGCGCTCTAACGGGTTAAAATCCCGAACACGACTAGCAGCTAATAGATGCTTGCTTAATTGATAGTTTAGGAGGAATTATGTTGAGTCTAATTTTTGATAGTGTGTTACTAGGAGCTGGTTTAGCGATGGATGCGTTCTCAGTGTCCATTGTTAATGGCCTTAATGAGCCTCATATGAGGAGAAGAAAAAGCTTTGGAATAGCTGCAACATTTGCTTTATTTCAGTTTATAATGCCAATAATTGGATGGACTTGCGTTCATACAATAGCGGAAACTTTCAAGGAATTTCAAAAATTAATTCCTTGGATTGCTCTCGTACTTCTTTTGTACATCGGAGGTAAGATGCTTATAGAAGGAATAAAGGATTCTCTTACAGGTTCAAGTGAAGCTTCTGATAAAGCAAGCGAGATGGTCTGTCTTGGAAAAATGACCTTAATCATTCAGGGAATAGCAACATCTATTGATGCCTTATCTGTAGGATTTACTATATCTGGATACGATTTTTTAGAGGCTTTCTTATCATCAATTATAATAGCCATAGTAACATTTGTAATATGTATTTTTGGACTTATTTCAGGTAAAAAATTTGGCGAAAAACTATCTAATAAGGCAACTATCTTAGGGGGATTAATTTTAGTATTTATAGGAATAAAGGTCTTTGTGGGAGCCCTATAAAATGATGGTGAATTAGAAACAAATGATGAAGATAATACCGATGTTTAGGTTAGATAAAGTGCAACTTAAACATCGGTAATTTTTTACGATTAGTGATAAGAAATTCTTATTTTAGCCTACAGTAGAATTATGTTTTTTACGATATTGACTTGGTGTCATATCCATTTCTTTTTTAAAGAGCTTAACAAAGTAGTTACTGTCAGCTATACCAACAGATTCGCTGATTTGCTGAATGCTTTTTTGACTGCTTTCTAGAAGTTGACAAGCTTTAGTAACTCTTACTTTTCTTAGATATTTTCCAGGAGTTATGTTTAATTCTTTTCTAAACAGAGTTAGAAGATAGCTCTTGGAAATAGACATCTTATCTGTTAATAAATCAAGTGTAATATCATCCTGGTAGTAGTTCTCAAGATAGTAAATTGCGTTATTAATAACAGCGCTATGTTTGTTAGTATTAAGCTGCATAATAGCTTCGCAGAATTCCTTCACCATTTCTTTCTTGTAATCAAGAATTTTTTCAATATCTGTTTCTTCAAGTGTAAGTTTAGTATTTTTAGATGAAATCTTATCTATAACATATACTGGTAAACCAGCTTTAAGGGCTGCAATTCTTAGGGTTGTTCTAGTAATTGCGCAGCCTATTCTTTCATTTTCTAATGTGGAACCAATTCTTTTTATATAGCTTACATCCTGCTGCATCTTAGATAAGTAGTTAAGGGCAGCCTCGCTATCACCCTTAGTTACGCAGTTAAAGAAGCTTTTTTCATTGTCATATCGAAGTTGTAGAAGATTAACAAAGTTCTCTCTATCTTCTTCATAAAATAAGAGCTGGCTTTCGTCTTCAAAAAAGCTAGGCTTCTTAATTCTACGACCTGAGTATTCGGAATCATTAGTTTTAAGGAAAGATGTAGCTATATGGACTGCCATATCTTCTGAAATCGTTGGAAATAGATTTCTGTAACGTAGATAAATATTCACATTTAGATCCTTTATGTTATTTTGTTCTAACACTCTTAATGCGTCTTGCTTTGTATGAATAAGTGGTGTGAAAGGCCCTAAAATATATAGTTCATCATCAAGAAGAAAAACAAGCATTGAAATGTTAAAAACATCAGTTAATACATAGATTGTATTGGCATCCATGTTGTCTTTCATAGTCATGATAGCATCAGCACTAAAAATCAATTGCACTCTATGTATCATATTTTTTTTGCCAAATCTTGCGGCTTCTTCTTTGGTGTTAATCCTATAAAATCCAATATTATAGAGTTCTCTTATGAGTTGTAAATTGTTGTCAGTAAGTTCGTTTTTCATAGTATAATCCTTTATATATTATATTGTGGAATAAAAACAAAAATATTCTACTAATATGAATAACTTTGTTCTATAACTATTTTACAATAAATGTTATCTTATTACCATAAAAATTCATTGAATTGGGAGGTTTTTATGGAAACTAATAACTTGGGCAAAAGCCAAAAATACATGAAAGAAGGGGGAATACATTTTGCACCTCTTTGGAGAATAATAGGATTCTCCGGTGCTAATATGGCAGGTAATCTTTATATGGGATTAACAATGATTATGTCCTTCTATCTTAATGGCTATGTAGGTATGGCTGTTATTTTGGCTTCTAGTTTTTCAACAATAACACGTCTTTGGGATGGTATAACTGATCCAATTGTAGGTTTTTTTGTTGATAAGTTTAAGGGAAATAAGTACATTGGAAAAACTAGACTTTGTTTAATTATGGGTGGATCTCTTTTGTTATTTAATAGTTTTCTAATGTTTAATGTTACAGATAGATTGCCAGCTGGTCCTATTAGACCTGTATTTTTCATATTTTTTACAGCGATTTATTATATTGGATATACATTTTTAAATGTATCAAATCATGTGGGATATGTTTGCTTAACAAATGATCCTGCACAAAGAAACATTTTATCAATCACAGGTACAATTTTTGTTAGAGTTATGAGAGCTGTAATGCAGATGGTTACTGCTGCATTAGCTGTTAAGTATGGCTCAATTAGAAGTGCTTTATTTTTCCATGAATATTGGGGAATTGTGGCAATTATAGCAACAATCGGTATTGTGATTTCTTATATTTGTATTATGCCAAAGGATATTCCAGAGTTCTCTGTAATTAAGAACAATAAGGCTTCAAAGGTAAAATTTAGAGATTATCTAGATATTCTAAAGCACAACAGACCGCTACAAATGATGATCGTAGCAAGAGCTACAGATCAGTTTTCTAATACTTGTAAGACAAGTGCAATTACACTTGTCCTTTATGGAATAGTAGTTGCCAACTATAAGCTTTCAGGCGGTTGGACACTATACACAACTATTGTTGGGCTTGTAATGATGACATTTGGAATCGGAGCCATTGGTACTAAGCTTGGTTTAAAGAAGGCTATGCAAATTGGTTCTTGGGGAGTGATTTTTCTTGACACAGTTGCTATTTTAATTTGGATTTTTATGGACCCTAAGACACTTTGTTTACCAGGTTATGTTAATGGTTATGGTCAGGCGTTTAACGGCTTTAGTGCATTTACAATATGCTTATTTATTGTAACTGTAATTGGTGGCGGATTCCAAATGATTACAAGTTCAATAGTTAATCCTATGATTGCAGATGTTAACGATTATGAAGCTGCTCGTTCAGGAAAATATAAGGCTGGTATGATTGCAACATTATTTTCATTTATGGATAAGTTAATTTCATCTTTTGGCCCAACTTTTGTAGGCATTGGATTTGCAATAATTGGCTTTAAGCATGCATTCCCAGACCTTAATACAAGCTATAGCACAAGCTTACTTGCAATTGCTCTTATTTTTAATTATGGATTAGAGCTTGTTGGTGCAATTTTTAATATTATAGCAATGAAATTCTACGAGCTTACACCTGAGAAGATGAAGGAAGTTAAAGAAACAATTTATGAAATGAGGAAATTAAATGAATAAATTATCATTTAATAATGGTTGGGAGTTTACAAAAGTTAATAGTATGTCAATGGATACAAGCCTTGAAAAATCTGAAATTGTGAACTTACCGCATACATGGTATAGCAATGACGATTACTACAGGGGTATGGCAAAATATTCAAAAAAATTGTTAATAAATGACAATTGGAAAAATGTATTTATTGACGTTGAGGCAGCAGACCAACATGCTTATGTTTATGTGGATAATGTTTTGTTAACAGAGCATAAAGGTGGATATAGTGCCTTTAGATGCCAAATTCCAGAGGAAATTTATAAGGATAAAAAAGAGGTCGAAGTAAGCATTTATGTAACAAATGCACTTGATGAAACAATCTCTCCCTTAGTTGGAGATTTTACGATTTTTGGCGGACTATATAGAGATGTTAATATTCTTTACACAGAGCATGACTCATATTTTGATCCTTGTTATTATGGAACAGATGGGGTGATTGTTAGAACGAGTCTTAAAGAGGATTACGGTCTAGTGGATATTGAACTGCACACCAAGACAAAGCAGGATGATAGACTAGAGACAATTATAAAGGCAGCAGACGGAACAATTATTTATAGTTACGTCTGTGAGATAAGAGAACACATTCAGGCACAAATAAAGAATCCTATATTGTGGAATGGTAAGAAAAATCCATATTTATATACTGTAATTACTAGACTTTATTCAGCTGGTGAATTAGTTGATGAAAAAATTACAAAAACTGGCTTTAGATGTGTAGAGATTGATTCTAATAATGGCTTATTTTTAAATAATGAGCACATTAGAATTAACGGAGTTTCTAAGCATCAGGATGTGGGAGAAAAATATAGCGCAGTCGTAAATGATGACATTTTAAATGATTTTTCTTTAATTGATGAGATAGGAGCTAATTCTATTAGATTGTCCCATTATCAGCATAGTAGCTTTACATATGAATGCGCTGATAAGAAGGGATACTTAATATGGGCTGAAATTCCTATGCTTAAAATGACACAGAATGAAGAATTACTTGATAATGCTAGGGAACAACTAAAGGAATTAATCCTACAAAATATTCATCATCCTAGTATTTACTGCTGGGGTATCCAAAATGAAATAGGTATGTTTAGAGATGCTCCATATATGTATGAAGACCTAATAAAATCCAAGGAATTAGTTAAGAGTCTTGATAGTCAAAGACTAGTTAGTGCAGCTAATCTCTACACTGTTAAATTTAAAAGTAAGCTTAATGAGACAACAGATATGATAGGCTACAACGTATATTTTGGTTGGTATTATGGGAAAATGCAGGATTATAGTAAATACCTTGATAAGTTCCATGAGGCTAGGCCAAATCTAGCTATTGGTATGAGTGAATATGGGGTAGACTGTAATATTGGGCTTCATTCAAATAATCCGCAAGTTAAGGATTATTCAGAGGAATATCAGGCTCTATATCATGAAACTGTTTATAAGATATTTGAGACTAAGCCATATTTATGGGGCAGTTATGTTTGGAATATGTTTGATTTTTCAAGTGCCATAAGACAAGAAGGTGGCCTAGATAAAGTTAATGGAAAGGGCCTTGTAACTGCAGATAGAAAAATAAAAAAAGATGCATTCTATTATTATAAAGCTAAGTGGAGCAAGGAGAAATTTGTTCATATTTGTTCTAAAAGATTTGTAAATAGATTAGAGGATACTATTGATATAAAAGTATTCACTAATTGTGAGACTGCCACTCTCTTACTTAATGGAAGGGAGTGCATTGAGGCAAGTAACAATGGAAATGCAACAATTATTTTTGAAAATATAAGACTAGAAAGCCGGGTTAATGATATCACTGTTATAAGCGGAGATTGTAGTGACAGCGCAAGTTTTGTTAAGGTTAAGGAAGAAGATAAATCTTATAGGCTTGAGACTGAAACTGCTGGAACTAGCGTAAAGAACTGGTTTTTAAAGGATGACGATTTAACTAAGGAAGGTTTTTATTCTATTAAAGATACAGTTAATGACCTAATTGAGAATAAGGCTACTTACGAGATACTAAAGAAGTATATTCCAGATATTTTAGAAATGATTTTATCAAATGAAGATTTTCCTCTAGGTCTTGCATTGCAAAGTGTAATAAATAGGGCAAAACCTGAAAATTTGGATATTAACCTATTTAACAGCGAATTAAATAAAATAGAAGTTGAGTATTAGTAAAATCCCTCTCTACTGGATTCCTAGTGGAGAGGGATTTTATTATTTAGGTAGTTTTTTTTCAATTATGTGTTAAACTACATTCATACACTTTTATAAAAATGTATTGAGGGGTTTTTGTTAGGCTTTGAGGAGGAGAGCGTAATGAATAAAGATAATCAGTATCTTAAGATACTATCAAAACAGTTTACTAATGTGGCAACTACTGCAACAGAGATTATTAATTTACAGTCTATTTTAAGTTTACCTAAGGGAACGGAGCATTTTTTATCTGATATTCATGGAGAACATGAACAGTTTGCTCATGTTTTAAAAAATGGTTCTGGAGCGGTTAAACGTAAAATCGATGATGAATTTGGAAATATTTTATCTGAAAGAGAGAAGAAGGAATTAGCAACTTTAATCTATTATCCAGAAGAGCGAATCCGAATGATAAAGAAGCAGACTACATCAGGTTCACTTGATGACTGGTATATTGTAATGATTAATAGACTTATTAGAGTATGTAAGGCTTCCGCAAGCAAATATACTAGATCTAAAGTGAGAAAGGCGCTTCCTAAGAATTTTGCATATGTAATTGAAGAACTTATAACAGGACGTAGAGACCTAGGAGATCAGGAGGCCTATTATAATGAAATAATTCATACCGTAATTCGTCTTGGTAAGGCACCGGATTTAATTATTGCTTTATCTAAAACCATTAGTCGTTTTGTTATTGATCATCTTCATATTGTTGGAGATATATATGATAGGGGTCCTGGTCCACATATATGCATGGATACACTTATGAACTATCACAGCGTGGATATTCAATGGGGTAATCATGACATTGTGTGGATGGGTGCTGCAACAGGAGAGTTAACATGCATAGCAACTGTCCTTAGATTTTCAGCTAGATATGGCAACTTAGCTATTTTAGAAGATGGTTATGGAATTAATTTACTACCTCTTTTTAAATTTGCAATTGATACTTATAAGGATGATCCTTGCGAATGTTTTAGATTGCACTATCGTGAAGGTGAGTATGACTTATCCAATGCACAGATGGACCGAAAAATGCATAAAGCTATTGCAATTATTCAATTTAAACTTGAAGGTCAGATGATAAAGAAACATCCGGAATTTTTAATGGATGATAGACTTTTACTTGATAAGATTAACCATAAATATGGCACAATTAGAATTAATGGAAATGATTATAAGCTTCTTGATAATAATTTTCCAACAATTGATCCTAAGAATCCTTATGAGCTTTCGCCTCGAGAGGCAGAACTTATGGAGAAATTAAAGGCTGCATTTATTAATTGTGAGAAATTGCAGGAACATGTTCGCTTTTTGTATCGCAAGGGTAGTCTTTATAAGGTTTATAATAATAACCTCTTATTTCATGGATGTGTGCCTTTAAATAACAAGGGCGAGTTATTAGAAGTTGAACTTTGTGGACATAAATTTAAGGGAAAGGCTCTCTACGATGAGCTTGAAAAGCTGCTAAGAAAGGGCTACTATAGCATTGATCCTGAAGAAAAGCAGCTAGGAATGGACATGCATTGGTATACATGGTGTCACAAGAATTCTCCTGTTTTTGGTAAGGATAAAATGGCAACATTCGAGCGATATTTTATAGAAGATAAAAATACACATGTAGAAATTAAGAATCCATATTATACATGGTATGATAAGGATGAAACAGTAACAATGATTCTAAAGGAATTCGGTCTTGATTCCCCAGAAAGTCGTATAATCAATGGCCATGTTCCTGTTGAGGCAAGAAAGGGAGAACTTCCGGTTAGATGCGGTGGTCGTTTAATAGTTATTGATGGTGGATTTTCTAAAGCTTATCAACCTAAGACTGGAATTGCAGGCTATACACTAACATATAATTCATATGGATTTTTACTTGCAGCCCATGAGCCTTTTGAATCTGTAGAAAAGGCTGTAGAAACAGGAAGTGATATTCATTCTGAAACAGTGCTTGTGCAGCATGTGGATCGACGTAAAACAGTTGCTGACACAGACATAGGAAAAGAAGTTAAAGAAAATATTAGACAACTAGAAGAACTTCTTCACGCCTATAGAATAGGTGAATTAGCCGAGAAGGAGTAACTAGGGAGAAATAGTATAGAAGAAAGGATCATGAAGAAATAGGAAGAAGGAAGAACCGGAAAAGAAGGAATAGATGAGTATGGAATTAAGAAGGACGACTACGAAGAAAGATTTTGACATGATAAAGAGCTTATATATCGAGGCATTTCCCAAATGTGAGAGAGCGCCTTTCTTCTTTATAAAGCAAAGAGCTAAAGGTCTACGTGGCGAGTGCTGGAATATTGAAGAAAATGGACATTTTATTGGTATGGCATATGTTATTGGTAATTCTAAATTGGCGTATTTGTTCTATTTCGCAATTAGTAAAGAAATGAGAGGCAAGGGCTATGGAAGCAGAGCCTTGTCCTTAATCATGGATAAATATAAGAATAAGAAATTATTCTTAGCTTTAGAAGATTGGAAGGAAGACTGCGATAATAAGTTACAAAGAATCAAACGTCATGAATTCTATGAAAATTGTGGTCTAATAGATTTACCATATAAATTAAGAGAAGTAAACATGGTTTATTCTGTAATGGGAACTAAAAGGGAAGTTGGAACTGATAACTTCAGACAATTAGCAGATGATTATTTGGGCCGTGTTATTTGTAAGTTTATAAAGATGCGCTTGATAGAAATCAATGAAATACAATCATAGAAACTAAGATAAGCTAAGATAAACTAAGAGTAGTTAAATAAGAATCAAAGAAATACAGATTGGAAAGGGGCTGTGAAAAAATGATTATCTCAATTTTTCACAGCCCCTTTTGTCATACAGTGCTTTACAAATGAAATCTAATTGTGTATATTCAGAATGAAGTCATTTATAATAACCATTCGGTTATTAATTTCCATTAATAAGACAATTTAATAGAAACATGAGGAAATAGTTATATTAGCTTCTGGAAATCTAGCAGGGAAATCTAGCGGGGAAATTATAGTTGGGTTTGGAGATGCGGATTAGGTATAACTATTTAGGTAATTACGGAAGAAGCATGGGAAAGGAGGAAAATTACCGTAGGGAAAGAAATTCAAAAGAAAAGTAGAACAGACCACTTACAGAAAAAAACAGGAAAAG
>NZ_KL370871.1:0-473242 GCF_000702205.1 Lachnospira multipara LB2003 | reverse complement strand
CTAAGAGAAAAGTGGAACAGAGCACTTACAGAAAATAACAGGAAAAGAAGGAAAATTACCGTAGGGCAAGAAATCCAAAAGAAAAGTAGAACAGATCATTTACAGAAAAAAACGGGAAAAGAAGGAAAATTACCGTAGGGCAAGAAATCCAAAAGAAAAGTAGAACAGAGCACTTACAGAAAAAACAGGAAAAAGAGGAAAATTACCGTAAGACATGGAATCCAAGTGGATTAGAAAGGAATTAATATGTCCAAAAGAAAAGGAATAATGAACGAATTAAAGTATCTTTATGATTTTAGGAATGAATTAGAGGAACAGTTAGAATTAATAACGACTTTAATGCGTAAATCAAGGAAGAATTTAATGAAATATAAGGATATGGATAACACCAGTGTATATATATCCAAATCCAATGGTTGCATACAGTTTTATTTATACGACAAATATAATAAGAAGAAAAATTACGTTAGAAAATCAGATGTAAAAAATATAAAAAAATATATACAGAGAGATTATGATGTTAGAGTTAACGAGGTGCTATCAAATATACATGCTAGTTTAACCCAAATAGTTGAGCAATGCAATGTGGATGATATATATAAAGAGTATGAAAATCTAGATAACAAACGAAAAAATATAGTTATTCCAATAATAAACACAAGGCAAGAGTATATTGATGAATGGTATACATTATATCCGGGCATGCAAAATACATTTCCTATAGAAGGAACATATGTAACGGAAAAGAATGAAAAAGTAAGATCTAAATCAGAGAAAATAATAGCGGATATGCTATATAAATACGATATTCCTTATGTCTATGAGCCTAGATTAGAGCTATCTCCATTTACAGCAGTATTCCCCGATTTCGCAATTATGAATAAAAGAACAGGAAAAACATATTATTGGGAACATCTAGGACTAGTTTCCGATATTGATTATGCAATAAAGAACTTTCTAAAGTTACAAGAGTATATTTCAAATGGTGTATTTCCAGGTAGAGACTTGATTTTAAGCATAGAATCAGAAAACAAAAGTTTAGATGTTATATCAGTAGATAAGATGATAAAAGAATATCTGTTGTAAGAGTTTCCAAATTTCTATTATAAAATAAGAAACATAAAATTCCCACCAAAAAAATTAAATATATCTATACAATTCCACGCTACAAAAACAAACATCCGCCTGAGATAAACAAAAATGCCGTTTTGTTCGTTGGTGAAATACAAATGTCCTTCATAGAAAGAAAAAACGCAAAAAAACTATTTTCTTTTTTATAAAAGCTTGGTAGAATAGACCCTAATCAAACCTTGAGGAAGGTAAATAATGATTTGGAGGTAAAACACATGAAACTTATAAAAGCATATAATAAGGTTAGCCTTATAGTAAGAATCATTTGTGGATTGCTAATAGGTGTATTACTTGGCTTAGCCTTTGATAATTTAGCAGTAGTGGCTTTACTTGGTACGGTATTCGTAAGTGCCTTAAAAGCTATTGCGCCAATTCTAGTATTCGTACTTGTAATTTCAGCACTTGCAGGAGGCAATGATAAACTTGACCGCAGATTTGGTTTAGTAATTGCATTTTATCTTGTAAGTACATTGCTTGCATCAGTAGTCGCTGTTGTTGCAAGTTATATTTTCCCACAGACAATTAAACTTAGTGAGGCAGCAGAAGCAGAACTTGTACCTACAGGTGTAGGTGAGGTTTTATCTAATTTAGTAACTAATATGGTTGCTAACCCTTTAGCATCAATTGTTGATGGCAATTACATTGGTATTCTTTTCTGGGCAGTTCTTTTAGGACTTGTAGCTAAAAGAGTTGCTAGCGCAGAAACTAAGAAGGTGATGGAAGATTTAGCTAACATAGTTTCTATGGCAGTTAGATGGATAATTAATATGGCACCATTTGGAATTATGGGACTTGTTTATGCAAATGTTTCGACTAATGGACTTTCAATCTTTACAGACTATGGTAGATTATTAGGCCTCTTAGTTGGATGTATGTTAGTTGTTGCATTAGTTGTAGATCCATTAATAGCTGCAATAGCACTACGTACTAATCCATATCCATTAATTTTTAGATGTTTAAGAGAATCAGGAATGACAGCTTTCTTTACAAGAAGCTCAGCAGCTAGTATTCCAGTAAATATGGAATTATGTAGAAAGCTTGGAATGGATAGAGAAATGTATGCAGTTTCAATTCCACTAGGGGCAACAATTAATATGGATGGCGCAGCAATTACAATAGCAGTTATGTCCCTTGCTGCAGCTAATACAGTTGGAATTCATGTTTCAATTTTTACAGCCCTAATATTAGCTTTTATTGCAACCCTTGCAGCATGTGGTGCATCTGGAGTAGCAGGAGGTTCGCTATTATTAATACCAATGGCTTGTTCACTTTTTGGTGTTAGTGCAGATGTGGCAATGCAGGTTGTTGCAGTTGGCTTTATTATAGGTGTAATTCAGGATTCAGTTGAAACTGCCCTTAATTCTGCAGGTGATGTAATGTTTGCGGCAACAGCTGAATATGCCCAGTGGAAAAAAGAAGGTAAATCCCTTCCAACATTCCTTGGTGGTGAAACTCAGGTAGAAATATAATAAAAAATAGCTAAAAATAAGCCGATGAAAAGTATTTTGTAATTTAAAAATGCTTTTTCATTGGCTTATTTTTATATATGAGTATAAAGTACTACTTTACTTTATATACTAACAGTTTTACAATGAAGTTAGATAGAAATATTGTTAATTAATAAACAATGTTGGGGCGTGAGAGAATATTTTTAAATGGGGGTATCACTATGAAAAAAAGAATTTTAGCAATTGTATTAGTAGTAATTATGTCATTTAGCGGGACAAATATGATTTATGCAAGAGATTTTAGGGTTTCAAGTGCAGGACATGACTTTAATGGTAAATGGGAAGAAACAGCATTATTTGGTAATGGAAGTAAGCTGGTATATGGATATAATACATTCTTAATAAATGAAGATTATTCCCATTCTAATTGTAAATATTCACAGGCATATTTAATAAACGCAAAGGGAACATTTAGGGCAAATGCGGCATTAACAACAACATGGTCTAAAATTGAAGTTACACATGCAGGGAATTTCATCTATTATGGAGTAACTTATTAGAAAATGAGGTTGTTGTATGAAAAAAGAGAGGAAAGAAAGAATTAAAAGAACACTTCATAGTAAAGCATTTATTTTATGTTTCTCATTTCTTTTTTTAATTCTAAGTGCAATGAGTATAGCTTGGTATTATGGGAAGTATAAACCATTTCATAAGTATTATGTTAAAACAGAAAATAGTGTATATTGTACAGACAAAAAAGGTGAAGCAGATATAAAGAATATTGCTGTATGGGATAATGATAAATTTACTTTAAGTGTAAGTATGCCAGCATTATGGTTGTGGGATGATGGAAATTTGGCGATTACATCACCTATGGAACTTGTAGGACCAGACCCAGACAATCCAGGAAAAATGATGTATGTAATGGGAGATCATAGTTTAATAATTTGGCTAGAAAATTTCACAGGAAATATAAAAGAACTTGGGGTAATACTAGATGGCAGACAAATATATCTAGAAGATAGTAGAACAGCAAGATATGAAGAATATCAACCTTATGTAGATGAAAATACAGACAAAATAGATATATTATTTAGAAAGGCTGAAGACTTATGGGGATTAGAGATGCCTTGGAAAGAATAATAAATATTTTTTTGATTTTTTTGATAGTTTGTTTAGGTTTCGTTATGAGGTGTGAATTATTTCATATAACCATTTATGACGAGATTTATAATTTATATGCTAATTTAAAAATTGACTATGATGAAAATCAATTGGCAGATTTAAAGACAGATTTAAAAAGCATGGGAAATGATGGAGATTTACTATGCTATCCATTGTTTACTAAAAAAAGCGAGCTAGAAACAGAACTTGATATTTATGTTAATAATGACAAGGCTAAAGAAATTTTTATAAAGGAGACAGGAATAAAAGAAAAAAAGTATGAATCCTTGTTGAATGGAAATTTGTCTGTTTTTTACAAAAATATAGAAGAATTATCTGATAACAACACTGCCAATAATAGTTGTTTTCTTCTATTAAATAATGAGTCAAGTACAAAAGAAAAATTATCATTAAAATATAATGTAATGAGTTTACCCAAAGCTGTTTCAAATGAAGAAGACATGATAATAATTGTGTGGACATTAATAGGAATAATGATTTTTATTATTAGCCTGATTTTAGTGTTCAGACGAAAAAAAGAGTTTTCTTTACGAGCAGTCTATGGAGAAAGTCTTGCTAGTATTGTAGCAAAATCCTTTGTCTTAGATTTATTAAGTTATGAATTAATTTATCTATTTGCAAGAATTTTTGTATTCAATTATATTTCAGGTGATTATAAATCAAAACTAGCATTTTTCATATATCAGCTATTCATAATAGCTGCTGCATTAACTAATTTTTTAGTGGTGAAGTTAAATATAAGGGCTATTTTTTCCAATGTTAATGACAATAAAAATGCAATGTATTTCTTGTATTTCATAAAAATAATAGCATTTTCGCTAGTTTTGTTTAGTCTAGTGACAAATATATCTTCAGTTGATAAAAACACATTTAATTCAAGTCAGAAAAACAAGATAGAATCAATAGAAAATGATGTTTTTATTACAGATACCTCTTTAAATTTATATGATGATGGTATATGGAATAAGCTTGATGCGTCTGATTTAAACATAAAATTATGTATGAAAATAAGTGACGGTAAGAATCCATATGTTTTTGTATCTGAATCAGCAAGAGATCTAATGCCTGATTTTATTAAAAATGATTTAGAAAATAACAAAAGTGATGGGGATATTGTGCTTATCCATAGTAATAAAGCGCCAGTTTTTGCACCAGATATAGAAGGTATATTATCAATGAATGATTTAGAAAATCTTCATTGGGATGAATTATCTTACAATGAAAACGTTAATATGTTATGCATAGCTAATGGTCAGTATAATCGATTTGAAAATGTGAAAAATCCAACCATTATCTATCTAAAAGAAAATGTAGAAATACCTAAACAATTATATCTGGCAAATAGAGCTGTAATTTATGGACATACAGAATTAACAATTCGTGAAATTTTAGAAAAAAACGGCATAGATAATCAGTTAATTATATCAAGAGTCGGTGATATTTATGATTATCAGATAAGTTTTATAAAAAGATTAGTTTCCTTTTTATCATCATTATGTGTTTTGGTGCTTATACTTGAATTAATAATGATTGTCTGGATGCTTAGAATGGAATTTAGAGAATACGCCATGGAGCATGCAATAAGAGAATTGGTGGGACAAGGATTTTTTGAAAGAAACAGACATTTGATATTTAAGATGAACATAGGCAATTTATTAGCAATTATTGTTGTAGTTGGAATAGCCGTATTTATGGGAACACTTGAAATCAAAAGCACAATAATAATAGGCTTGATACTTGATATAGTTGAGAACCTAATTATTGCCGCATTTATTTTAAGGCAGGAAAAGCTATCTATGGTAAAGACTTTGAAAGGGGGATGCTTGTGATTAGAATTGAGAATTTATCCAAATCTTTTGGAGAAAAAAGACTTTTTGAAGATTTAAATGAAACAATAACTGATGGTAGTTTTACAGTTGTCTCTGGTAAAAGTGGATGCGGTAAGTCTACATTTTTAAATATATTGGGAGACCTTGAAAAATGTGACTTTGGTAATATATATATTGATGAAATAGAGTTAAGAAAAATACCAAGAAGTACATATTTAAGAGATTATGTAAGTTTTCTTTTTCAGAATTTTGCTTTAATAGAAAGTAAAACAGTTAAGCAAAATCTAAATATTATAAAAAAGAAAAATAGATCAGATATAGACATAAATGAAGCCCTTAAGACAGTAGGAATGCTAGATAAATTAGATACTAAAGTTTATAAGCTTTCAGGTGGAGAACAACAAAGAGTAGCCCTAGCGAGGGTTTTAATAAAAAAGAGTAAGATAATTCTTGCAGATGAACCAACAGGTTCTCTTGATGATGATAACGCAAGGTTAGTAATTGATGTTTTGAAAAAAATGGCAGAAAAAGGTAAGACTGTAATTATGGTCAGTCATAATAAGGAATTCTTAAAGGAAGCCAATAAGGTTATTTATCTGTAAAGGTTATTTATCTATAAAGGTGATTAATCTAATGAAAGCCTGGTGGGAGTAAATAAATATATAAGATAATTGCTTACCCTCTTTATAAATGTTAGTATTAAAGAAGATTTAACATTTATAGAGAGGGTAATTTTATGCCAAAAATACTTTTAGTTGAGGATGATGCTAGCATAATTGAGTCTCTTAGCCAATACCTTGAAAGTGAAGGCTTTAGCCTTAGAAGTGTAAGTGGCCAAAGAGATGCATTAGATATTATAGATAAAGAGGCCTTTGATTTGATTTTACTTGACCTTTCCCTTGCGGATGGCAACGGCTATGGGGTTTGCTTAGAGGTTAAGAAAAATAGGGATATTCCAGTGATTTTCTTAACGGCCTCAGGGGATGAAACGAGCGTAGTTGCTGGCTTTGAAATGGGGGCTGATGATTATATTCCTAAGCCTTTCCGCCCAAGAGAACTAGTTTCTAGAATTAAAAATGTACTTAGACGTTACGATAAGAAGAGCAATGTAACTCTTATAGGAGATTTAAAAGTTGACCTTGATAAGGGCCAGTTATTTAGAGATGGAGAGGAAATTTATCTCTCTGCCCTAGAGTACAGATTGCTTGTCATTTTTATTCAAAATAGAGGAATACTTCTTTCAAGAAATAAGCTACTAGATGATATCTGGGATATTGCAGGAGATTTTGTTAATGACAACACCCTAACGGTCTATATAAAGAGACTACGAGAGAAGATAGAGAAAGACCCGGCAAATCCTACAATTATAAAGACCGTGCGTGGTAGAGGTTATAGAATGGATTAGATTATGGCATTAATTAGCCTATAGGATGGATTAGTTTATGATAAGAAATAAGGAATTTAAGATTTTGTTATTGTGTAATAGTCTGGCCCTTGTGTTAATAACTATTATACTTTTTGCCTTAGATGTGAATAAAATAGCCATAAGTTTGGTAATAGGACTTTTAGTTTTTTGCAATTTAGTCTTATATTTTTATGAAAAAAGAAGATATAGAGAAATTGATAAGCTATCCCAAATGATAAGTAGGGTATTAAACGGGGATGATGGCATCGACTTTACAAGCTGTAATGAAGGGGAGCTTGCCATTCTTTCAAGTGAGATTTCTAAGATGACTTCTAATTTAAGAGATAAGTCCAATAAGTTACTTGAGGATAAGGTGGAGTTAGCTAACAGCATTTATGACATTTCCCATCAGCTTAGAACTCCTCTTACTTCTATGAATATAGTGACAGATATGTTGTCATCGGATGATTTAATTGAAGAAAAACGACATGAACATGTAAGAGAGTTAAAGTCATCCCTTAAAAGAATAGATTGGCTTATTGAGTCGCTTCTTAAGATTTCAAAAATCGATGCCAAGACTGCTAAGTTTGAAATTAAGGAAATTAAGATGTCTGATTTAATCAAAAAATCTTTAGAGGATTTTAGAATAATTATGGAGTTAAAGGACATTTGCCTAAACTATAAAGAAGAGGATATTAGTATTGCACTAGATATGGAATGGAGCGTTGAGGCCATTGCAAATCTAATTAAAAACTGTCTTGAACACACTAAGCCAGGCGGCAGCCTAACTATTGAGACTAGTGATAATGCAATTTATAGCCAGATCCTAGTAAAGGACTCCGGCGAGGGTTTTGTAAAAAAGGACATTCCATATCTTTTTGATAGATTTTATAAGGGTGAAAATGCATCAAAAAATAGCATAGGCATAGGTCTTGCCTTGGCTCGTTCCGTAATTGTGGCTCAAAATGGTACAATTCAGGCTAGTAATATTTATGATCATGATAGCGGCAAGGTGCTTGGAGCCTGCTTTGATGTGAAATTTTATAAAAGCGTTGTGTAATAAAAATGACACTTAAGTGACAGAATTAATTTTTAATTGTCATCTAAGTGTCATTTTATTTTGTTATTCTGTTTTTGGATGGATGAGAGAGCTAAAGAAATGAATCTGCAATGGCTGATACATTTGCTTAAAGTTCTTTACATCCTGTTATGAAAGACTTAAGTTTTCTAAATTAATTTATAAGGAGAAAAAAATGGAAATTCTAAGGATTGAAAATCTCACTAAGATTTATGGCAAAGGTGAGAATGAAGTTAAGGCACTTGATAACGTATCATTTTCAATAGAAAAAGGTGAATTTGTGGCAATTATTGGACCATCTGGTTCTGGTAAGTCTACACTTTTACATATTTTAGGCGGAGTTGATAGACCAACTAGCGGTAAAGTCTACATGGACGGCCAGGATGTTTATGAACAGAACGAGGAGCAGCTTGCGATTTTTCGTAGAAGATATGTGGGATTAATTTATCAGTTCTACAATCTTATTCCGGTTTTAAATGTTGTGGAAAATATGACTCTGCCAGTGCTTATGGATGGCAGAAAGGTAGATAATGCAAGACTTAGTGAGCTAATTAATATACTGGGCCTTGATAAGCGATTAAAAAATCTTCCAAATCAGCTATCTGGTGGTCAGCAGCAGCGCGTTTCAATTGGTAGAGCATTAATGAATACACCAGCAGTTGTCCTTGCAGATGAGCCAACAGGTAACTTAGATTCAAAGAATAGTCAGGAAATCATGCAGCTTTTAAAGGAGTCTAACAAGAAGTTTAACCAGACTTTAATTGTAATCACTCATGATGAAAATGTAGCACTACAGGCAGATCGAGTAATTTCCGTAGAAGATGGCAAAATCGTTAGAGATGAAAGAATTAGGAGGGCATAGTCGTGAGTATTTTTCGTAAATATACCAGGGAAAGCCTTAAAAAGAATAGAACAAGAACCCTTGTAACTATTATTGGTATCATTCTTTCTATGACACTTTTTACAGCAGTTATAGAAGGCGCTAATTCAGGAATCGTCTATTTTAGAAATTTGGTTGTAGAAACAGAGGGCTGTTATCATGGCTATGTTTCTGAAGTTAATAATGAACAATTAGATAAATTAAAGAATAATAGTGACATAGATAAGATTGCTTATTTAGAAGAATTAGGGGTGGCTAAATTTGATTCAGAAAACGCAGATAAGCCATATATTAGAATTGCTGGTATGTCTGAAGATTTAGAGAATCTTGCAGGTGTTAGAATAAAGCAAGGTCGTATGCCAGAAAATGAAAATGAAATTATAATTCCGGATAATATTATAGCTAACGGCGGCATGGCATTTACAGAAGGAGAAGAAATAGAACTTTACCTTGGAACAAGAGAAGCCAATGGTATGACAATAAGTTCAAACATGGCTATAAGTGAGGATACTGAAGAGACTTTAGTTAATACTGTGTCTAAAAAATACAAAATTGTTGGTGTTTATAATCGCCTAAGTTATGAGATTGATAACAGAGACTCTGCTTCTTACCTAGCTCTCACTGTGGAATCCAATGCAACTAGCATTGATGAAAATGTTAACGTTTTATTTACTGTAAAAAAGCTTTCAGATTATGACAAAATAGCTTCTAAGCTTATAACGGATCTTGGAGTTGATGTAATTTATTCACATAGAGATTTACTTGGTTTATATGGAGTTTTAGGCGGAAGCGCTATAGCGGATACTATTAAGGCATTTGCAGGATTTTTAATTGCTTTAATTGTAGTAGGTTCGGTGTCTTTAATTTACAATTCTTTTGCCATTTCTGTTAGCGAAAGAACTAAGCAAATCGGCATTTTAAAGTCTATTGGTGCTACTAAAAAGCAGATTAGAGCCTGCATTAGATATGAGGCAACTGTGCTTAGTTTAATTGCTATTCCAATAGGAATTATTATTGGTTGTTTTGGTATGGGAATTACCCTTTACTTTTTAAGAGATAACTTTAGTGCTACTAGTTATGAATATGCTAAAACACAGATTAAGTTAGTGATTAGTCCATTAGGATTGCTTCTTGCAGCAATTATTTGTTACATCACAACTTTAATTGCAGCTTGGATACCAGCAAGAAGAGCAATAAAAATTACACCT
Organism: Lachnospira multipara LB2003; assembly: GCF_000702205.1. GTDB lineage: Bacteria > Bacillota > Clostridia > Lachnospirales > Lachnospiraceae > Lachnospira > Lachnospira multipara_A. The sequence goes on along the minus strand of NZ_KL370871.1, from coordinate 463,078 downwards.
CTTGACGCTATTCGTCAAACAACAGATATAAGGGTAAGTCCAAAGCAGCTTAAGACTTCAAAGCTTACTTTAAAGCTCTTTGGTTTTGAAGCTATGATGGCTAAGAAAAATTTTAAACGTAACAAGAAGAAATACCAGTTTACAATTATTTCAATTGCAGCAAGTATAATCTTATTTATTACAACTTCATCTTTTTGTGGTTACGCTGATAAAGCAATATTTGCAGAATTTAAAATTCTAAAAAACGATATTTACTATAATATCTGGCAAGACTTTGATGTTAATGAACTAGCTCAAAATCTTTCAAAGCTTGATAACATTGATGATTTAGGTTTTGTATATGAGACAGAGGAGCTAGCTTTTAAGATTGACGACGAATATATAACTAAGGATTGTAAGAAATTATGTGAATCTAAAAACTGGTCCAATGATACTTTTTATATAAAAACTCAGTTTATAGATGATGAGGATTTTAACGAGATTTGTAAAGTTAACAATCTTGATTCAAGCAAATACTATGATAAAAATAACATTACAGCTCTCCTAAAAAACAACTTAGCAGAAAATATCAATGGAAAGAGGTATAACTACAATGTTATAAATAAGAATTTAGAAAACTTTGACATAAATATTTTAGCTGATGAATTAAATTCAACGGATGCAGAGGAAGAAACTGCTGTTAATAAGATTAAGGAAGCACCAGAATTTAAGGTGGGTGCTTGTATTGAATTAAGTGATTACGTTTTATATAACAATCTAACTTTAGTTTATCCTTATAGCATGATGAATGAGGTATTAGAGCAGAGATTTAATGGCCTATATAACACAGAACTTATGAGTAAGTGTATTTTTGTTAAGGCAAAGGATCACAAAAAGGCGTATAACAATATTGAGCAGTACTTAACTTCAAAGGGCTATTCAAGTTCAGGACTAAATGATGCAAGAGAAACACTAGAAACTGAAACTATGCTGATAGAGATTTTAGATGTATTTAGTTATGGCTTTATTATTCTAATGGCACTAATTACAGTAGCGAACATATTTAATACGATTTCTACAAGCATTATGTTACGTAAAAAGGAAATTGCCATGCTTAAATCAGTTGGCATGTCAGAGTCAGGAGTAAGAAAGATGCTAAATTACGAATGTATCAACTACGGCTTTAAGAGCTTATTACTTGGCCTACCAATTTCAGTTGTACTTTCTTATGTGCTTTATAGAATTTCTTCAATGAATAACGTATTTAATTATGTGTTGCCATATAAGAGCATCATAATAGCAAGTATTAGTGTATTCATCGTAGTCTTTATTAGTATGTTTTACTCAAATTCTAAGATTAAGAAAGAAAACACAATTGATGCATTAAAGAATGAGAACGCTTAGTTGTTGACATAATAATGGCGTAGGTTATATATTAAGATAGTAGTTTTCCAGTGGAAAACTACTATCTTTTTCTTTGTTCCGTGGGCGGATTGACGCGGCGTGGCGTGGTTTTACGTGGCGCACGGGGCGTGGCTTGCGGCCTGGTGCGATGCGGCGTGCGGCCTAACGTGGCGTGCGGCGTGGGGCAGCGTGATGCAGTGTGTGGCGTGGCGCAGCTTGATGCGGTGTGTGGTGTGCGGGACTATTCTTCCCAGAATCCGGGAAATTTCACAGGTAAATTACAAAAAAACTTGCTTTGATGGTATTTTGAGTCTTTTGATTTGCTACCTATACATGCAAATGATGAAAAAGGAAATCTAACTGTATCGAGCTATTTAAATGTTTCTAAGTGTATGCAGGTAAAACATGTAAAAAAGAAATTTAGCTGCATGCCCTTTTATATAATACAAAATTCAATACAGTTAATTCATGAAAAAGATTGATTTGTTGGTATCAACCGAAAAACATAAACTGAAATTAATTGATTTCATGCCGGTAAATCGTAAGAAATTTCTCATTGACCGCAATAGTTAAAAACTCACAACAAATCTTCATACAGGTAAATTGCAAATTTATAAGATGTGAATGTATCATTCAGTAAAAAAGTAGTTTTTCCAAAATCTTCCATACAGGTAATAACAGAAAAAGATAAATTTGACTGTAGACATGTTTAAAAACTAACAGGCAAATAAAAAGAATTATAAAGAAATTAAAAGGTGAATAAGATACTTCATCTTTAAAACAAAAGAAAGAAGGTAATAATGGAGAATTATTTATCACAATTAGAAAAACAGCTAGATGAAATTAAACAACTTTTAAGACAATCAGAAAGAAATCTTAAGAAACTTAAGGGTACACCCAAAGAGCATATTAATGTATCTACAAGAAAGGGATATACTCAGTATTATCTTAATAAAGGCAAAAAAGGTGGTAAGAAGTATGTTTCAGTTGCTGATAGCAGGATAGCAACTAAAATAATCCAAAGAGAATATGAGTTATCAGTTAATAAAAAGCTAATTGAAATGGAAAAACGATTAGAGAAGTTTATAAAAAACTACGATGTAGATGACATTGCAAATTTGTATTTAAAGTTACCGGAGGGTAGGAAAAGGTGTGTTGTCCCTATCGTAATGACAGAAGAAGACTTTATAGCAGAGTGGAGAGAGAAGCATCCCGGAAATCAAAATGAATATCCAGAAGAAGGACAGTTTTCTACAAACAGAGGTGAAAAGGTAAGATCTAAATCTGAAAAAATTATAGCCGATACTTTAGATAAGTATGGTGTCCCCTACGAATATGAACCTTTATTCGTATCTAATAAATATCAATCATATTATCCAGATTTTGTAGCATTAAATGTAAGAACTAAGAAGACCTATTACTGGGAACATCTTGGGCTAGTATCAGATGATGATTATGCAACAAAGAACTTTGAAAAGATTCTTATGTATGAAAAGAATGGTTATATTCCAGGAGACAACTTGATATTAAGTCTAGAATCTAGTGAATATAAATTTGACGTAAAGTCTATTGAAGATAAGATTAAGAAGTTCTTGTTGTAGTAGAGGGGGAATATAAGAAGATAGAAAAGAATTAAGGTGTTTTGGTGTCGTATACAGGTAAAGATAAGTTTCTTAGGGATTACCCGTAAAGGCAAAATTAAATAAATTGTATATCATACGTGCATAATAAAGAAAAATAAGAATTGATGGTAAATTAAAATTGTTTTTTATTTATACATACAGGTAAGAGGAAGAATTCTTATGTTCTACCTGTATGTTATCAACTTTTATTTAATATTACATTTGGGAGAGATACAGTCAAACACAAGAAATCTATAATTTGAATGTAGCGACCACTAAAAAGTGATTTTTTACATTACCGGCAAAAACAGAGAAATCAATAAATGACTGTATAAGATGAAAAACAAAATTTTTTTGATACAGTTAAATAAGAGAAAAGTAAGTGATTACCCGTAGGACTCAAAATTAGCCTACGGGTAAATTTATAAAAAGGAAAGATTGACTGCAAAATCGCAGTCTATGACGACATATGAAAGAAAAGGGAGGTAGAGAGGGGGAAGGCAAGCAGGGTTGCAAGGGGAGCAAGCAATGGGAACAGGTAGATAAAGACAGTTAGTTCTTTTTTCCTCACAAATTTCCTTACCTATGTTACAATAAGGTATAATATATAGTGTTAAGGAGGCGTTATGGAGTTTTTAGAATTAGCAAAGAAGCGTTTCTCAGTTAGAGATTATGAGGATAAGCAGATAGAAAAGGAAGTTCTTGATAAGATTATTGAGGCGGGTTATATTGCGCCAACAGCGAAGAATAACCAGTGTGCAAGAGTTTATGTAATTCAAAGTGAAGAAGGCCTTGCTAAGATTAGAAGTCTTAGTAGATGTGCTTATAATGCACCAACGGTCTTACTTATTGCTTATGAAGAGTCTGAGCAGTATTTTAATTCTAAGGAAGAAGGAGTTTCTTCAGGTCAGCAGGATGCAAGTATTGTAGCTTGTCATATGATGCTAGAGGCAGCAGACTTAGGAGTAGGCTCGGTTTGGGTAGATGTATTCCCTAATACTTTAACAGCTAGGGAATTTAACTTACCAGAATCCGTTAAGCCAGTGTGCTTAATGCCTATGGGTTATGCTAAGGAAGGCGTTGTGCCATCTCCTATGCATACAGATTTAAGACCAATTAATGAGATGGTAAAGTATCTATAAAAAATAAGCCTACTAAGCTAGTAATAAAGCTAACTTGGTAGGCTTTTTATGTTCACGGATAGCAAGAAAGAAATGGAGTTTTTATGCAAAAAAAAATAATATTAATTGATGTAGATGGAACACTAGTTGATTATGAAGGAAAGCTTCCTAAGTCAGCAACTAAGGCAATTAGAATGGCTAGAGACAATGGACATAAGGTTTATATTTGTACTGGAAGATCAGAAGCAGAGGTTTACGATTATATCTGGGATATAGGACTTGATGGAATGATAGGTGGGAACGGAGCCTATGTAAAGGATGGTGATAAAGTAATTCTGCACAAAAAGATAAGCAAGGAAGAAACTAAGCATATTGTGGATTGGCTTCATGAAAGAGGATTAGAGTTTTACTTAGAGTGTAATAGTGGTCTTTATGCTTCAGAAAAATTTGAAGAAAAAGGACAAACTGCAATAAGAGAATACGCAAGTCGTAAGGGAAAAGACTCAAGCAATATGACAGTTAGAGACGCTTTTCCTGATATGATTTTTGGAGCAGATCTTTATAGAGATGATGTAAATAAAGTTTCCTTCATCCTTTCAAGTTATCAAGATCACTTAGATTCAATTAAGGAATTTCTTGAGCTTAAGGCCTCAACCTGGGGCGGTGCAGGAGAGATTGCCCTTTTTGGGGATTTAGGAGTTAAGGATATTGATAAGGGCAAAGCAATAGATGTGTTACTTGAGTATCTTGGCGAATCTATAGAGAATACCATAGCTATTGGGGATGCCAAGGTGGATATTCCTATGCTTGAAAAATGTAATATCGGTATAGCAGTAGCTTCTGGCGGAGAGGAAATTAAGGCAATGGCAGATTATATAACAGAGGGTGTAAATGAAGATGGAATTTACAAGGCCTTTAAGCACTTTAATCTGATTTAGAGTGTCCGCTTTACACTATCTGCATAGTTCGTTATAATTATAACAGATGCAAGGACTAGTTTTAGTCTACGGTATATGCACCTAGAAAGGGGTATATTATGGGAACATTAAATAATAGAAAAGTTGCGGTTATAGGCTGTGGTTTTGTTGGAGCTGCTTCTGCTTTTGCCATTATGGAGAGTGGCTTATTTTCAGAAATGGTTTTAATCGACATGAATAAGGACAAGGCTGAGGGTGAGGCACTAGATATCAGTCACGGTCTTCCTTTTTCAAAACCAATGCAGATTTATGCAGGAGATTATAAGGATATTTCCGATGCTGCAGTTATTGTAGTAACAGCTGGCGCAGGCCAGAAACCAGGAGAGACAAGACTTGATCTTGTTAAGAAAAATGTATCTATTTTTAAGTCCATTATTCCGCAGATTTCTGAGGTTAATAAGGATGCAATCATGCTAATTGTTGCAAACCCAGTAGATATCTTAACTTATACTGCTTGGAAGCTTTCAGGATATCCAGAGAATAGAGTATTTGGTTCAGGAACAACACTAGATACAGCAAGACTTAAGTATTTGCTTGGCCAGCACTTAGATGTGGATAGCCGATCAGTTCATGCATTTATCGTCGGAGAGCATGGAGATAGTGAGATTGCAGTTTGGAGTAGTGCTAATGTATCAGGAATTCCGATTAATAGATTTTGCGAGATGAGAGGACATTTTCATCACGAAGAAGCAATGCAAAGAATAGCTGAAGACGTTAAGAACAGCGCCTATGAGATTATTAATAAGAAGGGCGCAACTTACTACGGAATTGCCATGTCAGTTCGTCGAATCTTAGAGGCGATTATTAGAGATGAGAAGACAATTCTTCCTATTTCAAGCATTCAGCATGACAATCACGGAGTTTCAGGCATTGCCTTTAGTATGCCAGCAATTGTTGGTAAAAATGGTGTAGAGGCCACGGTGCCAATTTCTCTAAGCACAGAGGAAGAAAAGGCCTTAAAGGAATCAGCTAGCACATTACAGAAAGTCATCGATGACGTATTTTAAGGAGACCTATGATTTATCTAAAAGAAGCAAACATGGAAGACGTGGAAAAAGAATATGAGTTTATAACTAACACACCTGAGGATGAAAATGGATTTACAAACCCAAATTCTGGTTGTAGTTTAGAGGATTTTAAAGATAAGATTTTACCAGGACTTATAAAGATGTCTAGAGGTATTGATCTTCCAAAGGGATTTGTGCCACAGACTAGCTATTTTTTATGGGATGAGGATAAAATCGTTGGTTTGTTTAGAGTAAGACATTATTTAAATGAATTCTTAAAGGAGCACGCCGGTCATATAGGTTATGGTATTGCTAAGGAATACAGAGGAAAAGGTTATGCAACTAAGGGACTATCCCTTGCCCTTGATATGGCAAGAGATATTATCTTAGAGGATGAGCTTTACATGTCAGTTAGAAAAAACAATCCTGCTTCTCTTAAAGTTCAAACAAAAAATGGTGCTTATATTCATCACGAAGATGAAGAGGAGTATTACACAAGAATTAAGATTTGGGAAGTAGAGTAGAATAAAGACTTTGAAAGTAGAATAGAATAAACTAAACCATGGGCAGCTAAGGAATACCTTAGTTGCCCATATTTTAGTTAGCTACATTTTATTGCTAAAGTAAGTATATAGAAGATATAATAAAGATAATGACAGCGTAAACAATTTAGAAACATATTTGTGATAATCTTATTTCTATTACAGAAGAAAGGAAGTAGCTTTGTGGTTAATATTTTAGTTTTAGAAGATGACAAAAATCTTAATAAGGTGGTGTGTTCCTATCTTAATAAAAGCGGCTTTAACACAGTAGGTTGCCTAAATGCAGAGGATGCTTTTGATGAAATGTATAATTGTATGTTTGAACTTATCGTATCGGATATTATGATGCCTGGAATCGACGGCTTTGAATTTGCCAAAACTATAAGAAAGGTCAATAAAACTATACCGATTCTTTTTATGTCTGCAAAGGATGATCTACCTTCAAAGCAAAGAGGTTTCCAACTAGGAATTGATGATTACATGGTAAAACCTGTGGATTTGGAGGAACTTTTATTAAGAGTTAGAGCCCTTCTTAGAAGAGCCAATATTGAAATGGAGCGTAAAATTACCATTGGTAAATTAGTGCTTGATGCAGACGCTTTTGTGGCAAGTTATGATGGAATGGAGATTCAGACCACTACAAGGGAGTTTAATATTATTTTTAAATTGTTATCTTACCCAAACAAAACCTTTTCAAGAGCACAATTAATGGATGAGTTTTGGGGAATTGACACAGATACCAGTCTTAGAGCGGTGGACGTGTATATAACTAAGATAAGAGATAAATTCTCGGTTTGTGAGGATTTTGAAATAAAGACAATTAGAGGTCTAGGCTATAAGGCAGTTGTAAATTAAGCCTTTATTCTCTTTACTATAGATTAGTGAGGTGTTTTGATGGAAAACAGATATTACAAAATGGTGGATGGGTATAGGGTAAGAAAGAGCCACTTTCCAATAGGAATGGTTTTTTATGTTTTCTTAGCTTTTATTGGCATGAGTGCTTTGCAGTTTGCAGTGATTATAGGAGTTGAGGCCTTAGAATGGGACTGGTGGCTTGTAGTTGTTTTTGTTTTTGCATATTGGCTTTTGGTGGCTATAGTATTTACAGTGTTTACAAGATTGCAGATAAAAAATGCCTATGAAAAACCTCTAAAGGAAATAGCGAATGCCATAAATCAGGTAGCTAACGGTGATTTTAGTGTATATGTTCCAACAATTCACACACCAGAGAAATTAGATTATTTAGACATAATGATTGTAGATTTTAATAAGATGGTAGAAGAACTTGGAAGCATTGAGACTTTAAAAACTGATTTTTTCTCAAATGTATCTCATGAAATTAAAACCCCAATATCTGTAATTCAAAACACTAGTGAACTTTTGAAAAAAAGCGACTTAAAGGAAGAGGATAAGGCACAAGTAGATATTATTTATAATGCTTCTAAGAAGCTATCTGCCTTGATAAGTAACATTTTAAGACTTAACAGATTAGAAAAACAGAAAATAAAAGCACAATTGAAAAAATTCGACTTATCTCGTCAATTATGTGATTGCGTTTTGCTTTTTGAAGATCAGTGGGACAAGAAAAATATTGAGTTAGATTTAGATATTGAAGATAGCGTTTATATAGATTCGGACGAGGAATTATTAGACCACGTTTGGACTAATATTATAAGCAATGCTATTAAGTTTACCAAAGATGGGGGCAAGATATCTATAAAGGAAGAGTCTTTTGAGGATAAAGTAAATGTTACAATTAGTGATAATGGAGAAGGAATGAGTGAGGAAACCATAAGACATATTTTTGACAAGTTTTATCAAGGAGATGCTTCCCACGCAACGGAAGGTAATGGACTAGGTTTGGCTTTGGTAAGTAGGATTTTACAGCTTGTGGATGGAGAGATTAGCGTAGATAGCAAGCTTTCTGAGGGAACAAGTATATGCGTTAGTTTACCAAAGACCAAGAATTAGGGAGGTTTTGAATATGACTTATATAAAAATTGGACGAGATAGTTATATAGGCTATGAATATAAAGAGCTTGTTGTAGATAAGAGCAAGCTTTCTATGTATATAGATGGAATGGAGAAATTTGGCTGGGTTTTAGATGACAATCAAGTAAAGCTTGTGGAGTCAAACACAGCCGGTAAGACAGTAGTTAAGTTAAAACGTGATAGAAAAATACTTAACAGGGCTGAACTTACAAGATTACAGAGAAATTTTGAGGACTGTATGAAACAAATAGAAAGTCTAGAAAGTTCTAAAACTAGTTTAGCTACTGCAGTCTCCCTTTTTACAGGAATTTTAGGTTGCTTAATTTTGGCAGGGGCTACAATGTTAGCAGTTAATAACAGCAAATTTATGGTTTTAGCGGTGATATTGTCAGTTCCAGGATTTTTAGGAATTGTAATGGCTAATTATATTTTCAAAAGAATAGTACAGATAAAAACACAGAAGATTAATCCTTTAATTCAAAAAAAGATGGATGAAATTTACGAAATAACCAGTAAGGGAAAAAATTTGTTGGAATAGTCTAGCCGAGGATAAAGGAAAAAATATGGATAATATTGAAGCATATGTAAAATGGAGGTCTGATATAACACTAGATATTAGCCCTTTTAATATTGTAGATAATGTGGTTTTTTGCGCTCTCTCGTATACATGTTTTAAGGATATTGTTCCCGTATTACCAGGGGCTTCTATTAGCATAAAGGAAGCCATTGATAACTTTTTTGATAAGTATAGCGAGGAAGAAATAAAGTTAAACGGCGAATTAGCTTTGGCTAAATCAGATTTAATGAGGCTAATGGCTAATTCAAAAAGATATAAAGACATGAGACTTAGTAACTATATTGATGTTCTTGATGAGGATAAGAAGTCTCAGTTTGCGGCTTTTCATATTGAAATAGATGATAAGCATAGTTATATAGCAATAAGAGGAACGGACTTGTCAATTATTGGATGGCAGGAAGATTTTAGAATGGCACATGAAGTTATAGCCGCCCAGCGTTATGCAACTAATTATCTTAATAGAACTCTTGAAAAAAATAGGAGATATTATGTGGGTGGTCATTCAAAGGGTGGTAATCTAGCTGTTTATGCTGCTTCTATGTGTGATCCACAAATTCAGTCAAGGATTGAGAATGTTTTTGATAATGACGGACCGGGCTTTTTACCAGAGTATTTAGAATCAGAGCAATACAAGAAAATCAGAGACAGAATTATTAGAATTGTACCAGAATATTGCGTTATTGGCATGCTACTTGAACATGACTTAAAGCCAATAGTGGTGGGAAGCAATGTGGATGGAGTTATGCAGCACGATATAATGACCTGGCAGGTGGCAGGCTGTGATTTGAATAAAAAGGGCAAAGTATCAGAAAAGAGTCAGTTTTTAAATAGAATCGTGGATGATTGGCTAAAGGATGCAACTAAAGAGAATAGAGAGGCTTTTGCCAATGACTTTTTTGAGGCTTTAAAAGCAAGTGGAGCTAAGGATTTTAAAGACTTATCAAAAACCGGTGCAGGGGGCTTAGAAGATATTATTCTTTCCTTAAGTACCTCAAAGCCTAAGGCAAAAGAAGCCTTTGGTAAGTTGATTAAGTCTTTTTATCGCAATTCAAAAAGGCTAGAGGTTAAGAGCTTGCTTAAAGATAAGAATTTGTGGATGTGTCTTGTTTTAATTGTAATGGGTTTTATAATGATAGCTTCTCCTAGATACGCTCTTTGGGGAATTGGTAGAGCAATAATTATTGCTGTATTTCTCTTTATGATATTAAAAGTGTATAAGCTTATAAATACTAAGGAAAAAGTTATTGTTATAAAAAAGACCAGGTTTTTACTGTATTTAATCTGTGAAGCTTTTGTAATTTTTTTACTATTAAAGCAAGAGATGTTAGTTGCTCTTATGAATATTTTGATAGGTATTCTACTAGTTTATACGGCTTATCAGAATACACATATAATAATTTTTGACAAAAACGCTGGAAGGGCTATGAAAATTTATCTAGCTATTGAAGCCTTGCTAAGTTTTATTATTGGCGCAGTAACTATAGTTTTATTTAACGAAAACAATCCTAGTAGAATGCTAACTCTAGGTACATTTTTTGTAATTGCAAATGTAATAAATATCGTTGTATTACTTCATAAGAAAATGTTACAGCAAAACGAAAAAGAAGCAAATTAATAATTCTCAAACAATTACTTAATAAAAATCAAATATTAGCTCCTTAAAATACAGCTAAAGTTGATACACAGCTAGACTTTAATTTGAAAGGAGATAATATGAACTGGATAGCAGATCATGTAATTAAATGGAGAAAGGGCATAATTATAGTAACAGTGCTTGCTGCAATAATAATGTGTATATGCGCAACATTTGTTAAGATAAATTATAATATGTCAGATTATTTGCCAGAGGATGCAAATTCTACTAAGGCGATTACAGTTATGTCGGAAAATTTCAATGAGAGCATGTCTAATGCAAATGTAATGCTCTCAAATGTAACGCTAGATGAAGCCTTAGATTACAAAGAGAGGATAAGTGAAATTAGTCATATAGAAAATGTAGGATGGATCGATGATTCCATGGATATTGAGCAGTTAAAGCTTCTTTACAAGGAAGATGGAAGTCTTAATGAAAGCTTAATTGATCCTACAAGTGCAGAAACTATCAATGGTTTTTATAAGGATGGAAATGCACTATTTCAGGTAACTATAGAAAATGGATACGAGCAGGCCGGTGTAAATGCAATTTATGATTTAATTGGTGAGGATAATGCCATGATAGGGTCAGCTGTTGAGCAGGCTTCTTCACAAAACCTTGCCATAACACAGTCAATTAAGGCAATTGCTTTACTTGCACCTCTTATCATTCTAGTTTTAATACTTGCAACAGAGAGTTTTATTGAGCCTTTACTTTATCTAACAACTATTGGTGTTGCTACAGGAATTAACTTAGGTCTTTGTTTGATTCGAGGTGAAATTTCCTATGTAACTCTTGCTGTTGCACCAATTCTACAGTTAGCTGTTTCCCTTGACTATGCAGTATTCTTGTCACATAGTTTTGGAAAATATAGACATAGCGAAGCTTCGGTATGTAATGCTATGAAGTTAGCTATGAAGGATTCATTAAAGGCAATTTCAGCAAGTTGTTTAACAACACTTTTTGGCTTTGCAGCCCTTTTATTTATGAACTTTAAAATTGGTCCTGATATGGGAATCAGTCTTGTATCTGGTGTAGTTTTAAGTTTTGTGGCTACATTGATTTTCTTACCAGCGCTTATTTTAGTAACTTATAAATTAAACGATAAGACAAAGCATAGACCTTTCCTTCCTAAGTTTAATAAGTTAGGTTCTGGTCTTGTAAAATCTAGATTTGTATTACTTGCACTTATTGGCATTATGTTAATTCCAAGCTTTAATCTTCAGTCTGAGAATACATTTATTTACGGATCAGGAGAGCCGGCTAAGGAAAGTAGATTGGCTATTGATAGTCAAAAAATAGAAGACATATTTGGCAAATCAAATATGGTAGCAATTCTTGTTCCAAGAGGAAATGAAGAGGCAGAAACCAATTTAGCTAACGAATTAGCTAATTTAGCTTATGTAGAGTCTGTGATGTCCTATGCTAATGTAATTGGTTTTGATATTCCAATGGAATATTTACCAGAGGGTACAGCGGATAAATTTTATTCAGAAAATTATGCAAGAATTATTCTTAGCACAAGTCTAGAGGCAGAAGGTGAAGAAAGCTTTAGTGCAGTTAAGCAGATAAAGAACATAGTAGCACAGTATTATGATGAAGATGAGACTTATATGTGTGGTAACTCAGTAAATCTTTACGATATGAAAGAGTGTATTGAGGCTGATAATAAGAGAGTTTCACTTATTACATTAATTGCAATTGCACTTATTTTACTTGTGGATTTTAAGTCTCTTATTATTCCATTTATACTTGTGTTAGTGGTAAAGGGTTCTATTTGGATAACACTTGCAATGTCGGCAGTAACTGGTGAAGCCATTTGCTATATTGGATATTTGGTAGTAAGTACTGTAATGATGGGGGCAACTATTGATTACGCAATCCTTATTACAGATGAATATATAAAGAATAGAAAGAGCCTTAAGGCCCTTGAAGCAATGAAAAAGACCTTAATAAGTTCAATAAAGTCCATACTTGTATCGGCTTCAACTCTTGCAATTGCTGGCTTTAGTTTAGGTCTTTCATCTTCAGAAAGTATTGTAAGATTACTTGGCTTGATGCTTGGTAGGGGAGCAGTTGTAGCATTTGTACTATCAATCACACTACTTCCGGCAATACTAGTTATATGTGATAAGCTGATTCCAACTTTCTCTTATAAAATGGAATTTTGCGATAAAAATAATAAGCTAAAACTTGTTAAAGAAGCTAACTAGATAAATTTTTTACAAAGGATTGTTTTACAAAAAGAGAATAAAATGGTAACATAAAAAATGTTGCGTTTACATAAGTAATAGAAGCTACTTGTGTTTATGCTTAACATTTATAATAAGTTTACGTATTTAAGATCAAGTAAAAGTGAGGTGAGACAAATGGAAAAAAGCGATAATGGAGGGAGTAAGTCGATGTGCTCTTATGAGAATGAGACTGAAGACCCCGGGTATATATTAGGAATATTAGGAAATTTGTCTCATAAATTACTAAAATTACAGAGATAAGAGCATATCATTTCCCTCTATTCTAGCTAAAATCTAGAAATAAGGAGGACGATATGACAAACGTAAATGAAACACTTAAGGATAACGATAAGATAAAAATTGATTTTCAAGATGAGATACTAACACTAATTAGGAGCAAAAGCACACCTAAGGTAGTTAAAGACAAACTTGCAGAATATCATGCTAGTGATATTGCTGATGCAATTGAGAATTGTAATTATAAGGAAAGAGAATTAATATATCGATTACTTGATTTGCAGACATTAGCAGATGTTTTTGAGTATCTAGAAAATGCCAGTGAGCTATTGGAGGAAATAGACATAAAAAGAGCATCTAGAATACTCGAATTAGTAGAGACAGACGTGGCTGTTGATATCCTTAAAAAAGCTGACCCTAAGATGAAGAAGGTTTGGCTAAGTTTAATGGATAGGGAACATATTAAGGCAATTACTGAATTCTATTCATATGATGAAGAAGAAATTGGTAGTAAGATGTCAACTAATTTTGTGACCCTTTATTCATATTATACTATTAAGGAAGCTATGAATTCTCTTATTAAACAGGCTAAGAATCATGATAATATATCCAATCTTTTTGTTATGGATGAGAATGATATTTATTATGGAACAATTAGTCTTAATGAATTAATTATTGCAAGAGAGAATGATGATTTGCTAGATGTTATTTCCACATCATATCCATATGTATATGTAGATGAGAAGATTGATGACTGTATAGAAAAATTAAAAGATTATTCTGAAAAATCAATACCTGTTTTGTCAGACGATAACAGAATTCTTGGTGTAATTACTGCTGAAGATTTAGTTGAAGTAGTAGATGATGAGATGGGTGAAGATTATGCTAAATTGGGTGGTTTGTCTGCAGAAGAAGATTTGAAAGAACCTATTTTAGCCAGTGTAAGAAAAAGACTTCCATGGCTTGTATTATTATTAGGGCTAGGGCTAATTGTATCAAGTGTTGTAGGTCTTTTTGAAACAGTAGTAGCACAACTTACACTTATAGTATGCTTTCAATCACTTATTCTAGATATGTCAGGTAATGTTGGAACACAGTCACTAGCAGTAACAATTAGAGTCTTAATGGACGAACAACTTACTAGAAAGAATCAATTTAGATTAATTACCAAGGAAATGAAAGTTGGCTTACTTAATGGATTGTTCCTGGGAACCCTTTCTTTTGTGGGAATTGGACTTTATATTGCACTATTTAAGCATCAGACATTTTTAGTGGCATTTTTAATATCAGGATGTATAGGTATTGCTCTGTTACTTGCTATGGTTATTTCAAGTATGGTTGGAACATGTATTCCACTCATTTTTAAAAAGCTTGGAGTAGATCCAGCTGTAGCATCAGGACCATTGATTACAACTGTTAACGATTTAGTAGCTGTAGTTACATATTACGGACTAACTTGGATTTTACTTATAAATATTATGCATATAGTTTGCTAAATTTTAGTTGACTTGGACTTAACTCTAAGGTATATCATATCTGTAAACGGAGGTGATATTATGACGATTAAGGAAGTTTGTGCGAAATATAATTTAACGCCAGATACTTTAAGATATTATGAAAGAGTAGGCGTAATTCCTGAGGTTACAAGAACATCAGGAGGAATCAGAGACTATAAGGAAGTGGATTTAGGTTGGGTTGAGAACGCAATTTGCATGAGAGATGCAGGTGTTCCAATAGAAATGCTAATAGAATATGTTCGCTTATATCAGCAAGGGGATACAACAATTGAGGCAAGAACGAATTTGCTAAAGGAAGTAAGAGAACAGATTATAGAGGCTAAAGCAAAATATGATATCGCTCTGCAAAAGTTAAATTACAAAATCGAAAGATATGAATTAGCTGAAAAAACAGGTGTTTTAAAGTGGAGAGATTAATATAATATAGCATTAGAGCTGTGGTAAATTATTTACCACAGCTTTTTTTGGACTTAAATGTGTATGGAAACTATTTTTGTCAGTTGAGTTTACACTTTTTTTATATTTTATTTTTGTACAGCTATTGTAGTAAGAATTTTCTAATGGTATAATGCCCTAGTACTTAAGACCTATAAAACAGACAACAACGAACTGAAAGGATGAAAAAATGAAAAAGAAAATATTTGCTGCTCTAATGGGGATAATTGTGTTGCTTAATACAGTTATCTTAAACTATGTTGCGGCTGCAGTAGTAGAAACAGGAAGTATAGCTAATGCGGTGGGAGATGATAATGAAAGTGCTAACACATTAGTCCCATCAATTACAGTTGAAAAAATAATGACAGATGGAACTAAGATGGCCCTTAGTCCTAATTCTAATACTGATATATCATTGGACGATGTAATATCTGTTACATATAAATTTGCAAGCCCTATTACAGTTGTAGGCGATAATACACCAGATTTAAATGGAACTTTAACTAAGAACGAAATTATAGTTCATACTGGTGAAAAATATCTTTTGCCTAGTGTTCCAGATGTTCTTACACAAAATGGGACAGAGAATATTGAGGTTAAAATTAGTGGAATAGATAAGCCTTTTGGTACTGTAGAGTTTGAAAATGGAAAGACATATCTTAATGTAACTTATGATCCAGGCGAAGGAAATACTGTGGATATTGTTAATGCAATAGCAGGATTTCAACTAAAGTTTAGCCAATCAGATTTTAGTGAAGCAGATACTAAGTCAGGGGTTTATGAATTAAAATTTGGTGATAATTACGTATTTAAGGTAAAAATCAACGAATATAAGTTAAATGAACCTAATGTAACTAAAAATGGCACAAGAGAATATGATGAGAATGGCAATCCTACAGGTTATATTGATTGGGAAGTAGTTGTTACTAACGATGCAAAACCAGTTTTATACAATAATTACTCATTTATAGATAGCCTTGATAAGAACCAGATTTACAAAGAGGGCTCTCTTCAGATCTATAAAGAAGCATCAGATAGTTGGGAAGATGTGACTTTAAGCGATTCTAGTAAATTAGAGTGGGAATATACTGGTGCAGATATAGAAGAAGCCAATAAGACCTTTAAATATAGATATAAGACTTACGTTGATACCCTTGGAATGGCAAGTAAGACTAATGAGAATATGACAGAGGAAAAAAACGACATTGTAAAAAATAGTCTTACAGTTAAGGCTACAAGTAAGGATTCAGATTATGAAGACCTTAATTTAGGACCTATAGTGGCAACTGTTAATATTCCAACACTTCTTAGCAAATGGGTAGAAAAAACAGGAAGCACTATAGATTCAGATGGTAATACAACTTGGACAGTTGATATTAAGAATAATGGATTTACCTTAAATAACCTAAGATTAGTAGATACCATAACACCAGATAGTTTAAAAAATGCTAAGCCTGTTAATATAGATTTAGATTTAAACACAATAAGTGTTAAGGAAATAAATTCTAATGGCAATGATACAGGTGCAGTAATTGATTTTACTCCATCTTATAATAACAATGTATTAACTGTTAATTTTAACGAAACTATGTCTGGAAATAAGACATATCGAGTATCATATACAACTAAGATTTTGAATTACCAGGAAAAATACTTAAATGAAAACCATGGAATGCCAACTAATAGTGCCAAAATTTATTATGACTATGATAAAAATGGCACAAGTGCAAGTGCTGGATCTCCATCGGTTTCAAAACCATTTTTTACAGATACAGTAACAACATATAAGTCAGCTATTGAAAAAAAGGCATTGGATTTAACAAGTGATGATTATAAGAATCATCAAATGAGATGGATGGTTACTGTAAATAAGAATAGGCAGCAGTTAGTAGATGCAACAATTAAAGATGTATTGCCACGAGGTTTAGAATTTGTATCAATTTCAGATATCACTATAGATGCTAGTAAAACAAGTTTTGTACCTGAAATAAGCTTTGATACAGAGAATGGCAAGAATGATCCGATTTTTAATTTTTCTAATGAATTAAATGGACATGTTGCAACATTTATTATAACTACAAAGCTTAATGATACACAAAGTAAGGTATGGGCAGGAAACATGTCAGCTTCATATACTAACAAGGTGATTCTATCATCCACTGGAAATGAAGATGTTTCAGATGAAGTAATTAAGTCATACGCAGGAAATGTCCTAACTAAGAAAGCATCAACTTATAATTATAAGACCCATGAAATTACATATACTTTAACAGTTAATAGTAAAAATGTGACATTAAATGATGTTAATATAAGTGATAAGTTAGATAGTAGACTTGAATATGTAACTGGATCAGCATTAGTTGGAAGTGAAGGAATTGAGCCAGTAATTACAAGTGATAATGGCAGTGATTTACTTGAATTTAAACTAGGAAATATTGATTCTAGTAAGGTCATTACATTTAAAGCTAAACTTAAGGATGATAAATATTTAGCAAATAATGTAAATATTGATATATTCAATAAGGCTGTGCTTACAAGAGAAAAATTTAGTGATGATGATTTAAATGAAAGCGTAACAAGTAATGAAGTTAAGACTAACATTACTAATAAGATGATTACAAAGCAGGGTAAGCAAAGTGATAAAAAGACAGATGTGGATTTTACAGTTTATATAAATCCTAATAGTCAGGATATCTATGATGGCATGAATGAAAATCAGATCATTCTTGCAAGGGATACAATGGGTACAAGCTTTACACTTCTAAAAGACAGCATAAAGTTATATAAGGCAGAATCATCAGAGGATGGAAAAAGCTTAATTCCTTATGGAGAAAGTATTATTACTGAAGCTGATATAAATACTAGCTTAAACGATGCAGGTAAGACAATTCTTACAGTTAATATTCCAAATGTAGGTAAGAGCGCTTATGTTCTTACATATACTGCAAGGATGCTTGATGCAAGCCAGACAGATATTTCTAATGATGTTGAATTAGTTGGTTCTACTGTGTCTAATACAACGACAGCAAAATGGGATACATCTGTTGCAGATTTTTCAAATGCAGGATTAGATAGCTTTACATATCTAACTGTAAAACTTGTAGATGAAATGGATAATACAAAGCCATTATCTGGAGCTACTTTTAAGTTAATAGATTCTAATGGAAAAGTTATAGATGAAAAAGTAACAGATAGCAATGGTATAATAGTATTTAATGGTCTTGGTGAATTAGAGCCGAGCACAGAGTACACAATAGTTGAGTCAAAGATTCCAGAAGGATATGTATTACCAATGGGAAGTGGTCTTGATAGTGGAATTAAGATAACAACTCCAAGTGCGCCAGGCCTTGGTACAGCAAAGAAAGAACTAGCTAAAAATACTTATGAAAATACCAAACCAAAGGTAAGTGCAACTGTAAATGTTAATGATATTTCAAAACAGGGAAGATATTTAAAGGATGCTAACTTTAAGCTTGAATATAGTAAAAATCCTACTGCAACAAAGAACCTTGTTAAGGAATGGACATCTAATGGAGAAGTAAATGCACTTGATTTAACAGAGGGTGTTTACTACTTAACAAGAACTAAGCAACCTGCTGGTTTTGTAGAAGAAAGCAAATCTATTAGCTTTAGAATTGTAAATGAAGATGGAAATGCTAAGTTAGTTTTTGATGATGTCATTGGTGAAATTAATTCTGATGCTTCATTAATGACTATTGATGCAATAGAGACAGCTGATGAAAATATGGGCTTAACACTTGATAATTTACAAGTAACTAAAAATGGCAAAGAAGACAATTCTATTCATACTGTTATTGTGCCTGTTAATTATGAGGACGGCCTAGCTGTGGCAGGAACTGATCCAACTTGGGATAGCGAGATTAACACTGATGCACCAGTTCTTTTACCAGAAGTGGAATATGAAATTATTTCAAGAGATGAGCTTGGTAATAGTAAGAGCCTTGTTGTAATGGTGGATATTTTTGAATTAGCAGGAGATGAAGGTGAGGTCATCTACAAAACAAATCTACTAAAAAAAGATTCAATTACAGATTTAGAGTATAGTGTAGTTGAAGTGGCAGCTGATGAAGATGGTGTATGGTTAATACCAGCCATAAATATTAATATTGAGACAGCAAAAATGCCAACTAAGCCAACTAATACTGGCAAGGAAAATAGTGTATCACTTGATGATGACTTACTAGTAATAGTAGATAATAGTTTTTATGGAGCTAGAGATATAGAGATAAATAACGATGAAATTTTAGCTGATGAGATAAGCGTGAATACAGTAAATACAGGAGATTTGACTGCTAGTGCGGTAATTTATCTTGCTATAATTCTTATTGTTTCAGGAGTAATTGTTGTAGCTCTAGTAAAAAAAGAAGAAAACTAGTTGACATATATTAATCTTCGTGGTTAAATAATAGTAATTTAATAAAGTAAACCGATGAAGCGGAAGAAAAAGCATATTAGCGCCAAGATTTATCTTAAGAGAGTTCGGGATGGTGGAAGCCGAGCGGTATGCGAATGCGTGAGTCCTGTTGGGATTCTTATATGGGCCGCTGAGGGCATGGGGAAAGGTTAATCTGAGTATCCGTGACGGAAGACACTCGTTAGTTGTCAGGAGTATGATGGTACTCTTAAGAGCATGAATTAGTCATGAATCAAGGTGGCACCGCGGATATAGTTTATTCGTCCTTGACAAATTTTATTTAAATTTGTCAGGGACTTTTTTTATTGTTTCCTGACAAAGAGATTGAAGGAGGCAAATATGATTAAAGAAGCAATTGTAAAAATCGTAAACAAAGAGGACTTAACTTTTGAAGAAAGCTATGAAGTTATGAATGAAATTATGAGTGGTCAAACTACACCTACTCAGAATGCAGCTTTTTTATCAGCACTATCAACTAAAAGTGCAAGGGCAGAGACAGCAGATGAAATAGCTGGCTGTGCTAAAGCTATGAAAGATCATGCCCTTAAGGTGGATACAGGAATGGATATTCTAGAAATTGTTGGTACTGGTGGTGATAATGCAGGTAGCTTTAATATATCTACAACATCGGCTCTTGTAATTGCAGCATCAGGAATTAAGGTTGCTAAACATGGTAATAGAGCTGCTTCGTCCTTATGCGGTACAGCAGATTGTCTTGAGGCATTGGGAGTAAATATTAATCAAAGTCCTAAGACATGTATTAAACTTTTAAAGGAAGCTGGCATGTGTTTCTTTTTTGCTCAAAAGTATCACACATCTATGAAGTATGTTGGTGCTATTAGAAAGGAACTAGGCTTTAGAACTGTTTTTAATATATTGGGACCTCTTACAAATCCAGCTTCTCCTAAATATCAGATTCTAGGTGTGTATGATGAATATTTAGTTGAGCCATTAGCTAAGGTTTTAATTAATCTTGGTGTTAAGAGAGGTATGGTAGTTTATGGCATGGATAAGTTAGATGAGATTTCTATGTCAGCTCCAACTAAGGTATGTGAAATTAGAGATGGATGGTATAAAACATACACAATAACTCCTGAAGAATTTGGACTAAATTCTTGTACTAAGGATGACTTAAAGGGCGGAACTCCAGAGGAAAACGCTAAAATAACAAAGGAAATTCTTAGTGGAAAAAAAGGACATAAAAGGGATGCTGTCTTACTTAATGCAGGAGCAGCAATTTATGTAGGTGGTAAGGCTGATTCCTTTAAGGAAGGCGTTAATTTAGCAGCCCAAATAATTGATTCAGGTAAGGCCCTAGAAGTTCTTGATAATATGATTAGAATTAGTAATGAAGTGGATGATGAAAATGGTCTTGCCTGCTAAATAAAATGTGTTTATATAAAGTTTAGTTGCCCATGTATTTTATTTATTATAAAATTAACAGTATAAGCAATTATCGGCTTTACACATAGTGTTAATTAGAAATAAATAATACATAATAAGGAGCTTATAATGAAGAGAAGTAGAGAGACATTTCATAAATTGATTATTAAGATGCCTACATTTCTTGAAAAAATTATAGCGGCAATTTTGCTCGTAGGTGTTTTTTATGGAGGCTTCAATGTAGTTATGGAAGCTTTTAATTTTGGCAGTATAGAAGCCTCTCAGTACTTAGAAAACCTGCTAAATTCGGCATTTAGTGTAATTATTGTTATAGAGTTTGTTAGAATGCTTGTTAAACATTCTATGAATACTATAATTGAAGTTCTTATTTTTGCCATAGCTAGAGGACTTGTGGCAGGCCACGAGGCTGCTATTTATGTCTTAATAAGAGTAATTTCCATTGCAATTTTACTATTTGCAAGAAAATATCTTTTTAAAGAGTTTGATTTTGAGGAAGAAGAATAGTAAAACTATAATGAATGCAATTTAATTTATAACAACTAAATGTTATGCTTTTTGGAGGAAAAAAATGAGTAAAATAAAACAAAGCGCAACTGAACTTATAGGTAATACACCTTTATTACAGTTAAATAATTATGCAAATGATACTAAAGCAACAATTCTTGCAAAGCTTGAATACTTAAATCCTGCTGGATCTATTAAAGATAGAGTAGCTTTTCATATGATTGAGGCTGCAGTAGAAAGTGGTAAATTAAAAAAGGGTGCTACAATTATTGAGCCAACAAGTGGTAATACAGGTATTGGCTTAGCATTAGTGGCAGCAGCTCTTGGATATAAGTGTATTCTTACATTACCTGATACTATGAGTGTAGAACGTAGAAATTTATTAAAGGCTTATGGTGCCAAAATCGTTTTGACACCTGGAGATAAGGGAATGCAGGGAGCAATTGATAAGGCTAATGAATTAAACAAAGAAGTTGAAGGTTCAATTATTCTTGGACAGTTTGATAACGATACAAATCCAGAGACTCATATATTAACTACAGGTCCAGAAATCTGGGATCAGACAGATGGTAAGGTAGATATTTTAGTAGCTACAGTTGGTACAGGTGGAACAATTACAGGTATTGGTAAATATCTTAAAAAGCAAAATCCTAATATTAAGGTTGTAGCTGTTGAGCCAAGTACTAGCGCAGTCCTTTCTGGTAAGGAAGCTGGTCCACATAAGATTCAAGGTATTGGTGCTGGTTTTGTACCTAAGATATTAGATACATCAATTTATGATGAAGTAATTGCAATTGATAATGAGGATGCATTTATTGAAGGTCGCAATTTTGCTAAGGCTGAGGGGGTATTAGTTGGTATTTCTTCAGGTGCTGCCCTTGCTGCAGCTAAAATTGTTGCTAATAGGGAAGATAATAAGGGAAAGAATATAGTAGTAATTCTTCCAGATTCTGGTGATAGGTATTTATCGACTGAACTATTTAATTAGAATGAACTTTTTATTCTGGAATTATTATATTAAAATACACTAGATAAGTAGTTTAGATTAAGGAGAAATAATGAAGAAAGCATTAATAGCAATGAGTGGTGGCGTTGATAGTAGCGTTTCAGCTCATTTAATGAAGAAAGAAGGATATGAATGCGTTGGTTGTACAATGCGTTTATATGAGAACAATATAATTGGCGAAGATATGCTTAGCACATGTTGCTCATTAAAGGACACTCAGGATGCTAGAAGCGTTTGTGAAAGACTTGATATGCCTTATCATATTTTCCATTTTGAAAATTTGTTCCAGAAAGAGGTTATAGAGCATTTTGTATGTAGCTATGAGAATGGTTTAACACCAAATCCATGTATTGAGTGTAATAGACGATTTAAGTTTGATCACCTTTTTGATAAAATGGAACAATTTGATTGCGATTATATTGTTACAGGTCATTATGCAAGAATTGAAAAAGATGAGAACACACAAAGATATGTATTAAAAAAGGCTGTTGATTTATCTAAAGATCAAAGCTATGTATTATACACAATGACTCAGAATCAATTGGCACATACAATTTTTCCATTAGGTGGTTACAAAAAAACAGAAGTTAGAGAAATTGCCATTGAGAATAACTTTGTTAATGCTAAAAAGCACGAAAGTCAGGATATATGCTTTGTTCCAGATGGTGATTACGTTGGCTTTATGGAAAGATACAGAAATAAGAAATATAAGGAAGGCTTATTTAAAGATACTAAGGGCAATGTTCTTGGTAAGCATAAAGGTTATGTGCATTATACTATAGGTCAAAGAAAGGGCCTTGGTATTGCCCTAGGTCATCCAGCCTTTGTTGTAGATATTGACCCTAAGGAAAATGTGGTAGTTATTGGTTCTAATGAGGATTTATTTAAGACTGCATTAGAAGCTACTAATATTAATCTTATTTCAGTTGAGAATTTATATGAACCACGTCATATTAAGGCTAAGATTCGTTATGGTATGACAGAGCAGCCAGCAACCGTAGAACAGATTGATGAAGATAGAATTAGAGTGGTATTTGATGAACCCCAGAGAGCTATTACAAGAGGTCAGGCAGTTGTATTATACGACGGTGATGTGGTAGTTGGTGGTGGAGTTATCTGCTAGTTAATCTGCTAATTAATTTGCTAGTTAATTAGAATATCACGTTTAGAAATTAATAAAATTATTGATGAATAAAAATAACCCTCAAAAGCTAATCAAGTTAAGATAGCTTTTGAGGGCTTTTTTTATTATAAATTATAATTAGATATCTAATAATTAGATGTTAAGTAACTGGCTATATACTGCAAGAGCACCGTCTGTTTCATGAGCAAGTACTTTCTTAGCAAGAACCTTACCAAGCTGAACACCTTCCTGATCGAAGCTGTTAATATTCCATACAAATCCCTGGAACATAATCTTATTCTCGAAGTGAGCAAGTAATGCACCAAGAGTCTTAGGATTTAACTGATCGCCAATAATAATACTTGATGGACGGTTACCTGCAAAGTTCTTATTAGCATTGTCATCCTTCTTACCACATGCAAAAGCAACAATCTGAGCAGCTACGTTAGCGCAAAGCTTCTGCTGGCTTGTGCTATCTTGAATATTAACATCTGTTTCAAGCTGATTATTCTTAAAGCCAATAAACTGAAGAGGAACAATGTCAGTTCCCTGATGTAATAACTGGTAGAATGAGTGCTGTCCGTTAGTTCCTGGTTCACCAAAGATAACTGGACCTGTCTTATAATTAACTGGCTCGCCAAATCTGTTAACTGATTTACCATTAGATTCCATATCAAGCTGCTGTAAGTGAGCTGGGAAACGGCTTAAAGCCTGTGAGTATGGTAAAACTGTTGTACATGGGTAACCAAGTACATTTCTTTCATAAACACCGATTAATGCATCAAGCATTGCTGGGTTCTTTCTAATATCGTCATTCTTAGCAAGTTCATCTTCACTAGCTGCTCCTTCAAGGAATTCAGCAAATACTTCAGGACCAAATGCAAGAGAAAGTACTGCACCACCAACTGAAGATGTTGAAGAGAAACGACCACCAATATAATCATCCATAAAGAATGCTGCTAAGTAGTCTGAAGACTTAGCAAGTGGAGATGTCTGGCTTGTTACAGCTATCATATGCTTAGAAGCATCAAGACCAGCTTTCTTTAAGGCATCCTTAACAAATGATTCGTTAGTTAATGTCTCAAGTGTTGTACCTGACTTAGATACTAATACGAAAATTGAGTGAGCAACATCAATTGAATTAAGAACTGCTGCTGCATCATCTGGATCTACATTGCTAATGAATTTAGCTTCCATCTTAAAGTGGTTATTTTTCTTAGCCCAGTTCTCAAGTGCAAGATACATAGCACGAGGACCAAGGTCAGAACCACCGATACCAATCTGTACTACTGTTGTGAATTTCTCACCTGCAGCATTTGTGATTTCGCCAGAATGAACCTTCTTTGCAAATTCAGCGATTTTGTTCTGTTCGTTAACATAGAATTCTCTTTTATTAACGCCATCAGCTATTACGTCATTACCTAACTGACCTCTAGTTAACTGATGAAGAACAAGTCTCTTCTCACCTGTGTTAACAACTTCACCATTATATAATGCTGCATATTTATCTGTAAGTTGAGCTTCCTTGGCAAGATCTGCCAATGCGTCAACTATTGTTTCATCTACTTGTTTTGAAGCGTAATTGTAGCTAAGACCAGCTCCCATAGCTACTGACATTTCCTTAACTCTCTTAGCTCCATTTTCGCCAGCCATTACTTCTGTAAGGTCAACTTTTTTAGCTTTTGTAAGTGCATCGTAAGCACTAAGAGTATCCATATTACTCCAATTAACCATATAAAACCTCCAATCATGCAGTTTTTTCTGCAAGTATTTTTTAAATTGTTCTAAACACAATATGAGAAAATTATACTCCTTTTTGGTGCTTGTAACAACAATATAAAGAGAATTTGTTATAAATTGCACAAAGTTATATTATTGTTTTAAGAAAATAAATGAATGCATTATGACATCTATCCATGTATAATATTTACGAGAATATTTTAAGTGAGGATGTTAAATGAAATTTGTAATTCAAGTAGTAACTAACGCTAACGTTAAAGTAGATAACAAGGTTATTGGTGAAATCGGAAAGGGATTTTGCGTATTAATCGGAGTTTCTAATGAAGATACTAAAGAAGTGGCTGATAAGATGATTAAAAAACTTATTGGTATGAGAATTTTTAAGGATGAGAACGACAAGACTAATCTCTCTTTAAAGGATGTAAATGGTGAGCTTTTACTTATTTCTCAATTTACGCTTTATGCTGATTGCAAAAAGGGACATCGCCCAAGTTTTATAAATGCAGGTAAGCCAGAGCTTGCTAACGAGCTATATGAGTATATAATTGCTGAATGTAAAAAAGAGATTCCTGTGGTAGAAACAGGTGAATTTGGAGCATATATGCAGGTGTCCTTAACTAACGATGGACCATTTACAATTTGCCTTGATTCAAGGGATTTGTAAAAATAAGACATAAATCAAAATACATTTATAAAGGAGCAGGGAAAATGAACTTTAATGAATATCAAGATTTCATTATGGAAAAAACTCTAGAGCTATTAAATATTAACTCACCAACAGGTTACACAGAGGATGCTGCAAACTACTGTTTAGAAGAGTTTAGAAAGTTAGGTTTTGAAGCTAAGTTAACTAATAAAGGTGGCGTATTAGTTAATATTGGTGGAAAGGATAAGGAAAATGGCCTTCTTCTAGAGGCGCACACAGATACTTTGGGTGGTATGGTATCTTCCATTAAGTCTAGTGGTCGTTTAGTAGTTACCCCACTTGGAGGTATGAATGCCAATAATGCTGAGACAGAAAATGTTACAGTAATTACTAAGTTTGATGGAGAATATGAAGGTACTTTCCAGTTAAATAACGCAAGTATTCACGTCAATGGAGAATATAATGATACTAAGAGAACTTTTGATAGTTGTGAGGTTGTACTTGATGAGGACGTTAAGTCTGAGGAGGATACTAGAAAGCTCGGAATTAGCGTAGGTGATATTGTTTGCTTTGAACCTAATGCAAGAATCACCAAGTCTGGCTATATTAAGAGTAGATTCCTTGATGATAAGTTAAGTGTAGGTATTTTATTAGGCTTTGCAAAATATATCGCAGACAATAAGATTACACCAAAGCGTGCAATTTATATTCATATTACTGTATTTGAGGAAGTAGGCCACGGTGGTTGTGCTTCTGTTCCAGAGGGAGTTACTGAGGCTATTTCTGTAGATATGGGTTGTGTAGGTGAAGGCCTTACATGTACTGAAAAGCAGGTTTCAATCTGTGCTAAGGATAGCGGTGGACCTTACGCTTTCTCAATTGTTAAGGGCCTTATTGAGGCTGCCAAGAAAGCAGGGGCTGATTATGCAGTAGATGTTTATCCTCACTATGGTTCAGATGTTGAGGCAACTTTATCTGCTGGTTATGACATTAAGCATGGCCTTATTGGTGCAGGGGTTTATGCTTCCCATGGATATGAGAGAAGTCATAAGGAAGGTGCCCTTAATACAATGAAATTATTAGTGGCTTATGTGGAGCTTTAATTCATAATTGTATTTTGTAAAAAACAGATATAGTAAATCTAGTTAAAAAACGACATTTTCAAAATAATAAAAAGGAAGTTCTAACTTTTGTGTTTTACCATAAACTAATTAGAACTTCCTTTTAGTATTCTTATTTAGCTTTTTTAAAAGCTTTAGATTAGTTAAATATAGACTTTAATCTAAGCCAAGCTTTCCTTCCTCATCCATCATACGAGCCATATCCTCGATTCTTTCAAGTGGGAAAGGTGGGTTAGCAATAGGCTTCATAGCAATAGACATAAGCTTCATTGGGTTGTCATCTGCTGCAATTCTGTTAGAACTAAGAGCTCCGCATATTTTACAACGATGGATAAGTGCCCATTCACCATTCTTTCTAACCCAAACACCAATAGGTTCCATAACTCCACCGCAATCAGCTTCTCTATCACCTGGTTCAATGTCTAAGTGCTTACTAGAAAGACAGTAAGGACAATGATTTCTATGATCACTACTTGCTCCATCTGGAACAATTTCTCGACCACATACATCGCATGTAAATGTTTCTTCACATGCATGATCTTTATAATAACCTTTTTTCATATAAAACTCCTTATAAAAGAATATCTTGACTTATTATTACTAAGTAAAGTTATGCTATCATATGAAAAATAAAAAAACAAGATTAAAGAATATTTGATGTATATTTGTTTTTCTGAGCACCAATTAGGCTAACTGCAGTAATTATAGCACCAATACCACTGTAAAGATATTGCATAAATAAGCCGTGTGAGTAGGAAGCTGCAAATTCAGCACTTTCTTCTCTAGCAGCTGATATAGCAGTAAATGCATCAAAGAATGAGTAATCACTATATGTTCTTGTAATCCATAATGCACAGTCAACCTGAACAGCAAAGTAAATCATTGCAATCATAATTACTGAGCAGATAATAATACCAATCCATGTGATCTTCTTAGCAAATTTCTGGTAAAAATTAAAAGTACAAAATCCCATAACTAAGCCTGAAATTACTGCAACGTAATTTAACTGTCCAATAATAACCATAACAACAACACCAATTAAGGAACCTAGAATAGCACCAACAATACCAGCTGGGTAGTTTTCCTTAGTGTTAGTTTCTATAGCACTAGCTTGTGATAATTGGTTTGTAATTTCATTGTAGCTAATGCTATCTACAATGTGGTAATTTCCTGAAATTGCAACAGGTAATACATTCTCTGTTCTACCATAGAATTCATCACAAGATACGTAATTATTAGATGTTAACTGCTGTGTAACATATGCAATACTATTGCAGATGTTTAAAATAAGATCCTCTTTTTTGCCAACATTTCTGAAAGAAAATTCTAATAAGCAGTTCTTAATTGATGCATTAACAAAATTCTTTCTTGTGTTCTGATTTATAGTGTTAATAAATACAGATAAATCATTAGCTGAAAGTGTATTATTAGTAGCTGGATTAAAAGCTGTTATTCTGAAATCGATATTTGTATAATATCCATTTACAGAACGTTTACTGATAATGATAGTGAAATTGTTATAAACCCCTGCAATGTAAGACTTAGAATCATCTAGTGGAAGGGCGAGGGTATTAGAAATACCTAACATGACAGAATTAATACTAGCCATTTGTAATTCCTCCTTAAAAAACATAAAACCTTTGTTTATTCTTTATAAGAATAAACGACGATAATTCTATCAAAATAAAGGCCTTAGGTCAATTAAAAAAAGGAAATATATACAAATGGCTATGAGCAAAGTTTTAATTAGTATGATTTGTATTTGCAATATTTTCTTCAATTAGCTTAAAACATTGCATTTTAAAGATGTTTAGCTGCGTTTCAGAAAGTGTTGTCTTTTTTAGTGCTTCAACTTCTGACTCACTTTTAAAAACTCGAATTTTAGCTATTTTTAATGCTTTCATATTATGTATAAACACAATAAGAAGAGCCATACAACACATGGTTAGTGCAGCTATAATAAATACCTTGTATGGTGATTTAATGCAATTAAAAATAACAAATGCAGACACAAGCACACAAATTAAAAAGCAAACGCCTATTTTAATGCTTCGCGTTAGCAAAAAGTCTGATTCTTTTTTGATATTTAATAGCATTTGATTTGCCTCATTTACAAATTCTTCTCTAATATCGTTAGCTGTTAAAGATAGAATTTGACGCTTTTTGGCTTCAAGTTCCTCAGCAGATAAACTGCTATAATCTTCGTTTAATATTGACATAATCCCCCCCAAAAAATAAATATTAAAATATAACTCACAAAATAATTCTAGTTGTATTATAAAGTGTTTAAATAAATTTGGTAAGCGAGCATAAGTATATATATAATTTTATTAGTATTATTTATCGAAATCAATCATAAAAAATGAGCGATTGTAGTAAAATAATCATTGATACAATATTTGTTTTTGCGTATATAGCAGAGCTAAGGAGGTTTGCGTGGAAGAGCTAGAAAGATATAAACGACAGTTACTTCTTGATGAAATTGGAGAAGAAGGACAAAATCTTCTAAAGACAAAATCATGTCTTGTTGTTGGAGCAGGAGGTCTTGGATCACCAGCACTTTTTTATTTGGCAGCAGCAGGCGTGGGAACTATTGGAATAATAGATGGTGATGAGGTTGAAATCACAAATCTAAACAGACAGATATTGCATAAAACAAGAGATATTGGCGTGGCAAAGTCAAAATCTGCTAAAGAAAAATTGTTGGAGCTAAATCCATATATTAACGTATGTGAATATAATTTTTTCCTAGATAAAGAAAATGGCGATGAAATAATAAAAAAATATGATGTTATAATCGATGCTTGCGATAATTTTGAAACGAAATTTCTTATAAATGAACTCTGTATAAGAAATAATAAGGCATTTATTCATGGCGGAATATATAATTTTAAAGGACAGTTAACTACTATAATTCCGGGTAAAACTCTTTGCTTGAAATGTCTTTTTGAAGATGTTCCAAAGGAAGTTTTACAGGATGATAAAAGAAAAGGGGTTATTGGTGCAATAGCAGGAGTAATAGGATCTATGCAGGCGCTTGAAGCTATTAAGTATTTGCTTAAAATAGGAGACCTGCTTTCTGGGTACATGTTAGAAGTTAATGGGCTTAATATGAAAATAAGAAAAATTAAGCTTCCAGGTCCTAATAAGGATTGTCCAATTTGTTCATAAAAATACCGATCTCCAATCGTTAGATTTTTGGTCTAACTTTTGGGGGTCGGTACAAATCACTAGATAGCCACCGGCTTTTTTAATGTTTATTGTCGAGATTAGGCACTTAGTAAAAATGTCTTATATCCATCAAATAAAAGATGAGTTATATTCTCACAAAGTTCTTTTTTTGAAATCTTTTTGCCTGTTGTAATCCAGTCAGTTGCTGAACTAAATACTATTGAACAAAAGCAAGCGCTTAAGAATGAAGCATCTCTATCTGAATATTTTTCTAGGTAGCTTTCCTTTAAAATCTTCTTGAAACGAACCCTTACCTTATATTCAAGTCTTACGTTGTTAACATAATTAAATACAGGTGCTATTTTTTCTTGCTTTTCTTCAATGAGACTGAAGAGTTTCTCAAGATAATCTGTGCAGTTTTCCTTTGATACATCGACTTTAGCAAAGTCAAAGAGTTCTGTGAAGTTATCTAATATATAATCTTCAACGGAATCAATTAGATCTGCGATATCGTCGTAGTGTGCGTAAAAAGTACCTCTACTTATGTTAGCCCTCTCTAAAATGTCATTTACTGTAAGTGCGCTAGCGTTTTGCTCTAAAATAAGCTCGTAACATGCTGTTACTAGTGCTTTCTTTGTTCTGATTACGTCACGTCTTTCTACGGTTTTCATAAAATCTCCTTTTGTTTCCCTTAACATATTTCTATCACTGATGCCATTATAACTGGCGTCACAGAGGATATTATATAATTTTATACAAAGTTATGCAATGAAAATTATAATTTTCGTAAGACTAATATCTAAACTGATATATTAGTAAAATTCAATTAAATATGATATAAATAGTTAAATATTATAGAAAATAAACCGATAATATTTAAAGATAGGGTGATTGGAGAACTAGATTATGAAACATAAAAACATTATTAACTATATTGTTGCCATTGCTGTAGTGACTTTAATGGTGGCAATGTCTGAAATTCTTGGGGATAAAGAAATAATATTTCCTGAAGTGGCGGCTCTTTGCGTAGGCTCTATAGTTTTGCCTGCCTTTCCTTGGGTTGTAAATGAATGGAAAATGGTGTTTTATATTACAATTTGCGCCATTTTAGGCGTCTTAATTGTATGCTTTATTCCTATACCTTTATGGGGGCAGTTAATACTTGCTTTTATTTTAAGTCAGGTGATTTTCCTTTTGTCCCGTACAACTATGGCACCAATGATATCAGCAATATGTCTTCCTGTAATGATACAGACAAGAAGTATTGTGTATATTATATCTGCCTTTTGTCTAACAACATTAATTGTTGTAATTCGACTTATCTTTGTAAAAGAAGGTCATAAACTAAGTGTTGTTTATAAACCTGTAGACAGCTTAAATAAGGATAATATTATACTTGCTATTAAACGATGCATATTAGTTTCTATTCTTATTCTTGCCACAGTTCCACAGGGCTATAAATTTATCTTGGCTCCACCATTACTTGTAGCTTTTACAGAGCTTTCAAAAAAGGGAAATAAGGCTATTAAAAAACCAATGCACGTGGTTATTTTAGTGGGAGGATGTGCTTTACTTGGAGCAATGACAAGATTATTAATTACAGTCTATATTGATTTACCACTTAGTTTATCAGCATTCATTATAATTACAGCTGCTCTTTTAATAATGAGGGCTATGAAGCTATACATGCCACCTGCAGCGGCATTGGGAATATTAGCACTCTTGATACCAGAAAAAAATTTATACTGGTATCCATTACAAATTTTTGCTGGAATTATAATTTTTATTGTAATGTCAAAATTACTATCAAAAGATAAAATATAGATGCAAAATATAATAATATTTGATATAATAATTTACAGATTAAATTAAATATAATGGGTAGCCGCAAATGCCTAAATTCTTTATTTTAAGGGGGTTATTTATGTCCGAGAAAAGAAAACTAACGGTGAAGATTTACAATTCAATGGCATTTAAGCTATCTATTGTGGCATTTTTAGTAGGTGGAGCTATTATGGTTGCACTTATGACATTTGCCATCACAGATTCTAGGGGCACAATGGAAGATACGTATTATAGGTATGCACAAAACTTAGCAGAATCTGCAGCTACGGCTGTAGATATCCAGATGGAAACCATAGCTGGTAGATATGGATTTACACAAGATGCAACAGGCGCAGCTGCTATAGAAAAGTATTTTACTAATAAGGCTGAAACAGATGCAGCTAATAGTGCAGATTTAATTATGAACACATTCCAGGATTCCCTTGGGGAAATCAAGCTAGAAGGTATTGAAACAAGTTACGCATATCTTGCAAGTCCTAATGCTAAGATGGTTTACCATCCTAAGAAGGATAGAGTAGGTTCAGCAGTAACAAATGAAGCAATTAATAAGATTTGTTCACGACTTAGAAGCGGCGAGAGCCCAAGCACAATAGGAAATGGCGCAGTAACATATGTTGCAGATGGATATAAGAAATTTGCAGGTTACGCATTTACAAGCGGCGGTAATGTTGTTGTTGTTCTTGGTGAATTTACACAGGTTATGAAACCAATTAATAATCTAAGAAATATGCTTGTTATTTTCTTAGTAGTTGGTATGATTGCAATGGCAGTTATCCTTTATGTAGTAATTAAGATATTCCTTGAACCATTAAAGACAGTAGTTTATGAACTTGATAAGACTGCTAACTTTGATTTCACTAAAGATGACAATAACCAGAGTGAAAAACTTGCTCAAAGAAAAGATGAAATTGGTATTATTGCAAAATCTGCTAATGACATGATTGAGCAATTAACAAATATGGTTGTTAATATTAGTGATGCGGGAGATAAGATTAATGAAAATGTCTTAGAACTTCGTAAATCTACTGATGAAGTTAATAATAAGTGTACAGATAACTCTGCAACAAGTGAGGAGCTTGCAGCAGCCATGGAAGAAACTTCATCAACAGCTGAAACAATTGCTCAGAATGTACTTGAGATGCAGGGTGAAGCTAAGAATATTGATAAACAGGCTGATTCAGGTGTAGATCTTTCAGAAGAAATTATGACAAGAGCTGATAAGTTAAAGGTAAGCACAGATCAGGCAACTAATAAAACCAAGACAATCTACTCATCAGTTAAGGCTAAAGCAGATGAGGCTATTGAAAGTTCTAAGGCTGTTGAGAAGGTTAACGAACTTACAGATACAATTATGGCTATTTCATCACAGACAGGTTTACTTGCATTAAATGCCTCTATTGAAGCTGCTAGAGCTGGTGAAGCTGGTAAGGGATTTGCAGTTGTTGCTACAGAAATTGGTAGTTTGGCTGATCAGACTAGTGATGCAGTAGGAAATATTAATGGTATTATTGGCGATGTTAATAAGTCAGTAAGTAAGATGTCAGAGTGTTTAGAGGAAATTAATGACTTCCTTGAAAAAACAGTACTTGAGGACTATGCACAGTTTGGTGAAGTTAGTAAACAGTATTATAACGATGCTAATAGTTTTAAGGATAGTATGTTAGATATTAAGACATCTCTTTCAGAACTTGGTACATCAATTGATATGGTTACAGACTCAGTTTCAACCATTTCTCAGACAGTAGATGAAGCAGCTAAGGGTGTTTCTGATATCGCAGAAAAAACAACCGAGATTGTTACAGAAACAAGTGGCAACCTTAGTATGGTAGATGAGTGTGAGGGCTATGTAGAAGAGCTTGAAGAAATTGTAAGCAAGTTTAAGTTAGATATCTAATAACGATATAAATAATAAATAATAAATAATCCACCCCGATTTGCGGTGATAGGACTTGGATATTGCAGGTTTTGGCATTGCGTATAATTGGGGTGGATTTTATATATGTTTTTGTATAAAATGAAGCATGAATAATACTTTGAGGTGATAAAAATGGGAAATGTAATAATTAATAAAATAATAGATGGCCATAAGGCAAAAGATAAAGAAGGAATTGAATTTTACGAAGAAGCTAAGGAAATACTTACACATCCAATAGTTCTTCAAATGAAAAAATACAATCATCATAGTCAAACAAGCTGCTATCAGCATTGTGTCCATGTAGCATATTATTGCTATAAGATAGCTAAAATTCTTAATTGGGATGCTAAGGCTTTAATGAAGGGTGGATTATTACATGATTTATTCCTCTATGATTGGCATGATTATACACCAGGTGTAAATGAAAGATTACATGGATTTGAACATCCTAATAAAGCTTTATATAATGCACACAAATATTTTAAATTAACAAGAAAAGAAGGGGATATAATAGTTAAGCATATGTTCCCATTAACACTAACATTGCCAAGTTATAAAGAAAGCTATGTTATTGTATTAGTAGATAAATTTGTAACCAGCTGTGAAGTTCTTGATAGATTTTTTAAGAAGAAAAAGAGAATTCTTAACCAAAAGAAAAGCAAATAAAGAGTAATAAAGTTGAAATATTCAATAAAGTGTGATAGCATTTTTTTTAGTTAAAAAAATAAAAACGGGAGGTTACAATATGAAATATTGTCCTAATTGTGGAAGACGGCTTCAGGATAACGAAGTTTGTACATGTCAGACACAAAACGCACAGCAACAAAATACACAGGCACAGCCACAGTTCAACCAGGTAAATGCACAAAATGCACAGCCACAGTTTAATCAGGCAAATGTTCAAAATGCACAGCCACAGTTTAACCAGGCTAATGTTCAGTACGCACAGCCACAGTTTAATAAGCCACAGAGCCCACTTCAGGCATCTTTAGTTGATCTTTGCAAGAATATTTTTGTAAGACCATATGATGCAATTCTTAATTTCTTAAAGATGGGTAGCGTTGGTGGAGCTTATATTGTTCTTATTGCTACAGCAATTCTTGGTTTCTTCAATGTATTATTTGATGAAATCCAGAGCTCAATGAGATATGCATATTCAGAATTTAGCTGGACAGATGTATTTAAGAGTTCTGCAATTGATTTATTAGATTGTTTAGCAGTTGCTTCAATAGGAGCTTTAGTAATTGTTTGCCTTACTAATGCATTTGATAAGAAATACAATAATAGAATCGATTTTAAGCAGGCTATCACAGTTTATGCAATTAGCGAGATTGCTTATGAAGTTATTAGAATAGTAGCTAACTTATTCGAATTCTTTGATGTTAAGTTCTTTGATTATATCAGCGATGTAATTTCAAGATTCGGCGCTGGTTATGAAATTATGTTAGTTGGACTTTGTATTACAGTATTTGTTAAAGATAAGAATAAGTTACCATTTACATTAGGTCTTGCATATGCTGCAAGTAAGGTAGCTTCAATCCTTATTAATCTTTTATTTAATATGTAATTTGTAATTAAATATTAAAATCATAGATTAAATCCTAACTAGTAGGTTATAAACTTACTGGTTAGGATTTTTATTTGCATAATTTATTGTTTATTATATAATACATTGTAGATTAGATGTGGAGGTTTTTATGACATATTTAGATAGTGACAAGAACAAAGAATTTATTGGAAATGGCAAGGTAAATAGTAATGGAGAAACATTAGAAGTTTTTCTTAATAACTATGACCCAAGTAAGTATCAGAGCCCATGCAACACAGTAGATACATTGGTATTTACATACATTGAAGAAAATGGACATAAGAAACTAAATAGACTTCTTTTAATTAAGAGAGCTAATCATCCAAGTATAGGCATGTGGGCACTTCCAGGTGGATTTGTTGATTTTAAAGAGAATTTAAAGGATGCAGCTATAAGAGAACTTAGAGAAGAAACTGGAATTAGTGATATAGATGCAATTCAGGTAAAGTCATATGGAAGATATGATAGAGATCCAAGAACAAGAATTATTACAACAGCTTTTGTAACATTGATTAAAGAAGGCGAGCAAAGTCCTAATGCTGCAGATGATGCAAGTGATGCAGGTTGGTTTGAAATCCACACAAAAGAACTTTCTGACAATGTAACAAGATTAACACTTACATGCGAGGAAAAGGAAGAAGTTATTGCAGCAGATATTAAGCATGAGGATTATGAAGTTGCAGGTCTTATGGCAACAAATTATTCTACAGTTGAAAAAATCGGACTTGCAGCAGATCATGGTGAAATAATTCTTGAAACATATAATATGATTAAGGACGCAGTTTATTAATTGCTCTTTTTAAGAAAATACATGAGGTAGACAGTATGAAAAAACAGACATGGAGAGCAGGGAATATGCTATATCCTGTTCCAGCTGTAATGGTAACTTGTAAAAGAAAAAATGAAAAAGCTAATATAATTACAGTTGCTTGGGCAGGAACAGTGTGTTCTGATCCGGCAATGGTTTCTATATCAGTAAGAAAATCAAGATATAGCCATGAAATTATAAGCGAAACAAAGG
The DNA here is from genome assembly GCF_000702205.1 of Lachnospira multipara LB2003. Classification (GTDB taxonomy): domain Bacteria; phylum Bacillota; class Clostridia; order Lachnospirales; family Lachnospiraceae; genus Lachnospira; species Lachnospira multipara_A. Next base: position 426,282 of record NZ_KL370871.1, on the reverse strand, counting down.
AATTTGTAGTTAATCTAACTACTAAACAGTTAGCTAAAGCCACAGATTATTGTGGAGTTAAATCAGGAAGAGACATAGATAAATTTAAGGAAATGAACCTTCATACACAGGAATCAACTAAGATAGAGACACCAGGAATTTTAGAAAGTCCTGTTAATATCGAATGCAAAGTGGTAAATGTATTAGAACTTGGAACTCATGATATGTTTATTGCAGAGGTAGTTGCAGTTGATGTTAATGAAGATTTACTAGACGAAAAGGGTAGTCTTCACCTAGATAAAGCTGATTTAATAGCTTATGCCCATGGACAATATTTTTCACTGGGTAAAGAGCTTGGAAGATTTGGTTTTTCAGTAAGAAAGAATATTAAAAATAAAGCTAAGAAAAAATCAAAGCCTAAGAAGAAATAGGGAAATGTTTACTTTTTTCTTCAACTTTGGTATTATGTAATTTGTTACAAAAATATTACGTTTTTGTGAAATTGAATTAGAGGTAGGATTTAAGTTATGCATATAACTAGATACGGGAGAAGTCTTAAGAAAGCAATCGTTTTAATAACTGCCTTAACTGGTTTTTTAGTTGCTTTTTTAATTCCATTTTATACAAAGAGCATGTTGGATGCTAAAGTTGGATATTATACAATTTCAATAAACGGAGTTACAGTAGGTGCTGCCAACTCTAAGAACGATGTAGAAGAAGCTTTTGCTTTAGCTAGAAAGAAATTATCTTCACAATATAGCGGAGACGTCTATATGAATCCGGAGATAGTAATTCAAAAAGAAGATAGAAAAATAGCTGATAGATCAACTGTTAATGAATTAAGTGATGAAATATATAGCTATCTTTTTGATAATGTCTTAGAAGTAGAAAGAAACTTTAATTATGTACTTAAAGTAGATGATACAACAATAACAATGGCTAGTCTTGATGATATTAATACTGTTCTTGAGAAAGTTATGGACAGTTATGACACATTATCACAGTATAATGTGGAAATAGCATCATCAGAAGAAGTAAATGGTGGATATGTTGTTAATTTTGTTAAGTCTTCATCAACTAATGCAGCATCTGATATTGTTGCAGCAGCTGTAGGTGGAGATGGAGCTACAGTTGTAGATGCAACAGATATTACTAACGAAGGTGTTACTTCAATAAGATTTGTTGAGAATATTACAATTTATGCAGTTCCAGAAGGAAAGAATGATGTGGTATCAGTAGATGATGCTTATCAGACTCTTACTAAGGCAACAACAGTAAATCAAAGCTATATAGTTGCATCTAATGATACACTTCAATTTATTGCTGATAAATATGGTGTAACAGTTGATAAGATTGTTTCATTAAATCCTAAGATCAAGAATGACACAGTATTAGTTGAGGGCGATATAATTACGGTTCCATATAATAAGACATTACTCACTGTTGAAACAACAAGAAGAATGTCTTTCCAGGAAGATTATAATGAGACACCAAATTATAGTGAAGATAATACTAGAAATAAATATGATAATGCAGTTACTACAAGCGGAACAACAGGTCAAAGATATATAGAGGCTGAAATTGTTTATAACAATGATACAGAACTACAAAGAAAATATATCTCTCTTGGAAGCTATGTATTATCTCAGGCAGAGCCTTCAAGCATTTCAGTTGGTACATTATCTTCATCTAATTATGCTAGACCGCTTAAATCACAGCAAGGTACATTAAAGTCAGGATTCCTTGATGGAGATTTAGATAATGGTGTTGAATGGAGTGTAGATGTTGGCACTGATGTATTGGCAAGTGCAGATGGTAAGGTTACAAAAGCTGGCTGGTATTCAAATTATGGTTATATGGTTGAAATAACCCATTCAGATGGAAGCATTACAAGATATGGCCATTTAAGCGAAATTAAGGTATCAGTAGGAGATAGCGTTACTAAGGGCAATGTGATTGCACTAACAGGTAATACAGGTGTTGCAACTGATAACGAATTGCTATTTGAAATATTAATTAATGGAAGTTATGTAAATCCATTGGATTATGTAAATCAAAATTAAAAAATAGACGAAAGCGTGAAATTCTATAGCAGGAATTTCGCGCTTTTTTTAAAATATTTTCTATGTGCTTTACAAAAATAATTCTTGTGATATAATTCTTTAGGATTACGAATTAGGAATACAATTAAAGTAACTTTAAATTTATTGCTATTTTTATGGCAAAATTTGTATCTGTATTTTATAATTTATATAGATAGGGTTTATAGCGCAAGCGGATAAGAGGTTTAGAATGGAACAGTATGTGGTTAAAGGTGGAACACCGCTTAATGGTAGTGTTTCAATTGGTGGAGCTAAGAATGCTGCACTTGGTATATTAGCAGCAGCAATTATGAGTGATGAGAAAGTAACAATCGAGAATGTGCCTAATGTAAGAGATACAAGAGTATTATTACAGGCTATTCAGGGTATTGGTGCTAGTGTTGAATATTTAGATAATAATACAGTTGAGATTAATGGTAAGGGCATTAATAGTGTAACTGTTGACTATGATTATATTAAGAAGATTAGAGCATCTTATTATTTACTTGGTGCATTACTTGGTAAGAAGCATGAATCTAATGTAGCATTACCTGGTGGATGTAACATTGGTAGTAGACCAATTGATCAGCATCTTAAGGGCTTTAGAGCACTTGGTGCAGTAGATAATATTGATAAGGGTATGGTTCATGTAAAGGCTAAAGAATTAGTTGGTGCTCATATTTATTTTGATGTTGTTACAGTAGGTGCAACTATCAATCTTATGATGGCAGCTTGTTTAGCAGAAGGTGCAACTATACTTGAGAATGCAGCTAAGGAACCACACGTTGTTGATGTGGCTAACTTCCTTAATGCAATGGGTGCTAATATTAAGGGTGCTGGTACAGATGTAATTAGAATTAAGGGTGTAGAGAAGTTACATGGATGCACTTATTCTATTATTCCAGATCAGATTGAAGCTGGTACATTTATGATGGCAGCAGCTACAACTCATGGTGATATTACAGTATGTAATGTTATTCCTAAGCACTTAGAGTCAATTTCTGCTAAGTTATTAGAAATGGGTTGTACAATTGTAGAAGGTGATGATTCAGTTAGAGTTATTGCTAGTGATAGAACACTTAGCGCAACTAACGTTAAGACATTACCATATCCAGGTTTCCCTACAGATATGCAGCCTCAGATGGCTATTGCATTAGCTTTAGCTAAGGGAAATAGTATCGTTACAGAGAGCATTTTTGAGAATAGATTTAAGTATGTTGATGAACTTGCACGTATGGGATCTAAGATTAAGGTTGAAGGAAATACTGCATATATCGAAGGCGTTGAGAAGTTCTCAGGGGCAACAGTAAGTGCTCCAGATTTACGTGCTGGTGCAGCTCTTGTAGTGGCAGCACTTTCAGCAGATGGATTCTCAGTAATTGATGATATTGAATATATCCAGCGTGGATATGAGAATTTTGAAGGCAAGTTATCAAGTCTTGGTGGTAACATTGAGAAGGTTGATAATGAACGCGATTTACAAAAATTTAAGCTTAAAATCGGTTAATTTTTATATTTAATTTTGCTATTATATGATATTATAAATTCATTCTATAAGAAGGAGAATTAAGTATGGAAAAGAAAGTTACTCAAGATATGATAATTTCAGACATTATTGCACAATACCCATTAGCAGTTGATGCATTAATGGAATGTGGTATGGGATGTATTTCATGTCCTGCATCACAGGGTGAATCATTAGCACAGGCTAGTCAGGTTCATGGATTAGATCCAGAAGATGTTGAAGCATATGTTAATAGATATTTAGAATTAGTTTCGCAGTAATAAGAATTTAGATATACATATCGGAATATAAAGATGCTACTATTTGTGGTAGCATCTTTTTTTATGGTAGTAATGCTAATAAAGGGAAAGGGTATAAAAAGTGAAGGCAGAAGAAGTATTAAAGTCAGTTTTTGGATATGATGATTTTAGAGATGGACAAAAAGAAATAATAGACGAAATACTAAGTGGTAAGGATTGTTTAGGAATTATGCCTACAGGTGCAGGTAAATCTATATGTTACCAGGTGCCTGCTTTAATGTTTTCTGGAATAACTATAGTTATTTCACCTTTGATTTCCCTTATGAAAGATCAGGTTTTTGCTCTTAATCAGGCAGGTATTCACGCAGCATATATTAATAGTTCTCTTACAGAAAGACAGATTAATATGGCCTTTGACAATGCATGTAGAGGCCAGTATAAGATAATATATATTGCACCTGAAAGATTAGATACTAAGCGATTTTTTGAATTGATACATGTAATTGATATATCTATGGTGGCAGTTGATGAGGCACATTGTATTTCTCAGTGGGGACAGGACTTTAGACCAGCATATCTTAACATTGTAAAATTTATAAATAGCTTAGAGAAAAGACCTGTTCTTACAGCCTTTACAGCTACTGCTACTAAGGTGGTTAAGGAGGATATTGTAAAAATTCTTGGTCTTATTAATCCACAAATATTTATAACAAGTTTTGATAGACCAAATCTATATTTTAGCGTTAAGCATGTAAATCACAAGAAAAATGAAGTGCTTAGTTACTGTAAAAGCCATAGTGATGAATGTGGAATTGTATATTGTGCTACTAGGAAGAATGTAGAAGAGGTGTGTGAACTCTTAAATTCTAACGGGATAGCTGCAACAAGATATCATGCAGGATTATCCGTTAATGAAAGAAGTAAAAATCAAGATGATTTTATTTATGACAGGGTTAAGGTTGTGGTTGCAACTAATGCCTTTGGTATGGGAATAGATAAGTCTGATGTTAGATATGTGTTACATTTCAATATGCCACAATCTATGGAGAATTATTATCAGGAAGCAGGTAGAGCAGGAAGAGATGGGGAAGAATCAGAATGCGTGCTTTTATATAATCCTCAGGATATTATTATTAATAAATTTTTGATTGAGAATAAGGAAGCTAGAGAAGATATAGATATAGAAACCCAGAAAGAGATTGCAAGAAGAGATTTAAAAAGACTAAATACAATGATTGACTATTGTAATACAACGGGATGTCTTAGAACCTTTATATTGCAGTATTTCGGTGAGCAGGCAGAATATAATGATGAAAAGTCTAGATCTAAGACAGCTTGCGGACACTGTTGTAATTGCTGTAAAGAAGTGGAATTTATGGATGTTACTACATATGCCACAACTATAGTAGAGGCAGTTTATGAATTAGGGGAAAGATATGGCGTTGGAATGGTAGTATCTGTATTGCAGGGAGTGGACAGCGATAGGATTATAAATAGCGGTCTTAATGAGCTTTCATGTTATGGTGCACTAAATGGATTTACAGATAGACAGATTAAGGAAATAATAGAGCAATTATTAAGGTTAGATGTATTAACTAAAAGCACAGGACAATATCCTCTTCTTCAGATGGGAAGAGAAAGAAAGACCTTTGATAACGGGGATATTCACGTCTATATTAGAGATGATAGTAAGGATAAGGAAAAATCATATACATCCAATACATCTAATTTCTATAGAAGTGATGCTAATTATAGGACTAATAAGAATTACAACTACATGGATAATTATGAAGGTTATAATGATAGAAAGCCTAAGAAATTTGGTATTAGTAAGGATTACTATACATCTTCTTCAAGCATAAGCTTAACAAGTGAAGGTAAGGAATTACTTCTTAAACTTAAGGAAGTAAGAAAAAGAATTGCTAAAGAAGAAAAAATGCCAGCATATATTATTTTTGGAGATAAGTCCTTAATGCAGATGTGTGTTTATAGACCAAAAACCTTTACACAGATGATGGGAATATCAGGTGTAGGTGAGAATAAGAATAAAAAATATGGCTATTATTTTGCTAAGGCTATAGCTGATTTTGAAGGGGATTTAGTAGATAAAAAAGACTGGGACATGGATAATAGTTTTTAAATTTATTGACAACATTCCAGAATGATTTTAGTATTTAATTAGAGATTTATGAGAAAAAAATAATATGGGATGTGTTATCTATGAATAAATTAGAGGCAAGAATTAGGGAATTAATCGCCCAAATCATGGTAGTAGGTCTATTATTATGCTTAATAACAGATGTGGCATATTTTATATATTATGTAGAAAAGGTCAGTTTATTAAGTGAGTCGCCTCTTCATGTATTAAGAGTGGTGTTACCAAATATAATTAATATAATTACCGTGATAGTTGTAAAGACTGTTAATGAATCATCTAAAGAAAATAACATAACAAAATACTGGGTTTGCTCTATATGTTTATGTACAATGATTGCAAATATAGCTATTTTTCATAGCTATTACACACCATTATGGTTATGTCATATAGGAGCATTGATTTTTTGCAGTGTTTTTCATGATCTTAAGTTATTAAGGGTTATGTTTATCTATGGAATGCTTGTTATTTGCATATGTTTTGTGAATGCTTGTAATAGCCATCCAGATGAATTTATGTATTATATGCAAAGCGCCATTATATGTGCTGTTGTAACTGTACTGGCTTTCTTGATTTCTAATGCTATGGAGGAGTATGCCAAAAATATAAGCGAATTAGATAAGAATAGCATGGAAAGGGAATTAGAATTAAAAAGACAGTTGGATTTTGACCCATTAACCAATGTACATTCAAGGGGATATGTACTAATTAAGGGTGAAGATATGCTAAAAAGTGCTAATCAGTATAATCCAGTTACAGTTGCAGTTATTGATGTAGATGATTTTAAAACTATTAATGATAAATATGGACATGATAATGGAGATAAAGTATTAAAGACTTTGGGCTTATTATTAAATAGTCTAATTGATGAAAGATATGTTATTGTAGGCAGATTTAGTGGGGAAGAATTTGTATTTGTTTTTAATGGAGGAAGCGTAAAAGAGCATGAAGAACTACTTGATGCCTTGCGTGAAAGCTTTTCAATGATTGATTTTTCTTTTATGGGGCCTAACAATAACAAATGTACATTTAGCGGTGGAATTACAGCTACATATGAGAGAAAGAGTTTTGAGGAAATTTTTAGACTTGCAGATGAGGCGCTATTTGAAGCTAAGAATAAGGGTAAGAATGTTATTGTTAGAAGATAGTGCAAATACTTAGGAGAGAAGTAAATGAAAAAAAGAATAAAAATATGTTCACAGCTTGTTGTGCTTATAGCTGTTTTATATGTTATAAGTGGAGCTGTAATAGGGGTTACAAAAAAGATTGAGTATCATAATGAATCAATAATTGAAATAGCACCGACACAGGTGTTTACAAGTAAAGATGAGTCTACATATTATTTTGATATGATTAGTGCTACAAATAATTGGAGACTGGATTACAGTGTTGCTTTTAAATTTAGAAGTCTACACCAAAATGTGTATATTTACGCAGATAATGAGCCCCTTGTTGGAATTGAGGCAAAGAATGGCTTCTTTGGTAGTACTGTAGGTTTCAGGATGAATGTTTGTGAAATACCAAGGGGAACATCTACGGTTAAGATAGTATTAAAAAGTTCATATGTGGATCAAAAGGCATTTTCACCAGAATTTTGTTTTGGTAGCATGTCGACACTTTATAAAGATATAGGAAAGAGCGCTACAATAAATGGTGGTGTTGCTTTTGTAAGTGTAGTTCTTGGAATTGTATTATTTTTATTATGGTTTGCTTCTAATAAAAATATTAAAAAAGATACTTCTATGCTATATTTTTCTATGTTTTCAGTGATTTTAGGAATATGGCTATTTAATGAAACAGAATTATCTTATACAGTGCTTTACGATAGAGGTATAGCCTCATTGATAAGCTATGTACTTTTGCTTATTCTAGGAATTCCTTATGTTATGTATGTTAATGAATATCTAGAAGTGACAAAACTTAAGTTGTCGTATATTATAGTTTCATTAAACTGTGTTACAGTTATTGCTTTAATTATAGGTCATGCCACTGGCATATATGAATTTAGACAATCTGCATGGATTATAAACTTGCAGCTTTCTATTTGCCTTATGTATACAGTCTATGGCATTATATGGAGAATCAATAATTATGGCCTTGATAGAAGAAGCATAACTACGATTATTGGTTTTACAATTTTGTTTATAGTTTTTTTGATGGATTTATATTTATTTATAGCAGATAAGTCAGTTAGCGATATATTTGGAAAAATTGTTATTCTCATATATATTTTATTGTTAAGTGTTCAGGGTTTTTCAGAAACTCTTGTGGTTATACAAGAAGGAAAGCTTGCAGAATATTATAAGGCTCAGTCAAGAATTGATGAAATGACAGGCTTATATAATAGACGAGAACTTGAGTATACAATTGAGGACACTACAGATTTTGTTAACACAGGAATTATAGCTATTGACCTTAATAATCTGAAATATATTAATGATAATTATGGACATGATAAGGGTGATGAATACATTTGTTGGGCAGCAGATGCTATAAAGAGAGTATTTAGCGGTATTGGAAAAGCTTATAGAGTAGGCGGAGATGAATTTGTTGTTGTAGTAAACAAGTCATATCATAAGAACTTGAAAAAAAGAGTCTCTAGACTAAAGGCTATTGATTCAGTACATAGAAAGCAAAATCCAAAGACAGGTCTTGCTATAGGTCTTGCAATTTTTGGGGAAGATGATGTAGACTTTGAGACAGTTTATAAAAGAGCTGATGAAACAATGTATGAAGAAAAAAGAAGAATGAAGGAAAAATAAATGAAGAATTATAAAATGACAATAGCTTATGATGGATCTAGATTTTATGGATGGGAACATCAGCCTGATATTGAAATGACTATTCAGGGAAAGCTTGAAAGTGTTCTTGCGCAGATGCTTGGAATGGAGGTTGAGGTTATAGGATGTGGAAGAACTGATGCAGGTGTTCATGCAAAGGCGTATGTTTGCAATGTTCATATGGAAACTGATATGAATGAAATAGAAATTAGAGACTATATGAATCATTATCTTCCAGATGATATTGGAGTGCTAGAAGTTAAGGTGGCATCTGATAGATTCCATGCAAGATATAATGCAATGGGAAAGACTTACCAGTATGCTTGCTATATTGGTGATAAAAAACCTATTTTTGATAGAAAATATGTTACCTACCTAGAAGGTAAGATTGATGTGGAGGCTATAAGAAAGGCCACAACTTATCTTGTTGGTGAACATGATTTTAAGTCTTTTTGTGGTAATCCTAAGATGAAAAAATCCACAGTAAGAGAAATATATTCAATCGATGTTACATGTAGAAATGGATATATGTATTTGACTTATCATGGTAAGGGCTTTTTACAATACATGGTAAGAATCCTTAGTGGTACTTTAATTGAAGTTGGTCAAGGAAAGAGAAGTCCGGAATCTATGATCTCATTAATTGAGGCTAAAGATAGAAATTTAGCAGGACCTACAGCTCCAGCAAGAGGACTTACATTACTAAAAGTTCACTATGCGAAATAATGTAATAATAATCTAAAGTGGAAATTTATCGCTATATAATGTAAAATAAAGTTTGCTTGTATTTTAACAAGCAAGCTTTTTTATTTTAATCAAATTTAGACTTGATATGGAGAGATTATGAATAGAAATGAAAAAAGAAGACAGATTGTCTATAGTGTTGTAATGATTATTTGTGAAGTAATGGGAATAAGAGCAGCTGCGGCAATGCTTAATCTGATTGGAAATTATAGCTCTGTTTCTGATCAACGAGGTATGGAATTAGCTATTTCACTCTCGTCTAACTATTGTCTGTTTGTATTATTGTTGTTTGTGTGCTTTATCTTAAGTATTAGAGCCAAAAGGACAGCTGCTAAATATGAATATATAGTACGAAATATTTGCTTTGTGTTATCTGCAGTAATAGCAAGTTCATCGTCAATAGCAGTACTTATGGTATTTAGTATAGAATATGCTAAATATATTAATGACATGAATGTTTTAAATACAATTTATAATCTTGAAGAGGTTAATTATTTAATAAGCAATCCCCATGAGTTTTATCTCTTTATGGTGTGTGTTGTGATTTGTTTGCCTTTTGCAATTAAGGCTATAATTGATGTAGTTAATGCAATTAAGAATAGATAATATAATAAATATATGAGGAAGTAAGTGGGAATTATGAAACTAGTAACACCAAAGTATTATGAGGAGTTTAAATGTATAGCAGGAGACTGCACTGACACATGTTGCGCAGGCTGGGATGTAGATGTTGATAAGAAGGCCAATGATTATTATAAAAGTGTAGAGGGTGCCTTTGGAGATAGACTTAAGGAAGTAAGCATACATGATGATGAAGGTGGATGTACATTCAGATTAACAAGGGATAAAAGATGTCCTTTTTTAAACTCTGAGAATCTATGCGATTTGTTTACAGAATTAGGTGAGGATAAGCTTTGTGATACATGTGCAGAATTTCCTAGATTTATCAATAACTATGGTGGCGTTAAGGAAATGGGAATTGCGCCTTCATGTATAACCGCAGGTGAAATAATTTTTGCTAAAAGAGGTATGATGGAATTTAGCGAATCTTCAATTGATGAAGAAGTAGAGCCAAATGACATTGACCCTTTTGTATATATGTTGCTAAGAAGAGCAAGAAGCTTAAGCTTTAAGCTTATAAATGATAAGGATTATAAGCTTGGAGAAAGAGTAGCGGCTTTTCTTGGAATGAATAGAGATGTCCAAAGACTTCTTGATATTCAAGAAGATGAACAGATTGGCAATGTACTAAAAGCTTATGAAGACAAGGAACTTGTTGACAATGCGATAAATACAATTCGCGAAAGAAGAAGAGAAACAAAAAAACTATCAGCTAGAAAGCTAGGAATACCAGCAGAAGCTAAATATTTCGAAATCATGAAGCATTACTTTGATGCCTTTGAAGGGATGGAAGTTATTAACCCTGATTGGTATAAAGTATGTGAAGCTGTGGATAATTTCTACAAAGAAATTAAATCTAGTGGAAAAGCCATAGAATTAAAAAACGAATTTAATGAATATATGGGCGAAAGACTAGAAGAATATGAGCAGCTATTTAATTATACAATATTTAGATATTGCCTAGATGCTGTAAATGATTATGATTTATTACTTAAGGCTATAATTTGTATAGTTTGGTATATAGTATTAAAAATGGCTGGTTTAGCTGTTTGGTATGAAAATGGTAAGGAATTTGACTTTGATAAACAAGTTGACATTGCACATCTTTATTCACGACAATTTGAACATTCATACTCAAATTTCGAAGTATATAACGAGAAATTTGTAACTGAAGAAATTTACTCTATTGCTAATTTGGAGGCAATTTGTCTTATGCTAGATTAGTAAAATAAAAAAGGTGGTATGCAATATGAAGATGATACTAAGGTATTTGGAACAGTTAAAAAAAGAGTGCGTACTAGCACCACTTTTTAAGATGTTAGAAGCTATATTTGAATTGTTTGTACCCTTGGTAGTTTCACAAATTATTGATAAGGGTATAGCTAATAAGGATATGGCTTTTATTATGAAGTGTAGTTTAATGCTTATAATACTTGCAATTATTGGCTTAGCTAGTTCAATAACAGCTCAGTATTTTAGTGCAAAAGCTGCAATTGGTGGCGCTACTAAGATGAGACATAGTTTATATGAACATATCTTAAGTTTATCATTTACTGATTATGACGAATTAGGAACATCAACCTTAATTACTAGACTAACAAGTGATATAAATCAAATACAGAATGGAATAAATCTCGTATTAAGATTATTTTTAAGATCACCATTTATTGTATTTGGCGCCATGATAATGGCATTTACAATAGACTTTAAAGAGGCTTTGGTTTTTGTTGTTACAATTCCTGTGTTGGCAGTGATTGTATTTGGAATAATGGCAATTACAAGACCAATGTATAAAGAAGTACAGAATAAGCTAGATAAAGTCTTACTTACAACAAGAGAGAATCTTACAGGTGTAAGAGTTATTAGAGCTTTTAATAAGCAGAAAAAAGAAAACATTCGATTCAAAAATGAAAATCAAGACTTAAACAAACTTCAAAGAGTTGTTGGTAGAATTTCAGGTTTAATGAATCCCCTTACATATATAATTGTTAATGGCGGTATTATTGCATTAATTTATGTTGGCGCTTTTAAAGTAAACTCAGGTGATTTAACACAGGGACAGGTAGTAGCCCTATATAATTATATGTCACAGATCTTAGTTGAATTAATAAAGCTTGCAAACTTAATTATTACAGTAACTAAGGCCTTAGCATGTGCAAGTAGAGTTGAGAATGTATTTAATATTAATAGCTCAATGGAATTTAAAAAGCTAAGTGATAAATATGATACTAAATCAGATGAGACTAAAGAAAATGTAGCTAAGTTTGAATTAAGACATGCTTCTCTTTGTTATAAAGGAAACAGTGAAAATTCAATTACAGATATAAATCTTGTGGCTAATAAAGGAGACATGATTGGTATTATAGGTGGTACAGGTTCAGGAAAGACTAGTGTTGCTAACTTAATATCAAGATTTTATGATGCTACAAGTGGTAGTGTCTTAATTGATGGTGTGAATATAAAGGACATTCCAAGAGAAAGATTATTATCTAAGGTTTCGGTATGTATGCAAAAAGCAGTGCTTTTTAGTGGAACTGTTAGAGAGAACTTAACCTTTGGAAGAACTGATATTTCCGATGAAACTCTTGAGAGAGCAATAAATATATCTCAGTCAAAAGAATTCTTATCTAAGAAGGAAGGATACCTTGATTATATGATAAATCAGGGTGCCAAAAATCTTTCTGGTGGACAAAAACAAAGATTAAACATAGCAAGAGCTATTGCAGCTAATCCAGAAATTCTTATATTAGATGATTGCTCATCAGCCCTTGATTATGCCACAGATGCAGCACTTAGAAATGCAATTGTAAGAGATTTATCTGATGTAACAACTGTAATTATCTCACAGAGAGCAGCTTCATTACTTAACTGTAATAAGATAATTGTTCTTGATGATGGTAAGGTTGTTGGCATGGGAAATCATGAGGAATTACTAAAGAGTTGTAGTATTTATAAAGAAATATATGATTCGCAGTTTAGCACCAATACAGACAATAAGAATGGAGGTGTTAATTAATGAGTCAGAATAAGAAAAAAGCTGTATTAGCAAAAATATTAAATAGAGTTGCAAGATATAAATTATCTTTGAGCCTAAGTATGTTAATGGCAATAATAACTGTAATTTGCCAGTTATATGTACCAGTTTTAATTGGTAGGGCAATTGATTATATTATTGGCAAGGGCCAGGTAGATTTTTCAAATGTGTTTGTAACACTTATTAGAATAGCTATTGTAATTATAGGCGTATTCATTTCTCAATGGATAATGAATATGTGTAACAATAGAATAACATATGGAGTTACTAAGGACTTAAGAGATGAGGCCTTTGATAAGATTGAAAAATTGCCACTTAAGTATATTGACGGTAATTCCTATGGAGATATTGTAAGCCGTGTAATTGCAGATGTAGATACATTTGCTGATGGTTTACTTATGGGATTTACTCAGTTCTTTACTGGAGTCTTAACTATAGTTGGCACAATTATATTTATGATTTTAATTGATGCAAGAATTACAGCCCTTGTAGTTTTATTAACACCACTTTCACTTATATGTGCATGGCTTATTGCAAAGAAGTCATTTAATAGCTTTAAGAGACAGTCAGAAACTAGAGGTGAGCAGACAGCACTTATAGATGAATCAATTAATGGCATCAAGGTTTTAAAGTCCTTTGGCAGCGAACAAAAATACATTGAAGAATTTGATGAAATAAATGAACGACTTAGAGAATATTCATTAAAAGCTGTATTCTTTTCAAGTTTAACTAATCCATCAACACGATTTGTAAATTCACTCGTTTATGCAGTAGTAGCAATTAGTGGTGGTGTATTGGCAATTAATGGTGGTATATCAGTAGGTGAATTAGCTTCATTTTTAAGTTATGCTAATCAGTATACTAAGCCATTTAATGAGATTTCAGGTGTTATTACAGAATTACAGAATGCTATTGTATGCGCAGGACGTATTTTTGAACTTATCGAGGAAACACCAGAAATTACAGATGAGAATAATAAAGACCTAACTGATATTGATGGAAGTGTAAATCTAAGCCAGGTTGAATTTTCATATACAGATGATACAAAGTTAATTACAGATTTTAATTTAGATGTAAAAAAAGGACAGAGAATTGCCATAGTTGGACCAACAGGATGCGGTAAGACAACACTTATTAATTTGCTTATGCGTTTTTATGATGTTAAGGGCGGAAGCATTAAAATAAGCGGCAATGATATTAGAGATATAAAAAGATCTGCACTTAGAAGTGCTTTTGGTATGGTATTACAGGAAACATGGCTTAAATCTGGAACCATAAGAGATAATATTATTATGGCTAAGGAAGATGCCAGCGAAGAAGAAATTATAGAAGCTTGTAAGAGCAGCTATTCATGGGGCTTTATAAAGAAGCTTCCTAAGGGTCTTGATACAGAAATTGGAGAAGATGGTGGTAGCTTATCGGCAGGACAAAAACAGCTATTATGTATAACACGTATAATGTTAGCTAATCCTCCAATGCTTATATTAGATGAGGCAACATCATCAATTGATACAAGAACAGAATTAAAGATTCAGGATGCTTTTGCAAAACTTATGGAAGGCAAGACAAGCTTTATTGTAGCTCATAGACTTTCAACAATTAAGAATGCAGATGTAATTTTAGTAATGAAAGACGGAAATATAATAGAGCAGGGAAATCATGAGGAATTATTAAAGGCTAATGGCTTTTATAAGACTTTATATGAGAGTCAGTTTATAAAGGCAACAAAGGGAGAAACATGTTAATTAGTGCAAAAAATATAACAAAACGCTATGGTAAAAACAGCATTTTAAAGGATATTAATTTAGAGGTTAATAAGGGAGAATGTGCCGTAATCATTGGTTCTAATGGTTGTGGTAAAACAACCCTTTTATCAATTCTTGCAGGAAGTAATAAGCCTACATCAGGCCAGATTAGTATTGATGGAAATAACGCTTTAGCTAATGCTAAGGTGTTTGATAGGATGATAGGCTATATTCCACAGGAAAATCCTTTAATGGAAGGATTAAGCGTTAAGGATAACCTTAAATTTTGGTACATGGGAACAGGTAGAAGCATGGAGGCCGATTTAGTTAATGGTGCTCCTGTGATTTTTGGAGTTGATAAATTCTTAAATAAGAAGGTAGAACAGTTATCAGGTGGTATGAAGAAGAGATTGAGCATTTGCGCAGCTCTAGCTAAAAATCCACCAATTTTAATTCTTGATGAACCTGGTGCATCTCTTGATATAGTTTGTAAGCAAGAGATTAAGGAATATATTAAAAACTATATGGCTGTTGGTGGAACTGTAATTTTGGCTAGTCATGAGGATTACGAAATAGGACTTGCAACTAAGATGTATTTATTAAATGACGGAGTCTTAAAAGAAGTTAAAGTTGGAACACATAATGAAGTAATGAAAGGGTTATCTAGATGAAACGTAAATTAGAATATCTTAGATTACAGATAAAAAGTGCTTTGTTATGGATTCCACAGATTATAGTGGTAGCAGCTATTATAGCTGTTATAGTTGCTTTTGCAGCATATGGTATAACAAAATACAAAAAAGAAAACAAAAATGGTAACTTGTTAAATGTTGCTATCTGTTATGATGAAGAAGACTCATCAAAAATGATAAGACAGGCTGTTTCTCTAATTTCCAAGGAAGAAAGCATATCTTCTGTATGCAAATTTACGGAGATGGATTACGATAGTGCAATAACGCAATTAAAGGATGGTACAATCTCAGTTGTTGTAGTTATTCCTAAAGGCTTTATTAGGAGTGTAATGAATGGAAGCAATAAGAGTATAGAGGTAATTTTTCCAAAGGTTGGTGTAAATAATTCATCCTATATTTATCAGGAAATGCTTGATTCAGGAACATCAGTATTAAGTACAGCTGAAGCTGGAATATATTCTATGGATGATATACTAGATTCTATCTTAAAAGTTGATGGCGATAGAAGAGAAAGATTAGAAAATAAACTAAGTGAGATTTATTTCAGTTATGGAATAGATAGAAACGTATATTTTAAGGTAACTGATGTATCTAA
This sequence comes from Lachnospira multipara LB2003, assembly GCF_000702205.1. Taxonomy (GTDB): domain Bacteria; phylum Bacillota; class Clostridia; order Lachnospirales; family Lachnospiraceae; genus Lachnospira; species Lachnospira multipara_A. The sequence goes on along the minus strand of NZ_KL370871.1, from coordinate 410,092 downwards.
GACAGAGGGCCTTTCAACAATGCAATTCTATATATGTACTGGTTTTTTATTCCTACTTTTATTTAGTGGCATTATATGTGAAAAACTTTTTGTGCTAGATAATAATAGCTTAACTAAGGTCTTAAGAATCATAGATATAAAAGAAGGTTATATAAGCTTTAGTAAGATAGCAAGTACAAGTGTTGTTTATACAGCAATAGGTTGGTTAGCACTTATTTTTGTATCTCTAGCAGGAATAAGATATAAAGGGGTATATAACTATGTAGAGATAGATTCTGTTATTGGATTGTTAAAATCCATGACAGCATTATTGGTATTAAATGTTTCTTTACTAAGCTTTATATATTTTATTTTTACTCTGATCAATAATACAATTTATAAAATTATCGGTCTTTTTGTTATAGGCATTGTTTGTATGTACCTTTCAGGGTGTATTATGCCTACATCACTTTTACCTAAATTAGTAAGGACAATAGGTTATTACTTACCAACCTATTATTATTTTAGATTGGCAGGTCAGGTAATAACAAGCCATGTAAGTATAAGTCTTATGGCTATAAATCTTGCTATTAGTGTGCTACTTACATTTATTGCCAGCTGTTGCTTGAAATTAAGAATTAGAAAGGAGTAGCAATGAAGAGAGTATTATTTTGGATTTATCTTATGATAAAAAAGCAGATTAGTAATCCATTCATAGTATGTTTGTTAATTGCTATTCCCTTGGCTACTTTAATAGCAAAAAATATTCCGGCTATGAATAAAACGGACAAATTAAGAGTTGGAATTTGTCTTACAGATAATGATGAAACCGTTAAGAATACAACAGAAAAATTGGTGAATGGAAACTATCCTGTAGAATTTTATTATTGTCCTTCAAGAGAGGATCTAGTTAATGATATAATGAATAAAAAGGCAGAATGTGGTTATGTATTCGGAAGCAATTTACAAAAGAGGCTTTTAGACGGGGAAATAGAAGGCCTTATGGAATGTGTTATTAACGAATCAAATTATGTTAGTTCAATGACTAATGAAATAGTTTTTGCGACTCTTTTTAAGGAATCAGCAGATGATATATTAGAGAAGTTTATTAGAACAGAAAGCACATTTAGTAAAGCTACAGAGAGAAGCCTTGAAATTGCAAGATACAGATATGAGAAATATCTTGAAGGTGATGAGACATTTCATTTGGATTTTAAGGTGATTGATACCAATAACGATGGTTCTGCCACAAGACAAATTGATCAAAGAGCAGGAAAATTTCCGTTAAAGGCAGTGCTTACGATTTTGGTTTTTGTAAGTGGTTTATTTGGCGTTGCTTGGTTTATTGAAGACGAGAATAAAGGGACTTACGCAACTCTTAGCAAAGGATATAAAATACTTGGTAAACCAGTATATGCTTTTATTGGAGCTATACTTTTCTGGTTTTCATCAACTTTAGCACTTATAATTTCAGGGGAAAATATTGGTATTAAAGAAGTATTAATTGGGATTTTTTACGTAGTACTTGTCACAATATATGCATGGATACTAGGTTTAATATTTAGGAAGCTCAACTTATTTATTGGAGTTTCTCTAGTATTACTTATAGCTTGCTTTATATTCTGTCATGTATTTATGAATATTTCTTTATATTTACCATCTGCTAAGTATATTAGAGCAATATTGTTGCCTAATTATTTTATTTAGTTAGATCTAATAACTGGGGGATATAATATGGAGAAAAAGAAAAAGCGAATATTTGAAATCATACAGATTGGTTATACAGGGGACTGGCAAAGTAGACTATTTGATGTCTTGATAACAGTTGCTATAGTATTAAATATATTTATAGCCATAGCAGATACATTTGATGAATTAAGTGCTTACAGAATATATTTTGATATGATAGAGATGGTAACGGTTATAGGATTTACTGTGGAATATTTTTTAAGAATATGGACAGCGAATTTACTTTATCCATATGAAAGTTATTCACATGCGATAAGAAAATATGCATTATCATTTGACGGAATAATAGATTTGCTGTCCTTTGTTCCCTTTTATTTGCCATTTTTCTTTCCAGCAGGAATAGTGGCATTTAGAATGTTTAGAGTAGTAAGAATTCTAAGATTATTTAGAATTAACGCCTATTCAGATGCTCTAAGTGTTATTTCTAAAGTAATAAATAGAAAGAAAGATCAGATTTTATCTTCTGTCTTTATAGTTTTGACCTTGATGCTAGCATCATCTCTTTGTATGTATAGCGTAGAACATCAGGCTCAACCAGAGGTTTTTAAAAACGCTTTTTCAGGATTTTGGTGGTCAGTATCTACACTTCTAACAGTGGGATATGGTGATATTTATCCTGTGACAGAATTGGGAAAAATATTAAGTATAGCAATTACAATTCTTGGTGTTGGTATTGTAGCAATTCCAACAGGTATTATTAGTGCAGGTTTTGTAGAAGAATATAATAACACACGACGTTCATCAGATATTGAAAAGGTTATTGATTTAAAATTTATTAGAATAAATGTGACAAAAAATCATGAATGGGTATCAAAGCAAATAAAGGATTTAAAGGTGCCAGAAGGTCTTATATTAGCAACAATTATAAGAAAAGGAGAGGCAACTGTTCCAAGAGGAGATACTGTTATTTATGAAGGTGATCAAGTTGTGTTAGGGGCACAAGGCTATAATGACGATTATAAAATACACATAAGAGAAATTGAGCTAAAGGAGAGAAGTTCATGGGTAGGATATGCTCTTAAAGACATAGATATGTCAAAGCACAGTTTGGTTCTTATGGTTAAGAGAGGTAGTAATATTCTTATCCCTAATGGGAATACAATATTAAAAAGTGGAGATTTAGTTTTTGTTTATACAAAGAAGAATATACAAGATTCAATAGAGATTGATATATAAGGAGATTAGATGACAAGAATATATCTTGCAAATGCTTGCAGCCTAAAGGATTATAGCGAAATAGCTTATGCAAAATTAACAGATTATCGTAAGAAAAAAACGGACAAACTTCACGTAGAAATGCCACGACTAACAAGCATAACAGCAGGTTTATTGCTAAATTATGCAACAAAAGACTATTTACTAAAGGGAAATGAAGAGGTAGATGTAGATAATAACAAAAAGCTAAACCATGAAGGATTATTACCATTAGAAGCAGGTAAAAGCCCAATAGTAGAAGTATCAATAGATGAGTTAATAGACTCCTATGATAAAGATTATGATTTTGAAATTGAAGAAATGGGACAAGGCAAACCAGTATATGCCACAAGAAAAGATATCTATTTTAATATTTCACATACAGCAAGCATAGTAGTAGTAGCCATATCATCAAAAGCAATAGGAATTGATATAGATGGTAATAGAAATTTTAGTGATAGAATGATAGATAAATTTTATTCAGAAAATGAAGCTGCTTGGGTTTATGGAAACGATTTAACAAAACATGATCGTTTTTTTACAATATGGACAATGAAGGAAGCATTTTCAAAAATGATAGGTTGTGGAATAACAAAAACAATCCTAAACGTAGAATTTCTACATGATACAGATAAGGTAGAATGTATTTACAATGGTGAAAAACAAAATGTAATAATCGAAGAAAGTGAATATCTAGGATATAAAATAACAGCAATTAAGGAAGCTTAATTGCTGTTATTTATTTAATCTAGAAAGGTTAGTTGCAAGCTCCCCTTCTAACTATATCCGCTATAATATCCGCACATCTTTCTGGTCCAATAACACCTGTATTTAAGCAAATATCATAGTTGTGATAATCACCCATTTCCTGATGAGTGTACTGCTTATAATATGTTTCTCTAAGAATGTCGTGACGTTCTCTGGCTTTTTTGGGATTAATACCAGCATTTTCTTCTAGTTCCCCAGCTCTTTTTGTACGAACATCTTTATCAGCATAAAGAAAAACATTAAAAGAAGGAATTCCTGCTTCTCTTAGTACATATCCAGCACAACGTCCAACAATAATACATGGTTCCTTAGATAGGTTAATAATAACTTCTTTTTGTGCATGGAAGATTCCATCATATGAGCTTGTATAAACCATGGCATTGTTCATAAGGCTGTTCATAAATCGAGTAGCACGGCTCATAGCTTCGCCTTCTCTTCTAATATCTTCTTCTGAGTAACCGCTTCTTTTAGCAGTTTCCTTAACGAAATCCTTGTCGTAGAAAGGAATTCCTAAAGTGTCAGCAAGACGTTTAGCAACTGTACGTCCAAATGCTGCATATTCTCTACTGATTGTTATAACTGGATAATTTAAGTTTTCCATAACCCCTCCTAGTTAGCTTTAGTTTTTATTTGTTTATTTTTAGAACGAATGTAAAGGAAGACTAATCCGCAAACTAGTAATAATAATCCAAGTAAATCTGTTGTTGTTGATGGATGTATTAACATAAGACCACCAGCGGCAACTAGGATTCTGATTAAAGGATTCATGTCTGTGAAACAATAGCCTTCTAGTGCTGCTGCTAAACCAAATACACCAAGTACTGATGTAACGCAGATAAATGCCACATCAAGAGGATTAGTGTTAATAAGTAACATTGCTGGGTTGTAGCAGAACATATAAGGTACGATAAAGGCTGCAATGGCAAGCTTTGATGCCTGGAATGCAGTTTTCATCGGATTACTCTTAGCTATAGCAGAACCTGCGTAAGCTGCAAGAGCAACAGGTGGTGTAATATCAGCAACAATACCAAAATAGAATACAAAGAAGTGAGCAGCCATTGTAGGAACGCCCATTCTAATAAGGATTGGAGCTGTTGTGGCAGCCATAATACAGTAGTTAGCTGTAGTAGGAACACCCATGCCAAGAACGATACAGCAAAGCATTGTTAATACTAATGCAATAATTAAGTGGTTACCAGCAACACCAACGATAGCATTGATCATATCATTAGCAAGACCTGTCATTGTAATAGCACCACTTATAATACCAGCAACACCGCAGGCAGCACCTACAGTAATTGCGCTTTTTCCACCCTGTTCAAGGGCTTCTAAAATCTTCTTAAAATTAATTCTGTTATCTTTATCAAATAAGCTTACTACAATTGAAAGAATAATAGCTAAAGCAGCAGCTTTTTGCATTGTCATAAAGTTACCAGATACCCATACAACTAACATTACAAGAGGAAGTAATAGGTAAATCTTCTTAATAAGCTTACTAATCTTAGGAAGCTGTTCCTTAGGAATTCCAGTAAGTCTAAGCTTTTTAGCTTCTAGATGAACTGAGATAAAAATACCTAAGAAATAAAGTACTGCAGGAAGAATAGCTCTTCCAATAATACTTGAGTAAGGTACGCCAACAAAATCTGCCATAAGGAAAGCAGCAGCACCCATAATAGGTGGCATAATCTGTCCACCAGTTGAAGAAGCAGCTTCAACAGCGCCTGCAAATTCTGGCTTGTAACCTGTTTCCTTCATCATTGGAATTGTAACAGAACCTGTAGTTACTGTATTACCAACTGATGAACCAGACACCATACCACAAAGAGCAGATGAAATAACAGCTACCTTTGCAGGACCACCGGCAAATCTACCTGCCACGCTATTAGCAAGTTTAATAAAGAATTCTGAAATTCCTGTTTTTTCAAGGAATGCACCAAATATAATAAATACTACAATAAATTTTGAACACACATTAACCGGTGTAGAAAAAATGCCTTCCTTAGTGTAGAAGAGGTTTCTTACTAAATACTTAAGTCTACCAAAAAATTCTGGGTTAGTAAGTCCAATAGTTAAAGCATAAATTACGAAAACAGCAGCTACAACTAAAATTGGAATACCAACGCATCGTCTTGTTACTTCTACAAGGGCAGCTATGGCAATGATGCCGATGATAATTTGATACCATTCAAATCTAGTACCCTGATTAATAATCTTATTGGCATTAAATGTAAAATACATGTATGAGCCTGTTCCTAGTATTGTAAAAATAATATCATATACAGGAATATGATTTGGCTTTTGTTCACCCTTTTTAGCAGGGTAAATTAAAAATCCCATAAGAATAATAAGTCCCATAAAAGAAGTAAGTCTTATTTCTTCAAGGAAAGTTGCAAAAAGTGTTATATAAATACACCATAATGAAAATGCTACTAATATAAGAGTAATGGCAATCTTTGGCTTGCCTTCCCAAATACGAGTGTTACTTTCTCTGTCGTATTTTTTCATAACGGCGTCAATAGTTTCTTTGGAAACTTCAGGTGCTGAAGTCTTCATATTGTTGTTATCGCTCAATATTTAAGTCCTCCTTTTTAGTTATTGATATCTGAATTTACATTGTAGCCTTTTTCGGCATAATATCTAGCAGCACCCTTGTGATAAGGTACAGTTGTGATATCAGTTGCTGTTTCAAGGGATAATTCTTTACCCTTGGCATTTTCAAGTACAATTTCTTCAGTATGATCAAAAATTGCTGCTGTAAGATTATAAGCAGTTTCTTCATCCACGTCATCTGAAATAATAATTGTAGCTTCTACAGTAACTGTCTGAACATCCTCTGTCTGGCCAGGATATGTACCAGCAGGAATTGTGTATGGCTTGTAATATGGACAATTTTGCAATATTGTTTGTTGTAATTCATTGTCAATATTAATAAGTTCTACACCATTAGTTGTAGCAAGCTCTGTAATGGCTGTTGTTGGTGCACCAGCTACAATAAATGCTGCATCAATACGTCCATCCTTAAGAGCTTCCTTTGAATCTTCAAAAGACTGATACTGTGGCTTAATATCATCAAGTCCAATACCTGCAGATTCAAGGATATCAATAGCATTAAAATAAACACCTGATCCAGCCTGACCTATAGAAACTCTCTTGCCCTTTAGGTCATTTACAGATGTAATAGATTTATCCATTGTGATTATCTGTACAGTTTCGGCATATAATGAGCCTAAAACTCTAAAATCTGTTGTTGCTCCATCTTGTTCAAATGCTCTAGTTCCTTCCCATGCATATGTCATAACATCTGATTGAGTAAATCCTAATTGGAAATCTCCATCTTGGATACTTTGAATATTAACCTTAGATCCTCCTGTTGAAACGGCAACGGCTTTAACGTTAGCATATGTCTTCATATACTGTGCAATTACTCCGCCATATGAGTAATAAGTACCAGCAGTACCGCCGGTTCCAAACATCATTCGTGATGACGACTGTGAACATCCTGTCATAGCGCCAATCATTAGGCACATGCAGACAAGGCATGCACATAATTTTTTGATTTTTCGCATGTCTTTTCTCCATTCTTATTTAAATTTTCTTGATTTAATTCTATATATTTATACCACATTAAAGTGGATAAATAAAGCTTGGTAAAGCTTCATAAAAATACTAAAAAAACATCCCCAAAATCTTAAAAATACGTGTTTCTCTACATATTATAAGAGTTGGGGATGTATATTAATCACTATTTATTACTATTATAAGAGATATTAGTTATTATCCTGATATTTAAGTGCTGCCTCAACAAATCCCTTGAATAAAGGATGTGGTCTATTAGGACGAGACTTAAGTTCTGGGTGAGCCTGTGTAGCAACAAACCAAGGATGAGTAGGAATTTCAACCATTTCTACAATTCTACCATCTGGTGAAATACCAGAAAGAAGCATACCTTTTTCTGTAAGAACCTTACGGAAATCATTGTTTACTTCGTATCTATGTCTATGACGCTCATGAATTGTTTCTTCACCATATAACTTATAAGCAAGTGAATTCTTATTAAGTACACATGGGTAAGAGCCAAGTCTAAGAGTACCACCGATATCATCGATACCTTCCTGATCTGGCATAAGGTGAATAACTGGATGTGTTGTATTAGGGTCTAATTCTACAGAATGTGCATCATCATAACCTACAACATCTCTTGCAAATTCAACAATTGATAACTGCATACCAAGGCATAAACCAAGGAATGGGATGTTATTTTCCCTTGCAAACTTAATTGCAGCAATTTTTCCTTCAATACCTCTGTTACCAAAACCACCTGGAACCAAGATACCTGAAACATCGCCAAGAATTTCTTTGGCGTTATCATTAGTAACTGTTTCAGAATCTACCCATTTGATTTCAACTTCAGCAAGGTTAGTAATACCGCCGTGCTTAAGAGCCTCAACTACTGAGATATAAGCATCGTGGAGTGAAATATATTTACCAACTAAGGCAACCTTAACTTTTTTAGTTGGATGTTTGGCGTTGTAGCACATTTGCTTCCATTCTGTAAGGTCTGGTTCTGGGCAAGGAAGCTTTAAGCATTCGCAAGCAACTTCTGCTAAATGTTCTTCCTCCATTGCAAGTGGAGCATCGTAAAGAATTTCTACATCTAAGTTCTGTAAAACGTGAGACTTTGGTACATTACAGAATAAAGCAATTTTATCCTTAATACCTGGTTCAAGTGGATGTTCTGTTCTACATACTAGGATATCTGGCATAATTCCCATACCCTGTAATTCCTTAACAGAAGCCTGTGTAGGCTTTGTCTTCATTTCACCAGAAGCCTTAAGATAAGGAATAAGTGTTACGTGGATAAGAATTGCATTTTCCTTACCAACTTCATGCTGGAACTGTCTAATTGCCTCAAGGAATGGCTGAGATTCAATATCACCTACAGTACCGCCAACTTCAATGATAGCAATTTTTGTTTCATCATCTGTGTAATCTCTAAAGAAACGGCTCTTAATTTCGTTAGTGATATGAGGAATTACCTGAACAGTGCCTCCACCAAAATCACCTCTACGTTCTTTTTGAAGTACTGACCAATAAACTTTACCTGTTGTAACGTTAGAGTTTTTAGTTAGACTTTCATCTATAAATCTTTCATAATGACCAAGGTCAAGATCTGTCTCTGCCCCGTCATCAGTTACGAAAACTTCACCATGCTGAATAGGATTCATAGTTCCTGGATCAATATTAATATATGGATCAAACTTCTGCATAGTTACCTTGTAACCACGTGCCTTAAGAAGTCTGCCAAGAGAAGCTGCTGTAATACCCTTACCGAGTCCGGAAACAACACCACCTGTAACAAATACGTACTTAACTGCCATTAATATACCTCCAAAAAATAAAGAAAGTCGTAGGCGTGTCACCCATACCACCTTTGGTTTGATGCCACGCATACGACTTGATTTAAAAAATAACTTTGGTATTATAACTCGTAATAAAAAAATTGTCTAGCCCATTCTTTATATAACTTTAAGAAAATCTATCTGATTTTTATTGATTTATGAAAATCCCTTCTTTATAATTAATTATGTTAGTGTGATAAAACTTAATGTTTACTAGCTTTATCAAAAACGTGACATTAGATTATTAATAATAAGGAGAATATAAATAAATGGCTAATAATTACGATAATAATCGTGATGATCGTAATAAAGACAACAATGACAATAACAAAAAACCAAAGAATACCAGTCTTATAATTTTTGTTATTATAGCTGCTGTTGTAACTTTTATTGCAATCACACTTCTTAATTCTCTTTTCCAAAGTGCTACATATAAGGAAGTTACATACAATGAATTCCTTCAGATGATAGACGATGGACAGGTTGAGTCAGTATCATTAGAAAAGGATAGAATTCTTATTTATCCAACGGATGATGTGGCTAAAGAATCAAATTTAACAGGAATTAAATATACATATTATACAGGTTATGTTAGTGATGAATCCTTAGTACCACTTCTTAAGAGAAAGGATATTTCATTTAAGGGACATATTCCGGATTCAAATTCATTAATAGTTGAATTCCTTGTGTCATATGTATTGCCAATATTATTACTTTATCTTGTATTTGCTGTTGTTTATAGAAAAATCGCTAAGAGCGGCGGCATGGGTATGGGAATGAGCGTAGGTAAGAGCAATGCTAAGATCTATGTTCAGAAAAAAACAGGTGTTACATTTAAGAATGTAGCAGGACAGGATGAGGCTAAGGAGTCTCTTACAGAAATCGTTGATTTCTTACATAATCCTGATAAGTATGCAAAAATCGGAGCTAAACTACCTAAGGGAGCATTACTTGTAGGACCTCCAGGAACAGGTAAGACACTTTTAGCTAAGGCAGTTGCAGGTGAGGCTAATGTTCCATTTTTCTCCCTTGCAGGTTCTGATTTTGTAGAAATGTTTGTTGGTGTAGGTGCATCTCGTGTACGTGATTTATTTAAAGAAGCTACAAAGCAGGCACCTTGTATTATATTTATTGATGAAATTGATGCTATTGGTAAGAGTAGAGATTCAAGATATGGCAGTGGTAATGACGAACGTGAACAGACATTAAACCAGTTATTATCTGAAATGGATGGTTTTGATTCGTCAAAGGGTATCTTTATCTTAGCTGCTACTAATAGACCAGAAGTACTTGATAAGGCCTTACTTAGACCAGGTCGTTTAGATAGAAGAATCACAGTTGATAGACCTGATAAGAAGGGTAGAATTGAAACACTTAAGGTACATTCAAAGGATGTCCTTATGGATGATTCTGTAGATTTTGAAGAATTAGCTCTAGCAACAAGCGGTTTAGTAGGTTCAGATCTTGCTAATATGGTTAACGAAGCTGCTATTGGTGCTGTTAAGGAAGGCAGAAGCATTGTAACTCAGGCAGACTTAATGAAGGCATTTGATGTAGTAGTTGCAGGTAAAGAGAAGAAAGAGCGAGTTCTTACTAAGAAAGAAAAAAGAATTGTGGCTTATCATGAAATCGGACATGCAATTATTCGAGCAATTAAGAATAATTCAGATCCAGTTCAAAAAATCACAATCATACCACATACTAATGGTTCTCTAGGTTATGTTCTTAACTTCCCAGAAGAAGAAAAACACCTAGAATCAAGAGAAGAGATGATGACAGATTTAGTATCACTTGTTGGTGGACGTGCAGCAGAAGAAATAGTTATTGGTTCTGTTACAAATGGTGCATCAGATGATATTAAGAAGGCAACAAATCTTGCTAAGGTAATGATTACACAGTATGGTATGTCAGAAAAATTTGGACTTGTTGCATTATCAACAGTTGAAGACCAGTATTTAAGTGGCCATTCTCAGATGAATTGTTCACCAACTACTGAAGCACAGATAGATGAAGAAGTTCGTAAGATGATTATGGAAGCTTATGAAGAAGCTAAATCAATAATCAAAGAGAATAGAGAAGTAATGGATAAATTAGCTCATTATCTCTATGACCATGAAACAATTACAGGTAAGGAATTTATGAAGATTTTTAGAGAAGCTAAAGGAATTCCTGAACCAGTAGATACAAGTGATTTCACAACTTCAGAAAAGGTAGCAGAATCAGTTACATTTAATGAAGATGGAACTTATTCATCTACAATTAGTGGACCTGCAGAATCTGAAATTTGGAAGGATGCTAATGAAGATCTAATAACTTCCAAAGAAACAGAGGTAGAAGAAACTAAAGTTGAAAAAACTGAAGTTGAAGACGAATAAATGTTTATGTCTCGTGGATAATTTTTTATATATGATTTATAATAGGCTTATGTTTTTACATAGGCCTATTTTTTAATAGGCATAATTAAGAATATAAGAAGAAGGGTAAAAAAATATGGATTTTACGCATTTACACGTCCATACGGAATATTCATTACTTGATGGATCTTGTAAGATAAAGGAACTTGTTGCAAGGGCTAAGGAACTTGGAATGGATAGTTTAGCAATCACAGATCATGGTGTAATGTATGGTGTTATAGATTTTTATAAAGCTTGTAAGGAAGCTGGTATTAAGCCAATACTTGGTTGCGAAGTTTATGTTGCTCCAGGCTCAAGATTTGATAAGACCTCTGGAGCTAGTGATGATAAATATAATCATTTAGTATTATTGGCTGAGAATAATGAAGGATACAATAACTTAATGAAGATTGTATCAAGAGGATTTACAGAAGGTTTTTATTATAAGCCACGAGTTGATAAGGAATTGCTAAGAAAGTATAGAAAGGGAATTATAGCTCTTTCAGCTTGCCTTGCAGGTGAAATCCCTAGATTTTTAACAAGGGGAATGTATGAAGATGCTAAGGCAGTAGCCCTAGAATATGAAGAGATTTTTGGTAAGGGCAATTTCTTTTTGGAATTACAAGATCATGGAATAGCCGAGCAAAGAATGGTGAATCCGCAGATTTTAAGAATTGCTAAGGAAACAGGAATTGAACTTGTATGTACTAATGATATTCACTATATCAACGCAGAAGATGCAGATGCACATGATATATTACTTTGTATACAGACAGGTAAGAAGGTCTCAGATGAGAATAGAATGAGATATGAAGGCGGCCAGTATTACTTAAAGAGTAAGGAAGAAATGGCAGCTTTATTTAAGTACGCTCCAGAAAGCTTAGAGAATACTCATAAAATAGCTATGAGATGTAATGTGGAAATTGAATTTGGTGTAACAAAATTACCACATTTTGAAGTGCCAGAAGGGTATAGCTCTTGGACATATTTAAATTATTTATGCTATTCTGGTTTAAAGAAGCGTTATCCAGAGCAGTGCAAGGATTTATCTGTAGAAGAATATGTAAAAAAAGCCGAGGCTGAATCTGTTGAAGATAGAAAAGATGTTGTTATTAAGCCTGCAGAGGATACTAATAATATTTTTCAGCGATTAGCATATGAATTATCAGTAATCTATTCTATGGGATATGTAGATTATTTCCTTATTGTGTGGGATTACATTAATTATGCTAAGACACATAATATCCCTGTAGGACCAGGTAGAGGTTCGGCAGCAGGTAGTATTGTTTCTTATTGTATGGGTATTACAGATTTAGACCCTATTAGCTATAGCTTGATTTTTGAGCGATTCTTAAACCCAGAACGTGTATCCATGCCTGATATTGACGTGGATTTTTGCTACGAGCATAGACAGGACGTAATTGATTATGTTGTAGAAAAATATGGCAAAGATTGTGTAAGCCAGATTGTAACCTTTGGTACAATGGCAGCTCGTGCTGTAATTAAGGATGTTGGTAGAGTACTTGATTTACCATTTGCCATGGTTGATTCTATTGCCAAACTTGTGCCAAGGGAAATTGGAATTACAATAGATAAGGCATTAAAGAGTAATCCAGATTTAAAGCAAATGTATGAAAGTGACCCAACTGTTAAGGAATTAATAGATAAGTCAAAGAGCCTAGAAGGCTTGCCAAGACATGCTTCAATGCACGCTGCTGGTGTACTAATTAGTGGTAAACCTGTAGATGAATACGTACCTTTATCAGTGGGTTCTGATGGGGCAATTGTTGCTCAGTTTGTAATGACAACCCTTGAAGAATTAGGACTTTTAAAGATGGACTTCTTAGGCCTTAGAACCCTTACGGTTATTAAAGATGCAGCTGATTTAGTAAGAGAGAAAAATCCGGAATTTGATATGGATAAAATCGACTATTCAGATAAGAATGTTTTTGATGCAATTGGAACAGGTAAATGTGATGGTATATTCCAGCTTGAATCAGCAGGTATGAAATCCTTCATGAAGGAACTAAAACCACAGAACTTAGAAGATTTAATAGCGGGAATCTCTCTATATAGACCAGGACCAATGGATTTTATTCCTCAATATATAGAAGGAAAAAACAATCCGGAAAAGGTAGTTTATGATTGCCCTCAGCTTGAAGCAATCCTAAAGCCAACCTATGGATGTATTGTTTATCAGGAACAGGTTATGCAGATCGTTCGAGATTTAGCTGGATATTCATGGGGTCGTTCAGATTTAGTACGTCGTGCCATGTCTAAGAAAAAAGCCTATGTCATGGAACAGGAACGTAAAAACTTTATTTATGGTAATGAAGAAGAGGGAGTTAAGGGCTGTATAAAGAATGGAATTAGCGAAGAGATTGCAGGAAAAATCTACGATGAAATGATAGATTTTGCAAAGTATGCCTTTAATAAGTCACATGCGGCTTGTTATGCGGTAGTTTCATTCCAGACAGCTTATTTAAAGACATATTATCCAGTGGAATTTATGGCTGCCCTAATGACATCAGTAATTGATAGAACAGATAAGGTTGCAGAATATATTTACTCTTGCAGACAGATGGGAATTGATATTTTACCTCCAAATGTAAATAAATCAGAAATGGGCTTTAGTGTTGAAAATGGTGCAATTAGATTTGGCTTATCAGCTATTAAGAATCTTGGTAGACCTACCATTAATGCTATTTTGCAAGATAGAAGAGAACACGAAGAATTTAAGTCTATGCAGGATTTTATTAACAGAATGTGTCAGGAATTAAATAAGAGAGCCCTTGAAAACTTCATAAAGGCAGGAGCTTTTGACGAATTCTATGATAATAGACGTTCGATGTTAACAGTATATGACAAGATGCTTGATACAGCTAATAAAAAGAATAAGGATGCCATGTCAGGCCAGTTGTCCTTATTTGATTTAGTATCAGATGACGCCAAGATAGGTTATGAAATTCCAATGCCTAAGATTAAAGACTATAATAAAGAAGAACTTCTTGAATTTGAGAAGGAAGTATTAGGTGTATATGTAAGTGGACATCCTCTTGATGAATACTCAGGTATGTGGAAAAAACATATATCAGCTATGTCTACGGATTTTGAATTAGATGAGGAAACAGGTGAAACAAAGGTTTCTGATATGTCAAATCAAACAATTGGTGGAATGATTATTAATAAGACAATTAAGAGTACTAAAAATGGACAGTTAATGGCCTTTTTAACAATTGAGGATTTAGTTGGTGATGTGGAAGTTATAGTGTTCCCACGTAATTTTATTAGTAATAGAGCTGTAATTGAAAGTGCTAATAAAGTATTTATTACAGGTAAGGTTCAGGCCAATGTGGATGAAAAAGCTAAGCTTATTTGCGATAAAGTTATTTCATTTGATAGTATAGCAAGAAAATTATGGGTAAGATTTGAGAGCTTAGATATGTATAATGCTAATAAGGAGGCCTTAGTTAATACAATAGGAAACAGACCAGGAAAGGACAGTGTAATTATTTATTGTACTAAGGAAAAACAAAGACTAAGCCTTGATGGAAATCCTTTAATTAGTATTGATTCCGGACTTATTGCAGATTTAAGAAAGCAGTTTGGAGTTAAGAACGTGGAGACAACTTAAGATTATTAACTTTTTGAAAAATGTACTCATTTCTATACACAAATCTTTGTTAATGTGTTAACATATAAGGGTAATGGACGTGAAATGGTTAAACCTAGAAGATAACTAACAATTTGTTAAATATAGATTTTATCGGGTGTAGCGTTAGTTATATAAAAGGATTGATAATTATTTAACCATTGGAAAGGGTATATTATGGCAAAGGAAATTAAGACAATTGGCGTTTTAACTAGTGGTGGAGATGCTCCAGGTATGAACGCAGCAATCAGAGCGGTTGTTAGAACTGCAATTAATAAAGGACTTAAAGTAAAGGGTATAGAGAAGGGATACAACGGTTTAATTAATAATGAAATCGTTGATATGGATAAACACAGCGTTTCTGATATTATTCAGAAGGGTGGTACAATTCTTTACACAGCTAGATGTCTTGAATTCATGACAGAAGAAGGTGTTAAGAAGGCAGCAGAAAATTGTAAGAAGGCTGGAATTGACGGCATTGTTGTAATCGGTGGTGACGGTTCATTTAGAGGTGCTAAGGATTTAGCTGCTCACGGAATTAACACAATCGGTGTTCCAGGAACTATTGATCTTGATATTGCATGTACAGAATATACAATTGGTTTTGATACAGCAGTTAATACAGCAATGGAAGCTATTGATAAGATTCGTGATACATCTACATCTCATGAACGTTGTTCTATTATTGAAGTTATGGGACGTAACGCAGGTTATATAGCTTTATGGTGTGGTATTGCTAATGGTGCTGAAGATATTCTTCTTCCAGAAAGATATGATTGTGATGAACAGGCAATTATTAACCACATTATTGAAGGCCGTAAGAAGGGTAAGAAGCATCACTTAATTATTAATGCTGAAGGTATCGGACATTCAACTGGCATGGCTAGAAGAATCGAAGCTGCAACAGGTATTGAGACAAGAGCAACAATCTTAGGTTACATGCAGCGTGGTGGATCTCCAACATGTAAGGATAGAATGTATGCATCAATTATGGGTGCTTACGCTGTAGATCTTCTTAACGAAGGAAAGTCTAACAGAGTAGTAGCTTATAAGGATGGTAAGTTTACAGATTATGATATTAATGAAGCATTAGCTATGAAGAAAGATATCAATGAATATGAATTTGATGTAAGTAACCTTCTTTCTAAATAATAAGAAGAAATGCAATATAATGCTAGATAAGTGGAGAAATATCCACCTTTATAATAAGATAATAATAAGAAGATGAAGAGGTGCCGTAGTAATATACGGCACCTTTTGATATAATATGTGCGCAATATATGAATAGTAAAAAGAGGTAAAAAATATGATTACAAGTACAAGTAATAATCAAGTTAAGCATATTATTAATTTAAATAAGAAATCTAAGGAGAGAAAAAATTCTAAAGAATTTGTAGTAGAAGGAATTAGAATGGTAAAAGAGGCTCCAAAGGAAAGAATAGTAAAAGTATATGTTTCAGAGAGCTATTATAAGGATAATGAAATATTAATTCATGATTTAATAAATGATGATAAGCTTGAAATTGTAGAAGATAACGTATTTCGTAAGATGTCAGATACACAGACACCCCAGGGAGTAATGGCTGTAATCGCTATGAAAGAAATGGACATTGAAAATATAGTATTAGTAAATAATAATTCAAATACTTCAAATAAACAGCCCCTTTTAATATGTTTGGAAAATTTGCAAGATCCTGGAAATCTAGGAACAATTTTAAGGATGGCAGAGGGTGCAGGTGTAACAGGTGTTATTATGAGTGCTAATACAGTTGATGTATATAATCCAAAGACAATTAGGTCAACAATGGGAGCACTTTATAGAATGCCATTTGTGTATGTGGAAGATTTTTATGAGACTATTGATAAGTTAAATAAAATGGGGATAAATACATATGCAGCTCATTTAAAGGGGGATAATGTTTATAAGGGAGCAGATTTTACAAAGCCTACAGCTTTTTTAATTGGCAATGAAGGCAATGGTTTAACAGATAAAGCAAGTAATTTAGCTACAAAACTTATTAAAATCCCAATGGAGGGAGAAGTTGAATCACTTAATGCAGCAATAGCAACTACAATACTTTGTTACGAATCATTACGACAGAGAATGTAATAATAAAAAAATTAAATATCGTCAAACCGGCTTAACTACTGGGCTTTGTAACATATTTGACAAAAAGATGTAATTTTGGTAACATATGCCGTAACAAAATGTAACATTTACGTAACATTTTGTCATAGGTGTTACAAACGCCGGAAAGGGAAATACTTTATGAGACTTAGAAGTACCAAGGCTGCTTGTTACTTAGGCGCTGCAATCATAATGGGCATTTCGCCATTATTGCCTGTAATAGCAGATGCTGGGACTAGCTATGAACAGAAAAGTGGAATTACTGATACCGTAGTTAAGACCGCATCATACTCAGCTAATACTGTTGAAGAAGTAGAGACTGGATATGAGACATCACAGAGTTCTTTTTACAATAGAGCTCTCGCAGTTACAAGTCCTTACCTAGATGTATTTGGTGAGGCAGATGAAAGCACACAACCAATTGGTAGATTATATGAGAATACAGTAGTTGACACAGAAGAAGTATCGAATGATTGGACATTAATTTCATCAGGAAATGTTAAGGGTTATGTTAGAACCCAATATTTATTATTCGGCGAAGAAGCCGAAAGCATGGCAGAAGGACTCGATGAATCACAGATTCAGAGTGCCTATACTATTGAAGAAGCTGAAGCTAAAGAGGCTAAGGAAGCTGAAGAAGCAGAAGCAGCAAGAAAAGCTGCAGAGGACGCTGAGAAAGCAAGAAAGGCTGCAGAAGATGCAGAGGCAGCAAGAAAAGCAGCAATTATAGCTAACACAATTGACGGAACAAACATTACTTATAACCCAACAATCACACTTTCAGACGAAGAAATTTGGATTATGGCATGTGTAATTGATTGGGAAGCAGGAACAGAGAGTTATGAAGGAAAGCTTGCAGTAGCTAATGTAATTCTTAATAGATTACGTTCAGGTTATTGGGGCAACACAATTCAGAGTGTTGTTTATGCAAGATCACAATTCTCAGGAGTATCTAATGGTTCAGGAAGTGCATCAACAGCATTTTCTAATAGATTAAGCAATGGACCATACTATTCATCATGTATGACTGCAGCTCTTGAAGCAATTTCAGGAACTAATAATGTTGGCAGTTATTCATCATTTAGAACAGTATCAAGTGCTAATCTAAATGCTTTATCAAAGTACTCAATCATTGGAAATCATGTTTTTTACTAGTTTATATATACATTAATACTTGAGGTCGAGTTATCGGCCTCTTTTTTTATGTTAAGTGTGAACCTCGCACGTCTTAGTGCGCTTTGCGCTGGTACGAGGCTACATTGCAATTACAAAGTAATTGGTTTATAATTGTAAAATCCTTTAAGGTATAAGGCGTGAATGAGGAAGCAGGCTTTAATACTTGGATTATATGTTAGTAAATGTTATTTATGGAGGAAAAATGATGAATTTAAAGGGAAGAGATTTTTTAACGCTTAAAGACTACACACCAGAGGAAATTGAGTATTTAATAGATCTTGCAGCTAGATTAAAGGACATGAAGAAGAAGGGAATCGTTGATCAACCTCTTCTTGGAAAAAATGTGGCTTTGATTTTTGAAAAGACAAGTACAAGAACACGTTGTTCATTTGAAGTTGCAGCTCATGACTTAGGAATGGGTACTACCTATCTTGATCCAACTGGTTCACAGATTGGTAAGAAGGAAAGTATAGCAGATACAGCAAGGGTTTTATCATCAATGTATGAAGGAATTGAATACAGAGGATATGGACAGGAAATTGTTGAGGCACTTGCTAAATATTCAGATGTGCCAGTATGGAATGGTTTAACTAATGAATATCATCCAACACAGATGCTTGCAGATATGTTAACTATTAAAGAAAAATTTGGATATTTAAAGGGCATCAAGTTTGTATATATGGGAGATGCAAGATATAATATGGGCAATTCCCTTATGATAGTTTGTGCAAAGCTTGGACTTCACTATGTGGCTTGCACTAACAAGGCCTATTTTCCTAATGAGGAATTAGTTGCACTTTGTAAGGAATGGGCTAAGGAAAGTGGTGGCTCTGTAACACTTACAGAAGATGTGAAGGAAGCTACAGAAGATGCCAATGTTTTATACACAGATGTGTGGGTATCAATGGGAGAACCTGATGAAGTATGGGAAGAAAGAATAAAGGTCCTTAAACCATATCAGGTTAATAAAGAGGCATTTGCCAATGCAAATTCTAACGCAATATTTATGCATTGCCTTCCAGCATTCCATGATTTAAAGACTAAGATTGGTAAGGAAATTCATGATAAATTCGGTCTTGATGAGATGGAAGTAACAGATGAGATTTTTGAATCTGAAAAATCTGTTGTATTTGAAGAAGCAGAAAATCGTATGCATACAATTAAGGCAGTTATGGCTGCAACACTTGGTGCATATAACGATTAATTTTATAGATAAACTTAAAGGAGCAAAAAAATGCAATTTACAACGACGGGTGCTTATGCAAGAACCAAGAAATTTATAGACTATCTTAATATTTTTCTAACAGTGGTAATATGCTTTATATTTATTGCTATTATTTTTCTCAGAAGTAGAAGTGGATTACTTTTTCCATTGGAATTCTTTCTAGGTGCAGTGGTAAATGGAACTAATGCGGCCAAGAAATTTATCTTATATGAGCCGGTTAAAGGTGGTATACTAACTGCTGTTGCAGTAGTGCTTTTAGTTTTATGCATATTAACTTTAAGGGTGACAATCTAATGACTAAGACAGATGTTTTAAAATTACTAAAAAATACAAATGATTATATTTCAGGCCAGATGCTATGCGAGGAATTTGGAGTTTCTAGAACAGCAATCTGGAAGGTGATTAATCAGTTAAAGGAAGATGGCTATGAAATAGAGTCCGTAAGTAATAAGGGATATAAGATAATTAATAGCCCTGATATAATTAAGGATTATGAGATTGAGAGTAATAAAGAATTTAGCGATGGCTTTATAGCTAAGGTAGAATATTTTGATGAAATTGATTCAACCAACAATGAAGCCAAGAGACAAGGGGATGATTATAATTCAGAACCAAAATTGTTTATTACAGAATCTCAGACAGGTGGAAGAGGAAGAAGAGGAAGAAATTGGGTTTCCCCAAAGGGAAGTGGTATATGGATGTCTCTTCTGTTCAAACCTGATATAATGCCGTCACAGGCGTCAATGCTTACTATTGTAGCTGCAATGGCAGTAGCTGCCGCAATAAAAGATTTATTGCCAGAGGCAGATTGCAAGATAAAGTGGCCTAATGATATAGTAATCAATGAAAGAAAAGTATGTGGTATTTTAACAGAGATGAGTGCAGAATTAGAATATATTCACTACGTTGTAATAGGAATTGGAATCAATGTTAATACTACAGAATTCCCAGATGAGATTAAGGACATAGCAGCTTCTATATATTCTTTAACAGGAGTTAAAGTTAATAGAAGTCAGTTAGTTGTAGCATTTTCAAAAGAGTTCAAAAAATTCTATAATATCTTTATGGTAAAAAAAGACCTAGGAGATTTAGTAAATGACTATGACAAAATGCTAATTAACAAGGGAAGAGAAGTGTCAACAACAGGAGCTGTTGCCATAGAAGGTAAGGCAGTTGGCATTAATTCATTGGGGGAATTAATAATAAAAACGAAGGATGGTGCACTTGAAAGCGTAAGAGCTGGAGAAGTGTCAGTAAGAGGTTTATACAGTTATGTTTGATGAGAATGTTGTTTTATGTGTTTCAAATTCATATGATAAAAAATATTATTTTAACCCTGAATTTGACAAACTTCCTGACGATGTTAAGGATGAACTAAAGATAATGTGCGTACTTTTTACAGAAGAAGTAGGCGGAATATTAAGTATGGAATATGACGAAGATGGAAATTTACTCTTTAAGTCCCAAGCAGACGAGGAAGATTTGCTATACGATGAAATTGCCTGTGGAATGCTAGTTAATAAAGCTCAGAAGGAAAAGGCTGAATTATTAGAGTCCTTAGAGATGTTTTATAAGGTATTCTTTTTAGGTGAGGAATGTTAATAAATGCAAATCGGTAATGTAAAGATAGAAACAAACGTAGCCCTTGCGCCAATGGCAGGAGTTACAGATTTACCATATAGACTTTTAGCTAAGGAAATGGGATGTGGTTATCTTGTAACAGAAATGGTTAGCGCAAAAGCTATATTATATAATAATAAAAATACAGATGACCTTATGGTTATGGATAATAAGGAACATCCAATTGCAATACAGCTTTTTGGCTCAGATCCTGAGATAATGGCTAATATGGCAAGAAAAATTGCTATAGAAAAAAAGCCGGATATTATTGATGTAAATATGGGTTGTCCAGTGCCAAAGGTTGTAAATAATGGCGAAGGTTCATCTCTTATGAAAAATCCTAAGCTAGTTGAACAAATAGTTACAGCAATGGTAAAGGCCTGTCCTATACCTGTAACATATAAGATTCGAACAGGTTTTGATGATACTTGCATTAATGCTCCTGAGATTGCTCACATCATTGAGGAATGCGGGGGTGCTGCGGTGGCAGTTCATGGAAGAACAAGAGCTCAGTATTATTCAGGAAAAGCCAACTGGGATATCATTCGAAAAGTTAAAGAAAGAGTTTCAATTCCAGTTTGGGGAAATGGTGATGTGACTTCAGGAATTGAAGCTAAGCGAATGCTAGATGAAACTGGCTGTGATGGAGTAATGATTGGACGAGCAGCAAGAGGTAATCCTTGGATTTTTAGAGAAATAAAGGAATATCTTGAAACAGGAAAGATAGTTGAAAGACCAAGTTATGAAGAAATTTGCGATATGATAGTAAGACACGCAAGTATGCTATGTGAATATAAGGGCGAATTTACTGGCGTTCGCGAAATGAGAAAACATTTTGCTTGGTACACAGCTGGAATAAAACATGCTGCGGCATTAAGAAATGAAGCTAATCATGTTACATCTCTTGATGGTATGAAAAGTCTAGTTGAAAAAATGAGAGAAGAGCTATCAAAGATTTAGTCTAATAAAGTTGCGTAATATCTGCTAAAGTTTGTTCAGATTGACAACGAGAAATGCATAGTTTATAATGTTGTGACGAGCTTTGGGATAGGAGCAAGAAAATTTTAGTATAGTACGAAAGGTGAGAACTATGGCAGAGAAACAGTTACTTACAAAAAAAGGATATGAAGAAAGAGTTGCATTACTCGAAGAATTAAAAGTAGTTAGAAGAAAAGAAGTTGCTCAGAAGCTTAAAGAAGCAAGAGAACAAGGCGATTTATCAGAAAATGCTGAATATGATGCAGCTAAAGATGAGCAAAGAGACATCGAAGCTCAGATTGCAGAACTTGAAGATATTCTTAGTAACGCTGAAGTAATTTCAGATGATTCTAAGGGTGGTAAGAAGGTAGTAAAGCTTGAAAGTGAAGTTACACTTCAGGATGTTGATTATCCAGAAGATGGCGATATTGTTTATACAATAGTTGGTTCATCTGAAGCAGATTCATTAAACAACAAGATTTCTAATGAATCTCCTCTTGGTTCAGCACTTATGGGCCAGAAGGTTGGTGCAACTGTTAAGGTTGCAGCACCAGTAGGCGAGATTGAATATAAGATTGTTGCAGTAAATAACAACTAATTGCTATTAAAGCTAATTCAGCTGAATTTAATTGCTGTCTTCTCGTTTTTTGAGGGGACAGCATGTTTTCGGTTAATAATAAATAATATAAAGGAGAACAACCATGGCAGATAATAGTCAGAATAAGGGCGAACAGCAAGACCTTAATCAGTTAGTAAAGGTTCGTCGTGAAAAGTTAGCCAATTTACAGTCAGAAGGAAAGGATCCTTTTCAGATTACTAAATTTGATCAAACACATCACACAGATGAAGTAAAGAGAATCTATGAAGAGCATGAGAAGGAAATTTTAAAAGATTATACAGAGCCTGAACTTGTTGAACCTGCAGAAGGTGCAGACAATGAAACAATCAGCGCTTATCGCCAGGCAAAAAAGGAAGCATATAATAAACGTCGTGCACTTCTTGATGCACAGCCAATTAATGTTTCAATTGCTGGTAGAATGCTTTTCAAGCGTGTCATGGGTAAAGCTTCTTTTGCTAATATCCAGGACTTAAAGGGTAAGATTCAGGTTTATGTATCTAAGGATGCATTAGGTGATGAAGTTTATGCAGACTTTAAGAAGTCTGATATTGGTGATATTTTTGGTGTTAAGGGTTATATCTTTAGAACAATGACAGGTGAGGTATCAATTCATGCAACAGAAATGACACTTTTATCTAAGTCACTTCAGATTTTACCAGAAAAGTTCCATGGACTTACAGATACAGATACAAGATATCGTCAGAGATACCTTGACTTAATTATGAATGAAGATTCAAGAGCAGTATTTGTTAAGCGTTCTAAGATTATTAGAGAGATTAGAAACTTCTTAGCAGATAGAGATTTCATGGAAGTAGAGACACCAATGCTTGTTCATAATGCTGGTGGTGCAGCTGCTAGACCATTTGAAACACACTATAACTCACTTGATGAAGATGTTAAGCTTCGTATTTCTCTTGAACTTTATTTAAAGAGACTTATCGTTGGTGGTTTAGAGAGAGTATTCGAAATTGGTAGAGTATTCAGAAATGAAGGTGTTGATACACGTCATAACCCAGAATTTACTCTTATGGAATTATATCAGGCATATACAGACTATGAAGGTATGATGGAACTTACAGAGTCTATGTTCCGTTACTTAGCTGAGAAGGTTTGTGGTTCAACTAAGATCACATACCAGGGTAAGGAAATTGACCTTGGTAAGCCATTTGCAAGAATGACTATGACAGAAGCTGTTAAGAAGTATGCTGGTGTTGATTTTGATGAAGTTGCTGATGATGAGGCAGCTAAGGCATTAGCTACTGAAAGAGGAATTGCTTTTGAAGAATTCCACAAGAAGGGTGATATCCTTAACTTATTCTTTGAAGAATATGTTGAAGAGAACTTAATTCAGCCAACATTTATTACAGATCATCCAATTGAAATTTCTCCATTAACTAAGAAGAAGCCTACAGATCCTTCTAAGGTAGAACGTTTCGAGCTCTTCTGTAATACATGGGAAATGTGTAATGCATACTCAGAATTAAATGATCCTATTGATCAGCGTGAGCGTTTCGCAGCACAGGATGCTAATGCAGCAGCTGGTGATGACGAAGCAGAACATACAGATGAAGACTTCTTATATGCCCTTGAAATCGGTATGCCACCTACAGGCGGTATCGGTTACGGTATTGATAGATTAACAATGCTCTTAACAGATAGCCCAGCTATTAGAGATGTACTTCTCTTCCCAACTCTGAAGAGTCAGAACACTAGTTCTACTCCGAACGGTTCCCAGAAGTAGTTCAATCGCGTCAGCTTGAGTACGAAGTATTACATATAGACCTTAAACAGTCCATATTAGTACGACACGCATTGTTACAAATATGCAAAACATAAGGGACACATGTGAAGCAATATGCAAAACAATTTGTTGTCCTTTGTGTCAAATAATTTCAATTAAATAACTATCTCAAACAAGGAACAACTTGTATGAGAATCATTAAAGACATTTCAATTAGTAGAAATACTAATCGGGATGTCTTTTTTGTTTTCTCAAACCTTACAAAAATCAAAAGAAAGGAAGTGAGGATGTGGGAAGAAAAAAGGTTAAGCCACCACAGATTGATTATCTCAAAGAGTATGCAGTGCCGAGATTTGTTACTGAAGAATCGATTTGCGAGAAATACGATTTGTCTGGTGTACAGTGCCGAAAAATGGCAAGAGCTGCGAATGCGTTTTTTGAAATAAGAAAAGCTCAGCTAATTGATAGAACAATCTTTGAGAAGGTTTACAAGGATCAGTTAAGAGAAAGAAAACGTCAGATGCAGACTGAACTTGTGCTTGAGAAAGCTAAGAGTTATGAGCCAGTAAAGAAAGAGTACATGCGCTACCAGGAGGCGGCCGAGTATTTTTCAATGAGTATGACATGCTTTAAAGCACTTGCTAAGGAAGCAAATTCAATCAGAAGAATAGGAAACATCGTACTTATTAATATTGATGTGGTTATAGACTACATCGAAGAAAACTTTGGAGGTTGATGAAATGGAGGAAAGAACAAAACCGGATGCCTTATATGCTGAGCCGGTTAAGCGAAGAAAAATATATGTCAGGATTCCTGAAGGGGCAGAAATATATTCGATGTGTGAGCATTCATTCCGGGATTTGGCGGGTGAAGCGCATGCGGTAAGAAAAGTTCATGGGACATGCTTGGTTAACACAGTAGTGCTGAGCAAATATATTGAGCAGATTTACGGATAGGAGGGTCTATATGTCTTATAAGAGAACGAAGGTAGAGTCATTAGATATCAAAGTAAACTCCGGTCAGAAGAAGTATGTCCGCTATAAGGAAGGTGCTGACCTATACTCCATTGGGATTCATGGATTTCAGCAATTAGCGAAAGAAGCTGGGGCTGTAAGGAAGATTAATGGAGTATGTCTAGTGAACGTAGAAGTTTTGAATGAATACATAGAGACAATGTATGGATAAGGAGGAAAAATGAGAAATACAGCGTTAGATGCAGCTCATATGGTTGCAAATAAAGAAAATGAGGATAAAGGAGGAAGAATGATAAAGATTCGAGTACAGGGTACAAAAGAAGATATTAACTGGCTTGAAAAGCAGATTCGCACATTGAGAAAAGTGCAGGTCACAGAGTCATCAGAGATTTTTAAAAATCAGGGAACCAAGAAATATTTTAGAAAATACATGGAAGTAGAAAAAGAAGCAACTACAGAGAGCAATTAAAAGGAGAGCAATCGTATGAGTAAGATTTTAGTATGTGCCAATGAAAAAGGTGGCGTAGCAAAGACAACAACAACAGTTAACTTAGGAATAGGACTAGCAAAGAAGGGTAATCGAGTTCTTGTAATAGACAACGATCCTCAGGGCAGTCTTACAGTAGCATTAGGATTTCATAATCCAGGACAGATGGAATATACAATGACCACTGTTTATAACAATGTCATTGATGAAGTGGAGTTCGATCCACGAGAGGCTATTTTGCACCATAAAGAAGGTGTAGACCTTGTACCGGCAAATAATTCACTGAATAGCATAGAAACTGCTCTTATCACTGTTATGGGGCGAGAAACGATACTTAGTGAATATCTTGGAATGGTCAAGGATGATTACGACTACATTATTATCGACTGTTCACCAAATTTGGGAATGCTTACACTTAACGCTTTAGCAGCTGGTGATGAGATTATCATTCCAGTTCAGCCTACGTTTTTAGCAATCAAAGGTTTGGAAGAACTACTGAGAGTAATCAATCAGATACATAAGAAGATTAATCAGTCTTTAGAGATTAAAGGAATTCTTCTTACAATGGTGGATTCAAGAACAAATTATGCCAAGGATATTGCTGAGATGCTTGATGAGGCATACGGTTCGAAGATTAATATCTTTAAGAATAAGATTCCACATTCAGTAAGAGCTGCAGAGGCTACAACAGTAGGAAAGAGCATCTATGAATATGATCCAAAAGGAACAGTAGCAACAGCGTATGAAGCATTAACAACGGAGGTGATTGCGTAATGAGTAGAAGAAATGCAGTAGCGGGAGCAAGCTTATCAGCATATGATTCAATCTTTGGAGGAACCGATGAAGAGGTTATGTCTTCAGAAGTTGCAAAGGAAAAGGTTGAAGGACAGATTGTGGAAGTGCCATTGAGTGAATTACATGAGTTTAAGAATCATCCATTTAGAGTTATAGATGATGAAAAAATGGCGGAGACAGTTGATAGTATTAAAGAATATGGAGTATTGGTGCCAGGTATCGCAAGACCAAGACCGGAAGGTGGTTATGAGATTCTGGCTGGACATAGAAGAAGACACGCATCAGAGCTTGCGGGTAAAGAGACAATGCCAATGATTATTAAGGATGTATCAGATGATGAAGCAGTCCTTATAATGGTTGATTCCAATATTCAGCGAGAGGAATTATTACCAAGTGAAAAAGCAAAGGCGTATTCGATGAAATACGAGGCTTTAAAGCATCAGGGAGTAAATGGTGGTAGAAGTCTCGATAAGATGGCTAAAGAGGCTGGAGAGGGCGCTAAAACGGTGCAGAGGTATATTTCCTTATCCAAGCTCGTTGAAGAGCTTATGAAGCTTGTAGATGATGGCAAGTTAGGGATTGTTCAGGGAGTGGACTTTTCACAGCTAACAGAAGAAGAACAGAAGATTCTGTATGTTGTGTTAAGAGATATGAAGTTTAGCGTATCTACCGAACAGTCAGGAAAGATTAAGGAGATTGCTAAAGCAGGGAAGTTTACAAGAGAATCGGTTCTGGGAGTCCTTGTTGTGGTTAAACCTAAGGTAAGAAAAGTAACTTTTAATGCAAAGAAGTTAGATTCTTATTTTGATCCTACAATGACGAATGAAGATATTGAGGAGTTAATAATCAGATTACTTGACGAATGGAAAGAGAGAGGAGGTGTAGACTAATGGGGAAACTGGATTTGGATTATTACTATGGTAAAGAGTCAGAACAGTTCACATTTTATCGTTTACCTAAAGCATTAATCACAGATTCGAGATTTAAGGATGTTACTAATAACGCAAAGCTATTATATGGTCTTATGCTTGATAGAATGTCTTTATCAAGAAAGAGAGGTTGGCTTGATGATGAGAACAGAGTATATATTAAATATGCTATTACTAGCATTGCAGAAGATTTAAACATTGCAAAGAATACTGGGGCTTCTTTACTAAAGGAGCTTCAGGATGTTGGCTTGATTGAAATGATTCAGCAGAATGGAAAAGCCAATATCATTTATGTGAAGAATTTCATTTCGGAAAATAAGGCAGTCGATGAACCTATTATTCCGAATGATGGTCAGAGCAGTACCAAATTAGAACCGGATAAAATAGAGGACCAGTCCAATATTTGTACCGGCTCAAATATTGAACCGGTTGAAAATACGAACCAGTCCATATTAAGTGCTGGTAATCCATATGAACCGGATAATTTTTCGCGCCGGATAAGACTTAGTAGGGGTACCGTCTCAAATATTGAACCGGTACCAGCGCAGAAATTGAGCCCGAATAATATACTAGATAATAATAAACTTAGTGAGACTAATCCTATCTATCCATCAGGCGAAGCAAACGTCACTAGACAGATTGATGCGATGGATGAAGCATCAGCATACATGGAAATTATCAAAGATAACATTGATTATGATATTATGATGAGTGATAAGTCATGGTCAGATAGAAATCTGTATGACGAATTGTTTAATATCATCTGTGATGTTGTTTGTGTTCCAAGAAAGACAATACGTATTGGTGGTGAAGATTATCCATATCAGTTGGTTAAGAGTAAGTTCTTAAAGCTGACATCAAGCCATTTACAGTATGTTATTGGATGCATAAGCAATAACACAACTAAAGTAAATAACATCAAGGCATATCTGATTACATCGCTTTATAATGCGCCAAATACAATGGATCATTATTACACTGCAGAAGTAAATCATGATTTGTATGGTGTTGGTTAAAGAATAATAGCTTGTGGTCACGATGACCACAAGTGATCTATTGGAGGTATCGACATGAAGAGTGCATGTGCAAGTGAAGCCAGTATGAAGATGGCTTTTATTAATCTAATTCCAGCAATTATCTATGCTGCAGTTATTACCGGGCAGTTTATGAAAAACTTTTCAGGAGGTTTTAGAATTGGAGCCGGAATCGTATTTGTTATTGTTTACATGGCATTAACACTGATTCCGTATGTATCATTTGTAGTTGGAATCGCAAGTACAATTATGTATGTGGGACTACTGTGGGCGCTTTGTGATAAGGTGGGAACTACTGCAATCCGAATTATTCTAAAAGTGATTATTGCAGGATTTGTTGGTTTATTAGAACTTAGCATAGCAGTTAACATGACGATGAAAAACTAATATAAGAAGGGCTCAAATGTAATAAGAGACACTTCATTTATGAAGTGCCTTGATTACTAACTTACAGCTCCTTCTAGTGATGTCAAGGTAGAAGCAAAGCGAGCCTTTACATTACTGGAAGGGGCTGTTTCTATATGCGTAATTCATAGTAAAATCGAGGTTTTTTTGGTATAATTCAATACGTATTTCAAAATAAGAAAAGGAGTGTGCTTATCCTATGGATAATTTAGAATTAAACGTAGAAGATCAGGTAACAGAAGAAGTAGTTGAAGAGACATCTCCTGTTTCACTTTTACCTTTTGAAGAAGAAAACGTAGACTTTGATACTTTCTGTAAGTCGGATTTCAGAGTCGTGAAGGTTAAGGACTGTGTTGCAGTACCTAAGAGCAAAAAGTTGCTTCAGTTCACTTTAGATGACGGAACGGGAACAGATAGAACAATTCTTTCTGGTGTTCATGCATTTTATGAACCTGAAGAACTTGTTGGAAAGACATTACTTGCTATCGTAAATCTTCCACCTAGAAGCATGATGGGAATTGATTCTTGTGGAATGCTTATGTCAGCAATTCATGAAGAAAACGGAGAAGAGAAATTAAATCTCGTTATGCTTAATGATGCAATTCCAGCTGGTGCAAAATTAGAGTAAATAAAATGGAGTGCCTTAGATTAATTTAGGGCGCTCTTTTTTTGATTGAAAGTATTCGCAACAACGAATATAATTAAAAATAGGTACATTGTTGTCTAAATGGAGGATAAATGATGGATTACATGACAACTGCAGAGTTTGCCGAAAAATGGCATATATCACAAAGACGAGTAGCAATATACTGTAAAGAGGGCAGAATAAAGGGAGCCGTATTAATGGGTCGAATGTGGATGATTCCTAAAAATACTGAAAAACCAGAAGATCCAAGAAAAGTCCGTAAAATGGGACATAGTGACAAGTGAAATTATTCAAGGATTCAAGGATTATTGAAGAAAAATGTAAAGGGGGATAAGCGATGGCTATTCCAAAGATTGAAGCTATTAACAGATGGCTAGAAAGACTAAACAAAATAGATGATGGGATGTTAAAAAAATGACAGAAATAAAATATGATGATAATTTGAAATTGATTTGTAGTTACGGTGATGGTTTGAACTATCAAGAGGTACTTGATGATTTTGAAAATGCAAAAAAAGTAAGAATCGTAACATATAATATTTCTAAAAAGACTAATGATGGATCAAATTTAAAAAGGCTTATGGACTTACCTGAAGGAACTGATATACAGATCATAACCAATATTCCGAATCATTGGGATACATATTTCAAGGGCGCTGCACAGAAGTATCGTGCCTCGCTAGAATTATACTTGGGAAAATTAAATCCAGAACTGTACAATGCAAATAATTTTGTGGGATTTAAATTTGATAACCACGCAAAATTAATCGGAACAGATAATATATTATATATAGGTTCTGCTAATTATTCTGACGAAAGTGCCAGAAATGAAGAGATGGGATTTATAACTACCGACAAGGATTTTATTGAGAAAGTATATAAAGAAATATTTGAAACTACAAAGATTGCATCTGAGCCATACTTCGATGATCCTTATAATGCATTAAGACTATTTATTGTTGGATTTGAAGTAAAGTATAAAGTTTATATAAAGCTGCTAGAAGAAGGAACTATATATGTAGGTGAAGATGGAGTTTTTGTAACAGATGGGACTAACTTAAGTACAGAGACTTTGGTTGATTTATATAATGATTTTGATATTATACAGGATATTGAGAATGTAGTGGATGACTTATATGATGAGGAAAACGAAGATGAATATAATGACTTATATTCGTTTATTAACGAATTAAAAGAACTAGATTTATCTGATGTTCAAGATTCTCTTTTAGAAGATGGAAATATTTATAATCTCATTGTTTTCGATGATGTAGAAAGGGCAAACGAAATTCTTCAGAATGAATATGCCTCAGAAGCTTGGGATGAGAATTTAGACCGATATGTGGAAATAGCAATGCAGGATGCGGATGAAGAATTAAGTGAACTAAAGTTGAATGCGGAGTATGATTTAATTGCCTTGTATAAAACACTAGTTTCTGCTAAATCAATCTTTAGCAGAATGCATGATTATCTTTTAAGTATAGCTTCAGAGCATGTAAATACTAGTTTAGATAATACATGAAAATGTTTTTTTATTGAAAGGTGGGATTTAGTCACTTGTGGTCACGATGACCACAAGTGACTTTTTCGATTATCACTCTGTTTTCTTTAATAGCTGTGATATGCTATTCAATTCTTCGGAGATAACAAAAAATAGATTTTGTTGTTCCTCTTCAAATTGTTCTGAAGTTTGTAGGGCGGAGCAAATCGTTCGTAAACCATCAAGCTTCCAATTAGCTAAAGCTAAATTATCATTGTTATTATTGGCTGTATTCATTGTGAGTATCCTCCTTTCAAATTTAGAATATCACACGATTTAATAAACGTTAGTGATAATACAATGGGGTCATAGGGTTCTCCCTTATGCAGATGCCCTGGGCAGATGGTATGCCGATGCAAAGTCACTTGTGGTCATAATGACCACAGGTGGCTTTCTTTGTTTTTGAAGAAAACAAAGTGTGCATGAAGGCGAATCCTGCTAATACCAAAATCGTTGTAGTGTAAAAATATAAAAAATGGTACGAAGTGGTCATGTATATAGTGAAGAATGGCATAAACCCCAGTAAAATCAATGGTTTGGGGTGTGTACGATGCATTCGTACTTAATGTTTAAGTCAGGTGAAAGCCTGGCTTATTTTTTTGAATAAATTTCTGCAGATTTGAGACTAAGTTTCTCTATATGACTTTTGAAAGCAATCAATAAAGTTCTTGTGGTCACTGTGACCACAAGTCTAGAAAGGAGGAAAAATGGATAGCAAGTTACTAAAGCATATTGGTGATTATGAAGAAATCTATCGGTTTGTGGTGAAGGAAAGTCATACGCCAGAAGAGATAAGAAATCATCTAGCATCACTAGGCGTTAAAAAGCAAACGATTACATCACAGATTGGAGCTGTAACAAACACCAATCCGGGCATGTTTCGAATGAATGGAGAATTCTTAACTGTGGATTCTGCAAAGGCTAGAGAAATAGTATCAGAGATGAATGACCTTTTTTCACCGCTAACACATATCAAAGCTGAAGAATACACAGAGCTTGAAAAACTTAGAAGTGAAAACGAAGAGCTTAAAAAGGCGTTAGTGGATGCTAAGAAAAAGGCGGCAGCTAAAAACAAATCTAGTAAGAAAGTAAAGCCTCAGGTTTTATTAATAGACACTGTTCAGGCAGAAAAGGTAGAAGAAATCAGAGATGGTATTTTTATGAAATCTGTTCCTGCAAAGGTGGATCAGGATTCCTACCTGAATAAGTATGGTGTTTTAAGAGAAGCTTTTTATAAGGAACTCCCAGATGAAAAGGAGTTAAATCAAAGAAACTATCAGCGTAAGACTTTAAAAACAGTGTTTTCACCCAAATGGTTTGTTAGGCGGTTTCAGGAGTTGAAGAATCTGAAAAATGTAAATCCAAAGAAAGAGCTTTCCGTGAAAGACAAGATTAGTTCAAGTCTTCATGTTTCAGAGGAAGAAGCAAGTAAGCAGATAAGTTATTTAGAGGGCAGAGCAATTTCGGTACAGGAAATTCTGAATGATAATAGCTTAACTAATCAGGAAAAGCTTGCTTTATATGCATTCAATTCACCATATAGAAATACAGATTTGGAACGATTGCTTAATTATGTAGGCGATGAGTGTCCAGATGCTAATTGGCTGATTGCATTGTTAGAATCCCCAGACATTGGAAATAATTATGAGAATGTAAAGAACCTCATAAGACAGTGCGCAAAGGCAAGTGAATGGAAAATGAAACAGCGTTTAGCAGAGGAGTTGATATCTGGGGATTGGTATATCACAGCTGTATATAATGGGGAACCCACAAAGTTCCAGTTAGTTCCTATTGATGATATTCGTTTAATTCAGTCAGATCTCGGTATTGAGAGAAGTAATACGAGTTTCGTGATAACGGGTAAACAGAAAAAAGAGTGTGGCGCCAAAGCTGACAAGAAGGAATTGGAACCTCTTAAAAAAGGAAGTTTTGTACCTACATATGAAATGAACCCAGATGGTAATGAAGAAGAGGAGTCGTAATGGGAAATAGTAAAAGGTTAACGCTGTCATTATCCCCAGAAGACTACGAGGCTTTTGAATCTACAAGAGGAAAGTTAGGACTGGAACGTGCGCAGTATATCAAGCATTTAATGGCAGTGAACAAAGAATTCAAACCACCGGCAATACGAGACAGAGAAATCATAAAGTGAATGGCTGATGTTGAAAGAGATATCAAAATCATTGCAATGAAGCCGAGTGTCACAGATGAAGAAAAGTTGATTTTGTTGGCAAAGCTGGATGATTTGAAAAAGAAAATAGTAAGTTAGGTCACTTGTGGTCATCGTGACCACAAGTTGAAAAGGAGAAGTAAATGAACGAATTAGTAGCAGTTTATAGTAACCAGATTACATGTAAGCAGTGTTTGAAGGAATTAATCGAATTTGCGATTGAAGACGAGGAAACAGCTTGTGATGAAAAAGGAAAGCTGGTTGCTTTTATAGAAAACAATAAGGTAAAGAGATTACCAATGGCTCAGTTAGTTAAGGAAATGATGCCGGCTGATGGAATGGTTAAGGATGCAGATTATCTATATACCATTACAGCATATGAATGGGAGGATACTTGTCCAATTGCTGAATTTAACTTTGGAGTGCTAGATGCAATGCATCTGTATAAAGGGCATAAAGTGGTTTTATCTGTGCATAAAACAGAAGAAGCGATTTATGTTCATACATTTGTTAAAAGAGAGCAGGGGGCAGAGTGGAACATACCAGATGGTATG
The DNA here is from genome assembly GCF_000702205.1 of Lachnospira multipara LB2003. Classification (GTDB taxonomy): domain Bacteria; phylum Bacillota; class Clostridia; order Lachnospirales; family Lachnospiraceae; genus Lachnospira; species Lachnospira multipara_A. Next base: position 375,938 of record NZ_KL370871.1, on the reverse strand, counting down.
CCACGATTTAGAGCAGTATATCAGGCGGTTCCAAATGCTGTAATCGAATACTGCGAGGCTATGGATTATCTCATGTATTAGGAGGTTAACAAATGGATAGAAGCGAGAAGATGAAGGATATACAGGAAAAGCTTGAGAATGGAGTTAGAGATATTTTCTCTTCTGATAAGTATAAGGAGTATATCCAGACGATGTCGAAGTTTAAGTCCTATAGCATTAACAATTGCATCTTAATTGCAAGTCAGAGACCAGATGCGACTTATGTTTGCGGGTTTAAAAAATGAAATGAATTTGGGCGTGCAGTAAAAAAGGGTAGTCATGGGATCATGATTATTGCGCCAATGAGATTTAAGACAAATGTGAAGGAGCAGGTGTTTGATGAGCAGAATCATCCAGTAAAGGGCGAAGATGGAAAGCCACTTACAGAGGAGGTTGTTCGTGAATACCAGACATTCAGACCGGCATATGTATTTGATTATTCAGACACAGATGGAGAGCCACTACCAACACTGGCAACAATGCTAGATGAGAATGTGGATTCATTTGAGACATTAAAAGAGGTGCTGATTAAAGTAAGTCCTGTTCCGATTACATTTGAAGAAATTCAGTCTGCAGCAAATGGATACTTTAGCCCAAGTGAAATGAGAATTGTTGTGAAGGAAGGCTTGCCGGAGCTCCAGACAATTAAAACTATGATCCATGAGATTGGACATGCATCTCTTGGACATGGTGGCAAAGAAGACAAATGGGATAGAGAAACAAAAGAGGTACAGGCTGAGTCAGTTGCATATTGGGTATCTCAGATGATTGGGTTAGATACTTCGGATTATTCCTTTGGTTATATCAGTGGATGGAGTAAGGACAAGAAGGTGTCAGAGCTGAAGGATAACTTAGAAATTATTAAGAAGACAGCTGATGAGATTTCAAGTGCGATAGAGGCAGAGTTAGCAAAACGCCAGGAGAAGAAGCAGGAGCCAACTTTTGAGATTTATCAGCTGAATGAGAAGGCAAACAGAGAGTTATCCTTCAGTTCATATTCTGTGTTGGAAAAGCTTGGTGTGAGAGTCGATCCATCTAATTATGACTTAATTTATTCAGCCCCACTCAAAGAATCAGATACATTGGATTCCATTTATGAAACATTCAATATCAATCACCCTGATGATTTTAAGGGTTACTCATTAAGTGTAAGTGACATTGTAGTGCTTCATAAGGATGAGAAGGATGAAGCGTGGTATGTGGATTCATTTGGATTCCATGAGGCACCAGACTTTTTTAGTGAGAAACCTATCGTGACGAAACTCAATCCGGAAGCAAAGATTACATATTACTACGCAGAGAATATGGAGTTTGAAACATTGGGTTACAGCAAAGATGGTTTGACCTTGGAGGAAGCTTTCAAATTATTTGATAGTTATCAGCATGGTGGGATTGGGTTTGAACTACAGGATGGTTCTGACTATGAGGGTAAATATGAATTAATGTCAGGTGGTCATATGCATGAAGACTTGATCAACATGATTGAGTATTATCGACAGAATCCGCTAGTGCAGAAAGCAATTAAAGACTGTAGAGCAGAATTGAATAAACGCGTAGAAATAGATCAGCAGATAGCTGACAGACCGCACAGAGGAAAAAGTAGATAAAAAGTGAAATATTTCTGCAGATTACTTTTGGGATATGTCTATAGGAAAGATGTAGCAAGTAGTCCAGCACAAAACAAGGAGGAAAAGAATTATGGATTACATTTTAGAAAATGCTCTTGTTGTTACAGAGAAGAGCAAAGACAGTACAAACATTCTTAAGGTGTATGCGGATCGCATCGTCTTAGCAAAGAATGAAAACGAGAAGGAGGAAAAGAAAAATGCTTAGTTTTACTGAATTTCAGGAACAGGTTACTGAGGAAATTAAGAATCATTTGCCAGAGCAGTACGCAAACGCAGACGTAGTAATTAACACAGTAACAAAGAACAATGGTATGAAGCTTCAGGCTTTATCAGTAAGACCGGAAGGTAAGGTGGTAACACCAAACATTTATCTTGAAGGCTTCTATGAGAAGTACCAGGGAGGCGCTGACCTTGATGAAGTGGTTGGCAACATCGCAAAGGTAACTAGCGATCATATGGAAGGACCGGAGTTTGCTGAGAATATTGCAGCTGACTTTATGAACTTTGAGTTCATTAAAGATCGTGTAATTATGACTGTAGTTAATACAGAGAAGAACCGTGAGATGCTTGAGCATACTCCACATACTGAAAAGGAAGACCTTTCCTTTATTTATAAGGTACTTGTTGGAGATCCTGAGGAAGACGGAATGGCTACCATCACAATTAAAGATGAGCATATGAAGTATTGGGATGCTACGGTGGAAGATCTTCACCAGTATGCAGTAAAGAACAGTCAGGAAAAGCTTCCTGCCAAGCTTCAGACAATGAACGAAATCATGAGAGATATGCTTGGTAGAGACGGTGTTCCAGAGGAGGTAATTGATTCTATGATGGATAGTATGCCGCCGGAAAATCAGATGTACGTCATTTCAAATTCTAATAGTGTAAATGGCGCAACAGCTATTTTCTATAGTGATGTATTAGATGAATTATCAAAGAAGCTTGGTGGAAAGGATTTATATATCTTACCATCGTCAGTGCATGAGGTAATCGCTATAAGTCAGGATATGGGAACTCCTGAGATGCTTGCCAATATGGTACAGGAAGTAAACGGAAATGAAGTGTCACCTGAAGAGCAGCTTTCAGATCATGTGTATAAGTATGATGCGAAGTCTAAGGACATCACATTAGCTGATACAACAATCGAGGAGCTTAAGAAGAATCAGAAGGACACTGAAGTTCAGGAAGCAAGTAGACCTAGACGTCATCGCTAAGGAGGGATTTAGTTATGGAAGTAACAGACATTAGACTCAGCTTATCTAATCGAGAAGGGGGAACCAAGGCATTTGGTAGCTTCTCGTTAGATGGAGCGTTTGCAGTCAGAGGAATTCGAGTGATGGAGGATAAAAACGGAAAGAACTTCGTTGCATTCCCATCTAGAATGAAGAGTGATGGTTCCTATGAGGACATTGCTTTTCCTCTTAGTAAGGAGCTTTACCACAAGATTGATGATGCCATTGTTGCAGAATATCAGAAGGTAAAGGAAGAAAAGCAGGAGCAGTCAGAAGACCAGGCAGTTGAGCAGGAACAGGCTGCAGCACAGGAGGCTTCTAAGAAGAGAGGCAGAAGCAAGTAGGAAGGAGGTTGAGTAGCTGGCTAGGCGAAAGCCTAGCCGGTGAATAAATATGGAAATTACAGATGTTAGGCTGACCAAGAAGGTTGGAGAAGACAGAATGGAAGCCTATGGTAGTATCACCCTTGATGGAGATTTTGTAATAAATGGAATCAAGGTGATGAGATCAAAAGAAGGCAATCTATATGTCAGCTATCCATCAAGAAGGAATCAGCAGGGAGATTATAAGGATATTTGTTATCCTATGACACAGACTCTTCGAGAAGATATTCACATGAAAGTGATTTCTAAATTTGAGGAGTTATAGAAACTAGTAAATAGAGTTACGGATTGTTACAAATTGTTACCCATGTAAAGGCTGCCTGAGGGCAGCTTTTCTTGGTATGGAGGGAATATGGGAAGTGGAATTATCGCAAAGATTAAACATATAAAAGATGGAAGTATGAATCGTAGTGGTGTGAAGAACATGTCTACATCCCTTGCATATATTATGAATAAAGAAAAATGTGATATGAAACTGAGTAATATTACTGAGGGACAGGTGGTTAGAGAGGTCAATTACGTTTTGAATGATATAAAAACTGTCGAAGGCTTATACATAGGTTGTCGGCAGATCTCTGATATCAAGTTTGCTGTTGAAGAAATGATGCAGGTGAAGGAATTTTATGGAAAGACCGGAGGGCGTGTGGCGCTTCATTTAATTATTTCTCTAAATGAAGAAGAATCTGGTATAGAGAATGCAGGCAATTTAATGAACTTAGCAGATGATCTTATGAATGAATTGCTTCCAGAAAATCAGGCTGTATATGCAGTTCACACGAATACAGATAATCTGCATATTCATGTGTTGGTTAATACAGTTGGATTAGATGGAAGAAAAATACATATGGATAATGACTACCTTACATTGAAATTACATCCCGCAGTTAACAAGCTAGCAAGGCGGTATGGATTTACTCCTAATATAGAGTGGGAAAGGGAGTTAGAAGCTGAAAAGCTATCAATCGTAGAGAGGAAAATTAAGCTCAGGAACTTAATTGATCATGCAATAGAAAATAGTACAGATTTGGATATGTGTGTTCAGTATTTAAGGGAAAGCGGATGTGTTGTAAATATAGGTCAGTATATGTCGCTTAGAACAGCTGAAATGTCAAAGGCAATGAGGTCATATAATTTGGGAAATAATTATACCCTAGATGCAATAAAAGAACGTATTTCTAACAGACTTGAGCCATTTGAATTGGCTGAAGTAAAAAATCATGTATCAACAATTACTGGAAGAGATGTAGTGAGCTATACTCCGAATGTCATAAAAAAATATAAAGATATGACTGAAAAGGAGAAGAGAGAAGCTATACATATGTTGAAGCTAGGGAGAAATCCGTGGTTAACTAAGATTCATGGAAATTTTGCAATGAGGCAGGCTTCAGAGGAGATGGCAAGACTGTCTTTGGTGCATGAGATTGTAACTACCTATTCAACAACTAATAACCCAGAAGCTGCAAAAAGAGAAATCGTAGAACGAAAGAAGGAACTTGGAACAGAGATTAAATCCGTAAAGAAATTACTTTCGAAGTATAAGCCACAGATTGCAATTTATAAAGAAATGCAGTTGATTACGAAAAAAGCGTATCTATATGAATTTGCAGATTTGAAGGAATATCAGTTGGAATATGAGCGTTATCAGGAATTAGAAAAACGCTTAGAGGACGGATATGGTAAAACGATAGCGGAAGTTGCCGAGTATGCAGAAGACTTAAATAACCAGCTTATTTACGCTCAGGCTCAGGTAAAGGAATTATCAAATCAGTATAAAGCGATTCTCTCATTTCAGGGTAGAGGAAATGAAGAAGAGCGAAATGATGAAATAAATTTATTTACAGCAATTGGACATTCAGAAGCAAAGAATGAAGCTTTTTTATATAACCTTCTTAAGACACGACAGGTATATCTTACATCAAAAGATAATAAGGAGTGTTATATCAGGGTTTTAACCTTGCCGGCAGTAATCAATGGACGAAATTCTGTATCAACAACAGTAACCGTGATGAGTAAAGCAGGAGTTGAACTTGAGGAATTTTCGTCAGAAGAGATGACTGCAAAGGAATTTAACCAGAGAATAAAAGACATTCGTAGAGACTACGGAGTGAGAAGCTGTATTGTGAATGATAATGAAAATGCAGCTAAAAATGAATTGAATAAAGAAAGTAAGAAGAAAGTTAGATAATTTCTGCAGATATGCCCATAGCGATTCCTATATGCATTGTAAAGGAGGTCGTTATGGGCAATTTATTTTATACAAAAGAATCCAAAACCCCATTGAAACTTGAGTCAGATATTTATCATACAGAGTCTTTGTATCAGGATGAAGAGCTAAATAAAAGATTCTTGCAGTTAAAAGCGAATGTATGTGATCTGAATCAGGCACTCGTTAAAAAGTGTATCACTGGAACAGAACAGGATTTCATCATGCTTATGGATAGAGCGAAAGACTATGTTGTTTGTAGCTTTGGAGATATCACTGATGAGGATGTTCAAAAGCTGTTAGAGATGTTCAGACAGTGTGTCTTTGGATATTACATTCTTACTCCGTTGATAGAGGCTAAGGATGTATCAGATATTAAGGTGCTGAATTATAACCACATAGTCGTAAAAGCAAATGGAGAACGATATCTTACGGATATCAGTTTCTTTGATGAGAATGACTATAAGAATTGGTTTGAAAGAATCCTTAGAATCCATCGATTAGGCAGGGCTGAAGAATTTGCACTTGGTCATTGTACTGATCGAAAAGGCGTAGAGAAGTTCTATCTGAGAATTGATGTGCAGCTTTCTTATGTGACATCAACAGAAAAGAACAATATCCATATTCGAAAGATGCCTAAGACAAAGCTGTCTTGGGATTACTTAAAGGAAAACAACATGCTTGATGACGAGATGATTGAGTATTTAAAGGACAGGATATCTGCTGGATATGGATTCTTAATTTCGGGTCGTGGTGGTTCGGGTAAATCTACATTGCTTAATAACATGATAGATCTAATCCCATTCAATCAGTCTGTCTTAGTCTCACAGGAGTCAGATGAGCTGTATTCCAATGTTCATCCTCAGATCCAGTTTGAGCACACAATGACAGTAAGAAAGCATGATGTGGTGACGGATTTTTCACTGGAAGATGAGCTTAGACTTGGTCTTTTGCAGGATATTGATAATTTCATCATCGGTGAAATCAAGGGTGGTGAGGCATTATATGTATTCACCACAGCGATGAGTACCGGAGCAAGATTCTTTGGGACGATTCATTCAAACGATGCAGCTAGTTCGGTAACAAGACTAGCTCAGTGTGCAAGATATGTATCTGATTATTCAATGGAGACATTGGAAGAGATGCTTACATGTATGCCCTTTGTATTAATCCATATGAGCCACTTCTCAATTGATGAAATTTTAGAAGTAGATGGCTGGGATGAGAAGAGATCCAGACTGAACTTTCGGTCTGTATTTAAGAAGGAGGACGAAGCGTAATGAATTGGTTAATGCTTGTTATGGCAGTTGTTACAGCAATATTTTTGATAGTTTCCTTTGTCCAGGATATCAAGGAAAGAACAGTCTTTTCCTTTCCCTGTTTAGTCCTAATTGATGCTTGGGCAATAGTTTTGTGGAATGTTGTTAGTTACAGGAAAGCAGAGGTTATCTGCTTTCTTGTAGTACATTCCGTTTTATTCATTTTAATGAAGGTATTTAAGGTATGGGGAGATGGAGATAGTGATATGTTCCTTCTTTTTGCAAATATATGTCTAGTATGTGTTCCAACCTCAAATATCATAGCACTTGCTATTACAGAGTGCTTATTACTGATAGCTTCAATAGCAATATCAATCGGTATCGGTGCTATTGAGTATCGATGTAGGAAAAGGAAGTTTGCATTGTCAGGAGATATGGCAGTGATACCAGGATTTTCAATAGTTTTGATAGTTGTCATGGCAATTTATGTCATTGGGAGGTTTAAGTAATGAACGATGAATTAGTTTTGATTAGAAGAATGATGAACTCGATGGAGGACATCATAAATGCAACACCAGGAGAGAGATTCACTATCACAGATGGGGATACTCTAGTTATTTTACAGAGACGCATGGATGCTTCGGATCTGAAGAATGCGCTTGGTGAATATAATCAGGTCTTTATGAAAAATGAAGGTGCTGAGATTGAAGATATTGCAAAGAGTGCAGTTGCGATGGTTAAGGTAAGAACGCTCGTAGAAGCTGAGACAGAGAACTTTAATGCTAGATTAACCAGACAGTTAATAAAAGAGTATAAAGCTCAGATTTCTAGGGTTATTAATATCATTAAGCTTTCAAAAATCAACGCAATGAGCGCAGCTGATTATGAGAAAGAGGCAATCGAGATCACAGCAGCGAAGAATGAAGCATTTCTTGATCGCTTTGAAAAGGAAATTGTTGACTTGGAAAAGCAGATTGAGAGAATGCCACAGGTTGAGGAAGAAGAAAAGCCAGAGAAAAAAGAAGTAAAGAACGTAGCAAAACCGGAAGTGAAAAGAACATCTCTTGTAGATCGCATGAAGTCGGTGGTGGAGAAGAAAAAGAATCAGAAGGATATTGGAGAAGAGCTTCGAATGGTTGAGGCAAAGAGTTCAAAGACAAAGTGCGTTGAGATTCCGTTCTATGATAAGACTTTGTATTTTAATGAGTGTCATCCATGCAAGGATATGCCGGAATACTCTTTGATGAAGAGAAAGAATGATATCTTTTTTGGCTTAACGAGAAATATATCAGCCAAATCATATAACAACAGTGATCACAGTCTTTTGGAGCTTACAAAAGCTACAGAAGATTTTTGCCAGTATATGATAGAAGACCTTCTGTCTGGGGAATATTGTCTCTTACCTTATAGAGAAATTGATAAGGCTTCATTGGCTATGTACTTTGATTTTGTGTCAGTTTGCTTTGGTGAATATATTGGGAAAACACTTAGCATTCAGGAGTATTTGAAGTTTAAGGAGTATTACAATCGAATTTTAATGGAGATGTTTCACCTTGAAGCTGGATTTAAAGCAAAGTACTATCAGGCATTAATGTTGGCGGATCGCTATATGGATTACATGTCTGGATATGATTTGGAAATTCCGGATGATAGAGAACAGATTGTAGAGAATCTTATTGATAAGAATGGTCATAGGTATATTAGAGATTTGGATCTAATTCGTGAGAATCATGTGATATCAATGGATTCGCTTGATGATATTCATAACCTAATTATTGAGATTAATGGATTCATTAAGGAAGAAGAGCCTCAGGTTAATACAGAAGATGATTGGAATGAAACGATTGATGTTCCTATTAAGATTCAGATTGTAGGTGAGGATGGAGCCATTGAAGACGAGGCAACTTTCGCTGGTACGAATCTGTTATTAGCGGTGTCAGGATATATGAAACAGTCAGCATATATTAAGAAGTTAGGGGTAATCATTGATGGTAAAGAAGAATATTTATTCATAGCAAGGAATGGTTTGGTTCCTGTAGCATTGCTTAATCCTGAGGATGAAGGAGAAGTGTTACGAGGTTATGAGAAGAGTATTTTGAGAACGATGATTCATTTAACAGGGGAGGATAAGTAATGAGGAGAAAATGTTTAATTGTAGCATTGGCAGCAATCATGCTTCTTGGGACCATTTCTGGTTGCGGAAAGAAGGAGAGTAAAGAAACAATCAAAGTCAGTGAAGACAATCCAATCACTACAGAGTGTGAAAACTACTTTGCAAATGCTAATCATATCTCAGTGAGCGTTGTGAAAAGAACCGAGACAAATGATTTAGATGGTAATAGCAGTATGACCTACGAGAAGTATGTTACTTCGGATATTAACCTAAAAGATGAGACAGATTCTACCTTTGATTCAACAGAAGCGTTAGCAAGTGGTGAATTAATAGAAGATAAGATTAAGGAGTTAAGCTTTAAGGAAGTCTTTGGATTTGATTATAAGGGGAAGTCTGCAGATGGGATATTCAATGGACTAATGGAATCTAATGGGATGGATACAAACCTTAAGGATGTAACTTTTGATGATGAAACGTATGATGCAAATGGAAGAAAACTATATGTATTAAATGGTGAATCGAGTGTTCTTAAGTCGTTGCTTAAAGACACGAAGTACGATGAACTTAAGTCATCTAAAGTCTACTATCAGACTATGAAGACAGAAGCTGGCGTGGAGATCCCAGAGAATGAAACCGCAGAAGTAGAGTATCGAATAGGGGACGTTACTTACAAAAAGACGGTGTATATTGAGATAACAATTTATAGTGGAGAGGAGGAGTAGTATGAATATTAAGCAGAAGCTAGTTGGCGTCGTGATGTTAATGTTTTGTCTTTTTATTGCAAGTCCTATTACAGCATATGCAGATAATATCGGAGATACAGGAGGTACTGGACAGGGAAACATAGGTGGAAGCAATACTTATACATTTTATTATTATTACAGTGCCACAGATAATGCAATTGAATTGACTGTTGTAACAAAGAATCCGATTAAGAGTTTTGGAAATACAACTAGTCATACATATAGTAGCCCTGATGATGGAATAGTATTAAATACACAGAATCCAGTTTTAGGAAGATCTTTAGATGATGCATTAGCCGATTTAATTAGCCATGGAAATTATAATATGACGGTAGCTGAAGCAAAACAGCAGCTTGCAGCTATGGGTTATTATGATAAGGGAAATGGTGTTTGGAAATATAGTGGTGGCTATTTAACATATGTATCAGCTGTGAAGATAAGAAAAATTGAACATACTGTAGCTTATGATGCAAATGGTGGAACAGGTGCTCCGGCAAGTCAGACAAAGAAAGAGGGGCAGACATTAACACTAAGAAGTGGGAAGCCTACACGAAGGGGCTGGACCTTTAAGTATTGGGTGGCATCAATTGGTGGTCATTACTATCCTAGTGGTTCATATACGCATGACCAGGACGGCGGAACAGTTACAATGAAGGCACATTGGGAAGATGAGACGAAGCCAACAGGTTCGATTGTTGCAAGACCTAATTCGTGGAGTGCAGGGAATGGAACAGTTACAGTCACAGCTCTTGATGAGGGATCAGGTCTTAGTAGTATTGTGCTAGAGAGATATTCGAAGGTAACGGGAACATGAACTACCGTTAAGACATGGTCATTTAATGGTACTACATCACAGCAGACAAAGGTTTATACAGAAACAAGTGAGGGAGTTTATAAATATCGAATGACTGTAACTGACAAGAAGGGTAATTCTTGGGCAGCGACATCGGCATATATATACTTGGATCACAGTAACCCGGTAATACATGGGCTAGAAACAACGGATACGGATTGGACAAATAGAGCTCCGGTTATTAGTGTAAATGGAACGGATTATCTATCTGGAACAAGTTATACTGGTTCTGGAATGGCATCCATGGTTGTCTATGACGATGCAGGACGAGAAGTTGCAAGAGGAAGTGGTAGTGTAGTATATACTCTTACAGATAAGTATGAGGGGATTCATACATGGAAGATTGTTGCAACGGATAATGTTGATCATGCATCGACAGCTTATGTTACAACAAAGTATGATATTACTAAGCCTGGGATTGATGGAACTGAGATTACAAAAGTAATTCAGGGAATGACGGTATCTGGATATTGTCAGGATAATGTTATAAATCAGCACACGGATGATGAAGCGCGAAGAAGCGTGAATAATCCAAATGTGACATCTGGTCTTAGAAGTGTAATGCTTTATAAGGTTGTAGACGGTCATAGATATCCTATTTATTCAAGTACAACGAATGGAAGTTGGGCAAGTTCAGACACGCACTCATACTTTAATATCTATTACGATGATAATGTTGCAAGTGATTTACCAGAGTATTATGTGATTGCGGTTTCAGATCATGCTGGAAATATAACAGAAAAGAAGTTGACAACACAGCGATATCTGCTTACTACATTCCATACAAGTATTGATAGAAGCACTTATAATAAATAGAGTTTAAAGGGCGTTGCATTAGCAATGTCCTTTTTTCTGTATTGTGATAATATTTCTATATGGGGTAATGTAACAATGGAGGGTGAATATGGAGGAGAAGAAAAAGACAGTCCCAAGGTATCGCCAGATTATTGAAGAAGAAGGACTAATGAAATACATGAGCAAAGTGGGCGTGACATCTCGTCAGAAGTATGTGCTGCGTTCATATATGAAAGGCATAAGTGAAGGACAACTAGCGAAGAAATATAATGTTGCAGTTAATACGATTCATGAAGATATCAGGAGCTATGTTGGTTCTGCAAGAAAGTATGTTGGAGATTCACCAGCACTAAGAAAAATCAAATGGTATGAGAGCGTAAAACCCGATGAGGACTTGATGAAGAATGTAATTTCGAACAAGAACACAAAACGGTATGCAACCTATGAAGCATTGATTGAGTCTACTCGTGTAGCAGCAAAGAAAGCAGATATGCTACTTGATGCAAAAAGGAGAAATCCAAAGAAAATCAAAGAGCTTGAAGGTTATATTAGAACAGCGCTTAAAACATCAGAAAAAATATTAGAAATGGTAGAAGAGGAAGATAAGGATCTCGAATGAGGTCCTTATTTTTATGCAGATGGTTGCACAAACACCAGCAAGGTGTTATTATATTAATGCAGAGGTCTGAACAAACCTCTGCGAATAATGATATATAACAGGAGGATACACTATGAGAGTACAATTTTCAGTTAATGATGAAGAGTTAAAGAGACTAGAGAGTTATGCGAAAGAAGCTGGTTATCCTGATATCAGTTCATATTGTAAAGATGAGGTACTTAGACTTCGTACATATGCAGAACTTTGGAACAAGGTAACAACGAAGATTTCTGAAATGGAAAAGGGAAAGACTTTTGCGTTAAGAGATCTTATTGATACACCACCTTCAAATCTTGGAGTGAAGCTTTATAACCATCAGGTTGAGCTTGGAATCGTAGTAAATGACAAAGATCGTACCGGAGCAAATACCTTTACTAAGTTGTAATCCAAAGCTGACTTGTCCCCCTGGGAGTCGGGCAGGGGGTACGGGGGTCGGAATGGTACAGAAAGAAAAGGAAAAGTAGTGTGCATCGAAAATCAAATAATGATACATTTAAAAAAAATGATCCTAAAAATAATACGCAACTGGCTATTTATGGTAAAATTATTTCATATTGATTATTGATAAAAATGGGGAAAACAAGTAAAGGAGAAGATTTTTAAATCATTCGCGAAAATTACAATTCCTTATATGAAAGGAGCATTGTCGATATGAAAGACGAAAACATGAAAATTGAAGAACGAATGCAAAACATGAAAGCATTCTACAATAAGGCAGAAAAACTTATTGATGAACTGCCAGATGCGATTCCAGAAAAGACTAGAGAAATGCTTAAGGACAAAATACTTGGAGATAAAGAACTTAAGCAACTTATGGAGGGAATTGATAATCATAGACCTCCAAGAATCTTTTTGATCGGAAGAACTGGTGTTGGAAAAAGTAGTTTGATAAATGCTTTATGTGGTGCATATACTGCTGGCGTAAGTGACACGAAAAGCTGTACAGAAAGTGCACAAATTTATGAGTGTAAGGATGGAGATAGAACACTCATGGAAATCTTGGACACAAGAGGAATTGCCGAATCAGATAGCTTGAATACAGATGTTTCTGCGGAAGATATGCTAATTGAAGAGGTGAATAAGTTTTCACCTGACGTGGCAATTTTAATGCTTAATTGTACGCACCGAGATGATGTAAATTCTGATGTTGAATTTCTGAAAAAGGTTGCAAAGAGTTATGCAGAAACAAATAATCTGAGATTGCCAATTGTAGTTGTAGTAAATAAATGCGATGAAATGGCACCATCAAGATTTAAAAAACCTGCAGAGTATCCACAGAATAAGATTGATAAAATCAATGAAGTTGTCCAGTATTATAAGGGCATCATTGTAAAGAATGGTCTTAAGATAGATAATATTATTGCTGTATCATCTTTAATTGATTGGCAGACACCAGACGGAATGGAAATTGATGTGGAAGACATTCCTAATTTACCAGTTCATGATATCAATAATTTAGAAATTGCATTTGACGGAAGATATAATATCGAGGAATTGCTTGATATATTGGAAGAAGCCATCCAGGACTTTGAGGCACAGATGGGGTTAAGGATGGCTTCGAGACTTACCGAAGTTGTTCACAGATTAGCTCGCCATCTGAATAGTATCTTCTCAGGGCTATCTGGTACGGTTGCGCTTACACCGATACCTGTATCTGATATTTATGTGCTCTTAATTATTCAGACGTTGTTGGTATCTTTGATTGCATCATTAAGCGGAAGAGATATCTCATTAGATACGGCAAAAGAGTTCATATTTAGTATGGGTGGAATAGCTGGTGCTGGGTATGTATTTAGATTAGTGGCTCAGCAAGTGGCTAAATTCATTAATGCGATTTGGCCAGGCGCTGGATCTGCTGTGAGTGCAGGAGTAGCTGCTGTTGGAACTTCAGCAATCGGAAAGGCTGCAATATCATACTATATTGATGGTGAAACAATAGAAGCTGCAAAAAAGAAATTTGAAGAGGGCAGACAAGAAAAAGAAGCAAAATAATAAAGATTAAATGCGAAGGTCTACGGATATTTTCCGTAGATCTTTTTTTGTTGTATTTTTGCAGATTGGCTGGAAGCGTTGCCTATATGAAATTTGTAACAAGCAAATAGATTAAAGATGCAAAATAAATCATCAGAAAAACTGCAGATGTAATTCGTCTGAGGTCTATATGCATTATGTAAGGCGAGGTCCACTTACAAACTACAAATTTTTAATATCACAAGGAGGATAGGTTAATGAATAAGTTGGTAAGAAAGATGGATGGAGCAATTATCAGAGCAAAGAATTTTATGGCACAGAAGGTGGAAGGTTCTGACCAGATCATCATTATGTTTATCATTATTGCTGTTGCTGCTGGTATTGCAGGTCTTCTGTACATTTTCGGTACAAAGACATTACTTCCAAACTTCCAGAACAAGATTACAACACTCATTAATGGTTGGTTCGATCACAACTAATTAGGAGGTGTAGCCATGGGAAGAGGAGCTGGCAGTAAAGCCATTAGTCGTGAAGAGAAGCGACTAAAGAAAGAAAAAGAAAAGCGTATCCGTGAAGCAAATAGGATGCTCATTCCAGTTCCAAAGATAACAGTAGCATCGATGAAATTAGTAAGCTTTGATCCGGCAGGAACCTTCAGATTTGAGAGGGACTGTTGGAAAAGAGTTTATAAGGTCAGAAGTGCAAGTGGGATTGGAGCTGGATCTTTTGCCAAAGAGCTAAAGGCCAGTGTGAGGATAACTACCGTAATTGGTAGTGAAGGAGAAGAAAACACCTATATGACGCTCACTGAAAACGGAGAAACCTATGACGAGGTAAGGACCTACTTCTCAGAAGATGAAGAGAAGGTTGCCAAGCATCTGGAAATCTCGCTGTGCAGTATTGATGAAACGATGAAGGCAGTAAATAGGAATAAGGAAAACTTCTCATATGCTTCTATGGTGCGTGGAAAGAAAGATTGGAAGAAGGAATGCATTGCAGAGGTGGTTGAGGATGTAAGCAGTTTCCGAATGGAAGCCGACTTTGGTGAAACACTTTTTGTGATGCAGTATCCAGAAACGCTTAAGGGCGATGTCGTTGAGAAATTAAGAAAGATGGGATGTGAAATTGAGATCGCTTATGACTTAGATAGCATCTCTACAGCAGATCAGATTGATTTTGGCAGAACCCTTGAGCAGAAGTTTAATAGGCGAGGAAAGAGTGACTTGGAATTTCTGAATAGCTCATTTCAGATTATGTTTCTTTGCGATTCAGATGATGCGAGAGCCATTGTAGAAAAAACAATCATATCAATCCTATCAGCCGAAGACTTCGTTATCGCTCCAAGTATTGGAGCCCAGAAGATTGCTGCTGAATCGATTAGTAGCTTAGGTCTATTGCAGTTAACTTACATGAGAAATGTAACAGTAGATGTTTTAGATCAGATAAATGTATTAGGAGGTCAGGAAGATGGAAGCAATTAAAACCAAATATGAGCAGACAAAGACATGCGATGCTCCGCTTGTAAAAGAGATGACCTCTGTACAGGATATCTTATCAGTAAAAAGTATCGATGAAAGTGGAATCTTTGAGTTGAACAACAAGATGTTTTCGAAACTGTATGTTTTAAGTGACATCAACTTTGCAGGTGTGACAGACGCAGAGCAGAAAGAAATCATTATCAATTTTGGTAAAGTCCTGAAGACAATTCCATGCAGATTTTCATACACGGTCGCAAACGAATATGTAGATGAGAAGCTGTTTCATGAAAAGATACTGTATGCGTTAAGGGGCGATAAATACGATTTTTTAAGAAGAAGTTATAACCAGGTGATTCGAGATAAGGTTTCTGATGCTAGGCAGGGATTGTATCAGACAATCTATCTGACACTTACTATCGAGGCAGAAGATATGCATGATGCGAAGCAGATGTTTATGTCTACGGATACAGCAATTAGAAGTGCATTTATTGGAATTGGTGCGAATGGAATGCAGGGATCGATAATGAGACCAGTCGGCATCAATGAGAGAATGCAGAAGATTTATAACGTGACACATGTTGGAATCGAGAACAATTATAAGTTCGACTTTGAGAAGGAGTATGCAGCTTGTCATGATTGGTTAAATACCTTGGCTCCGGCATCTGTAAGATTTGAAAATGAGATGTTTATGCTGAATGGCAGATTTGGAAAAGTGATGTATATCGAGGAATATCCGAAGTCATTGGAGTCAGACATCATCTCAAGTTTAAGCAAGCTGAACTGTACAAGCTATGTGACGGTTAATAGCGAACTTCTTGATATCGCAGGATTCAAACAGGAAGTTGGACGTAAGTATATGGCTGTCGGAATGAAGATTGAGAATGAAAAGCAGCGTAACAGAAATAATAATGATTACTTGGCTGATGCAAGCCAGAAGCTTCTGAATGAGAAAGAGAAGTTAGATGAGTTTTCCAAGGAGATTGATACCTTGGATGAGCATTACTTTAACACCACAATACTAGTTATGGTATTGGCAAGTAGCGAAGAAGAATTGATGCAGATTGAAGAGAAGTTAAAGAACATTGCTTCTTTGAAATCTATTAAGCTGCACAGTTGTTTTGGCAAGCAGAGAGAAGGCTTTAATTCTTGCCTTCCGCTTGGTATTCAGGAGTTTAAGAGAGTATGTAATTTAAGTTCAACATGTCTTGCAATGTTTATGCCATATAAGACACAGGAGCTTAATGATGAGGGTGGAACCTATTATGGAGTAAACCAGCTGAGTCAGAATGCAATCTTTGCAAATAAGAAGTTGTTAAAGAACCATAATGGACTGATTCTTGGTCAGTCAGGCTCCGGTAAATCGGTGTTTGCGAAGTCTGAAATCATAAGCACATTTGTAAATAATCCTACAGATCAGATTCTTATAATCGATCCACAGTCAGAGTATGGAAATCTGTCAGGGATTACAGATGGTACGATTATCAGCTTTGATTCATCGAAGGAATTCTATCTTAATCCGATGGATGTAGATTATACGGATGTGGATTATGTGAAGCTTAGAGAAATTATCTCAGACAAGGCAGACTTTATTCTGTCATTGTTATCAAGCTGTATGAAACGAGATATCTTACCAGAGGAGCAGGGAATCATAGATAGCGTCATTGAAAAGGTTTACTCAGAGAATTATTCACTGAGAAAGAAACTTAATGGCGAAGCTGAGAAAGCAAGTGATTATGAGGTGCCAAGCTACATGCGAACGGAATCAGTGATGTTTGATGTAGAGCAGAATCTAAGTGTTGAAGAGCAGATAAGGGCTTATTCACCAACACTTCAGGATATTTATCAGGGGCTTTTAGATGAAGGAAGCAGCCTGGCAGCTCATTTGGCTGCAGCAATGGAGATCTTTGTTAACGGATCTTTGAACCTCTTTAATCACAGAACCAATGTCATGTTAGATAATAGATTCATTGTTTTTGATATCAGTGGTCTTAAGGATAATATCCGACTTACAGCAATGCTTGTAATGATGGAGACAGTCCGAAACAAGGTGAAGGATAACGCGAAAGAAGGCAGGTGGACACATCTTTACGTAGATGAATTCCACGAACTATTGGGAGTTCCCCAGGTAGCGGAATTTATCCTGAAGCTTTGGAAGGAAATCCGTAAAATGAGCGGTATCCTAAATGGAATCACTCAGAATATGACTGACCTTCTTAACAATGATAATGGAGGAAAGTTATCCGCCATTCTTTCTAATACGGAGTATTTTGCACTACTATCACAGTCAACTCTTGATAAAGAGAAACTGATGAAGTTCTTGCCACAGATCAGTCCAGCGATGTTTAACTTCGTTGATAATGCTGATTCAGGAACCGGACTTTTAAAGATGGGAAGTGTTACTGTTCCGTTTGATATGAGAATGAGTAAGGAGTCAGAGATTTACAAGATTGTAAATACAGACGGAGGTGGATATGGCGTTTAAGAATGAAGGGGCTGACTTTAGAAGTCAGTCCCATTTTACAAATGAGATGTCTCGTTTTGTGGGAGACGAAGTAGCTAGCTTTTCTAATAATGAGACAGCTGCTGGTGCTGTTGATGATATGGCAGAGAAGGCAGTAAGAGTCTCTTATGAGAAGACAAAGTCAAAGCATAAGGATATCAAAGCTCAGAGAAAAGACATAGCTAGTCAGATTAAAACTCAGGAAAAGTTTCTGAAGGAGGAAAAAGCTGAGTATGTGAAAGCGAAGCAGGAGCTTCAGGATAAGAAGGATATGCTTGAAGCCAAGATGAAGAGCCAGGGCGCCTCCAAGGAATTCAAAGAGGAGAAGGCGAAGATTAAGGAACAGGAGCGATTCTTAAACGATAAAGCAAGCAATATAGAGACAAAAGAACTGAAGCTAAATGAGAAAAGGGCTGAGAAGAAGGACGTCAAGAAAAAAGAGAATAAGGAACGAAAAAAGCAGTCAGCTAAATTGAATGTAGCCAATATGCTTAAGGCAAAGAAGGGGATTTCCAATGAAGTTGGTGGTATCGGTGGAGTGACCGGGGATGCTTTTGAAGATGGTAAGAGTGGGCTTGTTGGAACATTCCTTCAGTACATCAATCCTTTTTATTACTTGAAGAAGTTGTTGGCTTATCTTGGAAGCTTGTTAGTACCATATGTGTTGATTTTTGCAACGATTGCGATTGTGCTTGTCATGATTATAGCCTTGCTGTTTGATGCATTATCACCGGCAATTGCAGTTCATGATGCTATTGAGAAGTTCGTATCTAACTTTACGGATGATAATACCTTCGTAAATACATCGCTAAGTGAGGATAAGATCAATGAAATTATCGAGAAAGCAAATTGTGATGAAACGCAGGAAAAGGTGTTGCGGTTTGCTCTGTCTAAGGTTGGCTATCCATATAGTCAGGATTACAGAACGAGTGGAAATTATTATGACTGCAGTTCCCTTGCATATTATGCATGAAAAGCAGCTGGGGTAGATATCAGTTACGGAGCGAATTATCCACCAACTGCAGCAAGTGGAGCTAAGACACTAGAATCGGATGGAAAGTCTTTAAGTGGTACTGAATTGGAGAACCTTAAACCGGGAGATCTTATCTATTATGGTGGATCAAATAATAATCGGTATTTAGGAATTCACCACGTAGCAATATATGTGGGGGATGGAAAGACTGCAGAAGCATATAGCACAAAGTATGGCGTTATTTATCAGTCAATGGACACAGATGACATAGTAATGGTTTGTAGACCAAATAAGAAGTAGGAGGAATAAACTATGGCAGATGAAGTAGCACAGGTAGTAGAGATGGAATACAAAGGTGTCTATTACCTATTAAAGGGTAGCCATGAGGCTATCACAACTATAATTCGAGCAATTCGAGCATTATCAAATTGGGCTCATGAAAAGAATTTGAAAAGCCCTGGAAGTAGCACTTGGCAGAAGATACAGGAAGTATCAGAGGGGACAGCACCAGTAATTGAACTTCCTAAGGAAATGTTTGAAAAGACGGTTAAGAATCCAAAGAGGTTTGGAGATGAATATATCTCACCGTTTGAATACTACTGTCAGGAGAATAACTTGAGATATTGCATCATGCCGGATCTAAATTCTAATGATGATTACATTCCAATTGGAGTACCTTCACAGGATCTTGCAATTCATCAGAAACAGATGAAGTCTTGGATGAGTATACGTCAGGAAACTGAAGAAAATAAGGACAAGGATTATGATGCAAAGATTCAGGCAAAGCGTGAGGAGATTGCGAATGCAAAAACACCGGAAGAAAAAGAAAAGTTAGAAGGTGAACTTGCAGAACTTGTTCAGGCGAAGGAAGAGAATAAGGATAAGCTTCAGGAAACAAAGGATAAGATGAGCCGAGATAACACACTCACCTTTGAAGAGTATCTTCGTCAGGGCAAGGGAACAAACTTTGAGAAGAATCCTGAAAAGGCACTTGCGATGGAGCCGGAGGTTGGAATTGTAAGAGAGTTCTTGCCTATCGAGTGTATGGTGCCAATCCGAGATGAAGGTTTGGTTCCTGATAGTAAGGAGCTGTTCTACAGTCAGAAGACACAGGACAATGAGCTTTTTACGATTAAGAGAACCTTTGAACCTGATGAGAATGGTGTATTCTTCTCTGTTTATTCAGTAACGGATGCTAAAGATCCATCCAAGGTGAAGACATTCTCTGATAAGGGAATGACAAGAGAAGCTTGGATGAAGAAGCTTCCTGAGATGCTTAAGTATGCAGGAATGTTTGCTGATCAGCCAACAACAGCGCTTGTCACAGAAGATAGATTAAAGGCATATATCAAAGGGCTTGATTCAAATTTTTCTAAAACCCAGGATGAGGGGTCTGAAGAGAAACAGTATAGCTCAAAAGAAGCCAAGGAATTTGTTGAAGGTATTAAGCGTGATAAGGAACAGGCAGATCGATATGATGAATCCCTTTATACCACTATTACTGTACCTGCAGCGGCAGTAATGTCAGATGGAGAAGGAAAAATGTCTCTTGAACTTGCAGGAGGTCTTGTAAGTGGTGCACCAGTTACAAGCGCAAATAAAAAAATGGCAACACTAAAGATTAATTCAGATGACATCTTTGAAATGAAGAAGCCAGATGGAGAAGTATCTAGCATTAAGGGAAAAGATATTATTGCTGAACTTATAAGTACAAAGAGTAAGGATGAGTCAAAGGCTATGCATCACATAGCCAGAAAGTAGGAGAGTATGGAATTTATTAAGGAGTTTTTTAAAAGCTTTCAGTATCAGGGCTCCTCAATAAAGAAACATACCAGGACAGTAGAACAGACTGTATTAATCTACGGCATAGGCACGATTCTTTGTGTCTATGCCGGTTTTTTATGTGGAGCAGTTTGGATGCCTGGTAATGATTTCAACGAATTTATGAATAATTTTCAGAAGTTCATTATTGAGCAGCATCATTATATTGTAGGCGTAACACCAGCAACAATTAAGTTTGTTGGAACATTTTGGGCGGCGTTTTCAATGGCATTCATTATGATTATGACACGCTTTGAGCATCCTTTTGCTGGTCAGGAATATGGTGTAGCAAAGTGGGGTAATGCGAAGGAGTTTACTAAGATATTTGCAAATCATGATGA
The DNA here is from genome assembly GCF_000702205.1 of Lachnospira multipara LB2003. Lineage (GTDB taxonomy): Bacteria > Bacillota > Clostridia > Lachnospirales > Lachnospiraceae > Lachnospira > Lachnospira multipara_A. Next base: position 354,948 of record NZ_KL370871.1, on the reverse strand, counting down.
AAAGAATGAAGTCATTGTGAATACCGGAGATGAGCATATCGGTGAATCACTTAAGGTAAACACAGCAAATTATTGGTTGGCAGAAGATGTATATCTTTCTATCAATAATGAGAAGACATCAAATCTAAATATGTTAGTAGTAGGACCTCCTGGATCTGGTAAGTCATTTAGATTAGCGCGTCCAATGCTAAGTCAGTTATGCGGAAATTTCCTCGTTACAGATCCGAAGGGAGAGCTGTACAAACAGACAGGTCAGTACTTTGAAGACAATGGGTATGAAGTGATGGTTATGAATGTGGAGTCAGAAGAAGGAATGCCTATGAGTATTCACTTTAATCCGTTCGAGTACATCAGAAACGAATCAGACATCATGAGTATTGCAGGAATTCTAATGAAGTCCACTACACCACAGGATGATGCCGGAGGAGGGAATGACCAGTTTTTCGAGCAGTCGGCAGAAGTACTTTTGACATCGTTGATTTACTTAATTCACTATTACTACAAGAAGGATATGCAGAACTGGAAGACTTTTGTAAAGCTTTTAGATGCTACAACAGTATTTACAAAAGCGGATGGATCTATTGATAACAGACCGGATGGAATCATGGATATCATGAAAAAAGCCCAGAAGGAATGGCATAAAGATCATGATACAGATTTCCCTGGCTATGTTGCAGTGGAAAAGTTTTATAACGGAGCAGCGGAAACAACAAGTTCTATTGTTGCTTCATTAGATGCACATTGCAGATATATGAAGCTGAAGTGTGTTGTGGATCTTTTGTCAGAGGATGAGATTCATATTGGAAAGAGCTTTGGATATTCAAAACCTTCACCAGAGAGTAAGTCAGGAAAGAGAATCCTTTTCATCGTAACTAGTGAAGATAAGCGCTATTACGATTGGATTCCTAGTATGGTTTATTCATTGTTTTTTGACGAGCTCTATCATTTGACTGCAATTGATCCAAGCTTGCATGAAAGTCTTCCACAGCATCTAACATTTCTAATGGATGAATTTGCGAATGTTACACTTCCTGATTCATTTGTGGAGAAGCTCTCGACCATGAGATCAAGAAATATGTCAGCGGTCATTATCATTCAGAACCTTATTCAGCTTAAGAGAAAGTTTCCTAAGTATGATATGGATAAGGATTTGATTGGTAACTGTGCCATTATAGATATTCTCGGTGCACCTGATATGGATTCCTGTGAATATCTGAGTAAGCATTTTGGTACTCAGACCATCCATAAGGCATCCGATTCCGATGCTAAGGATTATAAGGGCTCTAGTTCAAGATCTGAGGATGTTATGGAGAAGAGCTTGCTATCTGCAGAGGATATCTTCGCGATGAAGAAGGATGGGGAATGCGCCATTGTAATCAAGGGTGCAGATCCGTTGTTTCAGAAGAAATGTCAGATGGAGAACACTCCGTTTGTTAAGCTTTTATGCCGAAAGCATAATCCTTATGATCCAGCAAAGCGTAACCGTGAGAGAAAGCTAGCTAGATTAGAGAATAAGGGATTTTTCTTGTCTGGCGATGATGCGAAGGAAGAGGCAAAGAAGATTCGAGAGAGTGGAGAGGTCATTGTTAGATTAACCATGGAGGATGCAGATGATTTAATAAAAGCATTTACCATTGGGGAGACAGTGTCATCACTGCCAATTATGGCAAAAGATAAAGCAATGCTAGAAGAAAACTATGAGAAGTATTTGAAGGCACATAGTCAGGATAATGGGTTTGACTACAGTGTCTTTGATGAGGATGAAGTTACAGATGAATCTGTGAAACTCTATAAGGATAGGGTAATGTTGGTTCAGAAATTGAAGAATGCGGGGTATAGCGATGGGCAGATCATGAATCTGGTTCCTCTTATTAAGGATGGATATGGATTCGATGAGATAGAGGCATTCTTTAGTAATGACCACTCAGAAGATACGATTGAAAAATTTGTTGAAAAAATTTGCAAATAAAAATGCAGATTTAGGAACAGGCACTCCTATATGCCTTATGTAACAAGCAAGTAGAAGAGTTTATACAAGCTTGAATTTAAAGGATAAGGAGGAAGCGAATATGACTGGAACAGCAATTTTAGCAGCTGCTAGTTACACGCATGCAATTACAAGCTTAAAGGGTGTACTGATTTCAATTGGTTCAGCTATTGGTGCAGTAATGCTTGTGTATGGTGGCATCAAGTTTGCGATGGCATTCCGTCAGATGGATCAGCAGGGTGAACACCAGGCTGTATATTCCGTTGTGGCTGGCGGTGTGCTTATTGGTCTCAGTGCATTGGTAAATGCATTGACATAAGTAACCTATTAACCGAAGTTCCGGCTGGCAACGGGAGCCGGTCGGAACTTATTTTTTGGAGGAGCAAAGAGAATGATTGATGTAGTAAAAGCACTGTATAACTGTTCTTTTACTATCTGGAACACGCTGATGAAAATAGCGATGACTCTCTTTACAACAAGTCCAAAGACTGCAGCTGGGGGCACTCCATATTCGACAGTGCATACGCTTTTTAATGCAATAAGTGATGCAACGGTTCCTATAGCGACTGTTTTCTTTTTAATAGCGCTATATAAGACAGTAGTAAGTGCACCACCAGAACAGCAGGCACAGAGATTTCTAATGGATGCGCTTAGATACTGCATCATTCTATTTGTAGCTGCAAACATGTGGAAAATCATGGGCTATGTAATGGATTTTGCAGATGGAATCACAGCAAAGATGGGGACAACATCCGGGTATAAGTTGACGATGAATAGTGACTTGGAATCAATTATAGATTCCACGCTAAAACTACCGGACTTTGAGCTTTCAGGAGAATGGTTTGCTGGGGTATGGACAACAATCGGATGTAGTTTGTTATTCCTGATTGCTGGAATCGTGATGGTGTTCATTATGGTGGCGTCTTGCATCTCAATTATTAGTGCAGGATTTCAGAGAATACTGAAGCCATTAGTTATCTTGCCTTTTGCAGGAATTGCTATTGCGATGGGTGCAGGGGGACACGAGATTTCAAGATCGCTTGTGCAGTATCTAAAGACGTTCTTTGGATTCTGCATATCGGGAGCGCTCATGGTTATTTGCGTAAAGACAGGTGTAACGCTGTGTACTTCGCTGGTTAACTTTGATCTCTCAGGAGCATCAAACATATATAAGTGCGTGTTAATCACAGTGCAGTCAGCTATTACACCTATTGTAATCGCAGGACTTGTAAAGGGAACAGATAGTATGGTTCAGAGAATGATGTAGGAGGAAAAGGAACATGCCTCAGATGAATCGAAATGTAAATTTAGAGGAAATAGATTCAGATGCATTGTTTGGAATCGATGCATTCAAGAATCAGACATTCATACAGAAGGTAGTATTCTTCGGATGTGTCCTTTTAGGAGTAGCAGCCAATGTGTGTATGCCTATCTTTCTAGAGACTCCAAGACTTGCTTGTATAGCAATATTTCTTGGACTTTTGATGGTAGGAATCGCATTTGGCTGTAACTATACCGAAGACATGACGTATGGAAAATATCTATATTACTTCTTCTTTAAGCCATCGAAACATCTATTGTATGAATCTACAGAGGATGTAGAGCGAATGAAGAAGAAGGCAGAAGAAATTAAGAAGGAAGAAGAGATGAAACTAGCAAGACAGAAAGCAGCAGATCCAAAGGCACAGAGAGCACTTCTGATTAAGGTTATTGCTTTTGTGCTTGTTATGGTAATCGTAGTAGCTTCAACCTTCATTTATTCCAATCATAAAAAAGGTATGATGGTACATCACACCATAGAGGAAACGGAGGAGTAGAGATTGAAAACAAAAGAATTAGAGCTTATTGAACTATCGAGGACACTCGTAGATGAGTTTTATAAGAAACAGAATGCAGGAGTCCTAAATAGCTTAAGTAAGCGTAATTATGATGAACTGTCAGTTTCAAGAGAGAAGATTTTAAGTCAGATTCGAGATGAAATGTCTCAGTATGAGGATGTCGATGGTAATGAAATGACAGAAGAGCAGAAAGATGAAGTCTTAGAGCTGGTAAGAAAAGAGCTTTGGGGTTATGGAATTATTGATGGATTAATCCATGATAAGGAGATTTCAGATATCAAAATCTATAACGACAAGCAGATTCGAGTAAAAAGATATGGCAAGCGTATGGATTCAGGAGTGAGGTTCGCTAATCGAGCAGACTATAAGAACTTTGTAACAAGATTGCTTGAAAGAAACAAAGTCAACCTTGGAACCGCTAATGCAATTCAGACTTTTACAGATGCGACTCAGGATGACTTCATTTTGCGTATAACAGCAATCAGTGGACTTCTCACAGATAGTGGGAACACTTGTATTGCAATTCGAAAGATTCCAAAGGAAAAATATACTCTTAGAGCTTTGGAACAGGCAGGAATGTTTAATCATCTTCAGCCGGATGAGGGAAGAACATGTATCGATGGAATTGTAGAGCTTAAGTTTTTGTCAGAAGTAAATGAGCAGTTTGATGCACTATTTCAGAAGATGATTGCTTCAAAGGGTATCTTATTTACCGGTAAGGGAGCAAGCGGAAAGACAACGCTTATGAATGCAATGCTTAAAGAAATTCCATGGGATGAATCCGTGATGATTTGTCAGGAGAATGCGGAGCTGTTTGATGAGGATCATCCGGATCTATTAGCAGCTCATGTAATGATTAGTGGTGGTGATTCAAAGGTGTCATATAACCTTGGTGATTTAACCAGAGCAGCACTTCTTGTGGATCTAGACCGAGTGATTGTAGGTGAGGTTAAGGAAGGTAGTGAAGCAGCTGGATTATCAAAGGCTTCTATGACTGGACATAAGTGTTGGACATCCGTGCATGGTGAAAGCTGTGAGATGGCGGTTGATAAGATGGCAGATTACATTAGCCAGGCTACAGGATACAAGACGAAGGAATCATTGAAGCAGTTATGCGGATTCGAATATGTAATTCATTTAAGAAATTTCCGTATTGACGAGATTAAGAAGATTGATGGATGGGATAAGAATACGGACTCCATTATTTTAAAGCCTGTATATCCATTCGAGGAGGTTGTGGATGAAAAGTAAGTGTGTAAAGAGAATAGCTGCAATTCTATTAGCGGGGTGTTCTGTAATTTCACTTACTGGATGCGGTATTTTTGAGACCTTAAGTGGTAACGCAAGTGGTAGGCCTACAAGCTTTTCAACAGTAGACGAATTGGAAAGCGGAAAAGCATATGTGTGGAAGGATGCAAATGAATCAGATGTGAATAAAGTATCTGGTTCTAATACCTTCCAGACTTGTATTACTGGAGATATCAACTTTACAGGGAAAGAGTTGGAGGAGGTTACAGAGAATCCGAGAAGCATTTGGGTAAGTGATGAAGCAGATGAAAAAATTCCAACAGTAACAAGCAAAGATAAGTTGTTATATGTCTCGGATACAGAGGTGCCAGATTCTATTGTCTTTGAGCGCTTCGCAGATTATGGATATACCATTGGTGTATCAAATTTTATAGCAGATGGTGGTGATCATTATTACATTCCATTTGCGCAGAGTAGTGAAGATGATTACAAGTATTACATTGATTTGAAGTCAGATGCAGGTGCCTTATCAAAATTGCAGTCAATTACAAAACTGTATTTGGATAAGGTTGGTGATACAAAGCTTTCAAAGAAAACCGTATCGGATGGTGGTACTGTTTTGGGATTGCAGAAAGGTAAGTCATATGCTTGTGAATTCTATACAGGTACGTATTACCAGGATTTTAAACTTAAAGCTAATATTCACAGTTTTGGTTCATTAGAGAGGTTTGTAAGTTATGAGTTTGATTTTTTACATAGCAATTGCATTGCTATTACCATTCCTGATTATTTTAAAACAGGTTATTACTTTGTAAACGGAGTCGGATTATTCAGATATGTAGCGGATGAAGATTTAGATACATACAACGGTGAAGCATACGATGAAAACGTGGATTGGAATGATCCAATCATTATCTATGACGAAAATGGGTCTGTGATATCTGATCCAAGTGATCCTGATTTTGAAGAAAAGCAGGAAGAGACAGAGATGGAACCTGAAGGCGATAGTGATGTAACAGAAGTAAAGGAGGGAGAAGCAAGTGAGTAGATATGAGATTGTTGCTTGGGTTGTGTTAGGACTTTTGCTCGTAGCACTGTTTTACATGATTCATAAGAAGTTCAAAGAGCATAACGTCTGGGATAACTTAGTGAAACAGCATCAGGACAGCATAGGAAAGAAACTGAATTTGGAGGCAAGCTTTGTATCTAAATTTGGTTCTATCGAGAATAAGTCGCTTCTTTATAAGATGGATCGATTGATTCTAACAAGTGGATTAAAGAGATTTCTTCCATGACTCAATGGAGAGAAGTATCTAATGCTATTAATACTTTCATTTATGGGTGGAATCATAGAAGGGATTGCATTTACACATAATGTATTCATTGCCTTGTTTATCGGTGCTGTGCAGTTTGTTGCATTGTATGTAATTGTTATTGCATTAGCAGGAAAGACCTATAACGAGATTGAAGATACAACATCCTTGTTTGTGTCGATTCTTTCTAACCATTCAAAGGGAAGCTCAGATATTGTAACCATTATGCAGAATACATTGCCATCAATGAAAGGTCCAATTAAAGAGCTGATATCTAAGTTTTTATTAGATTGTGAGCAGACCGGTAATGTGGATCTAGCATTTGATTATATGAAGGAATCAACGGATAACAGACAGCTTCAGACGATTCTAGTAAACCTGAAGAACTGTATGCACTTTCAGGCAAATTATGAGGAAGTACTAGAGCAGATGATGGGGCAGATTGCAGCTAGTTTGTCAGCGAGAGAAGAGCGTAAGAACATTCTTTTTTCTATGAAACTGACATTGGTTGTTATATCAATCGCATCCGTTTTCATTGTCTTATTCATTGGAAATGGTATTGGCATTGATGTAAAGCACATATTAACAAGCAATATAGTAGGACAGGCGATACTTCTTATTACAGGAATCTTGTACCTGTTCGTAGTAGTGAAACTGTTTAGCACAGATAAGTAAGGAGGAGAAATGGTAGTAGGAATTTTAATGGTAGTATTCTTTGCTGCAGTGTTTATCTTCTTCCAGACAATTGCAATGCTTGCACTTCATACTACTCCGCAGGAAGAAGCAAGAAAGCAGTTAAAGAAGGTAAAGGAAGCAAAAGGATTTCAGGAGTTTGTATACCAGAAGCAGATTAGGCTTAAGAAGATGGGAGCAGATGTCTTTTTGAGTGATGGGATTACAGTAGGTCATTGGTATTTATATAAGACGGTATTTGCTGGTCTTGCTTCAATCATTACATTCCTTATTTCAAAAGGAGTGATACATAGCTCAAGCGCACCATTGTTTACAGTGCTTGCAGCTTTGATTGGATGGAGTTTTTTGGATGTATATCTAAAGCTTATGAACAAGAGTAGTAATGAAGAAATGATGGCTGATATCTGTGAGATGAGTAGATCTGTTCTCTATGGCAAAAGAGGTGGTCAGTATATTGCTGATGCTCTAAGAGATGCAGTTATGGTGGTAGAGAATAAGAGACTAAAGATGTCGCTGATCCGTCTGAAGAATAACTTAGATGGTGGTATGTCATTAGATGAGTGCTTAGATGAAATGGAGCTTAGCTTTGATAATGGTGAAATTTCCGCATTCTGTACAGTGATTAAGTCTCTGCAGTCAACAGGTCAGGTAGATGAGTCATTAAAAACGCTTGAGAATAACATCGAGCGTGAGCAGATCGGTGTAAATAAGAGACGATGTGTAATTCTAGAGAATAAAACAATGATGTATGTTATGATGATAGCTTTTGATATCTTGGGCGTGATTCTTTACTGCATCATTATGAAATTATTGGAAATGCAGATAGCATTTTAGAAGGGAGGGCGTATGAAAAAGAAAAAAGAAGCAAGTGGCGTAGTTGAAAATATGTTGGTTGCGCTTATCGGTATTGTAATGGGAACAGCGTTCTTAGTAATCATCTTTGGAGCCTTCTCTGGTATTAGCGACAAGTGGGCGATGAGACAGACTGCGAGGGAATACCTTTTGATTATGGAAACAGAGGGATATTTGAAGCCGGCAGATCAGAGTGCATTGATTGCGGATTTAGAGAGCGAGGGTCTTTATAATATTTCAATTTCTGGTACGACAACACGAGAGGTTAACTATGGGGATCGAATTTATTTAAAGATTACAGGAACCTATGATGATAACATTCTTGCCTTTGCGGGTGGAATATCAAAAGTGGCATCTCATCCGACAACTATCACCATTAATAGAACAAGTACTGCAAAGCAGTAGGAGGTGGCGATGGAAGAAATTGTATGTAAGAAAAAGGAAGCTACAGGAGCTGTTGGCTATTGTATCTTGTTTGGATTGGCTCTTATCTTAGTGATTACAACGATGTACATTGCTATGGCGAGTAAGCTTATGTCCGAGCAGCATACTATAGATGATGCATTATCAGATTCGGTTTTAGCATCGCTTGTTGCTGATGATGTTTATTACTTTGAAACAGCGGAAAGCTATGGCTATCCAGTTGTCAGATTTAGAAACAGAGAGGAGTCATATAACAACTATATGGCTTGCATGAGAGATGCTATCTCTAACACGGAAGGGTTTTATTACAACTTTGAATACACGACATTCATTGAATATGAGGTGGAAGATTCACAGGTTCGGATTACAACATATTCAGGAAATGGTGGGGCTAGATCCACAAGCTATGGTCGAGTTGGAAGCGTGAAAACACCAGCCGGTGAGGTTGTAAGAAAGACATCAGCATATGCAAAGGTGACATTCGATCTAAAGAGTATTTTAGATGACAGCTATATTAGAAAGACTAGGGACATCTATTGCGCCCTAAAGATTAATTATTAGGAGGATTTAAGTTTATGTATAAGAAAAAGAATACAGAAGTAGATAAGAAGGCAAAGGACAAGGCTCCTGAGAAGGGTAAGCGAAACATTGGATTTACAGTGAAATCACTGATTATTCCATTTATCCTTGCTGCTATCGTAGCTTGCCTAATTTATCTTGTGATGACAAACATTACAAAGAATGAAGTGGTGAAAGCACATGTGGTATGTGCAACAAAGGATATCGAAGCAAATACCTTTATCGCTGAAGATAAGGTGAACGATTACTTTGAAATCAAGGATGTAGAAAAAGCAATCTTGCCTGACTGCATTTACTCAGACATCAAGGAATTACCTGATGGTGGTTTCTATGTTGAGTCTGATCTATCTGCAAGACAGATGGTCAATAAGGACGATATTGCTGAGAAGGATTCTGTTATGGATAAGTACACTGCAGAGACTCAGGTGACTTCTATTAAGGTAAACGACTTTAATAACTCTGTAAGTGGAACTATCAGACATGGAGATATTGTAAATGTATATGCGAAAGATCCGTCCACAAATCAGCTTGTGCTTATGGTTGAGAACGTTTATGTAGAAGCTGCATATGATAATTCGGGTAATGAACTTACTAAGAGTTATGAAGCTGAAAATGGTACAGCAACAGCAGTTGTGTTCTCTGTAAAGGTAGCACCAGATGAGGTGGATCAGATGAATACAGCAATTAGTTATGAAGGTATTCAGCTTTATTTAGCAGGAAAGTAGGTGAAATATGAATAAAGTAGAGTTGACCGGTAGACTTACGAGAGAACCGGATATCAAAATTTCATCAGGAGAGAATGGAACCAAGGTTGCGAGATATACCTTGGCGGTGGATCGCAGATGAAGAAAAGAGGGGGAGGAGAGCACAGCCGATTTCATTAGTTGTGTAGCATTTGGAAAGAGTGCTGATTTTGTCGAGTCCTACCTACATAAGGGAATTAAAATTGCAGTCGTTGGAAGATTCCAGACTGGCAGCTATACAAACAAGGATGGTCAGAAGGTATATACAACAGATGTCGTTGTGGATGAGCATGAGTTCTGTGAGAGCAAGAATGCTAATACATCTTATCCGCCTTCAGCACCGGATGGAGAGTTCTTAAATATCCCGGATGATATTGATGAAGAACTTCCGTTTAAGTAAATGAGAGAGTCTATACAGTGTAATGCTGTATGGACTCTTTTGCGTTAAATAGAAAAGTTTATAAAATCATCTTATTTGTGCTGGATAGCAACATAAATTGTGATATAATGTATTGGTATAAATATAGCTTTATAGATATGAGGTGCATGTATAAGGAGAATAATTATGGTACTTAATGATCTAGAAAAGGATATAAAAATTAAGTGTATCGAAAATGATACTACACAGACAGGACTTGCTGAAAAAATCGGGAAGACAAGTCAATATGTGAACAGAATTGTAAAGAATAATGATGGAGTAGTAAATAAGACTTTTGTACAGATGATGGAAGGTCTTGGCTATGATATCGAATTAACATATGTAAAACGGGAGGATAATATCAATGAATAAACAGCAATTAGCATCTACAATTTGGGAATCTGCTAACCAGATGAGATCAAAAATAGAAGCAAACGAGTATAAGGATTTTATTTTGGGTTTTATATTCTATAAATATCTTTCTGAAAGAGAAGTTGCTTTGATGAAATCAGAAGGGTTTTCTGAAGAAAAAATACAGTTGGTGAATGAGTCTGATGTAAAATATGCCGAACACGTAAGAAATGAGCTAGGGTACTTTATTTCATATGATAATTTGTTTTCTACATGGCTTTCAAAAGGAAACGATTTTGATATTTCAGATGTAACAGATGCATTAAATGCTTTTAATTCCAATATTGACCCTGTATATAAAAGGATATATGAGAAAATATTTAATACACTACAAACAGGTCTTACAAAATTAGGAGATACCAACCAGTCTAGAACAAAGGCAATTAGATCATTATTGAAACTTATTCGTAGAATACCAATGGATGGAAAGCAGGATTATGATGTCCTTGGATTTATCTATGAATATTTAATTAGTATGTTTGCTGCAAATGCAGGGAAAAAAGCCGGAGAATTCTATACTCCACATGAAGTGTCTGTCTTAATGTCAGAAATAGTAGCTAATCATTTAAAGGATAGAGAACAAATTAAAATATATGATCCTACATCTGGTTCGGGTTCATTGCTTATTAATATTGGACATTCTATTTCAAAATTTATGGATGGTGAGGATAAAATTGAATATTATGCGCAGGAACTTAAAGAAAACACTTACAATCTTACTCGCATGAATCTTGTTATGAGAGGAATAAAGCCTTCAAATATTTTTGTGCGTAATGGAGATACTTTGGAGGATGATTGGCCATTTTTTGAAGAAAATGATAAGGATAAAACATATAAATTAGTTAAAGTAGATGCTGTAGTATCAAACCCACCATATTCACAGAAATGGGATGTTGAAGATAAAGAATTTGATCCTAGATATAAGGACTATGGAGTTGCACCAAAAAGTAAAGCTGATTATGCATTTTTATTACATGAATTGTATCATCTTGAGGATGATGGAATTATGACAATTGTTCTTCCTCATGGAGTGTTGTTTAGAGGTGGAGAAGAAGGAAAAATACGAGAAAATCTTATAGAAAAAAATAAGATAGATACTATTATTGGTTTGCCAGCAAATATTTTTTTTGGAACAGGAATTCCTACAATTATCATGGTCTTGAAAAAAAATAGACCTGAAAGTGATGTATTGTTTATTGATGCTTCAAAAGGATTTGTTAAGGAGGGGAAGAATAATAAACTAAGAGCTTGTGATATTAAAAAGATCGTTGATGTTATAAAGAATAGAACCACAATTGATAAGTTTTCCGCGTTAGTATCCAAGGAAACTATTGTAAATAAGAATTCATATAATTTAAATATTTCTAGATATGTAGACTCATCAGAAATGCCGGAAGAATGGGATATTCATGCAACAATGTTTGGAGGAATTCCGGTTTCAGAAATTGATAACTATGAAAAGTATTGGAATATATTACCAGGTTTAAAAGATGCTTTGTTTAATTCTATCTCTGATGAATATATGGAAAATAATGGCAGTGATATTAGTAGTATTATTTTAAATCACCAATCTGTTGATTCATATATAAAATCTTATCATGCAGAATTTAATGATTTGTATGGCAAGTTAAAGAAAGAGTTGATTGATGATTTGTTGGATGTTTCTTCGGAAAAGGAGATGGAGATAGTAAGTGAAGATGTGTTTGCTAGATTAGATAAATTTCCATTACTGAATAAATATGATGCTTATCAAATAATTTCTGAAAAATGGAATACTATATCGTCAGATTTAGAAATAATACAATCGGAAGGATTTGAGGCGTTAACACAAGTTGATCCTAATATGGTAATTAAAAAGAAAAACAATAATGAGGACGAGGTGCCAGAGGTACAGGAAGGATGGAAGGGGCGTATTTTACCTTTTGAATTGGTACAAAAAGAGCTCCTTTCGACTGAGCTTAGTGAAGTAACATCATTAGAAAATAGGTTAGTAGAAATTAATACACAATACGCTGAAATAATTGAGTCTATGGATGCAGAAGAAAGAGAGGGAAATTATTTGAATGACTCAAATGATGCCTTTGTATCCAAAGAATTAAAGAATGTAGTGGCAGACATTCTTAATGATGTAGAAACTGATGAAATTATTGCGTTAACGAAATATCTTCAGCTTTCAAAGAAAAAAGAAAAACAAGATTATATAAATAATTGTAAGCTAGTTGATTGGAATAAAATGGTTTCTGGTAAGGATGGTACATATGGTAAGGCTGTTGTTAAAGATAGAATTAAATCATTACAAATGGAGTGTGATTTTGACGAGGACACATTAGACGGAAAATTAGTACTAGCGTTGAAGCTTATGGATGAAGAAAATGAGATAAAGAAAAGTCTAAAGTCAAAAGTAGAAGAACTACATATCAAGACTAAAGAAACTATTGAATCATTAGAAAATGATGAGGATACCGCACTTCATTTGCTTGAATTGAAATGGATTAAACCGCTTACAGATGCTTTAGATGAAATTCCAGAAGACACCATTTCAGATTTTATTGAGAAGATAGAATCACTTTCTAAAAAATATGAGGTGACTTTTGCAGATGTGGAAAATGAAATCGAGAAGGCGAACAAGGAATTGTGTATGCTTATAAGCGAACTTGTTGGAGAAAGTTCCGACATAGAAGGCTTATTAGAGTTTAAGAAGATTTTGGGGGGAAGTATAAATGAATGATAGAAAAGTACCCAAGATAAGATTTGGAGAATATGACAAAGAATGGGTAAGTAAGAGTTTTGGAAATACATTTGACATAATGTCGAATAACACATTGGCAAGGGATAACTTGAATGATGAAGTGGGCGAAGCTTTAAATGTCCATTATGGAGATATTTTGGTGAAGTATGGTGAATATATTGATGCCACTAAGGACGAATTCCAATTTGTTACTGATTTAGATATAGTTGAAAAATTTAAAAGCTCGTGGCTAAAAGATGGAGATATTATTATAGCAGATACAGCAGAGGATGAGACTGTTGGAAAGTGTACCGAAATTGTTGGAGTAGGTGACAAAAAAGTGATTGCTGGATTGCATACGATGCCATGTAGACCTAAAGAGAAGTTCTCACCAAAATACTTAGGCTATTATCTTAATTCTGATTGCTATCAGAATCAACTTAGAGCACTTATGCAAGGAGTAAAGGTTCTATCTATTTCAAGAGGTGGAATACAGGACACAAAAATAACAGTATCGGATAATGCTAAAGAACAAAAAGAAATTGGACATTTTTTTAGTAGTTTGGATGACAAAATAAAATATGAGGAACATAAAATAAAAATGCTTAGTGTTCTAAAGGCAACTATGCTTACAAAAATGTTCCCGAAGCAAGGGTGCAATAAACCGGAAATAAGGTTTCAAGGATTTAGTACTCCTTGGGAACAGCGTAAGCTTGGCGAATGTGGAAAAACATTTACTGGATTATCCGGAAAAACCAAAGAGGATTTCGGGCACGGCGATGCAAGATTTGTTACATATATGAATGTATTTTCAAATCCGATTGCTGATAAAGACAAAGTTGAAGCGGTGGAAATAGACCAATCTCAAAACTGCGTTAAGTACGGTGATGTATTTTTTACCACTTCATCCGAGACTCCTGAAGAAGTCGGAATGTCTTGTGTATGGCTTGAAAACACTGAAAATACATACCTTAATAGTTTCTGCTTCGGTTACAGACCATCTATAAATATAGATCCTTATTTTATGGCGTATGTTCTCAGATCCGAGAAAGTAAGAAAGAAAATTGTTTTCTTGGCACAAGGAATATCGAGATACAATATTTCAAAAAACAAGGTGATGGAAATAGAAATTCCCTTGCCATCTATAGATGAACAAAAGCGATTGGGAAGTTATTTTACAAACCTCGATAACCTTATCACCCTTCATCAGCAAAAGTTAAAAAAACTAAAAAATATAAAAAGAGCATGTATGAAAAAGATGTTTGTATAAAGGAGGTGATTGGGGATGTATTTTAGTAAGGAAGCAGACTTTGAAAAAGCCGTTATAAAAAAATTACAGGAACGAGGATGGGAAAAAGAGGTTTTAAAATATCCTTCTGAACAGGATCTAATAAAGAACTGGGCTGATATTTTATTCAATAATAATAGACAAAGAACAAGATTGAATAATTGTCCATTAACAGATTCTGAAATGCAGCAAATATTGGACCAAATTAGAGACTTAGCATCGCCACTTAAACTTAATAGTTTTATTAATGGAAAGAGTATTACTATTAAGCGAGATAATGAAGAGGATAAGTTGAATTTTGGTCACGAGGTAAGTTTGAAGATATATGATCGTCAAGAAATTGCGCTTGGTGAGAGTAGATATCAAATTGTACAACAACCTAAATTTAATACGAAATCTCCAATTCTAAATAATCGACGTGGAGATTTAATGCTTCTAATTAATGGTATGCCAGTTATTCATATTGAGTTGAAAAGAAGTGGTGTGCCAGTAAGCGAGGCATATAATCAAATTGAAAAATATTCACATGAAGGTGTTTTTAGAGGTATTTTTTCGTTAGTACAGATTTTTGTTGCAATGGAGCCGAAGGAAACAGTATATTTTGCAAATCCAGGAGAAGATGGAATTTTTAATAAGGCATTTTACTTTCATTGGGCAAATTTTGATAATGTACAAATTAATGATTGGGAAAATGTTGTAGCAGAATTGTTGAATATACCAATGGCTCACATGCTGATTGGATTTTATACGATAGCGGATACTGAGGATGGCGTATTAAAGGTTATGAGAAGCTATCAATATAATGCAGCTATTGGAATAGCAGATAGAGTTACAAAAAAGAATAAAAATTGGGATGATGGAAATCAGTTAGGCGGACATGTATGGCATACTACGGGTTCGGGAAAGACTATGACATCATTCAAGTCTGCTCAACTTATTGCTAGTTCGCATGATGCCGATAAAGTTGTTTTCCTTGTAGACAGAAAAGAATTAGGTATTCAGTCCTTAAAGGAATATAGATCGTTTGCAAATGAAAATGAATCAGTTCAGGCAACTGAGAATACAGATATTCTTGTCTCAAAATTGAAGGATGATGATGCGGACAGTACATTAATTGTTACATCTATTCAGAAGATGAGCAATATTTCTGAGGGTGTTGAAGGTTTAAAGGGCGCTGATTTAAAAAAGATTCAATCCAAAAGAATGGTTATCATTATAGATGAGTGTCATAGATCTACATTCGGAGAAATGTTAACAACTATAAAGAATACTTTCGAAAAGGCATTGATTTTTGGATTTACAGGAACTCCTATCCAGGATGTGAATATTAAAAAAGATAGTACAACAGCAACCATATTTGGAAGTGAAATACATAGATATACACTTGCAAATGGAATTGAAGACGGGAATGTACTAGGCTTTGATCCATACAAGGTGACTATTTACGACGATTATGATCTACGTCATGAAGTCGCACTGTCAAAAGCAAAGGCAAAGACTGATGCTGAAGTTATGGCTGACGATAAAAAGAAAAAAATCTTCTATAAGTATATGGATTCGTCAAAGATAAAGATGTATGGAGAAAAAGTTAATGGGAAGTGGGTCCCAGGAATAGAAGACTATATTCCGAATGAGCAGTATCAGACAGAAAAATATTGTAAAGGTGTTATTGAAGATATAAAGAAAAAATGGATTGTATATAGTAGAGGCGGCAAGTTCCACGCAATATTTGCTACTAGTAGTATTCCAGAAGCTGTGGCATATTATCGTTTAATGAAAACAGAAATGCCGGAGCTTAGAATAACAGCTTTATTTGATCCATCAATAGACAATGAGGGTGGCGGATCGCTTGAAAAGGAAGATGGAATTGTCGAAATGCTTGAAGATTATAAAAAAACATTTGGACAAGAATTTACAATTCCAACTTATGACAAATTCCGCAAGGATGTTAGCTTGAGGCTGGCACATAAAAAACCATATGATAATCTTCAGAGAGATGAGCAGATTGATATTCTTATTGTAGTTAATCAGATGCTAACAGGATTTGATTCTAAATGGGTCAACACCCTGTATTTAGATAAGGTAATGGAATATGAAAATCTTATTCAGGCATTTTCTAGAACTAATAGAATTTTTTCAATGGATGAGAAACCATTTGGCATTATTAAGTATTATCGAAGACCACATACAATGGAAAAGAATATTGAAGCTGCAGTAAAGGCATATTCTGGAGATGTTCCAATAGGCTTGTTTGTAGATAAACTACCTAACAATTTACGGAATATGAATGTACTGTATCAGGAAATAGTTAATATTTTTGATCATTCGACTTATGAGGGTAAAAAAATAAACAATTTTGAGCATCTTCCTGATGATACAGCAGCTAGGAAAAAATTTGCCAAAGCTTTTAAACAATTTACTACACATTTGGAAGCTGCATTAATACAAGGATTTGTTTGGGATGTTGATTTGTATGAAGATGAGGACCATGGGAATATTACAGTTCTTATTGATGAAATTACATATCACACATTAATTGCTAGATATAAAGAGCTTTCGACAGGAGGTGGAGGCGGAAGAGGTGGAGATGTCGCTTATGATATCGATACTCATATTACAGAATTTGATACGACGAAAATTGATGCAGATTATATGAATTCAAAATTCGTATTGTTTTTAAAGTTGTTACAAGAGGGGTACGATCAGGAAAAAGTAGATGAAGCTCTAAAAGAGCTACATAGATCATATTCAATGTTAACAGCTGAAGAACAAAGATATGCAGATATTTTTGTTCATGATGTTAGAAAGGGCGATATTAAAATTGATCCCAATAAATCATTTAGAGACTATATTTCTGACATGATGAAATCTGCAGAAGATATTAGAATAAATCTTGTTGTAAAGAGGCTGGGATGTGTAAAAAATCTTCTGAGAGATTTGCTTGAAAAGAAAGTAACTAAAGAATCGATAGAGGAACATGGAACTTTCTCAGAACTTAAAGAATCGGTAGATAGAAAGAAAGCTGCTAAATTTTTTGAAGAGAAAGAGAAAGATGAATATCAGCCAGAACGCTTAACAATGTTGGTAGATCGATACCTTAGAGAGTTTATTCTATCTGGTGGTATAGATCCTTATCCTGAAGAAAATGATTCTATTGAGGTAGTTAAGAATAGGGTTTTAGTTACCGAGGGTGGAAATGCGGTAGTAGAAACTGATACAGAAACGAAAGAGATTGGAGTGGAACTTACAGCAGAGATGCTTGAGGGAAAAACAATCTCAACTACAGTTAATACTACAACTATGAATGAATGGTATTCAGAGAGTACGGCAGTTGCTTGCGTAATGGAAAGCGGTTGCTTTGCCTACATTGATGAAAAGCTATGCATCAACGATCCCAAATATGTTCAGCGTGATGATAATGGACGTATGAACTTTACTAAGTATGCTCTTGATAATGAAGAAGAATGTTTTTTACAGTTTATTAAAGACGAAAATGGAAAATTACATTATGTAAGGCTCCCTAAAAGCTTAGCAAGTAAAACATTCAGGTATTCTGATGAAATTACAGAAGATATGGCGAAAGAAATTGGTCTTGTTAGCGAAATATCAACAGAAATGTTAAATGAAATCGCAGGATGTGAGTTCGGTGATGCGTTGACCAAGTTGATGAGCAAAAATATTTGTGGATTTAGTGCTGGATTACTTAAATCTACAACAGGAATTGATAATCGTACATATAGTAATATGAAGAAAGGGCAAAACCTTACGAAGTTAAATGTAATATCAACATGTTTGGGAATTCATCTTCCTTGTCCGGTAAGTAGTAAAATGCTTGAGTTGGCTGAGCTATCTCTAAATACCTCCCTTCCAGGGCAAAAAGGAGCAGATAATCGTAATTATTCACTTATTCTAAATGTATATTGGGCAACAGATTATGATGATATATATGATGCATTAGAAATTCAGGGTTATGAATACCTGATACATCAACCACCTAAAGCTAATATTTAGGCTTGAAATAGACCGGTTTTGAAACTGGTCTATTTTTTTTTATATTTTTTTGTTGAACAAACTTCAATGATATTTAGAGCGAAATCTATATTTTTCCAAGGAGAACATTGCTGGTGATTGAAGAATAGGCATTATTTGCGTTGAAGAATGTTCAACGGGCATTATTTAGGGCTTTGATATGATACGAGCATAACAAAGAGATAACTTATCGTCAGAACCTTAAATGATGTATTATATTGACATACAAACATGCGTTCGATATAATAATTTTATCGCTACATTAGGTATAGTCACGGTAAAGTGAGAGGAAAATTGATTGAATTCCAACGGTCAGTTTGACAATCCCTTTTAACTGGCCTCTATGATTAGGAGGCGAAAATGAATGCAAGAAATGCATGTGGCTTGTCCGTGTTGTAAAAATAAAAGGTTGTTTGATGCAAACCCGAATGCAGTTGAGGGCATAATTAAAATTAAATGTCCAATATGTAAAGCAGTGGTTGCAGTCAGCTTCCATCAGAAAAAAGTTCGTACTGAGCGAATCGGAGCATAGGAAACTATAGCTACCAAGGCCTGACGAAGTATAGAGGTAAAACTCTATTCTTTGTCGGGTCTTTTTTGTTTAAAAAAATATCGAACCCTGAAGTTAGCGCTATAAGGGGTGAGGACATATTGAATGATTTAACATTATGAAATTGTAAATCATTTGATATAGCCTTGCTTTCTTATGCCTAATTTTAGGAAGCAATGGCTGAAGGCTAAAGCTTTGTTCTTGCCCCTTTCTACTGACTCAGGTGGAAAGGGGCATTTTTATGTTCGCAAATCATTGGAGCAGATCTCCTCCCTAACACGTTTTTACCAGCAAGAACAACTAGTAAACGTGCGGAGGAGAAATATGAAAACAGAATTGAAAATTTTCTCCGCGAATTTCTGCAGATTCATCTGGACCATTGTCCACATGAATTTTGAAAGCAAAAACAAGGAGGAAATTTAAGATGATTAAAAGCTTTTATTACAACCCAGTAGAGGAGTGCAAGGCAGACTACCTCACAAGAATGGCAAAGGTGATTGATTCAATCCGTAATGGAGTTGAGGCACCCGAAATTGGAGTTAGCCTTAGAGAAATCTTATCAGAAGAAGAGAAGAGAGAAGTAGCTGATTATGTCTTTGGTATTATGATGCCTACTATTAAAGAAGAGGGATGTTATTACATTCGCAAGAATGGCATGAAGGCAATTGCAGATGATTATCTCAATCAGCTTTATTTGGAAGTATGGAAGAACTTCCACAAATTCAACAACCCTTCTTATAAAGAGACCGAAGGCACCTGCTCATTTAGAACATTTGTAAAGATTTATACTAAGGACCCAGCAAGAACTGTTACAAACAATGAAAATGGTGTTTCTAAGAGAGCGGGATACAAAAAAAGCATCATTAAGAAGACTCAGCGTTACATCACAAATAATTATGGCATAGATGTCGATGATATTACAGCTGAGGACATCTTCGCAAACATGAAAGAAGTGTCTGCGACACAGCTTTCGGTCAATGATATTGCAAAGACAATGTCTTTAATGATGAGTAGAGCAGGAATGGAAGATATTGAGAACAACTGTGATTATGCAACAGAGATGGAAGAACTTTACATTGCTTCTCAGAAAATAACAGATATATTTCATGCTTTCGTTAATAAGCTACGTCCAATGCAGAGATTTATCTTCTGCCAGAATTTTGGATTTTGCTCAGAAAAGTATGATGACATCACATTAGCACAGTTAGCGTGTGACGCTGACTTCCTTAAGATTGTGAAGGAAGATGTCATTGGCAAGAAACATTTAGTTACTAGCGATGTTCAGATTGATGCTCCACGAAAGAATGGTTCAGTGATTCAGGGCGGTCCAATCGTATTATGCAATGTAGAACATATCGATGTGAACTTTATCACTCATCAGAGAGTTCGCTGCAGGGATTTAATTGTAGAATTTGTGAAGGAAAAGGGACTTGATGAGTATGATGTAATGTCGAGTCTTACACAGATTTTGGGTGAAACTTGGGATGAACTTTCGACACAGTATGGATTGCGTTAATGGAGGATATAGATATGGCGTATAAGAGAAAACCGGTAGAGAGTTTAGAATTTGATGTTCGAACAGGTCAAAAGAAATATGTTAGATACAACGAAGGCGCAGAACTTTACTCAATGGGGGTCCATGGTTTCATGGACCTTGCCAAAGAGGCTGGAGCGGTAAGAAAGATAAAAGGCGTGTGCCTCGTGAATCTAGAAGTATTAAATCAGTACATAGAGGATATGTATTCTTAAATAGTACTAATATGGACTAATTTGGAGCAGCTACGTTTTTGCGAGATTTACATAGTCGATTTATAATGATTATGTAAGGTAAAAGCGTAGTTGTTCCTATTTTATAAGTGAATTGGAGGTAATAAAATGGCTTATAGAATGAGGAAAGATCCGCAAGGACATACGTTAAAAAATGGTGAATGTTATAGAAAGGATGGTAGATATAGCTATTCTTGGACAAATCCAAGAGGTGAGAGAAAAACAATTTATTCAACCAATCTGCAGGCTTTACGTAAGCGTGAGAAGCAGCTTATCTATGACTTAGAAGATGGAATTGATCCTTTAGCAGCCAATGTTGTGACTGTAAATCAGCTGTGGGATAAGTATATAAAGCAGAAGTATGACCTAAAAGATACAACTAGGAATAATTACATTTACTGTTATGATCGCTGGGTTAGAAATAGTTTTGGTAAACTGAAGTTGTCGAGAGTGAAATACTCTGACGTAAAAGACTTTTACTATGATTTGATACTCAAAAAAGGACTTAAAGCGAATACAGTAGATAGTGTTCAGTGTTTGCTTCATCCTGTTTTTCAGATGGCAATTAGAGATCAGCTTATAAGAGTAAATCCAACAGAAGGTGTAATGGCTGAAATTAAGAAGAATAAATCTTGGGCTCCTAAAAAGAAGACAGCGCTAACTGTTCCACAGCAAAAAGCCTTGTTAAACTATGTGGAGGAAAGTGATACATATAGTGGATGGTATCCGGTTATTACGGTGTTGCTTGGAACAGGGATGCGTATTTCTGAATGTTTAGGACTTAGATGGGATGATTTGAATTTTGATGAAAACTACATCAGTGTGAATCATAACCTTATTTATAGACCGAATGCAGAGGGAAAAGTAGTTCATTCTATTCAGACACCTAAAACAGAGGCTGGTATAAGAACTATACCTATGTTGCCGGAAGTAAGAGAGGCATTTCTGATGGAATATGAAATACAGAAGTGCACAGGTTTTTGTCAGTCAGTTGTAGATGATTATTCTGGATTTGTGTTTTCTTCTGCAAAAGGGAATGTCTATACACCTGAATCTGTGAATAATGCAATTAAGAGAATTTGTGAAGCGTATAATAAGGAAGAAACTCAGTTGGCAAAAAAAGAAAAAAGAAGTCCTATATTACTTCCAGACTTTAGCTGCCATATATTGAGGCATACGTTTTGTACAAGACTTTGTGAGAGTGAAACAAACCTGAAAGTGATCCAGAGTATAATGGGGCATTCTGATATATCAACAACTATGAATATCTATGCTGATTGTACTGCAGAGCAGAAGCAGGAAGTGTTGAATAATCTTGAAGGAAGAGTTATAATTAAATAGATAGATATGTCTTTAATGAGAAGTTATTTGGACATATTTGAACAGCGTTAGTGCATGGGAAAAGTACAGATTGACACATATTTGACCGTAAAGTTTTTTAATAATACGGACAGATACGGATTGATTTGGAAATACCCTATATGGCAGTACGGATTGATTCGTACATTGTTTGGAACGATATGTAAGAACAAAGAATTTTGTTCCCAACACTTAAGAGCCAGAATCCAACAAAGTCTAGCTCATCTTCAGCTAATAACAATAATGGTTTCTTTACACCAAACAACCAGATTGATTTTAGCAATGTAGCTGTTGAGCCATTATTTGAAGAGGATGTTGATTTTGATACATTTAGCAAGTCAGACTTTAGAGCAGTTAAGGTTAAGGCTTGTGTTGCAGTTCCAAAGTCTAAGAAGTTATTACAGTTCACATTAGATGATGGTACAGGTACAGATAGAACAATCCTTTCAGGTATTCATGCTTACTATGAACCAGAAGAACTTGTTGGAAAGACACTTGTAGCTATTACAAATCTTCCACCAAGAAAGATGATGGGTATTGAATCATGCGGTATGTTATTATCAGCAGTTAATAACATTAAGAACTCAGAGGATGAAGAACTTCACCTTCTTATGATTGATAACCACATTCCAGCTGGTGCAAAGTTATACTAGAATAAATGAAAATATAATTTAAAAATAAATTTAAACCGACTTTTAAAGTTAGATATATAATCTAATTTTAAGAGTCGGTTTTTTAGTGTTATAATTCCTTGTGAGCATATATTGACTCGGTTAATGTTCTTTGACCGAGTTTTTAAATAAGCTATTTAAGGAGGAAAATAATGAGTTTTAAGAGTTCTAAGGTTGTTGTGGTTGGTGCAGGAAATGTAGGCGCTAATACAGCATATAGTATAATAAATCAGGGCATATGTGGAGAGGTTGTTTTAATTGATGTTAATAAGGATAAAGCTTATGCAGAAGCTCTTGATATGCAGCATGCAATGTATTTTCTTAATAGAAATATAAATATTCATGCAGGTGATTATTGTGAGTGTAAGGATGCAGATATTGTAATTATTACAGCTGCAGCACCAATGCCTAAGGATAGCAATAGTAGACTTGAGATGTTAGCTCCAAGTATGAACATTATAAAATCCATTGTAACATCTGTAATGGAGAGTGGATTTAATGGTATCTTTATTGTAGTTTCTAATCCTGTGGACATTATGACATATTATGTACAGAAATTATCAAAGCTTCCAGCTAATCATGTTATTGGCTCAGGAACAGCCCTTGATACAGCAAGAGTTTGCTGTAAATTAGCACAGACTTATGATTTAGATGCTAAAAGCGTAGAGGCCTTTGTTATTGGTGAACATGGTGATACAGAAACAATGGCATGGGAAAGTGCTACAATTGGTGGTAAGCATTTAGCTGATGTATTATCAGATAATAGTGAAAGATCTAATGATATTACTAAGGAAAAACTTCTTGACTGGTCTAAGAAAAGCGGCTGGGAAATCTTTACAAGAAAGGGAAATACTTGCTATGGTATTGCAGCATCAACTACAGCTATTGTTAAGTCAATTCTCTTTAATGAGAATAGAATCCTACCAGTATCAGTAAGATTAAATGGTGAATATGGGATAAAGGATTTATATTTTAGTGTACCAACAATACTTAATGCAGATGGTGCTAAAGAAATTGTAGAAATAAGACTTCGTGATGAAGAAGCTAAAGAATTAGCTCATTCAGCTGAGGTTATAAGAAGCTTTTACAAGGACTTAAATATTTAAAGTGTAATATACAATTAAATAGTATGATAAATTGGCCTCATCGGTATATACTGGTGAGGCTAATATTTTTTAACGCAGTGTAAAAATCAATGTTGACATGATGTCAATTAAGCGATAACATATAATTAGTTGATACAAAGTTTATAGGAGAAAATCATGGCAGTAGAACTTAAAGAAACAATAGACAAAAGACGAGAGGAAATAATGGATGCCTGTGAGAGGCTCTATGAAAGCATGGGATTCCATGCTATTACTATAAAAAATATCAGTACTGAAACCAGCTTTTCCAGACCTTCCATTTACAATTATTTCCAGACTAAAGAAGAAATCTTCTTAGGTCTTCTTACTCGCGAATATATGAAATGGAATGATGCGCTTAGGAGCGTTATTGGAAGAAAAGCTATTATGGATAAGGATGCACTAGCAAGAGCATTGGCAAAATCTATGGAAGAGAGAAAAACACTTCTTAAAGTTTCTGCCATGAATTTATATGAGATAGAAGAGAATAGCAGAGATGAACTTCTTGTAGAATATAAGAGAACTTTCAAGGAGTCTATAGAGCTTTTTGACGAATGTCTTAAAAAGCATCTTGGGGTTTCTGCAGAGAAAAGTGAACAGATAAGATATGTGTTTTTCCCTTATATGTATGGCATTTATCCTTATGCATATCCCACAGCCAAGCAGATATCAGCAATGGATGAAGTTAAGCTGTCGCATCGGGATGTAACTATTTATGAAATGACCTATCAGTTTTTAAAGCTGATTTTATGATTTTAGTAGAAAGTTTTGTAGCAAGGAAAAAAGTGGGCGATTGTGCAAAAATGAATTTTTGATTGGAGGTTATTATGAGCATTACAGTTAATTTACGTTACAAAGGAAGGGATGGTGCTGCAAAAAGGTTTGCAGAGGAAATGGTCAGTAGTGGAACAGTCGATAAGATCCGCAGTGAAGCAGGAAATCTCAAATATGAATATTTTCAGTCATTGGATGACCCTGAAACAATACTTCTGATAGATAGTTGGAAAGATCAGGAATCCATTGATGTTCACCATGCTTCACCTATGATGAAAACAATTATGGAGCTTCGAGAAAAGTATGATCTTCATATGACTGTAGAAAGATATATATCGGATGACAGTATGCCAGAAAGCGATGCAGATTTTATAAGAAAGTAAGAATTAAAGATATAAGGGTGAATTTAAGGGAATTTATAAAAAGTGCCATCAAAGGTGATATGACAGATATCTGACATAATCGCCTTGATGGCACTTTTTTATATGTTCTTTAAATAAAAAATAGCAAGTTGAGTTCTATCTCTTAGTTCTAATTTTTCCAAAATTGTTGAGAGATAGTTTCTTACAGTTCCCTCAGATAAGAAAAGTTTATTTGCAATTTCTTTATTAGAATAACCATCAGCCACTAATTGAATTACGGCAAATTCCTTATCGGTAATGCCAGCAGCGGCATAGTCAAAGTTAGCAGTTTTAGCCTCACTATTCATTAGCCTTGGTAATTTATTAATAATGGTACCGCCAAAGACAGATTGACCATTAATGGCTGCAGTAAGTGCTGTGTCTAGGGCTTTGTAGTCCTGTTTTAGAAGGTAGCCCTTTACCCCTAGCTTTAAAGCTTCGATTATATATTCGTCGTCTGAAAATGTAGTCAAGAAAAGGATAGTTGCCTCAGGGTATTTAGCTAGAATCGCCCTGGCAGCTTCTAAACCATTCATTCCCTCCATTCTAATATCCATTAGAAGTAAATCAGGCTGAAGCTTGTCATAAAGCTCAATGGCTTCTAATCCACTATGTCCTTTTCCTACAATTTTAAATTCTTCCTTGCTTGAAATTATCATTTCAAGAGACATGGTAATAAGTTCGTCATCATCAATTAGTAAAATAGATTTTTGCATTTTATCTCCTTATAGCTATCAAGCTTGATATTAGAAATTTAATCTGGCAAAGACTGTAAAACCGTCATTACAATAAAAGTATGCATCTCCATTACAAGAGTTGGCTCTTTGCTTTATATTTTCAAGTCCGATTCCTTCAAAAACTCCGGACTGAATCTTCTTCTTTATATCTGAATCAACCTTCCCATTATCAGAAATAGAAAGAGTACAAAAGCTTCTGTTTTGGTGAAGAATAATAGAAACACTATCACCATTACTGTGCTTAATAATATTAGTAACCCCTTCTTTTAAGATTCCAATGAGACTGAATTTAACTTCCTTAGGTAAATTATTTTCAAAATCTAATTCTGTAGAAACCTTGAAATTACTAAGTTCCTTGATAATGTCTTCAAAGTTTTTATTAAGATCAATAGAGTCGTCATGAAGGTCGTGAACGGAGCTTCTCATTTTCTCCATAGACTCATCTAGAGTGTTTGCTAACATTTCAAGCTGGGGTTTTATATTTTCATCAGAATTCATAGTTTTAATGGCCCCAAGAAGTAAAATGCCACGACTAAGCATGTGCCCCACATTATCATGAATTTCTCTAGCAATTCGGTTTCTTTCATTTAAAGTGGCAAGATGAATTTGCTGGTCTTGCTCTAGAACTAAATGCTTGTTTTTATTTTTTAGTAAGTTCTCGATTTCCACACTATCATCCCTAGTTTTATACAGTTGTTGTTTATAATCCTGGACTTTTTGATATAGTATTGTGGATATGTATGTAAAAACCAAAGATATTAATAGATAGGCAAAATTTAGTAGAAAGTCCTCTGGCTTATTTATAATAAGAAAAATAAGACAAACCAAAAAAGGTACAAAAAGAAGACTGTCTGCTAGTTTTCTTTTAGGAATTAAGATAGTGATTTCTAAAAATAAGAATATGCAAATAGACACTACGACGGAACTTGTCGTAATGTCCTTTGCATTTAATAATATTATCAGCGAAATTGCTGCAATTAGTCTAATAAAAACATCAGTAAGCATATTGCTCCCTCTTTTTGTTAATAATAATTCCTGCTACAAAGAATATTATTGCATAAACTAATTGAATTAGCAAACATTCAAAAAAGTGTGAACTAAGAATATTTGAAAAGTCGTGATGCTCAATATATTTGCAACAATCCACAAACCAGTAAACTGGGAGAAGCTGTGAAAATTTCACTACTGCTTCTGACATAAATTCAGAAGGAACAAACACTCCACAAAGGAAACTTAATGATAATACAATCATGTTTGAAAGCATGTTTATAAGGTTTGTATTTGAAGTGATTGAACATATAAAGTAAGCAATTCCAAGGCCTAGTAACATTAAGAAAAACTCATTTATTCCATAGAATAAAAGCATATGAAAATCTGGCTGTTTTCTTCCAAGTATAGCAGAGTAAATAAAAAAGCAAAGAGTAATTCCAAGACCTATAAGAAAAACTGCTAAAATTAACTCATTATTACGGCTAGCAAATGATTTACCACTAACGCTGATTCTATCCTTTGAGTCTTTATTTTTCAAAAATCCTAAAACAGAAGCAATGCAAACTGTAAGAATCATAAGGCAAGAATAGGCACTAAAGACAAAAGAGTAAGAAATAGAAGCATTATTAGTAACTGAATTGTAGCTGTCGTTAGAATAAATTTTAGTATCTACAATGTCTGTTTTTTCCACTTGTTCTAGGGAGATTTTGATTGCATCCTCCTCACTATAACCGCAGTCTAGATAAGTTTTTACGTCTGATAAAAATGTATTTATTTTTTCACTTATTAAATATCCACTAGCAGAATTAGCAGAAGCTAAATATTCTAGCTTATCTTGATAATCTCCTGAGATTATGGCCTCGCTAAAGTCTGTAGGAATAATAATAGCGTAGTCATATATTTCAAAACGGATATTATCATTGATTGCTTGATAGTTAATATCCTCATTATTTGAATCTAATTTTGTGATTTTTTGACTAGAATCTAAATAGTCAATCAAAGCATTGCTTAGCTGACTATTATCTAAATCAAGCACTGCAACATCTAGGCTTGTATCCTTGTAAAGGTCTGCTGTTGTGTTATATGAAACCTTAGCCCTAACAATTGCAAATATGGCAAATATTAAAAAGTATATTATTATTGTTGATAAGAAGCTTCGTAAAGATAGAAGCGTAGCCTTAAATACTGTCATAATTTCTCCTCCTTAAAATCAATACGCTAATTGCGAGGCAAAGGCCAATCATAAGGACCATTATGCATAAATCCTCATAGTAGGCACTAGTTTTACCATAGCAAGCTAATTGATATAGACTATCTGTAAATACTGTTGCAGGATTGATTTTATTTAAAAGTGGACAGAAATTCTGAATGATTTGCTGAATACCACCCATCATAAGTCCTGAAAAGAAGGAACAAGTCATGGTAAAGGCAAGAGGTACCATAGAAAGGGCTAATTGATTTTTAAAAATCGATCCAATTAAAGTTCCAACGGAGATACCAAGGGCACTAGCAAGGATAGTTATGGCAATAACCATGCAAATCGGTGCGCCCCAATGAAGGCCTAGTACATACTCTACATAACAGATAACCACTGCGTTTGATAGAGCTTGAAGGATGGTTCCTGCAAGAATACCTGCAAAAATAGCCTTTAATTTATGACCAGGTGCAATCTCAAATCTTTTGCCAGATTCAGATAAATTAGCACATAAATTGGTCATTATAGCTGTACTTATCCAAGATCCAAAAAGAGAGGACATGGCAAGTAAAGCATAGAAAAATTGCATATACTGTGAAACTCCAGTATTGAAGTCATGTTTTTTTATAAAGCTTTGATTAGATTCCATGTTAGCCATAAGTGTATTAATTTCTTCTGGTTTTTCAGATAAAATTTTTTCAAAACTTGCTTGGTAATTTTGGTAGCTCTTTACTATCTGAGAAAGGCTAGTAGAGTTAAGCCCATTCTCACTAACAATAACTTCTATAGTGTCATCATGCTGATAGTAGATTCCATCTATGTTATTTTTATTTAAAGCATCCTTGGCTTCATCTAAACTATCAAAGCTTGTGATATCAAGGATTTTATTGTGATCTTCAGTTTCTTTTGAAAGCTCGTTTATAACGGATAAAAAGTTACTATTTATACCATCACCAGCCACATAGGCGACCTCAATAGTGTCTAAACGGTTTGGGTCATCCTTAATCATATTGCCAAAACCAAGGTAGAAAGCACTTGCAAGAACTAATGGAAATAAAAAGTTCCAGCCCACAAGCCAGCGCATTCTTACTAGTTGTTTTAAGCTATAAGAAAAAAATCTAAAAAACATTAGTCACGCAACTCCTTTCCAGTAATTTCTAAGAATACATCGTTTAGAGTAGGAAGCTTAGTTGTGATATGACCAAAAGGTATATTTTTTTCAGAAAAATATTCAAGTATATGTACAAGATTATGCTCCCCACCATCTAAGCTAATAATAAGTTCTTTACCATCAAACTTAGCATCATAGACATGATTTATGGCTTTAATATCCTTGATAATATCATCATTTATAGCAGGCATGCCTATGCAAATTCTTTCGCGAATCTTTAAAGAATTCTTTAAATCAGTTGCACTACCTTCGGCTACTTTTTTACCATGATCCATAATCAAGATACGGCTACAAATTTCCTCCACCTCTTCCATATAATGAGAAGTGTAAATAATAGAAGCTCCGGCTCTATTCATTTCCTTAATGCCTTCTAGAATAGCGTTTCTACTTTGAGGATCAACGGCTACAGTAGGTTCATCAAAGATTATTAAGCTTGGTTTATGTGCAATACCACAGGCAATATTTAATCTACGTAAAAGACCACCAGATAGTTTTTTAGGCTTGTATTTTTTATAGTCGCTAAGACCTGTAAATTCTAGGGCTTCCTCTACATACTGGCGGCGCTTTTGTTTTTCTTTAATATATAGTCCGCAGAAGAAGTCTACATTTTCATAAACATTTAAAGTGTCCATAACAGCCACGTTTTGAGGAACTACGCCAATTTTTGACTTAATGTCGTAGGCCTTAGGACTCATGGCCTTATCAAAAATTATTATCTCTCCCTTATCAAAACTAAGAAGAGATAAAATGCAGTTAATAGTTGTAGTTTTACCAGAACCATTAGGACCTAAAAGTCCTAGAATTTCTCCCTGCTTTAATTCGAAAGAAAAATTATCTACAGCGATTTTTTCCTTATATCGCTTAACTAAGTTGTTAACTTTAACGATGGATTCATTCATAAATTATTCTCCTTATTAAACCCCATTTTTTGTTGAATTTATAAATCCTAAAATTATAATAAATAAAAGTCCTCTCAGATACTAGTGATTGCTGTCATTTACTGCATATGACAAATGTCACAAAGTAAATTTTAACGAAATCCAGCCCCCAATAAGGTAATAAGTACAGCTACAATAAGACTAGTTGATTGTAAGATAATTTGTTGCTAATAAATTATTTGTATTATATAATAAATTTATTAAAGATAAAATAAGAAGCCGTGATATAGAATTAAATAAAGATTAAGGAAAAACGTATTTGTTATAGCAATTGGAGGAATTGTTGTGGGGAATAGATATGATGAAGAATATGAGTTTCGATTAGCATATGATTATGAAGTTCCAAAAATCATGGAATTTATAAAGAAATACTGGGGAAATCCTAAACATATATTGGCTACTAATGAGAGTTTTTTTAGATATGAGTATTGTCCTTTTGCTAGACCAAACATATATCTTGCAATAAATAAAGCTAATGGAGAAATAGCTGCAATGCACTGCATGTATTTTTATAGTAAAGAGTATGTTAGAGGACAGACTGATATGGCAACAGGAATGTTGCTTGCAAATCCAACGGTTAGGGTTCCATTTATTGGAATTGAATTACATAAAAGAGTGTTATTGGATTTAAAACCAAGATCATATATTGCACCGGGTATTGATATGAAGACGTCAGCCCCACTAATAAAACGTTTTTTAAAGCATAAGGTTGAAAGAATGAGACATTTTTATATAGCAGGTAATGATACAGGGAAAATATCAAGAATTGTAAAAAAAGTCCATTCAAATGCCAAAAAAAATGATACACAGTTGGATTTAGTTTTATTTAATACAGCTGATGAAATGTATAAACAATTTTGTGATGAAAGATTTAAAGAGAGAAGACCATATAAGGATAGATGGTATGTTGAGAGAAGATACTTTAATCATCCAGTATATAAGTATTATATGTATGGCATAGCTGATTCTACGGTTTTTGTTTGTAAAGAGGTCAAAAGAAATAAAGCTAAGGCATTAAGAATACTAGATATTTTAGGTGATCCTTCTGCAATTAAGTATGTGGGTGATGCTTTAGAAAAATTAATAAATGACAATGAATATGAATATATAGACTTATATGAGCAAAAGATGAATGATGAGGATTTATTGGCAGCAGGCTTTGTAGAAAGGCTAGAAGATGATGTTAATATAATTCCAAATTATTTTGAACCATTTGTACAAGAAAATAAGGAAATATGGGTGAATAGAAGAGATGATGAAACATTTTGTTTTAAGGCAGATGGAGATCAAGATAGACCAAGTATTATAAATAATTAAGTATAGGAGGGATTTTATGAATTTAGAGAAGTATGACGAAATATTTATGGAGGCTTTAGAATTAACAAAGGATCAACTAGATGGGTTGGAGTATCAGGGAGTTTCTTCGTGGGATTCAGTAGGACATATGAATTTAATAGGTGAAATCGAAGATGCTTTTAATATTGAAATGGAAACAGATGATGTAATTGCTTTCTCAAGCTATGAGAAGGGCAAGGAAATCCTTAGTAAATATGGTGTAGAAATATGAAAAAAAACGAAGATGGTTTTTTATATCTTAATAAAGAAGATATATATGAGTATTTAAAAAATAGACCACCGCTTTTAATGATAAATGAAGCATATGTAAAACCTGGAGAAATTGCAACAAGTAAGCGAGTGTTAAAGGAGGATGAATGGTTTTTTAAGTGTCATTTTCCAGGGAATCCAATGATGCCAGGGGTTTTACAGCAAGAAGCTTTATTTAATACTGCTGCCCTTGCAATAAAAACAATTGATGGAAATAAGGATAAAACAACTAATATATCAGATATTTCCAAGGTAAAGTATAGAAGGCATATTTTACCCAATGAAGAGATTTATATTAAAACATGTGTAGAAAAATTTAGACGTGGATTAGGATTTATAAAGGGCGAAATATATGTAGGTACGGAATTGTGCATGGATGCGGAATTTATATTAGTTGTTCTAGATGATGTAATTAGCCTATAACAATAGGAGAATCTTATGGCAATGATGAATAAACCACGAGTAGTGGAAAAAGTTAGAAAATTTATGAAGGCTCAGAAGAAAAATGATAATAAGGTAGGAAAATTACCTCGTGCAATTACTCTTAATTATAATAATGTTTGCAATTTTAATTGTGAGTTTTGTTTTTCAGCTGAAAAAAACAATGCGCATTTAAACGATTGCCTTAGTTTTGAAGAAATTAGACATTTAGCTGATCAGGCTGACGAATTAGGAATATGGGAAATCGTATTAACAGGTGGAGAGTTATTAGTAGCACCAGATAAACTCTTTAAGTTAATAGATGCTTTTAAACCAGAACGCTTTCAAATGATAATAATTTCAAATGGATATTTAATGACTAAGGAAATGGCAAAAAAATTAGCAAGCAAAGGGATAGATTGTGTAGGAATATCATTATCAGGAATGGATGAGACTAAACATAATAAAGAAAGAGGAGGCGTAAAAGATGCTCATAAAAAGGCACTAGAAGCCTTAGATAACGTTCATGCGGCGGGAATGGCTGCGTGGCCTAATTTAATTTTTGGACATCATAATTCTACAGATCCAGATTTATATGCATGTCTTGATTATGCCAAAAACAAAGGATATACAACATATTTTATGATGGCAATGCCCTTTGGAACGTGGAAAGATAACATAATGGATGCAAATGATTTAAAAATCTTAGCTGATATTAGAAAAAAATATGATTGTTGTTTTGATACCTGGGATATGTATGATCCAAAAAGGGAAAGAATATCAGGATGTTGGACAGTAAATAGAACCTATATAACTCCACTTGGTGATGTTTTGGTTTGTCCATATATCAATATAAAAATAGGTAATATAAAAGAGCAATCATTAAAAGAAATATTAGATTATGGTTTTTCTATAAAGTATTTTGGAAATTATAGTCCAATGTGTATAAGTGCGCATAATAGAGAATTTAGAAAGAAATACTTACCAGATGCGGGAAATATTTTTACGCCAAGGGACGCTCATGAAATATTTGGAAAAGAGGATTATATAGAAGATGCTAAAGAATAAAAATATAGTTATAACAGGTGCAACTGGTGGAATAGGAAGGGCAATAGTAAATGAATGTGCTAAGAATCACGCAAATGTATGGGCTCTTTTAAGAAAAGTTGATGATGATACAAAAATGTGGATAGAAGAGCTAAAGAAAGAAAACAATGTGGAAATTAAGCCTGTTATCATAGATTTTTTAGATAGAGAATCCATAAGGGAAGCAGCTTCAAAAATTATAGAAGAGAAGATAAGTATTGATGGTATTGTGAATAATGCCGGTGTAGTGGGAAATATAGAGTTATTTTCTATGACAAGAATGGATGATATTAAAGAAACTTTTGAAATTAATTTCTTTGGTCCAATGGAATTTACACAAAGACTGTTAAAGAGATTAATGAGACAGAAGAAGGGAAGCATTGTTAATATATCCTCTATAGCATCACTGGATGGCGAACCTGGTCAATTTGCTTATGTATCAAGTAAAGCTGCAATTAATGGTGCAACAAAAAAGTTATCAAATGAGTTGGCACCCTTTAATATTAGAGTAAATGCCATAGCACCAGGAATGGTTGATACTAACATGCTTTCTAATATGACAGAAGAATTAAAGATGGACATGTTAAATAAGTTGGCAATAAAAAGATTGGCAAAGCCTGAAGAAATTGGTAAACTTTGTACTTTTTTATTGTCAGATAATAGCGAGTTTATAACAGGTCAAATTATAAGAATTGATGGTGGAAGATAGGGAATGAATATGAGTGTAGAGGCTAAGAATGTCAGAAAAAGAATACTTGATATGGCTTATTATAGTGGTGTAAGCACGCATCTTGGCGGGGCATTGTCAATTGTTGATATACTTACAGTACTATATAGAGATGTGTTAAATTATGATTTTTCAAATCCAACCTGGGAAAAAAGAGATAGATTTATACTTAGTAAGGGACATTGCGTTATGTCTCTTTTTGCAATTTTTGTAGAGAATGGTCTTATATCAGAAGATGAAATTCAAAGCTATATGAAGGATGGAAGTCTTTTTTCTTCACATCCTATAATGAATTTGGCTCATGGAATAGAGTGTTCTAGCGGTAGTTTAGGGCAAGGAATATCCCTTGCTTTAGGAATAGCAAAGGCTGCTAAACTCAAAAAAGAAGATTTTAAAGTCTATACTTTAGTTGGAAATGGAGAGTGTAATGAAGGTTCTGTCTGGGAAGCATTTATGTTAGCAGGACAATGGAAATTGGATAATTTTACAATAATTATAGATAATAATGGACTTCAAAGCGATGGTGATAGTGCGAATATTATAGATTTATCAAATTTAACTACTAAATTATCAGGATTTGGTTTTGAAATCATAGAGGTAGATGGACATAATGAGGATGAATTAAGGAAGGCTTATAATGTTGATTTTAATGGAAAATCTAAAATTATAATTGCCAACACTATTAAGGGTAAGGGAATATCTTTTATGGAAAACAATAACGAATGGCACCATAATAGATTAATTAAGGAAAAGTATGACTGTGCTTTAAGTGAGCTTTAAAGGAGAGGGTATGGAATTATCTAAGAAAAATGCTAAAATCTGGTCACGTATGGGTCCAAGGGCAACATATGGACTAGCAATGTTAGACTTAATAGAAAAAAATGATAAAGTGTATGCTTTATCTGCAGATTTAGGAGCTTCTTCAGGACTTACTCGTTTAATGACGGAAAGTAAAGATCATTACATAAATGTAGGAATAGCAGAGCAAAACTTAATTGGAGTTGCTGCAGGTCTTGCAAAAGAAGGATTAATCCCATTTGCATCATCTTTTGCACCTTTTATAAGTCATCGCTGTGAGGATCAGGTGCGAATGAATTTGGGATATATGCATCTTAATGTAAAGATAGTAGCTCTTGGAAGCGGAATTTCCATGAGTATTTTGGGAAATTCACATTACGGATTAATGGATGTTGCGGTAATGAATGCAATTCCTGGAGTTGTAATTCTTTCCCCGAGTGATTGTGCACAGTTAGTTTTGTGTATTGAGGCAGCAGCAAATTATACAGGTCCAGTTTATATTAGAATGACTGGAGAACCTTCAATGCCAAGGGTTTATGAGGAGGAATTCCCTTTTGAAATTGGCAGAGCCAATCAATTAAGAGAGGGAGATGATATTCTTATTATTGCAACAGGAAGCATGGTTTATAGTGCCTTAAAGGCTGCTGATATTTTATCAGAAAAAAACATAGAGGCTAATGTAGTTGATATGCATACTTTAAAACCAATAGATAAGTCTGTATTGAGTAATAAATATAAAATGCTAGTTACAGTTGAAGAACACAGTATTATAGGAGGATTGGCTTCAATAATAAATTCTGAGATTGTAAAGATGGGCTATAAAGGAAAAGTCATAAATATAGCATTACCAGATGATTTTTTAATAGCAGGAACTTATAAATATATGTTAGAAAAATATGGACTTACGGCAGACGCTATAGCAGAAAGGATTCTAGATGTGGGAATTTAATAATAAAGAGAAAATAGCCCTTTATCAGGACGATGGTAGAACATTAAGCTATGGACAGTTAGATAAAGAAGTAGAAAGCTTATTTAAGCACATTAATAGGCGCTGTCTGTGCTTTATACTAACAACTAACACAATTGGCTCCATAATTTCATATGTAACATGTCTAAAGAAAAGAGTTGTGCCGGCTTTAATTAGTAGAAATTTGGATGTAACAATGCTAGATACATTAATTCAGAACTATAGACCGGCTTTTATTATGGCGCCATTAAATATGAAAGATGACATTTTAAAGTTAGATGTTTTTAGGGATGGAAAGCTAGAATCAATTTATGAGTTTAGTGACTATGTGCTTTTTAGTTCAGGTCTTATTGAAGATGCTAAGCTCTACGATGATTTAGCTTTATTACTAACAACATCTGGGTCAACAGGATCTCCTAAGTTTGTGCGACAATCTTATATAAATATAGAATCTAACACAAAATCAATAATAGAGTATTTAAAAATTGACGACAAAGAAAGGGCAATTACGACACTGCCAATGAATTACACATATGGATTATCAATAATAAATACTCATTTGCAGGCAGGAGCATCACTACTTTTAACAGATAAGACATTAATGCATAAGGGATTCTGGGATTTTTTTAAGCAGGAAAAAGCCACATCCTTTGGCGGTGTTCCATATACATATGAAATGCTTGATAAATTGAAAGTGTACAAAATGGACATTGAAAGTTTAAAAACCATGACACAGGCTGGTGGAAAGCTTACTCCAGAACTTCATGAGAAATTTGCGAAATTCGCACAGAATACAGGAAGAAACTTTGTTGTAATGTATGGACAGTGTGAAGCAACTGCAAGGATGGCATATTTACCAGCAGATCAGGCAGTATTAAAGAAGGGCTCCATGGGAATAGCAATTCCTGGTGGCAGTTTTAAGCTAATTGATGAAAAAGGACAGCTAATTACGACAAGTTATACAACAGGAGAGTTGGTATATGAGGGAGCTAATGTAACTTTAGGTTATGCAAGTTCGCTCTCAGACCTTAGTAAAGGAGATGAAAGAAATGGAATCCTTTATACAGGTGATATGGCACAGTTTGATGAAGATGGATATTATTACATCGTTGGAAGAAAGAAAAGATTTTTGAAAATCTATGGAAATAGAGTAAATTTAGATGAAGTGGATAGGTTAATAAAGGGAAAATTTGAGATAGAGGTAGCCTGTGCAGGGGTTGATGATTGTATGTATATATTCCTAACAGATAAAGCAAAAGCAAGTGAAGTAGCTAAATTTGTTTCTGAAAAAACAAGACTAAATCCAGCCGCTTTTAAAACAGTAGTAATAGATGAAATCCCTAAAAATGATGCAGGAAAGACCACATATAAAGAGTTGGAGAAATATTATGACGTTTGAGGAAATACTAGGTATAAAACCCTTTGAACTGGATAGCGCAAAAAAAACGGAAGTGTTAACTGATCGTCTTCTTTGGCTGTCTAAGCTACATCTTAATAATTGTAGTGAGTATAGGGAAATTATTAATAGATTATGGCATTTTAAAGATTTTGAAAGCGCAGATGAGTTTAAATCAAAGGGATTAACATATAAAGATTTACCTTTTTTACCTGTGCGCTTATTTAAGGAACTAGATTTAAAGTCTGTAAAAGATGACCAGATTATAAAGACCATGCATAGTTCTGGAACAACAAATCAAAGAGTTTCAAAAATATATTTAGACAAAGAAACCTCTGCAAATCAGCAAAAAGCTATGGTTAAGATAGTTTCTGATTTTACAGGTTCAAGTCGAATGCCAATGATTATAATAGACTGCCCATCTGTTATAAAAAACAGAGCACTATTTTCAGCAAGAGGCGCCGGAATACTTGGATTTTCTATTTTTGCATCTAAGAAATTTTTTGCATTAGATGATGAAATGAAGCTAGATGTAGATGGTTTAAGAAATTTTTTAGAAGTAAATAAGGATAAGAAAATCTTTATATTTGGTTTTACTTTTATGATCTGGCAACATTTTTATAAGGAGTTAGTAGAGCTTAAAAAGTCAGGGATAGAGTTTGATTTATCTAATGCAATAATGATTCATGGTGGAGGATGGAAAAAACTTACAAGTGAAGCCGTATCTAGAGATGAATTTCATGAGAAGCTAAATGAAGTATGTAATATAAAAGATATTCATGATTATTATGGTATGGTTGAGCAGACAGGCTGCATATATATGGAATGTGAGTGTGGACATTTACATGCTAGTATTTTTTCTGATGTTATAGTGAGAAATCCGCTGGATTTTTCGGTGAATAAGATAGGAGAAAGAGGCATTGTACAGGTGCTTTCTACAATTCCAACCTCATATCCAGGACATAGTCTACTAACAGAGGATGAGGGTGTAATCCTAGGCGAAGATGATTGTCCTTGTGGTAGAAAGGGTAAGTATTTTAAGATTTTTGGACGATTAAAAAATGCTGAAATAAGGGGGTGCAGTGATACCTATGCCGACAAGTTTAGATAATATAGATTATTTAGTGGGAAATAAAGCAATTTT
This sequence comes from Lachnospira multipara LB2003, assembly GCF_000702205.1. Taxonomy (GTDB): domain Bacteria; phylum Bacillota; class Clostridia; order Lachnospirales; family Lachnospiraceae; genus Lachnospira; species Lachnospira multipara_A. The sequence continues at coordinate 316,578 of NZ_KL370871.1, read as the reverse complement.
GGAGAATATGTCAAAGCTAGCAACAAGACCCATTTTTGATGATGAGATAATGGAAATGCTAAACGAATTGTCAGCTAAGCTTATGCACTCTAAGTTAGCTAAGAATTATCCGGATATTATTAGTTTTGCTTTTTGGATTAGAAAGGCATCCCTGAATAATTTAAAAAAACGTTGGAATAATAAAGACAATTTTTACAGGCTTGGACGAGGAGTGTGCTTTCATATAGCACCGTCTAATGTAGCTATGAATTTTGCTTATTCTTTGGTAGCAGGCTTACTTTCGGGCAATGCTAATGTGGTAAGACTTTCATCTAAAGATTTTAAACAGGTTGATATAGTTGTAGATGCTATTAATGAACTATTAGAAGACTATGAAAAAATACGACATTATATAGTGTTGATTCGTTATGAGAGGAATAAGGACATTAACGATTATTTATCTCTAATGGCTGATACAAGAATAATATGGGGTGGGGATGATACTATAAATGAGTTAAGAACATCCAAGATAAAGCCAAGATCTAATGAAATCACATTTGCCAACAGATATTCAATACTTGCTATAGATTCGGATTATTATTTGGAAAAATCGGACAAGAAAAGTGTAGCAATTAATTTTTATAATGATACTTATTTATCAGATCAAAATGCATGTACAAGTCCAAGAATTGTGATTTGGCTTGGTAGTAGAATTGATGAGGCTAAGAGTATTTTTTGGGAAGAAAATTTAAAAAAAATACATGAAAAATATACGATTCAAGCAGTATCTGCAATAAATAAATTAACAACAGCTTCAATTATTGCTACAAAGGATTATAATGCTAAATTAGTAAATACAGTGCTTGATAATACTAGCCTATATCGTGTTGAGGTAGATAGGGTTGATTCTAAGTTGATGGATTATATGGAAAGCTGTGGATTTTTCTATGAATACAATTGTAGTGACATATTAGAATTAAGAGATATTGCAGATAATAATTCTTGCCAGACATTATCAGTTATTGGCAATAAAGATATGTTTAGAGAACTAATAACATCTGGCATTAAGGGTATTGATAGAATTGTAGAAATTGGACACACCATGGATTTTGATTTAGTATGGGATGGTTATGATTTAATCACCCATTTATCTCGCTTTGTCAGTATTTAGCTTGGCGCGAAATTTGCTAGGTGTTTCCTTATAGAATTTTTTAAAGGCGGCAATAAAATTATTAGTATGATAATAACCTATGTAGTTGGCAATTTCTGATAATTTCAAGTTTGTGGTGGTTAGAAGATTAGCTGCCACAGACATACGTAGGGATGTGGTATATTGATGAATTGTAAGTTTATAAATTGCCTTAAAGCCTGCCTTTAATTTCTGCTCGTTTAAATAAACCATATCACTAAGTTCTAGTATGGTAATAGGCTCATTCATTTTTTTTGTAAGTATTTCATAGGCTTTCTCAATGGCCTTAATATCTTTATCCGTAAGGCTTACCTTTCTGTTTCCAATGTTAATAATAGTTGGAGTGGAGATACTCTTATTTTTTTGTTCTTTATTATTCATAAATTCATGAAAAAATATTCCCAAACAGTCTAGTATATTAGCTTCTAATCGCATGGGATTAAGAAGACCATTGTTGTGAAGAAATAGGATTTTTTGAAGCTGGATAACAACTTCTTTAGGTAAGTAGGGGTAAGGAGTATTGACCTTAAGGTTAAAATTGTCTACACAAGGGCAATCAAATTTTTTACAAACCTCATCTAGATAATCTTTAAAAATAGTAATCTCCATACCATGATGATGGCTTCCTTCACTAAATTTTTGGATTCCTTTAATTCCTTCTTCGAAAGTAAAGTAGGCAGAAGGAGTAAAATGCCCTTCTACGTCATTAATTTTAAAGGAAGTAGTTCCATCAAATACAATACCAAATTTAAAAATCTTAGATGGATTAGTAAAGGAAATGCTAAAATCCTTAGCAACTTTATAATTAGCAATTCCAAGGTAATACTTATCTTTGCTGGAGTATTCTATATATTCTTCATTAGCTTTATTTATGTAAACCTTGCAATTAGCTTCATCTTTAACACATTTAAACTGATTTTTACGAAGTGTATATTCTAAAAATTCACTTATGGAATTAACCTTTTTCATATTAAAAATCCTCTTTATAAAAAAATAATATTTATGAAATATGTGTTATAAACACTGTTTACGTTTTGAAATCGGTGATTTTTTATTTGTATTATAAACTATAAAAATGGATGTATCAAATATTAAATCAGATGTATATATTGCTAATTTAAAAGCTAGTCTATATAATACAACACGCGGTTAGATGATTCTAACCTAAGTGAAAGGAGACTAACGATTTATGAGAAAGAGAAAATTAATTAGTTCAGTTTTAGCCCTAGTTATGGCATTTAGTTTAGCAGCATGTGGCTTGTCAAAAAATGATAAGGATGTTGCAGATAATAAAGCAAGTGAAACAGTTGTGGTTACAGATGCAAGAGGAGAAGTTACAATTCCTGCAAATCCACAGCGAATCGTTGATTTAAGTGGTAACAGCGATATGCTCTCAATTCTAGGTTTTAGTGTAGTAGGTACAGCTAATTCAGATGCTTATGATTACACTAAGTTCCCAAGTTATTTAGAAGATACTTTATCAGGAACTAAGATTCTTGGATATAGCATGCAGAGCACAATGGATATTGAGGCAATTTTAGATCTTAACCCTGACTTAATTGTTATAAGCTCAGTTCAGGAGCAGATGTATGATGATCTTTCAGATATTGCACCAACAGTAATGATTGAGCTTGCTCAGACTGATTGGACTGATGACTTAAAGGAAGTCGGCGAGATTTTTGGAAAAAGCGATAAAGTTAATGAATACTTAGATAGTTATTATGCAGAAGCTAAGGAAGTTGGCAGTAAAATCAAGTCAGCTAAGGGTGAGGATGCAACATATCTTTCATTCCTTGCATCTGGTGGAAATCTTTACATCTTTGATGCTGCAGGTTTTGGTTCAGTTTTATATGAGGATTTAGGCCTTAAAAAACCTGAAGGTATGCCACAGCAGGAAAATATTTCCCTTCCAGTAGTAAGTTACGAGGGCTTAGCTTCAATTGATGCTGATTATATTTTTGCCATTGGTACAGAGGATGATTTAGCTGCCCTTCAAAAAAATGCAAGTTGGAATGCAATCCCAGCAGTTGCTAATGGAAATGTAACTACATTAAGCGCTAGTCCTTACTTTAATGAAGGATACAGCTGCATAGGTAGAAAGTTACTTGTTAATGAAATACCAGCTTTTTTAGGAATTTCTAATGGAAATAATTAATAAGATTAAAAAAATAATAATAGTTGTAATAGGAATTATATTAGTGGCAGCGGGACTTACCGTTGCCACATGTGTTGGTTCTAAAAACATCGAGTTTAATACGGTTGTAAACAGTATTTTTCTTTTTGATGGATCAATTGACATGATTTTGGTTAGGGATGCAAGAATTCCAAGGGCCATTGTCTCATTTATAATTGGTGGACTTTTAGCCCTTTGTGGTAGCGTGATGCAGGGAATTACAAGAAACCCAATCGCTGAACCTACTGTCCTTGGAATAAGTCAGGGGGCTACACTAGCCATTAGTTTTTCCTCTGTTTTTTTAGGCACTAGCCAAGGACTTAAGGGTGTTTTAATGGCTATGATTGGTGCCATACTTGCTGGATTGGCTATTTTATTATGCAGTATAAAATTTGGTGCTAGCAGAGATATTTCAAAACTTCTGCTTGTTGGAACTGCCATAAGTACATTTACACTTTCCCTAGCATCCACAATTGCGCTAATTGGAAATAGGTCACAGGAGCTTGCTTTTTGGCTTGCAGGAGGACTTGGAAATGTAACATGGGAAGATGTGCTAATACTTCTATTTGTCGGGCTGACTCTAGGAATTTGCCTCTTATTTTTTGCAGGAAAAATTAATGTTATAAGTCTTGGAGATGAGGTTTCTTTAAGCCTTGGCGTTAAGCCTGAGCTTATTCGCTTAATAACAATTCTTCTTATGATCCCAATTTGTGCAGCTTGCGTAAGTGTTGGAGGAAATATTGCATATGTTGGTCTTATTATTCCACACATTATTAGAAGGGCTGTAACATCGGATTACAGGGAATTGATGCCTATTTCCTTTCTTTATGGCGGCGCTCTTTTAGTATGGGCCGACATTTTAGCTAAAATGGTAAATGTGCCTTATGAAACTCCAGTTGGCTTATTTACTGCAATTCTTGGAGTACCATTTTTCTTATATCTTGTAAGACGGGAGCGTGCATAATGGAATTTAAAGAAGTTAATGAATTAAATAAACTGCGCAAAAATAATAGAAAAATCGCCATAGCCTTTTTTCTTGGAATAGCAATTTTACTAGCAGCAATTATCCTATCTTTAATGAGTGGAAGTTACCATATGAGCGCAGATAGAGTAATAGATACACTTCTTGGTAATGGCAGCAGAGCTGAGAACTTGGTAATTGTAAAAATTCGACTTCCTCGAATGGTTATTGCAATAATTGTGGCTTTTGCTCTATCTAGTGCAGGCACAATTTTGCAGACAATTTCAAAAAATCCATTATGTGAACCGGGAATGATGGGAATAAATAGTGGCGCAGCCCTTGCAGTTGTAGCTTACATAACGCTAAGTACAGGAGCCTACTACGACACCCTTTCAAGAAATAAGATTTTTCTAATGCCACTTGTGGCAATTTTTGGAGCATGTCTAGTAAGTACAATAATATTTTTAATAGCAATTAAAAAAGGTAAAATTAATCCAATTCGACTTATTCTTGTGGGAATGGGTGTAAATGCAGGGATTAACGCAATAATCACATATTTTGAGTTGAATATGGGTAGAGGGGATTTTAATGAGGTTTTGGTATGGACAAGCGGTTCTTTATGGGGAACAAGCTGGGATTACATTAAAGCCGTTGGCCCATTAGTTTTATTGTTAACGATTATAGTTTTTTGTCAGTATAGACGACTTGATCTTTTAAAGCTTGGTGATGAATTAGCGACAGGACTAGGCCTTAATGTAGCAATGGAAACAACTAAGCTATATATTTTGGCAATTCTTTTATCAGCACTTGCTACAGCAGTGGCTGGAAACATAGCTTTTTTAGGTCTTATAGGACCACAATTTGCTAGAGTTTTAGTGGGTGATAGACACAAATTTATAATTCCACTTGGAGGAATAATAAGCTCGATTATTTTAATAGTTGCCGATATAGTTGCAAGAAATCTTTTTTCTCCAATAGAAATTCCTGTGGGAATATGTGTGTCTATGATTGGAGTCCCAATTTTTGTGTATTTTTTAGTGAAGGAGCGATAAGAATGTCCATAGAATGTAGAAATCTTAAGGTTGGATACGATGACAAAATAATAATTTCTGATTTAAGCGTAAAAATTCCAAAGGGTAAGATTACCATGGTCATTGGCTCTAATGGTTGCGGAAAATCTACTCTTTTAAAGTCAATTGGCGGAATTATTAAGCCTAAAAATGGCCAAATTTTTCTGAATAATAAAGACATAAAATCTTATAAGACTAAGGAAATTGCCAAAGAACTTGCTTATTTACCTCAAAACCCAGTGGTTCCGCAAAAAATTACTGTTGAAGAGTTAATAGCCTTTGGAAGATTCCCATATAGAAAGGGTTTTGGCGGCCTTACAAAAACTGACAATGAAATCATAGAACAAGCAATAAAGGAAGTTCGTTTAACAAGCCTAAAATGCAGCAATGTAGAGGAACTATCAGGTGGTCAAAGACAAAGAGCATGGATTGCTATGGCCCTTGCTCAGTGCACAGATACTCTAATTCTTGACGAACCCACAACCTATCTTGATATGGCTCATCAGTTAGAAATTCTAAAGCTTTTGCAGGAATTAAATAGAGCTAGACAGACCACAATCCTAATTGTTATTCACGAATTAAACTTAGCATCTCGTTTCGCGGATCACATGATAGCCATGAAACAAGGAAAAATCATTTGTGAGGGCGATGCCAAAACTGTTGTGACAAAGGAGAATCTAAAGGCAATTTATGATATCGACGCCCAAATAATATATGATGATAAAGATGGTCATCCAATTTGCACGAATTATGATATTTTGCCATAAATATCTTTAAAATTTTGCATAGTCTGTATATAATAATCTTTAGTTTTTAACTTGGGAGGATGATATATGGAATTAAAAACCGCACTTTCAATTGCAGGCAGTGATTGTAGTGGAGGAGCTGGAATTCAGGCTGATATTAAGACCATGATTATGAATAATGTCTATGCCATGAGTGCAATCACAGCAATTACAGCGCAAAATACAAAAGAAGTAAAGGATGTTGAAGAGACAAGTCCTAAGCTTTTAAAGGAGCAAATTGATGCTGTTTTTGAAGATATCTATCCAGATGCAATAAAAATTGGAATGTTACCTTCTAAGGAACTTGTGGAGCTTGTGGCTGAAAGACTTAGTTTTTATAAGGCTAAAAACATAGTGATAGACCCCGTTATGATTTCAACATCAGGCAAGCGTCTTCTAAAAACGGATGCCATAAAAGCTATGACTTCCAAGCTTTTTCCCCTGGCAAGTCTTGTAACACCCAATATTCCTGAAGCCAGTGTACTTTCTGGCATCGACATAAAAAACGAAGAGGATATGGTTAGAGCCGCAAGAATAATAAGTACGGAATATAACTGTTCAACCCTTGTTAAGGGGGGACACAGCATTGGCGATTCCAATGATTTTTTGTATTGCCAGGGCGAGGAAATCTGGTATGAAACAAAGAAAATTCAAAATGAGAATACTCATGGAACAGGCTGCACTCTATCTAGTGCAATAGCTTCTAACTTAGCCAAAGGCATGACACTTCAAGCTTCTGTTAGTAAAGCAAAGGAATATATTACAGGCGCAATTGCAGCAAACCTCAATTTAGGCAAGGGCAATGGCCCACTAAATCACGGTTACATGCTAAGCAAAGAATTGTCGAATTAAATTAGGTTTAATCGTTCGGTTAAGAATTGCTACAATAATCAAGCATGCTGCCTAGTGAACTAGCGGTAAATTAGATAATAAATACAAGAAAGCCCACATTAAAGATTTAATGTGGGCATCTTTATATTTATAATGTGTCCGGGTTTGGCTCTGGACATTTTGCAGAAGCAATTTTATCGAAAATCATATTATAAAACTTAATGATTGTGCCGACTAATAAAGCCGCAATGATACTGCCTTCGCGTACTCCAAGAAGCTTGTGGAAAGCAACAAAGCAAATAATTGCAGAAATTATAATATACAAAATATCGAAGAAAATCTTCATAGCTTCGTAGCTAAATTTTGTAACGCTACTAATTGCGCGGTTCATGGCCTCACCAGGAAGCATAGCAACATTTCCTTTAAACTGAATCCAAATACCAAAAGCAAGAATTATGCAGCTTAAGATCATAAATGTGAATTTTGCAGGATATGAATAAAGATTAATTCCGCTAAGCAAGTAGCATGAGAGATTAGTTAAATATCCATAAACAAATGCCAACACAGTTTGAATCGCGATTTCAACATAATTGCACTTAAATTTAAGTACTATAACTTGGATAATAATCTGAGTGATGCTCAAAACATTGATCCAACCACCAAAACTAAATAAATGGTTCACCAAAGAAACAGAATAGGGTACAGATGAAACCGGCGAAGTGCCAAGTTCAGCCTTTGTAGAGAAAGCAACCCCGATGGATGCAATAAAAAGTCCTACAAGAAAAATAAGATATCGTAGAACTAAATCTTTAATATTCTTTTTGTCCTTCATAAATCCTCCTATAATTCCCCCAATTTCTTAATAAAATAGAATAACAAAAATATATTTCGCGATAAATATAATAACACATAAATAAAATATTGTCATAAAAAACATGTATTTAATTACATGTTTATAACTTGCGATTAGAAAAATCAGCCAGCGAGTAGGGAATGAAATTATGAATAAAAAAATTGCGTACAATTAAATTTTACAATTTATTACTGGGTTTAGGCGACATGCTTTTTATAATGGCGGGCTTTAGCAAGAAGAGTTGTGCATGAAAACTATATATGATATACTTTTTCAGAAGTTATATTACAAAAGATATTATCCACTTCAAAAATAACAAAGGAGGACAGATGAATAGAATAATAGAATTAATGGAAAAGCGGCTAAAAGCTACGAAAAAGGCGTTAAATCTTGCTTTACGCGATGATGATTTGTATCCGGATGGACGTTTGAGAATTTCAAGATCAGACACAAGTTATCGCTATTACCATGTAAAAGGCGAAAATTCTGAATCCCAGCGATATATCAAGAAACACGAGCGAGGAATGGCGGTTAAGCTTGCACAAAAAACATATCGAGAAAAATTTATAAAAACTGCTACAAAAGAAATAGAATGTCTAGAAAATTCAATTAAGAAATTATCTAAATACGATGCAGATGCTGCATTTGTTAAAGAAAAAATCCCAAGAAGAGAATTAATAAGTCCATATTTTGAAAACGATGATTTGTATGCATCAAAATGGATGTCGCAAACTTACAAGACTAATGAGTTTATGCAAGAGCATAAAACCTATGAAACCAAGCAGGGCGAAATGGTTCGATCAAAGTCAGAAGCTATAATAGCTGACATTCTCACAGAACTAAAAATACCGTATCTTTATGAAAAAGCTCTAAAACTAAAGAATGGAGAAATCAGATATCCCGATTTTACGATACTTAATAAACGAACCAGAAAAGAAATCTACCTTGAGCATTTTGGTTTGTTAGATGACGACAATTATCTGAAATCAAATCTAAAAAAGCTCGATGAATACAGAAGAAATGGCATTTATCTTGGAAAAAATCTTATCATGACTTATGAAATGCAAGGAAGCCCATTAGACATTCAAGGCATAAAAGCAATGTTAAAAAGCATCTTGTGTGATATTTAATTGTGCTTGGATGAGAATGAGTGGCGAAGCTGGAAATTATGGCTATGGCGAAGTCGGGAATTATGGCTATTGTGAAGTTTGGAATTATGGCTGTGGTGAAGTCGGGAATTATGGCTATGGCGAAGTTACAAATTGACCTATATTGATAGTTTGAGAAAAAAGGTCAGTGTCAATTTAAGTAAGTTCCTACGTAATTGGACTTTATTTCGATAATTTAGGAAAAAGGTCAACTCCAATTTATGAAATTGAAAAGTAAAAATAGGACTAAAACAAGAATTTAACAAAAAAGGTCAATGATCATAGGAGGAAGCTTTAGGTAATTAAATGCTACAATGGACCTAAATTGTGTAGCAAGAGAAAAAGGTCAAAATGACCATTGGTCAGTAGTTTTATTTCATGACCCAACAGCTGTTTTTCAATAAAAAAGTCCAAAAACACACAAAAAGGTTCCATAAAGCGCACCCCCCGCCAGCCCACAATTCTTTCGCGTTCCCCGCCAGTTACCTGCTATCTTAGCACTTTCAAGCGCTCCAAACGTGCACTAAATTAAACGTTTCCATTTTATTTTCTTCAAAATACGTATAGACAACAGCAACAGCCTATGGTAAAACTACATTTGTAAAGAAAATAAAAATGTGAGGCAGTACTACAATGAATGATTACAGAAGAAATCCCAATGCTGGATTTGGTAATGCTTATAACTCACCCCAAAACACAAGAAATTACCAATCAAATCCAAGCATGCGCCAGTTCAATGCAGGAGTTAATCCGTATTTTAACAGGATGATTAATAATAACGGTGATGCAAGTAATAGAGTTAATCCCCAATACTCTAACAGAAGGCGCTTTACCCAAGCGGAAATAAAGAAAGCTAAATCCAAACTAAATTGGTTAGTTGGAATTAGTGTTTTTGCAGTAGTGTGTGTGTTCGTTATTGGTTTTTTATTAATGCAGGATGATAGTGAGATTCCGTCAGAATTTATAAGAAAAGGATTTTCCTTTCTTTGCTTGTTGATTTATTTCCTAGATGCAGTATTTATTTATCATTATAGAGGAAGCGTTTATATAACAGAAAAACTAGTGAAGAAAGCTAAAGACTATTCTAAAGAAAATAACTATTATTATAAAAATAATATGATTTGCTGTGACATTTTTCTTTACGAGACATCGATAATATTACTAATGAGTTTGTGGTCAGCTAAATTTTATAATTATGATAATCTTATAGCTTGGTTTATGTGCGTAGGAATAGTAGCAACACTAGGCTACTTATTTATAAGAAAAACTATGGGAACTCAAAAAGATAGAGCAAACGAAAAAGTAGCAATGTTTATAGGTATGTTATTTATTTCAGTTGTTGTAGTATATTCTTTAGTGAACTTAACCTCTACACATGTTAAAAAAGAAGTAACAGTGGTAAGTAGAGAGACTCACATTACAACAGGGAAAAGCAAAAGAAGAGTTTACAATATAGAGTTTGAGTATGAAGACGGAAAAACTGAGACGATAGAAGTAAGTAAAAAACAATATGAATCGGCAAAAAGTCCATATTATACATTCTGTATAGATGAGCAAAAGTTCTTGTTTGATATGGGAATGCATAGAATGGAAATGTATTAGAATAAAAAAGACATTGAGATTAGGTTGGAATTAACATATGACCAACAACTCAATGTCTTTTTTGTTCATAAATTATCCGGCTAACAGTTTCTTACTTGAGTATTTAAAAACCGCTTTTATAAATTCCTCATGAATTCTTGTGTCATCGCTCATTTCAGGGTGAAAAGCATAGACAAATTGGTTCTTATATTGGGCGGCTACTATGCGGTCTTTGTCTTTACAAAGTACGGTAACATCAGGAGAAAGGCATTCTTTGATGTATGGGGCACGGATAAAAACTAAAGGAAAATCCTTTATTTCGCCTACATTAGCAGTGCTACAAAAACTTCCAAGTTGCCTACCATAGGCGTTACGGACAACTTTTATTGGAAAAGTTTGAAGATGGGCTGATGACTCATTTTCTATTTCTTTAGCAAGAAGGATGAGACCAGCACAAGTGGCAAGAACAGGCATTCCAGATTCAATTAATTTTTTTATTGAATTAAAAAGACCGGATTTCCTTAGAAGTAGACCTTGCACAGTACTTTCCCCGCCAGGAATAATAAGGGCATCAATTTCAGCTAAATCTTTTGGCCTACGAATTTCAACACATTCAATTTGTAATTTAAAATTAGAAAAAGCAAAGTTGTTAGATTGATTAAAGAGTAGACTAGGGCAATTCTGCTGATTAATCTTATTAATCATATTGATATGCTCAATAAAGGCACCTTGAAGGGCAAGAACTCCAATTTTCATAAATCACACTCCTTTTTTAAAATTTCTCTTTCTTTAAATTCCTCTTTCTTCCATAATGATTTTGATTTCTTCTGGATTGATGCCAACCATAGCTTCTCCAAGGTTCTCTGATAGTTTGGCAATAAGTTTAGCATCCTTGTAATTAGTAACGGCCTCAACGATAGCAGAAGCTCTTTTTCTTGGATCACCGGATTTAAAAATACCAGAACCAACAAAAACGCCCTCAGCTCCAAGTTGCATCATTAAAGCAGCATCAGCAGGAGTTGCAACGCCACCGGCTGCGAAGTTAACAACAGGAAGTTTGCCATTGTTGTGGACATATGTGATTAGATTATATGGAACTTTAAGCTCTTTAGCAGCTTCAAAAAGCTCATCCTCACTCATTGAAACGATTTTTCGAATTTCAGAATTCATTTTACGAAGATGTCTTACAGCTTGGATAACATCTCCAGTGCCAGGTTCACCCTTGGTTCTAATCATAGAAGCTCCTTCGTTAATACGTCTGAGGGCCTCACCTAAATCTCTCGCGCCGCAGACAAAAGGAACCTTAAATTTAGTCTTATCAATATGGTAAATATCATCAGCAGGAGATAAAACCTCAGATTCGTCGATGTAGTCAATTTCAATAGCCTCAAGAATCTGAGCCTCCACAAAATGACCGATACGACATTTTGCCATAACAGGGATGCTAACAGCGTCCTGAATTTCTTTAATCATCTTAGGATCGCTCATTCTAGATACACCGCCAGCTGCACGGATATCAGCAGGTATGCGCTCCAAAGCCATAACAGCGCAAGCACCAGCTTCCTGTGCAATCTTAGCTTGTTCAGGTGTAGTGACGTCCATGATAACGCCACCCTTTAGCATTTGAGCAAGTCCTTTATTAAGTTCATATTGTTGTGTATTGTTCATTTTCATTTCCTCCCTTGAACTTTTTATAAATATTATTGCAATATTGGTTATATGAAAATGACCAAATTAGAAGAAAAATATATAACCAGCGAAGTGAGGATCACCAACTAAATATATAAGCAGTAAAGTGAGGATCCCAACTAAATATATAACCAGCAAAGTGAGAATCCCAACTAGGAATAAGAAATCGACAGGCAAATAAAAAAACAAAAAAATACATTTTTTTAGTCCATAAACTGCTAAAAATCCCTTTATATTATTAAAGAAAAACTGAATTTGACTTAATAAAATAATTCTGAAATATAGCCCCCAAAATCTAAAATTGTCAGAAAAATTTCCTTAAATCTTAAAGAAATCAGCCTAAACACTGGGAAACTATGTTAGAATTAAAAAATATTCTTGAAACAAGAAAAAGTTTTAAATGAAATTGTAACTTTATAAAATTAAGTGCTTTGTTTAAAACACCTAAGTTTTACAAGTTCATAACTGTAATTTGACAGAATATTTAGTTTCAAGTATAATTCAATGGCTGTGAAGCTTATGATTTATAAACATCTCGGCATTGGCTAATCTACAGATAATTGTAGTTAAGAGACCAGAATTTAACCGCATATTTACAATTAAATGTTATTGGCTTTTTTAAGTAACGTTTACAAATAAGTAACGCAACTTTTTATAGACCCCTTGGCAATTTAAGGAGTCTTATTTTTTATGTAGGGTGTTTAAATCGTATGACAAACCTATACAATCTAGAGGTAAGATGCTAAAGACGAAATTAAATACTAGTTATCTAGATATTTAAGGATTTCCGTAATGGAAAATCATATGATTTCAAAGCGAAAAAGTAAAGGAGAAAAGATGTGTTTTTTACACATCGTAAAGGAATATGAAAGAGAAAAAACTTGGGCTAATGGCCCTAATTTTGATGATTTTTACATCAGTTTATGGATTTAACAACATTCCAAGATCTTATTATCTTATGGGATACGCAGCAATTCCTTGGTTTGTAATTGCTGGTATTTTATTCTTTATTCCATTTGCATTTATGGTTGCTGAATATGGTTCAGCTTTCCGTGAAGAGAAGGGTGGAATGTACTCATGGATGTGCAAATCAGTAGGTCCTAAGTACGCATTTATCGGAACATTTATGTGGTATACATCATATGTATTATGGATGGTAAATGTTTCATCAGGTATCTGGGTTCCAGTATCTAACGTTATTTTTGGTAAGGATAATACAGCTAGCTGGTCATTCTTTGGATCAAGCTTCTTATCAGGAACAAAGCTTCTTGGTTTAATGGCTGCTATTTTCTTTATATGTATTACATTCTTTGTAACAAAGGGTATTGATAAGATCAGAAAAGTAACATCAATCGGTGGTACAGCTGTTCTTACAATTAACATTTTAGTAGTTTTAGGTTCTATTATCATGATTATTGCTCGTCACGGTCATCTTGAGCAGCCATTCCTTGGCGTTGAATCACTTAAGACACCACTTAATGTAGCATATCAGGGTAATGTAATTATGATATTATCATTCATCGTTTATGCATTATTTGCTTACGGTGGAATCGAAGCAGTTGGTGGTCTTGTAGATAAGACAGAGAACCCTAAGAAGAACTTCCCTAAGGGAATTGTAACTGCAGCATTAGTAATCGTTGTAGGTTATGCTCTTCTTATTATGTTAGTTGGTTCATTTACTAACTACAACGAAATTCTTGGCGCTGACAATATTACACTTGGTAATGTATCATATGTAATCATGTCAAACTTTGCAGCAGAATTTGGTAAGGCATTTGGTGCATCAGCAGCAACTCAGGCTGCACTTGCTAGTGGATTTGCTAGAATTTACGCTTTAATCATGTTACTTGCATTATTAGGTGCTATGTTTACACTTGTTTACTCAACATTAAAGCAGATCATCGATGGTACACCTAAGGAATTATGGCCTGGTAAGATGGGTGTTGTTGATGAAGATGGTATGCCAAGAAATGCTATGTGGATTCAGTGTGTAATCGTATGTGCATTAATCCTCTTAATTTCATTTGGTGGCGACAACATGCAGCAGTTCTTCTTAATCTTAACAGCAATGGTTAACGTTGGTATGACAGTACCTTACGTATTTATTTCATTTGCTTTCCCAAGATTTAAGAAGCTTACAAATATCGATAGAAGTTTCGAAGTTTACAAGACACAGAAGTCAGCTAACTTCTGGGGTTATGTAGTAACAATCGTTTTAGTTTTAGCTAACGTATTTGCTATTATTCAGCCAGCACTTGATGGTGACTATTTAACAACATTCTGGTCACTTGCAGGTCCAGTAATCTTCGGTGTTGCAGCTTGGTTTATTTATACTCGTTATGAAAAAAGAGTTGCAGCAGGACTTATTCCAGCTGAATCAGAAGAAAAAAAAGAAACTGTAACAACAGAGGCAGAAGCAGAAGCTTAAGATAGGACTTAGATAGTTACTAAAAGCTTAAGATAAGTTTTAAGACTCTTAATTACAGACTAATATAAAAAACAAAAACCCTAGGTTTTGAAAATCCATTAGGATAAATCAAAACTTAGGGCTTTTTTTATCTAAAAAAGTCACCACTAAATAGTCTTAATATAGTGTCTGAGAGTTCTTTATTTGACCAACTTGCATCATCCATAAGGTAATGTTTTGCAATGGTTGTAAGACCAGCAGCTATAAAATCTACAGTTAAATCCCCGTCTTCATATAAAAGCGGAGTAAAGACAGTATTTATACCAGTTGAGAACAAAGATGACTTAATTGATGTGGCACCTATTGTTAAGGACAATTTAAAAATAATCCCAGTAACAACAGTTAAGGAAGTTTTAGAACTTACAGGACTAATAAAAAGTAAATAGTATCTTGATTAAGAGATAGAATTTTTTATAATAAGCATAGGGAGGAAATGCCATGAATATTACACAGATTAAGTATGTTTTAGAAATCTCACAATCAAGTTCTATGAGAGAGGCAGCAACAAAGCTTTTTGTTTCACAACCAGCCCTTTCATTAAGCATTAAAGAGCTTGAAGAGGAAATTGGTATCTTGATATTTGATAGAACTAATAAGGGAATTTCACTTACAGATGAAGGAAGGGAATTTGTTTCCTATGCTAAAAAAGTAGTGGGTCAGTACGAAATACTAGAAGATAGGTATTTATCAAAGGATAGCGATAAGGAGAGATTTGCAGTATCAACACAGCACTACAATTTTTCCATTAAAGCCTTTACAGAAGTATTGAAAAAATTCGACCCAGAAAAATACGTTTTTGAAATACATGAGACTAAGACAAGAGATGTTCTAGAGTCAGTAAGAAACCTTAAAAGTGAAATAGGAATCGTTTCATTTTCAGGTTCAAATGAAGCGGTTTTAAAGAAGTTTTTCAAGGAATATAATTTGGAATTTGTCCCATTAATGCAAAGAGAAACTTATGTATATGTCTGGAAAAATCATAAATTTGCTGGAAGAGATGAAATATCAATTGAGGAATTAAAGGATTATCCATGTGTCTTTTTTGATCAAAGTGATGATAGTAACTTCTATTTAACAGAAGAGGCCATGTCAGATTATAATTTTAATAAGATGATTAAATCAGATGATAGAGCATCAACAATGGAGATAATATCAGAGCTTCATGGCTATTCAATTGGTAGTGGAATGCTATCAGATGATAAGGCGATTTTAAAGGGCTTTGTTTCTATTAAATTAAAGGAAGAAGATCCCCTTGTAATTGGCTATATTAAGAGAAAGGGAAGTCCGCTTAGCATCTATGGAGAGGCTTATGTGGAGGAACTTTTAAAATTTAAGGAACTCTAATATGAGCTAAATATAAGCCATCCTTTATATTGCGTTTCTTGTATGGTTGTTATACTATTAGTATACAGGCAAAACAAAACTAAATAGTGGGGTGGCTATATGAAAAGAAATGCACGGTTTTTGTGGATTATTTTTTTCTTAATTATTTTTATTAATGGCTTTGAGTCTGGAGGATATCAGGCAAGTTTATTAGACATAGGAAAAAACTATGATTTAAACAACACATCTAAGGGATTAACAGCAGCAGTGGAGCTATTTGCAGACATGTTAGCACCAATATTACTTGGAGCATGGGCAGATAGAAATGATAAGGTTAAATGCTTAAGAATTGCACTAATAATTCAAATAGTAGTTACATTGGGAATATGTCTACCAATTTCACGAAACGTGTTTGTAATTGGCATGTTTTTAATAGGACTTACAACATCAACATTGCAATTTATTACAATTGCTGCATTTGCTGATATTTATCCAATGAGCAGCAAAAAAAGAATCGGCTACATGACATCAATGTATGCTTTTGGCGCATTTGTGGCACCATTAATTGTGACATTTTATTTAAAATGCGGTTTGTCATGGAAGACTTTATTTATAATAATTGCAGTTGCCAGCGCGCTTTCATTTGCATATATGCATGGAATTACAGATAAGGTTCAAGAAAAAGAAGAGAACTCTACGAAAGAAAGAGATAAAAAAGGCTTTATCCTTTCAGGAGTCTTGTTATTATGCCTTGTAATGGCCATTTATGTAGGTTTTGAGAATGGATTTGCATTCTTTATAGATTCAATGTTTAGTGAAGAATTAGCATCAACATTGGGCAAATTTGCCATTAGCATCTTCTGGATAGTAATGATTCCATCAAGAATGTTAGTGGGTAGCTTTGAAAAATATTCAAGAAAAATTTTGCTTGTTTCTGTTATTGCAATACCAGCTATAACAGTGCTTATTTCAATATTAAATTCAGCTAAGTTAATACTTATGCTATGTGTGCCACTAGGATTTTTTAGCGGAGCAATTTATCCATGTTCCCTAAACTTAGCTATGCCACTATCAGGCAAATCAAAAGCCCTAGCAACAGGCATGATAACTACAGCAACAGGGCTTGGAGGTTTTATATTTACAGCAATAACCGGCATTCTTGGAAACTATATTGGTCTAAGGACAGCAATAATGCTACTTGCAACACCATTTGTATTCTCAGCGCTAGCAGTATTAATTTTGATTTTTAATAAATCTATTAAATCAAGTTGGTCATAGTTTTAAACTATGGCTAACTTGATTTTTTTTATATTATACAATGACACAAGTAGAAAATATAATTAGCTTAATCATTTATGAAGGAGGTAATTATATGAATACATCAGTAGTAGGATTTCCAAGAATTGGAGAAAATAGAGAGTTAAAGTTTTCTATTGAAAAATATTTTAGAGGAGAGATTGATAGTAAGGAGTTAAAAAAGAGCGCTGAAACTCTTAGAAAGAGACATTTAGAAGTACAGAAAAATGCAGGGATAAATTATATTTCAACTAATGATTTTTCTTATTATGATTTAATGTTAGATACAATTGTAATGCTTGGTTTAGTGCCAACACGTTATAAGGAATTGAATTTATCGGACATAGATACATATTTTGCAATGGCAAGAGGTTATCAAAAGGATGGTAAAGATGTACATGCCCTAGCTATGAAAAAATGGTTTAATACAAATTATCACTATGTGGTGCCAGAAATAGAAGATGCTCTTAAGCTAGAAATTAATCTTGATAAATTAATTAGAGAGTATCATGAAGCTTTAAGCTATGGAATAGAGACAAAACCTGTAATTATTGGGCCATTCACTTTCCATAAGTTAGCAAGAATTAAGGGAAATAGGGATTCTAAGGAGTTTTTAGCTAGTCTTGTAAAGGCATATTCTAATATTCTAAAAGAGTGTGATAATGAGGGAATTTCATTGATTCAGATAGATGAGCCTGCCCTTGTATTTGATTTAACTGATGAAGAAAAGCAGGATTTTATAAAGAGTTATAAAGAAATTCTAGGACAGGATTTAAATACTAAGGTGCTTTTACAGACATATTTTGGCGATGTAAGAGACATATATAATGAGCTTTTAGAATTGGATTTTTGGGGACTTGGCCTTGATTTAGTAGAGGGTAAGGAAAACTTAAATCTAATTGAAAAAAATGGACTTAACAGAAAGGTTCTTTTTGCAGGATTAGTTAACGGTAAGAATGTTTGGAAGAACGATTTTTCTAAGACATTAGGAATAGTTGATAGATTGAAAGAAAAGGACATAGAAATTGTATTACAGACATCTTGTTCTCTACTTCACGTACCATATACAACTAAGGGAGAAGATAAGTTGTCAGAGCAGTATTTAAGCCACTTATCTTTTGCCTATGAAAAGCTGGATGAGTTAAGAATACTTGGTGATTTAGCAGACAATAAGGATTATAGAACTACTGATATTTTCATAAATAATCAGAATTTATTAAATAGCGATAGAAATTCATTTAATCAGGATGTTAAGGACAGATTAGATAAGATCACTGATAAGGATTTTGTTAGAACACCAGCAAGAAATGAAAGAAGTAAGATTCAAAGGAAAGCCTTTAATTTACCACATTTTCCAACAACAACCATAGGATCATTCCCACAGACTAAGGAAGTTAAGGAGAACAGAAGTCTCTATAAGAAGGGGGAAAAATCAAAGGAAGATTATATTGCTTTTAACAAAGAAAAAATTAAGGCATGTGTAGAATGGCAGGAAGAAGTGGGACTTGATGTGCTAGTTCATGGAGAATATGAGCGTAACGACATGGTTGAATACTTTGGTGAGGCCCTAAATGGTTTTATTTTTACTAAGAAGGCTTGGGTGCAATCATATGGTATTAGATGCGTTAAGCCACCTATTATCTGGGGCGATGTTTATAGAACAAAGCCAATTACCCTTGATTGGATCTTGTACGCTAAATCCCTAACTAATAAGCCAATGAAGGGCATGCTTACAGGTCCTGTTACAATCCTTAACTGGTCATTCCCAAGAGAGGATATATCAATTAAGGAGTCAATTTATCAGATAGCTCTTGCAATTAGAGATGAAGTTCTTGATTTAGAGGCTAATGGGGTAAATATTATTCAGATTGATGAGGCAGCCTTAAGAGAAAAGCTTCCATTAAGAAAAACTGATTGGCATAGTGAATACTTAAGTTTTGCCATACCAGCCTTTAGATTAACCCATAGTGGAGTAAAGCCAGAAACACAGATTCATACACATATGTGCTACTCTGAATTTACAGATATAATCAAGGAAATTGATGATATGGATGCAGATGTAATCACCTTTGAAGCATCAAAATCAGACTTGCTTATTCTAGATTCCTTAAAGGATAATGATTTTGAAACAGAGGTAGGTCCTGGAGTTTACGACATTCATTCTCCACGAGTTCCATCAGTTGAAGAAATTGAGAAGGCCTTAAAGATTATGCTTACTAAGGTAGATAAGGATAAATTGTGGGTAAACCCGGATTGTGGCTTAAAAACTAGAGGAATTAAGGAAACTAAGGAGAGTTTAACTAATTTAGTTCAGGCAGCGAAAAATCTTAGAAATGTGGTATACTTATAATTAGCAATATCAGTTAATTCATATGTTTGGAGGTTTTTTATGAAGATAGCTATGGCTAATGATCATGCAGGAACTCGCATGAAGGAAGAGATTAAGAAATACCTAGAGGACAATGGCTACGAAGTAGTTGATTTTGGTACATTTGACGAGGAGTCTTGTGACCTTTCTGATTTTGTATATCCTGCAGCCCTTGCAGTGGCAAAGGGAGAATGTGACAGAGGAATTTTTTGCGATGGAGTAGGCTATGGAAGTGCCTTAATTGCTAATAAAATTAATGGCTGTTATGCAGCAGTTTGTCAGGATCCTTTATGTGCAACCCTTGCAAGACAGCATACAGATTCTAATATTCTTTGTCTTGGAGCTAAGATTATTGGTGGACTTATTGCCTTAGAGACAGTTAAGACATGGTTAAATACAGATCCACTTATGGAAGAAAAATACCGTCGTCGTGTTAAAAAGGTACAGGAAATCAATGATAAGCACTGTACAAAGCTAGATTAATAAAAATGGCGAAGCAATTTTTATAATACTATAGTGTTTAGAGGCTGCAAAGATTGATATTGACTGGAATAGATTGAAATTGAGCAGCAAAATATATTGTCATAATCTCCTAAATTATATATAATGAGGTAGTTTATTGCTTTAGTGCAATGAATCGCACATTTATATATTTAGGAGATTATTTATGTTTAATGCAATCAATAACTTTCTAGAAACTCTCGATAGTCTCGTATGGGGAGTGCCGCTTATAGTCTTGATATTGTTTACTGGACTTTTACTTACTATTAGACTTGGCGGTATGCAATTTGCCAAATTAGGCATGGCATTTGGGCTTATGTTTAAGAATGACAAGAGTGGTAAGAAGGGCGAAGTTTCAAGCTTTGGAGCTCTTTGTACTGCACTTTCAGCAACAATTGGTACTGGTAACATCGTTGGTGTAGCAACAGCTATTGCCGCAGGTGGTCCTGGTGCGCTATTTTGGATGTGGCTTGCCGCATTAGTTGGTACTGCAACAAAGTATGCAGAATGTATGTTAGCTGTTAAATATAGAACAGTTGCTAAGGATGGTCATATTATTGGTGGACCTTTTTATTACATAGAAAAAGGCATGGGTGCTAAGTGGAAGTGGTTAGCTAGCATTTTTGCCGTCTTTGGAGTTATGGTTGGTCTTTTTGGTATTGGTACATTTACTCAGATCAACGGTATCACATCAGCAATTAAGGGATTTTTTGATCCTAATTCTGTTAATACAATTTCTTTATTTGGAATGGATTATTCAGTCGTTACAGTTATTTCGGGTATTATTTTAACAATTTGTGTAGCATTAGTTCTTATTGGCGGATTAAAGAGAATATCATCTGTAGCACAGGTAGTTGTGCCATTTATGGCAATCTTTTATATCTTATGCGGAGTGCTTATTATCTTACTTAATCTTAATAAGATTCCAGATGCATTTGTTCAGATTTTCCAAGGAGCATTTGGTTTAAAAGCAGCAGCTGGTGGTGCTCTTGGAGCTATGATGGTGGCTATGCAAAAGGGTATCGCAAGAGGTATATTCTCTAACGAAGCTGGTATTGGTTCAGCACCTATTGCAGCTGCAGCAGCTAAGGTAGACGAGCCTGTAAAGCAGGGACTTGTTTCAATGCTTGGTACTGTAATTGATACACTTATGATTTGTACAATGACTGGTCTTGCAATTATTGTTACAGGTGCATTTAAAGTTGAAGGACTTGAGGGCGCTAATGTTACAAGTTATGCCTTCCAGAAGGGATTACCTTTCCCAACACAGTTTTCAGCATTTTTACTTATGTGCTGTTTAGTATTCTTTGCATTTACAACAATACTTGGTTGGAATTATTATTCTGAAAAATGTCTTGAATACTTAACAGGAGAGAATACTAAGGCAGTTAAAGTCTATAGATGGCTTTATATCTTCTGTGTATTCATTGGCCCATATATGACAGTTAGCGCTGTTTGGACAATTGCTGATATTGTTAACGGTCTTATGGCAATTCCAAACTTAATTGCACTTATTGCCTTAAATGGGGTAGTGGTAGCAGATACAAAGGCTTATTTTAATAAGCTTAAGGCTGATAAGACAGATAATCTTGGAGCAAAGGTTACTGAGTTTAATAAGGAACTATCAAAGGATGATAGTGCCGCATCATAAAGAGGATATGTAGGAATGTAGTCTTGATAGATTTACGTGTCTCCCGCAGCAATTTTGCTGTGGGAGTTTTTTGTTTAAAAAATGGCTTTTTATTGAGGTCATTCGTGTTATACTAGGCAGTGCACGTTAATAAAAAATGGAAGGGTAATGACTATGATTTTAGAAAAAATAAAAAGATTAGATCCGGTTATGACTATTGCGTGGATATTAGCCATAATTTCGGCTTTTTTTATACATCCCGATAAGGAATATGTTAACTATATTGATTTTAGATCTTTAGGAATTTTATGGGGTTTAATGATAATAATTCAAGGCCTAAAGAAAGAAAATGTCTTTGATTTATTAGCAAATAAGTTGATTAAGAAATTTAATAAGGACTGGCAATTAATGGCAGTGTTAGTGTTTATCTGCTTTTTTTCTAGTATGTTAATAACAAATGATGTGGCCTTAATAACCTTCGTGCCAATAGCTATTATGATTTTAAAGGGTGCAGATAAGGAAAACTTACTAATTCCTGTAATTGTATTACAGACTGTGGCTGCAAATTTAGGAAGTATGCTAACTCCAATAGGTAACCCACAAAATCTTTATATGTATGGAAAGACAGGAATGTCTCTTATATCATTTTGTGGCATAATGTTTCCATTTAGCTTAGTTTCCTTTATTGGCCTTGGGCTTGCAATTTTTATTGTGAATAAAGCTTTTGCATCTGTTAATAATTTAGAAAAAAGTGTGGAAAAAGACCTTGAAAATAAAAAGGAAGTGGATAAGTTAAGCACAGATAATAGAGGAAAGCTTGCAATCCTCCTATTTAGCCTAGCGTTTATAGTGGCAATTCTTACAGTGGCAAGAATAGTGCCTTACTTATATTTTGATGCAGTTGTGTTAATTATTATTTTATTAATGGATAGAGAACTTATTGCTAGCGCAGATTATACATTACTTTTGACCTTTATTGGATTTTTCATATTTACAGGTAATATGGGAAGGCTGGATTTGGTTAGAGAATTACTAGAAAAATTAATGAATGGTAGAGAATTTATTATTGCATTAATTACAAGTCAGTTTATTAGCAATGTGCCGGCAACCCTTATGTTATCTGGCTTTACAACATGTTATAAAGAACTAATAATTGGTGTTAATGTAGGTGGCCTTGGAACTTTAATTGCCTCAATGGCAAGTCTAATTTCATATAAGGCCTACACTAAGGAATACAAGGAAAATACAGGCAAGTATATGAAGGAATTCACCCTTACAAACCTAATTTTCCTAGTGATCCTAGTGGCTTTGTGGGCAATATTATAGGTTCGCCTCGCCCCATTTTTTTAATTCTAATAAAATTGGAATCATAGTTGATGCCTTATGGGTTAGGCTATATTCCACGCGAACCGGCATTTCATCGTACTGAATTCTCTTAACAAGACCGTCAGATTCAAGCTCTTTTAAGGATTGGGCAAGCATGGTATTAGTTATTCCATAAACTGCCCTTCTTAAATCGCCGTATCTGACGGTTTCTCTATTGTCAATAACACATAAAATCATAATTTTCCATTTTCCACCAACGATGTTAAGGACCTTCTTAAGTCCACATCCGTCTCCGGCAATATCATCGCATAGGGATTCTTTTTTTGGTCTAGGCATAAACTCCTCCTTATTTAGTCAATTTAAACTGGTCAGTTTTTTCTTACTAGGTAAGTAAATTTTGCGTACTTGATATATTTTTTATACCAAATATAATAAACGTATCTTGCGTATATGTAAAGATAATATTTTTTAAGGAGTCTAATAATATGACTAAGAAAAAAGCTAGGCCTGATGCTAGTAGATGCGTTGCCTGCGGGGTCTGTAAAAAGGAATGTCCAAGGGTCGCAATAAGCATTTATAAAGGCTGTTATGCAGTTGTTAATTTGGACCTTTGTGTTGCTTGTGGCATCTGCGCAAAGGCATGTCCAGCGGATGTAATTGATATTGTGGCGGAAAGTGAGGTTAATTAGTTAATGAAGAAAATAAGAAAAAATCATTGGTATGACTATCTTTGGATATGGTCGATTCTATATTTTGCGTTGGGATTTTTTAATATTTTATTTGCATGGCTAGGATTAATCGACTTTCTATTGCCACTAGTTTTTGCAGCAGTTTTTGGAAATAAGTGGTTTTGTAATAATATGTGTGGACGCGGTCAGTTGTTATGGCTCCTTGGTAGGAAAGGGAAGTGTTCAAGAAGAGCATCAGCGCCTAAATGGCTTTCTTCAAAATGGTTTAGATACGGTTTTTTGGCCTTCTTTTTAACTATGTTTGGAAATATGTTATTTCAGACCTATCTAGTTTTTAGTAAGGCTCAGTCCCTAAAAATGGCAATAAAGCTCTTCTGGACATTCAAGGTCCCATTTAAGTGGGCTTATCATGCCAGTGCCCTACCAGACTGGTCATATAAGTTTGCCTTTGGCTTTTACAGTTTAATGTTAACATCAACACTTATTGGCCTTATTTGTATGGTGCTATTTAAGGAACGCACCTGGTGTACATTCTGCCCAATGGGAACAATGACTCAGGGAATCTGCCAGTTAAAAAATAAGGACAAGAAGGAAAACTAAACCAAAGATTAGCATAGAGCATAAGAGTTTGATATAATAGACTTAGATGTGAGGCGGAAAAATTTGAACGCGGTATAAAGTGAAGTGTTATAAAGTGTTATTGCGTTTATTAAAAATAAGCAAAGCGGATTTAGAATGTCCGTTTTTTACAGAAAGGAATTAGATATGACAATTAATGAAAGAGCCGATATGGCAGCAGAATTAAAAGCAACAGGAAAGTGTAATTGTACACAATCAGTTTTAAAGGTTTTTGAAGATAAAATAGATGTAAAGCCGGAGGTTTTATCAAATCTCTCAGCAGGTTTTGCTGCAGGTATGGGATGCATGGAAAGTACATGTGGTGCCTTAATTGGAGCTGTTATGGTGGCAGGCGTTAAGACAGAAGGCAAGACAACAGCTAGATATTCTAAGGACATTGTTGCTAAATTTAACGATAAGTGCGGCGCTACAATCTGTAAGGATTTAAAGGGAGTTGGCAGTGGTTGCGTTCTATGTCCATGTAATGAATGCGTTAGAAACGCAGTTCTATCCCTTGGAGAAGTGCTTAACATTCAGTAGTTTTTGTTAGAAGAAAAATCGGGGGTTTTATGAAGCAAGATTCTGAGAAAAGTGTGAAATTATTTCATGCAAGCGAGACAAAGATTCCCTTCCCAGATTTAAAAAGAGGTAGGAAAAATGCGGATTTTGGTCAAGGCTTTTACCTAAGCCCAGACTATGATTTTGTTACAAAGTGGGCAGTAGCTAATGCTTACATTAACGAGTATGAGCTGAACTTGGGCGGGCTTAAAATTGTAGAATTTAATAGAAGCAAGGATTGGCTTCACTATATTTTAAACAATAGAAAGCTAAAAGACGGACTAGATGCGGATGTAATTGTTGGTCCAATTTCTAACGATACAATTTTTGATACCTTTGGAATAATTGGAAGTGGCTATTTATCAGATGATGAGCTTCTAAGCCTATTGATGGTGGGCCCTGAATATAAGCAGCTTGTTATAAAGACCGAGAAGGCCAGGAATAATCTGACTTTTGTGGAAGCTAAAGTTTTTAAGGACTATGAAAAAACAAGAAGTGAATTAAAAATAGAAGAGGAAGAGTATCAAAAGGAATTTGCAGAGAAAATGACCCAAATCGTAGACACAGACGATTAAGGGTAATAATAGTTGTATAAATTATAGAAAATAATAGTTGATAATAGCTGATATTTTTAGCAAGAAGTTATAGGTTTAGAAGTTTGTTTTATAGGAGATGCCTATGGATGAATTGTATGAGCGTATAAAAAAGAAGCGCAGGAAAGCTAAAATAAAGAAATTTATGCAAAGCTTAGTTAAGCTTATACCAGTATTTGTAGTAATAATATTTATTTTTGCTATGGTGGCTTTGTCAGAATATAAAAGTGATAGAATAATAAAAAAAACAGCCGAAATTGAGCAACTCATTCAGGAAAATAAACTTAGCGAAGCTAAGGAAAAATTGGATGAAATTGACTATAAATCAAATTATCAGAATAATTTGGAAATTTATATTGAGCTTTTGGACATGGAGGCTCAAGCTGCTGATCCTCTTAAAATCTATGAAGTGTGTAAAAAATTTAATTTCACAAAAATTGCGGAAGGCAACTTAGATGCCGCAATGCGTGAAAGCTACGATAAATACAATGAGCTTTATACTTCAATGAAAAAGCAAGAAGAAGCTGAATCAAAAAAGGCTAGCGAGGAAAAAGAATATGCCCAAAAAAAGATATGGTATGATCAGTTTGGAGATAAGGCCATAAATGTGGGAATGCCGTCAACGGCAGTAGACTACTGCAACACAGGCAAACCTGCTTTTTATTATTCTCGTATGGAAACCGACAAAGAAACTAAAAAAAAGGTATATGTCAATATTTATTATTGGGCTGACTTAGAAAATAATCGATACAGCACAATTTATATGAAGGTGGTATGTCGTAACAAAAAAATATCGGAAGTAACTCGCTATGGTGGCACTAGATACTGGGGCGAGAACAATACTCCTTTATTTACGGTTCATAACTGGGACGAAGAAAAATACTACACAAGAAGTCTTGATAAAGAATTAAATGTTTCAAAATATAAAGTTGGCGGTTATAGTCCTAGCAGCAGCGGAAGCAGCAGTGGAAGCTCTGGTAGTAGCGGCAGTTCTGGAAGTAGTGGAAGCTCCGGAAGTAGCGGAGGCACAAGCGGAAGCTCAGGTAAACGAATCTATAATGGAAATAGCTACGATCCTGATGATTACGACAGCCCAGAGGACTTCGCAGATGATGCATGGGGCAATGACTTCGATGATTGGGATGATGCCTATGATTACTGGGAAGACTGGTAGAATTGTGATGAAGCTATGATTCATGGAAGCTAGCAAAATTGTGATGACATTAATATTACATAGAATTAAATAAACGAAATAGAGATAAAGCACAGGGAAGAAATCCTACAGATAAGTGGGAAATTCTAAGCCCTGTGCTTTGTTGCATCTTGGAGGAAGCCATCGAAAAGTGGAGGGGAAGAGAAAGCAAGCTGTTGTGTGAAATCGGGGATATCGCATGGAAGGAAACTTTTAAGAAGCTGGAGGGGTTAAAAAATAAAGAATTGCCCATATCAACAATTATTTTGGCTTTAGGGCAAAGATTTCAGAAATTAGCAAGTTGAAATTAATCTTTTTCGCGGAAGAATTCTACATTTGGGCAATTATGCTTTTTAAAAAGAAGAAAAATCAGGGATTTTGTTGCCTTTTTCGACGAAATTTTCCTGATACGGATTAGCATTAAATTTATTTAACTATCTAAAATGGCAAAAGCTAATCCGTATTGGGATTTTTTGCCCAATTAGGGCAACAATCTCCCGCCACACAGCCCACTACATTACTTCAAACAACTCGCAGCCCCGTAAAGCAACTCGCACACACCGCCACACCCCCGCCATCCTGCACTACCAGCCAGCCCCAAACACCCCACACCCCCCGCCAGGCTACAAAAAAAGCTAGCCAACCGCCCAAAACCGCTATTTATCGGTTTTGAGTTAGTTGGCTAGCGAAAGCAAGCTTGCCTTAAATGCAGCGTGCCAGTAGTCCTTCTAGGCTGATTCCGCATGAACTTAGAAGTTCGTCAGCGTCATAGTCTGTATGGAATTCTTTTGTTAAACCAAGGTTTGTAACCTTCATATCAGATGTGCCATAGTAGGAAGCGATGCGCTGGCCGTAGCCGCCATCAACATAGCCATCTTCGATAGTAATAACCTGACTGTGATTTTTCTTTAGGGATTCAAGTAAATCAGTGTCAATTCCAGTAAGGAATCTAGGGTTGATTACTGTTATGTCTTTGCCGGTTTTTTCCTTATAAGCCTTAGCTGTATCAAGTGCTATGGAAAGAAGTGGACCAACTGCAATAATAGCAGTGTCGCAGCCTTCATTAACAACTAAAGACTTGTTTAATAAGGAGTAGTCTGTTGTATCGGCAACACCTGTGCTTGTAAATGAGTTAGGGACTCTAATAGCAACAGGATGCTTTTTATTAGTTGTGGCAAATTTAAACATCTGCTGGTATTCTTCCTTAGAAGTTGGAGCAAGATAGATTAAATTTGGAACGTGAGCGAAGAACTGGATATCACTTAAGGCAATGTGAGTATCAGAGTTCATGCCATAAACGCCAGGGGATAACACTAAAATTGTAGCCGGGTTATCATTTAAACATAAATCATGGGATAGCTGATCGTATGTTCTTTGTAGGAATGGTGCAAATGTACCAAATACAGGAGTTCCGCCATTTTTGGCAATACCACTTGCCATGGCCATGGCGTTTTCTTCGGCAATACCAACGTCCACAAAACGTCCAAGACTAGCCCATTTTTGTCTGATATCACCAACAAATCCAAGACCCATTGGAGTACCAGCATTTAAAATTACAGATGTGTCGTCTGTTTCAAGTAAGTTAATAAGACTGTCAAAAACAGTAGTATCGCCACCATTACTTACTATTTTTGGTGAGCCGTCTTCTACATTAAATGGTCCGCCAGCGTGCCAGCTTTCGCGATTTTCTTCGGCATATTTTAGACCCTTACCTTTAATTGTATGGATGTGGACTACAATAGGGTGATCGATATCTTTGATTTCACTAAACACATTTACTAGGGTTTTGATATCATGTCCATTTTCTACATACATATAGTCAAGGCCAAATCCTTTGAAAAAGTTGTTAGGAGCAGTGCCGTTACTGTCTCTTAAGGCTTTAAGTGTTTTGTAAATACCACCGTGATTCTCTGCGATACTCTGGTCGTTATCATTTACAATGATGATGAAATTCTTGTCATACTCGCCAGCATAATCAAGAGCTTCAAGGGCCTCACCACCAGATAAAGAACCGTCGCCAATAATTGCGATGATATTTTCTTTGCCACCGTTAACATCACGACCTTTAGCTAAACCGAGGGCTAAAGATATAGATGTGGATGTGTGTCCAATTTTAAAGAAATCGTGGGGACTTTCTTTAGGGTTTGTGTATCCAGTTACGTCGCCAAAATGTTCATCATCAAGATAAGCAAGCTTTCTACCGGTTAGAATCTTGTGAGGGTAACTTTGGTGAGAAACGTCCCAGACAAATTTATCTGTTGGAGAATTGAAGCAATAGTGTAGAGCGACGCTTAATTCAACAACACCTAAATTAGGACCTTTATGACCGCCGATTTTGCTGATTCGGTTAATAAGTGCGCTTCTTGTTTCGTCAGCAAGAATCTGTAAATCATCAACACTGATTTTTTTAATGTCTTCAGGTCCATTGATATTTTCTAAATACATGTCGTCTCAATTCCTTTCCTGTGATTTCCACCAAGACAAATGTTTAGGGATATTTTGTGATTGCATCAGTGGTTATACATATTGTACGCCCTTGAGTGAACTCCAAGTCAATAGAGTTTATGAATTGTTTATATTTTGAGGAAACCAACAGCAATTCTTTACAAAAATGCTACAAAAGTTTAAAATAAGCTACAGAAGTAGATTATGCACGGGGGAAAAAATATGGAGAATCAGAAATTATATATCTCTATGTACCATTACACTAGGGACTTGTTACATAGCAGATATCCAGGAATTAAGGGGCTTGATGTTGATATCTTTAAAAGGCAGCTTGATTTTATGATGGCTAATTTTAACATAGTGACCATGGAGCAGGTACTTGATTACTATGCTGGCGGAAAATTACCAGAGAATCCGCTACTTTTAACCTTTGACGATGGCTACATAGACAATTACACAGTGGCACTTCCTATATTAAAGGAGCGTCACCTGCAGGGATCCTTTTTTATAATAGGAAAAACCATTAATGAGCATCAGCTTCTTGATGTGAATAAGTTGCACTATATCTTAGCTTGTGCGGATATAATGAAGCTTATGGCTGATGTTAAGGAGCAGATGGATAGGCATAGGGGCACGGAATTTGTGTTCCCATCAACGGATGAATTATATGAAAAATACGCGGTTGCCAACAGGTTTGACAATAAGGAAACAATTTTTGTAAAAAGAATGTTGCAAACAGCCCTTCCAGAGCGTCTAAGAAATATTATTTCTAGTAATCTTTTTTCAAAATATGTTGGAATAACTGAGGAGCAGTTAGCTTACGAACTCTACCTAAATAAAGACCAGATAAAGCTTATGCAGGACAATGGCATGTTTATTGGGGTTCACAGTTACGAGCATTACTGGCTTGGAAATATTGATAAGGAAAAAGTAAGACAGGACTTAACAAAGGCTTTAGACGTTATGGACGAGTTTATTGATAAGAGTTCTTGGGTTATGAATTATCCTTATGGAAGTTATAACGATGATGTACTTGAAATAGTTAAGGAAAAAGGCGCAGTTTTGGGCCTTTCAACAGAAGTTAGACTGGCAGATTTAACTAAGGATAATAAGCTTTTGTTGCCACGATTTGATTGTAATGACTTTCCGCCAAAAAGTGAAAAGTTTAAGGAGGATTTTTAGTATTAATGAAGATTTACTACCACTTACCAGGTTTGTTTGAGTTTTATGATTTTTATAAGGAGTTTTTAAAAATCTGGTCAGAAAAAAGAGAATATTTTTACGACTGGTGTGACATAGGCTCAATCTATGGTGCTCCATCAGATGCTCTGTGGGGTGGTGGTAGAGTAGGCTTTGGAGATGCTAGATTTGGTGATGTATTAAAGCTAGTGGGAGAGTATGGCATAAGCGCAAGACTCACCTTTAGTAACTCTGAGCTTGAAGAAGATGACCTAGAGGACTATATGTGTAATAAGCTATGCGAAGCTTTTGAAAAAAATGGACAAAATGGCGTTATAGTTCACTCTGAATTACTTCTTAAATATTTAAGAAAAAAATATCCAGGGCTTTATCTTGTATCTTCTACAACTAAGGTATTAACAGACTTTAAGGATTTAGAAAAAGAGCTAGAAAGGGAAGAATTTAGATTTGTGGTTCCTGATTTTAGACTTAATAAGTCTTTCAAGGAATTGGCGGATCTCCCAAAGAATTTAAAGAGTAAAGTGGAGTTTTTATGCAATGAGTGTTGCGACTATGATTGCAAGGCTAGAAAAGAATGTTATAAAAATGTATCATTAAAGGCTCTTGGTAAGACTGAAAGGGATTTTCACTGCGCTTCTTTAAGGGGAAAAGAAGGTTATCGTTTCTCTGTAGCAATGAAAAATCCAGGATTTATAGGGATTGATGATATTGTAAATACATATGCTAAGATGGGTTTTTCTCACTTTAAAATTGAAGGACGAGGCCTTGGAAGCGCAATACTACTTGAGTTTATACTTTATTATATGGTAAAGCCTGAATATCAGCTTCTAATTAGAGAAGAAATGTATTTAGATAGCATGCTTGATTTGTTCTAAAGTAAGGATTTTTCTGGATCTAATAAAAGTTTATTTTTTTTAAGATGAAATCCTTGACAATGTTTGTTATACTGTTTGTTACAGCGCAAAATTAGAACCGCTATATAACAAATATTGATTGAAGGAAGAAGAAAAATATGGATTTTACTAACACAATTTGGTCATTACTTCCACCACTTATTGCCATTATTTTGGCCTTAATTACAAAGGAAGTATATTCATCACTTTTTATTGGTATCTTCGCAGGCGGATTATTATTTGCAGGTTTTAACCTTTCAGTTGCTATGAATCACATCTTTGTAGATGGTATGATTGGTCAACTTTCAGATAGCTGGAATGTTGGTATTTTAGTATTCTTAGTTATACTTGGTAGCATGGTTATGCTTATGAATAGAGCCGGTGGATCTGCTGCATTTGGTAAATGGGCAGTTAAACACGTTAAGACAAAGGCAGGTGCACAGATTGCCACAATTATTCTTGGTGTACTTATCTTTATTGATGATTATTTCAATTGTCTTACAGTAGGTTCAGTTATGAGACCTGTAACTGATAAGCATGGAATTTCAAGAGAAAAGCTTGCATATATTATTGATGCAACAGCAGCCCCAATATGTATTATTTCACCTATTTCATCTTGGGCAGCAGCTGTTACAGGCTTTGTTGATGGGGCTAATGGACTTTCTCTTTTTGTAAAGGCAATTCCATATAATTTTTATGCATTACTTACACTTGTAATGATGTTTACAATTACAACATTGAAATTTGATTATTGTTCAATGAATCTTGCTGAACTTAACCATATGGTTGAGAACAAGAACAAGAAGAAGAAGGATGCAGCCAGTCTTACAGGTGCAGAAGATCAGCCACATCCTCCAATTTCACAAAATGGTAAGGTAATTCACTTGGTACTTCCAATAGTTTCCCTTATTATTTGCTGTGTAATTGGTATGATTTATACAGGTGGATTTTTCTCAGGTGTAGATTTTGTAACTGCATTCTCAAATTCAGATGCATCAGTTGGTTTAGTTTATGGCTCAGTTGTAGCTCTTATTATTACAATTGTATTCTTTGTTGCAACTAAGGTTCTTAGCTTCAACGACTGTATGAATGCAATTCCTGAAGGTTTTAAGAGTATGGTACCAGCAATTCTTGTATTAACATTTGCATGGACTCTTAAGGCAATGACTGATTCTTTAGGTGCATCAGAATATGTAGGTGGCGTAGTTGCTCGTGTTGCAGCTAATGGCGCAGTTATGAGTTTAATTCCAGCACTTGTATTCCTAGTAGGTATCTTCCTTGCATTTGCAACAGGAACATCATGGGGTACATTCGGAATTTTAATTCCTATAGTTGTTAACCTCTTTGGTGGTGATGTAAACAACGAGCTTATGATTATTGCAATTTCAGCATGTATGGCAGGTGCTGTATGTGGAGATCACTGCTCACCTATTTCTGATACAACAATTATGGCATCAGCTGGTGCAGGTTGTGAACATATAAGACACGTAAGCACACAGCTTCCATACGTTATTACAGTTGCAACTGTTTCACTTGTCTCTTACGTAATCGCAGGCTTTGTAAGAAACTGGGCAATATGTCTTCTTATAGCTGTTGTTCTTATGATTCTTACACTTGTTGTTATTAAGAAAGTTACAGTAGGAAAAAGAAATGAAGCAAGCGAAAGTCTTGCAAGCTAGTGAGAATCGGGTTAGCTAGTAAGTATTGAGTTGGCTAGTTGGCATTGAAAAATAGAGAAAAAAGTGGCTGTCCGACCAGGACAGCTTTGAAGAACTGGCGGGAAGCACGGCAACTTGCTTAGTTTGGCGAGAATTGAAAAAATAGAGAAAGAAAGTGGCTGTCCGGCCAGGACAGCTTTGAAGAACTGGTGGGAAGCACGGCAACTTGCTTAGTTTGATGTGGGAATTGCCCAAATGAGCAGAAAAATGCTTGTTTGGGCAATTTTTTTGAAAAATGAAAGTTAAAGATAATTAAGTAAGCATCTTTTTGAAAGAGAAATTTCACATAAGGGTAATTTTTTTGCTTTATTTGCTTGTAAATTGCTAGCTTGATAATCCAAAAAGAAGAAAAAGCATCTAAAAAGATGAATTTTACTCTTTTTATTTCTAAAAAAATTGCCTTTCTGGGATAAAAGTGATAACCACGGGCAATTCATCCTCAAAGAACCATATTATTTAATATATTGTTTGTGACAAAATACAAGCTAGTCAAGCTTTTCAAGTCTTTACAAGCAAGAGTAGGCTGTGTAAAATGATTGTGGATAATATTTGACACAATTAAATTGCAAACGAATTAAAGATGGAAGAAAATGAGATTGAAAGGAAAATGAAAGGAAATAAAGATGAGAATTAGAAATGCAGTAAAATCAGATCTTGATCGTATTATGGATATCTATGCTTATGCTAGAGCTTTCATGGCAGAACATGGAAATCCAACACAGTGGGGAACTAGCAATTGGCCTCCAAGAAATCTTATAGAAGAAGATATACAAAGAGAGAAAAGCTATGTATGTGTTAATAACAATGACGAAGTAATAGGCGTCTTCTTCTATGACTACGGTAAGGATATTGATCCAACTTATGGCGATATTACAGATGGTAACTGGTTTGATGAAAGCCCATATGCAGTGGTTCACAGACTAGCAGCTGATGGCTCCCAAAAAGGCATAGGCACATTTTGCCTTAATTGGGCTTTTGAAAAGTCAGGCCATGTACGAATCGACACACATGGTGATAACAAGGTAATGCAGAATCTTCTTACAAAGCTTGGATTTAAGCACACAGGCACAGTCTATGTGGAAAGCGACGACATGCCAAGAATAGCCTTCGAGAAAACTAGATAAAGAAAGTAGCTGTCCGGCCAGGACAGCTGTAAGAACCAGGTGGGAAGCATGGCAACTTGCTTAGTTTGGTGAGAAGTGAAAAAAAGAAAGAAAAAGAAAGAAAGTAGCTGTCCGGCCAGGACAGCTTTGAAGAACAGGCGGGAAGTGCGGCAACTTGCTTAGTTTGATGTGGGAATTGCCCAAATGAGCAGAAAAATGCTTGTTTGGGCAATTTTTTTGAAAAATGAAAGTTAAAGATAATTAAGCAAGCATCTTTTTGAA
This sequence comes from Lachnospira multipara LB2003, assembly GCF_000702205.1. Taxonomy (GTDB): domain Bacteria; phylum Bacillota; class Clostridia; order Lachnospirales; family Lachnospiraceae; genus Lachnospira; species Lachnospira multipara_A. The sequence goes on along the minus strand of NZ_KL370871.1, from coordinate 282,117 downwards.
AGAGAAATTTCACATAAGGGCAATTATTTTGCTTTATTTGCTGGTAAATCGTTAGCTTGATAATCCAAAAAGAAGAAAAAGTATCCAAAAAGATGAATCTTACTTTTTTTATTTCTAAAAAAATTGCCTTTCTGGGATAAAAGCAGTAACCACGGGCAATTCATCCCCAAAGGGCCATATTGTTAAATATATTGTTAGTGACAAAATAATTCTTATATGATATACTAACCACGGTTAAGCAACAATAATGCACAAGCACGGTTTAACCATCAATCAACTTTAGCGCGACTATGTCTAATTTTTACATTTATGTGAAAATTCCAATACGTGTAGATTTCAACACACGTAGAATTCCAATATGTGTAGATTTCAATACACCTAGAATTTCAATATATGTAGAATTCTAACACTTCTAATTACGCGCAGAATTCCTATTACAATTTTTTACACAGGAGAAGTAATGAAGAAATTAATATCAATACTAGAAGAGCGGATTATTGCCGATAAACAAGCGCTTAGTCTGGCAAAGAGAGACAATGACAAGTTTTGTGAAGGCTATTTGCGAGTTTCATTTTATAATCGGAGGCCGCGTTTTTATCAAGTTTTTCCAAATGATAAGAGTAGCGAGAGATATTTGAAGAAAAACGACATTAAAATAGCGAAAAATCTTGCACAAAAGAAATATCATGCTGATTTTATTAAGCATTGCGAAAATGAAATCAATTACCTTGAGAAGGTAAAGAAAAAAATCTCAACAATGAATCTAAATTTGCTTTATGACAATCTGTCAGATGTTCGAAAAAGCCTAGTAAATCCCTATATTTTGGATAAGGAACAAAGCGCCATGAAGTGGCAAAATAAGAAAATTCAAACAACAGATTTTTTGGAAGAGAATAAAGTTTATGAAACAAAGCGAGGAGAGTTGGTTCGTTCAAAGTCAGAGGCTATAATTGCTGATATTTTGTACGAATTGGACATTCCATATCATTATGAAAAGGCTTTATTCCTTAAAAATGGAGAGGTTAGATTTCCAGATTTCACGCTATATAACAAGGAAACAGGAACGGAAATATACTTTGAACATTTTGGACTTTTAGACGAGAGAGATTACTTAAAGGCAAGTTTAAAGAAGCTTGATGAGTATCAAAAGAACAATATTTTTTTAGGGAAAAATCTAATATTTACTTTTGAAACTGATCAACATCCCTTAAATTCTAAGGTGATAAAAAAGATGCTGAAGGAACTGTTTTTATTGAATTAATAGGATTATTTATGAATTGTGCGTGTCTTATTTATTCTATTTAGTTTAAAAGATAGATTCTAATATATTTGTAAAATAGGATGGCGAAGGTTGAATACTAAAGAAAAATGGCAAATTAATTCTAAAGATAAATGAAATATAAAGTACTAAATATATATCAATGTGGTTGTGAATCATCGAAACTTCTTTAGGGCAGTTGTAAAGCTGCATCTTAATTTATGTTGAGTTAAAGTTATGTATCTTCAAATAAATGTATTTTAATTCAATTTAGTTTAGTGCGATTAGAGCTAATCAAACTGCCAATAACCCCAGGTTATTATATTTTAACAAATTCATACATGATCTATGTGTGATTCTTTAAGCCATATGCATCTTGCATGTGGAGTCTGCAAATCCATGGACTACGACTAGCTTTATGAAAAATTCGTAGTACATGCGAGTCTTATTTTATGACTTTTTGAAATTATAAAGAACGGTATTTATTTTGATACTAGTGAGAGTATGCGCCTATTTATAGGCGCATATTTTTTGTGACTTGTGTGGGTGAAATCTTTATGAGTGGGGGGTCCGGGGTTTGCCTAAATAATGGAAAATTCCTTGTAAAAGGCAACTAAATAGCAAATTAAGAATTGTAAAAATTTTACCTGTAATCTTTTTTGAAGATTAATTGATGATTTGGATGAGAAAATCAGTCTTTTTGGGAGAGTATAATAATGAAAAGTATCTAAATCTCATAGAATCCTCCCAAAAAGATTAAAATTCTTCCGTGTGAAATGAAATTTGTTGCCCTTAGGAAGCTTTTTTATGGCGTATGGGTACTTCTCATAGAAACAAGCCTTTATGCGGACACGGGACAAATTAACCTCTACACTATATATTAATTAAGACCTATACATCCCGCCAAGATTGACAAAAATGCTATAATCATATAGTTAATAAGATTTTGGTGTGGTAATAAAGGAGATTTATATGAAAGTATTAATAATTAATGGAAGCCCAAGAATAGAGGGCAATACAACAATAGCATTAAATGAGATGGTGAAGATTTTTGATAAGGAAGGAATCGAAACTGAAATTGTACAAATCGGACAAAAAGATGTAAGAGGCTGTATAGCTTGTGGCGTCTGTTCAACTAAGGGAAAATGTGTATTTGATGATGTGGTTAATGAGCTCGCACCAAAGTTTGAAGAAGCAGATGGACTCGTTGTAGCATCTCCAGTATATTATGCTTCTGCAAATGCAACACTTATCGCCTGTCTTGATAGACTCTTCTATAGCACAAGTTTTGATAAGACAATGAAGGTTGGAGCAAGCGTGGTAGTTGCTAGAAGAGGCGGCTCATCAGCAACATTTGACGAGTTAAATAAGTATTTTACAATAAGCGGCATGCCGGTGGCATCAAGCCAGTACTGGAATAGCATTCACGGTAGATTAAAGGGAGAAGCCGAAAGCGACAAGGAAGGCTTACAGACAATGCGCGTACTTGCACGAAACATGTCATTCCTTATTAAGAGCATCGCCCTTGGCAAGGAAAAATACGGCTTGCCAGAAAAAGAAGAATGGCAGGCAACAAATTTTGTGAGATAAGAAAAATATGTGAGAAAAGACAAGTCATATTTGTACCGACCCCCAAAAGTTAGACCTAAAAATCTAACGATGGGAGGTCGGTATTTTTATGGCTTGTTTTTTAGTTTAATAACATCATCTTGAAATTCAATTATATCATTTTTACCAAAATGATATAATTGAATTGACGATGATGCAATTGAGATGCAATTGAATGAGACCATATAATTATGGTGAAATGATGTTAGAGAATTAAGAGAGGACGAGAAATGGCTGAATTTGATTTTGAAAAAAGTGGACTAAAAGTTAATCTTAAGGAAGAATATTATAACCATTTGGATATGGAAGCATTTTATCAAATGTTAAAGAATCCCTCTTATTGCTACAAATTCTACTGGTTAGAGGCTTGCGTGAAGTTGATCGCTGAAGATGTGGAAAGAACTACATTTTCAGAAATAATAGATGAGATGATAGCAAATGCATGGTATACGGTTCTAGAGTATCACATCCATCTAAGCGGCGTGGTTCTAGGCGAGGTTAGGGATGGCCTTGAGAGGGCTGTGCTTTTATTAAAGGAGCTTAGTGATTTGCCCACAAGCGCATCAAAGATTGAGATTAAAAATGCGATAAAGGCCAATGAAACTGCCATGAGGGCGGTTAAGATTCAGTTGACAAAGATGGTGCCTTATAGGGCTTTGGCGGGATTTTTTGATAGATACGAGAAAAATCCAAATTGGGAGAGCATTGGCAGGTTGACAGTTTATATTGAAGAGGTCAACAAACTTAGAGCTTTGCCTTATATAATAGGCAGGGAGACGGGGCTTAACAGGGAAGTTGCTTTCAATTCTTTTTGGATTAAAATGATACAAGACAACACCGTTGCTATTCTTAGTTGGATTCAGTATGAGAAGGTGAAGTGGCTACAAAACAACAATCCTGAGGTGCCAAGTTTGGTTTATAAGCTAGAGCCTATGGATGAAAATGTAAGAAAGCTCGCTCATGTGCATAAGCTTTGGGATGCTATTATAGATTTAAGTCCTGTGATGGATGTGTTCAAGGATACTGTGATTGATGATAAGGCTTATGATGTGGATCATTTTATTCCTTGGTCTTTTGTGATGAATGATGAGCTGTGGAATTTAATGCCTATGGATAGCTCGTTAAATTTGGCTAAAAGCAATAAGTTGCCAAAGTGGAATCCATTTTTTAAAAAATTTGCTAGGAATCAATATTTGATGTATCAGTTGGTAAATGATGGGAGTAAGCCAGAGATTAGAAGACTTTTTGAAGGCTGCTTTAGGGATAACTTGCATTCGATTTGGGCAAATCAGGAATTGTATCGCAAGGGAAATTCAAAAGATGAGTTTTATGGAATTTTAGAAAAAAATATGCAGCCTGTGTATGATTCTGCCAAAAGGCAGGGCTATCAGGTGTGGTTATAAGACTAGTTTTAAGTTGTATAAAAGCTAATAAGTTTATGTTATAATAAATTCATAAAAAACGGAACAAATAAATATAAGGGATAATTAATGTTTGTAAAGGAGTCTGTAATGTTTGATGACGATATTTTTTCCTTAATGTTTTTTATTGTGTTTGGTATTGTTGCTATTATCATTTATGTTGTAATAATGTTAGTTGAGGCGGCTAGAAGAAAAACTTTTATGATAAAGTATGATTTATCCAGTATAAGTAATACGATAAAAGTGAGAAAAGGAAAAAAGGAGAATAGAAATTATTTCGTTTTAAGAAAATCTTATTGGTACCATCACAAGAAAGATGGAACAAAAGATGAGCGATACACACGAAATAACAGATTAGTAAAGATGCGTAGTGAACTGTTTTTTGATAAAAATTATCTTTATAGTTATTATGCTGAAGATATATACGAATTAGTCCTAGAGTTAAGAACAAATTATAAAATTGAGTTGTGTGATCAAGAAAAACGTAAATTAAAATCTTTGAGAATAAAGAAAGAGAAAGAATGGAAATCAAAAAAGTTAGTTAAACTCGCAAATAAATACGAAAACATGAATGATGCTTTTACGGATTTATGTGGAGATCTTTTATTAAAGATGGGATATGAAATAAAAGAGAAAATAAAAGCTGATGAATGTGGTTTATATCTAGATAAAAATGGGAAAAAAACAATTGTGTTATGCAAGTGTATAGACACAGAATCTAATGTTGGTAAACCATTTGTAAAGAAGATAATTATACAAGATTATCAAGTCGATAATAAAATAATAATTACAACAGGTAATTTTACGGCCGGGGCAAAACAATTTGCAGAAGAAGAAAATATTGAATTAATAGATGGAGAAAAATTTATTGAATTGTTAAATAAATATGGAATAATAGTAAATAAACACGTAGTTGATAAATCCGAATGTTTTTTAACAGAGGATGATTTTTAGTAATTAGAGGGAATTAATAAGGGCAAAAATCAAATGATATTTCGATTTTTGCCCTTGTGTTATATAAAAATATTTTGAAAATTAAGAGGTAGAAAATATGAAAATATTACATTGTGCGGATTTGCATTTGGATTCTAGACTAGAAACCAATTTAAAAGCAGAAAAAGCAAAAAAGAGAAGAAATGAGATACTAAATAAATTTGCAGAGCTAGTAGAATATGCTAATGAAAATGAAATTATGCATATAATTATAGCTGGAGATTTATTTGATAGAGATAACGTATCTACTAAAGTACAAAATGTTGTTATAGGTAATATAACAAATTATCCTAATATTCAATTCTATTATCTTAGAGGGAACCATGATAGCAATAATTTCATAACTTCATTAGATGTAGTACCAGAAAATCTTCACATGTTTGAAGATGAATGGAAAACATATTATATAGTATCAGAAACAAGTAGAAATTTTAAAGTTGCAGTTACTGGGGTCGAATTAACTTATGATAATAACAACAAGATATATTCATCTTTACATTTAAATAGTGATGAATTTAATATTGTTGTTTTACATGGACAAGAAAATGAACATAAAAGCAAGGATAGAGCAGAAGTAATTAGTCGTAGTGATTTACGTAATAAAAATATTGATTACTTAGCCCTAGGTCATGTACATAAATATGAAAGAGGAGAATTGGACGCAAGAGGAATCTATTGTTATCCAGGATGTCTTGAAGGTCGCGGATTTGATGAATTAGGCGTACACGGATTTGTAGTGCTTGATATTAATGAGGACACAAAAGAATTAAGAGATGATTTTATTGCATTTTCAACAAGATGTTTATATGAAGTAGCAGTTGATATATCTGAATGTATGACAACAATTGAAGTATTAGAAAAGATTAATGCTGAATTATCACAGATTGAATGCACTAAGGAAGATATGATTAAGATCATACTAACTGGTGAAGTGGATGTGAATATTGAAAAGAGCATCTCATATATGACAACTAATCTAGAACAGCGATTTTTCTTCGTTAAGATATATGATGAAAGTACGCTTGCAGTAGATGTAAAAGATTACTCAGGAGACGTTTCATTAAAAGGCGAATTTGTAAGATTGGTAAGTGGTCTTGAGGATATAGATGAAGAGAAAAAAGCTGCCATAATCAGATGTGGAATAAAAGCCTTAGATGGGGAGGAGATTAATAAATGCATTTAATAAGATGTCATATAGAAAATTTTGGTAAATTATCGGATGTAACAATAGATTTTGATAAAAATATAAATTGTATAAATGAAGAGAATGGCTGGGGAAAAACTACATTAGCTAGTTTTATTAAGGTTATGTTTTACGGATTTGAAAATGAAACTAAACGTGACAATATAGCTAAAGAGAGGTTTATTTATAAACCATGGCAAGCAGGGGTTTATGGTGGACAATTAACATTTGAAGAAAATGGCAATACCTATACAATAGAGAGAAATTTTGGAGAGAAAAAAAGCGCTGATACATATAAGCTCATTAATGCAGATACTAAATTAGAGATAAAAAAATTAAAAGATAATATAGGTGAAGAATTATTTGGTATTGATTTAGAAGCATTTAAAAATACAGTCTTTGTTGGACAACAGGATTGTCAGTTAGAAGTAAAACCGGATATGTCGGCAAAATTAACTGATAAAGCAGAAGTAACAAGTGATTTATCTAATTTTGAAAAAATAATTCAAAAGATTAAGGATGAGTATAATTCGTTATCATATAATAAAAATTCTGTTTTACCTAAACTTAAAGATGAGATAAGTTTCTTAAAAGTAGAAATTTCTAAAAAAGAAAGAATTGAATCTGAACTAAATGAAGTTAATGAAAATATCAAAGCTACGAAGATTAATAAATTAGCAATAGAAGAGAAGATAAATGAAATAGGTGAGAAACAAAAGAAGATTCAAGAAGTTATTAATAATGCTGATAAAAAGAAAGAGTATGAAAGAAAACAGAAAGATATTAGTTTAGAAGAAAGTGAATTAGAAGAGCTAAAGAAAAGTATTCCAGATAAAAAGTTGGAGCTTTCAAAACTTAATGAGGAAATAAATAAGGCTAATGATTACAAATATAAGAATAAGTCATTAGAAGAAATGAAGTTAACTTCAATAGAAGCAGGAAACTTAGAAAAACTTAAGGCATTATTTGTTAATGGAGTACCATCAAATATAGAGCTTGAAGAAATCGAATCTGATATAAAAAAATACAATGAGGTAAGTGCATTAAAATATAATAGTGTATTATCAAGCGAAGAAAATATTAAATGGGAACAACTAAAGGCTAAGTATAAAGAACGACTACCAGAAACTTCTGAGGTTGAAGGATTGATGCGTAACTGGGAAGACGTTAAAAGCTTAAAAAGTAATGTATCTAACAAGAATGCTGAAGTTACTGCTTACAATAATACAAAGAGTAATAAAAAGAATTCTATATCCTATATGTTATGGGGCATAGCAGCAGTTGCAATTGTAGTTGCTATTATTTCTTTAGCTGTTATTAAATTACCAATTGTAGGCCTTGTATCAGGTGCTTTTGCTGTTGTAATGGCTGTGTTAGGATTTGTATTATCATCTAACAAAAATAATGATGCGTTAGAAACAAAGATTGCAAATTTAAATTTAGAAATAAATACTGCTAACGAAACAATTGAAAAGTTAGATGCTAAGGTGAGAGCATTTTTATCAGAGTTTAACTATGGTGAGTTTTATACAGATGACTCAATAACACATGCATTAGATGAAGTTAATAGAGAACTAATTCAGTACCAGTCTTTTAAGAATAGAAAAGGACAGGAAAACAGTATCGTTAATGATGATAATCTTGAATTAGGGAAAAATATTGTTAGAAAATTGAGTAATTATTATAATGATATTTCTGAGGATTTATTCGAGAAGACATTGTATTCTTTAAAATCAGATTGTACAGAATACAATCGATTAAATGATAAACAGTTAAGATATGAGAATAATAAGCAATCGTTAGATAATATAAAAAATGAATTGCTTTCTTTTAATGATGAATATAATTTAAATCTAGAGTTGAATCAGAATTATGTTGATGAACTTTATAGATTAGAAAAGAATATTATAAAATACAATGAAATTGAAAAGAGAGTAATTGAAAAAAGAGAAGAATTACATAGTTTCGAAGAAGTAAATGATATGGAGGCTTTAATGACAGTAGATGCAAATGCTGCAGAAAAGGTACAGGAATATGCAAATCAAAATAATGCTTTATATGAAAAAAGAGATGCACTTATAAATAGTCTACATGTATATCAAAAAACTAGTGATGAATTATCTGAAAAGCTTGATGAAATTGAAAAAAAAGAACTAGAACTAGAAAGTAAAACAGAACTATATAAAGAGAACATATTTAGAGATGAAATTTTAAGATCTACTGAAAAGTATTTGGAAGAAGCAAAACAAAACTATCTTAAGAAATACTCTAATCCAATTAAGGAAGCTTTTGATAGTTATTATTCAATATTAACTGATGATGATAGTAAGAAATATGAAATTGATGCTAAACTTGAGATTCAACTTATAGAACAGGGCACGTCTCATAATATTGCACATTTAAGTGCGGGTTATAGTGACATGGTTGGATTATGCAGACGACTTGCTATGATAGATGCAATGTATACTCAGGAAAAGCCATTTTTAATATTTGATGATCCTTTTGTAAATCTTGATGAAGATAAGATTCAAGGTGGTAAGAATTTCTTAAAGAAGATATCAGAAAAATATCAGATTATATATTTTACTTGTCATGATAGTAGAGTGATAGAGAAGTAATTATATAATTTACGAGGCTGTAATTATATGTAAATCAGTAAAATATAAGGATAGAAGGATTGTTTATGATTCGTCTGAGAGTTATGATAAAAAGGCGACTAGAAATAGAACACTATTAAATAATAAAAAAAGTTTGCTTATGTTTAAAAAAATGAAAAAGAATAAAGACCTAAGGGAGGATATATGTTAGTTTATTCTGGCTTAAAGAAAGATTTTTTAAGGTCTGTAGAAGAAGACTCTATAGCAGAAGAAATTGAAGAGACAATTTATAACAAGATGCATAAAAAAACAGCTCGTAATGAATTTCGTTCTTGGGAGAATTCATTAGAATACATGTATAAAGTGCTTAATGATGACACAATTCCAGAAAACTCAGGTATTGCTATAGAATATAATATTCCACAAACTTCAAAGAGAGTTGATTTTATTATATCAGGATATGGTGAGAAGAAAGATCCTAATGTAATTATTATAGAGTTAAAGCAGTGGGACAAGGTAGATACAGTAAATGGGCAGGATGCTTTAGTTGAGACCTTTACAGGAGGCGCCATAAGAAAGGTAGTTCATCCATCATATCAGGCTTGGTCATATGCAGCTATGATTTATGATTATAATCAAAATGTGCAGGAAGGTAACATAATTCTTCATCCATGCGCATTTATGCATAATTATAGAAAATCCAATCCAGAAAAATTAGAGGAAAATCAATATAAAGAATACGTTGAGGATGCTCCGATTTTTGGTCGAGGTGAAGTCTATAAATTAAGAGAATTCATCAAAAAATCTGTTAAGATAGGGGATAATAAAGAAGTCCTATACGACATAGATAATGGACGTATAAGACCATCTAAAAGCCTTCAGGATACGATAAATAGTATGTTAAAGGGCAATCAGGAATTTGTTATGCTTGATGAGCAAAAAGTTGTGTATGAGGAAATCTTAAGGGTGGCTAAGCAGTGTATGACAGATTTAAAGAAACGTACGGTGGTTGTAAAGGGTGGTCCAGGCACAGGAAAAACTGTTGTAGCCATTAATTTGCTTGCAAAGCTAACTAATGAAGGTATGTTTGTTCAGTATACCTCTAAGAATAGTGCGCCTAGAGAAGTTTATTCTAAGAAACTTACAGGCTTTAAGAAATCAAGTATTAATAATATGTTTAAGGGTTCAGGTTCTTATGTTGATGTTGATAAAAATGTAATCGATGTTATTCTTAGCGACGAAGCCCATAGACTTAATGAGAAGTCTGGTTTATTCCATAACAAGGGAGAGAACCAGATTAAAGAAATTATAAATGCAAGTTTATGTAGCGTTTTCTTTATAGATGAAAGTCAGAGAGTTACTTTAAGTGATATTGGTTCTATTGGTGAAATCAAGAAATGGGCAGACGAAGAAGATTCTGAAATTCTTGAAATGGAATTGTTGTCTCAGTTTAGATGTAATGGTTCAGATGGCTATCTTGCTTGGCTAGATGATGTGCTAGAAATTAGAGAGACAGCAAATCATGATTTGAAAGATATTGAGTATGATATACAAATCGTTGATGATCCTAATGAAGTAAGAGATATTATCATAGAAAAGAACTTAAATTCTCACAATAGAGCTCGTATGGTTGCAGGCTATTGTTGGGAATGGCTAAAAGATGGTAAAGCAGATACTAACGTGCATGATATCAAGATTGGCGATTTTGAGATGAGCTGGAATCTATCGGATTCTCAGCCATTTGCCCTTTCAGACACTTCAGTTAATGAAGTAGGTTGTATTCATACTTCACAGGGACTTGAGTTTGATTATGTTGGCGTAATTATTGGTGATGATATGCGTTATGAAAATGGGCACATAGTCACAGATTTTACCAAGAGAGCCACAACTGACCAATCTCTTAAGGGTATTAAAAAGCTCTATAAGGAGAATCCAGAGAAAGCTTTATCTGAGGCAGATGAGATTATAAAAAATACCTACAGAACCCTTATGACACGAGGAATGAAGGGTTGTTATGTTTATTGTACTGACAAGAACTTAGCTAATTATTTAAGAGAGTGTCTAAAATAGAATAGTAAGCAAGAACTTACATTAACTAATAGTTGATGTAGGTTCTTTATATTCTTATAAAGGAGTTTAAAATGAACCAAGAAACAATTAACCGTATTAGAAAATTTTCAGAGGACCGCGATTGGGATCAGTTCCACGCACCTGCTAACTTAGCAAAGTCAGTTGTCATTGAGGCAGCAGAGCTTCTAGAGTGTTTTCAATGGGATAACGATAACTACGATTTGCAAAGCGTTAAAGAAGAACTTGCAGACGTACTTATATGTAGCCAGCAGTTACTAGATAAGTTAGGTCTTGATGCAGATGAAATCGTAAATATGAAGATGACACAGAACGAAGCTAAATACCCAGTTGAGAAAGCTAAGGGTAAGGCTTTAAAGTACGACCAACTTTAAGAAGAGTATAATAGAATAATTAAATTTTATAGAGACCGATTTACTATATCAGTAAATTGGCCTCTTTTGGTATTGTAGCTGCAATCATGGCTTTTGATCGGTGCATCCGCAATCAGATGGAGCTGCAGGGGAGTGTTTATGATGAGCGCAGCCTGTTGGTTCTGTAGATTGTTGGTGTATTATCTTCAAAAAAGCGTTGACATTTCATTTAGAAATGCTATAATATACTTACCTAAAAGGTAAGTTTTTAACAGGGAGGTGATCCTGTTCTGAACGTTGAGTATGAAGATAATGAGGTCAAAGAACTATTTGACGATTTGAATGATGTTCGTAATTCTAAAAACTTAATGAAAAAGGAAATCGGTGCAGAATTAACGAAGGCTGTTAAGAAACGATATAATCAAATTGTTGCGTTTACCTCGTTTTCAGCACTTCGACAATCTGGAATAGGAAAAATGGAATCCTTGGAGGGCGACCGAAAGGGGTCATATTCATTAAGGGTTTCCGCAAACTATCGCTTGATTGTTAAACCAAAAGCAAAAGATTTAAGTGCAGAAAGCCTTAAGAGTTGCGACACACTAATTATCGAAGGGGTGATTGATTATCATGGTAAAGGAAAAAAATTTAGTTGGATTATCCCGTGATTATATTATTCATCCGGGAGAGACATTAGCGGAAGTACTTGAAGACAGGGAGATGTCGCAAAGGGAACTTGCTGTCAGAACTGGAATGACTGAAAAGCATATCAGTACAGTTATTCATGGACAGAAGGGCATATCAGCTGCTTTTGCAAGAAAGTTAGAGTATGCTTTGGGAATTGAGACATCTTTTTGGATGAATCTTCAAGCAAACTACGACCGTGAATTACTTGAGTTTGAGGAAGTGAATAATATCACTGAAGCCGAATTAGGCGTTCTGAAAAATCTTAAGGAAGTTATAGAAGTTTGGACGTCTTTTGGATGGCTTGATAAAGAAACGAATCCTGCCGCAATGGTGCTGGATTTTCGGATGATTTTTGGTATTAGTAATCTGCTCGATACTCCAAAAATTTCATATGCAGCTGCTTACCGTGCTCAAAATAAAAATGTAGATCCGTATGTACTATTTGCATGGCAAAGAATGTGTGAGCTTCTTACAAAGAACATCGAAATAGCAGATGAAGTAGACACGGAAAAGCTAAGAGAGATGATACCTGATATTAAACAGGTAATGTTCATGAGGGCAAATCAAATTCAGAAGAAATTGACTGCTATTTTTTCTGAATGTGGAATTGCTTTTAGAATTGTTCCAAACTTTACTGGTGCGCCGGTGCAGGGCTTTATTAAGAAAACAGAAGATGGGGCATTAATTCTATGTATGACATTGAGACAAAAGTTTGCTGATATCTTTTGGTTTACGTTGTTTCATGAAATTGCCCATATTTTAAATGGCGACACAAAACATGAATTCATTGATTTTGATTCGGTTTCAGGAGAAGTTGAAGCAAAGGCTGATAGTATGGCAGGCGAGTTCTTAATTGATTCAAAGGCATACAAGAAATTTGTGGCTGCAGAGGGATATAAAAGAGCAAGTGAGATTGAGCGATTTGCAAGCACACAGAATGTGAAAAATTATATTGTCCAAGGTAGGCTTATGAAGGATGAAATAATTCCTTGGAAGGCTCGACCAAGATACGAGTGGGCATAGTATTGATAATGATTTGGTTAAAGGCATCTGTCAACATGGCAGGTGCTTTTATTTTATATTTATTAAAAATCAAAAAAATTAAAATTTGGCAAAGGTTAATTAAATATGTTATAATATAAAAGTTATAAATTTTAAAATGTCAAGTAATACGTTATAAACGCTATATCTAGTTTAAAATTAATGAATTAAATACAATATATATATAACGTGTTGACAAAATTATAATTTGATGATATCTTGTTAAAAGAAGAAAATTAAATTCTTCTAAGGAGGACGTATAATGTCAAGAGTAATAACTAATAAGATTGGGGAAATATTAAGAAAGCAGGGCATTACACAAAAACAACTATCAGTAGATACAGGAATTACAGAGTCTGCAATTTCACGATATATTAAAGGAGAGAGAGTGCCTAGAGAGGAAAACTTAATGAAAATTGCAAAAGCTTTAGGAATAACTACAGATGAATTATTGGATGGTGATATAGATAGAGATCTAGAATTTGCAAAGTCTTTAATTGAAAGAAATGCTTCAAAAATGAGCAAAGAAGAAAAAATGGAAATTATTAAATTATTAATAGATACAGGAGGAAACGATGAAATTAAAAAGTGAAAATTATGAATGGCAGATATAAAATCAGTTAGAGTTTAAGCTTGACTAAAAAAAGCACGTAACAAATAAATTGTCAGTGCTTTAATATGAGTAATCTGATAGACTACTACCTCGCAAGTTGAGTTTACCAGATTCTCAGTAATAATTCAATAAATAATTACTGAGAAGATTTTAAATCATGAAATCTTCTCGATAAGAAAGGAGATTTTTATGAAATACTATAAGATTATAGTTTCAGAAACAGGTAAAAAAGTAAAAGAAGAAAAAAATTATATGAAGTTGATGAATCTTTATTATCTGAAATATACTAACCTGACTTCTAAATGTGGTGAAAAAAATTTACCACAAATTGTATGTAGGACAAAAGTATATCCTGATTATTTGGCATTATATTCACAAAAAAGTACATATTATAAAACAAGAAATACAGCAGTTGTATGGTTTGAATATGATAATACAATTGATGGTAGAAATGGCTTGTTTGAAGCAATTTACTTCAATGACGAAAATACTTTAAAAAAATTCAAAGAAAGGTTTAAAAATGTAAAATTTTTCTTTACGCCAGACTATAGTGAGTGTGGTGATGGGATTGCTATTGATAATGAGTATAGAATATTTAAAGCTAGGGTAGTTGCTATATGGTTAACTACGGAATTAAATGCAGTGGTAATTCCGACAATAACATTTCCGAGTGAAGACAGTTTTAAGTGGTTTTTAGATGGCTTGGAAGAATGTTCGGTTGTTGGTTTTAGTACAAAAGGTTATATGAAAGATGAATATGAGTTGAAGCTTTTAAAGAAGGCCATAAGATATACTGTAGATAAATTGGAAAAGCTCGAAGCAATAATAGTTTATGATGTTTGTGGTGATTATACAACTGCATTAGATGTTTTTGAGTATGCTATAAAAAAAGGCATAAATGTAATTATTCCTCCAAATACTTTAAAAGAGAGAAATATAAAGTTAAAGGAGGAACGAAAAAATGCATATAAGTAACATAGGTCAAGGAACAGGGTGTGGTACAAATTCACAGCTATCATTAAACGAAATGAAAGAACAAATTATTTCTAGTGAAATAGAATTAAATAATTTAAAACAAGAACAATACTTTTTAAAAAACGAATTACCTAAAGATTCACCTATTAAAATTCCTCCAGGAGCTAGTATAAAAGATCAGAATAAAATAGCAGGATATAGGCAGATAAAGTATCAATGGAAACAAGATGGTTATAATTATACTTCAAGATGGCATCAAAGAACTCCTAACGCTCCAGAAGATCAAGGAAATACATGGGTTGTTGAACGAAAAAAGGAAGGTATTGGATACGGACCTAATGCTAGACATAAAGTTGTAGAAGTATTAATTGGAAAAGATAAAAAAGGAAACAATATATGGATAGATAAAGAAAAATGGAATGAGGCAATAAAGGCAAGAAAAAATGGAATGGCGACAAAGAAGCAAAAGGAGATGTTAAAAAATGGACATTGGAAATCTAAAAAATAATTACAAATTGTATGAAGGCTTTGAAGGAGAAGAAGAAATAATACTGTTGATAAAGGAAAATCCTTCCATAAACATTCATATTTGGTGTGGATATTTTGATGAAATATTTAAAGAGGCCAACTTGGAAGGAAAAGGTTGGAAGGGATTTACTAGAGATTATCATCAAGAAGAAGGCGCTTATACATGTGACGATTATGAAATTGATTTAAAAGAATATAAAGAAGATTTATTGCAATATGGTAATAAAAAATTTAAAAATGAAGAGACTAAGGAAGCTTATAATTTAATATTGGATATTTTAGATTATGCAATAAACAACAATTTAACAGTAATAATGGAAGTATCTTAAGTAAAGAAATTTCATCCCATAATAAGTTTCATTTATCACCAACAATTAATTACACAGATTATACAAATTATATTTGGCATGATACTATTTTTGTATCCCAAACGGGCGCTTTATAAGAACTGCGATTTTTAAATTTTAGGATTTATAAATTGATATGAAACTGTTTGGTGAATAAAAATCAAAAACTGACTGGAAAACCGGAGGTTGGCATCGCGTTAAGCGTGTCAGGACCTCTGGTTTTTTTGCTTAGAAGGAGGAAGAACATGTTAGTGAAAGAGATTAAGAAAGTTAGTGTCATCATATCTTTGTTGCTTGCTATTGCAGTGGCTGTGTTAATTCCAAACGCAGCTAGACAACCTGTTACAGACAAGCCCTACTTTCTGTATTTTCTAGGAATTGCAGGGATAATAATCGTATTTTTTTATCTGCTGTCCTTTTTTAGTAATAAGTTATCAGCAAAGTTTGAGAAAAAAGCTCCCCTACTTGCAGGAGGGATACTGTTACTTAGCATTATAAATCTGGTTTGCAGTAAATATGCCCTGTTGCCAGTACTTTTTTTCCCATCTCTAGATAGAGTTTTTGCGGTGTTTGTAAAGGATAGGTCTTTGATTGTGAAATGTATTTTATCATCGGCAAAACTTCTAGGAATAGGATTTTTAGTTGGGGCAAGCCTAGGTTTTATAACTGGTATAGTAGTGGGATTTAATAAGAAATTGGCCTATTGGATAAACCCATTTATCAAAATAATCGGTCCCATACCTGCAACTTCTTGGTCGCCTTTGGTGTTATCGCTTTTTAGCACATCATATCAGGCAGCAGTGTTTATGATAGCCCTAGCGGTGTGGTTCCCGATTACAGTTATGACAAGCAACGGAATTAATAATGTGCAGCAGACTTATTTTGAAGTGGCAGACACTCTAGGGGCTGGTAAGTTCTATAAGATTTTTAAGGTGGGGATACCTGCAGCCTTGCCAAGTGTCTTCTTAGGATTTTTCTATGCAACTACGGGTTCCTTCATCACACTGGTTACGGCTGAGATGTTTGGATGTAAATCGGGAATCGGTTGGTATCTAAATTGGCAAAAAAGCATGATGCTGTATGCCAATGTTTACGCGGGTCTTATTGTATTGGCACTTTTATGTAATTTGATTATTACCCTTTTATTCAAAATAAGAGACAGATTACTTGGATGGCAGAAAGGAGTAATTAAATGGTAGGAGAAATTGTGATTGACCATGTGTCAAAAAGCTTTACAAATCCTGATGGCAGTGAGGTTAAAGCCCTTAATAATGTAAATCTTAAGGTTAAGCCTGGCTCTTTCATATCACTGATTGGACCCTCTGGTTGTGGAAAAACCACCTTGTTAAGGGCAATTTCAGGATTAAACCTTCAAGATACGGGAGTGATACTTCTTGACGGGGAAGAAATAAAAAAACCGGGGCATGACAGGGGATTTGCTTTTCAGCAGGCCAATCTCTATCCATGGTTAACTATAGAGAAAAATATTTCCTTTGGATTAAAGGCAAGGGGAATTTATAAAGAAAAAAAGCAGGATGTTAAGGAATACATAGAGATGGTGGGGCTTAAGGGTTTTGAAAATTCATATCCACATCAGTTATCGGGAGGTATGAATCAGAGGGCTTCTCTTGCAAGGGCTCTAGTAGGACATCCTAAGGTTTTGCTACTTGATGAACCACTTGGCGCACTAGATGCTTTTACTAGGATGAATATGCAGGATGAAATTCTAAGAATTTGGAAGGAGCAGAAAATTACAATTATTATGGTAACTCATGATGTTGATGAGGCTATATATTTGTCAGATCAGGTTGTGATTATGACTCCTCGTCCGGCCAAGATAGAAAAAGTCATAGATATAGAACTTGCTAGACCTAGAGCCAGGGGAAACGAGGACTTTCTCAAGTACAGAACCCAGATACTTAAGATACTTAATTACGCAGGGGAAAATGTTGAACCTGAGTATTATTTATAAAATTTTATGAAATAAAGGGAGAATGAAGGAATTATGATGAAAAAGATGAAGAGATTATGGGCCTTAGTTTTAAGTGTTGTTGTGTTTGCTTCAACACTTGCTGGCTGTGGACAGGGTAAGAAGGAGGCAACAAAGGATAAGAATATTGTTAAGATATTAAACAACAAGGAAAGTTTGTGCCTTGCCCCAGTACACATTGCAATTATTAACGGATATTTTGATGAGGAATTTGCAGCTATTGGACAGGAGTACGAAATTGTAACATCTAATCTGGATACTATTACAGAACAGATTACTAGTGGTGAAATTAATGCAGGTTATGGACTTACAGGAACTTTAATGCAGCCTATTGCCAACGGTCTTGAGATTGCCTATGTTACTGGCCTACATAGAGGATGTACTAAATTTTATTCTAAAAAGGGAACTGGAATAGACAGCCTAGAGGATTTAAAGGGAAAGACAGTAGGTGTTGCATCATTGTCTGATTCAGCAATAATTCAGCTAAAAAGAAAACTTTACCGTCTTGGATTTAAAATAAATGGAAGCGACGCTGATATTCAGTTTGTAACATATGCAATGACAGATCTTCCAACAGCTCTTGATAAGGGCGCAGTTGATGCTATTGGAATTCATGACCCGGTAGCTTATACAGCAGAGAAAAACTATGATTTTAAGAAGATTTTTGATATAGGTATAGATCCGGATTTTTCTGAGGAATACTGCTGCCAGGCTTATGTTTCACAAGATCTTATAGCTAAAAATCCAGAAGGCGCAGCTGCCTATGCAAGAGCAATTCAAAAAGCCGCAGCTTTTGTACAGGCAAATCCACAAGAAGCAGCAAGACTCCAGGTTGCTAATGGATACATGCCTTCAGAAAGCGATGAAGACGTTGTAAAATATGGCGAGATTTTAGCAGGCTTAAACTATGAACCTTCAATTAAACTTGGTAGAGAGACATTTGTGTCTACATTTAGGGACTTACAGGAAACAGGCGACTTAGATCCATCCCTTAACCTTGAAGAATTTACTAAGAAGGTTTATCCAACCTTGGAAAATGTCCCAGAAACTATAATTTATGATAAAGAGAGCAATACATTTAAAGAAAAAGAAAAGGGATGCTGCGGAGATTAATTATATAACTGCCTGTCTTGAATATTAAAAATCAAATTTAACTTCCTAGTAATGTCAGATTAATGCTATAATATCATTAATAGATATTTTTAAGAAAAAATGAGAAATTGAAATACTGGGGAGGGTTTTTATGAAGGCAAATTACGAAAATTGGGTGCCTAAAAGGTTGATTTTTTCGTCTTTTGGAGCCAGTGTCATCGCGGCGTATTTTACATATGCAGGTTATAAGAAGGATATGGTGGAGCTGACTGTGATTTTTGCAATTGTGTCCATTTTATTCCTATTTGCGACCTTTAGGTTAACCTTTATGTACATGGCTTTTTCCTATGATGGGAAGAGGCAGTTATCAAGACGAATTATTGATGGGACAGCAGAGTGCTTAGGAGAGGTGAAAGGTCAGATTTTGGAAGTTGGAGCTGGAAGTGGTGCACTTTCAATTGCAGTGGCTAAGAAAAATCCAGATGCTAAAGTTATTGGTGTTGATAGATGGGGCAAGGAATACGCTGCTTTTTCAAAGGCTTTGTGCGAAGAAAATGCCAAGGCTGAGGGTGTTGGCAACGTGGAATTTAAGCAAGGCAGTGCATCTAGCCTTGATTTTGAAGATGAAGTATTTGACGGGCTTGTGTGTAACTACGTATACAGCAATATTTCTGGATTTAACAAGCAGGAGCTTATCTTAGAGAGTTTACGTACTGTGAAAAAGGGCGGCAAATTCGCAATTCATGATATTATGACCAAGTCGAAATACGGCGACATAGAAAAATTGGTGGACAAATTAAGAGCGGATGGCTATGAAGAAGTTCATCTAATACGCACAGATGAGGGTAGATTTATGAGTAAGTTCGAGGGCTATTTTTGCGGACTAAGAGGATCTATGCTACTTGTGGGAACCAAGTGATATGTCTTTTCTATTATATGGCGTGACCCTAGTGGTTGCGCCTTTTTCTTTTGCTTTACATTGCAAGATTTGCAGTCTAAAATTATGTATATCTTTAATGAAACGGAGGGGAACCATGATAAAAATCATTTCTGATAGCACTTGCGATTTATCTGAAGAACTTTTGAATAAATACGACATTGATATTTTGCCACTTCATGTGGTTATGGGGGATAAGGAGTATATTGATGGTGTCAACATAAGCCCTGATGAAATCTATGTGTGGTCCGATGAACATAAGGAAACTCCTAAGACTTCCGCAGTAGGAATTGGGGAGGCAATCAATCTTTTTAGAAAATATATTGATGCCGGAGAGGAAATAATTGCATTTGCAATTTCTGAGGATATGTCCACAACTGCCAATGTTATGCGTATCGCAGCAGAAGAGTTAGAAAAGGAAGATAAGATTCATGTCATAGACTCTATGAATCTTTCAACAGGTGTGGGGCATCTTGTAGTGGAGGCTGCTATTATGGCTAAAAATGGCGAATCTGCCGAAACTATCGTAAAAGAAATTGAAAAAATGCGACATCGTGTAAGAGCAAGTTTCGTAATCGACACTTTAGTTTATCTTCAAAGAGGCGGCAGGTGCTCAAGCGTCGCAGCTATAGCAGGGGGCTTACTTAAGCTCCATCCAAAGATAGTTGTGGAAAATGGAAAAATGATCGCTAGTAAAAAATACAGAGGTAGCATCGATTCTGCAATTTTGAAATACGTAGTAGACCTAGAAGAAGAGCTAGCTAAGGCAAAGAAAGATAGAGTCTTTATTACACATTCAGGTTGTGATAAAGAACTGATTGCTAAGGTAAGGGAGAAACTAGAAGCCCTAAATAGATTTGATGAGATACTTGTCACAAGAGCAGGAAGTGTAATTTCAAGTCATTGTGGCCCAGGAACACTTGGGGTGCTATTTATGGAGGAGTAATAGTCTTAACAAAATCTAAATTTTTCCTCATCCCTTGTATTCTAAAAATTACGGTATTATTATAAACATAGTTGAGTACAATCTAAATATGCACAATGAATTTAATTAAGAAATGGAGATAACAAATATGCAGAATATCGAGAGAGTATGCCAATTTTTAACAGAAGCAAAGACGTATTATTTAGCAACAGTAGAAGGCAATCAGCCAAGAGTGCGTCCTTTTGGAACAGCTTTATTATGTAATGATAAGCTTTACATCCAGACAGGTAAGGTTAAGGACGTTTCAAAGCAGATTGCAGCTAATCCTAAGGTAGAACTTACAGCTTTTAAGGGTGGCGAATGGATTAGAGTTTGTGGAGAATTAGTAAATGACGATTCAAAAGAAGTAAAGGAAGCAATGCTTGAAGCAATGCCAAGTCTTAAGAAAATGTATAGTGCAGATGATGATAACATGCAGATGTTATATTTTAAAAATGCAAAAGCTACATTTTGTTCATTTACTAGAGAACCAGAAACAATTGAATTCTAATCAAAGATAAACAGCAATAAGATTAGTATTTAATAGAGTGAGCATATAATAGAATATATTAGAGCTGAAGACCCCATACTAAAGTATGGGGCTTTTTATTTATACTAAAAAATATTGCACTTTAATAAAAACAACTCACCTGCATTATTCAACAAAATACCCACCAAAAGAGGGGTGGATAGGGGGATGAGAGGGGGTAATATAAGAAAAGCTTTGCGAAATAAAATACGATTTTAGTATAGTTCGCAAAAAATCTTTAATGTAAGAGTATGGAGGAGAGAAAATGAATAAACTAATGGGAAAGTTTAGGCAGTTAGTGACCTTAGGGTTAGTATTAATTATTGTCATGTCACAATTAGTAGAGTTTAAGACAGATGTATCAGCTAAAGCACCAACTGAGCAAGATATAGGAAAGCTTTATCCAATGACTGATATTAATTCAGGTGATGATAATATAGGGCTTTTTGGAGAAGAGATTGTTAATGTAAAGAATTATTTTGAATTTAGTTCATATGTAACTGGAGTAAATGAAGATGATTATACATATGAAATTAATGTCGTGGCCAATGCTTTAGATATAGCAAAGTTTACAGATTTTAATGTGATATTTAAAGGGAAAATTAATGAGAATTTTGAGTTTGTAAATGGCTCTGAAAAAATCAATGGAGCTACTATTATTTCAGAAAACCTTGGTAGTATTACAGCATCAAGTAGCAACCGTTTACAGGGCAAATTTAAAATTAATGAATCGTCTAGAATAAGATTTAGCTTTCAAGTAAAAGCAAAGGATTCTGCAATGGATAAAGTGCTAAGAGGTGGTGAAACTGCTATTTTTTATGATATGACATATAGGTATACATACGAAAATGCAGTGGGTACTCCTGTAATTAATGTGGTAGGAAAAAATTATACAGTTAATAAAATTAATCTACCAGCTTTTAGGACAGTAGTTGTTAATTATTACAAAGATAAGGTAAGTGATGAAAAGGATGAAGATGGAAACTATAAGTATTATCTAGGAACAGATGATACAACTTACGCTAATATGAAAGTTGGATCAACTATTAATAAATCTGATATAGAGTATAGTGGAAAATTTGTTCCTTATGGATATCAAGATACTGGATTTATTGATGACAATAATGTCAGAACCATTGAGGTTGTAGAAGATGATGATAAAAATGTGGTTAACGTAGTTTATAAGTATAGGGAATATACTGGTTATACAATTGTGTATAACTATAATGATAATGGTGAGTTGCGTTTCATTAATGCAAAATCAAATATGATTTATGTTGGTGATAAGCTTCCATTTAATGATAATTTAGCTGATCCTAATAATGACATTGATTATAATCGACCTGAAGGATATACAGGAAAGGTTGAAATTACAAAATCAGACAATTACACAGGCTATGCCCAAAGCGGTAGCGAGAACAAAGTAGTTGTAGTTTATAATAAACCAGAGGAAAAACCAGAGGGTGTAAATATACAAATTGCCCAGAATATATTTGAATTTTACGGATATTATACTCCTGTGGAGGGCGAGGATTACACATATGATGTTACATATATGATAAATCCTTTAGATATGGAAAAATATTTAGGCATTAATTTAAATCTTAAAGAAATAATTGGAGAAGATTTTGAATTAGTAGAGGGCTCAGAAAAAATTGATGATGTTAGTACTCCAGGTATAATCAAAGTAAATGATTCTAAATTTAGTTATGATATTGGTTTTAATAAGTATCAAAAAAAGCTTAGCTTTAGATTAAAGGCAAAGGAAGATAGTATTGAAAAATTAAATAAGGGCGGAAATTTCTTATTAGCAGCTACTGAAATGTCCTATTATGGAGGCTATTATTTAAAGACACCAAATTCACCTGATTACACAGCTGGAGTTATTCTAGATCCAGGTCTTTATTTAAAACTAGATCCAGTTGCAAAAGAAGAGAACCCAGCTGATATCAAGCCTGAAGAAGAAGCAACAAAGGATGATACTAAGCAATCCGAAACAGAGCAGACTACAAAAGAGCAGGATACAACAGAGCAGGGTGAGATTGCAGCAGACACAGCAACAGTCCTTCCAAGCCCAACAACAAAAGACACAGTAGCACTATCAGATGAGGTAAAGAGTCCAGTAATAGAAGATGCTGGCGAAGTCGCAGCAGACACAAGCAATACAGGCGATAAACAGCAGATGGCACTAGTTGTCTTAGTTCTAATCCTATCAGCACTAGTAATAGTGGCTACTAAGAGACATGAGATAAAAGAAATATAGGAAGAAGAAATACATAATTAATTTATAAATAAGCAAATGAGGACCTAGTCGAGAGACTAGGTCTTTTTGTGTTTAATGAAAGCAAGTATTCCATCTTAAAAGTTGAAAGAAAAGGTTAAAAACTATATAATTAGTATATATAACATTCGTGATAATAGAATATTGAAATCTTGTATTTATACTAATTAAGGAGCATTTATGGCAAATTTTAAAATGGGAGATAAGGTGACACTTATTTCGGATAATAGCATTGAAGGTGCTGTAATTGGAATCTTTCAGGATCAAAAAGAAACAAAGTATACAGTTTATACCAAGAATGGTGATAAAACTTATTATGAATCCCAATTAGAGAAGATAGATTTAGAGTCAAAAAAAGACTATGTAGGTTTTAATACCTTTAATGCTAGGATAACTGCGTCTTTAATTAGAAATCCAGTGGTTTCTTCGCTTTATTCGCTTAACAGTGCAAAAATAAATATAATACCACATCAGTTTAGACCTGTTTTAAAATTTATAAATTCAGATAGACCTCGTTTATTAATTGCTGATGGCGTAGGTGTTGGAAAAACAATTGAAGCAGGATTGATTTTAAAAGAACTTGAGGCAAGAAGTAATATTAATTCAGTTTTGATTATATGTCCGCGTCCACTTATAGCTGAACGTAAGTGGGAATTGGAAATGAAAAGATTTGATGAATCATTTGAACCTATAGATGGTGATAAATTTAAGTTTTGCCTTAGTCAAATGGATTTAGAGGGAGAATGGCCGGAAAAATATAGTAAAGCAATTATTCCTTTTTCTTTATTTGATAAAAATAAAGTAGAGGGTTCAGATGAATATAAAAGAAAGACAAAAGCATTATTAGAAGTTGATCCACCTAAATTTGATTTAGTAATAGTTGATGAGGCGCATCATATTAGAAATACAGAAACTTATGCTTATAAAGCAGTTGAAACCTTTGTAGATAATGCGGAGGCAGTAGTATTCCTTACAGCTACACCAGTACAGCTTGAAGCAGATGATTTATATACACTTTTAAAACTTTTAAGACCAGATTATGTGATTGACAAAAATACTTTTCAACAAATGTCAGAACCAAACGTATTTATAAATTCTGCATCAAGAATAATAAGAGCTAGAGGAGATAATTGGCAGGAAGAAGCACTAGAAAATATAAATAAAGCGTGCAATACCGCTTGGGGAAGAAAAATATTTAGTGATAACCCTGATGTAAAGGACATTATATCAAAATTAAAAAGTAATGAAATTAAAATAGAAGATACCGTTAAGTTAATAACAGATGTTGAAAATATGCATACATTTTCAAATGTTATTAATAGAACGAGAAGAAGGGATATTGGACGTTATACAACGAGAGATTCGCAAACAGTTGAAATTCAATTTACATCTGCACAAAAAATGTTACATGATGCAATTTTGAAAATAATACATGAAATGTTATCAATAATACATATGACAGAGAATACGATGTTTATGATGACAACTATACGACGCCAAGTAGCAAGTTGCTTATTTGGTCTTGTTCCCATGCTTGAAGAGTTATTAAGAAGGCATGAGAATGAATTAATTTTTGAATTTGATGAAGGCTATGATTCTGTTGATAATTCTTCAATTTTAAGTGACTTAGAAATTAATACAAGAATAAATCAGATTATTACTTTAGCTAAGAATTTACCGGAAGAAGATCCTAAATATGATGCAATGCTACAAATTATCGAAAAGAAACAGCAATCTGAAAAAAATAAGGTAATGATTTTTAGTAGCTTTAGACATACATTGAATTATCTTTATAAGAGATTAATTAGTGATGGCTACAGAGTAGGTTTAATTCATGGCGGAGTAAAAGATAGTGATAGACTAGAATTAAGAGAAAGATTTGATCCATCAATTACAGATATTAGTTCTTCAAACGCTATAGATATTATGTTATTTTCTGAAGTTGGTACAGAAGGATTAGATTACCAATTTTGTGATTGCATGATTAATTATGATTTGCCTTGGAATCCTATGAGAATAGAACAGAGAATTGGTCGTATTGATAGAAATGGTCAAACAAGTGAGAAAGTTAATATTTATAATCTAATAACTCCAGGAACAATTGATGCAGACATATATGATAGATGTTTATTAAGAGTGGGAGTATTTAAAGAATCAATAGGTGATTGTGAAGATATATTAGGTGGTGTTACTAAGGAAATAAATAAAATAGCTACTAATTTTGATATGTCAGACGAAGAAAGAAGAGATGCCCTACAGCAAATGACAGACAACAGGGTTCGTTTTATACAGGAAGAAGAAAAATTAGAAGAAAAACAAAGGGAGCTTTTTGGAATAAATATAGATAGTGCAGAATTTGATAAAAAATTAGATAATGCTAAGAATTATTGGCTATCACAAGATATGATAGAAAATTTAGTAGAGGAATTTTTAAATGAAATTTTAGAAAAACCAGCAGAGTATCTTTTAGGTGAAAAGAATATAAAAAACCTTAGATTATCACAGGAAGCAAGAAAAGTATTATTAGATGATTTTAAAGGCAGACATTATAAAAAGAATAAACTGGTAAGAGCATATGAGAAGTATTTAAAAGGTGAAGGGACTTTTTGGAAGGTTACTTTTAGTTCAGAAGCTGGTTTAGAGGATATGAATCTTAATTTGATTAATACAACTCATCCTATGGTTAGACAGGCAGCAGAATTTTTAGAAAGCAATAAGAAAACTATTTGTCGTATTAAAGTAACAACTGATGATATAAAAGAGGGTGTTTATCATTTTATTCTATATCAATGGGTAATAGTTAGCGACAAGAAAGATATAGAGATTAGAGTTTTATCGGAAAACTCTGATTTAGACAATGCAATATTTGGCTTTTTAAAAAATTGTGAGGATGATAATGAAGAGTATGAAGATCCATTTGATTGGAAAGAATTAGAAGAGAAAAGTCATGATATTTGGAAAAATGAAATAGAGAAAAATAAAGCAAAAACAGAGGAAAGAATCAAGTATAGAGAAACAAGTCTTTATACTAGCACTATGGCACGTATTGCAATGCTTGAGGATCAAAAATTAAATTCTAACAATTCTGGTGAAGTATATTTAAGATTAACAGAAGGAAAAATAAATAAGGCAAAGAATGATTACAAGTTTCTTTATGATGAATTACAAGAAAAGAAGAAAAAAGCGGATATATTTTCGGAAGTATTATGTTATGGAATCTTAAGAGTTGAGAATAGTAAATGATAAAAGATTATGGAGTTGTCTATGGATTTTTATGAACAATTAAGAAAAGATAATATATTAGATTTTGGAAGAAAAGCGAGTGATACTCTTTCTTTGGCTGCAAACCAATATAGTGATAGAACTCATTTTTTATTTGAAATTTTACAAAATGCTGAAGATGCAATGGCTAGTAAAATTAAATTCATTTTGTTTAAGGATAGATTTGAGATTAGACATGATGGTCGCCCATTTAATGAAAAAGATGTTATTGGTATCTGCGGTATGATGGCTAGTACAAAAAAAGAAGATTACAGTGATGAAGGCACTAAGATTGGACACTTTGGAATAGGGTTTAAAGCGGTATATGGTTATACAGAAACACCAGTAATTTATTCATCTAAGTATCATTTTAGAATTGAGGAATATGTAAAACCTTATGAGGTGGAAGCAGATCCTAATTTAGATGACTTAGAAACTAAAATCGTGTTGCCTTTTAATAAAGCAAGCGTACCTAAAGAAATTTGTTATGAAGAAATTCATAAAGGTTTAAAGAAGAAAATGAATTCTGATAGCTTATTGATTTTAAAAAATATTAGAGAGATACATATAATTATAGATGGTACAGAAGAGGAAATTAATGTTGATAAGGAAATGAGACAAAAGGATGGCAGTGGAAATGTTTTCGATGTCAATATTCGTACAGAAAATGTAGATGGTAAAAAGAATGAAGAGGACGAAAAGAATTATTTATTATTTACAGATGCGGAAAAAGAAGCTGTAACAATTTTATTTAGTGTAGATGGTAAGGAAATTAAGGAAATAAGAAATAGCTTAATTTATGCTTATTTTCCTACAGCTAAGGAGTCCCATCAAAATTTTATTATTCATGCACCATTTGATACAACACCAGCAAGAGATAACTTAATAGCAGTAACACAAGCAGCAAACAGAAACAAAATGTTTGTAAAAAATTTATCTAGATTAATTCAATTTGCTTTTATTTGGATGAAAGATAATGGATATTTAAATCTAGACGTTTTAAATAAAGTTTATCCAATATATAAGTATGATGAAGAAGATTTGTTTTATGACATTTATGTAAATAGTGTCGATTTTATTCAATCAGGAGAAAGAATTTTACCAACAAATAAAGAAGGCGTATTCAAAAATATAAAAGAAATCTTGGTACCTGAATCGCGTAGCATAGTAGATGTATTTGATGATGAAGATATGCATTTTTTACTTGGAGATAGAGATTTGTATTGGATGGCTAAAGATATAACTAGTAGCAGGTATTCAGAATTTAGAGAATATTTGAATACAAATTTTAAATTTAGAGTATGTAGTTGGAAGGAATTAGTAGTAAACTTAAATGCTATATTTTTAAAAACTAAAAATGTATCTTGGTTTGAAAATCTGTTTTCATCCATAGAGAATATGTGCTATAAAACAGCTAATAAATCAATTTCAATTAATGCGCTAAGTATCCCTTTTGTCAGAACAAGCGCAGGTGAGCAAATTACAGCACAAAAAGAAGGCAAGTATCAGGTGTATTTAAATAATCCTGAGATAGCTAAATATAGAATTGATAGCAAGTTTCTTGATAATGATATTGTTTACAATTTTTACAATAGAGTGTTACACATTCCTGAATACAATATAGAGCGTGAGGTTGTAGATAAAATACTACCTAAATATCTCTCTAGAAGTGTATCTTTTAATACAACTAATCACATAAAGGAAAATATAAACGATTTAGCAACTATAAAAGAGGCTTTAAAAACCAATATTGGACTTAAAGAAAAAATAAAAGAATATTATATTGTAACTGATGGGAATGAGTGGTTTAAACCGGAGGAACTTCATATAAAGTCCACAGATGTTAGAACGGGATATAAGCTTTTATCAGATTTACAGGATATAAAATATTTATCTAATAAATATTTTGATGATACTGTGTTAGAAGTAAATTTGGATGACAATTTTTTTAAAACATTGGGTTGTTCTGAAGGTCTGAAAAAAACAGAAATTGATAGAGAACATTATTTAAGATTAGTAAGACAATATGATGGTGCGGGAAAAATGAGAGAAATACAAACTAAGATTTTGTATAAGAATTATATTTCTAATGATTTTTGGAATGTATATTATGATCAATTTGAGTTGCTGTTTAAGAACATGACTAAAGAAAAGTCAAAACTAATATTTGAATTTTTAAATGCCCACACTAATGATTTTTTAATAAAAGATAGGTTACTTGGAGCTGATGATAGAAATTATGACGGTAGAAATGTTGATGCCATGGAAATATATTCAGCAGTGGGTTTAATTCTTAGTAGAGAAAAATGGATATATAAAGAGGATGAAGATAGAATATATTCACCTGGAGAACTTAACAAAGAAGAAATAGCAGATGAATATTCACGTTATAAAAGAATAATTGACGTATTACCTTTTAAAAAAGATAGCGAATTATTAGTACAGTCATTTAAGGCATTTGGTATTGATAATGAAACGAGTAAGCAATTTATAGAAATGATTATGAATGATAATGGTAGCCAAATAAAAGAAATGTTGCAAACGTATAATAAAGCTAAGGCTAAAAGAGATGCAAAAGCAAAAAAGGAATCCGATTTAAAAAGCTTATTAGGACAAGCAGATAAGTCTCAAAGGGATGTTTATAATGATGAAACAGATTTTGAAGTTAGAAGTATTTCAGAGCGAGGCTTAAAAAAGCGTGAAGCTAATTTGGAAAAAGAATTTTTGAATTCCATGAAAAATGAGGACTATCTTGGCAGAGGCGTTGTATTTACAAGAAGAGAATCCAATAAAGAAGAAAAACTTTTCTTAGAAAGTGAATATGGAGGATATTGTCAGATATGTAAAACAAGAATAAAGAAGTGGAATGGAGATTCGTATTTTGAAGCTATTAATATAGTAAAAGCAAATGATTTACAAGAGCATATGACTAAGAGTTTTAATTTGGGTTGGAATTCGTTAAGTTTATGTCCTAATTGTGCAGCTAAATATAATTATTGTTCTAAGGTTATATCAGGATTATATGATCAAGTTATGCAGACTCAAATTGAAGTAGATTCTGATGAACCGATAAAAATAAAGGTGGAAATCCCTGAGGGAGAAGAAGTTGTTATTAAATATAGTCCAAGACATTTTCTAGCTTTAAAGAGAGCATTTGAAATATATGCAGGAGAGTAAGGTGTTGCTATGGGATTATTTTTTTTCACACAAAGAGACATAGATAATTTTGAGGTAAATAATATACCTGAAGAGTTTATTAATTACTTTAATGGGTTATCAAAAGAGAGACAGGAAGAGATAATTTTATCTCGTCCTGATTTAAGTGCTGCTTTAAATTATGAGTCACAAATTAATGAAAGTGAAATCTCTGAAGAAATAGATGTAGAAAATGATGATTCGATTTTTTCAGAAGAAGATTTTCCTGAAATTGAAAAGACTAATTTAGAAGTAAGCATTGATGAAGAACTAGAATTAGAAAATATTATTGAAAATAATCAAGAAGATTTTTCTAATAATCCATATAGTGAAATTAAAGATTTTAAAATGTATGAGGATAAAGAATTAATTCCGTTTGAAACTTTTACAATTGAAAACTCTGTGGATTATTGTTTAATTCATTCTATGAATTTAGAAAAGATTAATCTTAGATATAAAAATGGTAAGTCTGTTTATGGAGTTGCTCCATTAGTATGTCCTAAATGCAAAAGGCTTTATTTAAAAGAAAAGGATGTAGCTATTGTAAAAGACAATATAGAAAAAATGGGATATGAGGTAAGAATATATTCCTTAGAGGAGACAAATAGATTTCTAAATTCGAATCTAAAGCCAGAAGTTTTAAATCAAGATTCTATTATATATGTTGCATCAGAATGGATAGAAGATAATCCCACATGCTCTGATGATAATGTGAAACTAATGAAATTACCTTGTGAATATAAAAAGAATACTGAAGGACTTGAATTTGTTGTTTACCTTTGTCCTAAGTGTAGAAAGATATTTGTAAGACGTTCTATAGCTCTAGACATTCAAGATAAATGTCATAATTTAGGAATTACTCCACCAGAGTTAGTAGTACAAAAGCAAAGAACTTATAAGGAAGATAGAGATAATCAAAAGAACTATATTTTGAATTTTGTTGTTGAGAACGGAAAAGTAAAGAAAAGTACGGTTAAGTATCCTGAGGATGTAATTTGGCTAACTGAAAATGATATTGTTGTTGTATCAGAAGGGGCATATTGTAATCATGAATCACATTTTAATGAAGAATGCATAATTGCATTTTTTATTGTAAGAAAAGGTGATACAAAGAAGAGTTATGCTTTTGAGGCTTCATATTGTAGAGATTGTGAGAAGTTTTATATTAGTCAATTAGATTATGATTCAATCTATAATATTGGACGTCCAGATGTTTCAATAGTAGTTGATGTTTTAGATGGTAGTTATAATATCACATCTGGTGAAGTGTTTAATGAAGAAAAGAAACATTTAGAAGGTTTAGAAAATGAGCTTGAAAATCGTATAGATGATATTAAAAGTGAGAATGATTATGTAAGTCAGTATGCTACATTTTCAGGTGGCTATGATGATTCGTTAACATACGCTAAATCTAATAGTAAGAGAAAGTATGAGGGTGAATTGGATTTATTATACAGTTATATGCCAAAGCCTTATAGATATAGAGTTGAGATAGAAAGTGAAGATGGCGATTCGAAAGTTTTTTATTTAGGAGCAAAAGATGTTGTATTAAATGGTGAGAAAAAAGTAATTTCATTTATGAGTCCTTTTGGTAGAGAATTGGTTAATGTGCAAACTCGTAAAGTGGAAAGAAATGGAATAGAGTATTCTATTAAACTTTCAAGAGAGTTTGATATTTATGATGCAAAATTGTATGGCTATAATAATTTGAAAAGTGATGAAGATATTATATTTAAGAAAGGTATTACGGATCCATATTTAAGAAACGTGTTAGCAATAAGAAAGAAACAAAGAAATCTTGTGGATATTATTGCAACTATACAAGAAAATCAGAATTCTATTGTAGATGAATCTTATTTTAAAAATATTATTGTACAAGGTTGTGCAGGTTCAGGTAAAACAATGGTTTTACTTCACAGACTTTCCTCCTTAATATATAGACATCCAGAAATAGATGCTGATAAATATGTGATATTAACACCTAATGAAACTTTTAATCTGCATATTAGAGGCATAGCAGACGAATTGCAGTTAAGTGGGATTGAGAGAATGTCTATTGAACAGTATTATAAGTACTTTTTAGGAAAATATGACACTGCTTTCTTAGCAATTAAAAAAGTTGATGAGGATATGAAACAATCATCAAAATTCGTTGAATATGTATATTCAGATACATTTTTAAAGGATTTAGACAATGCATATAAAAAGGAGATAGAAAAAAGAAAAAAGAAATTTTTGGACCTACAGGAGATATCTGTCGAGTTTGGAAAAGCAGTAAAAGGGCTAAATGATGAAAATGAATTTACATATGCTTTTAATTTCAGGATGAAAGTAGAAGGATATAAAAACCTTATTGAAATTAATAAGCAAAATATTGAAGATGAGACCTTAAAACTTAGACAGGAAAAGATAAATTTAAAAGCTAGGGAAGAAGCCTATTTAAAATCTAATGAAGAATATGTAACAAGTATTCAAGAATTACCAGATAAAATTAAAAATGTAATTATTGAGAAAATAAATGAGAATCAAATAGAAGAAGAAAAGATTAATAATACAATTGCAGAATTAAACACCAGAGTTGAGAAAGAAAAAAGCGCATTTATTAACATTGGTAGAGCAAGAAAGATACAGCGTATTCAAGAAAAAATTGACGAGAATCTTAATGAATTAAAGAAATTAGATAATGTAAAAAAACAATATGTAACAATGCTTAATTATGACTATGAATCAAAAGCACTAGATGAAATATCAGCTATATGTGTTACTATGTTAGACGCTTTAAAACTAGTTAAAGACTGTGAAAACCTAAGTAAAAGGTTAGACAGAAGAACTAAGGAGTTGAACGCTTGTAAAACTAGAATAGAGAAAATATCAAATAAACTAGCTAATCTAAAAGAAAACGAAAAAAGTGAGGAGTTATATGAGAGAATAAATAAGCTATATAAAGAGTCGCTTGATTGGCAGGTTAAGAAAACATTTAATAACATTTTCTTAAAGGCAAGCAGAAAGTTTAGAGAAGAAAACAAAGTAGAATTAAAGGGTGGATTGCATAGATATGATTTATATGTACGTTTGTATCTATGTAAGAAATACTTTAATAAGACATATGGTAGTTATGAGTTTATCTCTATTGATGAAGGTCAGGACCTTGCTGTAAATGAAATTAAACTTATTATGTCAATGAACAAGAAAAAACCATATTTGAATATATATGGAGATATAAATCAATGTATATTTAAAGAAAGAGGGATAACGGATTGGTCTGAATTAAAAAACAAATATGAAGCAAATATGTTTGTGCTCAATGAAAATTATAGAAATACAAATCAAATTACTAAATTCTGTAATAAGAATTTTGATATGTCAGTACAACAAACTGGTGTTGATGGTGCAGTGGTAAGTGAACTTAATTTAAAACGATTAAAAGATGCAATTAAAGATATGTCATATGATGATTCTAGAATAGCTATTATAGTTTCTAGAAAGCTTGATAAAAATTATGTTTTTTCAAAGAAAGATTTGAAAGAATTAAATAGAATATCAGAAGAAAGTACAGGTAAGGGTATAATATCATTTATGACAGTTGAACAAGTTAAGGGCATAGAATTTGATAAGGTTTTTGTTCTTCCAAATAAAATGTCTAAGAATGAGAAGTACATTGCTTATACAAGAGCACAATCGGAGTTAGTAATATTAGTAGATGATGAAGTTATGTATTAAAGCTATAAGAGTAATCTAAGGGGGTTAAGTATGAAGAAAATATTTATAACAGCATTATCTGTATTGATGTTATCACTTATTGGGTGTGGTAAAACAGGAAGTCCAAAAGAAATTGAAACAGAATCTATTCCTGCTGAATTAGAAACTAAGACAGTTGCTAAAACAGAAAAAGAAACAGAATCACAAAAGGATATAGAGAAATATGAACTAAATAAAGTTGAAGAATATACAATAGATGATAATATACAAAAAAATACATTTACATTTAAAGATTATTATTTGGATAATGAGGGATATCCTTATGGAGAATATATAGATGATTTACAGGATGTTAATAATACTTTTTTTATATGTGAGTATAGTATGTACGTAGAACCTTTATATGATTATACGGATATCCCACTACATCTTTACGATAATCTCTTTTTATCAGATTATTTTAAGAATAATGATAAGATAAATGTAACATTAAATATTGATGGAGCTGAAATTCGATGTAAAGCTTTATGTAAGTTGAATGATGAAATATTAACAATGCCATTTCCTGATAAACAGCTTGAATGTTTTAAAGAATACGATTTTATTTTATTCGCTGAAGTTAACAAAGATGTAATTGAACAGGCACAAAATATAACAATTACTAACTATAATTACACAGGATATTATTATCAAGTAAAAATTAAATAATAACTACTGGGTGGTACAGCAAAACACTGTATCACCTTATTTTTATGGTATTAATTGAAATTATTAATCTAGAAATAATGTCACTAAAATAATCCATGTAGTATAATAGAATACAGTAATCAAGCAAAATACGTAAAAGTGAGGGACATTATGATAGAGGAAATGAGAAGAGGTTTTGAAACTGCATACATAGATGGTTCAGTTGTGTCTAACGAAAGTTTTAGACCTCAGTTTGTATCTAATAATTATAGAGAGGGTAAGAAAGTTATTTCGTCTATCGAGAATGAACTTCGAGTTTGTGATAGCTTTCAAATCAGCGTTGCCTTTATTACTAGAAGTGGCATCACTCCTTTATTATCCATATTAAAGGAGCTTGAAGAGAAGAATATTCCCGGTCAGATTCTAACAACGGATTATCTTAACTTTAGCGAACCCAAGGCTCTTGAAACAATTCACCAATTAAAGAATATAGAACTTAAAATGTATCACGTACAGGACGGCAAAGAAGGATTTCACACTAAGGGATACATTTTCAAAAAAGAAGAAATATACAGAATAATCATTGGTAGTGCGAATCTTACAGGTTCAGCTCTTACTAAGAATATTGAGTGGAACACAAAACTTGTCTCGACTAAAGATGGTGAGATGACAAAGCAGATCATTGAGGAGTTTAATGCTTTATGGAACTCGCAGGATAGCTTAAGCTTTGAGGATTTTATTGAGAATTATAAAGAAAAGTATCAAATCATAAGCAAGCAACGACAGATTGCTAAGGCTGAAGAATTGATATCTTTAGAAAAATATAAACTAGAACCTAACAGCATGCAAGTAGGCTTTATTTCTAATTTAAAAAAGATTATAGAAAAAAATGAAACAGACGGAAATAAAAAAACTAGGGCTTTACTTATTTCTGCAACAGGTACTGGTAAGACTTACGCTTCAGCTTTTGCCATGCGTGAGTTGGGGTTTAAGAAGGTTTTATTTTTGGTGCATCGTGAGCAGATTTTAAAGCAGGCAAGGAATTCTTATAAAAAGGTTTTGCCAAGTACGGTATCCACAGGGCTTTTGTCAGGAAATCATAAGGATTACCATGCCGATTATTTGTTTTCAACTGTTCAGACAATGAGTAGAGATGAAATTTTGAATAAATTCGACATCAATCGTTTTGATTGTATTGTAATTGATGAGACTCATAAGGCAGGTGCCCCAACTTATCAGAAAATTATGGAATATTTTAAACCACGTCTTTTTCTTGGAATGACAGCATCTCCAGAAAGAACGGATGGCTTTGATATATATAAGCTTTTTGATCATAATATTGCTTACGAGATTCGCCTTAATCAAGCCTTAGAAGAGGATTTATTATGTCCATTTCATTACTTTGGAATTTCGGATTTATCCATTGATGGAGAATTGATTGACGATAACACAGCCTTTAATAAACTCACATCAAAGTCTAGAGTGGACCACATTTTAGAACAGGCAAATTATTATGGCCATTCTGGAAATAGGGTTAAAGGGCTTATCTTTTGTTCTAGAAATGAAGAGGCTAAACAGCTTTCTGAAGAATTTAATAGCCGAGGTTTAAACACTGTTGCACTTTCAGGTGAGAATTCAGAAGAGGAACGTGAGGCAGCAGTTGCAAGACTTGAGATGGATAATTTTGAAGAAAATGGACATAAGGCCTTAGACTACATTTTCACTGTAGATATCTTTAACGAGGGTGTTGATATTCCTGAGGTTAATCAGGTTATTATGCTTCGTCCAACACAGTCAGCAATTATTTTTGTGCAGCAATTAGGAAGAGGCTTAAGAAAAGCTGACAACAAGGAATATGTTGTTGTTCTTGATTTTATTGGAAATTATCAGAATAACTTCCTGATTCCAATTGCCCTTTCTGGAGATAGAAGCTATAACAAGGATACAATTCGTAAGTATGTAAGAGAAGGTTCAAGGGTGATTCCTGGCTGTTCAACAATACATTTTGATGAAATAACTAGAAAGCAAATTTATGAATCTATCGATAAGATGACAACAAAAAAGAAGATGCTTTCTGAGAAGTATTATCAGATGAAATATAAGCTTGGTAGGATTCCTTCAGTGCTAGATTTTTATGAACATGGTGAAGTTGATCCTATGCTATTTATAAAATATTCTGGTTCTTATTATGAATTCGTTAAGAGCGTTGATAAGGATTACGTCATTAATTTTAATAAGGAGCAAGTGGATACAATTAGCTTTATATCTAATTTAATAGTTGATGGAAAGAGAATTCATGAGCTTTTAATGTTAAAGGCAATAATTGAAAAGGGAAAAATTGAAAAGTCCGATTTTATCAAAAATCTGGAAGCCCAAAATGAAAAGTTTAAAGAAGCAGATTATGAATCAGCTTTAAGAATTATTACAGGGGAGTTTTTATCTGGTTCAGATAAGAAAAATTTTAAAGATGTTGATTTTGTTGATATGAAGACTTTCAATAAGGATTACCTAAAACGAGAAACTGCTTTTTATAATATTTTACATGATTTGTATTTTAAAAATGAGTTGGAAAATCTCATAGAATACGGCTTTAGACGATATGAGGATATTTATAAGAATCATGATGATAACAATTTAGTTCTCTATGAAAAATATTCCAGAAAAGATGTATGTCGTCTTATGAACTGGGATAAGGATGAGAGTTCAACTATGTATGGATATAGAATTAAGCATAATACTTGTCCTATTTTTATAACTTATGAGAAAAAAGATGATATCTCAGAAAGTACAAAATACGAGGATCAATTTATTAATCAACGTATATTTAGTTGGATGACAAGAAGTAGGGTGACTCTTGAAA
This sequence comes from Lachnospira multipara LB2003, assembly GCF_000702205.1. Lineage (GTDB taxonomy): Bacteria > Bacillota > Clostridia > Lachnospirales > Lachnospiraceae > Lachnospira > Lachnospira multipara_A. The sequence goes on along the minus strand of NZ_KL370871.1, from coordinate 244,933 downwards.
AGGATGAAGCACAGAGTATAATCAACTATAAAGATAACAATCTTAAAATTTGTCTCTTTATTAAGAAGAGTGATGGCGAGGGTTCAGATTTTTATTATATGGGAAATGTAAAGCCAATTGATTGGCAACAAAAGACCATTAAGAATGACAAAGGTCAAGATTTGCCTATAGTGAATTTCTTGTTTAGCCTTGATAGAGAGGTTCGTGAGGATATATATGAATATTTGATTAGTTAATCGACTTTGAATAAAAATAACTATAAAGACGGGAGGACATATGAAAACTATTAGAGTTGTGGCAGCTGTCATAAAGGATAAAAACGCTAACGGTGATCCAATCATTTTTGCAACTCAAAGAGGGTATGGTGATTTAAAGGGTGGCTGGGAATTTCCTGGCGGTAAGATTGAGGAGGGGGAGACTCCTAAGGAAGCCCTTCGTAGAGAAATTATGGAAGAATTGGACACTAAGATTAAGGTGGGCGATTTAATTGATACAATCGAATACGACTACCCAACTTTCCATCTTTCAATGGATTGTTTCTGGTCTGAGATCGAAGAGGGAGACTTAGTTCTTAAGGAACATGAAGCCGCAAAGTGGCTAACTAGTAAGCATTTAGACGAGGTTGCATGGCTACCTGCTGATGTAACACTTATTGAAAAAATAAGACATGAATTAACAGCTTAAAAACATAATTTTTATTGCGACTTTGATTAATGAAACCGTATATAAACTAAGTTCATTAATCTTATAGTTAATAAAAAATTAAGTAAGTAAGCGTATTATAGCTTTAGAGAAGATTGTGTTGTTAACCAGTGATATAAAGCAATTGCGTTAACAACAAGGAGGAAGAAGAAATGATTAGAAGAGCGCAATCTAAAGATTTAGAGACAATTCTAGATTTGCTTTTACAAGTAAACTTAGTTCATCACAAGGGAAGACCGGATATCTTTAACGTAGGAACTAAGTATACTAAGGAACAGTTAGAGGAATTAATAAAGAACGATTTAAATCCTATTTTTGTTGCAGAGGAAGAAGGAAAGGTATTAGGTTATGCTTTCTGTCAGACACAGCAGCATATTGGAGATAACATCTTAACCGATATAAAGTCTCTTTATGTTGATGATTTATGCGTAGATGAGAGGGCAAGAGGAAAGCATGTTGGAACAAAGCTTATTGACTATGTTAAAAGCTTTGCCAAGGATAATGGATACTACAACGTAACTTTAAATGTTTGGGCTTGTAATGAAAGCGCAATGAAGTTCTATGAGAGGAATGGATTTGAGTGCTTAAAGCTAGGTATGGAAATGAAGTTGTAAGATTTAATGGAGTTGCCAGTGTGAACTGGCAACTCCATTTTTGGAAATTTCTGTGGTTTTTGAGGGTATTCCGGTAGTTTTTGAGGGGATTCCAGTGTTTTTTGAGGAATTTCCGGCGACTTTTTGAGGAATTTCGGCCTTGCCTACAGGCAACAGCCAAGAATTCTAATTTTGATGGTATTAAGCTAACTAAATTAATTTAATATCGTACAGGTAAAGCTTAAGAATTCTTTTTTTGCTTGTATGCCTTGATTTGGCATAGCCTTCCCTGATTAAGCAAGTTACAGGCAATTCTCAGAAATTTATCATCTACCGGTATTGTAAGTTTTAAGGCAAGTAGGAGATTACCGGTAAAAACCAAGAAATCAAATCTTACCTGCAACTTGTTGCAAACATTTAACTAGCTTAATACGGGTAATTATAAGAATTCTTCGGTGTGCCCGTATCAACTGTTGAATATTCGGATTTTTTCCCAAGTCCTGTAATTTCGCATACCATCAAAACACGCAAAATCTCAACTTACCCGCAAAATCTCAGAATTCCAGTACGAAACTAAGCGCCCAAAGGGCGCCAAAGCCCCGGGAAAGATACAATTACCCAAGAAATTTACGGAATTTAATAGAAAGTGCTTGATTTTATCTAAAAATATGGTATTCTATTAAACGTCTTTGATTTAATTTAAACCTTACGGGGTGTGGCTCAGCTTGGCTAGAGCGCTTGATTTGGGATCAAGAGGTCGCAGGTTCGAATCCTGTCACCCCGACTATTAATTAAATAGGTTATGGGAATAAGAAAGGCTGTCATGCATTGCATGACAGCCTTTCTTTTATCAGCCATCTTTATTAGCCTTTTATTATCAGCCTATCTTTAGTATTAACTAATTAGCTATTTACGGTTTACATTAACCTAGTTCTCCGTGCTTTTCGTAATTTGTAATACGAGTAGCTTTGTTGTGCTCGTCAACAAATACAACCTTAGGCTTATGAGACTTAGCTTCTTCTTCGTTATAATGTGCGTAGCACATTATAATGACATTATCTCCAACAGAAACCTGTCTTGCAGCAGCACCGTTAAGGCAAATCATGCCAGAACCAGCTTCTCCAGCGATTGTATATGTTTCGAAACGGTTACCGTTTTGAACGTCAACGATTTGTACCATTTCATATTCTAAGATTCCAGCAGCTTCAAGAAGCTCACTATCAATTGTAATACTTCCAACGTAATTTAATTCAGCCTGTGTAACAACTGCACGGTGAATCTTACCCTTTAACATAGTTAAATTCATAATACTTCTCCTAATAATTAAATTTAGCAATATATCAAAATTGAAATCTTATGCAAAGAAATTATCAATAAGTCTTGTTTTTCCAATGTAAACAGCAATAGCACATAAAATCTCGCCATTTATAGTTTCAACAGCTTGTAATTCAGATGCATCAACGATTTCAACGTAGTCGATTTTTGCAAGAGGCTCTGAATTAATAATATCTGTAATAGCCTGCTTAACTTTGCTTGCATCAGTTTCACCAGATTTTACAAGTTCTTCACCCTTAGTTAAAGCTTTGTGAAGAATAAGAGCAGCCTGTCTTTCTTCGGCATTAAGGTAAGTGTTACGAGAGCTCTTTGCAAGGCCGTCATCCTCACGAATGATAGGGCAGCCAATAATACTAATATTCATGTTAAGATCACGAACCATACGCTTAACAATGCAAAGCTGCTGAGCATCTTTTTGACCAAAGTAAGCTCTGTCAGCCTCAGAGATATTAAAAAGCTTAGTAACAACAGTACATACACCGTTAAAGTGGATAGGACGGCTCTTACCGCATAGATTTGTTGATAAAGTATCTACACCTACATGAGAGTGGAAACCAGGTAAATACATTTCCTCTGGAGATGGATGGAAAATAAGGTCCACTCCTAAACTTTCACATAAATTACAGTCAGCCTCAAAGTCACGAGGGTAACTTTCTAAATCCTCACCAACACCAAATTGAATAGGATTAACAAAATCACTAACAATAACACGGTCATTTTCTTCTCTAGCTTTCTTAATAAGACTAGCGTGACCTTCATGAAGATAACCCATAGTAGGTACAAGGCCAATAGAAAGCCCAGCACTCTTCCATTCACGAACAAGTTTCTTAACATCAGCAATAAATTCAGTTCTAATCATTTTACAATCCTCCAAAATTTTATATTAAAGACAAGTCTTACTAGTTAAGCTCCTTCATAACTTCATCAGAAATCGCAAATGTATGCTCCTCTGCTGGGAAGCTACAAGCCTTAACTTCTTCATCGTAAGCCATAAATGCCTTCTTCATTTCTTCTCCAATGTTAGCAAAATGCTTAACAAACTTAGGCTTGATGCCATTAAACATACCAAGCATATCTTGGTATACAAGAACCTGTCCATCGCAGCCAGCACCAGCGCCGATACCAATAGTAGGAATAGAAAGCTTCTTAGAAATTAAACTAGCAAGTTTAGCAGGAACACATTCAAGAACAACCATAAAAGCACCAGCCTTTTCTACAGCAAGGGCATCTTCAATAAGTTGTTTAGCATTGTCTGTTGTTTTACCCTGAACCTTAAAGCCACCAAATGCATTAACAGATTGAGGAGTAAGACCGATGTGAGCAACAACAGGAATGTCAGCTTTGACAATAGCCTCGATTTGAGGGCAAACCTTAGCACCACCTTCAAGTTTTACAGCCTGTGCATGACCTTCCTTAACTAGACGACCAGCATTCATAACTGCATCATAGATAGAAGTCTGATAAGATAAAAATGGCATATCAGCTACAAGAAAAGTATTAGAAAGACCTCTAGATACAGCTCTTGTGTGATGAATCATATCTTCCATGGTAACAGGAAGAGTGTCATCGTAACCTAACATAGTCATACCAAGGGAATCCCCAATAAGTACGCAGTCAATGCCAGCCTCTTCAACGATGCAAGCAGTTGTGTAGTCATAGCAAGTAAGCATGCTGATTTTCTTACCTTCTTCTTTAGCTTTTTGTAAAGTAGTAACAGTACGTTTCATAAATTCTCCTTCTTTTTTCTTAGCCAAGTACCATAAGCTTTTCTTCTAAGTCGCTATAGTCCCTGTCTGGATGTTTGATTTTTGCAATTTCGATTAAATGTAGTGATAAGTCCTTGTATACATGGCTGTAATCCTCCCTGTTAGATAGACAGTTTAGGTGGGTGATTACTGTGCCTTCGTCATTTCGCTCCACTGGGCCAGTTAAGGCATTTACGCTACCTTTTTGAATAACATTTTCAAGATTTGCCCGAAGGATGTTACTAAGGGAGAGACTAGCTTCTTCCTTTGAAAAACCGCAGTCCATAAGTAAATCCGATGCCATATCACATAGTCCCACCATAAGGTTAGTGGCAAAAACCGCTGCAGTATGGTATTTAGGCTTACAATTTGAATCAATAACCTTGTAGTGGTTGCCAAGAGACTTAACTAATGAACTGGCCATCTTAGTGCCCATGTCATCGCCTTCGATTGTAAAAAAGGCATTTGAAAAATCTCTGTATGACTTGTATTTATCTGAAATTGCTAGGAATGGATGGAGAGAGAAAGTATAAGCTCCTAAAGATTTTAAATCCGATAAGATAGTGTGATTAAAAGCACCACTGCAGTGGCCAAAAAACTTATTACTAAAATTGAGCCCTTGGATTGTAGCTATTTCCTGGGCCACAGCTTTAATTTGTCCGTCTGGCACTGTGATGAGAATAATATCACTCTTCTTTATTAGTTCATATAAATTGTCAAAGCATAAGGAATTAGTAAATTTCCCTGCTTCTAATGCTGAATCTAAGTTCTTACTGTAATAACCAGATAAAAAATGCTGGTTAAGACTTAGGTATTTTCCAAAGGAAAACCCAACTTTACCAGCACCAATAAAACCTATATTCATAAAATCACCGCCTTTCTTTATAACTCCAAATAGTTTCAGCAAAATACTGAATCTAACTTAAATGGATTCCCTTTAGTAAGTCCTAAGAAGTTTATAAATATTAGCCATATAGGTCTAAATTAAACAAGAAAGCCTACTTACTTTAAGGTTAAAGATAAGGGATATTAACTTATAATCAATTAATTCTATCGGTACAGCTTCTTTCGAATACCATCCAAGGACTCACTTTAGCATAGTGAAAAAAATAAATCAATAAAAAAAGCAAAAGTATATAGAATGTGATGTAATATTTCTATAACGATGAGTATGACAGACAGAATAATTTGGAGAAGTTAAAGGAAATAATTATGCAAAAAATGTTTGAACTAGGTTATTATAAAGAAGAACATATCAAGGATTTTATAAGGGAGGATAAGATGAAGAATATTGTAATTGTAGGATCTGGATGGAGATCACTTTTCTTTGTACGTGTAATTAAGGCTATGCCTGATAAATTTAGGCTCCTTGCCATGCTTACTAGATCAGAAGAAACAGCTTTAAGAGTGGCTAGCGAAAATGGCATTTATGTTACAACAAATGAAAAGGAGTGCGTTGATCTAAATCCAGATTTAGTGGTAGTTGCCACATCCAAAACAAACATAGTTGATACTGCTATTAAGTGGGCTAACTACGGGTTTGAAGTGTTGATGGAGACACCTGCAGGGATTAGTGAAGAAGATTTTAGTAAATTTGAGACGTGTAATTGTAAAGATAAAATAAGTGTTGCGGAGCAGTACCACAGATATCCAATCTATCAAGCAATTAAAAGCGTGTTGGAAACTGGAATTCTTGGAAACATTAACGATATGGTTATGAGCCTATGTCATGACTATCATGCCGTAAGTTTAATGCGCTTTTTCTTTGGAAATATAGATGGCGCTAAGGTCTTATTTAATACGGAGTATCCAATTAATGTCCTTGAAACAGGCAACCGCGGTGGAGTTAAATATGACGGCAGCTTAAAAGAATATAAAAGATCTATTGCTTTGCTGGAATTTAGCGCTAATCGACATGCAACTTATGATTTTTCATCTCTTCTTTATCATACAGAAATTGCAAATCAAAGCCTGACAATTAGAGGGAGTCTTGGAGAATACAAGGATGGAGAATTCATTTTTGCGAAAGAGGTAAAAAACACTGCTAGTGTCGATGAAATTCATAAAGAAATAGTAGAAAAATATAGATATTGCAAAGAAAAACTTGAAATCCACTATTCAGCTTCTGAAGTGGAAAAAATTTGCTTTAGGGGTAAGTGTCTATGGATAAATCCATATTTGAATTTAGGCTTTGGAAATGATGAAATAGCTATTGCTGACTTGCTTCTTGGCAAGTCTAAATATAGTCTAGATTTTGCGATTGAAGATGCAAGGTTGGGATTAGCATTGCACTAAAAGCCCGTCATCTAATAACAAATAAAAAGGTGTAGTTGTATTCACAACTACACCTATATTTTTGGCTATTGTTAAGTATTTTTGTTATATTATGCTACTGTTGAGTTTGCACTAGCAGCTTCACTTGCTTCTTCTTCCTCTTCGTTAATATGAGAAGCACTTACGCTTAAGATGATAGCTTCTGGATTTGTGTGAACTGTAAGCTTTGGATTCTTGTAAAGGTCAAGATCCTTAACTCTTAGTGTATCACCAAATTTTAGCTTAGAAGCATCAATTATAACTTTATCTACTAAGTCGCTAGGAAGTGCTGAGTATGAAACCTCTGTTAAATCTTCCTGAAGAACACCATCCTGGACTTTATCTCTATTTTCAATAACTATTTCTGCAACTGATTTTACAACCTCGTCCTTAAGAAGTTCCTGCATTGAAATTTCGTTAATGCAGCCTTTGTATGGGTCATAGTCAATTGACTTAATAAGAGCTATATGAGTTTCTCCATCAATATCAAGAGTGATTTTTGATCCCTTACCATTGTTTCTTAAAAATTTAGTCAATTCTAATTTATCAACCTTGAAAAGAAGTGAATTCTTGATTTCCTTTCCAAAAAGGCTACCGACTACATAACCTTCTCTTCTTAGTTTCTTAGCTTTGTCGGCAATATCTCTGCGCTGTGTTTTTAAAGTATCCATTTGTCTTTACCTCCTGAGGCAAACTAAGATTAACTATAATAATAGTTTCTAGTTTACTCTTTTAAAAACTCATCGCTTAGCAGCCTTCAAATTCTGCATAATAGAATTAGGTATTGTTAAGTGATATTAAATTATCATGTATCTGTAAAACGTTTTACTGGGATGTATTATAACACTACACTTAGCACTTTGCAAGTCAGAGTGCTAAAAATTTCATAAATTTGAACTCATAACTTAAACTCTCGATTTCTGTATTGATTCAGGCCTTGCCCTAGTATAAAATAATTTAGGTTTAATAGGCCGTGAGCAAGAAATCCCCACATCTAAACGAAGTGTAGCTGCTGGGATGAATTGCGAATAAAAGGGATTTAGGGAGAATTTTATGAAGAAGAAGTTTTGGCCAATATTGTGGCTGCTGCTTGTTTTAAGCTTATTTACTGGATGTTCCACAAAGGACAGTAATAAAGAAAATGTAACTACAATTGCAACTACAATTGAAAGTGAAAGCACAACTAGTCAAGAGACTGGGGTTGCCAGTGAGTCCGTAGTTGCAGGAGAAAGTGTAAAGACTGGACTTGAAGTCTTTGATTTATCAACTGTGCCGGAATATCAGGGAAGCCCTTGGTGCGAGATAAATGGAGGAAATCCATTTTTTACACAGGATGAGATGACAACACAAAGTTATGAAACATACGGTGAGTTAGATGCTTTGGGAAGATGTCGGACATGTATGGCATCAATAGGAACTGACCTTATGCCAACAAGCCAGAGAGGAAATATAGGAAATGTTCATCCAACAGGTTGGCATCTTGTAAAGTATGCAGGAATTAACGGAAATTATTTATATAATAGATGTCATTTAATTGGATATCAGTTAACGGCTGAGAATGCCAACACAAGAAACTTAATAACAGGAACTCGTTATTTAAATGTGGATGGTATGCTTCCATGGGAGAATAAAACAGCTGATTATATTAAAAACACAGGTAATCACGTGATGTACAGGGTAACACCTATTTTTGAAGGAAGTAATTTGCTTGCTTCTGGTGTGCTTATGGAAGGAAAGTCTGTAGAGGATAATGGTGCAGGTTTGAGCTTTTGTGTATATTGCTATAATGTGCAGCCAGGAATAACAATTGATTATGCAACTGGTGACTCCTCAGGTCCGGAATATACAGGTTCCGGAAGTAAAAAATAACACTTTAGTAAGCTACATTAATAACTTGATTTTAATTTTTAATATGATAGAATACGGAAGACGAGAGAAGACGAGGGAGTCGATAGCAGTAGCCATCGGCTCCTTTTTTAGTAAAGCAGGTGGAAAAAGGTATGAATATTTTTGATATTATGGGGCCTATTATGGTTGGGCCATCGAGCTCCCATACAGCTGGGGCATGTAGAATAGGCTATGTTGCAAGACAGTTACTTGGGGAAGAATTAGTAGAGGCTAAGATAAAATTACATGGTTCATTTGCCGCAACAGGTAAGGGACATGGTACAGATAAAGCGATTGTTGCAGGACTTATGGGAATGATGCCAGACGATGAGCGAATTCCTGATAGTTTTAATATAGCCAAAGAAAAAAATATAAAAATAGAGGTGGTAAAGGAACAGTTAAAGACTGAGTGTGCTAATGCTGCAGGTCTTGAGCTTTCATCGGCATCAGGAAAGAAATTAAATTTAATAGGTGCAAGTCTTGGTGGTGGAAGAATTTCTATTGAGCAAATCGACGGAATTGATACAAGATTTTCTTGCGATTATCCAACTCTTATTGTAAGAAACATTGACCAGCCAGGTCATATAGCTGAAGTTACATCAACACTTGCTCATAAAAGTGTCAATGTGGCAACTCTTAATCTTTATAGAGACAAGAGGGGCGGATTTGCAGTTATGATTGTAGAAACAGATCAGGATATTCCAGAGTCTGCAATTAAGTGGATTGAGCATTTGGAAGGAATTTTAAAGGTAACCTATATTAACATAAGCAAGGAAATATAAAAAAGGTGATATTATGTCATATTTAAGCATAAAAGAATTGATTGAAGATGTATCAAACAGTGAGGAACTTATTGAAAAAATCATAGATGGTGACTGCCACGAAAGAGATATTACAAGGGAACAGTCAGTTGAACAGATGAAGAAGTTATGGGAAGCTATGGTGGCTTCTGTTAATAATTATGATGGAGGACTTCGTTCTAATAGTGGCTTGTCAGGAGGAGATGCGGCTAAGTACGAAGAATACAGAAATAATGGAGGCGGCGTTGTTGGAAGCCTTTTATCAGACCTTATAAAAAATGCTTTAAAGGTTTCTGAGTCCAATGCCTGCATGAAGAGAATAGTTGCAGCACCAACAGCTGGTTCTTGTGGAGTTATTCCAGCGGTTTTGGTAACTTATTGTAATCATGTTAAGGCCAATTTAGCTAATGGTGATGTACGTCTTTCGCTTAATGATGAAAGTGGGAATTTTACCCTTGATGAAAAAATCGTAAGAAGTCTTTATTTAGCAGCTGCTGTAGGTGAGGTTATTGCCCAGCGTGCCTCAATTGCAGGAGCTGAGTGTGGTTGTCAGGCAGAAATTGGTGCAGCTAGTTCAATGGCAGCTTGCGCATTTGCATATTTAAATGGCGGAGATATTAATAAAATTATGAATGCTGGAGCCCTTTCCCTTAAAGCATTACTTGGTCTTGCATGTGATCCTGTTGGGGGATATGTGGAAGTACCATGTATCAAAAGAAATGTTACAGGAGCAACTAATGCTGTAACATCAGCAGAAATTGCACTAGCAGGAATTGAAAGTAGAATTCCATTTGATGAAGTTATTGATGCCATGGGAGAAATTGGTAGAAAAATGGATGTTTCCCTTAGAGAAACTTCTACAGGTGGCCTTGCCACAACACCAACAGGACGAAAGTATCTTCCAGAGCAATAAAAACAAGCTAAAGATAAATTACCCAAGTGCTACATCTAGGATCATCATTAGGACAAATCCTAGAGAGAAGGAAAGAGTTGACCAGTTAGAGTGCTCTCCTTCGGAAGCTTCTGGTAGAAGCTCTTCCACAACTACGTAAATCATGGCACCGGCTGCAAATGATAATAGATATGGAAGTATTGGCACCATAAATTTTGTGAGTAAAATTGTGATAATTGCTCCGATTGGTTCCACAACTCCTGATAAAAATCCATAAAGAAAGGCTTTTTTTCTGCTTCCAAGTTCGTGTCTTAAGGGAAGTGAAATAATAGCTCCCTCAGGGAAATTTTGAATTGCAATACCAATAGATAGAGCAAGGGCAGCAGTTAAGGAAATACTTGATGTGCCGCTAATAACGGCTGCTAGTGCTACACCAACTGCCATACCTTCTGGAAAGTTGTGCAGTGTTACGGCAAAAACAAGCATTGTACTCTTTTTTAAATTAGCCTTTATACCTTCAGGTTTTTCGCTTCCCACGTGCATATGAGGAAGGATAAAATCGATAAGTAATAAAAATAGAATACCTATCATAAAACCTGTTGTTGCAGGCAGGAAAGCTAGTCTTCCTAAATTACTGCTTTGATCCATGGCAGGAATAAGTAGGGACCACACGGATGCTGCCACCATTACGCCTGCTGCAAATCCTGATAGAATTTTTTGGACACCTACATTCATGGTGTCTTTTTTAAAGAAAAAAACCATGGCAGCCCCAAGCGTTGTACCAAGAAACGGTATAAGGATACCAATGTTTACAATTCGTAAATCTGATATATTCATTTAGTCACCACCTTTTTGTTGTTGAATCTAAGATACTATAAGAATCCTATAAATGCAAGGAAAAATATATAAATGATAAAAATCATCAAATCAATTATTGAGAAAAAATTATTGATGGTTGTTTTATTTTTGATATTCTTGTACAATAAACTTTGACTGTAAATTTGAAAAATTATAGTTCGTATCATATTGAGATTTAAGGAGTTTAAAATGAGAGTAGCAGTAACATATTTAAACGGTGATGTATTCCCACATTTTGGTAAGACAGAAAGCTTTAAGATTTATGAAGTTGAAGATAAAAAAATTCTTTCAAGCGAGGTTATTAGCTCTAATGGAGCTGGTCATGGCGCACTTGCTAATGTATTAAAGGAAGCTAATGTTGATGTGCTTATTTGTGGTGGCCTTGGCGGTGGTGCCCTAACAGCACTTACAGAGGCAGGTATTGAAGTAATTGCTGGTGCTAGCGGCAATACTGATGAAGCAGTAGAAAGCTATTTAAAGGGTGAATTAGTTTCAACAGGAGCTAATTGTGATCACCACAGTGGTGAAGATCATGCTTGTGGTGAACATGGTTGCGGACATCATGAAGAAGAATCAGAGTGCGGTAGCGAATGTGGCGAAGAAGAATGTTCTGGTAGCTGCGGTTCATGCTCTGGTTGCGGTGGCACACCTGAAGTTATTTATGAAGGTAAGAATGCTGGCAAGACAGTAAGTGTACATTATAGAGGTACTTTAAATGATGGTACTCAGTTTGATTCATCATATGATAGAGGTCAGACTCTTGATTACTTAAGTGGTGTAGGTATGATGATTCCTGGCTTTGATAAGGCTGTTGTCAATATGGAAGTTGGTGAGAAAGTTACAATTCATCTTTCACCAGAAGAAGCTTATGGTATGCCAGATGAGAACAATATTATTAAGTTAAAAATCAAGGATCTTCCAGGTTCAGAAGATTTAGAAGTTGGTCATCAGGCTTATTTACAGAATGCATACGGCGGAGCTGTAGCTGTTCGTGTAGTAGATAAGACAGAAGAAGAAATCACTTTTGATGCTAACCATGAACTTGCAGGTAAGGAACTTAACTTTGAAATTGAACTTGTAAGTGTTAAGGAAGACTAATTAATAGTTGACTAATTAATAGCTGATTAGATAATATAGAACACCATTATATAATGGGAAGAGCCTCCTGTAAATTTACAGGAGGCTCTTTTTCTAAGCATTTGCCTAGAATAGAAAGGAAAATGGTAAAAATATAAAAAAGAAGTAATTAATCTGTGTCAAAGTCATAAATGCTTAAATTAAAGCCTTTAAGCCATTCATCTCTTTCATCAAAGGTTTGATTATCCCATACTTTCCAAGATGAATCGTGGCTGTATAGGAATGTATCTAGGTCTGTTTGTATGTTGTAATCTGCAGGGTCTAAGTGTTCTTTCCTAATTATTTTACATTTGTCGTTATCAGAAAAGTAGGAATCCCAATCAGTCCAAGTATAATTATTTTTATAAATTGCATCATCCAATGGATAAATAATGTCATATAGCGCTGGGTTTAGGCCAGCTGCACGAAGAAATCTACACTTGTCTTCATCGTCTTTTAAATCCCAATCTTCCTTGGAGATTTTCTTTCTTTCAAGGACTGCATTTAAAAGCTTAAGCTTATTATTAAGGGGTGTATTATTGGAATCAGGCTCATTAGATTTTGCACCCCTTCCTAGATTAAGACTTGGATTTCCTGTACTTACACTATATTCTTCTTCATCCTCATCTTCCAAAGAATCAGATAAAGATTCCTCGTCTTCATCATCTGAATAGTAGTAGTTGTGTCGCCACATTTTATTCCATTCTTTTTCAAAATCTTCATGGGCAAAACTTCGCTCGTTAGGATCAATTTCTCCATCATGATCAAGGTCGTATCCTGCCCCGATTAGGTTTTCATCATCAAAAAACATAGGCTATCCTCCAAAATTAGTGTTTTTGGATTAGTAAAAAAACTAGTTAATTGGCAATTTGTCTTGCTACATAGATACCACTTGCTGAAGCGTGGGATAGAGAATGAGTAATTCCGCTACCATCCCCAATAACGTAGAGTCCATCGTATTTTGTCATAAGATTGTTATCTACATTAACTTCCATGTTGTAGAACTTAACTTCCACACCATATAGCAAAGTGTCATCATTAGCGGTTCCCGGTGCAACTTTATCAAGTGCATATATCATTTCAATTATTCCATCAAGTATTCTTTTTGGTAGAACAAGACTTAAATCTCCTGGGCTTGCGTTAAGGGTTGGTGTAGTAAAGGACTCATCTATGTCTGATTGAGAACTTCTGTGTCCCCTTATTAAATCACCAAAACGCTGAACAATTACACCGCCTCCAAGCATGTTGCTTAGTCTTGCAATGCTTTCGCCATATCCATTGGAATCTTTAAATGGATATGTAAAATGCTTAGCTACTAGTAAGGCAAAATTAGTATTATTTGTTTGCTTTTCCTTATCTTCATAGCTGTGACCATTAACGGTTACAATTCCGTTGGTATTCTCATTAACAACAGCGCCCTTTGGATTCATACAAAATGTTCTTACAAGATCTTCGTATTTTTGAGTACGATATACAATCTTGCTTTCATATAATTCATCTGTAATGTGAGAAAATACCTCAGCTGGTAATTCAACTCTAACACCTAAATCCACTCTATTAGAAAGTGTATCAATATTTAGCTCATTACAGACTTTTTCCATCCATTTGCTTCCACTTCGTCCCACACTAATAATGCAGGTATTACAAGTGTATGTCTTATTTTTACAAAGCACTTCAAATCCAGGATTTAAGGCTTTAACAGATTCTACTTTAGTCTTAAAATAAAAATCTACTTTATCTTTTAGCTTATCATATAGAATTTTTAGCACTATATAATTAATATCTGTTCCTAAGTGTCTAACGGATGCATCAAGTAGATGTAATCCGTTTTGTATGCATTTTTTCTTAAAATCAGTTCCGGCTGTTGAGTAAAGTTTGGTTCCTTCTCCCCCATTAGCTAAGTTGATTTCATCCACATAGTGCATTAGCTCTAGCGCTTTTTGCTTTCCTATGTAGTTGTGAAGGGTTCCACCAAAATCATTGGTTATATTGTATTTACCATCTGAAAAAGCTCCAGCCCCTCCAAATCCACTCATAATTGAACAGCTCTCGCAGTGGATACAAGACTTTATCTTGTCTCCGTCTATTGGACAGTGTCTTTTGTTTAGTTCGTTACCTTCCTCAAAAACAGCAACTGTAAGTGCTGGATTGATTTTTTTAAGTTCATATGCGGAGTAGATTCCCCCAGGGCCAGCACCAATAATAATTACGTCATAATCCATAATGTACTCCTTTATTGTTGCAATTGCGAAATTGCAATGTAGCCTCATGCTAGCGCGAAGCGCACTAAAATGCATGAGGTTCAAGTTGTTATTCCAGCGCAAAGTCTAATAGTTTACTTTTACAATACAATTCTTAATAAAATTATACCATAAGATTTAGGAAAAAATAACCTTTTTTTAAAGCAATAAAAAAGGCTAAAGGTTTATTGCCTTTAGCCTGGGTAGAATCTTTGATTAGAGTGATGTATAACCACCATCTACTGGTAAAATTACTCCATTAACATAAGAACTTAATGGAGATGAAAGGAAGATTGCTGTTGTATCAAGTTCGCCTTCCTTACCATATCTTGATAATGGAATCATTGTTTTGGCATATTCCTGGAAATATTCTGAGTCAAGTGTTTCCTTTGTAAGAGGTGTTTCAAAATATCCAGGGCAGATGCAGTTTACATTAATTCCCTTCTCGCCCCATTCTGCTGCAAGAGCACGAGTTAAGTTAACTACGCCACCCTTAGCTGCATGGTAAGGTGATGCAGGTGCAATCTTATTACCAACAAGACCATACATTGAAGCAATGTTTACAATACGTCCATATTTAGCAGCTAGCATTGCTTTATTAGCAACGGCTCTTGCTACTTTAAATGAGCCAAATAAATCAATGTTCATTTCATTGGCGAATTGTTCATCAGTAATTTCTTCAGCTGGAGCAACGGCACCGGTTCCAGCGTTGTTAATTAAAATGTCAATTCGACCAAATTCCTTCATTACTTGATCAACTGCATCTTCAACCTTAGCTGTGTCTGTAATATCACAAGGTATTGCAAGGGTCTTAACCCCGTATTCTTTGCTTATTGAAGCTGCCACCTCATCAATTAATTCTTTACGTCTAGCTAGAGCAACTATATTGGCTCCCTGATTTGCAAGTGCTTTTGCAAGCTGCACACCAAGACCTGTTGAACAACCAGTTACAATAGCTACTTGTCCACTTAAATCAAAATAGTTTTTCAAATCAAACCCTCCTTATTCGCTTAAAATTCTTAATATAAGTATACTAATTATACTATAAAAAGTATATATTTTCTTAAGAAAAAATTATCAAAAAGCCTAAAAATCCTAATTTCTATTCCTATAACAGAAAAAATACCCTAGTACTATTTATGCATAGCTTTTAAAATCTAGTCATAAAGTACCAGAAAAATAGGCAACTATATTTTTGCAAAAGAAAATAACATGAGATATAATATTTTTATACATTTCGTATATAACAAAATATTATTAGGAGCGATTACGTATGAGGGAAAAGATTTTATCGTTACTTAAGAGAAGTAAAGCTAAAATCAGAGCCCTTACGCCTATCCAATTTAAGGTAGGAATTATTGCTAGTTGTACACTCTTAACTGCTTTGGTTGTTGTAGGTGTAGGAGGTTCGGTTATAGCAAGCACTAAGAGTAAATCTAATTCTAAGTCGGATGTGAAGGAAGAGGTTTTATCTGATGAGGAGAATATAGACCTTTTAAATGTGGTCTTACCTCATTCTAAGGATGATGCTGATACTAAATTTACAGAAGATATGTTTATTGCACAGGAAGAAGTCAAAGAAGAAGCTATCCTAGAGATGATCGAGGATACTTCTCAACCAGTTAAGATTATTTCCTATGAAGAGTTAGATATTGGAGAAGACGACTCAAGCGAGACTGTCGTTGGCGAGGTAGTTGAGGAGACACCATCTAATTCTACAAGTATTTATGAATATAGTGGAATTGTAAAAGGTATCGATGTTTCAAAGTGGCAGGGAGATATTGATTGGTCGCAGGTTGCTGCATCAGGTGTTAAGTTTGCTATTATTAAATGTGCTGGTAGAAGCACTGCAAGCGAAGGTTCGTTATATGAAGATCCAAAGTTTGAGCAGAATATTCAGGGCGCGATAGCTAATGGAATTCAGGTGGGAGTTTACTTTTTCTCACAGGCTCTTAGTGTAGAAGAGGCTTATCAAGAAGCTTCAATGACAATTCAGTTAATCAGTAAATATCAGATTACTTATCCGGTTTGTTTTGACTGGGAATCAGCTGATGGATACAGGGTTGCTAATAGACTTGATCGTCAGCAATTAACAGATATTTGTAATACTTTTGCTGGTGTAGTTGCAAGTTATGGATATACTCCAATGATTTATTTTAATAGATCTGATTGGAGAGGTGCTGTTAATACTGCAGAACTTACAAGCAAGTATAAGACTTGGTTAGCTGTTTATTTTAAAGAGTATTATTACACATCTAATGCATGGGATTATGGTAATTCTGTTCCAGAATATCCAGATATTCCATATGATGTATGGCAATATGGTGTTACTGATACAGTACCAGGCATTAATGGTTGGTGTGATATGGATATAGCTTTCTTTAGCTATGGAAACTACGAAGTACAAGGCTTACAGGAGCCGGGCATTAATTTAGATGTTGCTTCCTTTACTTTAACGCAAGGATGTGATAGGTATGGAAATCCAGTTAATCTAGATGAGGGTAGTGACAGTTTATCTGCTTATTTAAGAGATAATGCCCATGGCAAAAATTGCATTGGTTACGATGTAGAACTAGAAATGACTATTAGGGATTTAGCTGGAAATGAGCGTGATTATGCAAGTGTTATCACATCTCCTGGTTCATATATTGTATCCTATAGTTTTGTTGATCCAAGAAATGGTATGATTACTAAGGAATTATCCTTAAATATAATATCTAAGCCAACTGAAAGTCCGACGGAGACTGAGACTGAGACCGAAACTGAAACTGAAAGCGAAACAGAGACAGAGACTGGAAGTATAGATGAAACGTCGACTGGTGATGAAACAAGCAGTGAAACTGAAACTGAAAGTCAAAGTGAAAGCGCTAGCGTCCCTGAGGACACTACTGCTGAACCTAGTGGAGAAGGTGTAACACAATCTCCTTAGATTAGCTTGTTCAATAAAAACTTATTTGTTATATTAAAACCATAATAATAAGAGGTTGTAAGCTGGCTTACAACCTCTTATTATTTTGATTTTGAACCTCATGCATTTAGATGCGCTTTTTATTCATTAAATATTATTTTTTGGTTTGTTTTTAATTCTTCAAGTTGTGCAAGAATTATTTCCTTGTTAATCGAATTTAGAGTATTGGCTTTTTTTATTAATTCATCTAATTTTGATTCCTCATTATTTTCAATATAAAGAATAGCTAAATCAGAATAATTGCTCTTAATATCTGTATTTAATTGGATTCCATACTCTAAAAATATACAAGCCTTATCCTTAAGTCCTAGATTAATTAGTTCATGACCTATAATTGCTAGATTTTTTACTAGAGTAGTGTAATTATCATCATACTCTGATAGTAGGTTTAAATTAGCTGGCCCATATTCTAGTTTTAAGTCTGTATTACTAATAGATGAAAGATTAAGGATTTTTTTATCCTTAAGATGTTCAATTTCCTCAAATCTTCTTAAAAGTGTCTTATTATCAGAAACTGCAAGGGCAAGTGCCTGGTCATTATTTAGTTGTGGAAGATTATTAGAAATTGTTATATAATCTAATTTACTTATATCCTGTTTTCTAGTTAGATTAGCTTTTCGCTCTTTTTCCCAGAATTCATCGGTTCTTTTTTGTTGTTTTGTAGAACCTCTTCTTAGGATATAATTAAAAATAACAATTAACACAAATATGTATGGAAGTAATAATTTCATAAGGTCACCTCGGAGGTAGTAATGATAAATTTTAGTAACAAGAAAAATAAAACAGCATTATTGATTGTGGTTATAATCCTTGTTATCGCAATGATTGTTCCAATGTTATATTCACTAATAGTTTAGTTTTATTAGAGTATATCACGAAAGAATGGAAAGATAAATATGGATTTAGGTAGAGTTAAAAGTTCTATTTTTGATAGAACAATTTTTAAGAAAATTAAAAAGCGTGGGGCTATTGATATTAATCGTGCTTATTTAAGTGAGCAAAGCGCCATTGCGAGTTTCGGTTCCTTAAATGTATGCACAGCTATTAGTTCTAAGCCTTACGCTGTTATTGATGTATCTAACAAGTTACATGCTAGTGGCGCAAGTCTTGATTATATAACTGCTAGCATATTAGTTGATGAGAATTCTAGGGAAATCAGGGTTAGAGAGATTATTGAAGACCTTGAAAAATGGTGCGCTTACTTTAATGTAACTATTGCTAATATAGATGTGCAGGTAAGTAAGAATGTTAATAAGCCGGTAACTACTGTATTTGGAGTTGCTAGTACCAAAAAAGAAATTACTAAGTTAGACCTTACTGCTCATAAATCTATTGCTGGGGCAAAGATTGCAGTGGTTAATCCTATTGGACTTAGTGGTGTTAGAAGAATTTATAATGCTAAAAAAGATGAAATCCTTAATAGATATACAGAGGATGTTGTAGGAAGAGCTCTAGGTGAGGATATAGAGCTTGATGCATCAAAGACTGCGGATTTTATCTATGATTATTTTAGAGACAATGGCATAAATGGTAGTGTTTGTGCTGTTTGCGAATGTGGAGTGCTTAATTCACTTTGGGATTATTCAATTAAGGGTAATGCAGGATTTGAAATTGATATTCGAAAGGTTTCTGTAAGACAAGAAATTATTGAAATCTGTGAAATGTACGGCATTAACCCATATGAGTTAGAATCAATGGGGACATTATTAGTGACATATTTTGGAGAATGTGATATAGTTAATATATTAAACGAAAAGAATGTGACTGCTAATGTTATTGGTGAATTCGTAAGCAGTAATAATAAAATAATAAGAAGTCTATCAGAAGAAAGATTTCTTGAAATGCCAGGTCAAGATGAAATTTATAAAGTTGTAATTTAGTTTAGAAAACAAGCTCTTTTAGTTTTCAAAACTAGATAATATAAGTTATGTGAAGGATGTGGATTATGAGAGACAAAATTTTAAACATGCTAGAAAAGAACGGTCGTATAGATATTCACGACATGGCGATTATGTTAGGCTTAACAGATGTTGAAGTAGCCAATGAAATTGCAGCGATGGAAAAAGAACACGTTATCTGTGGATATAACACTTTGATTAACTGGGATAAGACAGATGACGAGAAGGTTACAGCTTTAATTGAGGTTAAGGTAACTCCTCAAAGAGGCTTAGGTTTTGATAGCATTGCAGAAAGAATCTATAACTACGAAGAAGTAACTAGTGTTTACTTAATGTCTGGTGGTTTTGATTTTACTGTTATTATAGAAGGAAAGTCCATGAAGTCAGTGGCGAATTTCGTACATGCTAAACTTGCTCCTATGGAGTCAGTTCTTAGCACTTCTACTCACTTTGTTTTAAAGAAGTATAAGGATTACGGTACTGTATTTGAGGCAGATAATAAGGACGAAAGGATGTTAGTGACACCATGAGAAATGCACTTTCCAACAAAATATTGAGCATTGAACCTTCTGGTATTAGAAAATTTTTCGATGTAGTTAGCGAAATGCCAGATGCTATTTCATTAGGCGTAGGTGAGCCTGATTTTGATACTCCTTGGAATGTTAGAGAGGAGGGAATTTATGCATTAGAGAAGGGTAGAACTTTCTATACTTCTAATGCAGGTCTTAAGGAATTACGTATTGAGATTTGTAATTATCTTAAGAGAAGATACAACCTAGAATATGATCCAATAGATGAGACTATGGTCACTGTTGGAGGTAGTGAAGCTATTGATGTGGCACTTAGATGTATGGTTGATCCAGGGGATGAAGTTTTAATTCCTCAGCCAAGTTATGTTTCTTATTTGCCTTGTGCAGTTATGGCTGATGCAAAACCAGTAATTATCAACCTTAAGGAAGAAAATGGTTTTAAGCTTACACCGGAGGAATTGGAAGAAAATATTACTAATAAAACAAAAATTTTAGTTTTACCATTCCCTAATAACCCAACTGGTGCTATAATGAATAGAGATGAATTAGCGAAACTTGTGCCAATAATAATTAAACATGATTTATTTGTGTTATCAGATGAGATTTATTCTGAATTAACATATGGAGAAGAAAGACATGTTTCTATTGCAGAATTCCCAGGAATGAAGGAAAGAACAATAGTTATTAATGGCTTTTCAAAGGCTTTTGCTATGACAGGATGGAGACTTGGTTATGCGTGTGGTCCTAAAGCTATAATAAAGCAGATGATTAAATTGCATCAGTTTGCAATTATGTGCGCACCAACTAATAGTCAGTTTGCTGCCGTAGAAGCTTTGAAAAATTGTGATGAAGACGTTAATAAGATGGTGGAGGCCTATAATCAAAGACGTAGGTATCTTGTTAATGCATTTAGAGAGATGGGATTGGAATGTTTTGAACCCTTTGGTGCGTTCTATATATTCCCTTCAATCAAAAAGTTCGGTATGACATCAGATGAATTTGCAACAAAACTCCTTAAGGAGAAAAAATTAGCAGTGGTACCTGGAACTGCTTTTGGAGACTGCGGAGAGGGATTTTTAAGAATTTCATACGCATATTCAATTGATAAACTTAAGGAAGGCTTGTCGCGAATTAAGGAATTTATTACAGAGTTAGAATCTTAAGTGAATTTATAGCAACAAAAGCCATACTTAGATATAGCTGTGTAATATGGAAACTTCAGAACTACAAATTAATCCGAAGGAGGATATATATATGGCTGATATTAATGTAGATTACATCAACCCTTTTCTTATGGCAGCAGTGAGCATTTTTAAGGACGCATGTCAGATGGAGTTAAAGGTAGGCAAACCATATGTAAAAACAACAGAATTTGAGAATGATTCGGTTATTATCATGATAGGTGTTACAGGTGAAATGAGAGGTCAGGTGTTGATTGCTCTTACTTACCAGAAGGCTTTAGAAATAGCATCTAAGATGATGATGGGTATGCCAGTTACTGAGCTTGACGACATGTCTACTAGTGCAATTTCTGAATTAGGAAACATGATAATGGGTAATGCAGCTACAATTCTTTCTACTAAAGGTGTAGGTATTGATATTACACCACCTACTTTAGTACGTGGTGCTATGAAGTTAACCCAGAATTATACTAAAAATATCTGTATTCCTCTAAGTAATGAAGCTGGAGTTGCTATGGAACTTGATATTGCTATTAAGACAGAATAATAGTGCGTTTAATTAAAGTTAAGCCAAAGCTGCGAAAGTAGTTTTGGCTTTTTTTAGTATTAATAGTATAATGGTTATGTAATAAAGATATTTAGGAGTTAGTATGATTAATATAGTTTTACATGAACCAGAAATGCCAGCTAATACTGGAAATATAGGAAGAACTTGTGTTGCAATTGGAGCAACTCTACATTTAATAGAACCACTAGGCTTTAGAATTAATGATAAGATGTTAAAAAGAGCAGGCCTTGATTATTGGGATAAATTAGATGTTAGAACTTATAAGGATTATAATGATTTTTTAGAAAAAAATCCTAATGCCAAGATTTATATGGCTACAACTAAGGCACATAAGACTTATACACAGGTTAATTATGAAGAAGATTGTTATATTATGTTTGGTAAGGAAAGTGCTGGAATTCCAGAGGAAATTCTAGTGGATAATGAAGATACATGTGTAAGAATTCCAATGATTGGAGAAATTAGATCCCTTAATTTATCTAATTCAGTGGCTATTGTTGCTTATGAAGCATTAAGACAGCTTGGCTTTACAGACATGAGTTTAGAGGGTGAATTACACAGATTACATTGGAAAGAGTAAAAATGGGGGCCTATGAAACATATTTTTATTGACTTGGAAATGAATAATGTGGCTAAGGAACATAAAGAATTTAAAAGAATTAGCAGACAGGAAACTATTGAAATAGGCGCAGTTAGATTAGATGAGAACCTAGAAGTTGTTGATGAATTTAAGGAATACGTAAAGCCTCAATATAACTCAATTATTGAGCCTAAGTTCGTTCAGCTTACTGGAATTACAACTGTTGATGTATCAGGAGCGGATCATTTTGCTAATGTTTTAAAACGCTTTATTAACTGGTGTGGCCATGATTATAAGATTTATTCATGGAGTGATTGTGATAAATTACAATTACAAAATGAAATAAAGGCCAAGAAATTAACTGAATTTGAAAGTGATGAAGGACTTAAATATATGTATGATAATTGGATTGATTATCAGAATGAATTTAAGAAGGAACTTCATTTAAGTCATATTTTGTCCTTATCTAAGGCTGTGGATTTAAGTGGTTTGGCTTTTCAGGGTAAAGCCCATGATGGCTTAACTGATGCAAGAAATACAGCTCTTTTATTTAAGGCATCAAGAAATTCTAAAGAGTATGAGAAGATGAGAAAGGCTTTTGTGGAGGCCTTAACTCCAACAGTATTTACAATGGCTGATTTGATTGATTTTAGTCAACTAAAATTATCAGATGATAAAGAACAGTAATTAATATTTATACAACTATAAACATTAATAATAAAAAGGAGATTAAAGCTTATGAAACTAGCTATTGTTGGTAATGGAAAAATTGTTAATGAGTGCTTGTTTGCTTTGCAGGATATTCCTGAGATTGAAGTGGTTTCAATTTGGGGTAGACCTACTAGCTTAAATAAGACAAAGATGCTTGCTGATGATTATGGCATTATGGAGGTCTATACAGACTATGAAAAAATGCTAATGGAGACTAATGCTGATACAGTCTATATTGGAATTATTAATAGTATGCATTATGACTATGCTAAATTAGCCTTAATTGCAGGTAAGAATGTAATTGTTGAGAAACCTTTTACAGCTACAGCTAGTCAAGCTAAGGATTTGGCATCAATTGCACTTGATCATCACTTATTTATTTTTGAAGCTATGACAGTGTTCCATAATGAGACTTTTGAGAAGGTAAAGGAGACTGTGCCTTGGCTTGGAAGAATACGTATGGTTCAATGTAATTTTTCACAGTATTCATCACGCTATCAAAAATATAAAGATGGATTTCCTGCTCCAGCATTTCAGCTAGAATCTTATGGTGGAGCTTTAATGGATATTAATGTCTATAATATAAACTTTGTGGTTGGCTTATTTGGTCAGCCAGAGGATGTATTATATGTGGCTAACAAAGGTTATAACGGAATTGATGTGTCAGGTACATTGATTCTTGTATATAAGGATTTTGTGGCAGAACTTGTGGCTTGCAAGGATTCTGATAGTGAGTCATTTATTATGGTTCAGGGTGAAGAGGGCTACTTTAAGGTTCCAGATAGTGCCAATAGTCTAAGAGGATTAGATATTTATATTGGTCACGGTGATAATATCGCCAAGGAGGAATTTAGACCTAAGGAAGTACATCATAGAATGGTTCAGGAATTTAGAGACTTTGTAAAGGCTATTGAAACTGATGATTACGATAAGGTTAATCAATCATTAGCACATTCAATTTCAGTGTGCGATATTTTAGAAAGAGCTGCTGAATCGGCAGGTCTTAGATATGGAGAGTAAGGGAAATAATAAAGGCAGTTAGTTTTTTGTGTTTATTTAGAGAGAAGTGATTTTATGATTAATATATGGGGAAAGACTAAGAAAAGGACTTTGTCTTTAGCTTTAGTCTTTATTATGATTAGTATTATTTTTTCTTTACAAACTATCAATTGCTTGGCTGATGATGGGAAAGTAAATATTAATGGTGTGTGGTACGATTCCTTTGAGGCTTTTTATGAGGCAAGCGGCTACACATATATCACAAAGGATGAATTGATTAATAATATGATTAATCAATATAACACTGGGGGAACTGTGTCAAAAAGCTATTATTATGAGGATGATTTATGTGAGAATCTCATTGGATTAATGATTAATGATAGCGGTCTTTATAATAATTTTGCTAGTATGGTTTATCGTTATACTATTAGGACAACTGCAGGTAAAAAAAGCATTGGTGGCTATCAGGTAATGTGTTATGAAACTGATACTACAACGCAGATGTATCTAGATGATGCACAATTTAATGCCATGAGCAGTAAAGCTAGAGAGGTGCTAAATAGCTGCAGGGGCAGTGATAATGCAGAAACTGTACTAAATATATTTAATTGGTTTAAGGACAATGTGACTTATGATTATTCGTATAGTCATGGCAATGCTTATGATGCTTTAATTGGCCAAAATAGCGTCTGCGCTGGTATATCAACGGCATTTCAGTATATGATGGAGATTGCTGGTATTCCAAGTGTCATAGTAACTGACGATGGAAA
Source organism: Lachnospira multipara LB2003 (assembly GCF_000702205.1). Lineage (GTDB taxonomy): Bacteria > Bacillota > Clostridia > Lachnospirales > Lachnospiraceae > Lachnospira > Lachnospira multipara_A. The sequence continues at coordinate 220,247 of NZ_KL370871.1, read as the reverse complement.
AAATCAGATGGCTCATGCATGGAATGCCGTTAAAATTAATGATTATTGGTATTACGTTGATTGTACTAATGGCCTAGCTAAACAAGATGATAATATGGCTTTATTTGCTAAGGATGTAATGCCTGATTATTATGGGATTGGTATTGCTAGCACAAGTTATAAAAAGCCTAGTAGCAAGCCTTCAAATCAAAATCTACCTGTAGAAAATGAAAATCAGGTCTTAGCTGATACGGCTGTAGTTGATAATGCTGCAGTTATTAATACAGGGAATCCAGAATTTACAGAAAAAAAGCAAATTAGCAATGAAACAAGGGAAGCTGTGGAAAGTAAGAATATTAATAAAAAGCTTTATTTAATGGAATCAAGACTTGATTTTGCTGTTAATGAAATTAAAGAGGATACTAGTAATGAGTCTTCTGATAGTGCAATAGTAGAAGATAGCAGCGAAAATCAAGTTGAGAAAGCTAGATTTTTAAAAGACTTAAAAATAACCATTGTTTTTACTTTGCTTGTAGGAATAGGAATAAGTGTGGGCTTTTTTAGTCCTAGAAGACGAGTTTGGAAAATATAGTAATACTTTAGATTTAGATGATGAGTAATTTTTTCTAGAGTTATAGTACTATTTACCTAAATTGTAATTATCCTTTGCGTGTTGGGTGATGAAAAAATAAATTTGTGAGTTTATCATAATCACATAATCGAAATCAGATAGGCGTGAATAAAGTGAATAGGGATAGTTTAAGATTTAGGGAGGTTAACAGCATGGGATCTAACGAGTTAACAGAAGTAAATTGGAGAGTAGAAGACATTAAAAGAATGTTATATGATTTGCGTATTCCCGCAACGGAGAGCAATATTGATAAAGCATATAACATAGTCTTACAACACAGAAAAAAGATCCGAAATATGATTAAGGAGAAAAATTTCAGTGCATGAATCGTACAAAAGTAATAATTAGAACTAGTATAATTGGCATTATTGTAAATATTATCTTAAGTGCAGTTAAAGCAGTAATTGGTTTAACAGTAAACTCCATCGCTATTGTAATGGATGCAGTCAATAATTTATCAGATGCCCTATCTTCGGTTATAACAATTATTGGCGCTAAGTTATCTAATAAGACACCAACCAAGAAACATCCTCTTGGATTTGGCAGGGTGGAGTATTTAACTACAACGGTTATAAGTGTGATTATTCTATATGCTGGTGTTACAGCATTTGTAGAATCATTTAAGAAAATAATAAATCCTTCAGTGCCCGACTATTCTGCGCTTTCTTTGCTTTTGGTTGGAATCGCAGTTATAGTTAAGATAATATTAGGTTTATATTTTAAGGGGGTCGGTAGCAGAGAAAAATCTGATGCACTTATTGCATCAGGAAAAGATGCTTTATTTGATGGGGTTATTTCAACGGCAACTTTTTTAGCGGGAATTATTTATTTATTGTTTAAGGTAAGTATTGAAAGTTACCTTGGAGTTATTATCTCTATAGTGATTATAAAATCTGGAATTGAGATGCTTAGTGATACAATTAGTAAGATTCTAGGTGAAAGGATAGAATCGGATTTTGCAAAGAAAGTTAAAAAATGTGTAGCTTCAGTTGAAGGAGTACATGGTGCCTATGACTTAATACTTCATAGTTACGGACCGGACAGACTTATAGGCTCTGTTCACATTGAAGTAGATGATAAGCTTACGGCCAATGAAATTGATGAGATTACAAGGAAAATCGAAAGGAAGGTTTATAAGGAGTATAACGTAAATATCACAGGGGTTGGTATTTATGCAGTTAATACTGGAGATAATGAAGCAGCTAGAATAAGAGGTGAGGTTTCAAGAATCGTCACAGGTTTTGATTATGTTATTCAAATGCATGGATTTTACATTAAAATAGAAGACCTATATATGCAGTTTGATGTTATTGTAGATTATGCTGCACCTAACATAAAGGAGGTTTATCATAATATAATTGATGCAGTACAGGAAAAATATCCAGATTATACATTACAAATTATATTAGATAGAGATATTTCAGAATAAAGCAATTAACGCCTTGATAAATTAGTTTATCAAGGCGTTTTCATATTCATTAAGCAGACTTTCAATTGCTTTTGCATGTTCTTTAGTTATTTCATTGAAATGTTCTATTTGTATTTCTCTTTCTAAAACTTCTGATGTTAGTTTTATAAATAGGCTTATGTTAACATTAATTCTGTAAGGCTTCTTAGCCCTGTTATTATCTATGGAATTAACCACAATTCGTACAGTTGCAAGCTTTCTTTTTAGAATGGGAATAACTATATATAAAAGTCTGTCATCTTTAATTGATAGGTTACCTAAGCTTTGACCTAGGTTATTAGAAACTGTTAGCCTGTTGTTTTTTAATTTAGTAGGATATAGCACAGTTCCTGGCTTAAGAGCATATAATCTCTTGTAGTAATCATCAACTCCTACTGTAGAAAGATTGGCATGTATTTCATAAATTCTATCATTATTGTCTAGTCTAGCATTAGCTTTTAAAATCTTTCGCAGTGAAAAAACTGGATTTATAAAACTCATGGCAAAGCTATTAAATAACTGCATTTGAAAGAATGGCTTTACTTTTAAGGTGTCATATTCAATTCCTTTGCTATCTAGTGCAAGCTCTACGCTTTCAAGTAAGGATGTTACCTCAACTAAGCATGAATGGATAAAGCAGTCAAAGTCTTCCTTATCAGGTTCCCATAAAAACTTTCCTCTGGCAATATTTATAAAGCTATCGTTATTAATTACGTTAATATCAGCTCTTTCATAAACATTTCGATTACAATATGCTAAAGAGAGGTCCTTGCCATTAAAGTGATGGCGGCTTTCTGCTTTATGTGTAGGGCTTGTGTTATAGCTGCGATTCTTATTTTTGTTAAGCTTATAATTGCTTTTTAAAAGACAGTAGGCCTCGTTTATTAACTGTGCCTTTCTTGAATCGTTTATGTCTGGAGAATCTGGGTGATATTTAAAGATAAGTTCACGGTATTTCGTCTTTATTTCCTTTATATTTTCATTGCCATTAACTCCTAGAATCTTGCAAGCTTCATCAATATTCATAGTATTAGTAACCTTTGCCTCCTCTCTTTATTATCTTTACAACCAATGTAAGAATATGATATCAAAATCCCATATATGAAACAAATGAATTTTAGTTTAAGTATTGAAAAAGAAAAATAAATCAAATATTATATAATAAGAAGTTGTTTTGTGAAAAAATTAAATATTAGATTTGATAAATGTAGGAGTTAGTATGGTTACATATGAGTTAGAAATAGATGGAAGAATGTGCTATGTGGCTGATTGTAATGACGCAATAAATAGTGGCCCATTTATTTTTTGGCCCTTAGATCCAGTAGAAGATGAGAATTGGTCTGAAGTAGCGGTTCTTGTTCATGAGATGGTCCCAGAGATTGCCTTTACCATAATTGGATTTAAGGTAGATTCTTGGGATTTTGAAATGAGCCCTTGGACTGCTAATGATGTCTTTAAGGGACGTAAATTTGAGGGTGGTGGAAAAATCACTCTTGATTGGTTGGTTAATAGCCTTATGCCTGAGATTGAGAAGAAATTTAATACAGCTTTTATTCTTAGTGAAGTTTGGGATACGGATAAAGACCTTGAAGTGGAAAAAGAAGAGTGGTATAGAACTTATTATATTGCAGGTTATTCCCTCGCAGGACTTTTTAGCCTTTGGACTTATTATGAAAGCTGCTTATTTAGTGGAGTTTGCTCAGCTTCCGGATCTTTATGGTTTCCAGGGGTTAAGAAATACGTCTCAGAGCACGAATTAATAGATGATACCAAAATTTACCTAAGTCTTGGAGACAGGGAAGAAAAATCTAAAAATAAGGTGCTTGCTTCTGTGGGAAATACAACAAGAGAATTATCGGTTTATTTTGGACATGCGGTAAAGGAAGGAATTCTTGCAGACTTTAAATACGAGGTGGAAAAAGGAAACCATTTTAATAATCCTCAGTTTAGATTAGCTAAGGGGATAGCGTGGTTGCTTGATTCTTCGATTTCTTTGCCTAAGCTTTAATAGGAAGGTGATAGCTATGAAGATTAATTTTAGAAGGATTAAGAGAAAAATCTTAAAAAATATTCTTAAAACACCAGTGATAATTGCAGCAATAAGCGTAGTGGTAACTGCCGGTGCTATTTTTCTAGTCTTAAATATTAAAGATAAAAGGGAAGTTAACAAGGCAGAAGTAAGTCTTACGGACACATATTTACGTGATGCTAATGCCAGTTATAATAATATTAATAGGAAAAATGAGGTTGCAGGGGATACTGGGCTTGCAACAAATCCTAGTGTAACAGAAACTACAGGAAATCCAGCTACTGATAATGCTAATAAAGATTCTAGTAAAGATGCAGCTAATAGTAACGAGCCAGCTAATATAAATAGCAATCAAGACTCTTATACACCTAATACAGATGAACCTCAGGTGACTAATAATAACTGGAATTATGATGATAATTCTGGGGATGATAATAGTGATGAGCCTGTTAATAATAATTACACATATGTTGAGCCAGGTTTTGCTGGGGTAAATGATGATATCCCATCTATTAGTGATGGCACTAATGCAGGAATAGCTAGTTCTAATGAGGCAGCAGGCTATGCAGTAAGTGCTGGCTTTAAGCAGCTTTATAGTAATGAACTACCTGTAAATGACATATATTATTATGAAGAGAATGGAATTTATGAAGGTCAGGTTGTAACATATAATAATTACACAATTATATACATAATCTCAAGATCACCATCCTTTGATGCTGGTGTTAATAGCATCTTAACTAGTCTTCTAGGAAACTACGGCTCTTATGTATGGCAGCGATTTATAACTGCTAATATGTCCCAGTCTTTTTATGTAGGTGAGGACAATAGATTAGTAAGAATAGTAGTTCCAAACGTGGATGGCCATTATCAAATTGTAATATACAATTAATTTAAAATGTGATATAGTATAGAAGTATAAAATTTTGTCGAGGTGAACGGTTTTGCTTAACGAAAATAAAGTTAAAATGATGACAAAAATGGCTATCTATGAGAAAAATGAAGGTAGTGAAATGATAAAAAATGCTAAGTATTATAAAAGTGATTATGTTGCACTAGGTATTCTAAAGAGCTTAATTGCAACTACTTTTGCGTTTATTATTATTTTTATTCTATATGCATTTTGTAATGCTGAAGGCATAGTGGCTAATATTAATGAATTGGATTATGTAGCATTAGGAAGAAAAGTGGCAGCTTATTATATTGGCCTTATTGTTGCTTTTTCTATTATTTCAGGTTTTGTTTATAGCTACAAATACGACAAGTCAAGAAAGGGTCTTAAGAAATATTTTTCAAGACTTAATAAGCTTGAAAGATTCTATAATGGCCAGAATAAGAAGAAGTAATTAGGAGGAATATATGGCTTTTTTACTGGAGTTAAAGGACAGATTTAGTAAGTTCTACAATAAATATGACACATATTTTGTGCCAGCAATGAAATTTGTAATTGCTTTAATAGCATTTATCATTCTAAATTTAAGTATTGGTGGTATTTCAAAATTAGGAAATCCAATATTTGCTTTTTTAGCAGCTGTTGTTTGCGCTTTCTTACCTAATGGTGGAACAATTATTTTATTATCACTATTTATGTTAGTGCATTTATATTCAATATCTGCTGAATTCGCATTAATTGCTCTTTGCGTTATTGCAATTATGTATTTATTGTATTTTAGATTTACACCTAAGTCAGGTTACATTGTGATTCTAACTGCACTTCTTTGTAGCATTAAGTTACCATTTGTAGCAATTGTATCAATTGGTTTATGTGCAGGATGGTTATCATGTATTCCAGTTTCGTTTGGTGTGATTTTTTACTACATTATAAAGACTGCTAGTCAGTACGAATCAGCTATTTCAGAGAGCTCACTTACTGATTCAGTTGAACAGATTTCATATCTTAGTTCTAGTCTTTTTGGCGATAAGGGTATGGTTACTTTAATTATTGCTTTTGTTGCTACGATAGTTGTTGTTTATTGTATTAGAAGACTTAAAATTGATAATTCATGGGTTTATGCCATTGGATTTGGTAGTTTAGTTGAATTTATTATTTTAGTTGTAGGTCAGGTAGCACTTAATGCTAAATTAAATATCGTATTTGTTATTATTGGCATTTTACTTGGCGTCGTTGTTGGATTTGTTTGTAAGATTGTGTTCTTCTCATTAGATTATAAGAGAACAGAATATGTTCAGTATGAAGATGACGAATACTATTATTATGTTAAGGCAGTGCCTAAGATTAATGTGTCTGCTACTGATGTTAAGGTTAAGCAGATTAATGCAAAAAAGACTAAAGAAACAACTAATTTAGATGATATTAGATCACAGGTAAAGTCAAGAACTGCACAGGACGACTTAGAAGATGACGATATTGTGATTTTTGATGATAAGAATAGATAGAATTTTGTTAGCGGCTACTTTGTAGTCGCTAATAGTTTAGATAAGGAACAGGGGTGAGAAAATGTCTTTAGAGAATTATCTGTCTAGCTTATATATTCCACGAATTTCATGGTCAGATATTATTGAAATAATAATTATTGCCGTAGTGATTTATAATGTAATGGTTTGGATTAAGAATACTAAAGCCTGGGCACTACTTAAGGGCATTGTCATCGTTGTGGTTTTTGCACTTATAGCCTATGTGCTCAATTTAAGGACTATTCTTTGGATTGCAAGTAAGACCATTAGTGTTGGTATTATTGCTCTTGTAATTATTTTTCAGCCAGAACTTCGTAGAGCTCTTGAGCAATTAGGACGTAAGAGATTAGTAACAAGTTTTATTAATTTTGGCGAGCGTGGTAAGAAGGAGCGTTTCTCTTCAGATACGGTTAATGCTATTGTTAGGGCATGTTACGAAATGGGAGCTGTTTATACAGGTGCATTAATTGTAATTGAACAGGATATGCTTCTTGAAGAATATGAAAGAACAGGAATTGAAGTTGATGGTTTGGTAACAAGTCAACTTCTTATAAATATTTTTGAACATAATACACCTCTTCACGATGGTGCTGTAATTATACGTGGAGATAGGGTTGTGGCTGCTACTTGTTATTTGCCACTGTCTGATAGTACTAAGATTAATAAAGCCTTAGGTACAAGACATAGAGCTGGTCTTGGAATAAGCGAAGTAACTGATAGTATAACTCTTATTGTTTCTGAGGAAACAGGTAAGGTATCTATTGCTGTTGGTGGAGAGCTTATTCACGATATAGATGAAGAGTCATTAAGGAGTAAACTTGAATATACAAGAAATAGAAATCTTGACGTTAAATCATTCAGACTATGGAGAGGTAGGCTAAATAATGAAGGAAAAGATATTTAAAAATTTCACTTTGAAGCTGCTATCAGCTATTATTGCTATAGTGTTGTGGACTGTTATTGTAAATATTTATGATCCAAGTACAAGCTATACCTTTAGTAATGTTACAGTTACCTTGCTTAATACAGAGACTTTAACAAGTAAGAATTATTCTTATGAAGTGGTGGAAGGAAGTAAGATATCTGTAAGTGTATCTGGACCAAAATCAAAAATAACAGATATATCTGCTAGTGATATAGTGGCAACAGCAGATTTAAGCACTGTTACTGCTTATTCGGATTACGTTGATATTGATGTTTCAGTTGTAAAGGATGGTAAGGTTGTAGAAGGAGTGGAAGCAACTCCCAAAACAACAGCTGTAAAGCTTAATATAGAGAATAGAACTAATAAGACTATTGAGCTTGAAAGCCAATTAGAAGGTGAGCTTACATCAGGATATGCCCTTTCTAATGTAAGCTTTAGTCCAACATCAATTAATGTAATTGGAGCATCATCAGTTGTAGAAAGTGTTGCACATGCAGTTGTTCCAATTGATGTAAGTAACGCAACACATACAGTTACAGGAAACGCTGCAGTAAGGCTTTATGATAGCGATTATAACTTAATAGAAGATGATACTATTGAGCTTTCAGAAACAAATATTAATTACACTGCAGCCATTGGGAAAACTAAGAAAATCCCTGTAATAGTACAAACAAGCGGAACTCCAGCTAGGGGATATGTGCTTTCTAATGTAAGCCTTAATGTTAAGGAAGTTACAATTGTGGGAGATGAGGATGATATTAATGGCATTGTTAATATAACAATTCCACCTGAGAATATTAATATCGAAGGATTCTCTAATGATAAGGAATACAAATTTAATTTAGCTAATTATTTAAATGGCAATATTAGTATTATTTCTGAGGGTACTTTGGTTGTGTCTGTGGATATTGAGCCTGAAGATTCTAAGACAATAACAATGGATAAACAGGCTATTGTAATTAAAAATCAGAATAATAATACTAAAGTCTCATTTGGAGATAGTAGATATTTTGATATAATTATAAAGGGAGCTACAGATGTTATTAACACAGTTAGTGCTTCTAATATAGCCATGTCTGTTGATTTAACAAGCTTTGGAGAAGGTACACATGAAGTGCCGGTTAATATAACACTTCCAAGCGGTTGTAGTTTGAATCAGGAATATACAGTTGAAATAGTTATAAGCAATGTTATACAAGAAACTCAGTCAGCCAGTAATTAGTTAATTAGGAGGGGAAAGATGGTTAGTAGGGATATTGAGATAACTAGCGATTTAGGAATTCATCTGCGACCTGCAGGGGCTATGTGTGATGAAGCTATAAAATATCAGTCTCATATATCTTTTGAATATGGTGATAATAAAAGGGTTGCCAATGCCAAAAGCATTATTTCCATTCTTGCATCTGGTGTAGGAAAGGGAGAGTTTATCAAGCTTATGGCGGATGGAGAGGATGAAGAGGAAGCAATTGAAAAAGTTTCTTCTGCTTTTATTAAATCCATGAACGATAATTAATTGATAATAATTTAAATATGGGGTATAATCGTTTTTGAGTCATAGTCTTGGCTTAAAGGGGTTATACCCTTTTTTAAGTTAAGATAGCAAAATCTATAGCAGCTTGGGTGCTATTTGGTTTTGTTCCCTGCTAGGCAGGGTAAGAGGGAAAAATATAAATATAAAGAAAGAGGTATAAGTTAATGAGTTATTTAGAGACTTATAAGGAATGGCTCACTAATGACTATTTTAGTGACGAAGCTAAGGCCGAATTAAAGGCTATTGAAGGAGACGAAAAGGAAATCGAAGACAGATTCTATAGAGATTTGGAATTTGGTACAGGTGGTCTTCGTGGAGTAATTGGTATTGGTACTAACAGAATGAACATTTATGTTGTTAGTAAGGCTACCCAAGGACTTGCTAATTTTATTTTAAAGGAAGGTACACAGGATAAGGGCGTTGCTATTTCTCATGATAACAGAAGAATGTCAAGAGAATTCGCTGAAGCTACAGCTCTTTGTCTTGCAGCTAATGGCATTAAAGCATATATTTACCCATCACTTCGCCCAACTCCAATGCTTTCATTTGCAGTAAGAGAGCTTGGTTGTACAGCAGGTGTTATGGTAACTGCTTCTCATAACCCACCAGAATATAATGGTTACAAGGTTTATTGGGAAGATGGCGCTCAGATTACAGCACCAAAGGATAAGCAGATTATCGAAGAAGTTAATGCAATTCATGATTGGTCAACAGTTAAGACAATGCCTAAGGATGAAGCTGAGGCACTTGGTCTTTATAATACAATTGGTTACGATATTGATGAGAAATATTACGCTGCACTTAAGACACAGTGCATCAATGGAGATATCATTAAGAGCGTAGCTGATGATATTAAGATCGTTTACTCACCATTTAATGGTACAGGTTCAATTCCTGTAAGAAGAATCCTTAGAGATTTAGGTTTCAAGCATGTATATGTTGTTGAAGAACAAAAGGATCCAGATCCAAACTTCACAACTCTTGAATATCCAAACCCAGAAGATCCTAAGGCATTTACATATGCACTTAAGCTTGCTAAGGAAGTTGATGCTGATATTATCTTAGCTACAGATCCAGATGCTGATAGACTTGGTATTTATGCTAAGGATACTAAGACTGGTGAATACATGGCATTTACAGGTAATATGTCAGCTATGATCATTGCTGAATACCTTCTTTCAGTTCGTAAGGAAAAAGGTTTACTTCATGACAATGGTGCATTAGTTACAACAATCGTTTCAACTAATATGGCTGCTTCTGTTGCTAAGGAATATAACTTAGAGCTTATTGAAGTATTAACAGGATTTAAATTTATTGGTGAGCAGATTAAGTTCTTTGAGAAGAACAACAACAGCCACTTCTATGAATTTGGTTTTGAAGAATCATATGGTTGCCTTGTTGGTACACATGCTAGAGATAAGGATGCTATCGTTGCTGTTATGTCACTTGCTGAAGCAGCAGCTTACTACAAGTCAAAGGGTATTACTCTTTGGGATCAGATGATGAACATCTTTAATAAGTACGGCTTCTATAAGGAAGGCCAGAAGGCTATTACAATGAAGGGTGCTACAGGAGCTGAGAAGATTCAGGAATTAATGAACAGCTTAAGAAGCAATCCTCCTAAGAAGTTTGGTGCTTGGGATGTTAAGGAATTTAGAGATTACAAGATTGATGAGAAGACAGATATTGCTACAGGTGCTAAGTCTAAGACAGGTCTTCCAAGCTCTAATGTTCTTTACTTTGACTTAACAGACGATGCTTGGTGCTGTGCTAGACCTTCTGGTACAGAGCCTAAGATTAAGTTCTACATGGGCGTTAAGGGTACATCACTTGATGATGCTAATGCTAAGCTTGAAGAACTTACTAAAGCTGTTATGGATATTGTTGAAGCATAATATTAACTTTAGTTAAGACTTTATCTTTTTTATAGACTATTCCTTTATAAGAAAGGAATGTTGAATTTAAACACAAATTCTTTATATAAGAAACACAATTAAGACACATTTCGTTGCTATATTATTAACTGTAGTAACGAGATGTGTTTTTTAATGCAAGTTACGATTATGAATAAAATTATAAAGCAAATAAATGTAATAAAGATAAGGAGCTGATGAAATGGAGAACGGAGAAAACACAACATATCGAATGAGTGGAGACGAAATTCCAAAACAAGATGGATTTGCATCTAGCACTGATACAAGCTATACAGATGCAAATAGAGCAGAGGCGAATACAACACAAAGGCAAAATAATAGCTTTTCTAATAATTATGATAATTTTAACAATCAGAGCTATAACAATCAGAACTTCAATACTCAGAGCTTTAACAATCAGTTTGGTCAGGCACAGACTGGATTTAATACATATCAGACAGCTAATACAACTGCTCCAAAGAAGAATAAGAATGGTAAGAAGACGTTTAAAAGAATAGTTTCTCTTGGTCTTGCAGCTGTACTTTTTGGTGTGATTGCAGGTAGCGTTATGTGCGGAGTAAATTATCTAGGTAATAAATATGTTACAAAGACAGCAACAACACAAACTCCTACAATAGCAACGGTTTCAGCTATATCAGCAATTCAGGGGGACTCAGATTCAAACACAACAACATCATCACAGACAAGTATTGATGCACAATCAATTGCTACATCCCTTTTACCAGCTATGGTAGAACTCAATGGTACAACAATTGTATCACAGACACAGACATATGGTTTTGGCGCATCTAATTATCAGGCAAGTACATCAGGTACAGGTATTATTATTGGACAAAATGATACTGAAATACTTATTGTAACTAACGCTCATGTTATTGAGGATGTTAATAATTTAACTGCAGTATTTGTTGATGGTACATCTGCAGCTGCTTCAGTTAAGGGTTCAAAGACAGATAAGGATATTGCAGTAGTAGCAGTTGATGTTTCATCTTTATCAAGTGATACAGCAAGTAAGATTGCTATTGCAGAACTTGATTATACAAGTGAAGTTGCAGTAGGTCAGCCAGTGGTAGCAATTGGTAATGCCCTTGGTGAGGGACAGTCAGTAACAAATGGTATTATTTCTGCTCTTAATAGAACAATAACAGTTGATAATACAGAATTTAGTGGACTTATTATGACTAATGCCACAATTAATTCAGGTAACTCTGGTGGTGCCTTAATTAATGCAGATGGTAAGGTTATAGCTATTAACTTTGCTAAGACAAGTAGTGATGGAGTAGAAGGTATGGCATATGCTATTCCAATATCTAATGTTGTTGATCTTATTAATACATTAATGAATAAGCAGACACGTACAAAGGTAAGTGAAAGTGAAGCCGCTTTCTTAGGTGTTTCAGGTGTTGATATGACAGAGTATTATGCTTCAGTTTATGGATATCCTACAGGAGTCTTAATTAGAACAGTGCAATCTGGCTCAGCAGCTGAAAAAGCAGGTCTTGAAAGCTATGATATTATTACAGGATTTGATGATACAACCATTTCAAGTATGTCCGGCTTAACATCACTATTACAGTATTATAAAGCAGGTGAAACAGTTACAATTGAGTATTATCATTTAGAGGGTTCATCATATGTATTAAAGACTGCAGAGGTTACATTAGGATCTAGAAGTTAATACATTAACTAATATATTATTTATAAAGAGTCTTTGGAGATTATAATCTCCAAAGATTTTTTTATTTTAAATTTATGGTTTTGTAAATTGCCTATGATATAATTGTAGTGCAGTTTAAATGGTGGAGGTATTTTATGAGCGACGATTATAAAGAAATCGATGACAATAAGAATGATTCTAGTAATGTTAACAATACAAATAATTCTAATAATTCTAATGATGATAGAGGCAGATATGAGAAGATATGCGTTATTTGTAGAAGGACAGAATCCCAGTGTAAGGGACCTATGATTGATTTATATAATAATATAACAGTATGTAATGATTGTATGCAAAGGACTTTTGATTCTTTAAATAACATGCCAATGAATAATGATTTATTTAATGGCTTTGGTATGAATATGTTTAATCCTAATATGGAGAACGTGCCTAAAAAGAACAAATTAAAGAAGAAAAAGGAAGAAGAGAAGAAGGAATTCCCTGAGATTACACTTAAGTCTCTTCCAGCTCCTCATAAGATCAAGGGTATGCTTGATGAATATGTTATTGGTCAGGATTATGCTAAGAAGGTTATGTCTGTAGCTGTATATAATCATTATAAGAGAGTTGCAACTAATACTCAGAAGGAAATTGAAATTGAAAAATCAAACATGCTTATGATTGGACCTACTGGTTCTGGTAAGACATATCTTGTAAAGACTCTTGCAAGAATTTTACAGGTGCCATTAGCAATTACAGATGCTACATCCCTTACAGAAGCAGGTTATATTGGTGATGATATTGAATCTGTATTATCTAAGCTTTTAATGGCAGCAGATAATGATGTTGAAAAAGCTGAAAGAGGAATTGTATTTATTGATGAAATTGATAAGATTGCTAAGAAGAAAGAAGTAAGAAGTAGAGATGTATCTGGTGAATCAGTTCAGCAAGGACTTCTTAAATTATTAGAAGGCAGCGAAGTTGAAGTACCAGTAGGTGCTACAAGTAAGAACGCTATGGTTCCAATGGTAACAATGGATACAAGTAATATTTTATTTATTTGTGGTGGAGCTTTCCCAGATCTTCCTGAAATAATTAAGAATAGATTAACAAAGAGCTCATCAATAGGATTTAACGCTGACTTAAAGGATAAATATGATGACGATGAGAATATTCTTTCTCATGTAACAACTGAGGATTTAAGAGAGTATGGTATGATTCCTGAATTCCTTGGTAGATTACCAATTGTATATACCCTTGAAAAGCTTAATAAAGAAGCACTTATTAAGATTTTAAAGGAACCAAAGAATGCAATTCTTGCCCAGTATCAAAAGCTTTTAGCCCTAGATGAGGTAGAACTTAAATTCTCAGATGATGCTCTTGAAGCTATAGCTAATAAAGCAATTGAGAAAAATACTGGTGCTAGAGCACTTCGTTCAATTATAGAAGATTTCATGCTTGATATAATGTATGAGATTCCAAAGGATAGCAATATTGGAACAGTAACAATAACTAAGGAATATATCGAGGATAAGAAGGCTCCGCTTATACAGATGCGAGGCCAGGGCTTACTAGAAGCTAAGGCGTAACTAGCTGAAATATAGTATAACTTTAGTTATGCTTATTGTAAAAAATAAAATTATATGATAAATTTAAGAAAATAGGAGTTTTTCTCCGGTTAGGATGTAATTATGAAATACAAAGCACTTGCCCTAGATTTAGATGGGACATTAACAGACAATAATAAGAAATTGCCAGAAAGAAATAAGGAGGCGATTTTTAAAGCTATTGAGAAAGGAGTAAGTGTAATCCTAGCATCAGGAAGACCTCTATTTGGTATTACTCCAATAGCAAAGGAATTGGACTTAAGTTCTAGAGGTGGCTATATACTAGCATACAACGGTGGACAAATAATTGATTGCAAGACAGGAGAGTGCCTTTATGAGAAGGTACTTCCTAGAGATTGCATGGAGGATGTGTGTAAATTTGCAAGAGAGAATGGGGTTTATGCATTAACTTATGAAGACACAACAGTTGTATGTGAAAGTGATGAAGATCCATATGTAATAAAAGAAGCTAAATGCAATTATACAACAGTTAAGAAGGTGGAGAGCTTAATTGATTTTGTGGATTATCCAGTGGCTAAATTTTTAGTAGTAGGAGAACATACAAAGCTATTGCCAGTGCAGAAGGCAATTCTAGAAAAGTATGAAGGAAAGGTGGATGCTTTCTTTTCAGAGGAGTATTTTCTAGAGGTTGTACCAGCTAATGTAGCTAAAGATGAATCACTTAAAATACTACTTGAAAAAATTGGACTTAAAACAGATGAATTAATTGCTTGCGGAGATGGAATGAATGATATTCCAATGCTAAAAATTGCAGGTTTATCAGTTGTTATGGCAAACGGTTACGATGAAGTGAAAAAATACGCAGATGTAATTGCGACAAGCAATGAGGAATGTGGAGTTGCACAGATTATAGAAGACTATATTCTATAGTCTATGTGGATTATTAAGAGGGATAGAGGAATGTATATATTTAAGAAAAAAGTTGATTATCCAATGACGGATATTCATATTCATATTTTACCAGAGACTGATGATGGGGCTAGTGATATTCAAACTACAGTGCAGATGCTTGAACTTGCTTATGAAGATGGCATCAAGACTTTGGTTTGCACTCCTCATTATCATCCTGTTAAATGTAAATTACCACAGGCAGAAATTGAAAGAAGGGTAAAGGAGATAGAACATATAGCTAATCAGCTATATCCTGATTTAAAGCTGCTTCCTGGCCGCGAGTTTTTCTATAGCCAGGATATGGTAAAAAATATTAAACAACGTGGAATGACAATTAATCACTCAAGATACGTACTTGTGGAATTTGATTATTCTGAGAGCCGTCAGGTTATAAGAAATGGAGTGGTTAATATATTAAATGAAGGGCTGATACCTATTATTTCACATATTGAGAGATATCCAAGCATTATTCTAAATGAGGATATGGCCGTAAATTTAAAGGAAATGGGTGCAGTACTTCAAATAAATGCAGATGCCTTAGTTGGCGAAGAGGGTGGCGATGCTAAGAGGTTAGCTAAGCACTTACTTAAGAAAAAAATGGTAGATGTTATAGCAACTAATGCTCATACAGCAGGTAGAAGATGTCCAATAATGGGAGATGTTGTACAGTGGATATCTAATAAATATGGCTATGACTATGCCAAAAAAATAGCAAAAGAAAATCCTAATAGAATAATTAGGGATGAATTTATTGATTAGAGGGGTTTTAAATGAATAACAATACAGCAGCAGAAAAACAGGCGGAGGAAAGGGAGATTGACCTTGGCCGTTTATTATCAATTCTTTGGGAAAAATTTATATTAATAATCTTTGTTGGCGTATTATTTGGAGCGGTATCATTTCTTGTGTCCAAATTTCTTATTACGCCGGTTTACATGTCTACAACTCAGCTTTATGTTCTAAATAGAGCTGATGATTCCACAACCACATTAACTGATTTACAAACTTCAACTCAGTTAACAAAGGATTATATTATACTAGTTCAATCAAGACCAGTTCTTGAATATGTAATTAGCGATTTGGATCTTGATAAAAGCGTAAAGGAGTTAAGTGAGGCAATATCTGTTACAACAATCGCAGACTCACGAATTTTACAAATATCAGTAAAGGATGCAGATCCTTATATGGCAAAGGAAATAGCTGATTCTATGGCTAATTTTGCTGCTACACAAATTTGTGAAATTATGCATATAGAGGATGTTGAAATAGTTGAGGATGGAAATGTGGCTGCTGCGCCAGAGTCCACAGGAATTAAGAAGATTACAGCTGTGGGAGCTTTTCTTGGAATTATATTATCATCTGGAATTATAGTGATTAAATCATTACTTGATGACACAATTAAGACTTCAGATGATTTAGAAAAATACCTAGGAATTAGTACACTTTCTATTATTCCATTGTGTAAGGAAATGGATGATGGAAGAGGTAAATTATCTAAGAAAAAATCTAAGAAAAAGGGGAGTAAGTAGCCATGCAAACAATTAATATTGAACGTCTTATTAAATTGGATTATAGAGCTAATGAAAGCTATAAAAATTTAAGAACCAATATTCAATTATGTGGTTCTGATATAAAGACAATTATGTTTACAAGTACCACACCAGGTGAGGGAAAATCAACGGTTTCCTTTAACTTGGCAGTTTCCTTAGCCGAAGCTGGGAAAAAGGTGATTTTTATTGATGCAGATTTAAGAAAATCGGTTTTGGTAGGTAGATATAAGATAAATAAATCAGTTAAGGGACTTACTCACTTTTTGTCTGGTATTAATAAATTTGAGGACGTTATGTATGGAACTAACGTTGATAATTTAAATGTGGTTTTTTCAGGTCCGGTGCCACCAAATCCTACAGAACTTCTTGGAAATAAGGTTTTTAAGACGCTTTTAAAGGTTTTAAGAGACCTGTATGATTATATAATAATTGACACACCCCCAATAGGAAGCGTTATTGACAGCGCCATTGTAGCAACAGAATGTGATGGAACAGTGGTTGTTGTTGGCTCTAATATGGTGGGATATAAGTATGCTCAAAAAGCGGTGGAACAATTAAAGAAAACAGGAACTACGATACTTGGAGCAGTACTAAACAAAGTGGATGTTAATGACAATAAGTATTATGGCAAGTACTATGGAAAATATTACGGAAAATATACTGATGCAGCTGAATAATAAGGTATACGAATAATTATAAAAAAACATAAAAATACGTGAAAAGCTTTATTTTTTGGGTGTTTTATGCTAAATTAGTAGATGCTGTTTAGGGGAGAAACAGCACAATTTTTAGGAAAAAATAAGGAGACCATTTATGGCAGGATTCTTTACAAGATCGAAGAATGACATGAAATATCTTTTTGCAAAGAAGGATTCATTGTCTAAGAAGGAACGTAAAAGAAAGAGACGCGGCTGGTCTACAGTAATAGGTATTGTACTTGTTTTGATTCAGCTTGTATTAACAATATTAGTTTTAAAGAATGTAATTACATTGGATATATTACCAACTAAATATTTAATCGGATTAACATTGTTTGTAATATTTGTTTGGCTTTATGATTTTACATCGCAATTTAGTAACTTTAAGATATTGGGTAAATTACTAGCGATATTATTATCTGCAGTAATGCTTTACAGCTATATATTCTCAGCTAAGGTAGTTTCTACATTATCTACTATTTCGGGAATATCAACTACAACAGATATTTACTCAGTGGTTGTTCTTGAAAGCGATAAAGCATCATCAATTTCAGATATTGGTGATTATAAAGTGGGTTATAATGATACAATTGATAGTCAGCTTTATAAAGAGGCTATGGATTTAATTGAATCTAATAATAAGGTTTCACCTGAATATAAGGATTATGATTCATGGGAGAATATGTTTGATGCATTATACGCTAATAAAGATATCCAGGCAGTTTTAATTTCTAATTCATCTCTTACATCTTTAAAGGAGACTGATGAAACCCTTGATGGCAAGATTAAAGTAATAGGAACTGTTTCAGTAGTATCTAAGATTACTGTAGAAAAAGCTAAGAAGGTAAGTGCTAGTAAGCCATTTGTAATCTTCTTATCAGGATTTGATGAATTTGATACATTATCATATACAGGACACAGTGATGTTAATATTTTAGCTGTGGTAAATCCTGAAACAAGACAGGTATTACTCGTAACAACACCAAGAGATTCTTATGTTGAGATATTTGATGACAATGGTGGTTCAGATTTAGATAAATTAACACATGCAGGTAACTTCGGTGTTGATAATACAATTAAGACTTTAGAGAACCTCTATGATGGTCTTGATATTGACTATTTTGTTAGAGTTAATTTTACAGGATGTATGGGAGTTGTAGATGCTCTTGGCGGAATTACAGTTGAATCAGAGACAGCGTTTAGAAGTGGAACTAATGCTTACTTTGAGCCGTTTGACTTTGACGAGGGTGAAAATTACTTAGATGGTGCTCATACACTTGCCTTTGTAAGAGAAAGAATGGCTTTCAAGGCAGAAGGCGACTTTAGAAGAGGTAGAAACCAGATTGCAGCTATTAAGGGTATTATTAATAAAGCTACTTCTCCTGCAATTCTTACTAACTATTCAGCAGTACTTGATGCTGTAAGTGATATGATGCTTACTGATATGCCATCATCATTTATTACACAGTTAGTTAAGGAACAGCTATCAAATGGCGGTGAATGGAATATTCAAAGTTATGCTGTACAAGCTGAAAGAACAGGATATGGCAACAGTAGATACTTTGATTTATATGGTATGTCAGTTGATTACTTGTCATCAGACAGTATAAATATGGCTAATCAACTTATGACAAAGATTCAGAATGGTGATGTATTTGATGTAGATGAATATGTCGAGAATGCTAATAATGAAGCAACAAGTCAGTCAACAACATCATCAACTAATAAATAACAATAAAATAATCTAGAAAACGAAAAAAGATAAAGTTTTGGATAGTGATTAATTTGATTAGTCACTATCCTTTTTTTATGAAATTTGATTAAATCGGTCAAATTTAATCAAAATTAGTAAGACAACGCCACGTACTTGTC
Organism: Lachnospira multipara LB2003; assembly: GCF_000702205.1. GTDB lineage: Bacteria > Bacillota > Clostridia > Lachnospirales > Lachnospiraceae > Lachnospira > Lachnospira multipara_A. Next base: position 201,060 of record NZ_KL370871.1, on the reverse strand, counting down.
ATACAACACTTTATTAATTTAAGTGAACAAAGGGTGAAACTGGCACCTATGCCAAAATAAAATTAATATTTTTCGTATTTGCTAAAATTTCTTAGGTGAGTACCTAAACTAACTTGTCAAAATTAAGTGAACACACTATAATATGCCTTGTAGGGAAAAGACAGATTAAGTCTTTAAAGTTGAATTCTTTAAACCTAGAAGAATTCAAAATTCTTGTAAAAGTGGAAGGATACCTTTTATGAGATATATCTCTAAATAATATCTAAAGGAGTTTGAAATTATGGGATATGTTGATGAAGTGTTAGAACTAGTTTCTAAGAGAGATGCAAGTCAGCCAGAATTTATTCAGGCAGTAACAGAGGTACTTAATTCTTTAAGACCAGTTGTAGAGAAGAATGAGGAACTTTACAGAAAGAATGCTATTCTTGAAAGAATTACAGAGCCAGATCGTCAGATTATGTTCAGAGTACCATGGGTAGATGATAATGGTAATGTTCAGGTAAATAGAGGTTTCAGAGTTCAGTTTAATAATGCAATTGGACCATATAAGGGTGGTTTAAGACTTCACCCATCAGTAAACTTAGGTATTATTAAGTTCTTAGGTTTCGAGCAGATTTTTAAGAACTCACTTACAACACTTCCAATCGGTGGTGGTAAAGGTGGTTCTGACTTCGATCCTAAGGGTAAGTCAGATAGAGAAATTATGGCATTCTGCCAGAGCTTTATGACAGAGCTTGCTAAATATATCGGTGCTGATATCGATGTTCCAGCTGGTGATATCGGTACAGGTGCTAGAGAAATCGGCTTTATGTTTGGTCAGTATAAGAGAATTAAGAACCTTTATGAAGGTGTTCTTACAGGTAAGGGTCTTACATATGGTGGTTCTTTAGCTAGAACACAGGCTACAGGTTATGGTCTTTTATACTTAACAGAAGAATTAGTTAAGTGCCATGGTGATAAGATGGAAGGTAAGACAGTAGCTGTATCTGGTTCAGGTAATGTTGCTATCTACGCTATTGAGAAGGCTCAGCAGTTAGGTGCTAAGGTTGTTACATGTTCTGATTCAACAGGTTGGATTTATGATGAATCAGGTATTGATGTTGAACTTCTTAAGGAAGTTAAGGAAGTTAAGAGAGCACGTCTTACAGAATATGCTGCTGCTAAGCCATCAGCTAAGTATTTTGCTAAGCAGAATGGTGAACATGGTGTATGGCAGTATAAGGTAGATATCGCTCTTCCATGTGCTACACAGAACGAACTTGACCTTGAGGATGCTAAGGCTTTAGTAGCTAACGGTGTTAAGTATGTTTGTGAAGGTGCTAACATGCCTACAACAATCGATGCAACAGAATACTTCCAGGCTAACGACGTTTGCTTCGTAGGTGGTAAGGCTGCTAATGCTGGTGGTGTTGCTACTTCAGCTCTTGAAATGAGCCAGAACTCAGAAAGACTTAGCTGGACATTCGAGGAAGTTGATTCTAAGCTTAAGAATATCATGGTTGGTATTTACCACAATATCGATGAAGCTGCTAAGGAATATGGCATGGAAGGCAACTATGTAGCTGGTGCTAATATCGCTGGTTTCAAGAAGGTTGTTGAAGCTATGCTTGCTCAGGGCGTATTCTAAGATATAATATGTTCATATAGATTAGATTAGTTATAGTCTAATTTTTCCTAATTAAGTTTTAATAGTTTGTACGGGATTTAAGCATATATAGGTTGTAAAAAGCCTATATATGCTTTTTTTTTTACTCGTTTTGTATTAAAATTATTTAAGATGGGTTGATAGTGAATAATAATACATGACTAACAATACATGATTAACTAAATAGTAATAGGAGGACTTATGCTTAATAATAAACTAAGACTTGAGTTGAAGAAAATGGCAATTATTACAATGATGCTAACAGCTGTAATATCTCTTTATGGATGTGAAGATAAGAAAAAGAATAAAAAGAGTCAGAAGATAGAGACAACAGTGGAATCTGTTAATGAAGAGGAGACCATAGGATTTAAAGGAACGGGATATACAATTTATACTCCAAATACCTGGGATGATTCTAAGACAGAGAATAAAAGTCTAGATCTTATGATTTATGAAAAGGATATTACTAGTGATTTTGCTAGAAATCTAAATGTTATTATTGAGGATTTGTCTAAGTATTCGGTAATGGATGTTGATAAATATTTAGATGCTGCTAGTACTAAGTTGGTAGAGGCTGGCTACAGAGTGGATGAGACTAAGGACATTGAAATTAATGGACAAAAGGCAACATCATTAATATATAGCTATAGTACTAATGGTTACTCGATTAAGGGTTTGCAGACATATATTTTTAATGATGCTAATAAGAAGATGTATATCATTACATATGCATGTAGTGAAAGTGAATTTGATAGTCATAGAGCAGATGGAGAGCAGATTATAAGCACATTTAAGTTTGATTAGTAGGGTAGAATTATGGCAAATATTATTAAACTCATGGATTTACTTAGTGATGAAGAAATTAGGATGCAGATAGCACTTTTTGAAAGCGTTAATATGGGAAATGTGGCTAGAGAAGCAGGCAATAGGCTTTTGCTTGGGCTAGCTGATGTTGCTAACGCTTTTTCTGAGACATTTACTAACAAATCCGTGGTTAATTTCGAATTTACTACTACAGCAGATGCAGTTATGGATAGATATATTGAGCTGCAAAAAACTGATAGAGATGAATTAAATGACCTTTGTATAAAAAAGACATTGGATATATACAAAGAAATCAATGGTAAGGAATATACAGGGGATGTAAAAAGTCCGATTTATACAAAGGAATTAGTGAATATTGCTGCTTATAATTTTAATATTAATAAATATAAGCCCTTGGGCAGTAAGCTTGATGAAATTGAGAAAAATTATGAGAAAATGATGCTAAATGCTATTTATACTAAAATGTCTAATTTATCCAATAAAGATTATTTGGAAACTGTGAAATTAATGGACATGGCATTAATTCATTTAAGCCTTGAGAATAGACAAAAACTACAAAGAGTCTTAACACCTGTATCATTTAATGGAAAAGGGGTTATAAGCGCCCTTAGAAAAAGAAAAGATCTTGATAAGATTAAGACAGTTTACGAGATACTTGGGGATAATGCCTTTAAAATGGTGGATATAGATCTTAGTATAATTTATGCCACATTAAGAGGTCTTGGAAGGGTTTCAAGATGTTTAATTGCAAGGTTTATATATATGCTTGTGAAAAAAAGCGACACTGTCTTTTCTATAGCTAATGAAAAGCTTCCTTCAGGAAATCTTGATACAGTACTTGATAATTATCGCCATGAAGATGGAATCTTTAGGGAGAAACTTGCAAATCAAATTGCTATTCAAAAAAAGATTGATGAAAAAAAGAAAAATGAAAGTCAAATACAAAATCAAGCTGCTAAATTAGAGGAGGAGATTGAATCTATACTAAAGGATTTTTATGAGGCTAAGGATGATTTTTCTAAGCTAGATGCCATAAAGAGTGACTATCTTAAGAGAAAGCGCTCTAGTGCTGATTCAAAAGTGTATTATGGCAAGGTTAATGAAAGCAAAAGAAAGATGGATAGATTCTCTGATTTAGCTGAAAGGAAGTCTAATAGGCTCACTGAGTTAAAGACAAAGCTTGATGAGATTAAAGAGGATATAAGGTTAGAAGAATTAAATCTTGATAAGGCTAAGGCTGAGAATAAGACAGAGGTTGATAAAAAGGCGGATGAGCTTATGAAAACTTATCTTAAGAGATTTAATAGGGTCAAATTTGAGCCAGGAGTGTTTTATGATATTGTGGTAAGATTTAGTCTTGATGAAAGACTAGAAATTGAGAGATTTTTACTTGAAATAGAAGAGGAAGACGATTATTATAGCTTTGATAAATCTTATGTGGAAATTCCGATTTTTATTGGAGGCAGAAAAACAGCCCTTCTTAAAATGGATGACTATCTATGTAAGGATATTATTTAGCTAATAATAAAGAGGTATTTAGATGTTTTTTGGAAGTTATAAAGAAGTGGTTTCTTATCTTGATAATCTTGGTCAATTCGCTAAGGGAACAGGAGTGGAAAGAGAGAGAATACTTCTTGATAGATTGAATAAAATAGACATGAATTTAAAATTTATTCATGTTGCAGGAACTAATGGAAAGGGATCAACCTGTGCTTTTCTAGCTAATAGTCTAGAATGTCTTGGCTTAAAGGTTGGTCTTTTTACGTCACCTCATTTAGTTAAGATTAATGAGCGTATTAAGATTAATGGTGAGGATATAAGTGATGAGGACTTTTATAATTGCTTTAAAAGGGTCGCATCTGTAATTACGGATGGAGAGTTTGCTTACTTTGATCTAATTATGGCCACTGCAATTGTGTATTACAAACAAAAGTGTGTGGATATAATTGTTCTAGAAACGGGATTAGGTGGAAAACTTGACGCAAGTAATGCTATTAAAAGTCCGATTTGTTCTATTATAACTGGCGTAAGTCTTGAGCATACAGCTATCTTAGGTGATACCATTGAAAAAATTGCTAGTGAAAAAGCTGGCATTATAAAGCCTAAAGTACCAGTTATTTTTAATGCCAATGATAAAAAAGTAGCAGAAGTTGTTAATAATAGATTTAAAGAGGTTAATAAAGATTCTTGCTACAATAAGATTTTTCCAGTGACAAAAGAAATGTATCATATTAAGGAAATATCACTGGGGAATATTGATTTTTTCATTGATAATGATTATTATAGAAATGATTGTTTTTTTGTTGGCAGTAATGGAATATATCAGGTGTTAAACGCATCTCTTTGTTTAATGGCTTTGGCTGTATTAGCTAAGGACGGACTTATTAATTTCAACAAAGATGCAATTAAAGAAGGCATTAAGAAAACTAAATGGCCTGGACGTATGGAACTTGTAAAAAGAAATGTTTTTATTGATGGTGGTCATAATCCTGAGGGGGTTAGTAGATTCATAGAATCAGCAAGGTCTATTCTTGAATTGGATAAAAAAAGAGCTAAACTATTATTTTCTGTAGTTAGCGACAAGGACTACACCCATATGATCAAGGATTTAGTTGAAAGCAATTGTTTTGATGAATATATAATCACAGTTGTTGGAGGTCTAAGAAAGGTATCAGCTGATGTAATTAAGGATATCTTTAATAGATTTACTGATAAGAAAGTGACGGTTATAGACGATGCCGGAGAGTTTATAGATACATATGAGGGTAATGATTATTTATTTGCAGTAGGCTCTCTTTATTTAGTAGGAGAAATTAAAAGAACGATTAATTAATGGAGGCAATAATATGATAGATTTTGATGAAGAAATTTTAAAATACCAACCAAGTTTGGAAGTAGAGGACGCAGAGGAAGCAATTTATAGTAATGACATTCCAGATATTACAGAACTTATTAAAGGTATTATTGGGAATGACAGAAAGGACAAATAATTAGTATGAGATGTTTTAAGTGTGGAAGTCTTCTTTCGGCTAATAATACATGCCCTAAGTGTGGTGAGGATGTAACTATCTACAAGAAAACATGCCTTGCATCAAATGCTTATTATAACCTTGGCTTAGAGAAGGCTAGAGTTCGTGACCTAAGTGGCGCAGTAGAAACTTTAAAAATAAGTCTTATGATTAATAAATACAATACTAACGCAAGAAATCTTCTTGGTTTAGTTTATTGTGAAATGGGAGAGGTTGTGGAAGCCCTTACACAGTGGGTTATTTCTAAGAACCTTACACCGGATGATAATGTTGCTAGTGACTATATTAAGAGAATTCAGTCAAATCAGAATAGATTTGAAATGGTTACAGGAACAATAAAGAAATTTAACCAAGCTTTAGTATATGCTAAGGAAGACAACCTTGATTTAGCTATTATTCAGTTAAAAAAGATTATTATGTCTAATCCTGCACTCCTTAAAGCTCAGCTTTTACTTGGTCTTCTTTATCTTAAGACTGATGAGGATACTAAGGCAAGTAAGTGCATTAATTATGTATTAAACGTTGATAAGAATAATACAATTGCTCTTAGATATAGTGATGAATTAAAGAAAAGAGCAGCACAAAAAAAGGACGAGACAGCAACTTCATTCTTACCTAAGCGCAAGAAGACTATACCAGAGAATAAGCCTCTTAATGGTAATGATGTTATTATACCTCGTTCAACCTATAAGGAACCAAGTAATGGTGGTATTACAGTGATTAATATTCTTATAGGTGTATTAATTGGTGCAGCCCTTATATGGTTCTTAGTAGTACCTGCAAGAAATAAGGGAATGACAAGTGATTATAATAAGTCTCTTGCAGATTATTCAGAACAGTTATCATCATCAAGTGTTGAAATTAATTCATTACAGGCACAGGTTGATGATTTAACAGCTCAGAAAGAATCACTTGAATCACAGCTTACTAATGTTACAGGAACTAGTGGAAGTAATGCATTGCTTATTTCTTTAATAAACGGCGCTAATGCATATATTTCAGGCAATACAACTGCAGCAGCAGAAGCTATTATGGATATTGATGTAAGTGCTCTTCCAACTGATGAAGCTAAGTCTTTATACAATACAGTTGCTACAGCTACTTTATCTAATGCAGCCACATCATTCTACAATGCTGGTAGAACTGCCTATTCATCAAGAAATTATGAAATAGCTGCTAATAATTTTGTAAAGGCATATAAGTGTGATAGCACTAATGTTAATTATGTATATTATGCTGCATTAAGCTATGTTGGATTAAACGATACAGAAAATGCTAAGCTTTATTACAATTTAATTATTAGTGATTTTGCTTCAAGTAACGCTAGCTACTACAGTGAAGCTAATTCTTATGTGTCATCACATTAATTGGAGTTTTTATAAATGGCAATGACAGAAATTGAAATGCACTATAATAAATTCAATGAGGATAAGAGATTATTATCTCGCCATGGACATGTTGAATTTGTTACTACAATGAAGTATGTGCATATGTTTTTAGATAAGATAGAACAAGATAATGATACTAGAAAGGACCAGATAAAAATTATTGATATTGGAGCTGGAACTGGAGGTTATAGCGTACCATTAGCCAATGAAGGCTATGATGTGACTGCTGTTGAACTTGTTAAGCATAATTTAGGTCTTTTAAAGGCTAAAAAAGCCAATGTTAAAGCCTATCAGGGTAATGCAATGAAATTAAAAAAATTCGAAGATAATTCCTTTGATATGGCATTGCTTTTTGGACCTATGTATCACCTTTTTACAAAAGAAGACAAATTAAAAGCTTTAAGCGAAGCTAAGAGGGTTGTTAAACCTGGTGGATATATTCTTGTTGCATATATTATGAATGAATATAGTGTAATTACTTATGCCTTTAAGGAAAAGCATATTATGGAATGTTTAGAAGAAGGCAGATTTACAAGTGATTATAAGACTATTTCTTCAACTAAGGATCTATATGACTATATGAGAATTGAGAATATTAATGAGCTTAATGAGGAATTATCATTACAGCGAGTTAAGATTATTTCTCCTGATGGTCCAGCTAATTATATAAGACAGTTCCTAAATGCCCTATCAGAAGAAGAGTATGAGGGATTTATTAAATATCACCTAGCAACTTGTGAAAGACAAGATTTAATAGGTGCTGGTGGACATACCCTTGATATATTAATAAAAAATCAATAAAAGCAAAACCCCCGATAATTTCTTATCGGGGGTCTTTGTTATTTAAAATCAAATTTAATTATCATCATCGCCTACATGGTTATTAGCAGTTGTTTGCTCTTGCTTAGAACCTGATTTTGATGTATTGCTTTGCTTTGATGGTTTACTGCTAGCTTCTGATGTAGCTCCAGTTGAGCTATCTGTAGCTTTCTGTGTAGGAGCAGCACTGTTAGAATGTAAATTACATATCTTAGTTAGCTGATCTCTTGAAATACTATATTGAGCATCTGCAGTTGTGTAATTAACGGCACCATCGCCACCAAGGGTTGTTGTAGCTGAGTCCTTAACTGTAAGGATTCTTGAAGTTGTTGATGGACAACCACTTGCTGCTACAAGACCTGATTCGTTACATAATGTAACTCTTACGTGAACATCACATGTATCCTTTGGTACATTATCTGTAGAGAAGTATTCTGTAATATGAGTACTTCCACGCTCATCTAATGCACATAAATCAGATGGTAATTTACCTGACTTATTACATACCTCAACTTGAGTTATGCCTTCCGGCTCTTTATATGTACCTGTTGGGTCATTAGTGTAATCATTAATTGATTCCATTATCTTACCCCAGATACGTGTATGATTAACACTGTTAACTGTTGTTGAGTTATCATCATAACCAACCCAAATTGATGCTGAGTAGTATGGAGTAAATCCGCAGAACCACTTATCTGTATCATTCTGAGTTGTACCTGTCTTACCACATGCTGGCTGACCAGATATATTAGCTGCTGTAGCAGTACCATTAGTTACTACTGAACGAAGAGCTGATGTAAGTAGCCAAGATGTTGTTTCCTTAAGTACTCTATGAGTCTGTGGTGTTGAATTATCAATAATTACATTACCTTCATTATCGAGTACCTGAGTATAGTAAATAGGTTTAGTATATGTACCGCCATTAGCAATTGCTGCATAGGCTGCTGTCATATCGATATTACATACACCCTTTGTCATACCACCAAGTGCTAATGACTGAACCACATCATGGCTGCCATTAATTGCATCGCTAGGTGAAACAAGTGTAGATAAACCAAAACTCTTAAGGTAATTAAAACCTACCTGAGGAGTTATAGCTGTAAGAACCTTAACAGCTGGTACGTTTTCTGAAATTGTAATTGCTTCTCTAACTGTCATAATACCACGATATGACTTATCGTAGTTTGTTACTAATTTTGATTCTGAACCACTATAGTAGTATGGAGCATCATCAATTGCTGTTGCAAGAGTAATAGCACCTGTATCAAGGGCAGGTCCATATGCAACAAGGGGCTTGATTGAAGAACCAGGCTGTCTTGTAACATCATCAGTTGCTCTGTTTAATGTTCTATTACCTGTCTTTTCTCCACGACCACCAACTAATACCTTAACATAACCTGTAGATTGTTCCATAAGAGAGAATGAAACCTGTGGTTGAACTACAAATTCAATTGATTCATTTGTAATTGTACCGTCATTTCCCTTCATGGCATCTTCGTATTCTTTAATAAGTTCATTAGCTCTATCTTCACTTGACTGTGTTAATGAGAATGATGAATCTCCTCTTGTTTGATTAAACCATGTCTGCATTGTGTTATGGTTGTAATAATGATAAGTTCCATCTCCACTCTTTACAGCAAATGAAAGATTTATAGAGAACTGAGTTGAACGTGGCCAATTTGACAAATCATTGATTGTATCATCTGCAATTTCTTGCATCTTAGAATCTTGAGTTGTGTAAATTTGTAGGCCACCACCATAAATCATATTAGTAGCTTGTTTTTCTGTATATCCATACTGTTCCATAAGGTCAGTTGTTAACTGTTCAATAACCTCATCAACAAAATATGAATAAGTAGAAGAACCGTCTGTTGCAACATCAAGGCCTTCAAGTCTTGCATAAACGTCATCTGCAATAGCTTCATCATATGTTGCCTGAGTTATATAACCCTGTTCAAGCATATTAGATAAAACCTGAAGCTCTCTTGATCTGTTCTTATCAGGATTAGTGATAGGATTTAATCCTGTCGGGTTCTTAGTAATTGATGCTATAACAGCACATTCACTAAGATTTAATTCTGATACATCTTTATTAAAATAACCTTGTGCAGCTGCCTGTACGCCGTAATAACCATTACCTAAGTTAATTGTGTTTAGGTAGTTTTCTAAAATGTCATTCTTTGACATTACAGTTTCTAGCTTAACAGCGAGGTATTGTTCTTGTATTTTACGCTTTACTTTCTCTACGGTTGTTTCGTTGTATGCATTAAATACATTATTCTTTAGGAGCTGCTGAGTGATTGTTGATGCACCCTGTGATAAACCGCCATTAGAAACGGCAATAGCACCAGCTCTCACAATACCTTTAACGTCGATACCATTATGTTCATAGAAACGCTCATCTTCAATTGCAACAAATGCATGCTGAAGTTCTTCTGGTATCTGGTCAAGTGTTACATAAGTTCTGTTGGCACCTGAATAGGCGAGAGTTTGAATCTCTGTTCCGTTGTTATCATATACTTTGGTTGCGAATCCATCAGGGGATACGTCGATAGATTTAATATCTGGCGCACTTTCGATAATTCCTTGAATAGAACCAAAGGCTAAACATGAAACACCAACAACAAGGGCGATAGCGACAATAAGTACTAGCTTAATGCCAAAAACTCCAAGCTTATTCTCAAGCTTTTTTGATGAAGAGTTTAGAAGCTTTTTCTTGTCTCTAATGCCTCGTCCACCGTAATTCATATATTCACCTCATTTTTCTTGTACCTAATGTACATTGCATGATATTATATCAGATGTGTGCTGGGATTAAGAATAGAGTAACCAATGTGAATTGCTTACTAAATCAAGACTAGAAAATAGTTAAATATCCAGCGACCACATAGTTTACGTATAGAAGTTAATTGTAAACTCTAGATGTCTGACTGATATGCGGTTAAATTATATCATATAAAAGATATAGGAGCAATGTTTATGAATGTAGTGGTAGATAACGGTAGAGGGGAAATAGTTGAGAAAAAATCTCGATTTATAGCACATGTTTTTTCTATAAAGACAGAGGATGAAGCAACAACTATTATTAATCAAATAAAGAAAAAATACTGGGACGCCAGACATAATTGTTTTGCTTATGTGATAGGAGATAAGGGTGAAATCCAAAGGTTTTCAGATGATGGAGAACCACAAGGAACAGCTGGAAAACCAATTCTAGAAGTGATTACAAGTAGAGATTTAACTAATGTATTAGTTGTGGTTACAAGATATTTTGGTGGAGTATTACTTGGAACGGGAGGACTTGTAAGGGCTTATCAGGGTGCTACAATTGAGGGACTAGCTAATGCAACTTTGGGTGAAATTATAGATGGCCTAACAGCTAATATAGAATTTGAATATACTAATTTGGGTAAGATTCAATACATATGTGAGGCTGATAATATCCAGATTGATGAAACTAATTATACTGAAAAAGTGCACATGGCATTAACAATTGAAAAGGAAAAAATTGATGGATTTGTGCATAAACTCCAAAACGAATTCTCAGGTGAAATTCAATTAGAAGATATAAAAGAGAAAAAAATCTGTAAAAAGATAAAGTAGAACAGAATAATATGTATTAAAATATGAATAAAATATGAATAGTGGTAAAAATTGACAATAAAGGGTGCGAATAGTAAATATTCGCACCCTTTATTTGTGAAAGTTATTAATTTTGTCAAGAAACGTGATTGGTTTTAGTGCAAAATTCACATAAAAGATGAAAAAAGCATTACTTAAAAAATAATAAATAATAAATAATTTGTTATTCTTTTTACAAAAAATTCACAAATTAAGGCTCAAAAAAGGGGCTTAAACACTGAAATTCATAAAAAAGACAAAAAAAATACAAGAAATGTTTAAAATAGTCTTGTTAAAATATAACAAAAATGCTAATATAAGCACGTTAGAAAAAAACTAACGGGGGTGTTCCCCAAAACCAATTAAGGAGGGTTTTAAGGTTTATGAAAAAGACAATCAAAAAGCTTACTGCTGTAGGTTTAACACTTACTTCAGTAATGGGTCTTGTTGCTTGTGGAGCTTCTAGCTCAAACAGCGGCAGCAAAGAAAAGAAAACAGTTGACTGGGCATCAGTTGAAAAGCCAGGTACATTCAAGGTTATGGCAGATGGTACTGTAGTAAAGGATACTAACGGTGCAGATGCATTCTATTCACAGCTTGAAGAACTTACAGGCCTTGATATTGAATGGGTACGTCCAGAACATTCAGCTTATTATGATCAGGTAGCATCTACATTTGCTTCAGGTGATCTTCCAGATGTAGTACTTCTTTCATCTGATTACTTAGCATTATATGCTAACAACGGTTACCTTTGGGATATGACAGATGCTTGGGCAAAGTCAGAAACAAAGAATTCTGGTAGACTTATCACATCTGCAGATAAGATCGAAGCAGCTAACGTAGTTTTAGGTGCTGACGGCGAAGAAGCTATGTATGGTTTCTCACCATTCCGTGGTAATGGTTGCTGTACATATGTTAAGACTTCTTGGTTAGAGAAGGCAGGCTTATCAGAAGCAGACGTTAAGGATAAGACTCTTACATATAGTGAATACTATGATATTTTAAAGAAGATGAAGGCTGCTTCTTCTTCAGATTATGTAATTTCAGCTCCAGGTTGGATTGGAACAGAAGCTCCATATACAAACTATCTTCCTGAATTCTATCAGGATGCAGAATACACATTCTACCTTAAGGGTGATGAATATGTTGATGGTTTCGCTCAGGACGAAATGAAGGCTGCTCTTCAGAGACTTCAGGACGCTGTTAAGGATGGTATCATCGATCCATCTACAGAAGGTCAGACAACAGCTCAGGCTCGTAATAAGTTCTATTCAACAGATCCATCTACAGAATCAGGTGTATTCACATACTGGGCTGGTACATGGGCTGATACATTAAAGACTAACCTTGCTAACAAGAAGCTTGATGACAGATTAGTTGCTATTTACCCAATTAAGGAACTTGGTAGCTATACTGAAAGACTTTCAACAGCTTGGTGTATCACATCTGCAGCAGAACAGTCAGGTAAGGCAGAAGGTATCTTTAAGTACTTCATCGATACAATGTTAGATGGTGGCGATGTTCAGATGTTATGGCAGTATGGTGCTAAGGGAACACACTGGGATGATAAGGCTGAAACAGTAACTCTTCAGACAGCTAAGGCTGGTGACGCAGTTAAGTCTTATACATACGAAGAAGGTAAGTTCCACTTCTTACCATCTCCAGAAGATCCAACAGCTCTTATGAAGAAGAACCACATCGATCCAGTTCTTGCTATTGCAACATTCAAGGGCGAAGATCCAGGTGCTTCATCATTAACAGATGTTGTTAAGGATAACTTCGAAATGTTCTCTAACCATTCAGATGTAGCTAAGCCACTTCCAATGACAGAAACATTAGGTAACAATATTACAGATATCAACAAGGCTAGAAACGAAGTAATCTCTAAGGTTGCTCTTGGTACATGGTCAGTTGATGAAGCTATGAAGTATTATCATGATACAGTAGATTCTAAGGCAGATGCTGTAATTAAGTCTTTAAATGACTTATTAAAGTAATTCTGTTATCAGAATAAATTTCAGCAATAGCTGATTCAATGACGAAAGTCATTTATGGAATTCATATCGGAGGGGTAGCCCTTCGGTGTGAATTCTATTATTTAGTTATCAAGTACTGATGATAGCTATGAAAAATACAGGAAAGAAGGTATAAAGATGCAGTGTAAATCTTGCAACACAGAATTACCTAAGAACGCTAAGATTTGTCCAAAGTGCGGAGAAAAAGTAGGTAAGCCAGCAGGAAACTTAAAAGTGATTTCAATCATTGGTTTCGTAATTATGCTTATTGCTTCAATGCTTCCATTTGTACAGTCTAACGAGGCAGTTCTTGATGGTTATGTACCAAAGGGTTTTGCGTTCAGCTTTATGAATATTACTGTTCCAGTTATGTGGTATTTATTTATTTTATTTATCGTAGCTGGTATTCTTTGTGTAGTAGCAAAGAAGGAAATATTCTCAATTATTTGTTCAGTTGGAGCTACAATCGTTTGGGCTATTTCTTTCTTTGGATTCACATATGACATCGTAGTCGGCAAGATTACTGGTGGTGGACTTAAGAAAGAGTATACAACATTAATGAATGTACTTAACAATGGCTACGGTGATAATACATACCATATCGGTTGTGGTACATACATCATGATCATTGGTTTAATTGTAGCTATCGTTGGTGTATTCTTTGATGTTTTAAAGTATTTCAAGAAGGATCTTGGCGTAGATGCTAAGTATCTTTCAAACTCATTAAACCAGAGCCTTGGTTTAAAGCTTTACTATTATAGAGGTTTCTACCTCATGTATTTACCAGTATTAATCATGATTCTTATTTTTAACTACTGGCCAATGCTTGGATGTCGTTATGCATTCACACGTTACGTAATTGGTAACCCATATTACGTAGGTTTATATCATTTCCAGATTATGTTAACAAATGATACATTCTTCTGGAGATCATTTAGAAACACACTTATTCTTTCAATTATTAAGTTAATACTTAATACAGGTGCAGCTGTTATTATTTCATTACTTCTTAATGAAATTGTTAACATGCCATTTAAGAAGACAGTACAGACAATCGTATACTTACCTCACTTCATGTCATGGGTAGTTATCTTCTCTGTATTTAGAATGCTTCTTTCAGTAAATAGTTCAGGTGTTATTAATGGTTTCTTAATTGGTGCAGGACTTATTAAGGATCCTATTAACTTCCTTGCTGATGTTCATTATTGGAGAGGAACATTCTACGTAATGAACCTTTGGAAGGATACAGGTTGGGGAACAGTCCTCTTCCTTGCAACTTTATCTGGTATTAGCCCTGATTTATATGAGGCAGCTCAGATCGATGGTGCTAATAGATTTAAGAGATTGATTTACATCACTCTTCCAGCACTTGCTAATACAATTATTACTGTATTCATTCTTAACCTTGCTAAGGTTATGAACCTTTTCGAATCAGTATTCGTAACTAAGAGTCCGGCTGTAGACTCAGTTGCATCAGTTTTACAGACATACGTTTATGATAAGACTTTCGCTGGTGGTAACTCAGATTATGGTTATACAACATCAGTTGGTTTATTTAAATCTTTCGTAGGTATGATTCTCGTACTTGGCTGTAACTATGCATCTAAGAAGGTCCGCGGTCGTGGAATTGTATAAGGAGGCAAAATAATGAGTGATGATAAGATTGTAGTTAGAAAGAAAAAGAAGAAATTCAAGATCTTCCCACTTGTTAATGGACTTATCTTTATTATAATTTCATTAATAGTTATTATTCCAATTTGGAAGGTACTTTGTGATTCATTAGATGCTCGTTCAGCTTATGGACTTAACTTACATCCAGTTGAATTTACACTTGGTGGTTACCAGGCTATCATTAACAGAACAAGTTTATATATGCCATTCGTAATTTCTGTTGTTACAACAATTGTTGGTACATTTGTTGGTTTATTACTTGTTACACTTGGTGGTTATGTACTTATTCAGTGGGAAATGCCAGGAAGAAACTTCTTTGCATATATGTTGTTATTCACAATGATTTTTGATGGTGGTATGATTCCTAAGTACTTAGTAATTAAGCAGTTAGGCTTAATGAACACACTTTGGGCAGTTATCTTACCTATGTCAATCAATGTTTATAACTTAGTTCTTATGAGAAACTTCTTTGAAGGTATTCCAGAATCCTTATTTGAAGCTGCTCAGATCGATGGATGCTCACCAATGGGTATCTTCTTTAAGATTGTGCTTCCTTTATCAAAGGCAGCTCTTGCTTCAATCGGTTTGATGTTCTCAGTTTCATTCTGGAATGATTATACAAACTTCAAGTTATATATTTCTAAGAACAACCTATATAACTTCCAGATTAGACTTCGTTCAATGGTAGCAGATAGTGATATCCCTAATGATTCATCAGTTTCACCTGAGACAATCTCAAGTGCAGCTACAATCGTTGCGGTATTACCTTTCGTAGTTATTTATCCATTCTGTCAGAAGTACTTTGTTCAGGGTGTTAACGTAGGTGCCGTTAAGGAATAATTTTTTATAAGAAAAATTTTAGGGTCGCTACTAAAGGTAGCGGCCTTTTTTTACCTATATAGTCCTAACTTAAGCAACATAGCTGTATTTTACGGGTAAAATGAATCTTTTTTAGTAGTTGTTATTTAGTTTTTTATGATACAATGTTAAAAGATTTTATCACATAAGGGGTGGCCAATGGTTAATTTAAGTTTAGAAGATGCAATATATCTAGAAAATCTAAGTGCAGTTAAGCAAATCTTAGAAAATGAACCAAATTTAATAGATAGTGTTAATAAAGATGGTATAATGATGCCTTTTTTGGCTGCAAAAACAGGTAATTTAGACCTTGTTAAATACGTGGTTGAATATTCTAGAGCTAGTATGAATATTTATGACAGTAATCATAGGGGCATGCTTCATTATGCTGCTATGTCAGGAAATGTGCCTACTTGTAAGTACTTAGTTGAACGTGTTGGTTTATCTATTGTGGAAGGGGATAATAATTTAATTACTCCCTATGAAATTGCATATGATAATAAATACATAGAACTATTAGAGTATTTTGAAGAAGTGGTGGGCTGTAAGTTTACTGATATGTATAAAAACCCTATTAGAACAGGATTTTTCCCTGATCCATCAATTGTTAGGGTGGATAATGACTATTATATGGTTAATTCATCATTTATTTATTATCCATGTATTCCAATTTCTCATTCAACAGATTTAGTTCATTGGAAGGTTATAGGTTATGCCATAACTAATCCTGAGTGGGCTAAAGTAGACGAACTAGAGGGTGGTAGAGGATACTGGGCCCCTGATATTTCTTACTATAAGGGTAAGTTTTATATTACAGCTACTTATAGATTAAATGATGATGGAACAGTTTATAGAAAACAGATTGTTGTTAGTTCTACTAAGCCGGAAGGCCCATATAGTAAGCCTGCTATTATTGATGAAGATGGAATTGATCCATCTATTTTTAATGATGATGACGGAAAAAGATATATGCTACTTAATAGGGGCGCTAGAATTTTTGAACTTAACGAAGATGCTACAAAGCAGATTTCTAAGGCAAGTCTTCTTTATTATGGAGACAACAAAAGAGCACCAGAAGGACCACACCTTTTAAAAAAGGATGGATATTATTACCTATTTGAGGCTGAGGGCGGAACAGGTCCTGGACATAGAATAACTGTTTCAAGAAGTAAGGAATTATTTGGATTATATACGCCATGTCCATATAATCCAATTATGAGACAGACTAATGAATCAGCTATTATACAGCGTTGTGGCCATGGTAAGCCAGTACAGACACAGAATGGTGATTGGTACATGGTTTATTTATGTGGCAGAAAAATAGGAGATGGATATAGTTTACTTGGTAGAGAAACAGCTCTTGACCCTATTAGTTGGACTGCTGATGGTTGGCCAATTGTAAATAATTTAGATGGTCCATCAACACTTCAAAAAAAGCCAAATTTACCAGAAACAATCTGGGAAGAAGAATATAATGATGACTTTAATGAGTCTTACCTTAGTACAGAATGGTTATTTCCTAGGGTTCCTGAGATGGATGGTATAGAACTTACTAATTCATTTTGTAGAATTAAGGGTAGTTTATATGACTTAAATTCCATGAAGGCTAAAAATATTTTACTTAGAAGACAGACAGCCTTTAGATTTAGTGCTAGTACCTGTCTTAGACTTCATGACTTGCTTGCCGGTCAGAATATGGGTATGACTTGTTATTATGATGAGAATACGTATCTTAAATTCGGTATCTATAAGACTGAGGAAAAGAAAGCCAGAATGGTTTTAAAAGTCGAGGAAAGAATTGGAGATGACTATATTTCATACCCTGATGTAAATCTTGATATGACTAAGCAATTTTTATATTTAAAAATTGATACGGCATACTTAAAGAGGACTTTTTATTATAGCTATGATGGAGAGGAATACGAAAAATATCTTCACTTAGATAATGTCTATTATTTGTGCGATGAAGGCATTAAAAAGGGTAAGAGATTTACAGGCGCTATGCTTGGTTTGTATGCCTATGCAGGTGAAGAAAAAGATGAATTTGGTCAGGATAATAGATATTACGGAGAATTTGATTATTTTAACTATAAACCAGAATAGATGGATTTAAGGAGGAAGTAATGGCAAATTGTTATAATCAGGCAGATATTTATGAAGCTGCTTACACAATTAGCAAAAAGGTTGATTTTAAGAGCCTTGATTTAGAAAAAAAAGCTAAATTAGCTAACGCATATGCTTTTGCAGCTAAGGATTTAGAAGGAGAATTTATTAAGATTTTAAAGGATTGCCTTTGTGATATAAAGTCTGAAAAAGCTATAGTAGATGAGAATATTGCAGTAAATGAGAAATTTTTATCTGGCAATGCTTTTTATATGCTTAGTAAATTATGTGATGATAAAGCAAGTGAAGAGATTGCTTGTAATATTGCAAAGTCTTTAAAGAAAGCAGAAAGATCAAAGGAAGGATATTTCTTAACTACAAGTAATAATAAGTGCCTTTGCATAGCTTTTAATGTACTTTCATTCTATATGAATTATGAGACAAAAAATGGTGGAAAAGAGCAATATAACGATATTATTGCTCAGGTTAATGCAATATATAACGACCTTTTTGAAGACACAATCCTTGAATTAAAAAATGGTAAGGAAGCTTCACTTAAGCCTTTAGTTTATCTAGCTGCTGGTCTTGTGGATATGCTTGAAGTTATGGACCAGGCTTTATATGAGATTTGGGCTAGAATTAGAGCGATTTTTAAAGAGACAATTAAGGCTATTTTATCTTCTGCTAAATATACACTTGGAAGCAATAAAGAGCTTGATTTAATGCTTGTTTATGCGATTTTTAAGGGATGTAGAATGAATCTTTTACATACAGAAAAATATGAATGTGAAGCAACTACTCTTTTTGATCAGATCTTAGAGGATAAGGAATCTATTAGTGATGCTTACACAGTAGCTGCATTTATTTTAGCAGCATCTGAAAGCGTTAAGAATAGAGAATATCAGGATTATGGTCGAGAAAAAGGAGGCGTATTATGGAGTTAAAGTTAGTTACTAATACAGCTAGATCTGCCGTTGTGGAAGTTTGTGATGGCGGAAAATATTATACAAATAAAGAGTTTAAGATTTATGTTAATGGTGCATTTTATCAGACATCAAATCAGGTTATAACAACAATTTATGACTTAAAGCCGGATACTTACTATGAAGTTAAGGTTGAGTACGAAGGACAGTCTTTTAACGATATTTCATTTACTACAAACTACGAATTTGTCACATTAAATGTTAGAGAGTTTGGAGCTTATGGCGATGGTGTGCATGATGACACTAATGCTATTCAGTGTGCTATTATGGCTTGTCCTAAGGACTCAAGAGTATTAGTACCAGAGGGTGTTTATAAGATTTCTAGTATTTTCTTAAAGGATAATTTAACTTTAGAACTTGCTAAGGGAGCCGTTCTTTCAGCTTTCACAGATAGAGAGAAATTCCCTATTTTACCTGGTATGATTGAAAGTTATGACGAAGAGAAGATGTATAACCTTGGCTCATGGGAAGGTAACCCACTTGATACATTCTCAGCTATTGTCTGTGGTATTAACGTATCAAATGTTGTTATTACTGGTGAAGGTACTATTGAAGGTAATACAAGCTTTGAAAACTGGTGGAATAACTGTAAGATTCGTAACATTGCATGGAGACCAAGACTTTTCTTCATTAACCACTGTAGTAATGTAATGATGCATGGTATAACAGTTCAGAATTCACCATCTTGGACAATTCATCCATATTTTAGTAAGCATTTAAAGTTTATTGATGTTAAGATTAAAAACCCAGCAAATTCACATAATACAGATGGTCTTGACCCTGAAAGCTGTGAAGATGTATTAGTTCTTGGTACATATATTTCTGTAGGTGATGACTGTATTGCTATTAAATCAGGAAAAATTTATATGGCTGAAAGCCTTAAGACACCAACAAGCAATATGATTGTAAGACAGTGTTGCATGAGAGATGGACATGGTGCTGTTACAGTAGGTTCAGAAATTGCTGCAGGTGTAAAGGATGTCCATATTAAGGATTGCTTATTTATGAATACTGATAGAGGTCTTCGAGTAAAGACTAGACGTGGTAGAGGTAAGCTATCAGTTCTTGATGATATTTCCTTTGAGAACATCGATATGGATAATGTTATGACACCATTTGTTGTAAATAGCTTCTATTTCTGTGATCCAGATGGAAAGACAGAATATGTTGGAACTAAGAAGCCACTTCCTGTTGATGATAGAACACCATCTATTAAGAAGTTAAAGTTTAAGGATATTAAAGCTACTAATTGCCATGTTGCAGGTGCTTATATCTGTGGTTTACCAGAGATGAAGATTGAAGAACTTAGATTTGAAAATATTGATTTTAACTATGCTAAAGATGCTAAATCAGGCGTTGCTGCTATGATGCTTGGTTGTGATGAAGCTAGTAAGCAAGGCTTAGTTGTAAGTAATATTAAGGATCTTATTCTTAAAAATGTAAACATAGTTGGCAATGAAGGTGAGGCAATTATTGCCACAAATGTAGATAATATAGTACGTGATTAATTTATCAATAAATAAAGGACCTTGGTGATTTATCATCAAGGCTTTTAAACTAAGATTTTATTTTATTTGGGGGAATTATGATGAATTTAAAACCACCTAAAGGTATTGATGTTGAAAATTGGTTTATAGAGACATATAGAAGACATAAGGGCCATCCTTTAGTAATTCTCTTTAGATTATACAAGGGCAATTATAATAAATTTATATTGGCTGTTATATTTTTCTTTATAAAACATGCTCCAGTATGGGTTTTGCCAATTGTTACTGCAAACATCATTAACTATGTAACAATAGGTGCATCTAATTTACATGAGAAGATCCTTTTTCAGGCTTTTATAATGATTGGGCTTATAATTCTTAATGTTCCAATGAATTATTTGTACACAAGGTATAAGTCTTTGGCTACAAGATATTGTGAAACAGGCTTAAGAAAGGCATTGGTTAGAAAGCTTCAGCAACTCTCCATTTCTTATCATAAAGAAACCATGGCTGGTCGATTACAGTCCAAGATAATGCGTGATGTGGAAGCTGTTGAAACTTTGTCTACTCAGATGTTTTTAAGCATCCTAAATATAGCCTTAAATATTACAATTGCTTTGGTTGTTACAGTTCAAAAAAGTATGTTAGTCTTTAGTTTCTTTTTGATAACAACTCCTATTGCAGCGGCTACAATGGTATTTTTTAGAAATATTATGAAAAAGCGTAACAACGAGTTTAGAAAAGAGATGGAAGAAACATCTGCTAGGGTTATGGAAATGGTTGAACTTATTCCAGTTACTAGAGCTCATGCCCTTGAGGAAGAGGAAGTGGAAAAAATAAGTGGTCAGCTATTTAGCGTAGCAGAAAAAGGCTACAAACTTGACATTATACAATCATTATTTGGTTCAGTTGGATGGGCAATTTTTCAGATATTCCAGGTGGTTTGTCTTGCATTTACAGGATTTCTTGCAATTAAGGGAACTGTTCTTCCAGGTGATATAACTCTTTATCAAAGTTACTTTGCCACAATTGTTAATCAGGTTTCATCTTTAATGGCCCTTGTACCAACAATTGCTAAGGGTATTGAATCTGTAAATTCCATTGGAGAGGTTTTGCTTGAGGAAGATATAGAGAACAACGAAGGTAAGGAAGAACTTGAAAAATTAGATGGAGAGTTTGACTTTAAGGATGTTAAATTTGGCTATAACAATTCAGATAGTCACGTATTAAAGGGACTTAATCTCCATGTTAAAAAGGGTGAGACTATAGCCTTAGTAGGTGAATCAGGTGCTGGTAAGTCAACTATTCTAAACCTTGTTATAGGCTTTAATTTTGCCACAGAAGGACTTGTAAGTGTTGATGGACATAATCTTAAGGACATAGATTTAAGAAGCTATAGGAAGCATATAGCTGTTGTACCGCAGACATCTATTATATTCTCTGGCACAATAAGAGATAATATTGTATATGGTATGGAAGATGTGGATGATGAAACTCTTAATAAGGTTATTGATGCAGCTAATTTGCGTGAACTTATAAATAGGTTGCCAGATGGTATTAATACTATGGTTGGTGAACATGGTGGTAAATTATCAGGTGGTCAAAGACAGAGAATTTCCATCGCAAGAGCCTTAATTAGAGATCCTAAGGTTATAGTTTTTGATGAGGCAACATCTGCCCTTGATAGTATTTCTGAAAAATTAATACAGTCTGCTATTAATAATATGACTAAGAATAGAACTACATTTATTGTAGCCCACAGATTATCCACTATTAGAGAGGCTGATAAAATTGCGGTTATTGCAGGTGGTAAATGTATAGAATATGGCAGCTTTGACGAGCTTATGGCCCTTAAGGGAGAGTTCTATAAGATGAAGTCAATTCAAAGCTAAGATAATACAAAATTAAGATAATAAAAGACTTTAAGATAAAGATAAATAAAACTAAAATAAAAAAGCTTACAAGCATCACTTGGGGGAGTGATATTTGTAAGCTTTTGTTATATGTAAAATTTACAAGAAATTCAATTAAGCCCAGATTCTTAATGTAGAGATAAGCTTTTCCTTCTTCTCTGTATCAAGCTTCTGAACTAACTGCATGATTTCGTTATCAAGTGCAGTCTTCTGATATTCCTTATCTACAGAACCTGCTAAATAATCAAGAGAAACTCCTGTAAGTTCAGCATAGTATGAAAGCATTCTTAATGTCATAAGATTACGTCCATTTTCTACGTTACTGATATATCCAGGTGTAACATCTAAAGCGTTAGCAACATCTTCCTGTGTTAAACCGTGGGAAATTCTTAATTTTTTTACCTTTGCACCTAAATCGTTTTCCATGATTGTGACCTCCAAATTAATAATAAATAAAACGTGATGCAATGTTTCTGATAATTACAAAACATTAGCATAAATGCAGTACCTTAAAAATATACTACATAATTGTGCAGTTTAAAAGTGTAAGTTTTTAAACTAATAAAAAATATACTTTAGAATTAATAGGGGAATCTAAAGTAATTGGCAAATGGGGATATGCCAAAGAATATATTATCATACCAGATAGGATAAACCTACCTGGTATAATTATTAAAATTTGATAAATCCTAATTTAGTATTAGGGTTAAACAAAAGACGGTAATTAATAAAAAGGAATTAATTACTTCTTGTTAGCTCTATATCTTGCTGTAGAGTCAAGAATCTTCTTACGTATTCTTAAATGACTTGGTGTTACCTCAAGTAATTCATCTGTGTCAATATAATCAAGTGCCTGCTCTAAGCTAAGAATCTTAGGTGGTACAAGTCTAAGTGCTTCATCAGCGCTTGAAGAACGTGTATTTGTAAGATGCTTTGTCTTACAAACGTTAACTTCAATATCTTCTGTACGAGGGTTCTCACCGATAATCATACCAGCATAAACCTTCTCACCAGGGCCAACGAATAAAGTACCACGGTCCTGAGCGTTAAATAAACCATATGTAACTGTTTCACCATCTTCATAAGCGATAAGTGATCCAGTCTTTCTGTAAGAGATATCTCCCTTATATTCTTCATAACCTTCAAATGAAGAGTTAATAATACCATTACCCTTAGTATCAGTCATGAATTCGCCTCTATATCCAATAAGACCTCTTGCAGGGATATTGAACTGTAATCTTGTATAACCACCATTAATAGGTGTCATACCAAGAAGTTCACCCTTTCTCTGGCTTAACTTCTGGATAACAGAACCAGAGAATTCATCTGGAACGTCAATATAGCATAATTCCATTGGTTCAAGCTTTTTGCCACGTTCATCAGTCTTATATAAAACTTCAGCTTTACTTACAGCAAATTCATAGCCTTCACGACGCATATTCTCAATAAGAACTGAAAGATGTAATTCACCTCTACCAGATACCTTAAATGAGTTCTCAGAACCTGGGTTTTCCTCAACTCTTAAAGAAACGTCAGTGTTAAGTTCTCTAAATAATCTATCTCTTAAATGTCTAGATGTAACAAATTTACCTTCCTTACCAGCAAGTGGTGAGTCATTTACCATGAAATCCATAGAAAGTGTAGGCTCAGAAATCTTCTGGAATGGAATAGCTACAGGGTTCTCAACTGAACATAATGTATCACCGATATGAATATCTGCAATACCTGAAACAGCAACGATATCACCCATTGTAGCTTCATTAACTTCAACCTTATTAAGACCCTGGAAAGTATAAAGCTTTGTAACTCTAACTCTCTTATGAACAGAAGGGTCATGGTGGTTAACAATCATAACTTCCTGGTTAACCTTAATTGAACCATTGTCAATCTTACCAACACCGATTCTACCAACGAATTCGTTGTAATCGATTGTTGAAATAAGCATCTGTGTATCAGCTTCTGGATCTCCTTCTGGAGCTGGAATGTTATCAACGATACACTGGAATAATGGTTCCATATCCTTCTTCTCATCATTTAAATCAGCCATAGCATAGCCTGACTTAGCAGATGCGAAGATAAATGGGCAATCAAGCTGATCTTCATTAGCATCAAGATCGATGAATAATTCTAAGATTTCATCGATAACTTCTGTAGGTCTAGCTTCTGGTCTATCAATCTTGTTAATACATACAATAATTGATAAATCAAGGTCAAGAGCCTTTTGTAATACGAATTTAGTCTGAGGCATAACACCTTCGAATGCATCAACGACTAAAACTACACCATCAACCATCTTTAATACACGTTCAACTTCACCACCGAAGTCAGCATGGCCTGGAGTATCTATAATGTTAATTTTAGTGTCCTTATATGTAATAGCTGTATTTTTAGAAAGAATTGTGATTCCTCTTTCACGTTCAATATCGTTAGAATCCATTACACGTTCAGCAACTTCCTGATTTGCACGGAAAGTACCACTTTGCTTAAGAAGTTCATCTACAAGAGTAGTTTTACCATGATCTACATGGGCGATAATAGCGATATTACGAATATCTTCACGTTTTGTCCTCATGTTTAAGTCCTTTCTTTATATGATAATAGCTAAAACTAATTAGCTTATTAGGCTTTTCGCCTGTCGTAATTGCAACTTTTTTATTCTATCATAATATTTTCAAATTACAATAGTCTAAAAATAGAAAATATTGTATCTTAATTGATACAAAAAAAGTATTTTTGGCGAAAAAATCCTGTATACACTGAAAAAAAATCGTGTTATATTTTATAAGTGCATGTTAGTTTACAAAAAGTTTACATAGTTAGAACCGGGCTATGTAAACATAATATGGTCACATATTTTTTATAAACTGACATGTGTTAGTTCTATATGATATGTGTCTAAGTATAGAACTAGATGTTTAGGGATAAAGGAAGGAGAAAACATTTAATGTTAGAGAGATTAACAGAAAACAACAAAGTACGAATCGCAGGAAAAATAGTCTCAGATTTTCAGTTTAGTCATGAAAGTTTTGGTGAGGGTTTCTATATATGTAATATAGCTGTCCCAAGATTAAGCGATATGGAAGATATTATTCCTATTATTGTTTCTGACAGACTTTTTGACGTACATGCTGATTCTAAGGGTAGAGATGTTGTTATTATAGGTCAGTTTAGATCATATAATAGACATGATGAATCAAATAGAAAGCTTCTACTCTCTGTTTTCGTAAAAGACATTAAATTCGCAGAAGATGCAGAAACTAATGAAGAATTAAATGAAGTATTCGATTTATACGCAGCAGAGAAAAGAGAAGCTACTACAGAGGATAGTGCTGAAGGAGAAGTAATTAAGAAAAAAGCCCCATCAAATCAGATTTTCTTGGATGGTTTTATTTGCAAGGCACCTGTTTATAGAAAAACACCTCTTGGTAGAGAAATTGCAGATTTATTAGTAGCAGTTAACAGACAATATGGCAAGTCTGATTATATTCCATGTATTACATGGGGTAGAAATGCTAAATTTGCATCTGACATTAAGGTAGGAACTAACATACAGATCGTAGGAAGAGTTCAATCAAGAGAATATACTAAGAAGATTGATGAGAATAAAACAGAAATACGAGTAGCATATGAGGTTTCAGTTAACCAGATTAAAAGAATAGCAGAAAATGCTATTTAAAGATTTATTATTTATTGACATTGATATTTTCAAGTGATATATTGACACGTGAAAGCATTCAATGTTTATATGCTAATTAAATATAGTAATAGAAATTTTTTCTATTAAGGTAGAGGTCGCGACTTTTAAGAGTAATTACTAGGAGAGCCCGGAGCTTTATGATGAGTAATGAAAGGGAAAGTTGCCGAAGTGTAAATATCCGGAATATTTATGCTGGGCGTATAGCTAAGAACTATGCGACTGTCATCGTCAGATGGAGGGCTACTTAAGAATCAATTAATATTTAGGAAATTCTTTGAGTGCCAGTCTATTTGACTGGCATTTGTTTTGCCCAACCTTTACTTGCATAGGTTAGCAACATGCTTTATGTAGTAAATGTGTATAGTGGTAGCTACGTAATTATTATATGCGTAAAAGAACCCTATAATATTAAGTAGCCAAGAAGGCAGAAAGAGGAAGATTATGTCAGTATTTACTGGAGCAGGTGTAGCAATTATTACACCTATGAAAGACAATGGAGAAGTAAATTATGATAAGCTTGGAGAATTACTTGACTTCCAGATCAATAATTCAACTGATGCTATTATAATCTGTGGAACAACAGGAGAAGCTTCTACTTTAACAGACGAGGAACATATTGAGGCAATTAGATATACTGCCGATTATGTCAAGAAAAGAGTTCCTGTAATTGCGGGAACTGGTTCTAATTGTACTAGATCAGCCGTTAACTTATCAAAGGAAGCATTTAAGGCTGGCGTTGATGGTTGTTTAGTAGTGACACCATATTATAACAAGTCTACTCAAAAAGGTCTTTACGAGCATTATTCAACAATTGCTAAATCAGTTGATTTACCAATTATTATGTATAATGTTCCAAGTAGAACAGGATGTAACATTTTACCTGAAACAGCAGTAAAACTTGCAAGGGACGTGGATAATATTGTAGGTATTAAGGCTGCAACAGGAAATTTAACTCAAGAAAGCAAGCTTATGGCATTAAGCGAGGGCTGCCTTGATATGTATTCAGGAGAAGATGGACTTATTGTCCCACTTATGTCAATTGGTGCTAAGGGTGTTATTTCAGTATTATCTAACGTTGCACCAAAGCAGACACATGACATTTGTGCAGAATTTATGGCAGGAAATGTTAAGAAGGCAATGGAATTACAGTTTAAGGCATTAGAATTAGTAGATGCTTTATTCTGTGAAGTAAATCCAATCCCAGTTAAACATGCACTTAATTTAATGGGCTTTGAAGTAGGACCGTTACGTGCACCACTTTGTGAAATGGAAACAGCTAATTTTGAAAGACTTAAAAAAGCTATGATTGACTATGGCATTTTAAAATAATTAAAGTTAGCTTTTGATTAAAGGAGAAAGATATGACTAGAGCAATTATGCATGGCTGTAATGGACATATGGGACGTGTTATTACAGGTATTGTGGAAAATGATCCAGAAATTCAGATTGTTGCAGGTATTGATCCATTTGATGATGGACACAATACTTATCCAGTTTTTAAAAGCATTTCTGAATGTGATGTCTGTGCTGATGTAATTATTGATTTTGCAGCAGCTAAGGCAATGGATGATTTACTTGATTATGTAGAAACTAAAAAAATCCCTGCTGTACTTTGTACAACAGGTTTATCAGATGAACAGGTTGCTAGAATTAAGGAAGTTTCAACTAAGGTTGCTATCCTTAAGTCAGCTAATATGTCCCTTGGTATTAATACTATCTTTAAGCTTTTAAAGGAAGCTTGCAAAGTATTTGCACCAGCAGGTTATGATATTGAAATCGTTGAGAAACATCATAATAAAAAGCTTGATGCACCATCAGGAACAGCACTTTCACTTGCTGATTCTATGAAGGAAGTATTAGATGATGACTATTTCTATAGATTTGATAGAAGTCAGTTAAGACAAAAAAGAGATCCTAAGGAAATAGGCATAAGTGCTGTTAGAGGCGGTACAATAGTTGGTGAACATGAAGTATTATTCTGTGGTGAAGATGAAGTAATCGAAATTAAGCATACAGCTTACTCAAAAGCTATTTTTGCTAAGGGTGCTGTAAGTGCTGCTAAATTCCTTAAAGGAAAGGCAGCAGGTCTTTATGACATGGGAGATGTAATTGCATAATAATCTACTTGGCTGGTTTTTGTAAAACCAGCCTTTTTATATAACTTAAGGGCTGGAATATTAGTGCTAGTTACATTTAATATTAAGGGTTTGTCATATTCATTAAAAAACTCATCTAATGTGTCAAAAAGGAGGCTAAATCCTAGGCCTTTATTTCTCTTATCTTCGTCAACAAAAACGCCGTAAATGGTTGAATAAGAAGGCGTATGACTTAAATTAAGCATGGCAGCAGGTTCATCATCTTCACTAAGCATAGCATTTAGTATACTTATATCTTCGTTATCAATTCCATAGATTTCATCGGACTCACTAGCAGCATCTTCATTATCTAAATAAAGATAAAATGATGTGTGATCTTCTGTAAATGCAGTGTAGTGGTCAAGTGTTAGGCTTTGTTTCTCAAGTTCATCCCTTATTTGTAGAAAGTGATCTTTTTTAAGGACATAAAGATATTCAGAATATAGGTAATCACTGACACAAGATATATTTTTAAATTCCTCATTAATAGGCATAATAAGTTTATCTTTAGGGGATAATTGTCCTAATATATGTGATAATAGGGCGTTAAAGTAGCCTTTTTTTCTATAGTCTTTAGAAGTTAGGGCTGATAGTTCATATACTTTTGGCATGCCGTTATTATAATTATTAGTTTCATTGGAATTATTATCTTCATTAGAATTACTAGCTTCATTTAAATTATTGCCATCGTTTATTAAAACAAGGCCAATATAAGCTATTATTTGTTGGCCTTCAACAATTGCTGCCCCTTTAAAACGATGATTTTCTTCTAGAGTATAGTAAGGTTCATAGTCTGGTGATGTGGCTAAAAATTTATTGAATTTTTCAGACATTTCTTCGTTTACGTAGTCTAGATTTATAATTTTCATTGCTTCCTCCTAAGTTTAAAAAAATTAATATATAGAGAATTGAGACGCTACAAGTAGTATTAAATACTACAAAGTAAGGTCTTAAGCTTGCAAAACTTTTGTTTACAAATAAAAATAAATGCATTATGATTATATCATTGCGTATAATTAGGTTACAAGAAAAATAGTAGCCCTTACGATAATAAGGAGGAGTTATGAGCAAAGTTGCAATTATAACAGACAGCAATAGTGGTATTACACAATCACAAGGTAAGGAATTAGGCGTAACCGTTATTCCAATGCCATTTTATATTGATGGTAAGGAATATCAAGAAGATATTAATTTAAGCCAGGAAGAATTTTATATAAAGTTAGAGCAGGATGCTGAGATTTCAACTTCACAGCCTTCTGTTGGTGAATTACAGGATACTTTTGACGAGGTTTTAAAGGAATACGACGAAGCAGTATTTATACCTATGTCAAGCGGACTTTCAGGAACATGTCAGACAGCAACAATGTTAGCTGAAGATTATGATGGAAGAGTTTGTGTTGTTAATAATCAGAGAATATCTGTTACAATGCGTCAGTCTGTTTTAGATGCCCTTGAATTAGCTAAGAAGGGTAAGAGCGCTAAGGAAATTAAGGAAATCCTAGAGAAGCACAAGTTTGATTCAAGTATCTATATTACACTTGAGACACTTAAGTATCTTAAGAAGGGCGGTAGAATTACACCAGCTGCTGCAGCAATTGGTACAGTTCTTAACTTAAAGCCAGTTCTTCAGATTCAGGGTGAGAAGCTTGATGCATACACTAAGACTAGAGGTAAGGAAGCAGCTAAGAAGAAGATGATTGAAGCAATGAAGAAGGATTTTGAGAATAGATTTGCTTCATTTGCTAAGGATGGTAGATTACATCTTGAGGCAGCTTATTCAGGAAACCCTGAGGAAGCTAAGGAATGGAAGGCTTTACTTGAGAAGGAATTCCCAGGATATGAAATTAATATGGATCCTTTATCATTAAGTATTTCATGCCATATTGGTAAGGGCGCGCTTGCAGTAGCAGTATCTGCATATTTACCAGAATTAGAAGATTAATATTTAAGACCAATCTTTTAAAGGTGATTAGGGCAATCCTTATTACCTCTTAAAGGTTGGTCTTTTTATAAAAGGACAAGAATAAAAAGCAGGAGGATTTAGAATGGCACAGATTAAACGTGAGAATGTTGATAAGAAATATAAATGGGCAGTAGAAGATATCTATGCAAATGATAAGCTTTGGGAAGAGGATTTAAATAAGCTTAGCCAAATAGCAGCAAACCCATGTAAATATAAGGGCGAATTATCTAAGGATAGCAATAATATCTATGAAGCACTTAAGGAATCTGATGAGACTGATTATTTGCTTACAAGAGTATATGTCTATGCTTTTATGAAATATTATGAGGACACACAAAACAGCAAATATCAGGAAATGTCTGGCAAGGCACAGTCAGTTGCCATTAAGATGTCAGAAAAATATGCATTTTTAGAGCCAGAGATTTTATCATTAGATGAGGAGAGTTTAAGAGAAGATATAAAAAAAGAGCCTTTAAGTTTTTATGGACCAATAATAGAAGATATGCTTTTAACTAAGGAGCATTCTCTTTCAGAAAAAGAGGAGATGTTACTTGCAAAGGCAGCTAATATCTCGTCTGTGGCTAGTGAGACTTTTTCTAAATTTAATAATGCCGACATTAAATTTGAAAAGGCTCTAGATGAAAAGGGTGAGGAACATGAAGTAACTAATGGACAGTACGGTATGTTAATGGAGAGTGGAGATAGAACACTTAGAAAGAATGCCTTTAACAGTCTATATGCTTCATATAAGGCCAATATTAACACAATATCTTCGCTTTTTTATGGAAATGTTAAGCAGGCAGTATTTTTTGCAGATGTAAGAAAATATAATTCAAGTTTGGAAAGATATTTATCAGCTTCGTTTATTCCTACATCGGTTTATACAAATCTTGTTAATACTGTAAACAACAACCTTAATTTAATGCATAAATATGTGGAATTAAGAAAAAAGGCTCTTGGTGTGGACGAATTACATTTTTATGATGTTTATGCGCCAATGGTGGCAGATTATAAGTGGGAAGTATCTTATGAAGAGGCTAAAGAAATGGCATTAAAAGCCTTAGAACCATTGGGAGAAGAGTATGTAAATACAGTAAGAACAGGTTACGAGAATGGCTGGGTTGATGTTTATGAGAATGAAGGAAAGAGATCTGGTGCTTTTTCATGGGGTTGTTATGGAACACATCCATACATTTTCCTAAATTATACTAATACATTAAATGATGTATTTACCTTAATTCATGAGACAGGACATGCAATGCATACTTATTATTCGAATAAGACACAAAGCTTTGCATATTCAGGTTATAAGATATTTGTGGCAGAAGTGGCATCTACAGTAAATGAATCTCTTCTTATGCAGTATCTTCTTAAAAATTGCAAAGATAAGGATCAAAAGAAGTATTTACTTAATCACTATTTCGAGCAATTTAAGGGAACATTATATAGACAGACAATGTTTGCTGAATTTGAAATGAAGGCCCATGAAATGGTGGAAAATGGTGAAGTCCTTTCAGCTAAGAATCTAAATGATTTATATTTAGGACTTAATAAGAAATACTTTGGTGATGAAATGGTAATGGATGATAACATTGCTTATGAATGGGCTAGAATACCACATTTCTACACACCTTTTTATGTATATCAGTATGCAACAGGTTATTCTGCAGCAATAGCAATCTCTTTAAAAATTCTAGAGGGAGATAATGAAGTAATAGAGGGCTACAAAAACTTCCTAAAAAGTGGCAGCAGCCTACATCCAATAGAAACACTAAAGCTTGCAAAAGTAGATATGACAAAACCAGAAGTGGTAGAAGATGCCCTTAAGGTATTTAAAGATGTCTTAAATCAGTGGGAAAATTTATAAAGTAAAGGAGCCAGGCCTTTAGGGGCAGGGCTCCTTTCTGCCTGAAAGGCAGAAGAAACGACCGAGCCGAGAGGCGAGAAATCGAACCCGCGAATGTTGTAGCAATTACTTTACTATAATTGTTTGTTCACGCCCTATATCTAAATATAAAACCTATATCAAAACATAAAAAAAGAAGAAGCAATGCTTCTTCTAATTAGTAGAGCGCGAGACGGGGATCGAACCCGCGACCCCCTCCTTGGCAAGGAGGTGCTCCACCACTGAGCCACTCGCGCATGTCTTAATTTGTTGTGTGCCGCAGCACGTGTTTAATAATACACTCTCGTAATCTTTTTGTCAACATATTTTTTCAAAAAAAATCGAAAATACTAATAAAATAGATATTAAACCTTTCCCCCACATATAAAATACTCTTGACTTTAGAATATATTATTTTAAAATCTTATATGTGACTATAGAAGATTGGAGTAATTTAATATGGCATTTAATCCGATGAATATGATGAAAATAAAGGGTGCATTAACTCAATTTAGCGGTAATCACCCTAAATTTGTAGCTTTTTTAAGAGATACATTTGCAACAGGTATCCCGGCAGATTCTATTATAGAACTTACAGTAACTAAGCCAGGGGCTAACCCTGTAACTACTAATATTAAAATCACACAAAGTGATTTAGAATTATTAGAACAAATAAAAGAATTAAGCAGATAAATAAGTTGAAATGAGGCGTGGGTATGGGTCTATTTAAGAATCATATTGAAGAAACCAAAGGTTTAAGTATTATTATTGTTGGTACTGGTAAGGTTGGAACAACACTTGTTGAGCAGCTTACTAAAGAAGGACATAATATTATAATTATAGATAAGAATAAAGATAAGATTAACACTCTTACAAGTATGTACGATGTAATGGGAGTTGTGGGAAATGGTGCAAGCTTAAATGTACAAAAGGACGCCAATGTGGCACAAGCAGATTTACTTATTGCAGTAACTGGTTCCGATGAATTGAATTTACTTTGTTGTACAGTAGCTAAGCAGGTTTCAGGTTGTTCAGCAATTGCAAGAGTTAGAACACCTGATTATGCAGATGAATCAGAATATCTAAGAAGTCAACTAGGATTAGCAATGATTATTAATCCTGAATTAGAGGCTGCAAGAGAAATTGCAAGACTCTTATATTTACCAACAGCCCTAGAGGTTAATACATTTGTAAGAGGCCAGGCAGATATGGTTCGCTTTAAAGTGCCTCAGAATTGTATAATGAACGGAAAGACAATTGCTGATATTTGTAATGATCCTAAGTATGCAGTGCTTATATGTAGTATTGAACGTAATGGTGAGGTGATTATTCCATCAGGTACTAATACAGTAATGTCAGGGGATATTGTTTCATTTATTACATCAAGCACAAATGCTAAGCATTTTCTTAAGAAGTTTGGATTTGATAATCACTCAGTAAAAAATACAATGATTGTAGGTGGCGGTCGAGCTTCATTCTATCTTGCTAAACAGCTGATAAAAGCTGGAATTGATGTTAAGATTATTGAAAGCAACAGTAACAAAGCAAAGGAATTAACGGACCTTTTGCCTGAGGTTACAATTATTAATGCAGATGGTACTGATG
This sequence comes from Lachnospira multipara LB2003, assembly GCF_000702205.1. Lineage (GTDB taxonomy): Bacteria > Bacillota > Clostridia > Lachnospirales > Lachnospiraceae > Lachnospira > Lachnospira multipara_A. Next base: position 167,418 of record NZ_KL370871.1, on the reverse strand, counting down.
AAGAGGTACTAAAGGAAGAGGGCTTAAGTTATATGGAATCTTTTGTTCCTCTTACGGGTATTGATGAGGAAAATATTATACTTACATTACATGCAAGACAGATTTCTAATGCAAAGGTTGTTACTAAAGTAAATCGTATGGGCTTTAAAAAGGTTATTTCAAGCCTTGATTTAGGCAGTGTTGTTTACCCTAGATATATTACATCTGAGGCAATTGTGGCTTATGTAAGAGCTTTAAAGGAATCTATTGGATGCGAAATCGAAACACTTTACCATCTTTTTGATTCAAGAGCAGAAGGTATTGAGTTTAAGATTAGAGAAGATTCTAAGATAACTAATGTGTTATTAAAGGACCTAAAGTTAAAGAAGGGTCTCTTAATTGCCTTGATTAGTAGAAATGGAAAAATCATAATTCCAAGTGGTAATGATGAAATTAAGGTAGGCGATTCAGTTGTTATTATCACTACACATACAGGTTTTGGCAAAATTGAAGACATATTAGATCATGAATAATATTAGAAATTGGAGCTAACAAAATGAACAGTTCGATGATACGAATAGTACTTGGCAATGTACTCAAAATAGAGGGCATATTAATGCTAATACCAATTATTGTGGCCTTAATATATGGTGAGAATACTATATATGCTTTTTTAATTACAGCAGGTCTTGCTATTGTTATTGGCCAGTTAATGGTAATAAAAAAGCCAAATGATACTATTTTTTATCTTAAGGAAGGATGCATCTCTACTGCCTTAAGTTGGATTTTATTAAGTATTTTTGGGGCTCTTCCCTTTACAATAACAGGTGAAATACCTAGTTATGTTGATGCTTTATTTGAGACAATATCTGGTTTTACAACTACAGGTGCAAGTATACTTCCAGAGGTAGAGAGCCTTTCAAAAAGTATTTTATTTTGGAGAAGTTTTACCCATTGGATAGGCGGTATGGGTGTTTTGGTATTTTTACTTGCTATTTTACCTATGACTGGTGGCTCAAATATTAATTTAATGAAGGCAGAAAGCCCTGGCCCACAGGTTGGCAAGCTAGTTCCAAAAGTTGGAAAAACTGCTAGAATTCTATATGGTATATATATTGGACTTACTGTTATGCAGATAATTTGCCTTTTGATTGCAGGAATGTCTATGTTTGATTCGGTATGTACATCCCTTGGAACTGCTGGTACAGGTGGCTTTGGTATTAAAAATAACAGTATTGGCGGATATAGTCCTGCAATTCAGTGGATTGTAACTATTTTTATGATAGCATTTGGTGTTAACTTTAATGCATATTATTATATTATTTTTAAAAATTTCAAACAGGCCTTTAATGTAGAAGAAGTAAAGGTTTATTTAGGTATAATCATTGCAAGTACTGCAGCAATAGCTATAAATATAGTTAGTATGTTTAACACTGTTGAAGAGGCCGTAAGAGCTTCAGGCTTTGCAGTTGCCACAGTTATTACAACAACAGGTTTTTCAACGGTGGATTTTGATACATGGCCAGTTTTTTCAAAATTAATATTGGTTTTATTAATGTTTGTGGGAGCCTGCGCTGGTAGTACCGGAGGTGGTATTAAGGTTTCAAGATTTATAATTGCATTTAAGACAATTATTAAGGAATTTCATTCCTATATCCACCCTAAAAGCGTTAAGGCAATTAGAATTGAGGGAAAAACAGTTGAACATGAGACACTCCGTTCTGTAAATGTGTATTTTGTTACATTTGCAGCTGTGTTTACAATATCACTTCTTATTGTTTCTCTTGAAAACAGAGACTTGGTTACAAGTTTTACAAGTGTTGCAGCAACAATTAACAATATTGGACCTGGTTTAGCAGGGGTTGGCCCTACATGTAACTTTTCTTCCTTTAGTGTGTTAAGCAAATTTGTTTTTATGTTTGATATGTTGGCAGGAAGACTTGAATTGTTCCCAATGTTAATTTTATTCCACCCAGCAATTTGGAAGAGCTTCTTTACTTCAAGAATTAAGCCAAGAAAAAATAAATGGGAAGATTTATCAAGATAAAAGATTAGTGAGTCTTAAAAAAATAAATAGTTTGTGCTAAAATACAGTTGGCTAATTTTTTTACTAAGAAAAGGAAAATATATGAGTTTAATAAATGGATTAGTGGCAGCAGTTGTATTGCTAGTAGTTGTAGCAATGTTTTTGACTGTGTCTTATTATCATAAAAAAGATGGATTAAAAGACGTTTGTAGCGGAAATTGTGCAAGTTGTGCTATGGCAGGAAGCCATAAAAAGGAGTGCAATAAAGAAGATAATTAATAAATAGGAGGTGCGCGACCATGTATGAAATATTTAGGACGGATCATGGCGTTTTATCAAAATTAGAACAACCCAAAGAAGGCTGCTGGATTAATATGGTCGCCCCAACAAGTAGAGAACTTAATGAAATAGCTGCGGCTTATGAGATTGATTTGACTGATATTGCTACAGCTCTTGATGAAGAAGAAAGTTCACGTATCTCTCTAGAAGATGGATATACACTTATTTTGGTGGATATTCCTACACCAGAGGTTAGACATGAGAAGAAGATGTATACTACAATTCCTCTAGGTATTATTATTAAAGAAGATACAATTATTACTATTTGTAGGGAAGAAACACCGATTTTAACATATTTTATTCGCAATAAAATCAGAGAATTTAGTACTAAGAAAAAGATGCGTTTTATATATCAGCTTCTTTACCGTTCAGCAACTAGTTATCAAATAAATCTTCGATTAATTGATAAGAAGAGGATGGAAATTGAAGAAAGAGTTGTGGGAGATACAACTGATGTGGATTTAATTGAGTTACACGAATTAGAATCAACATTGGTTTATTTTGCAACATCTCTTAGAGCTAATAGTGTGGTCTTAGAAAGATTAAGACGTTATAAGAGACTAGAGCAGTATCCAGAGGATATGGAATTATTAGAGGATGTTACAGTTGAGTATCAGCAGGCTATTGAAATGACAACAATCTATAGAGATGTCATAGATGGTACAAGACAGCTCTTATCATCAGTAATTGATAATAGACTAAATGACGTAATGAAGCGTTTGACATCACTCACAGTGTTAATGGCTATACCAACAATTATTTCTGGTATTTGGGGAATGAACACTAATGGAGACTATATGCCATTTGCTAAGATGCCCTTTGGTTTCTATTTAATATGCATATTTATAGTGATTATATGTGCTATTGTTGTGTGGTTTATGAAGAAAAAGAAGATGTTATAATAAAGGCATTTAGAAGATATAAAAAGACTAGGTATAAAAAGCTTTTGGCATTTTGACCTAGTCTTTATTTGTCAAGACTCGCTCGCGAGTCTTGCGCGCCGGATTCGGGTCTGCGACTGCAGACAAATTCCTGTCTGAATCCGTGCGCATCCTCGCGGAGCGTTTAACTCAGTCGGAGCTTGTATCCCGACTGAGTTAAATAACAGGTTTTGCTTCTTCAATATATAGAATCTTAATTAAAGAGGCTGCAATTAAACTACTTTCAATTTCGTAATCAGCCCATTTAGAAGCGACATTACCGGTTCTATCAATTGTAAGAACTCCAATTAATTTATCATCATTTTTTAGTAATACATGAATAGTTGAAATTACATCTTTAGCTTTCATTGCTTCTTCAAATTCAGGAGAAATACCTTTAATTATGCCAATAAAGCTAACTTCCATGTAGTCTTTATCCTTTAATAGGTTTTTAAAACTTTCTTTTTTTACATAAAGGGCATTATCTGAGTTATCAAGTATTTTACCGACAGTTATTTTTCTTTCTAGATTATCCCCTACAAAAACATTGATACTATCCACCTTGAAGGAGTTCTTAATATGCATAAAAAGCTCTTCAATAGCCTTTCTTTTATTGTCAGTAAAGATGGATAAAATATGGTTTATATACTTTAATTCAAGCATTTCTCTACCATTATTTTGCTTCTTATCTTTGCGATTTTGGCTTTCTTCAAAGCCAACTGAATGAAGATTTTCTCTAAAAAAGACATATCTGTCTCGTCCCTTTTCCTTAGCGGTATAAAGGCAGTAATCAGCTTTTTTAAACAATTCATCATAATTTGTGCCGTTTTTTGGATACTGTGATGCACCAATGGAACAAGTGATATTAAAATCGGCAAAATCATTGACAAACTCCCACTTTATTTGGGTTCTAATAGACCTTAATATTCCACGTAAATAGTTTTCATCCATTATATCAAAAAAGGCTACCATAAACTCATCTCCGCCGATTCGTCCAATTATGCCGCCGTCTCCCACAACTTCTTTTAATTTTTTGCCAAATCGTGCTAGAACCTTATCTCCATATAAATGGCCATAGACGTCATTTACCTTTTTGAAGTTGTCTATGTCAATAATGCAAATAGCCATGCTTACAATGTTGTTTTTACTGATTTCAGAGAGTTCGTTCTGGTTTGATTCAATGTAACTTTTTATATATTCTGTTATTGTTTTTTTGTTATATACATTAGTTAAGGAATCGTAGGATAATTCATTTAGCATTTCAAGTACGGTGTTGTTGTTGTGGGCATATTCTTCGGATAAGACTCTGCCAATAACGATTCTCTCACCTTGATTGTTATTAATAACAGATCCCATAAATACTAGTTTTTCCATTACTTGGCTTTGGTTTCTCATACTTGTGGTAATTTTTGCGGTGAATTCTTCCTCATATCCTCTAATCTGAGAAATTAGATTATTAAAGCTTGTTATGTCTGATTCAGGAATATAGCCGTTGTCAATCATCTGCCTTTTCCATTCTCCAAGGGACATTTTATAAATTAATTCTTTGGAGAATTTGTCATATTTATACATAGTGAATATATCAGTGTTTACGTCGTATTTAAATGTATATTCTTTTGTAAGACCAAGAATAGTTTTGTTTTGGTTTAGAATGTTGGTAAGAGCATTGTTAGCATCCATTAGGCTTTCTATATCCACCATTTCAATATTGAGCTCATTTTTAAATGAAGCAGGCTTTACTGGCATAATAGTAAGCATATTTAGGCGCAGTTGTCCTAATGAATTCTTGAAATGAAAAATCTTACTTATCTTTGAATCTTGATATGTATCAATAAAGTCCATAAGACTTTCTTTTTCATTACTATCAACAAAATCAGTTAAGCTATTGTATTGGGTATAACCAAAATATTCAGTAAATGCCCTACTTGCTACAACAATCATGTAGTATTCATTTATTGTGGCAATGCGTTTTTCTAAGTAGGTGATTTTATTTACAGAATCTGTATCTATATCGTTTACACTATACATAGTTAATCTCCTATTGCTTTTTATTTTAAATTATTCACATTTCTCATAGTCATAAAAATCTAACATAATTATATAATAATGAATCAATTAGTACAAGAATTGATAAATTGTTAGACAATTTACTTCAAAAGTAGCAAATATTTAGGGGGTTGACTAATGGCAGATAGTCCTTTGGTACCAATACTAAATATTGTAGTTTACAGATGGATAATCTATGATATAATACAACATATAGGGAATGCATGTGACGATTTTAATATTTTTAAAGCAGATAGTAACCACAACATGTAGTTTTTTGCCTAAAATTTTAAACGGGGGTAATTTATGGAACGAGTAAAATATACCAAAGTAGAAGTAAGACATGGAGATAGTCCAAAGCTATTTCCTGTATATGAGATTTACCTTGATGGAGTTATCGTTACAAAGGTATCTTCCCAGGTAGAAGCTGAAGAAATGGTATCACGCTGGTCAGAAATATATAAATAATAATCATTTTAAGATTGGTGTTTCATAGCTTAAATAGCTGTCATTATGAAGTTAGTCTAACTAATGGATTAGTGGCAGCTATTTTAGCTAGAATACAATATATAGTATAAAAGCATTGACCTTAACTACAACATGTAGTACTATAATAATAGCTTAAGCAATTTATAGGATTTGTATTAAATAAAAAAATCCTATATAGGTACCTAAAAACTTTACGGTGTGATATTATAGAAAAGATGCGTTTTGCAAAAATTTTAAGGGGAGAGCGTTATGAAGATCATTAAACGAAGTGGTTCCGAAGTTACATTTGATATTGAAAAAATAGTAAATGCTGTAACTAAGGCCAACAATGAAGTAGTACACAGTGAAAGATTATCTACAGAGCAGATTAGAACAATTTCAGAAAATGTTGAGAAAATTTGTGAAGAGATGGGAAGATCCCTTAATGTAGAGGAAATCCAGGATTTAGTGGAAAATCAGATCATGAATTTTAGAGCTTTCGCCGTTGCTAGAAAGTATATCACATATAGATATAAGAGAGCATTGGTTAGAAAATCAAATTCTACAGATGAACAGATTTTAAGCTTACTTGAATGTAATAACGAAGAAGTTAAGCAGGAGAATTCTAATAAGAATCCAACTGTTAACAGCGTACAAAGAGATTATATGGCAGGTGAGGTTAGTAAGGATATTACTAAGAGATTACTTCTTCCTGCAGATATTGTTGAAGCTCATGAACAGGGCTTAATTCATTTCCATGATGCTGACTATTTTGCACAGCATATGCACAACTGTTGCTTAGTTAACCTTGATGATATGTTACAAAATGGCACAGTTATTTCAGAAACAATGATTGAGAAGCCACATAGTTTCTCAACAGCATGTAATATTGCCACACAGGCAATTGCCCAGATTGCTAGTTCACAGTATGGTGGACAGAGTATTTCGCTTGCACACCTTGCACCATTTGTACAGGTAAGCCGTGAAAAATTCATTAAGCAAGTAAGACAGGAATTAGAAGAGACAGGTATCGAAGCTTCAGAGGAGAAGGTTCGTGAAATAGCAGAAATAAGAGTTCGTGAAGAAGTTAAGAAGGGTGTTCAGATGATTCAGTATCAGGTAATCACTCTTATGACAACTAACGGACAAGCTCCTTTTGTTACAGTGTTTATGTATCTTAATGAAGTTCCAGATGGACAGATTAAGGAAGATTTAGCGCTTGTAATAAAGGAAGTATTACGCCAGAGAATTCAGGGCGTTAAGAATGAACAGGGTGTATGGATTACACCAGCTTTCCCTAAGCTTATTTATGTTTTAGAGGAAGATAATATAACAGAAGGTTCTAAATATTGGGAATTAACAAAGCTTGCTGCTCAGTGTACAGCTAAGAGAATGGTTCCAGATTATATTTCAGAGAAGATTATGAAGGAATTAAAGGTTGATGACAACGGAGATGGCCAGTGTTATCCATGTATGGGATGTAGATCATTCCTTACAACATATTTAGATGAGAATAATAAGCCTAAATATTATGGTAGATTTAACCAGGGTGTTGTAACAATTAACTTAGTTGATGTTGCATGTTCATCTGCTAAGGATGAAGAAAAATTCTGGAAGATTCTAGATGAAAGACTTGATTTATGTAGAAGAGCACTTATGTGTAGACACTACAGATTAAAGGGTACACCATCAGATGTAGCACCAATCCTTTGGCAGAATGGTGCACTTGCAAGACTTAAGAAGGGTGAAACAATTGATAAGCTTCTTTACGGTGGCTATTCAACAATTTCCCTTGGATATGCAGGTCTTTATGAGTGTACATATTACATGAAGGGTAAGAGCCATACTCAGGATGGCGGTAAGGAATTCGCCTTAAAGCTCATGCAGTATCTTAATGATACATGTAAGAAGTGGGCTAAGGATACTAATATTGATTTCTCACTTTATGGAACACCACTTGAATCAACAACTTATAAGTTTGCTAAGTGCTTACAGAAGAGATTTGGTAAGATTCCAGGAGTTACAGATAGAAATTATATTACTAACTCATATCATGTACATGTTACAGAGGAAATCAACGCATTCGACAAATTAAAGTTCGAATCAGAATTCCAGAAATTATCTCCAGGTGGAGCAATTTCTTATGTTGAAGTTCCTGATATGAACAATAACATTCCAGCAGTGCTTTCAGTTATGCAGTATATTTATGAGAATATTATGTATGCTGAACTTAATACAAAGTCTGATTATTGCCAGGTTTGTGGATACACAGGTCAGATTCAGATTATAACAGATGATGATGGTAAATTAGTTTGGGAATGCCCAAATTGTAAGAACCGTGATCAGGATAAGATGAATGTAGCAAGAAGAACATGTGGTTATATTGGTACACAGTTCTGGAATCAGGGTAGAACTCAGGAAATTAAAGAAAGAGTATTACATTTATAATTTGAGAATACTTATATAATAACGCCCCCGCTTAATGTTAAGTAATTAGAGCGGGGGTTAATTTTTGTAAATGAAAATTTATGGCCCAAAGAAAAGTAGAAAGGAACAATTAAGAAAGTTACTTTTAAGAATGGGCGTATATTGGACTTGTTAAGAAGAGGGCACTAGTTTATCATATATATATAAAAATAAAAAAGAAATTAGGGCAAAAAATGAAAGAATTGGAGAAGTTTAATTACGATAGAGGGATAAAAGATAAGATTATATTTATGGATGAACTTCGTTTTAGTGATCCATTAAAGACTATAGAATTAGCTGGTGAATTTAGACAATTAGCAGAAGATAGAGATGATATTAACCTAATGGGATATGCAGACTTTTATATTGGCGATGCATATTATACTTTGGGTGAATTTGATAATTCTATAAATTATTTAAGTAAGGCAGCGAGGGAGTTTGAGGAGTCTGATAATCCTTATAAAAGCGGTGGTTGTCTTAATACCTTAGGTATTTTGTATGCCACAAGAGGCGAAATTATTTATGCTCTCGATAATTTAAAAGAAGCTGCTAGAATTGCTGAAAGTTCAGAAGATGATTTTGTTGCGGCTTTAGCATATGCTAATTATGCTGAAATAAGTGATACAATTAAGGATCCAAGTATTTCTATTGAATATGCTATTAAGGCATATAATCACATAGTTAAGTGTGCTAGTAATCCAAGACAAAAAAGTATAGAAATTGTAATATTAACAACTCTTGCTAAGATATATTTAAAAATCGGATTAACACAAGAATCAAAAAAGAAAATCGAGCAGGTTGAAGAAATTGTAAATGAGAAAAAGGATTTAACTCCTTGTATAGATTTTTATGTAATAAAGCTTATGTATGTTTTTAAGACATCTAATGTGGAAGAAGAAAGGGAATCAGCCCTAAGAAAAACCCTTGATGTATACTATAACACAGAGTATAAGATTGATTATTACTTGTATATAATTGACCTATTACATTTCCTAAAAAGAATTGGTAGAAGAGATATTCTTATACCCCTTGTGGAGGATTTTGATAATAGCATTAAGGATACACAGTTTGTATATTTGCAATCAAGAATTGTTGATTTTAAGATTTCTTTGTACGATGAAGATGAAGATAAGGAACTTTTGTATAAGGAATTATTAAGATATAGAAAATATACAACAAGTTACAAAATGCTTGAAAAACGCTCTATAAGACGATATATAAGCATTCAGAATAATTTAGAAGATTCTAAGAGAGCCAATGAACTTTTAAAAGAGCAAATTGGAGTGGATGAATTAACAGGCCTATCTAACAGATGGCAGCTTAATACCAAGGTGGAAGAGCTTCTTAACAGGGCAATTATTGAAAAAAAGAATTTTGCTGTGGAGATGCTTGATATAGATAAATTTAAAAATATAAATGATCAAAATGGACATCATGTTGGTGATTTGTGCTTGGTTATTGTGGCCTCTGTGTTAAAAAACATGGAGACAGATGGTATTCATGCGTTTAGATATGGTGGAGATGAATTCCTAATTTATTATCTAGGCTATAGCGATGAAGAGATCGAAGAAAAAGCAAGAACTATGAGAAATTCAATTCTTGAGATATCAGAAATTAGAGATTTGCCTAATGTTTATATATCTCAAGGAATCTGTAGTGGCATTCCAAATAAGGAAACAAAGATTTGGGATTTTTCTTCACAAGCAGATTCGGCTATGTATATGGCAAAGCGTGGTCTAGGAGATCATATAAAGTTAGTAAAAATATCAGATGAAATATAATAAAAACCCCGTTAGTTTCTTTAATATGCGAAGTAAAATTAAAGACTTAACGGGGTTTTTAATATTAAGTTTTAAATGTCAATTTGAGAAATTAAGCCAGCGCGGCCATCTTCGTGTAAGAAAACACCTGAAGAGCGCATATGGGCATTTTTTTCTCCTGTATCATTGGTGAAATCAAAATCTGTTTTGGTTTTACCCAAATATATTGCACCTACATCTGCTTCTTTTAGGGACAGCAGACGTGATTGTCCGTCCTCATCAATGACCCATACCTTTAGTTTTGAATAGACGTTGTCAGCTTCGTCAATCCAGCCGTCGTTATCAGAATCATAGATTGAAAGGTCATTAAATCCATCTCCTGATTTTGTTCCGAAAAGCTCACCACCGTCGTTAATAACACCATCATCATTTAAGTCTATTGCAAGAAAAGCAGTATTTGATGCTGGTTTTGCGTGTTCTTCTAACACTCCATCACTATCCAAATCAAAGTAGAAATGCTGATTAGTTAAGCTAACCGGGCAGTCATCTAGATTGATAACAAGTGGATCTGTAAGGACTTTGTCAAAGGTTGTAATGTTGCTAATCTCGTTGACTTTTATAAATTCCCTACTGAGGGTTAGGTCAAGATTAAAGGAAATTTCATTTCCGTCACTAGTAACTACATTACCTGTTGTGGACATGCTTACATTTTCAGTCTCTAAACTTGTGTAAGTTGTTTGACTAGTTATTGTCCATGTTTGAAAATCCTCACTATTAGTCATTATAAGTGTGTTGTCATTAGTATTATTGGTGTTATTGTTTACAAAACTTGTAACACCTTTGTCACTTCCATAATCCCTGTAAAAAAGACTTATAAGCATAAATTGGTGCAAATATGACACAATTTGGCTATAAATTTTTTGTTGCAAATTAGCGTAGGAATATGGAGTCTTTGTGGTATTTGTTTTTTCTAAAGTGTTTGTGTTTTTACTTAGTTTGTCATTAGTGTTGTTAATAAGCTTTTGTTCCTTTTTGCTTTCATCATTGATGTTTTCTAACATGGCCTTTTTGTTGTAGTTTAGTGTTTCAAAACCGTTGCCAGAGTAGGATTCTACACTAGCATAGTTGTTGATGTTCTCATAAACTTCCTTAAAAAGAGATGAGGATTTTGCGCCAGTGATTTGAGTGTTTATCTCTTTTTTATAAGAACTACTACTCTTATAAGACCTGTCTGACTTCATAGCGATATTGCTGCTAGAAATTATCATTTGTATCCACCTTTCGTAAGACTGTAACAGCAATGAGGCCAGCAACCTAATGCGAGCGCTTACACAAGATGTTCTTACTGAATATATATCGGCAAAAGACCTTAAAGCTTTAGGAAAAAGTCAAAAAATATGTACTTTAAGAAAATAAGTTTGCAAAAGTTGTGGATATTTGTAGTGATGTGGGTTAATATAAATCTATGGTTAATACAAAGATAAAAGACGGAGGTTATATTATGTGGTTAGCAGATTTAGGGAATGGAAAATATAAAAATCCGATTCTTTATGCAGATTATTCGGATCCAGATGCAATTAGAGTTGGTGATGATTATTTTATGATTTCATCAAGTTTTTCTAATGCTCCAGCTCTTCCATTATTACATTCTAAGGATTTAGTAAACTGGAAGGTGGTAAATTATATATTGCCTAAGGTTCCGGAATTTCGTTATAGAAATCCTATTCATGGTTGTGGTGTGTGGGCACCAGCAATTAGATATCATGATGGCAAGTTTTTTGTATGCTTTCCAATGCCAGATGAAGGCATTTATATGACAACAGCTACTGATCCTTATGGAGAGTGGAGTGAGCCTGTAAATATTAGACCAGGTGCTGGTTGGATTGATCCATGTCCATTCTGGGATGATGATGGAAAGGCTTATTTAGTAGCAGGTGTTGCTAAAAGTAGAATTGGCTATAAGAGTGTGCTTCATATGGTAGAAATGGCAGCAGATGGAATGAGCCTTATTGGTGAAGAGAAAAAGGTTTTTGATGGAAATTTAAATGACCAAATGACAATTGAGGGACCAAAGCTTTATAAGAGAAATGGCTATTATTATATTTTTGCTCCAGCAGGTGGTGTAAAGACTGGCTGGCAGACAGTACTTAGATCTAAGAATATTTATGGCCCATATGAATATAAGGTTGTACTACGTCAGGGAGATACTAAGGTTAATGGCCCTCATCAGGGAGCTTGGGTAGATACAGTAACAGGCCAGGATTGGTTTATTCATTTTCAGGATGTATATGCAGCAGGTAGAATTACTCATTTACAGCCAATGGAGTGGTATGAGGATTGGCCAATAATTGGTGAAGTTAAAAAGGACGAAAATGGTAAGCCATTAGAGGAATATGGTACTCCAGTAAGTGAATATACTAAGCCAGATATTGGGGTTTCAAGTAAAGAACTTGAGGACAAGGAAAAATACCCAATATGTGCCCCAGACTTAGATGATGATTTTGATAAGGATCATTTAGGATTACAGTGGCAGTGGAATGCTAATCCAGATGAAGACTGGATAGAATTTATGCCAGAGAAATCAAAAATCAAATTAAATGCAGTTCCAACAACACCTTATAGACCAGTGTGTGATTATAGAAATCTTCTTCTTGCTAAGTGGGCGAGTCCTGAATTTACTTGTGTTACTAAGATGAGCTTAAAGGATATGGCTAATGGAGATTATGCAGGATGTGTAGCCCTTGGAGTTAATTATATAGCCCTTGGTGTAACTAAGCAGGGAGATTCCTATGCTGTAAGAAAGGTTATTGGAAATCAGAATTTTGATTGTGATGTAAGCTATGCTAATGAAAGTAAAGAAGATATTCCAGTAAGCCTTGATCCAATGGAATTTAATTCATTTAAGAGTGATGAAAAAGAGATTTATATAAGATATACAGTTAAAAGAATTGGTGAAGAAACACATGTTGAAGGAGGACTAGTGGTAAATGGCGCACCACGTGAGTTAGAAACACTTGAAATAAGTTTTGATGGAGAAAAATATGGCTTTACTACAGCAACTGAGAGTAAGGCAGGACGCTGGGTTGGCGTTAAGAATGGTATGTTTATTAGCCATAATAGTCTTGTAAAAAACCAGCTTAAGGGAAGCATTACAGTTGACTATATTAAGTATGAAGACTAGTTCGTGAAGCTCTCGCATTATAGAGCCTTCGGCAGGCTCGAGCCTACATATCAATTTAATGAAATTAAATTGATACAATACTTGAAGCTCTCGCATTGCAGTGCCTTCGGCAGGCTCGAGCCTACATATCAATTCAATAGAATTGAATTGATACAATACTTGAAGCTCTCGCATTATAGTGCCTTCGGCAGTCTCGAGCCTACATATCAATTTGATGAAATTAAATTGATACAATACTTGAAGCTCTCGCATTATAGAGCCTTCGGCAGGCTCGAGCCTACATATCAATTTAATGAAATTAAATTGATACAATAAAAGAAAAGCTCTAAGAAATAAACTGATGTTTATTTCTTAGAGCTTTTTTATAGTCATAAGTTAAAGTAAGTCTAGTTAATTAGTTGTTTTAATGTTTTTCATTGCCCAGAGCTGAAGAGCTTTGGCGTTATTTGATATATTCTCTAATGATGTTAAAATTGACTGAAATTCTTCTAATTCTTCAATATCAACTTTTCCATCTGCTGAAATGTCGATGATTGAGTTTCTTAGTTGATCAATGTCATTTAGTGAACCAAGAATTTTTAATGAAAGTCTGTCAAATGAACTGATCTCAACGCTTTTCATTGTTAAACGTCCAATAGGACATTCACTTGAACAGAAGTTGTATGTAAGTTCTGGTGCATTATAGTGCTTTGACATAAGAAGAACTTCTTCTGGATAAGGTTCAACATTTCCAAGTTCAATTCTTGCAAGTCTTGTTCTATCAATACCAAGAACTTCCGATGCAGCTTCACGACTTTCAAAATCTGGATTTGTCTTAGCTGCATTGTATCTTGCAATGTAATATTTATTGTCTGACGCTTTAGTTGCTTTTTTCATAATACCTCCATAGATATCAATTTAATAAATTGACACAATACTTGAAGCTCTCGCATTATAGTGCCTTCGGCAAGCTCGAGCCTACATATCAATTTAATTAAAATTAAATTGATACAATACTTGAATCTCTCGCAGTTAGTAGAAAACGTGGTCTCCTATAACAGTTCCACCTTCATCTTTGCCAGGTCTATAAACATGGAAATATAGAGCACTGGTGTTGAGATTACCATTTAATGCGCTTAATGCCGCTGCCTTACATTCATCAGAAGCACCTCTAGCAAGTACGATTGCAAAACGACCACTAGCTACAGGACTAAATTGTCCAGAGGCATAAATAACTGATGAGATAGAATCTCCAAAACGTGGATTTAATACTCTATTAATAATAACTGATGCAACAGCTAATTTGCCTTCGTAGGATTGGTTTCCAGCTTCGCATTCAATAATTGCTGCAAGCATAGCTAAATCAGTTTGTGTGTAATCAAGTTTAGTGCCAGAATAGTTGATTTCATCACCTGCCTGCATTGCCTGAATTGCTGCTAGCTGTCTGGCAATTTCTTCTTCCTGAATCTTTTTTTCGTATTCAAGACATTTAGCCTCAACATCAGAAATGTTAGTAGAAGCTTCATTTAAATTAGCTTGTACGTTGTAAATTGATGATTTTAAGTTTGCCATATTACTGCTTAGTTCTGTTTTTAGACCTTCTAATTCAGTCTTATCAGAAACTAAAGAGTCTAGTTTTTCATTACGAGATGTAACTTGCTCGTGTAGTTTATCTAATTGTTTTCTATCATAGGTTGATAGGTTTAGAATATATTCTGATTTTACAAGAAAATCAGCCATATTTCCTGATTCTAACATAGTTTCAATTAGTAAATCTGAACTATTATTCTCGTACATATATTTAATACGGAGTTTCATGGCTTCGTATTGATCGTTAATTGATGCATTTAAAGTATCAATTTGAGAATTAAGTTCATCAATTTCTTCTTGTTTAGACTTTATTTGTTCATCAACAGATGAAACCTTGTTACCTGCATCTGTAAGTTCATTGTTTAATCTGCTATATTCAGACGAAAGATTAGCCTGGCTCTTTTTTAGTTCTTCTAGTTCTTTATTGGCGTTATCTAAATCTGATTTTGTATCAGCATAAGCACTTAATGGCAAATAAGTGACTATTACTGTACTAGCAAAAAAAGTTAAGCTTATAAAGATAAGAGTAATTGCTCTTGATAAGACTCTAAAAGAAGACGTTTTATCCGATGTAAAAAAGATAGTAAACCTCTTCATAAAACCTCCCATTATTATAAATCTTAAAAAAATATGAAAAAACAAAATAAGTATAAATTGTTTAATGGTAAATTGCAAGCAAAGAGACATGGTGATAAAATAAATCATAAGATGCGATGAATGAAAAAAATTATACTTGAAAGTAGACGTGAAGTACTGCATATTATAATTGTACACAAATTAGTTGCGCTTAATTAAATTAGGAGGATGACGTATGTTAGAACTAAATCATATTCGTAAGGATTATAAATCTGGAGATATGACAGTTAATGCTCTAAAGGATATTAATCTAAGATTTAGAGATTCGGAGTTTGTCTCAATTCTTGGACCATCAGGTTGTGGTAAGACAACAACACTTAATATTATTGGTGGCCTTGATAAGTACACAGATGGTGATTTAAAGATTAATGGTGTTTCAACAAAGGATTATAAGGATAGAGACTGGGATGGTTACAGAAATAATTCTATTGGTTTTGTTTTTCAAAGCTATAATCTAATTCCACATCAGTCAATACTTGCTAATGTTGAACTAGCTTTAACACTATCAGGTGTATCAAAGCAAGAGAGAAGATTAAGAGCTAAGGAAGCACTTGAAAAGGTAGGACTTGGAAATCAAATTCACAAAAGACCTAATCAGTTATCAGGTGGACAGATGCAAAGAGTTGCAATTGCAAGAGCTATTGTAAACAATCCAGATATTTTGCTAGCTGATGAGCCAACAGGTGCACTTGATACAGAAACAAGCGTACAGATTATGGAAATCTTAAAGGAAATTTCTAAAGATAGACTTATTATTATGGTTACACATAATCCAGAGCTTGCTAAACAGTATTCTACAAGAATTGTAAGATTACTTGATGGTAATATTATGGATGATTCAAACCCATACACATATGAAGAAGCACATAAGGATGCCCAAGCAAAAAGAGATAAAGCAAAGAAAGAAAAGGATGAATTAAAGAAGGCAAGTAGGAAAGAGAAGAAAGCTAAGAAAAATAAGACACACATGTCATTTTTAACAGCCCTTTCTTTAAGCTTTAATAATCTTATGACTAAGAAGACTAGAACACTACTTACTGCATTTGCTGGAAGTATCGGTATTATAGGTATTGCGCTTATTATGTCTATATCCAATGGTGTTCAGTTATATATAGATAGGGTTCAAAGAGAAACTCTTGCAAGTTATCCAATTCAGCTACAGGCAGAAACAGTTGATGTAAGTAGTATGATTTCTACTATGATGGGTCAAAGTGATACGGATGATAATGGCAGTGGAGAAGAAAGAGACGCTAACAAAATTTATAGTTATAATATCTTATCAGATATGTTAAATACTATGGTTGCTAAGGTTACTAAAAACAACCTAAAGGAGTTTAAGTCATATATTGAAAGCGGAGATTCTGATATTCAGGATTATGTACAGGATATTCAATATATTTACAATGTACCAATTAATATATACTCAAGCGATACAAGTAAAGAAGTAACACAGTTAAATCCTAATAATATGCTATCTTCTTTTTACGGCGGTCAGTCTATGACAGGAACAGATGGTTCATCAAATACAATGTTTAGTATGGGTGGAACTCAGACATGGACACAGTTACTTGGAAATCAAGAGGTTCTTGATTCTCAGTATGATGTAGTAGCAGGTAAGTGGCCAGAAAATTACAATGAAGTAGTATTAGCTGTTAATGAGAATAATGAAATAGATGATTATACTCTTTATGCTCTAGGCCTTAGAGATATGGATGAGTTTAATAAGCTCTACAAGGCAATAATGGCTGGAGAAGAATTTGAAACAGAGAATACAAGCTATACCTATGATGAGGTTTTAGCTAAGACATATAAACTTGTTTTTCCAACAGACTATTACAAGAAAAATAGTGACACAAATCTCTGGGAAGATATGTCAGAAGATACAGACTACATGACAAATCTTGTAAATAATGCAGAGGAAATTAAGATTGTTGGTATTATTAAGCCATCTGAAGATGCTGTAAATTCATCTCTTAACAATAATATTGGCTATACTAAAGAATTAATGGAACATATCATTAATAAGGTTAATGACTCTGATATTGTTAAGGAACAGTTAGCTAATCCTGAAGTCGATGTATTTACTGGCTTAAAGTTTAAGACAGCTGATGAGCCAATTACAATGGATGATGTAAATGCATATATTGCAACACTTCCATCAGAAGAGGCAATGGCAACAAGGGCAATGATTAGCACTATGCCTGAAGATCAGATTATTGAGAATTTTTCTAAGGTATTAAAGGCTAAGGAAAATAATGCAAGTTTTGAAGGCAATAAGACAAAACTAGGAGTTGCTGACCTATCTAGTCCATCAGGAATAGATATTTATGCAACAGGTTTTGAAGCTAAGAAAAATATTGAGAATATTATAAAGGATTACAATAAAGCACAGACAGATGCAGGTAAGGAAGATAATGAAATTAGCTATACAGATTATGTTGGAATTATTATGTCTAGTGTAACAACAATTATTAATGCAATTTCATATGTATTAATAGCATTTGTAGCAATTTCACTTGTTGTATCATCAATTATGATTGGTATTATAACTTACATCTCTGTACTTGAAAGAACAAAGGAAATTGGTGTGCTTAGAAGTATAGGTGCATCTAAGAAAGATGTATCAAGAATATTTAACGCAGAGACTCTTATTGAGGGATTTGTATCAGGTACTCTTGGTATATTAATTACATTATTACTTTGCATTCCAGCTAATGCCATAATTTACAATGTGACAACAATTTCAAATGTGGCTAAATTACCAGTAAACGGCGCAATTATATTAATTATAATTAGCATGGTTCTTACATTTATTGCAGGACTTGTACCAGCTAAGATGGCTGCTAAGAAAGATCCAGTTGTAGCATTAAGATCAGAGTAGTATAATAAATATAGTAATACAAAAGCTTTAGATTCATTATGGGTCTAAAGCTTTTTACATAAAGAGGGGATAGTATGGATAGAGATATAAAGGCGTTACAGATAGTAAGTGTGCTTGTAGCTACAATAATTGTTATAGTGGTTCTTAGAGGCGCGCTAGGAATAGATAATAACACTAAGGTGGGAAGCAATGATAAGGAGACTACTTCCTTACTAAAATTAGATAATCCAGAAAAAATCACCGGAGAGGATATTCAAAATCTAGATGAGATTTTAGCAACAGTAAGTAATGAGACTTATATTGACCAGTCTAAGTTACTTACAGCTGATAATCAAAAAGCTAATTTAGAGATAAATAAGGGTGTAGGACATCAAGTTAGTGATGATACTAAAAAGGATGAGACTAATTACAAAAGTAGTTATGAATTTAGTGAAAAAATGTATCCTTACAGGGCTATGTTAAATAGTTCTGAGGCCAATGCCTACGACCAAATATATGAAGGAATAACACAATTAAAAGAGTCAATTAGTTTATCAGCAGAGATTAATACAGACCAGATTAAGAATGTAATGTTAGCTGTATTTTGCGATCATCCAGAGCTTTTTTATATAGATACCAAGTATAATTATAACTATACTAGCACTAAGAAGGTAATAGCAGTTTCGCCGGAATATAACAGTACAGCAGCAAATTTAATTACTAGCCGACAAAAATTTTATCAGGCAGTGGCAGAAATTATAAATGAAGCCCAGGGCTTAAAAACTGATATTGAAAAAGAACAGCTTGTCTATAAGCGAATCCAGGAAATATGTACCTATGTAAATGATTCTGATATGAATCAAAGTGCTTATTCTGTTATGGTTAACAAGCAAAGTGTATGTGCTGGATACTCTAGAGCATTTCAATATATACTACAACAGCTAAATATACCTTGTTATTTCTGCCTTGGGGTTGTTGGAAGTGGAAATCATGCCTGGAACATTGTTTTTATAGATGGAAACTATTATAATGTGGATTTGTCTTGGGATGACGCACTTTCAGAGTTAACAAATGGCACTTCATACACCTATTTTAATATTTCAGATACAGCAATTAGTTTAGATCATGCAAGAAGAGATTTATCACTTAAGCTACCAGAGTGCAAAAATACATTAAAAACAGAATAAAAACAAAAAATAGGTTTACTGTAGCTTTTTAGCATGGTAAAATTATACAGTAAGAGATATAATTTGATTCTTTTATTGTAGTAATTGACTTGTATGAATTAACTATAAAGGAGACGTATCATTATGAATAATAAGCTTAAGACACCTGAGGTAGAACAGTTATTAAATGCTGTTTTAAGCCTAAAGGATATTGATGAGTGTTATGAATTTTTTGAAGATATATGCACAATCAATGAATTGCTTTCTCTATCTCAGAGATTTGAAGTGGCTAAGATGCTAAGAGAAGGTAAGACATATCTCGATATAGCAGAGAAGACAGGCGCTTCAACAGCTACTATTAGTCGTGTTAATCGTTCACTTAATTACGGCAATGATGGTTATGATAGAGTGTTTGAAAGACTTCATCTTCTAACTGATAAAGAAGACTAATGTGATACTTAATAATTAAGGACTTGTTTTAATAAAACAAGTCCTCTTTTTATTTTTATTTTTGTTTTTATTTTTTCTTGCTTTCTTTTTTCTCTTTTTTTTCTTTAGCTGCGTCAGCCTTTGTCTTTGACTTAGTCTTTTTCTTAGCTTCTTGTTTTTCATTGAAGTCATCAATTAAATTCTCGATGATATTCTTCTTCATATAAACATCAAAGCTTAATAGACATACAAGGGAGAAGAGCTGTAAAAATTCACGTTCATCTTCATCTTCAACGTCCTTAAAGGATTCGCTAGCAACCTCTGATTTCTTAATAACGTCCTTTGATAAATAATCAATCTGAGCTTTTTCAAGTAGATAAATTTCATTGTAAATACTATCTAAATCTGGCTTAGAATCAGCATCGAAGAAACGATCTGTTAATGGATTGAGTATTTTTTGAATATCACTAATATAAAGGATGTTCTTGAAATAATAAATAAATGTAAGAATATAGATATGTTCTTTAGAATATTTCTTCTTTACAGGTGCAGGTAATAAGTTGTTCTTAGTATAGTTATTAATCATTGTCTTAGTTAGGATCTTATCATCTTCATGACGTTTAATATCGCTTAAATGCTCGTCCATAAAGGTTGTAACCTGATCCATATAAAGATTAATATTAGGAACTTCATTAGGCTTTATATAGTTTAATTTTACTAATTTTTTAAGTAGAGCGTTAATAAACTCTTTATTGTCGTTATTCATATTAATTAAATGACCCTCTTTCAAAGTTTACATAGTCAAAAATAATTATATAGAAAAAAATAATAGTTAGCAAGTAGTATTAAAAACCATGTGAAGATATTTTGTCCTTAAAAAGTGCATATTTCTGCAAAAAATATGAGTTAAAGTGCTAAGAGTTTTATTTGGCAAAAGCTAGCTTTATGTTATATTTAATTTGTCAGAAACAAAGATTAATGACAACATAAAAAAATTATATTATAATGAAAAAAACATGACCTTATGGTTACCCATTAGTGGGAGATATGGAGGATATTATGGGAATTTTAACAAGATTTAAGGATATTATGAGTGCTAACATCAATGCATTACTTGATAAGGCAGAAGATCCAGAGAAGATGATTGATCAGTATTTAAGAAATCTTGAGAAGGATTTAGGTGAGGTTAAGGCTGAAACTGCTTCAGTAATGGCTGAAGAGACAAGAGCTAAGAGAGAATTAGAAGAATGCAAGCAGCAGATTGATAAAATGCAGGAATATGCACAAAAGGCCTTACTTGCTGGTAATGAAGCAGATGCTAGAGCTTTCCTTGAGAAGAAGCAGACATATGTTAATAATCAGGCTTCACTTGAGCAGGTATATAAGGTGGCAGCAGACAATGCAGTTAAGATGCGTCAGTTACATGATAAGTTAGTAAAGGATGTTGAAAGCTTAGAGTCAAGAAGAGACGCTATTAAGGCTAAGGTTAAGGCAGCTAAGGCTCAGGAAAAAATAAACAAAGTAGCATCTAAGGGAGTTGGAGCTAGTTCAGATATGGCTGCATTTGAGAAGATGGAAGCTAAGGCAGATAGAATGCTTGATGAAGCTAATGCAATGTCAGAATTAAATAAGTCCGAAGAAAGCACAGATATTGATGCTCTTACAGCAAAATATGATGCACAGCCACAGACAAGTGCTGTGGATGATGAACTTGCTGCACTTAAGGCATCTATGGGATTACAATAAATAGCATTAAGGAGAAAATATGGGATTATTTGGTAACCAGTTAGCTAATGTTGTGGAATGGACAGAATACAGAGATGATTCTATTTTTCACAAGTGGTCTAATAACGAAATAAAAAAGGGTTCTAAGTTAATTCTTAGAGCAGGACAGGATGCCATTTTTATGTATAATGGCAAAATCGAAGGTATATTTAGAGATGAGGGAGAATATAATATTGAAACTGATATTATTCCTTTCTTATCAACACTTAAGGGATTCAAGTTTGGTTTTAACAGTGGTTTAAGAGCAGAAGTTTTATTTGTTAATACTAAGGAATTTACTGAAAAGTGGGGAACTAAAAATCCTATAGCTCTTCCAGCACCACAGCTGAATTTACCAGGTGGATTGCCTATTAGAGCATTTGGTAATTATTCATTTAAGGTGGATGATTATCTTGCACTAATAGATAAGATTGCAGGAATTAAGTCAGAGTTTACTGTTGAAGATGTTAGAATGAGAGTTATTGCTGTAGTTGATAAACTTCTTATGAAGTGGATTTCAACAGAAGGTAAAGATCTTTTTAATCTTCAGGCTTATTCTTCACAGATTTCATCAGGAATTAAGACAGATCTTGATATGGAATTATGTAAGCTTGGATTAACAGTAACAGATTTTAATATAGCAAGTGTTTCTTATCCAGAAGAAATAACTAAGATGCAGAATAAAGCAGCTGCACAGGCTATGGTTGGTGATATGAATAAATATACAAGCATGGCAATGGCTGATGGAATGACAAAGGGAACATCAGCTTCTAATCTTGCAGGAGATATGGTTTCAATGTCTATGGGAATGGCAATGGGACAGCAGATGTTAAATCAGATGAAGGAAGGCAATGGAGCAATGGCTGATATTAATAACGATCAGGTCGGCTCTATACCTAAGTTCTGTCCTAATTGTGGAACTAAGACAACAGGAACAAGATTTTGTGGAAACTGCGGAACAAAATTTTTCTAAAAAATAATATAAAGCAACTTATTAAGGAATCTTTTATGTAATTAGACATGAGAGATTCCTTTTTTTTCGAAAAAATGTTCTTTTATATAAGGCTTTATGATATAATAATTTTTGTGTATAAAGAAATTTTGAGAGGTAATTATGAATTTAAGTGGACTTAATAGAATGCAAAAAAAGGCAGTTGAAACTGTAGATGGCCCTTTACTTATTATTGCCGGGGCTGGTTCTGGTAAGACTAAGGTTTTAACAAGTAGAATTGCGTACTTAATAGATGATTGTGGTGTTGAACCCTATAATATTTTAGCTATAACATTTACTAATAAGGCCGCTAGAGAGATGAAGGAAAGAGTGGATGCAGCAGTAGGCGCTAATGCAGGTAAGGTATGGGTATCTACTTTCCATTCAACATGTGTACGTATTTTAAGAAGATATATAGATAGAATTGGATACAATACTAATTTTACAATTTATGATACAGAGGATCAAAAAAGTGTAATTAAGGATATCTGTAAGAAGTTTAATATAGATACTAAGATGCTTAAGGAGCGTTCTATAATGAGCGCAATTTCTAAGGCTAAGGATGAATTACAAAGTCCTTCTGACTATGAAAGAAACGTAGGCGGAGACTATAATGGCAAGCGTATTGCTAATGTATATAGGGAATATCAGAAGCAGTTACGTCTTAATAATGCCCTTGATTTTGATGATATTATTTATAAGACTGTTGAGCTTTTTGAGAAGGATGAGGAAGTATTAGCTTATTATCAGGAGAGATTCCAGTATATTATGGTTGATGAGTATCAGGATACTAATACATCCCAGTTTAGACTTATTAGCTTACTTGCTGATAAATATCGCAATTTATGCGTTGTTGGTGATGATGACCAGAGTATTTATAAATTTAGAGGTGCTAATATTACTAATATTCTTAGCTTTGAATCTACATTTGATGGAGCTAAGGTTATTAAGCTAGAGCAGAATTACCGTTCAACACAGACTATTCTTAATGTTGCCAATGCTGTAATTAAGAATAATTATGGTAGAAAGGATAAGGCTTTATGGACTGAGAATGGAGAAGGTGATTTAGTTAATTTTTCTTTATATGATTCAGGCTTTGCTGAGGCTGAAGGCGTTGTAGCATCTATAGCTGAGAAGGTAAGAGATGGTTGGGATTATAATGATATAGCTATTCTTTATAGAACTAATGCCCAGTCCCGTGTATTAGAAGAAAAATTACTTATGCGTAATATTCCTTATAGAATTTATGGTGGTGTTAGTTTCTACCAAAGAAAGGAAATAAAGGATATTCTTAGTTATTTAAAGACTATAGATAATGCTAGTGATGCCCAAGCTATTAAACGAATTATTAATATTCCTAAGAGGGGAATTGGTGATACTACAATTGCCAATATTTCTGAATATGCTGATGTTAATGAAATGACTTTCTGGGACGCTCTAAAGAATATTGATGATATAGCTACAGTTAAACGTGGAGCTAATAAGATTAAGCCATTTACAGATCTTATTGAAAAATTTAGAGAAAGACTTGAAGAAATCAGTCTTAGAGAATTAATTGAAGAGATACTAGAAGAGACAAGATATATAGATAGCTTACTTGAGAAGGAAGAAAGAGAAGAAGTTGAGGCTCGTAAGGAGAATATTAACGAACTTGTAACTAAGGTTGTATCATATGAGAATGCATGTGAGGAAGAGGGTGTTAAAGCTACTCTTAATGGATTCCTTGAAGAAGTAGCCTTAATTGCAGATATTGATAATTTAGATGAATCTGAAAAACAGGTTATGCTTATGACACTTCATTCAGCTAAGGGTCTTGAATTCCCTATTGTATATATGACAGGTATGGAAGATGGTTTATTCCCAAGTTATATGACAATTACAAGTGATGATCCAACTGAAATTGAAGAAGAGAGAAGACTTTGCTATGTTGGTATAACAAGAGCTAAGAAAGAACTTTTCCTATCAGCTGCTAAGATGCGTATGATTAGAGGCGAAACTCAAAGCTGTAAGGTTTCTAGATTTATAGGAGAAATTCCTAAAGAATATCTTAATACTGAGAATAACTGTCAGGGATATTCTAATAAAACAATTAAATTTGGTGGAGATGAAGATTATTCATCAGCTAATAGAACTAACTTTAGAGCCGTTGGTAAGAGTATGCTATCTGCATATGGAAGCGGTAAAGTAAGCTCAGATTATGAAAGTAAGAGAGTTACAATTGGAAGAGCCTACGGAAATCAGAATAGATCTTTTAAAACTGATTATGGCAGTGCTAAGCCTAATGGTGTTGGTTATAGAAAGAAGGAAACAGGATATAGTGAATATGCTAGTGATATAAGAGCTGGTAATCTTTCTAAGCCTAATAATAAGGTGGGCTTTGGTAAGGAATTCCCAATGGATTTATTTGATTTAAAGAAGGATTCGGCACACAAAAGAAGTACTAGTGCTAGCGCTTTTAAAACAAGTGGAGAAGGCCCAAGTACAGGACTTGGTGGAATTGAAAGCCTTGGATATAAGGTTGGTGACAGGGTTTGCCATACAAAGTTTGGTGAAGGTATTGTACGTGCTATTGAAGAATCACCTAGAGATTTTATGGTAACAGTAGATTTTGATGAATTTGGTACTAAGAGAATGCTTAGCCAGTTTGCTAAATTGAAGTTAAAGTAAAGTTTATTGCATGTTTAAAATTACTGTGATATAATTCTAGTAAACGTTGATCGTGATTGAAAGGAGAGGACTTATGAGTAAGGATAAGATTGAGGAGATTATAGCCGCTTCTAAGCTTAGCGATATCCTACGCAAGAAGGATGTTGAAGTTAAGAAAAGTAAGAAGGTTAATATTGCAGTTGTTGTACTTGCTATTTTAGGAGCAGTAGTTGCTATAGCTGCTATTGCATATGCAATTTATAGATATTTTACACCAGATTACTTAGATGATTTTGATGATGACTTCGATGATGACGATTTCGATGATGATTTCGATGACGATGATTTTGAACTAGATGAATAATTGATAACACATTAGAAATGCGAAATGACTCTTTCTATCTGTTGATAGAAAGAGTTTTTTTATGATAATATGTTTTTGTTGATTTAAGAGATAATTAAACTAATAACTAATAGATAGGAGTTTTTTGATTTGAAAAAAGGTGAAGTTTATACAGGTAGAGTTTTATATGCAGATTTTCCTAATAAAGCAGTAGTTGAGCCTATTGCTAAGGTGGATAAGGGAGATTTATCTGCTAATGATGTGGTTATTGCTAATGCTAGTTTTATTCCTATGGGGGAAGAAGAGCCAAGTAGAGTTATAGTTAAAAACTCTATCCCAGGTCAGGAAGTAAGCTTTATGGTTAATAAAAAGAAACATGGTAAGTGCGAAGGTAGATTATTAGAGGTTATTAAGAAAGCTGATAGTGAAACTAACGAAGCCTGTCCACATTTTGGTAATTGTGGTGGTTGTGTGTATCAGACAGTTGATTATAATACACAGCTTGAAATGAAAAGAGAACAGGTTAAAAAACTTATTGATGCTGTGGCTAAGACTGATTATGAATTTGAAGGAATCTTAGGCAGCCCTAAGTTTGAAGAATATAGAAATAAGATGGAATTCTCTTTTGGAGATGAATATAAGGATGGTCCATTAGCCCTTGGCCTTCATAAGAGAAACAGCATGTATGACATTGTTAATGTTTCAGGTTGTAAGATTGTAGATAAGGATTATTCTAAGATTCTTGGCTGTGTTAAAGCTTGGGCAACTAGTAATGACCTTAAATTTTTAGGAAAGAATAGTCATGAAGGCTTCTTAAGACATTTACTTGTACGTAAGGCTGTTAAGACAAAAGAAATCCTAATTGATTTAATAACTACAACACAAGAAAATCATGATGCTAAGATTAAGGAATTATCTGATGCCTTATTAAAGCTTGATTTAGAAGGAAAGATTGTTGGTGTATTACATACACTTAATGATTCTATTGCTGATGTTGTAATTAATGAGGGCACAGAAATTATCTATGGTCAGGATTTTATTACAGAAGAGCTTTTAGGTCTTAATTTTAAGATTGCTGCATTTGCATTTTTCCAAACTAATTCTCTTGGAGCTGAGGTCCTTTATTCAAAGGCAAGAGAGTATGTTGGAGAGACTAAGGATAAGGTTATTTTTGACCTTTATTCAGGAACAGGTACAATTGCTCAGATTTTAGCCCCTGTTGCTAGAAAAGTTGTTGGCGTCGAAATCGTTGAAGATGCAGTTAAGTCAGCTAAGGAAAATGCTAAGCTTAATGAACTTGATAACTGCGAATTTATTGCAGAAGATGTATTAACTGCCCTTGATAAGATAGAAGATAAGCCTGATTTTATCGTTCTTGACCCACCAAGAGATGGTATTAATCCTAAGGCTCTAGAAAAGATTATTGATTATGGTGTGGATTCTATGGTTTACATTTCATGTAAGCCAACTTCTCTTCAAAGAGATTTAGTAATGTTACAGGAGAGAGGCTATAAGATTAAGAAGGTCTGTCTAGTGGATATGTTCCCTGGAACTGTGCATTGTGAAACGGTTTGTTTGATGTCCAAACTATCTGAAGCGAAGCATCATATCTAGGTTAAAGTGGATATGGACGAGTTGGATCTGATCAGCGCAGAGGCCAAGGCTACTTACAGAGAGAATTTCTCAGAGTGAAAAAGACAAAGATAGAGGCGAATAAAATGATTTTTGTTATAGCATTCACAGCAACATTTATTTCATTGTTATGCTGTAAAGTCATAAAGAAACCAGCGGTTAGAGTTATTCTGGGGATGGTGGCATTCTTCAATATTCTAATTATGATTTTAGCTGGAAGTTTTATATATACAACAAAGTACAAAATACATGATGTAGCTTCATATACATCACCGGATGGAAAATATGAATTATTATTCCAGCAGGTAGGAGATCCGGATTGGCCATTTGGACATACACATGCTAGATTAGTTCTTCAAGATGAAAAAGGAACGATTGTAAAGTATTCTTTTGATATAGCAGCTGATGGGGCAAATGCCAGTCCTGATTTGTGTCAAGTTACATGGAAAGCTACTCAAGTGGAAGCAGTAATTAGCGATGAAGAGCAGAATGATAATCAGTACATTTTGTATTTTAATGGTAAAACAGAATCTAATCAACTTGATACGAGGTTCGGAATATAATGTTTAAAAGAGGAGGATTGTTGATGACATTATGAAAATTCTTGTGTTAAACGGAAGTCCAAGACCAAACGGTAATACAGCACCGATTTATTACCACGGAATATCAGGACAGCTGAAATGTGTGATAGACCGGTTCTATTCTGCACTTTATCCGACCGCACCTGTCACATTGAAGACGGTTGCTATGTTCCTCAGCTCCGGAGATGACAATATGTACGATGGAGCAAAGTTCTCATACGATGGCGATTTCCTCGGCTATCTGGGCTTGGAGGGAATGGGCATCTTTACAAATCATGACAAGAATGTGATGAGCAGAATAAAAGATATGGCATCATCTTTATAAAGTTGCTATCAGAGATAATAAAGAACAATTTAAATAGATGTTGAAAGAATTGCAAATAACAGAGGCTCTCACACTGCCATTATCGGTAGTAAGAGAGCCTTTTTATGCTTCGATTTCGATTGCAAGCCCGGATTTGAATTACACGGTTGAGTATTCCGTTAGAAAACATATAGATTCCGGCTATGCTTCAAGATATTGTAATAATATGTCTTGAGATAAAACAATTTGTATGGTTCCATTTCGGAATTATTTATCACCACATCATCCTTGATACATACATCATTATTCTCTGTTTGCTTAAAAAGCATTTCCCATTCCACTGGCTTATTCATTTTAAGCATAGTATCAAACGATACGACCATATAATTGCTAATATCTGCACCTTCTGGAAGACGCTGAAGTTCTGTAGTTGGATAGTCCTGCTCATCAACTGGCATATTTTTGAACAGGAAGTCCTGAAAGAATATCTTTTCTTCACTCATTTAGAAAAAGCACCCCACACATGTATTGACTTCAATTGCCTTCAGAACAAGGTTGCGAAACTCCTTTGCCAGTTCAAGAAATTCCTCATTATCTGAATTGTTAATCATGCGATCAGTTATCTCAAGAGTTTTTTTCAAATTATCTCCTTCTATCCACTCCTCTTCATACATATTGATCAACAGATTACATTCTGCGTCTATGAAATTAAATAAGTATTTCTCCATAAGATAAAACTTGTCTTCGTGAAATTTCATAAACCAGTAAATATCTCTTATATCACCTTTATTGTCATCCCATACTTTATAGTCACACATCTCATTATATGCGTTTTCATCCTTAGGAACCACAATGCCATACCATTTGTTCAAATCGAGATATCTTGTATATCGAGTGCCATCTACAATACGTTCGTCTTTTCCTTGAAAAAAATCTCCCATATCACACCGTTCCTTTCTTATGCGTCATTCTGAAATGAGTCAACCTGAAGTTTTCCGCCCTTCTTGCAGCTCCTTGAAAAGTTCCAGGAATACTTGGATCTTTGAGATCAAGAGTTAAATATCTACTTATTCTGCCATCTGCACGCACTTCTCCAACACGAAAATACTTGCCACCAATTGCAGTTATAATCGCATACTGTCTGCCATCCTTAAAGAATGTGATTTTACGCATGTTGTTATTAAAACTGTTGGAAATATTACTAATCCCAAATTTTGATACATACTCATCCAAAT
Organism: Lachnospira multipara LB2003; assembly: GCF_000702205.1. GTDB lineage: Bacteria > Bacillota > Clostridia > Lachnospirales > Lachnospiraceae > Lachnospira > Lachnospira multipara_A. Next base: position 138,077 of record NZ_KL370871.1, on the reverse strand, counting down.
TTACAGCTTTCCAGCCATTTGAAAACTGTCGATATTCATTCCGGTCATGCAGCACGCCTCTTATTTTTTCTATATTTTTTGTTATTATTAGTTGATGAATGGTTTTACGCCTTTCATCAGTATAAATAGCTTTTGCTCCCATTATGCCATCCTCCTTTTCGCTGCGTCTGCATATAATACCTTACAGATTTCATCTTCGGACAAATAATAACGGTAACTCCGGCCATTATTTCTTACTCTGTTACGGCGATCCGGAAAGGAGATTATCTCAAATCCGTGCTGCCTGATTAAACGTGCCGCTTCCTTCTTGAAAATAGAACCATATACAAACAGAATTGACGGATTCTTTTTTTGAAGTACTATATCTAGTTGGTATTCTCCATAAGCCTTAAAACCGTTATTAGTACATCCAAGGTTACCGACAATAAACGAACACTCATCTGGGAAATAATCCGCCGCACATAAGGTTCCGAAGTCTCCCGCTCTATAATTGGGAAGAATTTTTATCCCCTTGGTGCCCAAATAACATGCATGGATCGCATTTACCAGAATGCTAAGTCTCTGTCTGGGTCTTAACATCCCTATGCTCGGGCTGAGATCAAATCCGCTGACACCGCCATATTCCTTAAGTATTTCGATATCATCATCAATCTTTGCCAATCTTGGCCAGAGTTTATTCTCAAACATGAAATATGTGAGGAGGGCATTCGCTTTTGCCACCTCGGGAATATCATTCCGATAAGCAAATGTTGAAACGGCACTTGGTATCCCTGTATAGGTATATTCAATTGGAAGCTGCGGGATTCCTCTCTTAAAAGTTATTTCTTGTTCTTTAAGGTACGATATCTTATCATCGCACCATTTCAAAATATTAAATCGCATCATATTATTTCCTTTCTGAAGGCATATTCTGCCTCCTGACTATGTTTGAAAGTTATATTTTTGAGTAGACACCTAAAAGAAGATATGATACAATTTAATTTGCATAAATGGATATGTATCATATCCTGAAAGCACTCTTTCGTGCTACGCCAATAGTACGATAACAGGGTGCTTTTTCTTTTAGGAAAAATAATCTTTCAATTTAATCACCTCCTTCATGCGTCTTGGTAAATACTTCATACGCATCTTCATTCAAATGTTTTAAAAACGGTATCTCATGTTCGAAAATACGGTAACCGTATCTATGTTTTCTGTTTCTTATTGTTGATTCGACATTCCCGGCTACAGTCATGCTGACACCGCAGTGAGAGATTATTTCATTTTCTGTATCAATTCCCTTCATAATAAGATAAGGGATAGGGCAGAGAAAATATCTCCCGAAAAAGTCAGCAAGATCATCCTGATCTTCATCATTAGAATCTTCGTCAAACACATAGTGCTTGAGCTCATGAAAAATTGTCAGCCTGACTGCACCATAGGGTTCAAACTTGTCATTGTAATAAATCGTTGGCGGGTTTTCCTTTGTACCCCTGACAAAGAAGCCGTACTTACTTTTCTTTTCAAGCAAAGCTCTTGCTTCTTTAGGAAATTCAGAATAGGGTACCAACGCAACTCCCAGTCGTCTGCATATATCCTTTTCATCTATCGGGAAATCCTTAATATCATAATCAAGAAAGATTTCAATTATGACTTTAACGATATTTTCATATATGTTAGAGGATCTATACATTTTCGTTTCCTCCTATAAGGAGAGCTATCAATCTGTTTTTTTCCTCTGGTGTTAATTCACCACCCTTTCTTGCAATTGCAGCTGAAATAACATTATACGCAGTCTGCCCTTTGTCCTCCTCCTTAAGGAAATAATCCGTTTCAACCTGAAGTGCTTTAGCGATATTCACCACCACATCCATCCTTGGAGTCTTATCGCTTTTCAGATAACGGGAGATTGAGCTTTCGGTGATACCGCTTAATTTAGAAAGCTGTTTCTGATTAACCCCTTTTTTTTTCATAAGATCAGATACCATTTCATTCCAATTCATGCTTTTTCCTACCTTTCTGAACACGTTATGTTTGCAAACTCACAACATTATTATAAATTGCAGTTATGCAATTGTCAATCCTTTATTTGAGATTATTTGGTTTTATATCCTCTTTGATAATCTTTTTCATCTTGTTTTCTATAGTTTCTGTCGTTGTGTCAGAATAATAGCCGGATACCTAATAGGTTGTATTACCAATCTTACGAGAAAAGCCGACACATTTCTGTATCGGCTTTTCTTCATTGTTCTGTATTATATTTTTCTCTTCAATCATATTCTTTGCTTCTCTCTAAAACGGGAGGACAGTTTACGGATAATGGTTTTAAAATATCAAATGATGGTGGAATTGATGGGTATGGATATCATACAGACGATGATGATTTCAGAACAACCAGAGTTGTAATTCAATGTAAACGATATAACATAGCGCCTGTGAGTGAGCCTAATATAAATCAATTTTTTTTGGGGGCTATGAATAAATTTTAGGCAGATTATGGAGTGTTTATTACAAATAGTAGATTTACTAATGCAGCAAGGGAGGCAGCAAGAGAAGGTACACCAATAACATTAATTGATGGCAATAATCTGGTAAGGCTTGTTATTAAGTATGAATTTTATATTACACCTGTAACAACATATGTACTTGATGACTTTTATGATGAAGAATAGTTACATTGGTTATATTAATAGAAAACATGTGTATAACTTCTCTCACTGATTGTATGTCATGTAACTATTTTTTATAGCACACAATTTTTTCCCAGTTTTCAGAAAAACCCATTTTGGAAAATAGCAGTTCCTGGCTGATGTGTGGGCAGTTCTTGAGAACGGAATGAATCAATCGTTTGAGCTCAGCTTTAAATTGTTTAAATTCCTGATTATCAATAAGATAACGCAAAGCAATCACTACTGCAAATAAATCCTTCTTGCCGATAGCATATTGTCCGTTTTTCTGTGGTATTTGTAATTTACGATGTAAAACCGTATCAGGAATAGCTTCATTTCTTTTGTAAAGTGGTTTTGGCAAATTCAGAATCAGAAATAATAAGTTGCTTTTCTTTTTCAAGCTTTTCGATTTGCTCATCATATGTGTAAAATGTTTTATTAGCCATTTCTGAATCCTCCTTTATTTGGCATAAAAAAAGTGGAGCCCACGCATGGAACTCCACCGGCTGCGGGCATCGCAAGTTTCCGCAGCGCAACCACTAAAGATACCATACCATTGATATCTGGTGATGTCAAACAGTTTTTTTTTATACGACAGAGCAGGCCTTCCATTGCGGAGCGTCCAGCAAAGATGCGGGGAAAAAGCTTTGTGCCATTAACAAGGTGGAATCAGTAAATATGGTTAGACCGGTTATTGATGATTTATTAAAGCTTCCAGACAAAAATATTTAGAGGATAGTGTCAGTAAGAGTTATGATATAATCGAAGAGACAGGATTCGTACCGCAGATGGGGATGCGAGTGTTCCAACGGTTGGTATGGGATGAGAGATTCTATTTATAGGAGGTGATAGTTATAGCAACATATGTTATTTCTGATATACATGGGCAATACGATATGTTTATGGAATTGCTTGAAATGATAAATTTTAAAGAAACAGACACTCTATATGTTTTGGGTGATGTGCTCGATCGCGGGCCGCATCCTATTAAAGTATTAAGGAAGCTCATGAAAACACCAAATGCTATATGCATGGTAGGAAACCATGAGCTTATGGCGGTGAAATGCCTGGAGTTTCTTATGAAAGAAATTACAGACATGTCCATAGAAGAATTGGATGAAGAAATGCTGGATAATCTAGTGAACTGGCAATACAACGGAAGCAAGACAACAATAGATGAGTTTGGTAAGCTAAGTTTTGATGAGAAACAGGATGTATTAGATTTTATAAAGGAGTTTTTAATATATGATGAAGTCACGGTTTCTGACCGGGACTATCTTTTAGTTCATGCGGGGTTAGGAAATTATTCTCCGGAGAAGGATATTGAAGATTATTCGCTACGTGAATTAATCTGGTTGAGAGCAGATTACAATGTGCAGTATTTTAAGGATAAATTTGTAATAACAGGACATACACCAACACAGAGTATTGTGGATAATCCTAGACCAGGATTTATATATAGAAAAAATAATCATATAGCAATTGATTGTGGGGCGTGCTATTCAGGTGGAAGACTAGCGGCAATTTGTTTAGAAACAGGAGAAGAGTTTTATTCATCTCCAAACGTTTGATTTACGATGTCATTTCCGAGAAGATTGTTAAAGTAATTAGCTTCAGAAATAGTTGCTGTTTCTAGAGATTTATGTAATGGTCTTCATCGGAAATGCCTTTATTTTTCCCCAAGTCGTTTTCAAAATTCATAACCTTCTAGAAGACAGTGAAGTTCTGTAGTCGGATAGTCATGCTCATAAACTGACATATTTTTGAACAGGAAGTCCTGAAAGAATATCTTTTCTTTGCTCATTTAGAAAAAGCACCCCACATATGTATTGACTTCAATTGCCTTCAGAACAAGGTTGCGAAACTCCTTTGCCAGTTCAAGAAATTCCTCATTATCTGAATTGTTAATCATGCGATCAGTTATCTCAAGAGTTTTTTTCCAAATTATCTCCTTCTATCCATTCCTCTTCATACATGTTCCTTTCTTATGCGTCATTCTGAAATGAGTCAACCTGAAGTTTTCCGCCCTTCTTGCTATAAAGGAACATCATCAAAACTTATAAAGGAGAAAAGTGTAATTAGAGAAGATATAAGTAGGCAAATTAGTGAAAAAATTATGATTACAATTTTACACAGTATTAAAAGATAATTAGGCTTATTCTCTGTAATTCGTAAAGAAAACGTTTTGGAACTATTATTTTCTGTATGTTCCATGATGTAAATTTTAAGGACAATAGAAATAATAAAAAAAGCATACCCTGTAAAATTAAATGCAATAGTATAATTACAAGCTAATTGTATTTGTTCTGAAGAATTAAATGCATAAGGGTCTATGGATGTGGGGAGAAAACTGATGAAATAATATTCTCCTAGAATTACCATTGCGATAATGGTGATCCCAATCAACCAAAGTAGATTAGAAAGCAATTTCAATTTTTTCATAATAATCACATCCTTTTCATCACATTATGTAACAGTATAGCATAAATTTTTTTAATTGCACATGCATTTGTGGGAAAACCTGCAAGTCCTGAAAGCAAATTTACTCCTGGGGATGTTAAGATGATTGAAGATTATCATAACCTCAGAGAAGAGCAGCAAAAGCGTCTTATGGCTTATATGGAGGCTCTGAAGAAGATAGAGAGCCTTGAAGATATATAAACAAGATGTGCAAATTAAATATCATTTGGGGTTCCAGATTGGAACCTCAAATAAAATGTTTTATATAGATGAGGTGGCGTATGGATGAAGTTGTAACAAATGAAGAGAATAAGACAATTGAAAGAACCGGTTAGAACATTAATATTTCTCAATTGATTTATGTTATACGAGGAAGACAAGTTATGATAGATAGCGATTTGGCAATTCTGTATCAGGTTGAGACCAAGAATATCAATAAAGCAATGAAAAGAAATATTAAAAGATTTCCCGATGACTTTTGCTTATCGGACCGGATTCAAGGATCGAAAAGATGCTAATCACTTTAAACTCGAAAGACTTAATGTAGCCAAGAAGAAAAACGGTTCTGACAGTCATACCAAAGAGGTTTGCTAGAGTGACGAAACATCTTCTAATAGTTCTTTAAGCCATTCTGGTTTGCAGTCACTTATACCAGACGACTCCAACATTTTGCAGTCAAATACATCACCCGATGCATGTGGAGACTGTTGCGTTATTGTCTAAGAATTTACTTCTGCTGAAAGTAAAGCTACTTATAGGCAGATAAAGGACTGGGTTAAAGAGAACTATGGAATTAAGAGTCGAAATGAATACATAGCTAGGGTTAAAGAAAAGTATGGAATAATTGAGCATGAAAACTCAAATTATATTGAAGCTATGAAAAACGATCCTAAATATGAAAAATTGGTACTCGATGATTTGAAAACATGCTTTGCAATGCCAGTACCCTCATGGTATCAGGCAATGGGTGGAACTTCCACATATATTATATTTAATTATGGGGCAAGTTATTGCATATGTGATACTCACATGATATTATATTCGTAGTTACGAAAATGATGATTCGGAGAAATGAAAAATGACGATTAGTGAAAGAATATTCATGTTAATTGAACGTAAGCAAATAACACAGAGTGAATTTTGTAGAAGAGTTGGTCTTAGACCGAGCACTGTCAGTGAGTGGAAAACTAAGAAGCATACTCCAACTGCAGATAAAATAATGGATATATGTGCTGCACTTAATGTATCTCCTGAGCAACTTCTGACGGGAAAAGGTATAGATAGTGTAGAGGATTCAGTTGACTATCAGTTGGATTACCTAGGTAAGCAATTGATTTTAGAGTACGAGGGGCTTAATGATGATGCTCAAAAGAGGTTGTTAGCTTATGCGAAGAAGCTAAGTGAGTTAGTCAAAATGGAAGAAATAAATAAATGAAGTGAACTCGTATTGGAAATGTAATTGCATTGAATTCGGGGCAATTAAGCTTCCGACGTAATAAAGAATTGGATTAGAAATAGATCGACACTTGAGTACTTAGGAACTTGGGAACAAATATATAATCCAAATTTTAAAGTGGTCGAATTCGACCACTTTAAAAAACAGGCAGGATTACCAATTTTCACATTGAGCGTTTCTGATGGGGTAGAATCCACTAATGCAATTGGTATGTATGTAAAGAAAGGCAGATATGGTGGTACATTTGCTCACAAAGATATTGCATTTGAATTTGCGTCTGCTATTAGTCCAGTTTTTAAATTATATTTGATAAAAGAGTTTCAGAGACTAAAAGAACAAGAAAATAATGTTAAGAAAATTGAATGGAATGCTAAAAGATTTCTCACAAAGAATAACTATCTTATTTAGACAGACGCCGTAAAGAATTATTTGATTCCGTCAGGAAATTATAGAGAGGACTTGCGGTGGATTCAATATGCTGAAGAAGCAGACTTGCTAAATGTTGCCTTATTTGGCTTTACAGCAAAGGCATGGAGAGAAGCAAATCCGGAATTAGCTAAAAATAGTAATGTAAGAGATTATGCTTCGATTAATGAATTAACGGTTCTATCGAATTTAGAGACTCATAATGCGCAGATGATTCGAGAAGGAAAGGAAAAGAAGGATAGATTTGAAGTGTTACAGGATATTGCGAAGTATCAAATGGGTGTGTTAAATGAGGCTGCTCGTATTGAACAAAAGGGGGTTATAGAAATTGAAACAATAGGAGATGAAGACTAAGGTATACAAATCACTTATTTATTTTGATAAACTTATAGATAATAATGATTTGTTTTTATATGCGAAGTTAAAGTAAAATGAGCTTTTCTGCACTCAACCAGCGATAGAGTGCAGGAAATCAACTTATGGTTCGTGTGAAAATATGATGTTATCGGCTATGCTTAAGCTATGAAAGGATGTTGATGATAGTTAAATAAAACTTATATAAGCTTATAAAATACTGTTGAGTTTTATAAGTTATAAGTATGGAATAATATTGAAAGGAAGTGATATTTTGAACAAATATTATTCTATACATGAATTTTCAAAAATCATAGGCGTATCAGCGCAGACATTACGGAATTGGGATTCCAATGGAAAAAGCCAAGAAACTTGTTCAAAAATTGATACAGGAGGAAGCGAGTGATGGTAAAGGCAATAAAAGTAATGTTGATACCTAATAACGTGCAACAAACGAAAATGTTTCAGTACGCAGGTGCAGCAAGATTTGCTTTTAATTGGGCTTTAGCTAAGGAAAAAGAAAACTACGAAAAAGGCGGTAAATTCATTCCAGATACAGAGCTTAGAAAAGAATTTACAAGGCTTAGAAATTCTGATGAATATGCTTGGTTGCTAAAAATATCAAACAATGTAACAAAGCAGGCTATTAAAGATGCTTGTATAGCCTATAAGAACTTTTTCAAAGGTACACAAAGATATCCCAAGTTTAAGTCTAAAAAGAAATCAATGCCTAAATTTTATCAGGATAATATTAAGATACAGTTTAGTGAAACACATGTTAAACTTGAAGGATTTTCTTCTAGTAAGAAAGCCAATAAACAGAAACTAAACTGGGTAAGACTTGCAGAACATGAAAGAATTCCTACGGACATTAAATACATGAATCCAAGAATATCCTTCGATGGATTAAATTGGTGGATTAGCATATGTATAGAGTTTCAAGACTGTAAGGAAAAGCTTAATGATAATGGAATCGGTATTGATCTTGGAATAAAAGATTTGGCTATATGTTCAGATACAAATAAGTATAAGAACATTAATAAAAGCCAAACAGTAAAGAACCTAGAGAAACGTAAGCGTAGATTACAACGCAGCGTATCTCGTAAATATGAACAAAATAAAAAGAAAGGAAAATACTGCAAAACTAATAATATAGTTAAAAATGAAAAGCTTTTACTCAAGGTAAATCACAGATTAACAAATATCCGTAAAAACTATTTGAATCAGACCACATCTGAGATTGTAAATCGAAAACCAAGATTTATCTGTATTGAAGATTTAAACGTTAGTGGAATGATGAAGAATAGACACCTATCCAAAACAGTTCAAAATCAAGGATTCTTTGAATTTAGAAAACAACTAGAATACAAATGCAATGATAGTGGTATTCAACTTATTATAGCTGATAGATTTTATCCATCATCAAAACTTTGTAGTTGTTGTGGGAAAATTAAAAAGGATCTAAAACTATCTGATAGAACTTATAGATGTGAGTGTGGAAATGTTATAGATAGAGATTTCCAAGCGTCACTCAATCTAAGAACTTATGGAGAAAAATTTGCAAGTTAACACTTAAACGTTAATGCAAATATGTACGGATACGTTAGTTCGGAATTTACGCCTATGGAGAGTACAAGAACTTGTGAGTAGATAGGTATTTATACCATCAAAAGCATACTCGCTGAAGTAGGAATGAAACATAAAAGTATATAACTTCTTATAAGTTTTCAGTAACGGTGCCCGATATGGATCAAATCAAAATTGGAAAATTTATAGCATCTTGCAGGAAGGAACAGGGCATGACTCAGGCAGTTCTTGCCGAGAAGCTCGGAATCAGTGACCGGGCAATATCAAAATGGGAGACCGGAAAGTCTATGCCGGATTCAGGGATTATGCTGGAACTTTGTAATCTTTTGAAAATTAACGTCAACGAACTCCTGTCGGGCGAAAGAATTATGGCAGAAGTATATGACAAACGTGCAGAAGAAAACCTGCTGGCAATGAGGCGAGAGGTCGAAGAAAAGAACAGGCAGATGCTTCAGACGGAATACTGGATTGCGTTTCCTGCCGTCATTTCCGGACTGGTCATGGTGTTTGTGGCGTCATTTATAGAGATGCCAGTCTGGCTGAGAATTGTACTTATCGTATTCGCTTTTGTGATGATATTTACGGTCGCTTTTATCGCCGTGGGAATTGAGCAAAAGGCCGGATACTATGAATGCCAGAATTGCCACCACAGATATGTTCCTACATACTGGCAGACAAATCTTGCTATGCACATGGGACGGACAAGATATATGAAATGCCCGAAATGCGGAAAAAGAAGCTGGCAGAAGAAAGTTTTGACCCACTTGTAGTTATTTGCGCAGCAAATCACTACTTGTGTGCGAGCCGCGGCAAAGCCGCATCTAATGGGAGCACTTCTAGCTTGTAATTTTTTTGTATATAGGCATTGACATATCGCGAAAGATAGATATAATAGAATTGTGGATAAGATTGAAGTATTTAAAGCATTATCAAATGAAACACGGCTTAGCATTATTGAGTGGTTGAAGGAACCGGAGAAAAATTTCCCACCGCAAGGAGGTCATTTTGAAGATGCGGTGGATCTCAAGGGCGGAGTGTGCGTTGGAAGTATCCGCGACAAAGCCGGGATATCACAGTCAACAGTATCTCATTACCTTGATATGTTGCAAAAAGCAGGTTTGCTTCTATCCGAAAGACACGGAAAATGGACATATTACAGACGGAATGAAGAGATGTTGGCTGCACTGTCAGACTACTTCGGACATGAAATTTAAGTTGTGTATAAATTAGACGGGATGAGAATCCCGTTTAATTTAAAGTCTTATATATCGACAAAACGAGATATAAGGATATATAGAAACAAGGAGGAATTACTATGCATTTTTCAAGTGGAATTGTTAGGCCACCCTATGAAGCAGGTTCTTGTTTTTTACAAGTAACGTCAGGTTGCTCGCATAACAAGTGCCGCTTTTGTACCTTTTACAAGGAAGCACCGTTTTCTGTATCTCCTGAGAGTGAGATACGGGAAGATCTTCAGGAAATAAGAGATTCTGGATGGAAGGTAAAGCGAATTTTTCTGCAGGGAGCGGATCCGTTCCTACTGAGCTACGACAGACTTAAAAGAATCATGGACTTGATCAAAGAATATTTGCCTTGGGGCGTTTCCGTTGGTGGATATGGTCGTGTTGACAGCGTAAAGAACAAGTCTGTGGAGCAGCTTAAGTCACTGAAAGAAATGGGATATGACATGATCGTATTCGGAATTGAGTCAGGTGATGATGCGGTTCTTAATAAGATGAATAAGGGTTATCATGGAAGTGATATCGTAGAGCAGCTCTCCAAGCTGGATGAAGCAGGAATGCATTATTCCGTCATCTTCTTATACGGACTGGGTGGTCATGATTATGGTATGGGGCATGCCGTTAAAACGGCAGAAGTGTTGAATCATCTGTCGCCCGTTAGGGTGCTGGCTTCCGGACTCTCCATCTTCCCTGATACGCCACTTATGGAAGAAGTAAGAAGAGGTGAGTTTGTAGAAGCTACAGAGACAGAGAAGATACAGGAACTATATACCTTTGTGAAGACGCTTGAAATCAACACGCTGCTGGATGCAACGAATGTCTCTAATATGATGCCGGTATATGGAAATCTTCCGGAGGACAAAGAGAAGATACTTGCGATGCTTAAACAGGGATTGAATGAACAGGGTGAAAAGCAGCTTCGTATGCGAAGAGACAGCATGAGAAGCCTGTGATTAGGACAAAAATCTGAATATCATTAAGGCAAAGGGCGGGATCCTCAATGATGAATACAATACGCCCGTTGCCTGTAATATCGACGGTACAGATTGTTAATAAGCTATTTGAAGGAGGGCATTATGAAACTGATGAAAATCTTTGAACCAATCACGATCAACAAGACAGAGTTTAAAAACCGTATGGTGGTCTCTGCGATGGTTACGAATTACTGTAATGAAGACGGAACGCCGACTGAAAAATTCATGGCTTATCATGAACACAAAGCAAAGGGCGGATATGGGATCATCATTACAGAGGATTTTGCTGTAACAAGGACTGCGGGGGCATCGAAAACACTGGCTGGCCTTTGGGAAGACAGACAGGTAGAACCTTGGAGAGTGTTTACGGATAGAATTCACAAGGCAGGCGCAAAAACCATTGCCCAGATCTATCATGCAGGAAGAGAGACATCTAGCCAGATTACCGGTGAACAGCCAATCGCACCATCAGCGATCAAAGATCCCACTATGCCTGAAACACCGCGTGAAATGAGCATTGATGAGATTCATAATCTGGAGAAGGCTTTTGTGGATGCCGCATTGCGAGCAAAGGCTGCCGGTTTTGATGGGGTTGAGGTTCACGGTGCGCATGGATACTTGATCAACCAGTTTGTCTCGCCTTTTTCCAACAAGCGATGCGATGAATATGGCGGAACTACAGAGAACAGGACAAGATTTCCACGGGAGATCATACAGGCAATCCGTAAGGCGGCAGGCGAGGATTTCCCTATCTTCTATCGCATGAGTTCGGAAGAATATGTTCCTGGCGGACTTGAAATAGAAGAGGCGAAGCTGATCGCAAGGCTGATTGAGGATGCCGGTGCGGACTGTATCCATTGTTCACAGGGCGTATTTGCGACCGGGCATATCATCATCCCGCCTGCGCCGGTTCCTGTTGGCGGCTTTGTCCATCATGCGGCTGCATTGAAAACGGTAGTGGATATTCCGGTTATCGCAGTCGGCAGGATCAATGACCCGCTGCTTGCGGAGAGTATCCTTACATCCGGAAGCGCTGATCTTTGTACGATGGGAAGAGCCTCTCTTGCAGATCCGGAAATGCCGGAGAAAGCACGCCGTGGTGACTTTGCTTCCATTCTTCATTGTATCGGCTGTGTCCAAGGATGCGCTGGGGAACATGAGCAGGGACATCCAATCCGCTGTCTTGTAAATCCTCTCACAGGCATGGAAGATGTATATGACATTTCTCCTACTGCAGAGCCGAAAAAGCTTGTGGTTGTAGGCGGCGGAGTTTCTGGCTGTGAAGCAGCAATCGCAGCCGCAGGCAGAGGACACAAGGTTACTCTTTTGGAAAAATCGGGAGAGCTTGGCGGCCAATGGATTGCAGCTTCTATTCCGATGGCAAAAGGGGATTTCTCATCTTTCATTGTTTGGCAGAAGTATATGCTTGAGAAGCTTGGCGTGGAAGTGCGTTTCCATGTTGATGTCACAAAAGAAACATTGGAAGAGATGAATCCGGATGCTGTCATTCTTGCGACAGGCTCAAATCCTGCCATGCCGCCAATCAAAGGACTGCAGGAATATGGTGTTGTTGCGCAAAAGGTACTTAGGGGAGAAGCAGAAGTCGGAAACAAGGTTGTTGTGATTGGAGGCGGACTTGTAGGAGCAGAGACAGCGGATTATTTGGCCGAGCATGGCTGCGGGGATGTGACGGTAGTTGAAATGCTTTCGCAGATTGTGAAGGATGGCGAACCGGCTCCGACTTATTATCTGAAAAAGAGAATGGCGGAGCATGGAGTAAAGGTGCTTACTTCTGCTGCAGTGCAGGAAGTGAAGGAACACGGCGTTGTGTACAAGAAAGACGAATCCTGTGCTGAGATCACGGATGTTGACACGGTAGTAATCGCTATTGGTGTCCGTGCAAATACAGTTCTGGAAGAGTCTTTAACTGACTGTGATTTTACAGTGGTATCTGTCGGAGACTGTCATGAGCGTGCCAAGAATGGATACAGGGGAATTCAGGAAGGCTATGAAGCAGGGATTCGTATATGATAAAATGAGCTTCGTAGAGCTCTGCGTGTGCGCAGAGAGCTTTATGAGGCGAAAAACACACGGAGTCTTAAAAATTAAAATTTAACTTTGTATTTTGAAGCGATGTTTTTATCTGAAATCAAATAAAAAGTAACAGTAGCACTGTCATCGCTAATGGGAATGAGCACTCTGTCTGGAATAGATCTGCTAGGAAGATTCATGCTTTCATAAGTGCGAATTGTTATATCGGTGGCAAAATTAGGCAGAGTTGAGGATTCTATAAGTTGTCCAAGAGCGTCATAGTCGTTTTGTATAATGAACTTAGAATCGGGCATTTCTTCTCGTACAAGCTTATCCCATATTCCAATTTCAGACAGCATTAAAAAGCTTTCGCCGTTTAGTTCACGGAAAGAAAGCTTTTTCTTTTTTGCGAATCGATGGCTCTTTGGCAGTGAAACGTAAAGCTGTTCAGAATCATATTTTTCGCAAATGAATTCATCATCCTCTAATGGACGGGAAAGGATAATGAATTGATATTGGTTGTCCCTTAGACCGGATATCAGTTCATCTTCTGACTTGTTTTCTGAGATTATTGACATGTCAGGGAATAGTGCTGAGAGAGAAGGGATAAACTCCATAAGAGGTCCCGGACCCACAGAACCGACTGCGATAGTTCTTTTACTTCTCTCAAGGGCACGAAGGTGATCTATCATGTGCTGTTCTTCATTTAGTATGCGTCTCGCGTAATCTGCAGCCAGTAATCCATTCTCGTTTAATGATAACCTGTTTTTGGTGCGCTCAAATATTGGAACTCCGAGAAGCTCTTCTAATTTCTGCATAGATCTTGTCAGTGATGGCTGAGTCAGATGGAGTTCTTCTGAAGCCTTTGACAAAGTACCGTATCTAGCGAAAGCATCTAATTGTTCAAGCAAATATATCTCTATCATATGAAACCTCCTTGAAATAACATTACTATACGTTTTAAGTATAGCACAATACTCAATTGGCATTGTACTATTATTTTCTTTTTTGTTAGCATAATATCAACAAGAAACATATGAAAAACATAAAGCAATGATATTTTGGAGGTAAAAACAATGGAATATGTAACACTTAATACAGGAGCAAGAATGCCACTTGAAGGATTTGGAGTTTTTCAAATTCCTGATGCGGGGGAATGCGAAAGAGTAGTTTATGATGCTATAAAAACAGGCTATAGACTTCTTGATACAGCAGCTTCATATATGAATGAGGAAGCTGTGGGAAAGGGTGTAGCAAGAGCGATTGCAGATGGACTTGTAACAAGAGAAGAATTGTTTATTACTACTAAGGTATGGGTAAGCGATATGAAGACAGAGGAAGCTGCCTATGAAGCAGTAAAGACTTCACTTAAGAAGCTTGATATGGACTATGCTGATCTTATCCTTCTTCACCAGCCTATGGGAGATTACTTTGCAGCATACAGAGGAATCACAAGAGCATATAAAGAAGGACTTACAAAGGCAATTGGAGTTGCTAATTTTTATCCAGCTATCTTGGCTAACTTCTGCGAAACCGTTGAAATAATCCCTGCAGTTAATCAGGTAGAGCTTCATCCATTCTTTGTACAGGAAGGAGCCCTTGAGAACATGAAGGCTTACGGAGTAGTACCACAGGCATGGGGACCACTTGCTGAAGGAAAACATGGTATATTCACAGACCCTGAGCTTACAGCAATTGGAAATAAATATGGAAAGAGTGCAGCACAGGTAGTTCTTAAATGGAATGCGCAGAGAGGTGTGTCTATTATTCCAAAGTCTACACATGTAGAGCGTATGGAGCAGAATATTGATATCTGGGATTTTGATCTTACAGATGAAGAAATGAATAAAATTGCGTCAAAGGATTTAGGTCACAGTGAAATTGTAAATCATGATGATCCAGGATTTGTAAAATTTGTGCTAAACCTTCACTAGAGTATGATTACAAATTCTAATGAGGCCAGTAAAGCAAATAGCATTTACGAGAGGAAATATTAACTTTAATGACCAGGTGTAAAAGCGGATTACCTGAAAGTCTTTTTTATCTGCTCTAGAAACTTTTCAGCAATAGGTGTAAAGGTCTGATATTTATTCCATATGAGATATAGTTCTGACTTCAGCTCTGGTGAAAGAGGTCTGAATACTATGTCTGTTCCTTCAGTATTTATTAGATTTTTAAAAGTGAGAAGAATTCCAAGATTTTCTTTTGCAAATACAGAGCCATTATAGGAAAGTCTAAAGGATCCCTCAAGCTTAAGTTCCGGATATTTGTCTTTGGCCCATGCTTTGATTTCATTGTTCCAACTCTGCTCTGAGACAAATAGAGGTTGTCCTATCAGGTCAGAGACATGGATGACTTTTTTCTTTGCAAGGGAATGAGATGAAGAAATGATTGCTCCCCAAACATCAGCTTCCGGAAATTTTATATATTCATATTTATTACTGTCAGGTGTTTCACATATTACGGCAAAGTCTAAAATACCCTTATCAAGCTTTTCAGTAACTTGCTCAGTGTCTCCGCTGGTTATATGATAAGTAAGATTAGGGTATTTTTCTTTTAGTTTATAAATCTCTCTGGCAAGGTATCTGATTTGATAGCTTTCTGCTAGTCCAAAATATATATTCCCACCTGTTATATCATCTAAGGAGTTAAATTCCTGTTCGATTTTATCTGACATAGCCACAAGATCCTGGGCGCGGTCACGAAGAAGCATACCTTCATCAGTAAGTGAAATACTGAAGCTGTGTCTGACAAACAATTTTTTCCCAAGTTCTTCCTCTAGTGCTTTTAATGTCTTTGAAAGAGTAGGTTGTGATACATGAAGCTGCTCAGCAGCTTTTGACATATTTTCTTCCCTGGCAACTGCAAGAAAGTATCTGAGATTTTTTATTTCCATGAAAACCTCCATAAAGCTTACCGTTAATATGTTATTCCAAAAATAAATATCATGATATTAATTATATTCATTAGCGAAAATCAGGTCAAGGCTTTAATATATAATTAGAAGGAGAAATAAAATGGATACAAAGAAAATTCTTGAAAACCTTTCAGATATGGGCTGTGACGATAAACAAATATGTTTCATGAAGAAAATGTATGATGAAGGCGATACTGATACGCTCCTTCGAGACCTACGGAAATGCCGTTGTCACCTTATGGATGAACTTCATGCCAGCCAGAAAAAAGTTGATAATATGGATTTTTTGATAAGACAGATTCAGAAAGAAAAATAATTTAGGAGGATAACAAAATGATTAAAAAAGAAGATTTAAAGCTAGTAACAGAGTGGGATAAGACATTTAAGAAAAGTGATAAGGTAGATCACAGTAAAGTTACATTTGTAAACAGATATGGAATTACCCTTGCAGCGGATATGTATGTGCCAAAGAATGCAGAAGGTAAGCTATCTGCAATTGTTGTAAGTGGACCTTTTGGCGCAGTAAAAGAGCAGTGTTCAGGTCTCTATGCGCAGACAATGGCAGAAAGAGGATTTTTAACAATAGCATTTGACCCATCATTTACAGGAGAGTCCGGTGGAAATGTAAGATATATGGCATCGCCAGACATTAATACAGAAGACTTTATGGCAGCAGTAGATTTCCTTTCACTTAATGAAAAAGTAGATCCTGAGAGAATCGGAATTATCGGTATCTGTGGATGGGGCGGCATGGCTGTAAACACAGCAGCTCTTGATACAAGAATCAAAGCTACAGCTGCAATGACAATGTATGACATGACAAGAGTAAACGCCAAGGGATATTTTGACTCAGAGGACAGTGAGGAAGCAAGATATCAGAAGAGAGCTGCCATGTGCGCTCAGAGACTTGAAGACCTTAAGACTGGTGAATATAAGCTTGGCGGTGGAGTTGTAGATCCACTCCCTGAGGATGCGCCTTTCTTTGTAAAAGATTATTATGACTACTACAAGACTGACAGAGGTTATCATAAGAGAAGTCTTAATTCCAACGGCGGCTGGAATGTAATAGGCTGTGAGTCATTTGTTAATCAGCCAATACTTAAGTACAGTAACGAAATCAGAAGTGCTGTTTTACTAGTTCACGGAGAAAAAGCACATTCATGTTATTTTTCAAAGGATGCATATGCAGACATGGTAAAAGACAGCAAGTATGCAGATAATAAGGAACTTATGATAATTCCTGATGCAGTACATACTGATCTCTATGACGGTGGAGATAAGGATTATATTCCATTTGACAAGTTGGAAAGCTTCTTTAAGGAGAATTTGAAATAAAGGACGGGATGATATGAGCAAAGTATTAGTAATTTCAACAAGCCTTCGTGCAAATAGCAATTCAGATATACTTACTGAAAAGCTTATAGAAGGAGCAAAAGCGTCAGGACATGATGTGGAGCATATAAGTCTAAAAGGGAAGAGCATAGGTTTTTGTATAGGTTGTCTTGCCTGTCAGAATACCCAGAAATGTGTCATTAATGATGATGCAGTAGAGATTGCAGAAAAAGTAAAGAATGCAGATACCCTTGTTTTTGCAACTCCAATTTATTACTACGAGATGAGTGGCCAGATGAAGACTCTTTTGGACAGACTCAATCCTTTGTATCCTTCAGATTATAAATTTAGAAATGTATATATGCTCTCTGTTGCAGCTGAGGATGAAGAGTTTGTGCCTAAAAAGGCTGAAAGCGGACTTCAGGGATGGGTTGACTGTTTTGAAAAGGCAGAATTCTCCGCTTCCTTATTTTGCGGAGGCATAGGCGATATGGGTGAGGCTTCCGGGAAAACAGAAGAGTTAAACGAAGCTTTTGAGTTTGGAAAATCTTTAAAATAAAGGATGTTTGCGATGAAAACTAAAATGATTTTGATAGCATTCTGCATGACAATAATGTTTTGTATGAGCGCATGTTCAGGAAATACAATAAATTCCGGCGATAATCAGAATGCGGCAACTGAAATATCAGTATTAGAAAATAATGAAACGGAAAGTCTAGAAGAGAATGTTATGTCGGAGGGAACAACTATGTATCAGCCGACAGAAAAAGATGAATCAGCAGAGGATGAAGCTATTGGAGGTAGTTCTATGACAATGAAAATCGGCGATACAAAAGTTAATGTGGATTGGGAAGATAACCAAGCTGTAGAGGCACTTAAGGATATGGCTGAAGACGGTGATGTTACAATTCAGATGTCAATGTATGGTGGTTTTGAACAGGTGGGTTCAATAGGACAGAGCTTGCCAAGAGATGATAAGCAGACAACAACGAGTTCAGGCGACATTGTACTATACTCCGGAAATCAGATGGTAGTGTTCTATGGTTCTAATAGCTGGTCATATACAAGACTTGGACATATATCTGATAAGAATACGAAAGAAATGACTGATCTTCTTTCCAATGGAGATGTTACTATAACCATTAGCATTGAATAAAACGGAAACGTATTTGTCATAGTTTTTTAGCAGACTCAAATATAGCAAAAATCTTAATGTTTTTTACACAGATTTTACATAACTATGTCCATACATTTTACTTTTTACCTTTATTCTAATAATTGGTTAAGAATAAAGCTAGAAAGGAATTTGTATGGATATTTTTAGTGTATTAAGTATGATAGGTGGCTTATCACTTTTCCTATATGGAATGAGTGTTATGGGAGATGGTCTTTCTAAGATGGCTGGTGGTAAGCTTGAAATGATTTTGGAAAAATTAACTACGAGAAGAGTTTTTGCAGTTCTTTTGGGAGCTGGTGTTACAGCCGTTATACAGTCATCCTCAGCCACTACGGTTATGGTAGTGGGTTTTGTTAACTCAGGGATTATGAAATTGTCCCAGGCAGTTGGCATTATTATGGGTGCAAATATTGGTACAACAATTACATCCTGGATGTTATCCCTTACAGGAATTGAGGCTAGTAGCCTTTGGTTGAAGCTTTTAAAACCTTCATCTTTTTCTCCTATCTTTGCGTTTATTGGAGTTTTTCTTTTTATGCCTGGAAAGGGTGATTCTAAGAAAAAAGATGTGGGAGCAATACTGTTAGGTTTTGCAATCCTTACGGCTATTATTCAGAGTTCGTCTGCATCAGTGGGTATACTTCAGGCCTTATGTGCAACAGGAGCTGTTCATTATTCTGTGGCATTGCCAATTATTATGGGACAAAATATAGGAACTTGCGTTACATCAATCATTTCATCAATTGGAGCAAGCAAAAATGCAAGAAGAGCTGCAATGGTGCATCTATATTTTAATTTAATTGGAACATGTATTTTTATGCTGGTGTTCTATAGTTTAAATACTTTTGTAAATTTTGCGTTTTTAGGCAGCGCAGCTAATGCTGCTGGAATTGCTGTTATACATAGCTTATTTAACATAGGTGCAACAATTATATTTTTCCCATTTTCTGATTATCTTGTTAAGCTTGCTGTAGTCACAATTCCTGATGGTAAGAATGCAGAAGAACTTACAACAGATTTAGTTTCTTAAGAGCTTTTCAAATGAGGAGCGAGAAATGTTTAATAAAGAGTATGAGGAATTATTGCAACGATATTTAATTGTTGATGAGGATTCGGTATAATTGAAGACAGGTAAATTAGTAAATTGAGATTTGTTGAGCGGTGACTGTATTCGCATTCTGCTACGCTTCATGCTCATGTCGCGCTGTCGCACTATAAGTCTGCACACGAATATGTCTGTCCGTGAGCAAGCCCCCGACAGCCAATTCGGTGCATCCTTGCACCGCTCGTAGAAACGCGCAAATTTAGATTTGTCGATAATGACTTCAAGCTCAAAACAGAGAGCAAGAAAACAAGTTGAAAATAAGAGAGGAAAAGATAAATGATCATGTAAAAGAGATTATAGAGATTTATGGTTGCCCATATGAAGATTCGTAGTTGCCCATATTAAGGAATAATTCCCCTGTAGGGCAACAAATCTCAAGATTTCTTCTTTGCTTTTCATCTTTTTCAATCTTATTTTACGCATATAGGCAATTCTAGTTTTATAAAACACCGAAAAGACAAGAATTTGTTGCCTTTTTGGAGCTTTTTTGTGTGGTTTGGATTAGCTGTAAAAATATTGAACTTTCCCAAGACCGGAAATCTAATCTTTTTCCAGACTTTTTCCTTGATTTGGGCAATCCGGCCAGCAACCTATAGGTTCAGAAAATGAACATAATAAAGGAACTTACATTTGAGGAAATAAGTATAAATAATGACAAAAGAGAAGTAAGGGTTAATGGTGAAATTATTGATATAAGAGTAGATCAAAGGCCACAGGCGGAACAGGCCTTGGACTTGCAATTGTAAAACATATAGTAGAGCTTCACGATGCCAAGATAATGGTGGATAGTGCTCCAAACGTTGGTACAACAATGACAGTTATTTTTTAGTGATTGCTTTTTTACTAGAGTTAACATTATAATATTTACGAAAATTTATGAATAAATAAAAAGAGGATTATATGGACAAGAGCAATAGGTTATACTTATTAGATGCCTATAGGGGATTTATAGTTCTTAACATGGTGGCATATCATTTTTGTTATGATTATTTTGTGCTAATAAAAAGCAATTCTAACTGGATTTATATGCCAGAGGTGTATATATGGGAGCAGTTTATTTGTATCTCATTTATTTTTTTGTCAGGATTTGTGTGGAATTTTAATAGTAATGGAAAGCTAAAAAGAGGTATAACTGTTAGTTTATGCGGAATTCTTATTACTGCTGTTACAGCTTTTATGGGGCCTGACATAGCAATTTTTTATGGAGTCTTATTCCTTATTGGAGCATCTATGTTAATAATGATAGTGGCGGATAAGTTATTGATTAAGCTACCATCAGTGCTTGTTTTTATTATATCTTTACTTGCGTTTTTAATTACCTTTTCAATACCTCAAAGACATTTAGGATTTCATAGAATCAAGCTAATTAGACTGCCGGATTGGCTATATAAGTATCATATACTTGTTCCCTTTGGTTTTTTAAAAGAGGGCTTTGTATCTGCAGATTATTTTCCGATTTTACCTTGGTTTTTTTTATTTGTTTCAGGTTATGCTCTACACAGGATTTGTAAGGATTTAGGCCTTTTTGACAAGCTATCCTTTTTAAAGTTAATGAAGTTTAGAATCCCAGCTTTAACTAATATTGGTCAACATAGTCTTCTTATTTATTTACTTCATCAGCCAATATGTATGGGAATTTTAATGCTTTTTAGTATGTTAATAAATTAGAAGTTTAAAAGTATGTATAATTTTGATATATTAAAAGTGTATTAAAAAATATTTTGGGTTTTTGTAGGAGCATAGTCGTGAATAAGAATAAAAGAAAAAAGTCTATAATAGGATTTATCATTGCTTTTATAATTATATTTTCTTGTTTACTTGCTAGTGTAGTAAGGGTTAGGCTATACAATAAAAAGCAACATATAGAAAGCTTTGTGGGGTATGAATTTTTAAATAAAGAAGTTGTTAGAAAGAATATTGGCCTTAGTGTTATTCCTAGAACTAGTACTTGGGGAAAGATTTTTGACTTTAATAACGAAGGACTTACTGATAATAATTATCAGGCCTATACTTATGATTTTACAATTTTTAATAACAGCAAGGATAGGATAAATGATTTTCATTTTAAATTACAGTTTAATCAAGAAGCATATATTTCTCAAGGATGGAATGGTGCAATAGAGATTCATCAATTTAGAGATGATAATGAATATGTGGCAACTGTGCCGGATTTAAGAGACTTTAATACTAATGATTATAATTTTGATATATTTAGAGTGGATGGTGAAGAACTTGTAGTAATGAAGCCAGGTGACTATTTGGTTTACTGGCCAAGTTCTACTCTTAATGCTAAGGAAATACCTATTGAAGCTAATGAAGCTACAACACCTGGTATTATTATGTATTTTCCTATGAATGTAGAGGTTGAGAATTTATCATTTTCATTATATTACAAGATACATAGGATGCTAGCTACAGATGTTTTCTTTATAATTTCATTTTTAGCTTTGATTATTTGGATCTTGGTATTGATTATTAATATTATAACCACACAAAAGATTAAGAAATATATGATTCAGCATGAGAGAGATAATAAGATAATTAATGAGTCTATTGAGACATTTACTGGCTTTATTGATGCCAAAGATCCGTATACTAACGGTCATTCTAAAAGAGTAGCTATCTATACGAGAATGATTGCTAAGGAACTTGGATTTGAAGGAGATGAACTTGATAGAATCTATTATATTGCTCTTCTTCATGATTGTGGAAAAATTGGCGTCCCAGATAATATTCTTGATAAGCCAAGTAGATTAACTGGCGAGGAATTTGAGATTATTAAAGCTCATACCTTAATGGGCGGAGAAATTCTTAAGCGATTTAAGAGCTTAAAAGATGTGGAACTTGGAGCGCTTTTTCACCATGAAAGATATGACGGAGGAGGATATCCTGTTGGCTTAGTAGGTGAGGAAATCCCACTAATAGCAAGAATCATATGTGTTGCAGATGCATATGATGCAATGAATACTAATAGAATCTATAGGAATAAATTAGATAGAGAAACTATTATTTCAGAGATAGAAAAAAACAAGGGATTACAATTTGATCCTAAGATTGCAGATGTTATGCTTGGTCTTATAAAAAGTAGAAAAGTAGACCTTGTTGATACAGAAAAGTAATACATTTATAGTAAATATTTATAATAAATATACAAAGGTCAGCAAAGAGTAATAATAGCTTTGCTGATCTTTATTTTTGTAAAAGGATTTTGTTAGCAAAAAAATTATCTAATATAGTTGAGAAATTTTAATTCCTTTGATAAAATAGAAAAGCATTTTTTTACTTTAACGTAATAAATAGATAAACAAGAGGAATGTTTTTAATTAAGGAGCTAATGATATGGCAAATGAACAAAAGGTGAAGGCTAATTTAGGAGCGTTATTTCCAATAGCCGTTTTTTTAATTCTTTATTTAGGTAATGGTATTTATTTCGAGTATATTAATCCCCTTGATGGACAGATGGGCTTTTATGTAGTTTCTGTAGTTTTGGCGTTTAGTATTTCTTTAATATGTGCTTTTTTTCAGAATAGAAAGATAAGCTTTGAGGATAAGATTCATTTATGCGCAATGGGAATTGGCGATGATAATATTGTAACTATGTTATTTATATTTATTCTAGCTGGTGCTTTTAGTGGTATAGCCTCTGCGGCTGGTGGAGCAACAAGTACAGCGAATATGTTATTAAGTATTATTCCTACAGGTTTTGAAGTACCTGGACTTTTTCTTATAGCATGTTTGATTTCTATGGCTATGGGAACTAGTGTTGGTTCTATTACAGTACTTGTACCTATTGCTGTGGCAATTGCAACTAATGGATTATCTCTTCCATTGTGTGTTGGAGCAGTTGTAGGTGGATCGATGTTTGGTGATAACTTATCATTTATCTCAGATACAACAATTGCAGCTACTAAGACACAGGGAGTTGCTATGAAGGATAAATTTAGAACTAATGTAAAGGTTGCACTACCAGCAGCAATAATTACATTTGTGATTTTAGTTGTATACTCATTTATGAATAAAGGCGAATTAATAGGTGATTTTGATTATAATATATTACAGGCCTTGCCTTACTTCTTAGTACTTATTATGTCTGTTATAGGTATTAATGTATTTATTGTTTTGACTATAGGAATTATAACTTTTATTCTTGTTGGTATTGTAACAGGTTCTTTGGTTTATGCAACAGCACTATCATCTATTGGAACTGGTATTTCAGGAATGTTTGAAACAATGATTGTAACAATATTAGTTGCAAGTGTTACTGCATTAATAAAGAACAATGGTGGATTTGAGGCTATATTACAGCTAATACGTAAAAAGGCTAAAAAAAGAAAGGGAGCAATGTTTGGCATTTCAGTTCTTACAGCCTTTATGGATCTTGCAACAGCTAATAATACTGTAGCTATTGTAGTAGCAGCACCAATTGCTAAGGAAATTGGAGACGAATATAAAATAGAAGCTAGAAAAGTAGCATCATTACTTGATGTAAGTTCATGTATTATGCAGGGAATTATCCCTTATGGCGCACAGTTACTTGTGGCATCAAGTATTGCAGGAATTCCAAGCTTTAACTTTATTCCATACTTGATTTATCCATTTGTATTATGCTTATTTGTTATAATTTCAATCGTGTTTGATAGAAAAAAGAATGATTAGATAGCTTATTAGGAAACAGAGGCAAGAGATTGCCTCTGTTTTTTATGGCTAATTTTTATAAAAATTAAATTTGTGGTTATAGCCACAGAAAAACTTGGTATAAAGTTATATAATTCTCTATTAAGAAATGGGTTTAGATAAAGGAGTGATTTTATGATTAGTAAGGAAATGATAGAGGATTTGAAGAAAAGAGTAGATAAAGAAGCATTAGTGTCTAACATGTCAGTTTCAGAGTTGATTTATGATATAAGAACAAAGCATCACAAAAAAGAATTGGAATTAATGGATTTTATAATTGAAGATATAAAGAATTATGAAAAAAGAAATCCTCAACTTGATGACAAAATATCAGAAACTTTTGGCGAGTTTAAAAGAATGACTTTTGAATTAAAAAGACATTTTGAAAAGGAAGAATTTGAGGTTTTTCCTATGATGATTATGTCAAATGTAGATAATAAGGAACTTTTACTTAAGATATCGGATTTAGAAAATGAGCATGGAAAAGCGGAAGAACGAATTGTGAAAATGACTAAGTTATCAGATAACTTTAGCTATAAGAAGGAAGATGACAATTTATCTTTTATTTACAGAAAGATGCAAGAGTTATTTGCGGATATTTCAGAGCATGAGTCTAAGGAAAATGGAGTCCTATTCCCTAGATTTGAACGCAGTGTAAGCAATCCCCTGCTTTAAAAGCGTAAGCTTTAAGCGGGGGTATAAAGCTTACTAGTGTCAGAAGGGGTTAAAGCCCCTTCTGACAGGTGGCACAAAGTGCCACTGCGTTCATGAGGAAGTAGCGAAGCGGATTCCGAATGCCCGCTTTACTAAAACTATTAGCCCTAAAGATTAGATAAATTCTAGTCTTTAGGGCTTTTTTATGTTTGCAATTTAAAATAATTTTTGAATTGCTTTGACAAAGGAGAAATATTTTGTTTATTATGAAATTAACGCAACAGTTTTTCAAGAGTTAGTTATGTGGATTAGTCAATTTAAAGGAGAGAAAGATTATGAAGAATAATGTAATTAGAAAAATTATGTGTGTATTAGCAGTTGTTAATTTAGTTGTAATGGCTGTGTTAATGAGCTTTTTACCTGAAAAGATGCCTATGCATTATGATTTAAATGGAGTTGTGGATAGATGGGGAAGTAAATATGAGAATTTCATTTTCCCAATTATAATTATTGTAATGGGGATTTTTTGGATAGCATTTTCAATGTATTTTGAGAGGAAAGCAACTAGAAGCACAGAAGATAAGGAAATTAAGTCATTACTTGCTAATGCTAAAGTGTTAGATATTGTTGGCTTATGTGAAACTATCTTTTTTATATTTATGGAAGCTTTTGGCCTTTATAAAGCTATTAACTTAATAAATACGGATGCTGTAACAATGTCAGTAGATAGTATTAAAATTGAAATAATTGGAACGGGAGTGTTAATAATTGTTTTAGCAAACTTTATGACTAGGACTAAGATGAATAAGATAGTAGGAATAAGAACCTCTTTTAGTATGTATAATGACAGAACTTGGAGAAAATCTAATAGATTTGGCGCCTATGCACTAATGATTAGCGGACTTTTAACTATTGTTACAGCCGTGTTTATAAGGCAATCAATTGTTGGAGTTTTTCTAATGCTTGCTTATATATTAGTGGCTGTTATAGCAACTATGATATATTCTAAAAAAGTATATGATGAAGAAAGAACAATAAATGTAAAATAATATAAAGGAGGCTTTTATGGCAGTTAATGTTAATGATTTTATAATTTCAAAGGAAAAAATATATTTAAAAGACGAGAATGATAATATAATTGCATATGTTGATTTTCCTGAGTTTGAAGAAGGAAAGGTTGAAGTAACACATACAGTTGTTGATCCTTCTTTAAGAGGACAGGGAGTTGCAGGAATATTAATGGAATTACTCGCAAAGGAATTAAAGAAAAGAAATGCTAAGGCAGAACTCACTTGTTCTTATGCAGTAAAGTGGTTTAATAAAAATAAGGAATATAGTGACTGCTTAATTGATCCAGAGGCTGAAGCTAGAAAGGCTTTGGAAATGACTGGAAATGAAGCATGCGCTATTCCTAAACATAGAAAGTAACAATGGAGTGTTATTCCCTAGATTTGAATATAATTATTAGCCCTAAAGATTAGATAAATTCAGATTTGTCGATAATGACTTCAAGCTCAAAACAGAGAGCAAGAAAACAAATTGAAAATAAGAGAGGAAAAGATAAATGATCATGTAAAAGAGATTATAGAGATTCGTGGATTATAGAGATTTATGGTTGCCCATATGAAGATTCGTAGTTGCCCATATTAAGGAATAATTCCCCTGTAGGGCAACAAATCTCAAGATTTCTTCTGTGTTTTTCATCTTTTTCAATTTTATTTTACGCATATAGGCAATTCTAGTTTTATAAAACACCGAAAAGGCAAGAATTTGTTGCCTTTTTGGGGCTTTTTTTTGTGGTTTGGATTAGCTGTAAAAATATTGAACTTTTCCAAGACCGGAAATCTAATCTTTTTCCAGACTTTTTCCTTGATTTGGGCAATCTGGCCAGCAACCTATAGGCTCAGAAAATGAACCTAAGTAGTCTTTTATTTTGCACCCTCTGTGGGTCAATTTTAATTGACATTCAACAGAATTCTGTATAATTGAAGACAGTTAAATTAGTAAATTGAGATTTGTTGAGCGGTGACTTTATTCGCATTCTGCTACGCTTCATGCTCATGTCGCGCTGTCGCACTATAAGTCTGCACACGAATATGTCTGTCCGTGAGCAAGCTCCCGACAGCCAATTCGGTACATCCTTGCACCGCTCGTAGAAACGCGCAAATTCTAGTCTTTAGGGCTTTTATTTTTTGATTTTAAGACTTTAAAAGAAGTGAATTTAATTATAAAATATAGACAAAAGGAGGGTTACATGAATATAAGGGAGTATAAAATATTATTATTAGATGATGAGAATGAAATATTAAATCATATAGAGAATGGTTTAAAACAAGAAGGGTTTTATCGTATTTTTAAAACTTCTACAATAGAAGAAGCCAAAAAAACATTTTTAAAAGAAAAACCACATATACTTGTTTTAGATATTATGTTACCTGATGGAGATGGATATGAATTATTAAAATATGTCAGAAGTTCTTCAGATATACCAGTTATCTTTTTAACTGCAAAGGATGAAGATGTTGATAAATTAATTGGTTTAGGACTTGGTGCAGATGATTATATAACTAAGCCATTTATTATGAAAGAATTAGTGTTTAGAATAAATGCAATATTAAGAAGAAGCTATAAAATAAAGTTACAGGAAACACAAAAATGTATTTTGGGTGATGTAATAATCGATTTTTCACAAAATGTTGTAATAAATAATGATAAAAGTGTAAACCTGACAGCCATGGAAAGAGAAATTTTGAGTAAACTATATGAGAATAAAAATAGAGTGTTAACAAAAGATGCAATAGCTGATGCTATATGGGGAGAGGATATAAGTGGAAATGAACAAAGCTTGATAATGCATATACGCAGAATTAGAAATAAGATAGAAGAAAACCCGTCAGAGCCTAAATATTTAAAAACAATTAAAGGAATAGGGTATAAACTTATAGTTAATTAGTGAGGAAAAATGAGGGAGATAATAAAAAAATATATAAAAGCAATTGTTATTGTTGTAAGTGTTTTGATGTTAATAAATATGATAAGTTTGAAATTTGTGCTAGATTTTTTAACTCAAACACAAAATATAACAGTTGATAAATTTATAAATGGAATAGAAATAAAAGATAATGTTTGCACAGTAAATGAATATGTTGATGAATATTGTGACAAAAACTTTAAGTGGTATATGGTTTTAAATGAAAATGGTGAAATACTATATTCGAATGATTTACCAGATGAATTAAATAAGACGTATACAGTATCAGATATAGCAAGTGCATCTAAATGGTATTTATCAGGTTATTCAGTTGATATTATACAAATACCAAATGGACTTGCAATTTTAGGAAATGATGGGAAATTTTATTGGAAGAAAAATTTGAAAATCAGTAAAAATACTATGTTTACATGTATTATAATTGCCATTATTAATAATATAATTATAACTGTTTTATTATCATTATTGTTTGCTAAAAAAATTATTACAAAAATCAAGAAAATAACAGATGGTATAATGAGTTTATCAAATGGTGAACAAGTTATTTTAGAAGAAAGTGGAGATTTAAAAGATATATCGAAAGCGTTAAATATTGTATCAAAAAAAATAGACATGCAGAAGAAAAAAATTCAGGAAAACGAAAAGATAAAAAAAGATTGGATGTCAGGTATAACTCATGATGTTAGAACTCCTTTAGCAGTTATAATAGGAAAATGTGAAGAATTAAAAGAATTAGATTCTAATAAAATCGTAAATATGAAAATTAAAACTATACAGAATCAATCATTTAAAATTAAATACTTGATAGATGATTTATCACTATTAAATAATCTTGATATTAACAATATAATTATAAAAAAGGAAAGGACAAAACTAGATCAAATTATAAGAGAGTGCGTGGCAGATATTATGAATATGTATGATGATAATGATTATACTATTCAACTAGAATCTAATGATAAATCAGATGAATTATATATGGAAGCAGATGAGCATTTGTTAAAAAGAGCTTTTACGAATATTTTATTGAATAGTCTTGTACATAACGAATATAAATGTTTTATTAATATTGTTATAGAGAAGCAAGAAGAGGAAATAAGTATTATATTTGTTGATGATGGAATAGGAGTAGATAATAAAGAATTAATTGTATTAAACAATAGGGAAGGCAATAACTCAAGTTTACATGGTTGGGGGACTATAGTTGTTAAAAAAATTATTGAATTACATAATGGTAAAGTTGAATTTGAGAATGCAAAAAAAGGTATGAAAGTGTGTATATTATTGCCTTTGAGATAAAAAGTTAGTTTAAAGTTAGGAAAAAATTATCCCCTTGTTATAAGCTGTTGCTATTATTAAGAAAGGGTAAGAGCATTTTAAAAGGGGGATAGTTATTTATGAAAAAATTCATGCTTTTATTTATTATTGGCCAGCTATTTGTATATTCTTTTATATTTAGCAAATCTTTTTACGATGTTTATATATTAAATAATATAACAAATAGTAATTTAAATGCATATTATATAGATGATGTTACTGGCAATAATTTAGAGCGTATTTATAACTGTTTGGTTGAATATAATGCAGAAATAGAAATTGTTAAAGAGCCAGTATCTAATAATTCAATTCAAGAATATAGAGTGCTATATTCTAATAATCTTAAAATTTCAAAAAAAGTTCCAATTAATAAAGATAAAAAAATAACTTATGCAGAGTTATCAAAAGATGATTTTGTTGATTCTATTGGTGTATTTTATACAGAATTAAATCATAACGATATGAATAAAATTTCTGAGGAATTAGAATTGGAGATAAAAGCATATGGAGAAAATCCAATAGATTATATTCAAATTTTAAAGAACAATGGCGTAAATTTTACAATTTTATTGGTAATAACTCAAGTTATTCTTTTTATATATACATGTACTCGTATAAAAATAAATGCAATAAAAAAGTTAAATGGATTTAGTGCTTTTAGGATGGTAAAAGATTCTTTATATGAATTTCTGAAGTTAGAAATATTATCAGTTATTGTTATTTTGTTATTAAATGTAACTTATATATGTGTTATAAAAAGATTTAGTTTTAATTATCTGGTTTTGTTATTATTTTTTATTGCTATTGTTGTTTTAATAACTGTTATACAATTAATGTTAACTCAAATTAGTATAAGATTTATAGATATAAGTGATATGATAAAAAATAAAACTTTTAGACCTGCTTGGTCTTTAGTAATGAATTTTACAAAGATAATTTTGTTAGTTGCAATTACGTTATCAATCACATCATTAAGTATTCAATTAGATAATTATAATGAAACTTTAAACAATATTAATAAGTATAGACAATTGAATACGTATTTTACATCTAATGGTTATAATGCTCAGGAATATGATAAGTGTTTTTCAAAAAAAGAAGAGATAATAAAAATATCTGATGATATGAAGAGAATGTATGAAGAAAATGAAGAATTAGCCTTGTTAATAGATGCCAATATAACAACGTATTCTACAGATGCATATTATAATTTATATAATACTAGTTTTAACGATTTATTAAATTCATATCAAGATAATTATGTAGTAGTTAATAATAAGTATTATAAAACCTTTATGCAATTAAAAGATGAAAATGGAGTATTTATAGATGAATTACCGGATAAAACTATATTGATTCCTAAAAAATATAAGAATGATTATAAAGTTATTGATTATTGTAAGGAAAAATATTCAGAGCTTTACAATTATGATGTTTATTATAAAAACGAAAATGAAGTCGAAATAAGAGATATTAATATTATATTTATTGATGATAACCAGAATATACCTATTTTGGATGAATATATAATTGAATCTAATCAGAAAATAACTAATTCTATTATATATGTAGATGATTCTAATTTAGCAGGCACTTGGTATTTGGAAGAATTAGCTAAAGGAAAACTATCATTTAAATTACCTGATAGATCAGAATATCAGAAAATGTTAGTTAAATATTCATTAAATGAAATGCTGTCATCTGCAACTTTATTAACACCTTTATCAGATGATATAAGATATTATGAGTTTATTGTAGATCAAGCAATAATATTTGTAATCTTATTTATTGCAACACTAATATTAATAGTGTATTTTTCTTGCTATTTAGAGATAATGATAAATCGTAAAAAATACGCTATTAAATATTTAATGGGCTTTTCTAATTTTAAAATTCTTCAATCGCAGTTATTTTATGATTTGTTGTTGCTTATAATAACGTTTTTTTTGCTTGCTTTAAAACAAAATATATTTGCAATGATTATAGGAATAGTAGCAGATCTAATATTTATAATAATGATTTTTAACAAGGAAATAATTAAGTCTATATCAGATATAATGAAAGGGGAATGATTAATGAATGAGATTTTATTATTAAAAGGAATATCAAAAAAATATGATAATAATGAGGTATTATCAGGAGTAAATTTATCTGTTATGAGTGGAGATATGATTGCAATTGTTGGTGAAAGTGGAAGAGGAAAGACTACTTTGCTGAATATATTAGGTTTAATAATTAATCCATCAGATGGTGAATATTTAATAAATGGAAAACAAATAAAAAATGTTGATTCAAGAGAAGCTATGATGATTAGAAGAAATTATATTGGGTATTTATTTCAAAATTATGGTTTGGTGGAAGATGAAACAGTAGAATGGAATATAAAACTGGCATTCAGTTATAAGAAAATGAAAAATAAAGAAAAAAATGATGAGGTTTTGTTTTATTTACAAAAATTTGGATTGGTGAATCTTCTAAAAAAGAAGGTTTATCAACTAAGTGGTGGAGAGCAACAACGAGTAGCTTTAATTAGGCTAATGATAAAAGATACACCGATAATACTTGCAGATGAACCGACTGGATCGCTTGATAAAAATAATAGAGACTTGATAATGGAGGAATTAATAAAATTTAATAAATTAGGTAAGACAATTATAATAGTTACACATGATAATGAAGTTGCAAATATGTGTAAAAGAAAAATTGATTTAAATTAGATAATCTTTCCTACATTTGTTTTGATTTATGATAATATAGAGCAGATGGAGGAAATATGCAGTTTACAACATGACTCCCAAAAATTTAGAAGAAGGTGCTAGATATGAAGTGCGATAAGAAAAATATGTTGCTCTATGCAGTAACAGACAGGGCCTGGACAGGTAAACAAAGTCTTTATGAACAGGTAGAGGAAGCTCTTAAAGGAGGAATTACTTGCCTTCAGTTAAGAGAAAAGAATTTATCAGACGAGGAGTTTTTAAAGGAAGCTATTAAGATTAAAGCATTGTGTAATAAATACAAGGTTCCTTTTTTTATAAATGACAATGTGGAAGTTGCGATTAAATGTGGAGCAGATGGAATTCATGTAGGACAAGATGATATGGCAGCAGGAAGGGTTAGAGAACTTGTGGGAGACAAGATGATGATAGGAGTTTCAGCTCATTCTGTTAAAGAAGCGGTTGAAGCTGTTAAAAATGGCGCAGATTGTTTAGGGGTAGGCGCTATATTTTCAACATCAACTAAAAAAGATGCCAGTGTGCTTGACTTAAGTGTTGTATCTGATATCTGTAAGGCAGTATCTGTGCCTGTTGTAGCAATAGGTGGTATAAAAAAGGACAATATATCTAAGCTAAAGGGCACAGGAGTTGACGGAGTTGCTTTAGTTAGTGCAATTTTTGCAGCTGATGATATAAAGGCTGAATGTGAAGAATTAAGAAAACTTTCAGAAGATATGATTAAATAAGTGATTAACTAATAAAAGTAAAGCTTGTTAGATTAGGAATAGGTTTTTCCTGCTCTAACAAGCTTTTATTATTAATTAGTTTGTAGCCTCAAGATGTCTGTTATTATGTCTATTAATAAGATTAAGGCAGCTTGCTTTAATTTTATATCTATAAGCAAGTATTATTGAAAGAATTGCCCCAAGGTAAGTTTGTGTAATTTCATAAGGCATAGTAAGAATAGCGTATTCCTTAGTACTATAAACAAAGGCTTTACCAAGTGTGTAGCCAAGAACCATAACAAGTCCACCGACAATTACTGCAATAATAGATGCAAGCTTAGGTCTATCTTTAAAGCTGTGATGGGCGATTAAAGAAATAACTAATGCTTGAAGTCCATGAGTTATTAATGAAACAAACATTGTTAAGGGGTAAAAAATTAAGTCTCCCAAAAAAGAACCCACACCGCCAACAATAAAGCTTTCAAAAGGATTTAGTATTAAAGCAGCAAGGCAGATAACCATATCACATAGATAAACATGACCACCAGGTACAGGTAAACCAAAAGATGAAAAGGCTATATTAAGTGCTATAAACAATGCTGTAATAGTAATTCTTATTGGGTTTATCTTTTGTGAGTTGTTTACTTCGTTATAAGTATTATTTTTAGTAATCATTTTCCATTGCTCCTTTACTTTTTGTTTCTGAAAGATTACCATTAAACTGAGTATATAGAAATAACCAGAAAAGGAGTTTTTAATATAACCAGATGAATATAAAAATAGATAATAAAGTAGAAAAACCGGCATATATTCAACTATACGAGGGACTTGTAAAGAATATTGTTGATGGGGTTTATCCTTATGGCAGTAAATTGCCATCAAAGCGAACAATTGCTGCAGACACGGAAACTAGCGTTATTACAGTAGAACATGCAATAACTCTACTTAATGAAGAGGGTTATACAAGGTCAAAAGAGAGAAGCGGTGTTTTTGTTATTTTTAAGGATGAAGATTTTATAGGCAATAAATTAGAGAATAGAATAAATGATAAAGGCGCTAATAAAGCTAATGCTAACAGTGATTATAATGCTTATGATAAGGGTGATGATGGGAAAAATGAAGAAAAGAAGGGCGATTTTCCAATTTCTGTATTAAATAAAACCATAAGAAAAATATTGCTTGATTATGGTGATAAGCTTCTAATAAAATCACCTAATTATGGATGTATAGAGCTTAGAAATGAAATATGTTTTTATTTGGCAAGAAGCAGAGGAATACATATACAAGCACAGCAGGTAATAATAGGGTCTGGTGCTGAGTATTTTTATGGCTTAATTGCGCAGTTTTTAGGACATCAAAAATATGTAGCAATAGAAAATCCGTCATATAATAAGATACGATTAGTGTATGAATCCTTTGGCTTAGTTTGTGATATGCTTGATTTATCAGACAATGGAATATCATCGGATAAGTTGGAGATGACAAAGGCTAAATTATTGCATGTGACACCATTTAATAGCTATCCATCAGGTATAACTGCTGATATTTCTAAGAAAAATGAGTATTTAAATTGGGCGAGAAAAAGAAATGGAATAATTATAGAAGATAATTTTGACTCAGAACTTACAGTTTCAAGAAAGCTTGAAGAGCCGCTTTTTTCAATGGCAAGTGATGTAAATGTAATCTATATAAATACTTTTTCTAGAACAATAGCGCCTTCTATGCGTATAGGATATATGATTTTACCTAGGGATTTAGTGGAAAAATTCAATAAAAAACTGGGCTTTTATTCATGTACTGTGCCTATTTTTGAGCAATACTTAATTATGGAATTATTAAAAAATGGAGAGTTTGAAAGACATATAAATAGGATTAGAAGAAAAAAGAGAAATGATATACAAAATAACAATTATAAAGCTTGACTATAATTTATTCGATTTTTATAATTAATCATAAGGGTTAGTTATAAAAGTTAGAGGTGATAATTTAATGAAGGGGAAAAGAGAAATAGCAAGTTTTTTATATTTAACAATAGGTGCAGTATTTGCCGCTTTTGCTATTGAGGAATTTTTAGTGCCAGTACTAGTATTAGATGGAGGAGTTGTAGGTGTAAGTATGATTATTTCCCAGTTAACGGGAATAACCCTTGGTATACTTACATTTGTGCTTAATATACCATTTCTAATTGTGGGACTTAAGAATATGGGTAAGGGATTTTTTATAGCAGCAATTTATTCAATGATTCTTTTTTCAGTATCATTAGCTGTTTTTGCCAATTTAAAATATGTAACAGAGGATGCGCTACTTGGGGTAGTTTTTGGAGGCGTGTTACTAGGGCTTGGAGTAGGATTTGTACTTAGAGGAGGAGGATGCCTTGATGGAACAGAGACTGTGGCACTTTTATTAAGCAGGAAAAGCTCATTTTCTGTGGGTCAGGTGGTTTTTATAATTAATATTTTTATTTACGCAACAGCAGGATTTTTGTTTGGATGGGATAGGGCGCTTTATTCCCTTTTGACATACTTTATATCATTTAAGATAATTGATATGGTTGAAGAGGGCCTAGATCAAGGAAAAGCTGCAATGATAATAACACAAAATGGTGAAGAACTAGCAGGTGAAATATATAAAAAGCTAGGCAGAACCTGTACTATGATGGATGGCCAGGGTCTTATTTCATCTGATAAGAAGTGTATTTTATACTGCGTAATAACAAGAATTGAAGTGGCAACTCTAAGAAAAATTGTAAGGGAATCTAATGAGTCGGCTTTTGTAACAATTACAGATGTATCTGAAATAGTAGGAAATCATGTAAAAAAGACACCTAATGAAAATGCACAATAGGGATTTTACATTGAAATTAAAATCTGTTATTATATGCTTTACTATTTAAATATAGAAAAAGCGTTTTCAGATATATCTTAGGGAAAGGCGGTAAATTTATGAATCCAATGGATGAAATTTTTAAGAATAAGAAGGATGAGGATCTTGATGAAATCGAGAAACTCTTTAAGTATGCAAAATTAGATGATGCTCCAGATGAGGACAGAAATTCTAAGAACTATAATCCATTTAGTCATTTAGATGACGATATTGAAGATTAGAATAAAAAGGACATAGGAATCAATTATTTTGATTCTTATGTCCTTTTTTTACAAAATTAAAATGTCTATTTTTTACAATATATAATATCTGATTTAAGATAGCTTCTTAACCACATCTGTAGGTGCCTTAGTTAAAAGGCTAACTATAATATTTACAATTAAAGCAATAATAAATGCAGGTAAAAGTTCATATATAGCAAAGAAACCACCAAGGCCACTTATAATATATTTCCATACAAATACTAAGATAGCACCCACAATCATTCCACAAAGAGCCCCTTCTTTAGTTGAACGCTTCCAAAAAAGAGCAAGTAATACAACAGGTCCAAAGGAAGCACCAAATCCAGCCCAAGCAAAAGATACAATAGAAAATACGGAACTATTAGGATCTCTTGCAATAAAGATGGCAATTACAGAAATAATCACAACAGTAAGTTTTGCAATCTTAACTGACATTTCATCAGATAATTTTTTACCAAAGAAAGACTGAATAAGGTCAGAAGATATAGCAGAAGCAGAAGCAAGAAGCTGTGAATCTGCAGTTGACATTGTAGCGGCAAGAATACCAGCAAGGATAAGACCAGCAACAATTGCAGGGAATAATCCATAACTACTCATAAGGTTAGCAATATGAATAATAATTCTTTCTGAGTCTCCAGAGTTAGTAAATGTAGGAATAATGCCATGAGCGCTCATACCAAGACCTACAATACCAATAAGAAGGGCAACAGACATAGAAATTACAACCCATATACTAGCTACACGTCTAGAAGTTTTGATTTTGTCAACATCGCCAATAGCCATAAATCGAATAAGAATGTGTGGCATACCAAAATAACCAAGGCCCCATGCAAGCATTGAAATTGCTGTAATAACGGAATATGGACTAGCAGTATTAGTGTCTGAATTATGTATCTTTGTGATACTAAAGAAGCCTGGAAGATCTTTAGCGTTATTAATAACAGCTGTTAAACCACCAGCTTCATTAATACCAAAAATAATAACAATAAATAAAGCAATAGTCATACAAATACCCTGAATTAAATCAGTTGTACAAACAGCCTTAAAACCGCCCATAGTACAGTAAAGTGCAATGATAATAGCACTTACAATCATGGCAAGTAAGTAATTAACACCAAAAAGTGTATTAAACAATTTACCACATGCAGCAAAACCAGATGCTGTATAAGGAATGAAGAATATAACAATAATTAAAGCAGAAATACAAGTTAAGATATTCTTCTTATCATCAAAACGCTTTGAAAAATATTCAGGTACAGTTATTGCTTCAAGTATTTCTGTTTGCTTACGTACTTTTTTGGCAACAAAAAGCCAGTTAATATAAGTACCAAGAGCCAAACCAAGAATTGTCCAGAAAGGATCAGCAAGTCCAGATAAATAAGCAAGTCCAGGAATACCCATTAAAAGCCAGCTACTCATATCGGAAGCTTCAGCACTCATAGCAGTAACGAAAGGTCCAAGCTTTCTACCGCCTAAATAAAAATCACTTGTATCTTCATTATCTTTAGAAAATACAATACCAACAACAATCATCATAATAAGATAGACTGCAATGGTAACAGTTAAACAGACCTGAGCTGTCATAATTTATTCTCCTTTATTTAAATTGTACATCAAAAAATCACGACTAAATATAACATATCTGATTTTATAAGTATACTTTACCATAGTAACGTGACGCACTTATGAAGTCAAGATGAAAAATAAATTCTTTTACCTTTAAAAAAAGTGTGCTATAATAGGCAAAGCCTATATATAGTTTAAAGGAGGATAATATAAAAATGGGTGCTATTGATGAGAAAATGGAAGAACTTGGAGTTATTCCAGTAGTAGTTTTAAACGATGTTAAGGATGCAGTACCTCTTGCTAAGGCATTAGTTGAAGGTGGTATTCCATGTGCTGAGGTTACATTCCGTACAGCAGCAGCTGAAGAATCAATCAGAGAAATTAAGAAGGCTTATCCAGAGATGTTACTTATCGCTGGTACTGTTCTTACAACAGAGCAGGTTGATAGAGCTGTAGCTGCAGGTGCAGAAATGATCGTTGCTCCAGGTTTCGATCCAGAAATCGTTGATTATTGTTTAGAGAAGAACATTCCTGTTTGCCCAGGTATTGTTACACCATCTGAACTTGCTCAGGCTGTTAAGAGAGGCCTTACAAGAGTTAAGTTCTTCCCAGCTGAAGCTGCAGGCGGACTTAAGATGATCAAGGCTATGACAGCTGCTTACACTAACGTAAGAATCATGCCTACAGGTGGAATCAACGCTAAGAATATTACAGAATATCTTGAATGCGATAAGATCTTCTGCTGTGGTGGTTCTTGGATGGTTAAGGGTGACTTAATCAAGGCTGGCGAATTCGATAAGATTAAGGAAATGACAGCTGAAGCTAAGGCACTTGCTGCAAGCATTCGTAATAAGTAATTCATTATAAAATGAATATAAGATATGTATAATTTAGCCAACTGCTAGTGTATAATACATTAGCAGTTGGTTTTTTAATGCAGTGAATAGGGAGGTTTTTATGAAAAAAAGCTTTGGATTTATGCCAGATGGTAGGGAAGTTTATATGATTGAATTACATAGTGGAAAGTTAAGCGCTAAGGTTTTGACATATGGTGCAATTATTCAGTCATTTTGTGTTCCAGATAAGGATGGCAATATAAAGGATATAGTACTAGGTTTTGATAATTTAGAGGATTATATAGAACAGGATAAGTGCTTTGGATGTATTGTGGGACGTTGTACTAATAGAATATCCAATGCAAGTTTTAAACTTAATGGAATAGAATATAAGCTATATAAGAATAGCCAGGGAAATTCAAGTCACGGTGGAAAAATTGGTTTTTCAAAAAAGATATGGGATATAGACAATATAAGTGAGAATTCTGTAACCCTTCACTTATTTAGTCCTGACATGGAAGAAAATTATCCAGGAGATTTGGATATATATGTTAGATATACCCTTACAGAAAAATCCCTTAGACTTGAATATAATGGACATTGTAATAAAGATACAATAGTTAATCTAACAAACCATGCATATTTTAATTTAGAAGGACATGAATCAGGAGATATAAGTAATCATTTAATAAGTATAAATGCAGACTACTTTTTAAGAACAGATAATAAGACAGTACCTGATGGTACAATAGTAAGTGTAGCTGGTACACCCCTTGATTTAAGACAATTACAGCCAATAGGCAATAATATAGATTCAGATTATGATCAAATAAAGTGGAGTAAAGGCTTTGATAGAAACTGGTGCATTAATGGTAAGCTAAGAGACTTTAATAAGGCATGTGAGTTAATAGGACCAAATTCCAAGATAAAGCTAGAGATGTATACAACACAGCCAGGAATTCAGTTATATACAGGCAATTATTTAGGAAGTGATAGAAAAGCTAAAGATGGTGTTACTTATGTGGATAGAGGCGGTTATGCCCTTGAAGCACAGGGTTATCCAGATGCAATTAATCATCCTAATTTCCCAAGTGTAGTGCTTAAGGCAGGGGAAGAATACAAAGAAAAAACAGAATATTTTGTTGATATTGAAAAATGCGAATAAATTGCAAATTTATTGACAAGAAAAGTGTGAAGTGTTAAAATGCAAAAGGTTTGCAAATTGATAGTTAATGAGGAATAGAATATGAAAGAATATAAAACAAAAGCAAGAGATTGTATAATGGAATATTTTAAGAATCATTGCGATGAAAGGGTAACAGCTCAAGCTGTTTATCAGTATTTAGTGGACAACGGGAATAACGTTAACCTTGCCACAATATATCGTAACTTAGATAAGATGAGCGATAAAGGAGAACTTCTTAAATCCAAGAATGTATCGGATGATTGCGCTTATTACTCATATACTGAGAAGAATGATTCCTGCTGCAAGCATTTGCATTTGCAATGTAAGATATGCGGTCATGTTATTCATTTAGAAGAAGATATAATGACAGTGTTATATACATATGTTAATGATAAGATGGGATTTAATCTTGATTGTAAGGAATCAGTATTAATGGGAGTTTGCCCTAATTGTAATAAGAAAGCAGAAAAAGAAGGAATTTTTGCCTGCCATAATGAGAAAGAACATATGGCAGGAATTTGTACCTGTGGACATAATCATCATTAATTAATAAGGGAGACAATATGAAATCTTTAGTAAAAAAGGCACTTGTAACACTTTTTTCTTTTGTAATGCTTACAACATCACTAGTAGCTTGTTCTAAATCAGGCGTTAAGAATACTCACTATCAGTCAGCTAATATGGATGCTAAATATCAGATAGTGTGCACAATTTTTCCAATTTATGATTGGGTAACTAATATTGTAGGCGACAATGACAATGTAAATGTAACACTTTTATTAGACCAGGGAGCTGATTTACATAGCTTTCAGCCAACAACAGCAGATATAGCATTAATAGCTAATGCAGATATGTTTATTTTTGTTGGTGGAGAATCTGATGAATGGGCAATTGATGCAACATCTAATGCCAAGAATAAGAATCAGAAAGCAATCAATTTAATGGAAGTGCTTAAAGATAACGTAATTGAAGAAGAATTAAAAGAAGGTATGCAAGCAGAAGAATCTGAGGAGTCAGAGGAATCAGAAGAAATCGAATATGATGAGCATGTTTGGTTATCACTTAATAATGCTATTAAGTCAGTTAAGAATATAACATCAGCTATTTGTGAAATGGATTCAGAAAATAGTGCTATTTACACAGAGAATTCTAATAGATATATAACAGAGTTAACTGAACTTGATAATCAATATAAAGACGTAGTAAATAATGCAACAATTAAGACATTGATTTTTGGAGATAGATTCCCATTTGTTTATATGACTAATGACTATGATCTTGATTATTTTGCAGCATTTGTTGGATGCTCAGCAGAGACAGAGGCAAGCTTTGAAACAATTAGTTTTCTTGCTGAAAAGATTAATAGCCTAAATGCTAAATATGTGATTACAATTGAGAATTCTGATAAGAAGATAGCTAATACAATTATTAACAGTTCTAATAACAAGGATGCTAAGATTGTGACACTTAACTCAATGCAGTCAGTTAAGGGATCAGATATAGCAAAGGGAACATCATATATGTCTATTATGCAGGATAACTTAAGCATTCTTAAGGATGTATTAGCAAATTAGAATAAAAAAGACATGAAAGGAAGTAGAATATGTCTATTATTAAGGTTAACAATTTATCAGTAGGTTATGAGGGGAAGGCTGTAGCAACGGGACTTAACTTTACTGTAGATGAGGGGGATTACCTATGTATTATAGGTGAGAATGGAGCAGGTAAAAGTACACTTATGAAGACATTGCTTCATCTAATTAAGCCCATAGAAGGAAATCTAGAATATATGGATGGACTTATGCCTTATGAAATAGGCTATTTACCACAGCACACATTAGTTCAGAAAGATTTTCCTGCATCCGTTGAGGAAATAGTACTTTCAGGATTATTATCAAAAAGTGGTCTACGTCCTTTTTATACAAAAAACGAAAAAGAAATAGCTGCTAGAGCTATGAATAAAATGGACATAACACATTTAAAAAAGAAGTGTTATAGAAATCTTTCAGGTGGTCAAAAACAAAGAGTTTTGCTAGCTAGAGCTCTTTGCGCCACATCAAAATTATTGGTTTTAGATGAACCAACAACAGGACTAGATCCTAAAGTAACAGAAGAATTTTATAAATTAATTAGTGATCTTAATTCTGAAGGATTAACAGTTATAATGGTTAGCCATGATATGCCATCAGCAATTAAGTATTCTAATAAGATTTTACTTGTAAATCAGACACAGAAATTCTTTGGTAAGACACTTGATTATATAGACAGTGACGCAAGAAAAGAATTTGATGGCGATTTAGAAACTGTAAAGAAAGTGGAAAGGAGCGTAAATAAAGAAAATGATTAGTACTCTCATGTATTATTTAAGCTTCCCTTTTGTAAGATATGCAATTGTAGTTGGAGTTTTAATAGCACTTTGTTCATCTCTTCTTGGTGTAACACTTGTATTAAAAAGATATTCATTTATAGGTGATGGCTTATCTCATGTGGCATTTGGCGCCATGGCAGTGGCATCTGTTTTAAAATTAGCAGATATTAATGTGCTTATTTTGCCAGTTACAGTTATAAGTGCAATACTTCTACTTCGTACAGGCCAGAATACTAAGGTTAAAGGTGATGCAGCAATTGCAATGCTTTCTGTATCATCCCTTGCCATAGGTTATTTACTCATGAATGTGTTTGCCACATCAGCTAATGTAGCAGGTGATGTGTGTACAACACTTTTTGGTTCAACATCAATTCTTACACTTGATATGTCAGAAGTTGTAATGTGTATTGTTCTTTCAATTGTGGTTATATTAACATTTATTGTTTTTTATAATAAGATTTTTGCAGTGACTTTTGATGAGAATTTTGCAAAAGCCACAGGAACTAAGACAGATGCTTATAATTTACTTATTGCAGTATTAATTGCAATTATAATTGTAATAGGAATGAATTTAGTTGGTTCTCTTCTTATATCAGCTTTAATTATATTCCCAGCCCTTTCAGCAATGAGAATTATTAATAACTTTAAGGGTGTAGTTATAGCATCAGCAATTATGTCAGTAATCTGTGCCCTAGTTGGTATGATTGTTTCAATTCTATTCTCAACACCAGTAGGCGCAACAATTGTGGCAGCAGACTTAGTATTATATCTTATAACAGTTATAATTGGGAGAAAAAATTAATGGAACGTTTTAAAAGAACAGAAGTGCTTCTTGGAAGCGATGCTCTCTATAAATTAAATTCTAAAAGAGTTTGTATCTTTGGAGTTGGTGGAGTTGGTGGATATGTGGTAGAAGCACTGGTTAGAGCTGGAATTGGTCATATTGATATTGTTGATAAGGACGTGGTATCAGAAAGCAATATTAATAGGCAGATTATAGCAAGCTATAAGACCATAGGAATAAGTAAGGTTGAGGCTTTTAAAGAAAGAATAAAGGATATTAATCCTGATTGTGAAGTAATTGCCCACAATTGTTTTTATTTGCCGGAAACAAGAGATGAATTCGATTTTAGCCAATATGACTATGTGGTGGATGCAGTAGATACAGTTACAGCTAAGATAGATATAATTATGCAGGCGAAAAATGCTAACACACCAGTAATTAGTGCAATGGGTGCAGGTAATAAGCTTGATCCTACTATGTTTGAAGTGGCAGACATTTACAAGACAAGTATGTGTCCCCTTGCTAAGGTTATGAGAAGGGAACTTAAAAAACGTCAGGTAAAAAATTTAAAAGTGGTTTATTCAAAGGAAGTTCCAATAAGTCCTAA
This sequence comes from Lachnospira multipara LB2003, assembly GCF_000702205.1. Taxonomy (GTDB): domain Bacteria; phylum Bacillota; class Clostridia; order Lachnospirales; family Lachnospiraceae; genus Lachnospira; species Lachnospira multipara_A. The sequence goes on along the minus strand of NZ_KL370871.1, from coordinate 94,821 downwards.
CGTTTCAGAAGAGGAGCTTTTAAAGGAAATGGAAGAGACTAAGAAAAGAAGTATTCCAGGAAGTATTTCTTTTGTTCCATCTGTGGCAGGACTTATTCTTGCAAGTGAAGTTGTTAAGGACCTAATTAAATAAAAATAAAATGAAATCTTTGCATAGCTTTAAGGCTTGCAAAGATTTTTTTATGCTCTATTTCTTAATATACTAATAATATACATTTATAACGAACGCGTTGAAAATTCTCAAAAAAAATGTTATAGTAAAGCTAAACCAGTCGTGAAAAATTAAATACAAGTTTCGGGGGTAAAGAATATGAAATTTAAGCATATTAGCGTTAAATTGTTAAGTTTTTTATTGCCTGCAATTATAATTGCAATGGCCATACTAACTCTTGTGAGTGCTAATTTATCCAGAGCATCAATATCAAGATCTAATGACGAGTTAATGGAGAATGCACTTAATGGTGAAGTTAATAACATTAAAAATGTATTAACAAGAGTTGGTGCAACAGCTGAAACCGAAGCGGGACTTATATCTGAATCATATGATAGAAGTACACGACAGCAATTAGAGCAAGGCTTGCAGAAAGTAGTTGTAACATATGATAGGATTTTAGGTTCAGGTTATTGGTTTGAGCCAGGAGTATACCAGGGAGAAGCAATCTGGGGTCCATATGCTCAAAGAGGTGATAATGGAATTGAAATCACATATGATTATTCCAACGCAGAATATGATTATTTTAGCCAGGAATACTACACAAAAGTAAAGCAGAATATGGCTACAATTTATACAGATCCATATTACGATCAGACTAGTGGTTTAATAATGATGACATGTGCATCACCAATTAAGAGTCCTAGTGGTGCCTTTATTGGATGCGTAACTGTAGATATTGAGATTACAGATATTCAGGAAATCACAACTGCTATTAAAGTAGGTAAAGAAGGTTATGCATTATTGCTTTCATCAGATGGTACATTTATTGGATTTAGAAATAATGATTATGTATCAAAGGGAGTTAAGATAACAAATGCCAATAACAAGTCTCTTGCAAAAGCAGGTGAAGAAATACTTGCAGGTGATGGTGGTATTACAAGTTATACCAATGATAGCAATTTAAAGGTTCATACTTATTGGAAGACTATTGATACTACAGGTTGGAAGCTTGCAATTAACATTCCTAATAAGGAATTAGATGAACCAATTGTTGATTTAGTTACAAAGTTATTCGTAATTTGTCTATTTGCAGTTATAGCAGGTACATTAATTGTATACTTTGTAATTAAGGGATTAACAACCAAGTTATCTAAACTTACAGATTTTGCTAAGCATTTGGCAGATGGTGATTATACAGTTGATAGTATTAAGGTAACAGATGTGGATGAAATAGGAGCTCTTGGTAATTCACTTAATGATATGTACTCATCAAGTAAGTCAATTATCAAATCCATTGCGTCACATTCAGAATCGATTAATACAAGTGCTAATATGCTTAATAATGCAACTTCAGAATTATCTAATAAGTTTAATCTAATCAAGGTTAATATGTCAGATATTAATGAAGCTGTAATGTCATCATCAGCTGCAACACAGGAAGTTAACGCTTCAACAGAAGAGGTTAATTCATCAGCATCTATTCTTTCAGAGCAGGCACTTCGTTCTAAGAATATGGCTAACGAGATTATGATTAGAGCTAAGGATGTTGAAGAAAGAAGTAGATTAGCATATGACAATGCAATTAATCTTTCAAAGCAGTATGATGAATCATTACAAAAGAGTATTGATAATGCTCAGATAGTTGAGTCAATTGGAACTCTTGCAGGAATTATTTCAAATATTGCAGAACAAATAAATCTTCTTTCATTAAATGCTAGTATTGAAGCTGCTAGAGCTGGTGAGCAAGGTAAGGGCTTTGCAGTAGTTGCATCAGAAATTGGTAAACTTGCAGGTGATACAACAGAAACAGTAACTAAGATTCAAGATACAGTAGAAGATGTTCAAAAGGCATTCTTAAAGCTTACTGAGGATGCAAAGGATATACTTGGATTCGTAAATAATACAGTAACTCCAGATTATGAGGAGTTTGTTAAGGTAGGTAAGCAGTACGGCAATGATGCTAGTGAAGTGGATGAGATTTCTTCACAGATTTCAGAAATGTCAGCAACAATTGAACGTACAATGAACGAGGTAAGTATAGCAATTAATAATATCGCAGAATCTACACAGGTAACAGCAGCAAGCTCATCAGATTCACTTAGAGCTGTAGAAGATGTTTCAGCAGTAGTAACAGAAGTATCAGATATGTCAGCTAAGGAAGGCGATATTGCAAGACAATTAGACGAGGTTGTAGGTGGCTTTAAGATTTAATTTAATAGTTCTTTTGGTAACCGCTACCAGAGTTCTATATAAAAGCTAGCTTTGCTTGGAAGGACGTCATAGATAAGTCAGGTCCGATTATCTATGATGTCCTTCTTTTTTTGCGGCTAAGTGGTTTTTAAAACTACATAAAGAGTTATACAAAACTATACTATGTCACATTGATGTGATGATAATTGACAATTCAGTTATTGTATACTAAAATGAAGCTTGGTTGTGTTTTGTTTAAAGAGTAAAACAATTTGTTTGTGATAAGAAAGGAGGCATATATGAAAAAGACATTTTATTATTCAGATTATAACGATGATTTAGTTCTAAATTCCAATCAGAATTATAAACTAAAGGAGGATTATAAGTGGGTACATAATAATCCTTTTTATGTAGCATCTTCTTTTTTATTATACAAATTTCTTGTTAATACTGTGGGAAGAATTTATGATAGATTCTTTTTAAAGGTAAGCTATAAGAATAGAAAGCTTTTATCATCTAGAAAAAAGGAAGGATTTTTTCTATACAGTAATCACACACAACAAATAGGTGATGTATTTATACCAGCAGTAGGTGCAAGTCCACGACGTATTTATACAGTTGTAAGTCCATCAAATTTTGGGATTCCGGTAATAGGCAAGATACTTACAATGATAGGTGCTATTCCAACACCATCTAGCTTAGGGGAATTTCGTGAATTTAGAAAAGGGATAAACAAAAGAATAAAGGATGGACATCCTGTAATAATATATCCAGAGGCGCATTTATGGCCATATTATACTAAGATACGTCCCTTTAGCGACACGTCTTTTAAGATGCCTATAGATCTAGGGGTAGCAGCATTTTGTCAGACGGTAACATATAAAAAAGATAAAAATAGTGATAAACCAAAGATAGTTGTGTATTATGATGGTCCTTTTTATCCAGATGAGAATTTATCAAAGAGGGAGGCTTATAAAAACTTGCATGACAAGGTATATAAGAAAATGTGTGAGCGTTCAAGTTTAAGCGACTATGATTATCATGACTATATTTACGTTAATAAAGACGAAGAGGTGGGATAGCTAATTTAAGACTAAGTTTAATGGGAGATTAATATGAATATACTATATTGTGGCGATAAGAAGATGGAGAGAGGGCTTTTAATGTCCATTACTTCATTACTTGATAATAGTACAGATATTCTAAATATATATGTGTTAACTCTTGATCTTACAATGGCAGGTAAGCATTATAAGCCAGTATCTGACACATTTATAGCATATTTAGAAGAATTACTAGAAAGGGAAAGATGTGGCTCAACAATAACTAAGATTGATGTTTCCTCATTCTTTAATAGAGAAAAACCAGAGGCAAATCTAGGAACAAGATTCACACCTTGTTGCATGTTGAGATTGTATGCTGATGAACTTTCTGAAATACCAGATAAGATTTTATATTTAGATACTGATGTGTTAGCCAAAAAAGATTTTAGCGAGTTTTATAATCAGTCAATAGAAGCTTATGAATTCGCTGGCGTATTAGATTATTACGGTAAACACTTCTTTAGAAAGAAGAATAATTTTTTAAGATATGATTATGTAAACTCAGGAGTGTTACTTCTTAATATGGCTAAGATAAGGGAAACCGGGCTCTTTAAGGCAAGTAGACAACGTTGCATTTCTAAGCAGATGTTAATGCCAGATCAAAGCTCACTTAATAAACTAGCTAGGTATAAGAAAAAATGCGAAAGAAAATATAATGATCAAAGAAGAGATCACGCAGATACTGTATTTAGACACTTTACAACAACATTTAGAGTGTTCCCTAAATTTAAACAGGTAACGGTTAAACCATGGGATATAGACAAAGTTCATGAAATATTAAAGACACATGAATACGACAATTTATTTGATAGATATGAAAAATTATTGGCAGAGTATCACAACAAAAAGGCTAATGATTATTTCTCTTTAAAGAAAGGATGAAAAAATGAGACAGACAGTACCAGTATTTTTTGCAATAGATGATAATTATGCTCCATTTTTAAGTGTAGCTTTGTATTCTTTAATTGAGAATGCTTCTAAGGATAATAATTATAAGATTCACATTCTTTATAGTGAATTAAGTGAGACTAATAGAAGAAAAATAGGAAGTCTTGCAAGAGAAAATTTTGAAATTGAATTTTGTTATATGAAAGAAATAATGCAGGATCTTTCTGTAAATATTGGACTTCGTGAAATTTATCAGACAGTAACAATATATTTTAGATTATTCTTACCAGATATGTTCCCAGAGTATGATAAGGGAATTTATATAGATAGCGATATTATTGTGCCAGGAGATATTTCTGAGTTCTATAATATTGACCTTGAAGGTAATTTAATTGGAGCTATTGCAGACACATCAACATGCAATATTCCTCCTTTCAGACTTTATATGGAGGAGGCTGTAGGGATTAAGCCTGCTGAAAAATACGTTAATTCAGGCGTATTATTAATGGATTTTAAGAGATTAAGAGATGTTAAGATGGGAGAGAATTTCCTACGTCTTTACAATAAGTATCATTTTGCAACAATAGCACCAGACCAGGATTATATTAATGCTATGTGTCATGGACAGATTAAGTACTTAAGTGATGAGTGGGACGCAATGCCAACTCTTGGAAAACCAGTATTAGAACAACCAAAGCTAATACATTACAACTTAACAGATAAGCCATGGCAGTATGATAAGGTACAATACGAGAAGTATTTCTGGGACTATGCTAAAAAAAGCGAATATTATCAGGAAATCCTTGAATATAAGGCAGCTTATACACAGGAGAAAAAAGATATTGATACAAAAGAAACTAATGAAATGTTAGAGGCATCTGTAAAGATAGCAAATTCTGAAGATGCAACATTTAAGAAGATTTTTGAGTCAGGTGAGAAGGTTAGACTTTTAGCATAAATTAGACATGACTTAAAAAATGGAGGTATTTATGGGACTAGAAAGCGGTAAGGAAGTAGTAATACAAAATATCGCAAATTCTGCCAAAGAGGGAAGATTTAACGATAAAGTTGAAATTGATGATGCAGTTTTATCTAAAGAAGAAAGAAAAAGAATCTTGGGCAAATTTGTAAGACATAGACGAAGTCTTGGATATATATATTGTAATTTTATAGCAAGACGAATTGTAAACTTGGCTACTAAGATGGTAAATAAAGAGACTGAGATTGTTGGACTTGAGAATATTAAAGACTTTAAGGGTGGCGCAATCGCAACAAGTAATCATTTTAATCCGGTGGATACTACAATAGTAAGATATGGATTATATAAAGCAGGAAGAAAAAAGATGTTTATTGTAAGTCAGGATACTAATTTGTTAATGAAGGGCATACTTAGATTCCTAACAAATTATGCTGACACAATACCAATAAGTCCAGATAAGGATTATATGAATAGACATTTTCATCGTACAATTAGCCGATTGCTAACCAAGAAGAAGGAAATTGTACTTATTTATCCAGAACAGGAGATGTGGTTTAATTATCGTAAACCTAGACCACCAAAGAGAGGAGCATATTTTTATGCTGCTAAATTTAATGTGCCAATACTATCTTTTTTTACTGAGATGATAGATATAGACGATGGAAAATCAGATAGTGAGTTTAATAAGGTAAAATATGTATTACATGTATTGCCAGCAATTTATCCTGATCCTAATTTAACAGAGCGCGAGAATAGCGTGGCAATGATGAAGAAGGATTATGAGCAAAAAAAGAAGGCATATGAATTAGCTTACGGTAAAGAACTTAATTATGAATTTGATAAAAGCGATATAGCGGGCTTGAAGTAATAGAGGTAAGATTTATGTTTCCAAGTGAAAAAAAGAGAAATCATTTATTAAAGTGGGGTACTAATACAAGGATTCCCAAAACGTGTTTTTCCATAGCAGGTGTTATATTCCTAATCGTAGGATTAATATCAATAATAGAAGCTTTCAATGATCCATTATATAGATTTGGCCTGATTGTTCCTTTAGATAGCACTAAAATTATAATTGGAGGAGCTTGTTTATTTTTTGGCTTGTTTTTTGGCTTCTTTGGCTTTGTATTTTTCACATTAATAGAAAAAGGAATACATAAGGGCGAAATAAACTACCCTATTACCAATATAATGTATCCAAAGTCAAGAATTATACAAGAGGCTCTAACAACAATTGACCCTAGTTTATTAGTTGCAGTTAATGGAGATTGGATTGATGTAACATATAACTATATGCAATCCACACATATTGAGGATATTGGCCTTGAGTTTTCTAAAGCAGCTTATACTAAGATGTATAGATTAAATGATGATTATACTTTTAGCGAACTCGATTTACTACATACAACAAGTGCTTCTAATACAGGATTTGTAGGTGCAAGCTATAATAATCATATTAAGGTTGGAAGAATCAAGCATTGTAGTTTTAATGTGACATTAGATTTGACTAAAGATGGAATTGAGCCTAAAGTTTATACTTTAAATACATTAGAGCTTACTAATTATATGCATAAGTGGTTTGCTGATAGGGGATATAAAGAATGTAGATAAAGTAATTTCTAAAGAATTTATAAAAAGATAGTGATAAATTTTATTGTTTACAATCTAATATCATAAAAAGATAGTCTGTGTGCGGGTTTAAACCCATATGGACTATCTTTTTTTATCTGTTGACATATACCCAGTGGGGGTATATTATATATCTGTAAATACCCCACAGGGGTATATAAAGCTTTAGTGTGAATTGTGTATAGCTAAGGCATAAGTCGGAAGCTAATAAAGGAGTGATTTTATGTCGGATAAAGTAACTAATGAAGAAAATTTAGATTTAGAAATGATAACTAATAGTGAAGATAAAGAATGTTGTCATTGTAGCAATAAGAAGAAAGTACGAGATGATAAGGAATATAAGGACTTAATTAATAGACTTAGTAGAATTGAAGGGCAGATTAGAGGCGTTAAGAAGATGATAGAACAGGATGCTTATTGTATAGATGTTCTTAATCAGGTAAGCGCTGCAAGTAGTGCTCTTACAAGTTTTAGTAAGGTCTTACTTTCTAATCATATTAAATCATGTGTTGTTAATGATTTAAGAGAGGGTAAGGATGAATCTGTGGATGAACTTATTAAGACTATTCAGAAGTTTATGTAATTAAGAGAAAGGAATTTATGGAACAGTATAATATTACGGGTATGAGTTGTGCTGCCTGCCAGGCTAGAGTTGAGAAGGCTGTAAGTAAGGTGGAAGGCGTGGAAAGCTGTGCTGTTAGTTTACTTACTAATTCTATGGGCGTAACGGGTAATGCCAAGGAAGAGGATATAATAAAGGCAGTAACTAATGCGGGATACGGTGCTAGCAAAAGAGATGATAGTGCCTTAGTAGATACTAAGGCAGGCTCTAAGAAATTAACTGCTAGTCAAACTAGAGGTATTGAAGAAAGCCTAAAGGATACACAGACTCCAATATTAATTAAGAGATTAGTCTCATCCGTTATTGTGCTATTAGTGCTTATGTATTTTAGCATGGGACATATGATGTTTGGATTTAAGCTACCAGCATTTTTTGAAGGCAATCATATAGGACTAGCCCTAATTCAAATGATACTTTCAGGCATAATAATTATTATTAACAAGAAGTTTTTTGTAAGTGGATTTAATTCAGTTATTCATGGCGCACCTAATATGGATACTTTAGTAGCACTAGGTTCAGGTGTTTCATACCTATGGTCTGTGGCAATTCTTTTTTTAATGACTAGATATGTGGCAGATAACGAGGTGATGAAAGCTCATGAATTAATGGATTCCTTGTATTTTGAATCAGCTGCTATGATACTTGTATTAATAACAGTTGGTAAATTGCTTGAATCAATTTCAAAGGGTAAGACAACCAATGCATTAAAGAGCCTACTTAAGCTCGCAGCTAAAAAAGCCAATGTAATAAGAGATAATGAAGAAATAGAATTGCCTATAGAAGAAGTTGTTGTAGGGGATATTGTATGTGTAAGACCTGGTGAGAATGTACCAATTGATGGCTTTATTGTGGAAGGCAGCACTAGTATTGATGAATCAAGTCTTACAGGTGAGAGTATTCCTGTGGATAAGGAAGTTAATGATACAGTTTTTACAGCAACTAATAATAAATCAGGTTTTATTAAGGTTAGGGCAACAAGAGTTGGTACAGATACTTCACTTTCTAAGATAATTCAGATGGTATCAGATGCAGCAGCGACTAAAGCTCCAATAGCTAAGATAGCAGATAAGGTATCTGGTGTATTTGTCCCTGTTGTAATAGCTATTGCTATTGTAACTTTTATAGTTTGGATAGCAGTGGGAGCAGATTTAGGCTTTGCTCTTGCAAGGGCAATATCAGTTCTTGTAATTAGCTGTCCGTGTGCCCTAGGTCTTGCAACACCAGTGGCAATAATGGTGGGAAGTGGCGTTGGTGCTAGAAACGGAATTATGTTTAAGCAGGCCATATCCCTAGAACAGACAGGTAAGATGAATATTGTAGCACTTGATAAGACAGGTACTATAACTAAGGGTGAGCCTGAAGTAACAGATATAATTACAGTAGCTGATATTGCAGATAAAGAACTAGTAAAGTTGGCATTAAGTCTAGAGATAAAATCAGAACATCCATTGGCTTATGCAGTGGTTAATTATGCCAAGGACAATAATCTAGAACCTGAGTCTGTAACTGACTTTAAGGCAGTACAGGGAAATGGTCTAATGGCCAAATTAAAGGATGAGAGTCTCTTAACTGCTGGTAATAGGGAATTTATTGCTAAGTTTGCAGTGATTGATCCTTTACTTATTAAAAAAGTGGATGAATTATCTAAGATGGGAAAGACTCCTCTTATTTTTGCTAAGGGTGAAAAAGTGCTTGGACTTATTGCTGTGGCAGATGCTATTAAACCTGATTCAGCAAGTGCTATAGCTAAATTAAAGGAAATGGGCTTAAAGGTTGTTATGCTAACAGGTGATAATGAACTAACAGCTAATGAAATAGGTCGATTAGCAGGAGTTCATAAAGTTATAGCAGGAGTTAAGCCAGATGAAAAAGCTAAAGTCATTGAAGAGCTAAAAAAAGAAGGCAAGGTTCTTATGGTAGGTGATGGTATTAATGATGCACCAGCCCTAGTAAGCGCAGATATGGGTTTTGCTATAGGGGCAGGTACAGATGTAGCTATTGATTCTGCAGATGTAGTTCTTATGAAGAGTCGACTCTCAGATGTTGTAATTGCAATTAAATTATCGAAAAAGACCATAAAGAATATATACGAGAACCTATTTTGGGCATTTATCTATAACATCATAGGAATTCCTCTTGCAGCAGGAGTATATATTAGTGCCTTTGGCTGGACACTTAATCCTATGTTTGGCGCCTTTGCCATGAGTTTATCTTCATTTTGTGTAGTAACTAATGCCCTAAGACTTAATCTATTTAAAAAAGACGACACAGATGAATATGTAAGCAGTGATAAGAAAAATTGTCAGGTTAATATAGGAAATATCCCTATTAGCAATGATGATTTCTTAAATAAAGAAAAAAAGAATAATAAAGGAGACGAAAAAATGAATAAGACAATTAAAATTGAAGGAATGATGTGTGGACATTGCGAGGCTAGTGTAAAGAAAGCCTTAGAGAGTTTAGAAGGAGTAGATAAGGCAGAAGTAAGCCATGTAACAGGTGAGGCAATTGTTAGCTTATCATCAGATGTTGATAATGAAATTTTAAAGCATGCTGTTGAAGCTAAGGATTATAAGGTTTTAGATATCTTAGCTTAATTTTTTTAATGGTTTAATATACTTTACCCTTATTGTAAAAAGTGTTATAATACTTTTAGTATCTTTTGCAATTCATAAATTGCAGCTAGGTCCTAAGCAAAAGATGGTGATATCTTTTGCTTAGGACTTTTTTTCGTGAATAACTAAATAATAAACTGGAGGGAATAGTATGTTTAAACACCAAAGCATTAGACTCAAATTAATGATAATGGTTATACCATTAGGATTACTTGGCATTATTCTTACTATTTATTTTGCCAATCTAGTAAGGACAACCTCAAAAAAGAGTGAGGAAATCTATTATGAGCAGTTGTATACTGTAGATTCAGAAATTTTGTCTGCCGATAGGGATTTATATAAAGCGGCAACGGCTGAATTGTATTTTGTAATTTATTCACGTTCAGAGGATAAAGACAAAGCAGCTTCCTTAATTAAAAATTACAGTGACTATTTAAGCTCAGTTGAGAATCATATTGGAAATGTTGAGTCACTTATTAAAGAGTATCCTGAAATTGGAACACATAAGTATAATAGTACTACTATAAACGATGCCTTATCCGCATTTTGGTCTTACTATAACACTGGAAACCAAGCCTATGATTTTTCAACACAGACAGGTGATATTTCATTACAAATGACTAGCTTAATTGCAGCTAGAGGAGAACTAGAAGTTATTCAAGATATTATTCAGGACTATGCATCAGAATCTAAAAAAGATCATGAATCCGACATTGAAAAGGGAATTATGGCAGCAGGGATTGTGTCTGTAATACTCTATGTGATTATAATTATTGTTGATACATATATTATTAGATATATCAGAATTAATCTTGTAAAGGTTGATGATGATATTAATACTCTTGCTAATAATGATTTGTCCTTTGATCCATTTATTCTTGATAATGACGATGAAATTGGTTCTTTATCAAAATCAGCAGATAAGCTTCAAGAAGGTCTATCTGATATTGTAGGACAAATCTATGATTCATCAGATAATGTATCATCTTCAAGTAAAGAAATATCAGGACTTGCATCTGTTTGTAATGATCAAATTGAAGCAGTAGCTAATGCTGTAAATGATATGGCATCTACAGCAACAACACAGGCTGGAGACATAACAAGACTTTCAGATAATATGACAGATATTCAAGGACTTATTGAGGAAAATGGTGAGGCTTCACAAAATCTAGCTGATGCTTCAGGAGAAATTGATCATGTTACATCAGAAGGTATGACAGAAGTAGAAAGACTTACTAGTGTAACTAAGGAGTCATTAGATAGCTTTAATCAGATTTTTGGTCTACTTTCAAGTATTACAGAGGCAGCTAATAAAATTGGTGAATCAAGCTCACTTATTACAGATATTGCATCTCAGACAAATTTATTATCACTTAATGCAAGTATTGAAGCAGCAAGAGCAGGTGAGGCAGGACGTGGATTTGCAGTTGTTGCTGAGCAGATTAGACAGTTAGCAGAACAGTCAGCAGGATCAGCAAGTACCATTAATGAAATGCTTGATGAATTAACAAAGGCAAGTGAAATGGCTGATAAACAAAGTAAGGTTGTAAAGGACTGTGTTAGGGCACAGACTGAATCTGTAGAGGCTACAAAGGGCAAGTTTGTTGATATTGTTGATTCTATAAATAAGGTAAATCAGGCAATCAAAAAGATTACCGATGTAAACAAGGTTATTAGTTCTAATTTCATGGATGTTAACGACCTTGTAACATCTCTTTCAGCTTCTGCCGAGGAAAATGCAGCAAGTAGTGAGGAAATAGCAGCAACAACAGATATGATTAAAAATAGTGTGAGTGATGTTTATAATAAATCTAAAGAAATTAATGTGGAGGCTGACCTTTTAGTTGATGAGGTTAAGCACTTTAAGTTAAAGGGTCGTGATTAGATTTAAATCAGAATGCTAATTTTATACATATGTATATTTAAAATGATGAATCGTGCATATTTTGCACGATTCATTTATTTTTTGTGTTATATAAAAGATTGCGGAAAAAAATTTTCTTTTGTATCATTGTATTGTTACAAAAAAATTATACGGAGGAAATTAATTTGGATTTTTTGAGTTTGTTAAAGTTCTTAGTTATGTTAGTAATTGGATTTGTGTTCCTTGTTAAGGGCGCAGATTGGTTTGTTGAAGGCGCTGCAGGTATCGCAGTTAAACTTGGTATTCCAGAAATTATTGTTGGTTTAACAATTGTTGCCATGGGTACATCAGCACCAGAAGCAGCTGTAAGTATTACTTCAGCTTTTAAGGGAAGTGCTGATATTACAATTGGTAATGTAGTAGGTAGTAATATATTAAATGTAGCTGTAATCCTTGGTTTAACAGCTGCTATTACAACAATTGCAGTATTAAAATCAACTGTATTTATTGATATACCTTTTACTTTAGTAGTAACAATTCTATTACTTTTGCTTGGCCTTGATGGAACAGTAGGTAGATTAGATGGTATTATTTTATGGGTATTCTTTATTGGATATCTAGCTTATCTTTTTGTTAGAACAAAGAAAAATAAGAATTCAGATTCTGAAGAAGAGTCAGATGAAATAGAAGCAGGTAAGAAGTTACCTATCTGGAAGCTATTAATTCTTATTGTTATCGGTGTTGTATTAATTGTACTTGGCTCAAATGTAGCAGTAGACGGTGCTAAGGGAATTGCTAAGATTATGGGCATGTCAGATAGACTTATTGGACTTACAATTGTGGCACTTGGTACATCTCTTCCTGAACTTGTAACTTCAGTTACAGCAGCTAAGAGAGGAAGTGCAGATCTTGCAGTAGGTAATATTGTAGGTAGTAACATTTTCAATATCTTATTTGTAGTTGGTACATCAGCTCTTATTATTCCTGTAGCATTCCAGTCAGCATTTATTATTGATGCAATAATTGCTGCAGTTATTATGGTAATTCTATTCCTTTGCGTTGTTAGAAAGAAGGAATTAAGAAGAGTAGGCGGTATCGTATTACTTCTTTCATATGTGGCTTATTTTATATATTTACTTATGAAATAAAAAATAAAAAAATAATATAGCAATTTGTTTAAATTGCTTTACTAGAGCGGCTTAAATAGCTATAATATAGTTAAATGATTTGTTGTATATAGGAGATTAGAATATGAACCTAGGATTATTTATATTATATTTAGCAGCCGCTCTTTTATTAGTTGGAGTGATGATAAGAACTTATTTTGAGCATGAAAAAATAGGCAGAAGTCTCATGCTTACGTATCTTTTTGCTAGTCTTTCTATTATGTCTTATACGCTGAATTTTTTGACAGATAATTATGTTGTGATGTCAGCTGGAATTAGTAATGACATTATTTTTCAGAATTTAATGTTGTTTGCGCTTTATCATTATTGCCTTGATTTTACCAGATTAAGAAACAAATATCTCAATATTTTAGAAGGCATTTTTGCCATTTTGGTCGCAGTTGATTCTGTTGTTTTCATAGTTAATATTTTCAATGAAATCGCCATTAGATATAGTGTGAATATGATAGGTAACTCATATGTTTTAGGATATGAGGTGAATAGTCTTTTTATATATCATACTATAGTTACTTTGGGAATATTTGCTACGATAAATTCTGTATTGATAGTTAAATGCATTAGAATTCCTCTTGTTTATTGGGGAAGATATATTTCTATTGTATTTGGTGGAATCGCAATTCTTATTTTTAAAATACTATTTATTACGAGTATTGTAGATATAAGATTTGATTTTTCAATTCTTTTTTATGCCCTACTTGGTGTTCTTTGCTATTGGAATACTTTCTGGTTTTCAAAGAAGAATATGCTTAATATAACCCATAAGATGATTATAGATCACATGAAAGTACCAGTTGTTTTGTTTGATTATGAGGGAATTGTAGCGGATTTTAATGTGGCTATGTCTAAGATTTTTGATGATTTAAAATACGATGCAAGAGAACAGACTATTGATTGGTTTATAAAGAAAAAGAATTGCCCAGATCTTAGAAAAAAAGAGACATTTACCTGGAAGATTAATGATGATATCTTCGATTGTAGAGTTCATTATTTAAAGAGCAATAATAATAGGATGCTTGGTATGATTTTGGTAATGCAGGATATTACTGAATTAACTAAGGCTTATGATGATTTGGAAAAATCAATAACCTTTGATGCCTTAACAGGAATTTATAATAAATATAGCTTTTATAAGAAAAATAAGGACAGTAATTATAATAGGGTTGTGGTTTGTAATATTGATAACCTGACTTATATTAATGAAAAATTCGGACAGGCAGCAGGGGATAATCTTCTAATAGGACTTGCTAATATTTTAATAGAGAAAACGAAAAAAACTGATTTTGTTGCAAGACTTGATGATGGTGATTTTGCAATTTTGCTTAATGGAAGTGAGATAAAAGTTATAGAGCAAATGACAGAGATAAAAGAAATAATTAGAAAGCGTCTATCAACTAAAAATATATATGTAAATATTGAATTTGGTATTTGCGAAATAGCAGACATGGCTGATTTAGAAAAGTGTGTAAATTTAGCTAGGGAATCCATGGTTAATAAAAAGATGCTATCAACTACATCAAAGAGAAGTTCACTTCTTGGTTCTTTAAAGCAAGGTCTTAATGAATATGATATGCAGACTGATAAGCAGATTGAAAGAGAAAGGGAGCTTTGTGAAAAATTTGCAGATTTTATAGGGCTAACAGATACCGTAAAAGCACAGTTATCAATGCTTGCAGCTCTTCATGATGTTGGTAAGGTTGCGATACCTAATTCAATTCTTATGAAGACTAGCAAATTAGATGAGGATGAAAGAGAACTTATGAAAACTCATACAGAGAAGGGATATAGAATTGCTAAGGCTGCATCTGAACTTGAGCCAATAGCCTTTAGTATTCTAAGTCATCATGAAAGATTTGATGGAACAGGTTATCCTAACGGTCTTATGGGAGAGGATATTCCTTTACTTGCTAGAATGTTTAGTATTGTTGATGCATATGATGCCATGACACATGATAGACCATATAGAAAGGCTATGTCTAAGGAGGATGCAATAGAGGAAATCATTAAGTGTAAGGGCACGCAATTTGACCCAAAACTTGCAGATGAATTTATTAAGCTTATAAGAAAAAGGGGATAGTTAGATGAAGAAGGTAAAACTAAAAGCTAAAAGCAAAAACAATGTTTTTTCCATAGCTTGTGGGATAATTGCGGGACTAGTAGTTGTTTTATTAATAGTCCTTGGAGTTAAAATCTTTGGGAAAAAACCTAAGAAAATGACGCCTAAGATTTTTACATATGAATTAGATGAGAAGGGGAATGTATGTATTACAGGCTTATCTGATTGGGGTAGAGATTCTGCACTTATTGTTATTCCTGAGTCAATAGATGGGCATGAGGTTATAGAAATAGCAGATAATGCCTTTGAATCTAATACAACTATAACTAATGTTACTTTGCCACAAAGCATTAAAAAAATAGGCAACAGGAGTTTTTATAATTGCGTAAAAATAACAGAAATAGAATTGCCATCTAATTTGATTTCTATTGGGGCAGAATGTTTTTATGGAAGCGGAATAAAGGAAATAACTATTCCAAAGTCAACCCTTACAATTGGCTTAAATGCTCTAAATGGTTTTGATACAGTGTATTATTATAGCGATTACATAACGGGTAGCCCTTGGGGTGCGAGTAACGCTAAGCTAATAACTGATTAGTTATAAAGAAAAGTAAGAAAATAAATATAGAAAGATATAGAAAGACCTGATAATTAAATCTTATCAGGTCTTTATGTCTATTATTTAATTAGTCTGTGCTTTATCCAGTCAAGGATGTCTTTATAGACCACGTCTTTGTCTAGTTCATTTAGAATTTCATGTCTATCATTTTCATAAAGTTTTAAAGTAATGTCATTAATGTGTTTTGAATAGATAGTATATAGTTTTTTTACATCCTTACCATAGCCTCCAACGGGATCACATAGACCAGAAGCCATAAGCATTGGAAGGTCAGCTGGTATTTTGTCGATATTATGCTTTTTTTGGATGTATTTAATGTTTCTAAACATTCCCTTATAGGCATTAACAGTAAATAAAAATGTACAATACTTATTATGAACATATTTATCTACAATTTCTTCATCTCTAGTAATCCAGTCGCTAGCAGTCTTGGCATTTGGAATTCTTTTGTTATAGCCAGACATCATAGTCTTAGCAAGAAATTTTGACCTATAACGTTCTCCTTTAAATAAGCCCACAATGTTAGTGAGTATAAGCCCAACACTTACAATTGCAGGTGATTGATTGCCTGTTCCAGAAATAATAACACCATCTAGTTCGTCCCCATAGATGCTGCAATATTTTCTAGTCATAAAAGATCCCATACTATGTCCTAATAGAAAATAAGGTGTGTTAGGGTATTTATCTTTTATAATGTTAGTAAGGTGATGCATATCAAGAATTAAGGCATTTTCTGGCTTATCATGTCTAAAATAACCTAAGTCTTCATCACTTTTTGCTGATTGACCATGCCCTAAGTGGTCATTACCAACAACTAAGATACCAGCTTTATTTAGGAATCTAGCAAAATCGTCATATCGTTCAATATATTCCACCATACCATGAGCTATTTGAACAATAGCAAGTGGAGTTGGAAATACCTTTTTGTCAGGTTCCCAGATTACCACGTGAATGTTGGATTTCTTATCACATGATAAAAAAGAAGTTTGTTTCATAATGTCGTTGTCCTTTCCCCTACTCAAATACTAAGTTTGATTGATTTAATTATACATTGTAAAAAATATAAAAACAAGAATACTTATAGTAACAATTATCAGTATATTAGGAACTATTAAGAAAATAATCAGTACATTAATAAAAATTTCTTGTTGCAATCTTTGGCGTTAATACTGTATAATCTTTCAGATAAGAAAGTTAAACGTAATTTTTTTTATCCAAAAGAAAGCTATGTATAATACATACACAACGTAAGCTTAAAGAGAAAGGAAAAAATTATGATTAGTAAGTTAATTAACAAAATTGTTGAGACTGACGCTCCTATTGTTGTTGGTCTTGATCCTCAGATGAAGTTCATTCCAGAACACATTAAGAGTGCAGCATTTGAAACATATGGTGAAAGCTTAGAGGGAGCTTGTGAAGCTATTTGGCAGTTTAATAAGGAGATTATTGATAAGATATATGATGTTGCTCCTGCTGTTAAGCCACAGATTGCTATGTATGAACAGTTTGGTATTCCTGGCTTGGTTGCATTTAAGAGAACTGTTGATTATTGTCACGATAAGGGCTTAATTGTTATTGGTGATGTTAAGAGAGGCGATATTGGTTCTACTTCAGAGAGTTATGCTATTGCTCATATTGGTAAAATTAAAGTTGGTTCTAAGGAGTTTACTCCATTTGACGAGGATTTCGCAACAGTTAATCCTTATCTAGGTTCGGATGGTATTAATCCATTTATTAAAGTTTGTAATGAGAATGACAGAGGTCTATTTATTCTCGTTAAGACATCTAATCCTTCTTCAGGAGAATTTCAAGATAGAATAATTGATAATAAACCACTTTATGAAATAGTTGGTGAAAAAGTAAGAGAATGGGGTAATGAGTCAATGGATGGCGAATACTCAAATATTGGTGCAGTTGTAGGTGCAACATATCCTGAAATGGGTAGAGCACTTCGTAAAGTTATGCCTAAAAACTATATCTTAGTACCAGGATATGGCGCACAGGGTGGTCAAGGCAAAGACTTAGTAGACTTCTTTAATAAAGACGGCTTAGGAGCAATTGTAAATAGCTCAAGAGGTATCATAGCAGCATACACAAAGGATGCTTACAAAAAATTTGGCGATAAGAACTTTGGCGATGCTGCAAGACAGGCAGTACTAGATATGAAGGCAGACATTAATGGAGCTCTTGGTAAGTAGAGAAGATTGAAGAAGGAGATTTTATGACTTTTAGAGAAAATGCAACTATCGCTAAGGCATCTAAGCTTGCCAACGGCGTATTTGAAATTTGGTTTGAAACTAAGGATATTGCAAAACACGCAATTCCAGGACAGTTTATTTCTGTATATTCTAATTATGGTGAGAGATTACTTCCAAGACCTATTAGTATTTGTAGAGTTGATGGTAATTTACTTAGAATAGTATATAGAGTAGTCGGGGCAGGAACAGATGAATTTTCTAAGATGAAAGCAGGAGAAAGTCTTACAATTCAGGGCCCACTTGGAAATGGATATGAACTTGATAAGATTAAGGATGAAGTTTTAAAGTCAGGTAGAGAATTTAAGAAGGCACTTTTATTTGGTGGCGGAATTGGTGTTCCTCCTATGCTTGAACTTGCAGCAAAATTAGATATTCAGACTGATGTGGTGCTAGGTTATAGAGATAGTGAGAACTTCTTAAAGGATGAATTTTTAAAATGTGCTAATGTTCATATTGCTACAGACGATGGTTCAGTAGGTTTCCATGGCAATGTAATTGATGCAGCTAAGAATGAAGGCTTAGAGGCTGATGTGATTTTTGCATGTGGCCCACTTCCAATGCTTAAGGGCGTTAAAACATTTGCAGAAAGCCTAGGTGTTAAGGCATATATTTCTCTAGAAGAAAAAATGGCATGTGGTATTGGTGCATGTCTTGCATGTGTGTGCAAGACAACAAAAAAAGACGAGCATTCAAAGGTTAATAATGCAAGGGTCTGTAAAGAAGGTCCAGTATTTGATGCAGCGGAGGTAGAAATCTAATGAGTAATGTGAATTTAGGAGTTAATCTTTGTGGTGTTGATTTTAAGAATCCTGTAACAGTTGCATCTGGTACATTTGGTTCAGGTATGGAATATTCTGAGTTTGTTGATCTTAATAGACTTGGAGCAGTTACAACTAAGGGAGTGGCTATTACTCCTTGGGCAGGAAATCCTACACCTAGAATTGCTGAGACTTACGGTGGAATGATTAATGCAATAGGTCTTCAAAATCCAGGCCTGGATACATTTTTAGAAAGAGATATTCCATTTCTTAAGAAATATGATACTAAGATTATTGTAAATGTATGTGGTCACTCAGAGGAAGAGTATGTTGAAGCAGTTAAGCGTCTTAGCAGTGCACCTGTTGATATGCTTGAAATTAATATTTCTTGTCCTAATGTTAAAGAAGGTGGTATTGCTTTTGGAACTGTGCCTTCTTCAGCTGAAAAAATCACAAAGGCAGTTAAAGCTGTAGCTAAACAGCCTATTATTATGAAACTTTCACCTAATGTAACAAGCATAGCTGATATGGCAAGAGCTTGTGAAGCTGGTGGTGCTGATGCAGTTTCTCTTATCAATACTCTTACAGGTATGAAGATTGATATTAATAAAAGAACTTTTGCCCTAGCAAATAAAACTGGTGGCATGTCAGGACCAGCAGTTAAGCCAGTGGCTGTTCGTATGATATATGAAGTCGCTAATGCTGTTAAACTCCCAATAATTGGTATGGGAGGTATTAGAAGTGCAGAAGATGCCCTTGAATTTATTATGGCAGGTGCTAGCATGGTTTCAGTAGGAACAGCAAACTTTAATGACCCAACAACTACAATTAAGGTAATCGAGGGCTTAGAAAAATTCTGTGAAAAACAGGGTGTGAAGGATATTAATGAATTAATAGGCTGTGTTAAATAAAAAATATTAAGCTAAAAACAAAATAATATACAGATTATTAATAATCCATCAAGTTCGTACTACTAATTGAATATAAACAATATAGGTGATATAATATATTTATTGAATTCCGTGAAAAAATAATAGGAGGTATTATATGCCAGATTCAGTTAGTAGTAAGAACGGTATTGCAGGGTTAAGTATGCTTAAACTCTTAATGCTTTTTGGATTATTACCAACATTAATTGTTTCTTGCGTACTAGTTATTGTTAGTGGGACAATTATTAGTGGAAGTTTATCAGAACAATATGATGAACAGGTGGATGTGATTGATGCACAGTTTAACACATATGTGCAGCAGCTATATGAAAATGTAGGTGAATCATTTTTTACCAAGCCCGATAAAGACTACACATACGTAGATAGCTTTAAGAATGAAAATGTTGAACTTACAGTATTTATTGGTGATACTAGAGCAATGACATCTCTTAAGGATTCATCTGGTAAGAGAATTGAAGGTACTAAGGCTAGTGATGAAGTAATTAAGACCGTTATACAAAGTGGCAAAACTTACGAAAGTAAAAATGCTACGGTTAATGGCGAAAAATATTACGTTCACTATGCTCCTATAAAGCTTAATAGCGGTGAAATTGTGGGCATGACATTTGCTGGTAAGAAAGCTTCTTTAATTGAAGATGATATAAAAGTAGCAATTATCAAGCTGATTATTGCAGCAGTTATATTAGCAGTAATTTTTGTTGTAGTTATTTACTTCATGTCTAAGGTTATTAGAAAGGCATTAGAATTAATTGCAAATTCATTACAAAAAATTGCTTCTGGTGACTTGGAATCTAGCATAGAAATACCAAGTAAGATTAAAGAAAACAAGAAAATGGTTGATGCCTTAACTAATGTACAAGGTATGTTATCTGATTCTATTGGAAAGGTTAAGAGTGTAACTGATGATCTTTCAAAGGGAATTGATAGAGTTGAGGCTTCATCATCTGAATCAGCATCAGCTGCTGGTCAGATTGAAAATGCTGTTGAAGAATTGTCAAGTATGGCACAGCATATGGCAGAAAATGTATCAAATGTTAATGGTAACGTATCTGATATGGATGTTACAGTTAATGATATTAGTGAAAAAATCACAATGCTTGCAGATAATTCAGATAATATGGATAGGGCAAGTTCGGCAGCAGCAGATTGCATGCAGAAGGTATTATCATCTAATAAGATTAGTGCAGATGCAGTAGAGTCAATTAATAAGCAGATTTTACTTACTAATGAATCAATTAATAAGATTAATGATGCTATTACACTTATTATTGGAGTTGCTAGTAGAACCAAGTTACTTTCATTAAATGCTTCTATTGAGGCAGCTCGTGCAGGTGAAGCAGGTAAAGGTTTTGCAGTTGTAGCTCAAAATATTAGTCAGTTAAGTGAACAAAGTAATGATTCAGCAGCAACAATTAGAGAGATTGCAGCAGAAATGCTTGAAAATTCATCTGAGACTGTTAAACTTGCTGAGGGCATTATGGAAACAATGTCTAATGAACATCAAAGCATTAATGATGCACAAAATAGATTTAGTGAATTAAACGATGCAATTAGAGATTCTATTGAAAAAATCAAAGAAATCGATACTAAGACAGAAACATTAAAGTCAATAGGTGTTGAAATCGTTGGTTCTGTTGAAGAATTAAGCGCATTATCAGAAGAAAATGCTGCAAGAAACCAGGAAGTAAATGGAAATATCTCTAATATTGTAGTAAGTATTGAAAATATTGCTAATAACATGTCTAAGATGAAGAAGTTGAAAGAAACATTAACTGATGCAACATCTGTATTTAAGTAAAGAAAACTTAAACTTGAATTATTGCTAGAATTGAAATATCAATGTATAATAGTCGGGAAAGATTTTCTTTTCCGACTATTTTTTAGGGTCTTACCCTAACTAATATAATATAAAGGAAAGATAGTGAGGAATTAAAAATGGAACAGTACAAGCAGGAATTTATTGAATTCATGGTTAAAAGTGATGTGTTAAGATTTGGAGAATTTACATTAAAGAGTGGTAGAAAATCTCCATTTTTTATGAACGCTGGTTTATATGTAACAGGAGAACAATTAACTAAGTTAGGTGAATACTATGCTAAGGCAATTCATGATAATTACGGTGATGATTTTGATGTATTATTTGGACCAGCATATAAGGGTATTCCTCTTTCAGTAGCAACTGTTATGGCATATCATAAATTATATGGTAAGGAAATTAGATATTGCTCTAATCGTAAGGAAGCAAAGGATCATGGTGATGCTGGAATTTTACTTGGTAGCCCAATTAAGGATGGCGATAGAGTAGTTATTATAGAAGATGTAACAACAAGTGGTAAGTCGATTGAAGAGACATTCCCTATTATTAAGGCTCAGGGTGATGTTGAAATCAAGGGACTTATGGTATCACTTAATAGAATGGAAAGAGGCAAGGGAGAGAAGTCTGCTTTAGTAGAAATTACAGAAAAATATGGCTTCCCTGCTAATGCAATCGTTTCTATGTCAGATGTTGTTGAGCACTTATATAATAAGGAATGTAATGGCAAAGTTGTTATTGATGATAAGATCAAAGCTGATATTGATGAATATTATAAGCAATATGGTGCTGTTAATAACTAGAAAAGTATAAATCTGCTATATGGCAGTTATAAAATAATATGGAGGTAGGGATAATGGACGAAAAGCTTTATAAAAAAGTAAAGTCAGTAGGTGTATCAAGCCTTGTATTTGGAATTATTACAATTGCAGCAGGAATTGGAATTGGAATTGTAATGCTTGTAAATGGTGCACGTCTATTAGCACATAAGTCTGATACATTATTTTAAAAGAGAGTGAATTTATGGAGATAATGTCCTAGAAATAGGACATTATCTTTTAGTTTGGAGAGAATATGAAGAATAAGAAAACAATAGGGATTGCATTGTGGTTTAGTTTTTTTATATATTTAGGAATCCTTATTTATTTGGTATTTTTTGCAGAGAGTTTAGGAAGGGGAGGCTCTTGGGCACAGACAACTGACGTTTCCTTAAATGTTAATTTGGTACCATTTAATGAAATTAAGAGATTCGTTAGTTTTTTAGGGGATACAACCTATGGTTCTATGGCAATGCTTAATTTAGCTGGAAACGTAGTTTTATTTATGCCAATGGGATTTTTAATTCCTTGCGTATTTAGAAAATCTGGTTTTTTACAGACTGTAGTATTATCTTGCATCTTAAGCTTTGTAATTGAATGTGTGCAGCTCTATACAAAACTTGGCTCATTTGATGTGGATGATATTATACTTAACACAATAGGTGCAATAATAGGCTTTTTATTATTTGTTATTTTAAGGCCTTTGAAATAATTAAATCGGAGAAATCAAAATGAAAATTTTTAATAAATATAAATTCTCAAATAAAAATCAAACATTAGGTGGAACTATATCAACAGCCCTTGGTATACTATCTTTAGCTAGCTTATCTTATGGTATATATATTTCTACTTTAGCAGATGGTAATGCAGGTTTAAAGGTGGGAAGTTTAGCACTACTTAGTCTTGTGTTATCATCAATGGGCACAGCTATAGGATTGCTTTCCTTTAGGGAATCGGATAAATTCTATACTTTATCTAAAGTAGGTTCTATGCTATGCGGTATATTAACTGTTTTTATGCTAGCAATATTATTGATGGGAGTATAATATGTTTAATGATAATTTAGAAGAAAGATATAATCTTTCTATTGATAGAATTAAAGAAATCAGCCAGAATGCTGAGCTAGATAATGAGGAATTAGCTAGATTTTACATGTATGAGGCTAAATTTATAGTTAAGTTAGATGAGATTTATAAACTTTCTAAAAGCGGAAAGTTAGATGATTACTCATTAGAAGAATTACAGAAATTAAATAAGTCTCTTTATGAAGAATTAGATCCTAAGCTATATGGTACTTGTTATGGTAATCCTAAATATGCATGTGGGATTTTTGGTGAGGATCTAGGAAAAATCCTATCTTTTCTCTATGTTGAATTAAGAGGACTTATTGTGCTTGCTTTTGAGACAAGATTAGATGAAATGGTAGCATTGCAAGAATTATTTATTGAATGCTATTTATTTGGAAACAATGTAAATGAATTAAAAGATGCAATTTATTGGTATGTAAGTGATTATTCAGATGATTTGATTGAAGAAAGAATTAAGGAATTACTTGACCCAGATGAGGATTTTGCTACAAGAATTATTATGGATTCAGATTTAACAGATTTGAGATATCTCTACAAATTTGGGGAATATATTACAGATAATGAGCTAAAGACTGCAAAATATCTTAATACATTAAGTGATGAAGAAATAAATTCTATGGCTCGTACATTTACTGAAGGCTATAGAAAGGGATTTGAACTTACAGGTAAAGATATAACTAAGAAAAAGACTGTAAATATAAGATTTTGTCTAGGCTTTGAAAGACTTGTTAGAGAAGAAATCAAGGAATTTGCAAAGATAGGTTTAAAACCAACAATTTATAGAGCAGCTTATAACTCTATAAATAAGACAATTAGTGGTGCTAAGGTAGGATATTATGGTGCAATAGCTAATAAGCAATTTGAATATGACCATAAGCAAGACTATGCGCTTTACTTTAACAACGATTTTGTAGAAAGAAAGTTAGGAGCAACAAGACTTGCCTACGAAAAATATAAGGACTTAGCATCAGTTCATGGTGGTCCTGCCGTAATGGAAGTGTTTGGCGAAACACCATTTGAACCAGAGAATAATGATTTTTCTTATAAATTATCAGATAAGCAGCAGAAAATGATAGTAAAGTATTCTAATGAAGCGTCAGCTATAGTTAATAACTATATTAAGGGTGAAGAAAGAAGCTTTACAATAATAGCTTATCCAACACCAGAAATTGGCGATAAATTTGAAGAGATTTTTGGCGAAACAGTTAAGATAAATACTCTTGATTATGACAAATATAAGACTATTCAAGAAAAGATAATTGATGCATTAGATAGAGCTAAGTATGTGGAAGTTAAGGGACAGAATGGCAATACAACTGATATAAAGGTTTCTATAATGAAGGTTAATAATCCAGATAAAGAAACTGTTTTTGAAAATTGCCTTGCAGATGTAAATATTCCTCTTGGTGAGACTTTTACATCACCAGTATTAAAGGGCACAACAGGAAGAATCAATGTTTCATCAGTATTCTTAAATGACCTTAAATTTACTAATTTAACAGTGGATTTAAAGGATGGTTTTGTAACTGACTATTCTTGCGATAATTTTAAGGATGAAGATGGCGGCATGGAAAAAGGTCGTGAAATGTTTAAGGCTAACGTCCTTTATAACCATGAAACTCTTCCAATGGGAGAATTTGCCATAGGAACTAATACAACAGCCTATGTAATGGCTAATAAATATGACATAGTTTATAAGCTTCCTATCCTTATAGTTGAGAAGATGGGCCCACACTTTGCATTAGGAGACACATGCTATGATAGAGCAGAAGATGTAAAGGTTTATAATCCTAATGGCAAGGAAATTATTTCAAGGGATAATGAAGTATCAATCCTTAGAAAAAGCAATCCAGATAAGGCGTATTATAATTGCCACACAGATATTACAATTCCATATGATGAAATTGGAAATATTACAGTAGTTGATTATGATAATAATAGAACAGACATTATTAGAAATGGCAGATTTGTTCTTGAGGGAACATTAAGTCTAAATGATCCATTTAACGAATAATAAACATACATATTGATAAGAAATAGTAAAACCTCCAAAGAGTGAGACAATCATTCTTTGGAGGTTTATTTTAGTTATTGTCTTATTTTAGTTATCGTCTTTCTTTATATGAGAAAAAACATAGATTGTAAGACCTATCATAAGGATGGCGCATACAATAAAGGATGTAGGGTATGTTAATAGGACACCCCAGATACTTCCGATTTTTGGAGCTATAATAATAATCCATAAAATTCTATATAAACAAAGTGAAAGCAACATAATAACCATAGGTGCCAATGTGTTGCCAGTTCCTCTTATGGAACCTGCAAGAGAATGGCATATACTTAAACACATATAAAATGGAGCAAGTGCTTTAATAGATAGAATACCATAGTTTATAACTTCTTGATCTCTAGAGAATAGTCCGATAATTTCTCTACTAAAGCCAAGCATTATAACTGATATTATGGCGGTATAAACAAGACCTATAGAAAGAACAATCCATATACCTTTATAAACACGGTCCATTTTTTTAGCACCGATATTTTGACCAATAAAAGTAGTAGCTGCAAGGCTTATGCTAAGTATTGGTAAAATATTAAAGCCGTCAACTTTCATATAGGCTGCAAAACCTGCAGTGGCATTAGTCCCATAGGCATTTACACCAGCCTGGATTAGTACATTAGAAAGAGCAATTACTGCATTTTGAATGGCAGTTGGTAGGCTGACCATAATAATCTTAATTGACATATCCTTATATAATCTAGCCTGTCTAATATCCACATGATAAGGAAGATGTGTCCTTGCTAGATAAATAATAGCTAGTGTACTTGATATAAATTGGCTTATATCTGTTGCAATGGCAGCTCCGGCAATTCCAAGTTTTAAAAATGCTACAAAATAAAAATCTAAGATTATATTAACAACACTTGCAATTCCTAAATATAGAAGTGATCGTTTAGAATCACCAAAGGCATTTAGAATACCTGCTGCCATATTATAAATAACATTAAAGATAATACCAACAAAATACAGTCTTAGATAAATAGTTGCATTGGACAGAACATCACTTGATGTATTAATAAGAACTAATAAAGGTTTAGCAGAAATAACACCAATAATAGAAGTTATTAAACCAATAATTATACCTATTGCAAGAGTTGATTTTAGGCATAGATCAAGGCGCTTATAGTCTTTAGCACCGTATAATTGAGACAATATAATGCCAGCACCACTTGCAGCTCCCAAAAAGAAGCAGGATATAAGATATATAAGCATACCGCTAGATCCAACAGCGGCAAGGGCTTGTTTTCCTACGAAATTACCAACAATTAGGGAATCTGCAGTGTTATATAATTGTTGTAGTAGATTTCCAAGTATAAGTGGAATTGAAAATAAAAGTATAGATTTAAAGATACTTCCATTAGTCATATCTAAAGAGTTTTTCTTTATAGAATCTGTTGTAGTTACATTACTTGAGTCCATATTTAAATCCTTTCTGAGTAAATCTAAGTATATAGGGCAGTTTATCCCACCATATAAAAGACATTTTATACATACACAAGAAAAAATATTAGCATAAATGAAAGAAATTACAACTATACTAGTACTATAGTACTACAATATACTATGAGTATTACTACCTTATGTATTTTAAAAATACAATCTGAAATTTATGTCAAAATATCCCCCTATTAGGGGGGGATTTGTGATTGCTATATTAATGCTAATATATTTATATCAAAAGACGTGATCACAATTTAATAAAAGATGTCTTTTTAAGAAAGTTAACTTTTAAGGAAGTTAACTTAAAGGACAAAAGAAAGTAGTGGGTGACTATGTTAAGGAGGATGAAATATGGCGAAGATATTTAAGAAACTCAAAGTTAAAAAGTATATTAGTATACTTATTAGTGCTGTAATGATTTTGACAACACTATTTGGAGCAATTGGAACAATAGTTGCTTCAGCAGAAGATACTTCACTTTTAACATTAAATAAAGTTGCTGAGGCAGTTGAAGGCGAAGATAATACATGGGACATTACCCTTAGTGTTTCAGGTAAGAAAGCTATTACAACAACAGAAGTAGTAATGGTAATAGATCTTTCAACAAGTATGTTAGGTGATAAAATTAAAAATGTAAGAAACGCAGCAAAGAGCGCTGCTTCTGCATTATTAGCAAATGAGGTTACAACAGTTTCTCTTGTAACATATGGAAAAAATTATAGCAATAAAGGTACATATACAAAGGATACGCTTAATGCTTTATTAACTGCAATTGATAATTTAACAATTGATAGCAATACAGGTACAAATATTCATGCAGGATTATATGAAGCAAGACAGATTTTGGAAGCGTCAGATGCAGATAGAAAATATGTAATGCTTATGACAGATGGAGAACCTACTTACGCATATGGTATTAAGAGTATTTCTCTTGATATTAATAATTATTGTAGAGCTGGTAATTCAAAACATTTTAGTACAGGTTCTGGTAGTAGATATATTGATGTGTATAATACAGGAAGACAATATATAACATATTTAAATGATGTAGACGAATATGAAATAACAGAAATTGTTTATGATAATGATGCAATTATGGGAAAAGGTAATTCATCGATACATGAATTATATAGAGCAATTCCTGAAAGTGATAGAATATGTGAACATAATAATGAAGCACCAGAATATGCAAACATAAAGAATGTTATTGTGAAAGCAACAGATTATGAAGCTGACTTAATTAAGGATAGCGGGGCAGAAATCTATGGTATAGGTGTTGGATTAACAACTAGTACACAGGAAATTTTAAAGGGATTTACATCAGGTGATGATTATGTAATGTATGCAACAGATAGTGCACAAAGCATTAGTGAAGCATTTAGTACAATTGCAGGTAAGATTAGAAATGCAGCGGAATCAGCTGTAGTAACGGATCCAATGGGTGAGTGCTTTAATTTAAAGGGAATGACAGTTGATAGTGTTATATCTAAATCACAGGGAGATGTAGCATATAACGAGGAAACAGATAGTTTAACTTGGAATATAGGTACAATTTATGAAGGCGTACCAGCAACATTAACTTATAGAATTGTAGTAGATCCAGATATGTTAGATTCAATGAATGAGGATGAAACATATCCAACTAATAAAACAACAACAATAAGCTATATTAACAATAAGGGAGAAGAAGCAACACAAGAATTCCCAATTCCTATGGCAGGAATTACAAAAGCTTCTATTAAAGTTAATTCAATTAAGGTAGATGAGAATGGAAATAAGGTAGGTGATATTAGCACAGAGTATGTAAATTCAAATGATACTCTAAGTAATGAATTTGTAAACACAACATTTGGAAGACACACAGTTACAGCAAAAGACCTAACTGCTGACAAATTAGTATTCAAAGGAATTGAATACGAAGGTAACACAACAACAAACAATAGCGTAGATGTTATTACAAGTAAGGTAACACCTACAAAAGAAGTAACAATTAAGTACTATGAGAAGACTAAGAGCAATGTAGTAATTAACTACTATAAGGATTCACTTGAAGGTGAACTCCTTGGAACAGATAAAGAATCACTTGTTAATATGGAAGTAGGATCAGATATAACACTTAATGCTAGTCTATTAGGTCAGTTTAGACCAGCTGGTTATAATACTGGCGTAATTGCTGAGGGAAGCGCTAAGGTAGTAAATATTGATGATTCACTTAACGTAGTTAATGTAGTATATGATACAAAGACACAGTTACCATATGAAGTTAATTACTATAAAGATTCAATTGCACCAAGTAATTTAATAGGTGCTCCAGTTACAGGAGTAGGAGAATTTGGAACACAAATTCCAGTAGATGTAGAAGGTAAGGCACCAGAAGGTTACAAGGTTAATGGAACAGTTTCTTATAGTGAAGGTGGAAACGGTACAATAACAGAAGATGCAGATCTTAATGTAGTTAATGTAGTATATGAAAAGGATGCATTCAAATATGTAATCAAGTACTATAAGGATGAAATTAAAGATCAGGATGGGTATCTTCTAGCAACAGTTAATAAAGATGCAGTAACTTTTGGAGATAAGATTTTAGCAGCAGACGTAGATAATACATATGCTAAGCCAGATGGTTATGAAGCAGGTATTGTTTCTGGAGACCTTACGATTAGTGCTAACGAAGCTGATAATGTGATTACAGTTCTTTATTCAAATAAAGCAAAAGTTGGTTATATTATTAGATATTATGATGGTAGCGTTAATGAAAACAATAAAATTGGTGATGACGTAATAAATGAAAATGCAATCTTTGAAAGTGAGATTAAACTTACTGATGAAGAGTTAAATGCTAAGAAGCCAGAACCAAAAGAAGGTTATAACGATGGCGTAGTAGATGAAGCTACAAGTGCTAAGATTGTAACAGCTGACATTAACAATAATGTAGTAAATGTAATCTATACTAAGGCAGTAATTGGTTATACAATTAAGTACTATAAAGATACAGTAGAAGATAATAATTTAATTGGTGATCCAGTATATGCAGAAGCTACATATGGTGAAGGAATTGATATTACAGATGCAATTAATGCTAAAAAACCAGACTTTGGATATAAGGATGGTGAAATCCAGGCAGGCAGTGCAACAGTAGTTTCAGAGAATTTAGAGGATAATGTAGTAATTGTCCTTTATGAAAAAGATAGCTTTAAGTATACAGTTAATTACTTCTTAATTGATAATGAAGAGGCATTTTTAACAGTAGAAGATAAAGCAGAATTTGAGAGTGATATTCCATATGTAACAAAGGCAAGTGATCTTGGAGAAGATTACAAGGAAACTTTAGAGGGTTATGAGGCTGAAGGCGTAGCAGAACTTGATGCAGAAGGAAATGGTAAAGTAACATACAATCCAGATAAGAATATTGTAAATGTAACATTTGATTTAGCAGATGTTGAGTATACAATTAACTACTTTAAACAGGTATTAAATACTGAAACAAAGGAATTAGAAGTAGAGTCAATTGAAACATTAACTGGTATGGCAATGAATAAAGCAACAGTTAACTACGAAACAGTTGATAACGTAATCCTTAGAAGAAGCGCAAGAGTTACAAGCATTAATGTAGATGTAGATAAGAACATGCCTGAAAGAGGTTATACAAATGAGGTTCTTGTAGAAGGACCAGATAAATTAGGAGTAAATAAAGTTGATAATGAAATTAATATTACTTATCAGTTAGGTAAATTTGATGTGACTGTTGAATATTATTTCGATAATGTGTTAGATGAAGAATTAACAGAAACAAATCCTGAATATTATGGATTAGAGGTTAACTCATACGAAGATAAGATTAAGGATGGATATGAATTCTCATCAGTAGAAGGTTTAGGATTAGGAGTTTCAGATAATGTAGAAGACAATGTAATTAAGGTTTACTACACTATCAAGGAAGTTCCAACAGAAAAACCAACAAATCCACAGCCAACTACAGAAGTTGCAGCAGATGAAGACGTAGTTACAAAGCCAGCACCAACAGAAGATATTGGAGAAATTGCAGCAGATGAAGATTTCGTAGATATTGGAGAGGTTGCGGCAGAAGAAGCTATAGTAGATGTTGGAGATGTTGCAGCTGACACAACACAGACAGGCGATAACAACAGAACTAGAATGATATACTTCATGGCAATAATGTTATTTGCTGGAGCTTTAGTAGTCATTACATCAAAGAAATCAAGTAAGGAAGACTAAAGCAAACTAACATAGAGATGTATATAGTGTACCCACACAAAATATATCTTTTAGTAAGGGAGAGGGACCTGCTAACTTAGCAGGTCCTTTTTTCTTGCTTTTTTAATGTAATTTTAATCTTTGCTAAATTTAGCATTAATATAACTGCTTTATTCTAAATACAAGCTAAGGAGCCATATAATAACAACTCTAAGTTAATTCATAAAAATATGGACTTTAGCAAATAATAAATATACAATAAATTTAGAATAAAGGAGATAAGATATGGATAAGTTAGAAAAGGTCGAAAAAATCATTGAAAAGACAGGTGTTAGCTATGAAGATGCTAAGATAGCCCTTGAAAATAGTAATGAGGATATCTTGGATGCAATTTGTTACCTTGAAAGAATGGGTAAAATTAACAAAGGTCAAACTGCCTTTTATACAGTTGAAAAAGGTGAAAATAAAACAGACGAACAATTTGCAAGAGCTCAGGCTAATTATGAGAATTCGGTTAAGGATGAAAAATTTAGTGATGTATTTTCCTCATTATGCAGATGGTGTAAGAAAGTATTAGACAAATCCTTTGAGGTGTGTTTATTAGTAAAAAAACACGACAGAGAAATAGCTAAGATTCCAGTTTTTTTCCTTGTTTTATTATTAATTTTTGCATTTTGGGTTGTTATTCCATTAATGATTATAGGATTATTTTTCGAGATAAGATATAGTTTTGTTGGGATTGGCAAGGTAAGTGTGGATGTTAATGAAATGTGCGATAAATGCGCAGATAAAGTTGATGATTTAAAAAACAAAATCAACAACTAGATTTAAAGAATAAAGAAAGAATAGGATTTAGTTATGAGCAAAGTGCTAATTGTAGAGGATGAGGTTAAGATAGCTAGATTTTTAGAGCTAGAATTAGGACACGAAGGATATGAAGTACAGACATGTGTAGATGGTAGAGAAGGACTTAATTTAGCCCTTGAAATGGACTTTGATTTAATATTACTTGATGTAATGCTTCCAGGTTTAAACGGCTTGGAAGTATTACGTCGTTTAAGATTACAAAAAAACACACCAGTTATTATGTTAACTGCAAGAGACGCTGTGATGGATAAGGTTTCAGGCCTTGATGCAGGAGCAGATGATTATATAACAAAGCCCTTTGCCATAGAGGAATTATTAGCAAGAATTCGTGTAGCAATAAAGCATAAGGCAAGTGATAATAAAGATAGTTAACAAAGAGAAAGCAATAAGGAAAACTCCATTATAGCAGAGGATGAGATTCTTAGAATAAAGAATGTTTCATTATCGATTTTAAGACATGAAGTAAAGGTGGGACAAGATATAGTAGAGCTTACCAATAGAGAGTTTGAGCTGTTAAAGTGCTTAATGGAGAACAAAAACATAGTATTAAATAGGGAACAACTACTTAATAAGGTATGCGGATATGATTATTACGGAGAAACTAACATAATAGATGTTTACATTAGATACTTGAGAACTAAAATTGATGATAAATATGGCATAAAATTAATACAAACCGTGCGTGGTGTTGGGTATGTAATAAAGGAATAGTCTATGGAAAATGATAAGAATAAAAGACAGAGCTCCGTTGCAAGAAAAATAAATTTTAGAGTATGGTTACATACATTAAAGCTAGTGATTGTAATGGATATGGGGATATTAATAGCAAGTTTTGCATTGTTTTTTTATCAGAATTTTAAAACATCAGGTTTTAGTGTGGATATAAAGCAGGTTTGTGATTTTTATGATAATTATGTTGAAATAGGCGTGATTATATTAATTGCAGAGTTTATTTTTCTTGTGGAAAGTCTTTTTAATACCAAGATAATTAGAAAGCAGTTAAGGACATTAAATGATTTGGCGATTCAGGCAGAGGTTCTAGCTAAAAGCGCAAACCAAGCCTCCCTTGATCATTTAGAAGAAGTGTTAAATGCAGCAGATGAGACAGTTACAAGTATTAAACTAGGAGATAAGGATTTAGAAAGTTTAGAAATTGCCATTAACAGTTTAATTAGAAGGTTGCAGGAAGCTAAAAATTCTCAGGCTCGTTTTGTATCGGATGCATCTCATGAACTAAGAACCCCAATAGCGGTAATTCAGGGCTATGTTAACATGTTAGATAGATGGGGAAAGGATGATAGAGAAATTCTAGAAGAGTCAGTAAATGCTATAAAAAATGAATCTGATCATATGAAAGAGCTAATAGAACAGCTACTTTTCCTAGCAAGGGGAGATAGTGGCAGAAATATTCTTAATAGACGAGATTTTTATATAGAGGAAATGCTTTATGAGATTTGGGAAGAATCCTTAATGGTTGATGAAGAGCATATTTACAGACTAGATAATATAGACGAAATTGAGAAATTAATAAAAAAGACAGCAGACATAGAAGATCCCAAGGAAAAATTCGCAGTATTAGATAATAAGTTTCACAAGATTAATGGGGATTATGGCATGATAAAGCAGGCGGCTAGAATCTTTTTACAAAATGCAGCTAAATATTCAGAAAGTCACTCAGTTATAAGGATTGGTGTGTATAAAGAAGGTGCTGGATTTTTAATACAAGATGAGGGTATTGGAATGAATAATAGTGAGATATCCCATATTTTTGAGCGATTCTATAGATCTGATGAAGTTAGAAATTCAACTACTGGTGGTTCTGGACTAGGACTTTCAATTGCAAAGTGGATAGTGGATGCCCACGAAGGCAAAATAGAAGTTTTATCAAGACCTGAATTTGGCACAAGATTTATGGTTTCATTTAAGTAGATAACTAAAAAAGCGATTTTTCTTCATATCATGGAAAAATAAAATGAATTAGTTTGATTGAAAATGATTGAAAAAAAAGGACAAATGGGGATGGTTTCGCCTTGACCTTCATAATAAAAGCAAGTACAATATTATGGTGTTTGGTGCATTAAATAAGGCACTAGGCACCATAATTTTTGTACAGGCAATAATTTTTTTGCTTGTTTATGCCAAATTTACTAAGGCAAGATTATGAAAGAAAAAGACCGAATGGTCAATATAATTAAAATTTAGGAGGAACGAAGACTATGGCATTAGTTGGAATTGTCATGGGTAGTGATTCTGATATGCCTGTTATGGCTAAGGCAGCAGATATCCTAGAGAAGTTCGGCATTTCATATGAAATGACAATTATCTCAGCCCACAGAGAACCTGACGTATTTTTTGAATACGCGAAGACTGCAGAGGAGAAAGGGTTTAAAGTTATTATTGCAGGAGCAGGTATGGCAGCCCACCTACCGGGTATGTGCGCAGCTATTTTCCCTATGCCAGTTATTGGTATCCCAATGCATACAACTTCCCTAGGTGGAAGAGATTCATTATATTCAATCGTACAGATGCCTTCAGGCATTCCAGTTGCAACAGTTGCAATTAATGGAGGTGCTAATGCAGGTATTCTCGCAGCTAAGATCTTAGCAACATCTGATTCACAATTATTATCAAAATTAAAGGACTATACTAAAGAAATGAAGGAAGGCGTACAAGCAAAGGACGCAAAGCTTCAAGAAGTAGGATATAAAAATTACACAAAGTAATTAGGCTTTTGGCTAATTAAACAAGATAATTAAGCTTTGGGCTGATTAAACAAAATAATTTTTATGAAGGATTAAAAGAATTTTAAAAACAAAAATTTAGAACACATTTGCTTAATAAATGGGCAAAAATAAATTAAAAAGAATGAGGTAGAAAAATGGATTACAAAAAGTCTGGTGTTGATATTGAGGCAGGTTACAAGGCAGTAGAACTTATGAAGGAGCACGTTGCTAAGACAATGAGACCTGAAGTACTTGGCGGTCTTGGCGGATTTTCTGGAGCTTTCTCATTAGAGAAGTTTAAGGGGATGGAAAAGCCTACATTAGTTTCAGGTACAGATGGTGTTGGTACAAAGCTTAAGATTGCTTTCACACTTGATAAGCATGATACAGTAGGTATTGACTGTGTTGCTATGTGCGTTAATGATATTGCTTGTGCAGGTGGAGAACCTTTATTCTTCCTTGACTATGTAGCATGTGGTAAGAACGAACCTGAGAAGATTGCTACAATCGTTAAGGGTGTAGCTGAAGGATGTCTTCAGTCAGAATGTGCACTTATTGGTGGTGAAACAGCAGAAATGCCAGGTTTTTATCCAGTTGATGAATATGATTTAGCTGGTTTTGCAGTTGGTATCGTTGATGAGAAGGATTTAATTACAGGTAAGGACATTAAGGCTGGTGATACACTTATTGGTATTACATCAAGCGGTGTTCACTCAAATGGTTTCTCACTTGTTCGTTCAGTATTCACAATCACAGAAGAATCTCTTAATACATATTATGATGCCCTTGGAAAGACTTTAGGTGAGGCTTTAATTGCTCCAACTAAGATTTATGTTAAGGCTTTAAAGAGCGTTAAGAATGCTGGCGTTAAGATTAAGGGCTGCTCACATATTACAGGTGGTGGTTTCTATGAAAATATTCCTAGAATGCTCCACGATGGTGTAAGAGCTGTAGTTAAGAAGGATTCTTATGAAGTACCTGCAATTTTTAAGATGCTTCAAAATGACGGTGACATCGAAGAAAAGATCATGTATAACACATTTAACATGGGTATTGGTATGGTTCTTGCAGTTGATCCAGCAGATGCTGATAAGACATTAGAGGCTCTAAAGGCAGCAGGCGAAGAAGCTTACGTAATCGGTCAGATTGAAGAAGGCGAGAAGGGAGTTACTGTATGCTAAGAGTAACGGTCTTAGTTTCAGGTGGCGGAACTAATCTTCAAGCAATTATAGATGCAGTTAATAATGGAACAATTAAGAATACTAAGCTTGTAGGTGTTATTTCTAATAATGCAGGAGCTTATGCCCTAGAGAGAGCAAAAAAAGCTAATATTCCTAGCTTTTGCATTTCTCCTAAGGATTATGAATCAAGAGAAATCTTTAACGATGCACTTTTAGCTAAGGTTAAGGAGCTTGAAACTGATTTAGTAGTACTTGCAGGTTTCTTAGTTAGAATTCCAGAAAAGATGGTTCATGAATTTTCTCATAGAATCATTAATATCCATCCATCACTTATTCCATCATTTTGTGGAGTAGGTTACTATGGACTTAAGGTTCATGAAGCAGCTCTTGCTAAGGGAGTTAAGGTTTCAGGAGCTACAGTTCACTACGTAGATGAAGGCATGGACACAGGAGAAATTATCTTCCAAAAGGCCGTTGAGGTTAAGGATGATGATACTCCAGAAACACTACAAAGAAGAATAATGGAAGAGGCTGAATGGAAGTTACTTCCAGCAGCAATTAATAAGATAGCTTTGAATAGTTAACTTGGGAAGGGAAAATTATGAAGGTTTTAGTTGTAGGTAGCGGCGGAAGAGAGCATGCAATTTGTTGGAAATTATCTAAGAGTGTTAAGGTTGATAAGATTTACTGTGCACCAGGTAATGCAGGTATTGCAAGTCTTGCAGAATGCGTTGATATTAAGGCTATGGAATTTGATAAGCTAGTAGCTTTTGCTAAGGAGAAGGAAATTGACCTTACAGTTATTGGTATGGATGATCCTTTAGTTGGCGGTATTGTTGATGAATTCGAGAAGGAAGGACTTAGAGTTTTCGGACCTAGAAAGAATGCAGCAATCCTTGAGGGTAGTAAGGCATTTTCTAAGGACTTAATGAAGAAATACAATATTCCAACAGCTGCTTATGAAACATTTAATTCAGCAGACGCAGCTAAGAAATACTTAGAAGAAGAGGCAGAATTCCCAATCGTACTTAAGGCTGATGGCTTGGCCCTAGGTAAGGGTGTTTTAATCTGTGAAACTAAGGAAGAGGCTCTAGCTGGTGTTGATGAACTTATGCTTGATAAGAAGTTTGGTTCAGCAGGCGATAGAATTGTAATTGAAGAATTCATGACAGGTCGCGAAGTTTCAGTACTTTCTTTCGTAGATGGTAAGACTATTAAGATTATGGCTTCAGCGCAAGATCATAAGAGAGCTAAAGATAATGATGAAGGCTTAAATACAGGCGGTATGGGTAACTTCTGTCCATCACCTTTCTATACAGATGAAGTTGATGATTTCTGCAAGAAGTATGTATATCAGGCAACTGTAGATGCTATGGCTAAGGAAGGCAGAGAATTTAAGGGAGTTATTTTCTTTGGCCTTATGCTTACACCAAAGGGACCAAGAGTATTAGAGTATAATGCTAGATTTGGTGATCCAGAAGCTCAGGTTGTACTTCCAAGAATGAAGAATGACATTGTTGATGTATTCGAGGCATGTATTGATGGAACACTTGATAAGATTGACTTAGAATTTGTTGATGATGCTTGTGTTTGTGTTGTATTAGCATCTGATGGCTATCCAGTTTCATACAAGAAGGGCTTTGAAATCAAGGGTATGGAGAAGTTTGAAGGAAAGGATGACTACATCCTATTCCACGCTGGAACTAAGTTTAATGAAGAAGGTAAGATCGTAACAAACGGCGGTAGAGTTCTTGGTGTAACAGCTCTAGGTAAGAGTCTAAAGGAAGCTAGACGCAAGGCTTATGAGGCAACACAGTGGGTTGAGTTTGAGAACAAGTACATGAGAACTGATATAGCTAAGGCTGTAGAGAATATGTAATAAAGGCTTTAGGTGAGAGTGGCTGCAAGGCAGCCACTCTTTTTTTATTGGGCTGGGGAGTAGGAGTAGTGTGAGTTGGGGTTTGTTTGGGAGTGAAGTGTGAAATAGGAGTTGCTGTGCGTTGGGACTGAAGGCGGCTGGAAATTTTTGCAGGCAATTTAGGCAGTTTCCGTTTTTACCTGTAAATGGAAAGCAAGTTTTTGTAGGCTATACAGTCAATGGGATTATTTTATAGATTTGGGGGTATCAAACTTACTTTAATTTTTAAATAGTTACAGGTAAAGTAAGAAAAACTAGAGTTTAACTGTAGTGGGGTAATAAAAAGAATTTAATAAGCTACGGGTAATTCTGGAAAAATGGTAAGTTGATTGTAGTGGAACTAATCTAACTTGCTAATCATTCTTTAAAGAATACAGTCAATTTATGGTTTTTTATAGATTGACTGTAGAGAGAGTTGAAAGGCTATACAGGTAAATACGGTCAAATTAGAATTCTTGGTGAATCACCTGTAGGACTTAAAAATCTTAAACTTTATCACATACGGTCAACTAAAGAAAAAGAGCGTTTTGCATGTAGTGTTTAAGATATTATAAGAATTAAAGAGACATAGAACAGTTAATGACGACATATGGAAAAAATGACTTACCAATCACACTCCCCACTACACCACCCCCTTGATATATCTGTTTATAGAGTGTATATATTAATATATACAGTAGATGCACACAGCGAATACAGCTGTTAGATATTGCAACAAATGCTGCAATACTACTACACAAACAAGAAGGAGTTTATATGATAGAAATTAAGGATTTAAAGAAGAAGCTTGGTGCTATGGAACTTAATATGTCTCTTGAAATCCCTGAAGGATATATATGTGGACTTATTGGTAGGAATGGTTCTGGTAAGACAAGCTTACTTAATTTAATAACAGGTTTAACGAGTCCGGATGAGGGCAAAGTAGTAATAGATGGCTTAGAATATGGGAAAGATGATAAAGCCATATATGCTAGAATCGCCTTAGTATCTGAAGATGGTTTATTAGATGGGTATTGTACAGCTAAGGAAAATGGCCTTATATATGGGAGATATTATACAGGATTTAATATGACTAGTTTTCTATGTTTACTTAATAAGTATAGAGTTAATCCTAATATTGCTATTGATAAGTTATCAAGAGGTGAGAAGTTAAAAGTACAGTTTGCATTTGCAATTAGTACAAGACCTAAATATTTAATTCTCGATGAGCCAACGGCTAACTTTGATCCAGAATTTAAGAAGGCATTTCATGAAGAAATAAATAAGTTAATGTCAGATGGTAAACATACAGTTATATTTGCAACTCATATAACTTCTGAAATAGATAGATTAGGCGATTACCTATTATTTATTCATGAAGGAAAGAAAGTCTTTATGGGAGATTTAGAAAGCTTTAGAGATAAGTATAAGTTAGCAGTAGGAGAAGAATTCTATATAGATAGATTAACTAAGAAAGCTCTTTTATCAAAGGAAGTAAATAACTATTCTACAAGGGCTATGTTTGATATGGATTTAATCAATAAGGATTTAGATGAAAGATACATGAATCACTTAGAATTTAGTCCAGTAACAATTGAAGACTTTATGTATTTTTATACTAAGGAGGCAGAATAATGAAAGATAGATTAAGAGTGTATTTATCAGGCTTTAAATTAAGAAAAATAATAAAAGATCGTGGCATTGGAATTTGCTTTATATGGCTAATCATAGTTTTTGATAGAATGAATGATTATGGTGATGAGTTTTTTTCAAACTCAGTGTTTTTAGGTTTATTTGGGGTGCTATTACCCATGTTTTTAATTGTAGCTTCTATGTTTTTTCACAAAATAAACTATGACAAGGTATTTTATCTTTTGCCAATGACATTAGAAGAGAGAAGAAAAACCATAGTATCTAACTATTTATTTGCTGTAATGATACATTTAATTATAGGAATTATTCCTTTATGCATTGTTATAATAATGGCTAGAGTTAATATTTTTACAGCAGCTTTTATGCTATTAAATGTAATAATCTTAAGTTTTATGATTATACCAAAGGGCTTTAATGAATATGTTTCCGTAAGATTTGTAATGGTGGTTGTAGCATGTTTTATAACTCAACTAATTGAGGTGGATATGTTTTATGAAACAAGAATATCAGTGCATGTGTTTATGTGGCTTATAATGTGTATTTTCATTATACCAATGGCTTATAGCTGTAAGAAAAAAATAATAGAAGAATTTGATTATGCCATGACTTATAAAGAAATAAAAAAGGCTAAGTAGAGGTTAATATATGGATTTGACAATAAAGATATATCCCCAGGGCACTCTTGCAATTTATGAGCAGATAGTGATGCAGTTAAAGAATGCCATAGTTTCTGGAGATTTAAAGGCAAATGAAGCACTACCTTCAATTAGACGCCTTGCCGCAGATTTAGGCGTAAGTGTTATTACAACAAAAAGAGCCTATGAAGAACTTGAAAAGGAAGG
Source organism: Lachnospira multipara LB2003 (assembly GCF_000702205.1). GTDB lineage: Bacteria > Bacillota > Clostridia > Lachnospirales > Lachnospiraceae > Lachnospira > Lachnospira multipara_A. The sequence goes on along the minus strand of NZ_KL370871.1, from coordinate 54,356 downwards.
GCTTGTAAGGTCAGTGGTAGGTAAGGGCTTTTACGTTTGCGAATACAATACAGACTATTTAAAAGAGAAGCAGTTAATGATTATTGAGAAAATGTCACAAGAGGTCATAGCTGAAGCTAAGGCTGCAGGACTAAGTTTGGAAGATTTTATTGAGATGATAAAGGCACTATATGACTAAAAAGGACATGAATAAATCAGCATAAAAGGATAGGATAGGAAATTATGAATAAGATACTTGAACTTAAAAATGTAACTGTAAAAAATAAGAAATTCAAATTAGAAAATATAAATTTTGCCCTTGAAAAAGGTTATGTTTACGGCTTAGTTGGTAAAAATGGTGCAGGTAAATCTACTCTTCTTAAATCCATATATTTTGAAAATTGGCCATATAAGGGAGACATTTTTTTCTCTGGATTTGATATAAAGAAAAACAGAAGATCTGCAATGAATAAGATAGGCTATATTTCAGAGGATTTTTATTTTATAGATGATAGAAGTATGGCTGAAAATGCTAGACTTTTTTCTATGGCCTATAGTAATTTTGATGAAGAAATATGGGAAGAAATGACAAAAAAATTAGGAATTAATTTAAACACTAATTATATGGATTATTCTAGAGGTGAAAAGATAAAAGCTCAGTTAGCCTTTGCATTTGCCCACAAGGCGGAATTGTTAATTATGGATGAAGCAAGCGCAGGACTTGATGCAGTTTTCAAAAAGGAAATGTATGACTTAATTAGAGAAGGCTTAGTTGATGGATTAACTGTTTTACTAACTAGTCATGATTATGAAGAAATAAAGAGAAACACTGATTTCTTCGCAGTAATTAAAGATGGAGCTTTTGGTGAATTTAAAGAAACTATAGAGGAGAATGCTTATGAATATCTTTAAAAATGAGGAAATGAGACAGATAGATGGTTTTTTATATGAAGTTAATAAAGATGCAGATTATAAAACTATTCAGAGGGTAGTGGGTTACTTTTTTTCAATTTTATTTATAGTGTTTTCCTTGTTTTATACTTGTGAAAATGACTTAATGTATGCGTCGTTTTATTATGCTATTGTACTTTATTATTTTGGAAAATTGTTTTTAACAAGTGAAAAAATACAAGTTTTTCATAAGGGGATAACACAGCAAAAACAGTTGAGTTTACTAAAGGTAAATAGAGTGAGTCAATTGATGTTATTAACACCATTTAATTACAAAAATTATATTAAATTACGCTTGTTAGATACATTAAAAATTGAAATTTGTGTAATGGGTATATATTTAATTTCAATTTGCTATATAGCATTAGTTAGTAATGTAACCATTTATCCTGGGAAAATAATAGTTGTTTTAATATCTCAAATTGTAATATTGATTATTGAATTTATAGATTGCTATCTTTGTTGGAAGTTATAAAGTATAATTTAGTTTGCTACCACGATAAATTAAGTCTAGAAATCTTTATCAGTTTGTTGTAAAATAAGTTGGACTAGGCGCTAAAATAATAAATTAGCGATTAGATTAGTTTTTTTAGCGCATTGGCGCTTATTGAAAGATATAAACGAATAAAGAAAGGATCCGAAATATGAAGATTACATCAGTTAAGGGTACTAACGATTACCTACCTAATGAAGTTGAAATTAGAGATTATTTACAGAGTGAAATTCTTAATACATACGTTGCTAACGGATTTGAACATATTACAACACCAGCTATTGAAGATATTGAGAATCTTGATAAGTCAGAAGGTGGAGATAACTTAAATCTTATTTTTAAGATTATGAAGAGAGGCGATAAGCTTGATAAGGCTATTGCTTCAGGAGTTACATCTAAGAACGAGAACGTACTTGCAGATATGGGTCTTAGATATGACTTAACTCTTCCTTTAAGTAGATATTTTGCTAACAATAAGGATAAGTTATCACTTCCAATGAAATGTATCCAGATGGATAGAGTTTATAGAGCTGAAAGACCACAGAAAGGTCGTTTAAGAGAATTTGTTCAGTGCGATATTGATATTATTGGTTCTGATTCAAGAGATTCAGAAGTTGAGCTAATTCTTACAACAACTAAGGCTTTAAAGAGAATCGGTATGAAGAACTTCAAGGTTAAGATTAACGATAGAAGATTACTTAGAGCCTTCCTTTCAAATTGTGGATTTAAGGAAGAAGAATTAGATAGTGTATGTATTACATTTGATAAGATGGATAAGATTGGACTTGATGGAGTTAAGGCTGAATTAGTAGAGAAGGCTTTTGATGAGGCTGCAATTACTAAGTTTACTGACTTCTTAACAGGAGTTTCATCACCTTCAGAAATCAGTCTTGAATCAGTTGAGGCAATCTTAGAGGATAAGACACCAGCTGATAGCTTAAAGTACATCATTAACACAGTTAAAGAAATGACTGCAGGAGATGATAATGCCTTTGATGTAGTATTTGATTTATCTTTAGTTAGAGGTCAGGGATATTACACAGGTACAGTATTTGAAGTAGAAAGCATTGACTTTAAGGGAGCTATTGCAGGCGGTGGCCGTTACGATAACCTTATTGGTAAGTTCTTAGGTCAGCAGGTTAGCGCAGTTGGTTTTTCTATTGGTTTTGAAAGAATTTTCTCAATTCTTATGGAAAATGGCGTAGACGCTAAGTCTCGTCCAACAAGAATTGCAATTATGTATGATGAAGGCGAAGTTGTTAAGGCATATAAGATTGCTGAAAAATATAGAGAAGAAGGTAAGAGCTGCTCATTATATATTAAGCCTAAGAAGATGGGTAAGTTCCTTGGAAAGCTTGAAGAAAGAGGATATAAGGGCTTTGTAAATGTAAGCAATGGCGAAGATATCAGCTTCTTTGGCGAGGAAAAGTAGAATTAAATAAGTCTTGCTATAAAAAAATAATTATGTATAATAGTTATTGTTCATCGGAGGATGTGTAAAGGAAGATTATGCGTCGGATAAGATGACAGAGTTATTCTGTTTATCTTTTCCGGCGCTTTTTTTAAGTTTAGCATTGGATAAGAGAATAAATTTTAGTTATGAGAGGTAATTATGGATTTATTAACAGGAAAGATTAATAAGATTTATTTTAAGTATCTAGCGGCCGCATGGGGAAGTGCTCTTATAGTTTCAATTTATGCCTTAGTAGATACAATTGTAATTGGTAGATATGAGGGTCCTAATGGTACTGCGGCTGTAGCTAACTTTATGCCAATGTGGTCAATTATGTTTGCTCTTGGAATTTGTTTTGGTATAGGTGGTTCAGTGCTACTAGCTCATAGAAGAGGAGCTGGGAAATTTGAAGAGTCGAATAAATACTTTACGACATCAGTGATATTATCAGTGATTGCCTCGGCAATTATTTTTATAGTATATAACCTTTGGGCAAGAGAATTACTTTATTTATCGGGAGGTCGAGGCGCAGTTCTTGATTTATCGACTAAGTACTGTTTTTACATAGCCTTTGCATCTCCACTTTTTGTGATAGGACAAATGTTAATTCCTCTTGTAAGAGTAGATGGAAAGCCCTTCATTACAACAGTTGCTGTAATTGCAGGTGGTGTATTTAACGTGTTTGGAGATATTTATTTTGTTTTTGGCCTTGATATGGGAATTCTTGGCGCTAGCCTTGCAACAGCAATAGGTCAGCTAATTTTTGTAATAATATTATTGTGTCATATTTTTTCAAAAAAATGTAAGCTAAGACTAAACTTTAATGACTTAAAATTAGGAAAGAGAATGAGACAGGTAGTTTCTACAGGTAGCGCAACCTTTATTGTAGATATTGCCATTGGCGTTGTAACAATCCTTGTAAATAACCAGATTATGCGCTATTCAGGAGAGACAGCCCTAGCAGTTTATGGCGTAATTAGCTCATATGTAACAGCAGTTCAGTCAGCAAGTTATGCAGTAGGTGAGTCAGGACAGGCTATTATTTCAACTAATTATGGTGCAGGAAATGCTAAGCGTGTAAAAGAAGCAAGACGAGTAATGCTAATAACTGCCCTTGTGGGAGGCATATTCTTTTGCTTAATTGCTATGGCTTTTCCAAATGTACTTTTAAAAATCTACATGAAACCTACAGCCGATGTTTATGCAATAGGTGCAGGAGCAATTAGACTTTATTGCCTAGATTTAATATTTCTTATGTTTAACATCGCTTCAACTTACTATTTCCAGGCCGTTAATAGATTAAGGGTATCTTTAGTTGTTTCCCTTGCTAGAGGCTTCTTTGTAAATGGACTATTAGTTATGTTACTTCCATTTATTTTTGGAATTAATGGTGTGTGGATTGCAATTCCAGTGGCTGAATTTGTTGTGGCTATTTATGTTGTGGTGATGTTAAAGAAGAAGTTGACAATAAATTAAACAAAAAGCTATTTAATAAATAATTTTTTGAATTTAATCAAATTTTAATTGGATATGTAGTTTCTGAGTGTTAATATGATGTTGTTTCTTTTTAGGGATAGATTATGATAGATAGTTATTTAAAGGAGCAGCAATGTCAGTTATTGAATTAGAGAAAGTTAATTTTTCCTATGATGGAAAGAAAGATATCCTTAAAAATATAAATTTGAAAATAGAAGAAGGAGAAATTTTTGGACTTATTGGCCCTTCAGGAGCCGGGAAAACAACAATAATAAAATTGTTAACAGGTCAATTATTTTCAAAAGACAAGGTTAAGGTATTTAATGATATACCTAAAGGAAAGCTATTCTATGAACAAATAGGATTCGTAATGGATTCCATTGGTTTATATGAGAGATTAACTTGCTATGAAAATCTTAAGATAATGTCAATGATTCATAATGTGAATGCTTTGAATATAATGGAAAAATTAGAAATGGTGGGTCTAAAAGATGATGCTAATAAGGCGGTTTATAAATTATCTAGTGGAATGAGACAACGCTTGCTGATTGCACGTGGAATCTTACACTCTCCAAGAATTTTATTTTTAGATGAACCAACTAGAGGATTAGATCCAGCAACTGCTAAAGATATTCAAGAAATTTTTTTGAAAATAAAAGACGAAGGAACAACTATTTTTCTAACTTCTCATAATATGCAAGAAGTAGAAAATATATGTGACAGCGTAGGCTTTTTGTTTAATGGTGAATTAGTTGAGTGTGGAAAAATAAATGCCATTAAAGAAAAGTACGAAATGAATAAAAGAGTAAGTTTTATTGATGATGAAGGTATTAAAAGCGAATACGATATAAATAAAGATAAGAAGGAGTTAATTGATGCGATTAAGTCTAATAATTCTTTTTATATTAATTCAGAAACTGTATCACTAGAAGATATTTTTATAAAATTAAAGAGGTCAGGTGTAAATGCTAGTTAATAAAATAAGATTGACAATAAAAGCGTTGGCGTTTAAACAGCTAATGGATTTTTTGAGAAATAAAAGAACAATGCTTATTTTCTTTATTTTTCCAGCTATTTATATTATAGCTAATTTGATATCAAGTGACATTTTTAGTTCTGACGGCGCTGCATTTATTCTGATGTATGTAATATTAGTTCCATTGTTGGTTATGGCTACTCTTGTAGCAGAGGAAAAAGAAAAAGGTACATTGAAATTACTAGTTATGTCAGGTGTAAGTTCAATTGAGTACTTTATAGGTGTAACATACGTTTTGTTAGGCTTTATTATAGCTGGAATTCTTATATTTGATATGGCAGGAGCTACAAAGAATTTTGATGATTTTATTATATGTATTTTTATGCTAGTTGTAAGTATTATATCAATGCAAATAGGAGCGATAATTGGTAGAATGGCAAAGAATCAAACTAATGTGGCACCAATTGCAGTACCAACAGTATTGGTTTTATTTTTCTTACCTAACATAGAATTACTTAGACCAAGTATAGATTTTTTCTCTAAGTATTTTTTTACAGGAATCTTATTTAAGGTTATGAATACATGTAGTTATACTATACATGATGTTTTTTGGATGGCTGTTAATTTTTTGATAGTACTTTTAGTGTTTATAAAGAGCTTTAATACAAAGTCAATAATAAGAAGCATATCAGCGTAAGATAAGACATGTCACATCAAGGTGGCATGTCTTATTTTTTCAATACCTACTAAAGAGCTTATGGAAAATGTATCCCCAACCGCTTTTTTTAATTTCATATTTTTCATGTACTTTCTCATATTCTTCGGCATTATAAGTGCCATTAAGAAGGGATTCCTTAAGTTTTTCAAATTCATCCTCTTCTTCGTGGGCTTTTTCCTTATTCAATTCGTTCATAATTCCAGCTGTAATAATACCACTTGGCATGGCAACCATGGCAATGCCAAAGAAGGAACTAATCATAGCAATAAGTCTACCAAGATCTGTTATAGGATAGATGTCTCCGTAACCTACAGTTGTGAGAGTAAGACAAGACCAGTAAACAGCATCAAAAAAGTCCTCGAAACTATCAGGCTCAAGATTAAAAATTAGAGTAGCTGAAATTAGAATATAGGCTACAGCTAATGTAAACACAGAAGCAAGGGCACCTTTTTGATTTTTAAGTACATTTTTTACAAGACGAATAGTTCTTGAATATCTAAAGATTCTAAAGATTCTAAGGAGTCTTGAAAATCTAAAGATACGAAGCAATTTTAGATTGTTACTAAGAAAAGTAAAGGCTGGAAGTATGGTAACAAGGTCAATAATTGCATTAATTGTAAAAGGATATCTAATAAAGGACTTTAGCCTAAATTCGTTAAATTTAAAGTCAGCTGTTGAAAATCTTAAGACATAATCAAATATAAAAATGCCAGCAACAGTTTTATCAAGTACACTTAATCTAGGAGTCGAGTATTTAAAAGCTAGTGGCACAATACCAAGAATTATTGAAATCAGCATAATCCAGTCATAAAGATTAAGTTTTGATGTATTATCTGTAACTGTTGGTTCAATAGCATAGAAAATATTTTCGCGAATTATATGTAATTTACTAGAGCGAATAGTTCTTGAAATCTTCATATTTCCCCTCCTAAAAGTAACTGCAAGATAGTTACTAACTAGCCAATGCTAGAAATGTCCCCTAATATATTTTTTTAATATCCATATATCCATATAGTTTATATCGGAATTTGGAAAAAATAATTTAAGAGAAATCTTATAAAATAGTCTAGAATAAAAAGGACATATTTAAATTTATTCTCGAACATACTTTCTATTTTTATTTAGCTATGATATAATTTTTCTTAGCGATATTAACTTAAGATTTACGGGAGGTTTTATGGCGTTACAGCTTATTTTTGGCGGTTCAGGTGCCGGTAAGTCAACATTTATTTATAAGAAGATAATAGATGAATCAATTAAGAATCCAGATAAGAATTATATAATTGTTGTACCAGAACAGTACACAATGGCTATACAGAAGAGAGTGGTAGAATTACATCCTAACAAGGGTATTTTGAATATTGATGTTGTATCTTTCCAAAGACTTGCTTTTAAGGTCTTTGAAGAGGTTGGAGGAGTTAATTTTCCTATTCTTGATGATACAGGTAAGAATTTAATTATAAGAAGAGTTTTAGAGCAGAATAAGTCTAAGATGTGCTATTTTGCTAGTAATACAAGCAACACAGGTTTTACAGAACAGATGAAGTCTGTGATTTCTGAGCTTTTACAATATGATATTGATAAGGAAAGATTAGCTAAGATAAAGGAAGACTTCAAGGATAATACAGTTCTTTCATATAAGCTTGAAGATATAGATTTAATCTACAACGGTTTTAAGAAATTTATAGATAATTCTTATATCACTAACGAAGAAATTCTTGATGTATTAGCAAGGGTAGCCATAGATTCTAAGATGTTAAAGAATTCTACTATTGTTCTAGATGGCTTTACAGGTTTTACACCAGTGCAGTATAGACTTATTAGAATACTTCTTGAAGTTACGGATATGATTTATTTAACACTTACAGCAGACGTAAGAGAGAAGACTAATGTAGATACTGGCATGGAGAATATCTTCTTTATGACTAAGGAATGTGCCTTGGAACTACGAAAGATTTGTGATGAAGAGCATATTGAAATGTTAGAGGATATTAAACTAGAGGATAATTATAGATTTAAAGAGAATAAGGAATTAGCCTTTTTAGAGGCCAACCTTTTTAGAAAAAAATGGACACGTTATAAGGAAGATGTTAAGGATTTAGTTATTTATTCTGGCAATTATCCTAAGGATGAGATTCATTATGCAACTAATGAAATTTTAAAGTTTACTAGATTATCTGGATTTAGATATTCAGATATAGCTATAGTTACTTCTGATATGGAAAGATATGGAAAACTTACAGCTAATATCCTTGAACAAAATAGCATACCATATTTCCTTGACTATAAGAGACATGTTACATCTAATCCTTTAGTTGAGTTTATTCGTGCTGCCCTAGAAATTGTAACTAAGAACTTTAGTTATGATGCGGTTATGCGCTATTTAAGAACTTCTATGACTGATCTTTCAGTTGATGATATTGATTTAATTGATAATTACATTAGAGCTGTTGGAATTAAAGGTAATAAGAAATGGATGAATCCTTGGACAAGGAAATTTAGAGGACATATTAACGAGACAGACCTTGAAAAGCTTAATAGTCTAAGAGAAAGGATAGTTACACCACTTGCTAAATTAAAGGAAGATTTTAGGGAAGCTGAAGGAAATGTACATAAATTAACCCTCGCTCTTTATGATTTCCTATGTATGCTTAATAGTGAAGAGAAGATTATTAGCTTAGGCGCAGATAGTGATTTAGCTGATGAATTTGAGAAGGTTTATGCTTTGGTAATGGATCTTTTTGATAAACTAGTGGAACTACTTGGAACTGAGAAAGTAAGCATAGGAGAATATGTTAAGATTCTTGATTCAGGTTTTGAAGAAATAAAAATTGGTCTTATTCCACCAAGTAATGACTGTGTTGTAATTGGTGATATTAATAGAACAAGACTTGATGATGTTAAGGTCTTATTTTTCCTTGGAGTTAATGATGGACTTGTTCCTGCAAGATCTGATTCAAGAAGTATTTTATCTGAAACGGATAGAAGAAGCTTAGAAAGTATGGATGTAAAGCTATCTCCAACTAATCAGGAGAAGGCTTTTGTTCAGCGTTATTATTTATATTTGTTCCTAACAAAGGCATCTAAGAAGCTTTATATAAGCTATGCCAATAAGGATACAGAAGGAAAGTCAATTTTACCATCATATATGATACGAACACTTAAGAAGATGTACCCTAAGTTAGATGTTATTTATGGTGGAGAGGAAAGTATAGGTGATTTTTATCTTACATTTCCTAAATCTGAATTGAGTTTTGATGATGAAGGTATTATTGATACAATAGCTGCAGCTAAGGCCTTAAGCTTATATGGCAAGGAACTTAGGGGAAGTGTAACATCTTTTGAAGATTATGAAAGATGTCACTACGCATATTTTCTTCGTTATGGTTTGGGATTACAGGAAAGAGAAGAATATTCTTTTGAAATTAAGGACTTTGGTACAATTATTCACTCAGCCCTAGAACACATTTCATCAGAAATTATTAAGAATAAGATGTCTTTTTCTAATATAAGTGATGAAGAGAGAGCACAGTTAGTTAAGAAGGGTATGGAGGTTGCAATTGATGAGAATGCTAAATCTTTACTTACAGATACTAAGAGAAGTGAGTATCTAATTAAGCGAATGACAGATATTATTGACAGATCTGTTTGGACAATTGGAAAGCATCTTGAATCAGGACTATTTAAGCCTGATATGTTAGAAGCTAAATTCTTAACAGATGTAGAATCTATGCCAAAGGATGTTAGCTTTAAGATGAATGGTAAGATTGATAGAGTTGATATTTGTGAAGATGAAGATAATCTCTATGTTAGGGTAGTGGATTATAAGTCAGGTAAGCAAGATCTTGACTTATTATCTATGTATTATGGACTTAAGATACAGCTTATAACTTATCTTAGAGAGGCTATTGAACTTGAAAAAAGAAGATATCACAAGAAAATTTACGTGCCTGCAGGTATTCTTTACTTGAATGTGGACAATCCTATTGTTGAAGCTAATCCAGATGATAGTGATGAAATAGATGAGGCTATGTTGCAGGAACTTAAGATGAAGGGCTTAGTTAATGATAATGAACATGTCTATAATCTTATGGAGGATATGACAGATAAGAAGGAAGCTAAATCTATTCCTATAAAGCTTAAAACTGACGGCACTCTTGCTAAGGCTAGTAAGGTAATGTCTACAAGGCAGTTGGAGATGCTTTCTGATTATACTGTTAAGGAGAATATAAGGAAGGCTAATGAAATTATAGAGGGTAATATTGAGATAAACCCATATATAAAGGGCAAAAAAACAGGTTGTGATTACTGCCCTTATAAGAGTATTTGTGGATTTAGTGCTGATTTATCAAAGAAAGGATTTAGAAGACTTGCTAATCTAGAGGATAAGATTATATGGCATAACATAAAGACCACACTTGGGGAAATTAGCGAAGAGGAAAGTGAGGAATAAAGTGGGTAAGAATTGGACTAAAGATCAGTTATTAGCAATTAAAGAACGTGATAAGAATATTCTTGTTTCAGCTGCAGCTGGTTCTGGTAAGACAGCCGTACTTGTTGAGCGTATTGTAGAGATGATTACAACAGAGCCGGTTACTGATATTGATAAATTCGTAGTTGTTACTTTTACTAAGGCAGCAGCAAGTGAGATGAAGGACAGAATTAGAAAGGCACTTGAAGCTAAGTTAGATGAGAATCCACTTGATACTAATTTACTTAGACAGCAGACCTTACTTAATAATGCTCAGATTACAACTATAGATAGTTTTTGCCTTTGGATTATTAAAAATCATTTTTCGGAAATTGACTTAGATCCAGGTTTTAGAACTGCAGACCAGGGAGAAATTAAGCTTCTTGGAGCAGATGTGTTAGATGATTTAATAGAGGAATATTATGAAAAGCAGGATAAAGATTTCCTTAATCTAGTGGAAGCTTACGCTACAGGTAGGGATGACAGTAAGATTAATGACCTAATTGAAAAGGTCTATGACCTTGCTAGATCTAATCCATGGATTGATGAGTGGTATGACAAGGTCCTAAAGGTATATGAAAGCATTGATTCAGATGATGACAATGCAGCAATAAAGGACTGTTTATCTAGCATTGTATTATCCCTAGAGGGATACGCCGATTTATATGAGGGCATGATTGAGATTTGCGATAGACCAATGGGACCAGAAAAATACAAGTCTACCATGCAAGCTGAAGCAGCAGGAATGAAGAGTCTACTTGAAAGTGAGAATCTTAAGGGATTTATTGAAAAATTAGGACGAATCTCCTTTGATAGAATGCCTACAATTAGATCAAATCCTGATATAGACGATGATTTAAAAAACCAGGTTAAGAATGCTAGGGATGATTATAAGAAGTATATTGAGAAATTAAAGAAGACTTTTTCTAGGGATTATGATGGCCTAATAGCAGATGTTAAGCATTGCTATACATATGTAAGGACCATAATAAAGCTAGCTAAGGAATACAATGAAAGATTAGCCGCAGTTAAGAAAGATCGTGGAATTATTGACTTTAATGATATGGAACATATGGCCCTATCAATTCTTATAAAAAAGGAAGATGGGGACATAGTTTATACAGACACAGCCAATGAATTAGCTAAGAATTTTGATTATATCATGATTGATGAATATCAGGATTCTAATATGTTACAGGAAGTTATTCTTAATGCAGTGTCAAAGCTTAGATTAAACGAACCTAATAATGTGTATATGGTAGGTGATGTAAAGCAAAGTATTTATCGCTTTAGACTTGCTTGTCCAGATCTTTTTATTGAAAAATACGATAGTTATAAATACGACTCAGATGAATTTAAGAAAATTGAGTTAAAGATGAATTTCCGTTCAAGAAAGGAAGTACTTTTTGCAACTAATGATGTATTCTTAAACGTGTTTAATAAGGCCTTTTGTGGCATTTCCTATACAAGTGAAGTTAGCCTAAACCCTGGATTTCCTTATCCAGAAACTAGTAGTCATGCAAGCTTTAATAATAGTCCATGCGAAATACATCTAATTGATGGAAAGGGTGTGGATTTTATTGAATCTGATGATGATGACAGCTTAGATGCAGATATGTCAGCTAGCTATGAAGAAGGAAGTTATAACAATAAGGAATTAGAGGCACTTCATATAGTTTCCTTAGTAAGAAAGATAGTTAATGAAGAAAACTATGTGTTTGATACAGATCTTGGAGATTATAGAAGAGCAAGTTATAGGGATATTGTTGTGCTTGTAAGATCTAATAAGGGTTGGTCAGATAGACTTGTTAATATTCTTATGAATAATAATATACCTGCTTATAGTGATTATAGTGAGGGCTATTTTAATGTTAGGGAAATTAGCGTGTTACTTAGTTTCCTTACAATAGTAGATAATCCGGTGCAAGAAATTCCTTTATCGGCTTCACTTTTATCATACTTTGGTGGCTTTAATTCAGAAGATTTGGTAAATATAAGAGTTCTTGGCCGCTATTTAAAGAAAGAAAATTGTCTTGAACATCCTAATCTTTATCATGAGATGCTTGCAATTGTCGAGGAAGTTGATGGAGTATTAGATGAGGACTTTGAGGCTATTAGCCTAGAAGAAATAAGACAACTAGCTAATAAGATAAGTGCCTTTTTAACTGAATTAAATGATTATCGTAAGAAGTCTAATCTTTTAAATGTATATGACCTATTGTGGGATATTATTTATAATTCTGGTTATTATGACTATGTTGGTACAATGCCAGCAGGTAAGAGGCGTCAGTTGAATTTGGAAATATTCCTTGATAAGGCTGCAGCTTATAGTAAGACAAGTTACACAGGCTTGTTTAATTTCTTACGCTATATAGAGCGCTTGAAAAAATTCGACATTGATTTTGAAGAGGCATCAACTCTTTCTGAAAATGAAGATTTAGTTCGAATTATGACAATTCATAAGAGTAAAGGCCTAGAATTTCCAATCGTTATTATGGCTGGAGTTAATAAGCAATACAACTTAAAAGACTCTAAAGGAACTCTAATTCTTGATTCTAATCTTGGTATGGGAATGGATTATATAGACTTAGATACAAGAACTAAGACAAGCACAATAGTAAAGGGAGCCATTAAGAATAGAATTGATAGGGAAGCAAGAGCTGAGGAACAAAGAGTACTTTATGTTGCAATGACTCGTGCAAGAGAGAAATTAATAATGGTTTCAGCTGTTGATGATGCTAATAAGCTAATTGAAACAGCAACAAGTGATGCAACATTAGTTAATAACGCCAATGGTTTTAGTTATATGCAGCTTAATAAACATAATAGCTTTTTAGCTATGGTGCTTCCAGTTGCGCTACTTCCTAAGGAACGACAAACAGGAGACTTCCAAATTGATATATTACCCGCAGCAGATGTGGTAAAGGAAGCACAGTCAGTTGAAGTGGTTGAAACGACCATGACTAAGGAAGATTTCAAAAAAGGAAGCCTACCACCACTTCCAGATTATGTAATTGACCCTAAGGCAGAGCGTCCAGTTAAAGTTACAGTATCAGCTCTTAAGAAGATGCAGGCAGATGCTGACTTTGATAGTGAAGCCATGTCTATAATAAAGGAAGACTACAAGGATCAGGAAGAAGCTATGGAAGATTCTAAGGAAAATTCTATGGTAGATTCTAGTATGGAGATACAGAAAAGCCTAGAATCCAAGGATAATCTAGAAAGTCAAGAAACAGAACTAACTAAGGAATACGAGAATAAGCATGTCCCTAAGTTTATTAAGAATACAGTGGATGAACTTGTGGGTAATGAAAGAGGTAGTGCTTATCATAGAATATTTGAATGCCTTGATTATAGTAAGGTTGAGACGCTAGAAGACATAAAGGATAATATTCATAAGATGCTTATGGATGAGAAGATAACTAAGCAACAATATGATTGCATAAAGCCAGAAGACATCTATAAATTTACAAAATCAGAAGTTGGTAAGTTAGCAACTAGGGCAAGCAGTCTTGGTAAATTAAGAAGAGAGCAGCCCTTCGTCTTTGATGTAGACGGACAGCTAGTTCAGGGTATTATAGATATGTTTATTATAGAAGATGATGGAATAATAATCGTAGACTATAAGACAGACTGTGTTCGCTTTGGTAAAGTAGGCATTGATGAATTAAAGAAACGTTATAAGATTCAGCTTGACTACTACGGCAAAGCAGTAGAACAGATTACAGGAATTAAGGTTAAGAAGAAGGTAATCTATGCAGTGAATATGGGACGTGAGATTGAAGTATAAGTTACAAAAGAGGACTTTTATAAGTCCTCTTTTTGTACTTGTAAAATACAAAAATATTTTGAATGTATTATTGTAAGTACAATCCAAAAGGACTATAATAAGACTTGTAGAGGATGTAAACCTCCCATAGGCCAGAATCCACCACAATGACTTATGAGACCTTGACTTTTCTACTTAAAAGTAAACTAAGGGGGTTTATTTATGGTAAGTTTTTTTATTTGTCTTATTATTTTAGTTGCGGGTTACTTTACATATGGTAAATTTGTAGAGAATACATTTAGCCCAGACGACAGAGAGACACCAGCAGTGGCTATAAATGATGGAGTTGATTATGTTGTAATGCCACAGTGGAAATTATTTTTAGTTCAGCTCTTAAACATCGCAGGTCTTGGACCTATCTTTGGTGCCTTAACAGGTGCTGAGTGGGGACCTGTAGTATTTCTTTGGATAACATTCGGTACAATTTTTGCCGGTGGTGTTCATGATTATTTCTCAGGTATGCTTTCAGAACGTAATAATGGAGCTTCAATTGCAGAGGTTACAGGTACATACCTTGGCAATACAATGAAGAACGTAATGAGAGTATTCTCAGTTATTTTGTTAGTAATGGTTGGTACTGTATTTGCAGTTGGACCTGCAGGATTGGTTGTAGTACTATTTAAGAACAATGGCGCTACAGGCATTCTTACAAGTGCACCTTTCTGGCTAGCAATTATTCTTATCTATTATTTCATAGCAACATTTGTTTCAATCGATAAGATTATTGGTAGAATTTATCCAGTATTTGGTATCTGCTTAATTATCATGGCAGTAGGTGTTATTATTGGTACATTTGCAGGTGGTTATCATGTTCCAGAACTTTGGAGCCACTTTACTAATATGCATCCAAAGCATACACCAATTTGGTCATTTATGTTTATTACAGTAGCTTGTGGTGCTATTTCAGGTTTCCACTCAACACAGTCACCACTTATGGCTCGTTGCTTAAAGAGTGAAAAACAAGGTAGATTCGTATTTTACGGAGCAATGGTCGCTGAAGGTGTTATTGCATTAGTTTGGGCAGCAGCTGGCTGTGCAATCTTTGGCGGAGAAGGTTTAGTAAATGCAGGTGGCGGAAACTCAACAACAGTTTACGAAATCTGTTCTAAGACAATGGGTTCAGTTGGTATTATCTTAGCAATGCTTGGTGTTGTTGCTTGTCCAATTACATCAGGTGATACAGCATTTAGATCAGCTCGTCTAACACTTTCAGACTGGTTAGGTCTAGATCAGAATAAGGCTAAGAACAGATTAATCCTTTGTGTACCTTTACTTGGTATTGGTGCAATCTTAGGATTTGGTAATACATTTGGATTTATTGATTACTCAATTATTTGGAGATACTTCAGCTGGACAAACCAGACATTAGCAATGATCGTACTTTGGGCAGCTTCAATGTATCTATTTATGGAAAAGAGAAATTACTGGATTACAGTTGTACCTGCAACATTTATGAGTGCAGTATCAGCAACATACTTTGTAATGGCTCCAGAGTGTTTAGGACTTATTCCAGCACTTAAGAACAATACATTAGTAGCTTATCCAGTTGGCGTAATTGTAGCACTTCTCTTCCTTTGCCTATTTATTATGGCAACAAAGCGTAGAAAAAATGTTACAATGCAAGAAAAGCACGCATAAATAAAATATAAATTATAATTTATAGCCAAGCTAATTACATATAACAAGTTAGGTGGATAAGCTTGTTATATGCTAGCTTGGCTTTTTTAAAAAAAATAAAACGGGAGTTTTTAATATGATTTTTACACCAAAAGCATTAGGATCTTCTAATTTAGACAAGGAAACATTGATTAAAGATAAGAGGGAATGTATTAAATTTGGACCATGTGGATTAGGTAAAAAAGCAATTTACCTTAATTCTTTTTATATAGATAGAATGTATTATGCAGAGTTAAGTAAGATAGACCGCGTATTTAAGAGAGTAGCAATGAGTAAGGGCGGTTTTACAGGAAAAGGTTTGTTTGGGTCAATTCCATACCTTGTGGTTTTATTCAAAGATGGAAGTAAGAAAGTCTGCAATTTTAAATACGAGGAACATGTGGATGAAATCTTAGAGGCTATAAGTGAGGATCATCCAGAAATACCTACACATTCAGTGGAGGCAGAAAAAAGATTATTAAAGGCTAAGAGGGAAGAGGAAGCTAGATACATTAAGAATCTATCAAAGGAAGCCCTTAATACAATTAATAAATTAGAAAATGCCAAGAAAGAACTTGAAAAAGATAGAACATTAAGCAATAATTTAGCCTTTAGTGCTAAGCAAAAAAGAACATTAGATGCAATACATCCAACATATAGATTACTTGCAATAGCTGTATTTTTAGCAGCAGCAGCTTGTGCGGCTTTTGGAATTCATGTGGTTATGACACAGGGCTTTAAGACCGGTGGTTTATATGTGTTAGTAGGTTTTGCATTTATCTTTTTTGTAATATCAGCTCATATTTTACCAACAGGAACTAATAATAAGCGTTATGGTGAGAACTGTTACAAGGAAAGCGTGCAGCATATGGAAAATAAATTAAAAAAGATTTCTAACTTTCCAGTGCCAGCAAGCTATGCCCATCCAATAGTTATTGATAGAATGATTCGCGTTATTAGAGAGGGAAGAGCATTTAATGAAAAAGATGCCATGGAAGTGGTTAAAAAAGACTTAAAAGCTTTAAATCCAAGTGTTAAGGTAACACAGAAAGAGTATGATGAAGTAGTTATTGTGAAACCATTATTTACAGTAATTGATTATAAGTAACTGCTTATTTTACTCTCTTGTAATTAGATAATATTTAGATTAATATATAACTTTGTGAGATAAATATTGATACGAGTAATTTACGACAGATATAAGGAGTTTTATGAATACAGGATTTTTACCAATTACAAGAGAAGAAATGTTAGAAAGAGGCTGGGATCAGGTGGATTTCGTCTACGTTTGTGGCGATGCCTATGTTGACCATCCTTCTTTTGGTGCATCCATTATAACAAGAGTATTAGAGGCTAATGGCTATAAAATAGGATTTATAGCACAGCCAGATTGGAAAAATCCAGAATCAATAAATGTGTTTGGTAAGCCAAGATTAGGTTTTTTGGTTTCATCAGGAAATATGGATTCTTTGGTTAATCATTATACAGTAGCTAAGAAACATAGAAGTACAGATGCCTTTACACCAGGTGGCGTAATGGGTAAGAGACCAGATAGAGCAGTTATAGTTTATTGTAATCTTATTCGTCAGACTTACAAGAAAGATGCAATCATAATCGGTGGCCTAGAGGCTTCTCTTAGAAGAATGGGACATTACGATTATTGGTCAGATTCCGTTAGACGTTCCATTTTACTAGAATCAGGTGCTGATATTATTAGCTATGGTATGGGTGAGCATTCAATCGTTGAAATCGCAGATGCCTTAAATTCAGGACTTGATGTAAAGGATGTTACCTTTATTAAGGGAACAGTCTATAAGACAAGGGACGAGGATAGTATATATGATGCTATTAGACTTCCTGATTTTGAGACTATTGAAAATGATAAGAGAGAATATGCTAGAAGCTTCGCCCTTCAATATAAGAATACCGATCCATTTCAGGCAAAGACTATGTATGAGTGTTATGGTGGAAAGACATTTGTAGTACAAAACCCGCCAGCACTACCTCTATCAGAGCTTGAGATGGATGATGTATATAAATTGCCATATATGAGAGCTTATCATCCAAGTTATGAGGCAGCAGGCGGGGTACCCGCTTTACAGGAAATTAAGTTTTCCTTAACTTCTAATAGAGGCTGTTATGGTGAATGTAATTTCTGTGCCCTAACTATGCATGAAGGTAGAATTGTGCAGGCACGAAGTCATGAATCTATTATTACAGAGGCTAAGCAAATGATAGAAGATCCTGACTTTAAGGGATATATTCATGATGTTGGTGGCCCAACAGCTGAGTTTAGAGCACCAGCTTGTTCTAAGCAGATGACTAAAGGCGCTTGTGTTGGCAAACGTTGTCTATATCCAAAGCCATGTATCAATTTAAATGTAGATCATTCCGATTATTTGAGCCTACTTCGTAAATTAAGAAAATTACAGGGCGTTAAGAAAGTATTCGTTCGTTCTGGATTTAGATATGATTATTTAGTTGCTGATAAGAATAAAGATTTCTTAAAGGAATTATGTCAATATCATGTTAGTGGACAGTTAAGAGTAGCACCAGAGCATATTTCAGATAACGTATTATCTAAGATGGGAAAACCTGGAGTTGAAATCTACAATGAGTTTGTCAAGGAATTTGAGAAAATCAATAAAGATCTTAACTTAAAGCAGTATATTGTGCCATATTTAATGTCATCACATCCGGGTTCTAGATTAGAGGATGCTATTATGCTTGCGCAATATTTAAAGAAGCATCATATAAGCCCTGAGCAGGTGCAGGATTTTTATCCAACGCCAGGTACAGTATCAACAACAATGTATTATACAGGACTTGATCCATTTACTCTTGAACCTGTATTTGTTGAACATAATCCACATAAGAAGGCTATGCAAAGAGCTTTAATTCAATATTGGAAACCGGAAAATTATGATATTGTAAAGGAAGCATTAAAAGAAGCTGGTAGAGAAGATCTTATTGGCTTTGGTGAGGAATGTCTTATTCCACCACGTAAGATGACTTATACTTATAAATTATCTAAGGGTAAGGATAAAAACAAAAATAATAATGAACATAATAAAGACAAATATAAAAGTAAGGATAAGAGTAAAAATAGGAGTAAAGATGGGGCTAAGCCAGCTAAGATAAATAAAAAAATCAATAATAAAGAGTCTAATAGACACAAGAAAACAAGATAGATTAAGTTACAAATTAGATGATTAATAGGACGCGAGGTATAACTTTATAGTTACTACCTCGCTTTTTTCACATAAACTAAGACATAAGTACCAGATTTTAAAAAATATTCAAAAAAGGTGGTAATAGTACTTGCTATTTTTTTTTTCTTTTGATATACTAAGCCCATGTTAACGACGTGAGAATTTAATACTTAAATCTAGTGTAACTCTTTAATAGAGATTCGTATATTCTAAATTATTCTTGTGGAAATTTAGAACAATCCTTGGGCGTGAATTAGGAGGTTGTCTTATGAAAAATTCTTCTTTAAAAATGAAGCGTGTTGTCGGAATGATTTTAGCCTTTTTAATGGTGTTTAACCTGGTAGTCTTTACAGGTCAAGTTGGAGCATTTGCAGATGGAACAACTTCAAATGATGTTGGTGAATTAAATCAGAATACTTCTGGTGATACAACTTCAAATGGTGAAATTACAGTAAAGATTTTGACTAACTTTAAGGAGTTAACATCTGTAAGTGGAATTTCAGGATCAGGTAAAACGGAAATAGCAATGATACCACAAAAATATGGTACTAATGATGTTATTATGGGACTTCCTAATGGTTCTGCGTTAGTTAGACCAATTGCATTGGCAAGTGATACAAAAACATTAGATAGTATAACAGAATTTAAAAATTTAGTTACTTCTGGTTCAGCAAGTAAATCTGATATAGAGAGGGCAGCTGGTATTACTGGTACTAATTGTATTGATTCTAATGACAAAGAAAATGTTTATGTTGTACAACCAAGTCAAGCTGGAAAAGGTTTTGATCAATGTCCATATGGTAGTATAAAGTACATAGATAATGAGTGGCGTTATAATTGTAGTGGCGGTTATGTTAAAAAAGCAGGTCCATTCTATATCTACACATATGATACTAAATCTATAGCAATCTCTTCAGATAATGTAGAAGTAAAATTTAAAAATGATTTTACTCTGCTTAATACAGCTGGAACTGTTAATCCTTCATTATTAGAGGCTGTAATTAAATTAGACAATAATACTACTTATACAGTACCATCAATTGAATTATCTGATAACAAAGTAAACCCTGAAACAGGGGATGTAACAATAACAGCTAAAGTAGGCGTAGATGGTTCGTATATTGAAAAAGAAATTACAGCTGCAGTTAAAATTGAAGAATCGAGTATATTTGCAAAATTAAAGTCTGGCAAATATACAGGTGTTCAAGCTAAGACATTTACTAAGGATGAAATTGCAGTAGGTTACACATTAGATGGTGTAAGCCATACAGCTTCAGACTTTACATTAGTAGATCCATATGTAGATCCAAGTAAGGGAGATACTGAGATTACAATTTCATATGCAGGATATACTAAGCAGATTGTTGCAGCAACGAAATTAGAGGAGTCAGCTATCTTTGCAAGAGTAAATGGAGGCAAATATACAGGTGTTCTAGCTAAGACATTTACTAAGGATGAAATTGCAGTAGGTTATACATTAGATGGTGAAAGCATTACAGCTTCAGATTTTGAATTAGTAGACCCATATGTAGATCCAAGTAAGGGAGATACTAAGATTACAATTTTATATGCAGGATATACTAAGGAGATTGGTGCAGCAACAGCAATCACAGGAGATGTAAAAGCTAATGGTACTACAGGTGTTAAAGAGTTAATTAATAAGGTTTCTTCTATTACACCTAAGACTCAGAGTGTAATTAATAATAATTCAATCTCAACAGTTGAAGCTGCTATTCAAATTATGGAGACAGAAAAACTTGATAAGTATGTTAATGAAGCTATTGATATAGGAGATGCTAATGTTGCTGTAAAGCAGGATGGTACAGCTGCTAAATTACAAGCTAAGGTAAATACAGTTGATGCATCTGTAATTACTAATTCATTAACACCAGAAGAAATTATCAGGGTTTTAGCAGGTGAAAAAGTTGATTTAAGATTAGAAGTTGTAGTTGATGAAACATCAGATGCTAAGGATACAACTGGTGGACAGTTAATTGAAAGCAATTTAAATACTAATGAAAGTGCATATTATTTTACAGCAGATCTTTATAAGATTTTCAATGACGATGAAGATAATAAGTCTTCAATAACAGAATTTAGCGATGCAATTTCATTTACAATTGATATACCAGAAGAAATTAGAAATGAAGGTAGAGTATTCACACTTGTTGCAAGTCATGAATTAGCTGATGGAACATTTGAAACATTTGAGTTAGTTGATATTGATGATGATGATGCAACATTTACAGCATCAACAACTAAGCTTTGTACAATGGCTTTAGTATATGCTGATGAAGAAGTTGTAGAGGCACCTGTAATTGAGGCAGCTATTATAGAACCAGAAGTTGTATTAAATGACGGAGATGTATCTCCTGAGACTGCAGATCTTAGAAATGTATTATGGGCATTTATAATTACTGTAAGTGCTGGAGCAGTATTAGTTGTAGCATTTAGGAAAGAATTCCAATAATAGGGTTACACTAAATTAAAAGGGCAGAGAGACATTTTATATGTCTCTTTGCTCTTTTGTTATGCATTTTTTTAGAATAAAATTGACAAAATAGTATAAATAGTTTAATATACTTATAGAAGGATAATAAAAGCACGAGAAATTATAAGAGATTATGAGCTGATTATTTGATTTACTAGGGGGCTAAATTATGGTATGTCGTACTAAGAAAATCTTAATTGGCAAGTTATTAGCATTGATGGAGATTCTGTTGATGCTTTTTTGTGCTGTTTATTTGTCAGATTTTGCTTATGCTAAGGAAATTACGGTAACTAATGAAAAACAGATCGAGGTTTTATTTGTTAATGGTTTCTCCTTATCTATGGAGGCTAGAGCTATAAGAATGGATGATATTGAGGTTTATGTTAATGTTAATGATTCTAGAGTTATTACGGATTATAGCTTTATTGATGATATTGTGGCTCCGCAAAAAGCAGATACAACAATTACCATTAAGGTGGGAAATATTGAAAAAAATGTTAAAGCAGCTTACACAAAAGAGGAGTATGACTATGTCCTAGCTCTTGAAACTAACATGAGTGAACTTACAACAATGGAAGTTAGTAATGGTGTTTTAAATGAAAATACTGAAATAGCAACCGATGAGTATGAAGTTACTGGACTTGAAGATAAAGAGTATCTTGATAGTGTATCTAATGATGAAATCTATACACAAGAATATAAAGAGGATGATAATAGCGACCAAATATCAGTTCAAACAGGAGATAAATTTTTCTTATATTTGACTAGTTTATTTGCTGCCTTTTTCATTGCTTTAGTGGCATATAAAAATAAAATTTCCTTGAATAATCATAGTTGCTGATATATAATTATATACGCGATTATTGGAATTTAAGAGAATAATGTATTTTGGCAGCTCGCCAATAATCTTAGAATCGTAAAACTTTAATTAGTTTGGAGGATTGAATATAATGAAGAGAACATATGCAATTAAAATTAAAAGTTCTAAG
Source organism: Lachnospira multipara LB2003 (assembly GCF_000702205.1). Taxonomy (GTDB): domain Bacteria; phylum Bacillota; class Clostridia; order Lachnospirales; family Lachnospiraceae; genus Lachnospira; species Lachnospira multipara_A. The sequence goes on along the minus strand of NZ_KL370871.1, from coordinate 31,662 downwards.
CTCTTAAAGACAGAAGAGCAGATTAAAGAAGTAGAAGATAGAATTAAGGAAACAGCTAGCGAGTGTAAGTCTGTTGAATTATCTGATGAAGGTCAGATTGCTACAGTAGAAGTTGAGAAGGTAGAAGATTTCGCTGCTGCTCTTAATGCAGTAGTTAACGTTTTTAGAAAGATTGATGATAAATCTGAAGTTTCATATAAGTTTGCTTTAAATAATAGATAATAGAATCAATCTTACTTGATAGATTTTATAAGCCTGCAATCAAAGTTGCAGGCTTTATTTATGAAAGGAAATTACAATGGCTGATAAGAAATTAGTTGAAGAAATTAATAAAAGAAGAACCTTTGCGATTATCTCCCATCCTGATGCTGGTAAGACAACTCTTACAGAGAAGTTCTTGCTTTACGGAGGAGCTATTAATCTTGCAGGTTCAGTAAAGGGTAAGAAAACCGCTAAACATGCAGTTTCTGACTGGATGGAAATCGAGAAGGAGAGAGGTATTTCAGTTACATCTTCTGTTTTACAGTTTAACTATGATGGTTTCTGCGTTAATATCCTTGATACTCCTGGACATGAGGATTTCTCAGAGGATACATATCGTACACTTATGGCAGCAGATTCTGCGGTCATGGTTATTGATGCATCAAAGGGTGTTGAAAAGCAGACAATTAAGCTTTTCAAGGTTTGTGTTATGAGACATATTCCTATTTTTACCTTTATTAACAAGATGGATAGAGAAGCTAAAGATCCATATGAATTATTAGATGATATTGAAAATGTACTTGGAATTTCTACTTGTCCTATTAACTGGCCAATTGGTTGCGGCAAGGAATTTAGAGGTGTATATAGCCGTAAGGAAAGAGAAGTTTCACTTTTTAAGGCTGCTATGAATGGTCAAAAGGAAGTTGAAACAGAAGTTGTTTCTATTGATGATCCAGCTCTTCTTGGTGAAATTGGTGATACTTTTAAGGAAAAGCTTGATGAAGATATTGAACTTCTAGATGGTGCTAGTGCTGAATTTGACTTAAGAGAAGTACAGGCAGGTAACTTAACTCCTGTATTCTTTGGTTCAGCCCTTACTAACTTCGGTGTTCAGACTTTCCTTGAGCACTTCCTTGATATGACAACAGCACCACTTGCTAGACATTCATCAGAAGGGGATATTGACCCTGTTGAAGAAGATTTCTCTGCTTTTGTATTTAAGATTCAGGCTAATATGAATAAAGCACATAGAGATAGAATTGCATTTATGAGAATTTGTTCTGGTAAATACGAGGCTGGTATGGAAGCTAACCATGTTCAGGGCGGCAAAAAAATCCGTCTTTCACAGTCTACACAGATGATGGCTTCAGAGCGTCATATTGTAGAAGAGGCTTATGCTGGCGATATTATTGGTGTATTTGATCCAGGTATTTTCTCAATTGGTGATACAATTTGTAAATCTAATAAAAAATTTGCTTACGATGGAATTCCAACTTTCGCTCCTGAACATTTTGCAAGAGTAAGACAGATGGATACTATGAAGCGTAAGCAGTTTATTAAGGGTATTAATCAGATTGCCCAGGAAGGTGCAATTCAGATTTTCCAGGAATATAACACTGGTATGGAAGAAATTATCGTTGGTGTAGTTGGTGTTCTTCAGTTTGAAGTTCTTGAATACAGACTTAAGAATGAATACAACGTAGATATTAAGCTTGAGCCACTTCCATATGAATATATTAGATGGATTGAGAACCCAGAAGAGGTTAACGTTGATAGACTTGTTGGTACATCTGATATGAAGAAGATTAAGGACTTAAAGGGTAATCCATTACTTGTATTTGCTAATAGCTGGTCAGTTAACATGGTACTTGAACGTAATGAAGGCCTTAAGTTATCTGAATTTGGTAAAAATAATTAATATATTCACGAAATTACAGGTGATTAAATGGGAATTAGTATTAAACATATATATGAGGTATTAAAGAAGAGAGGCATGTTATCTTTTGTAAGAAATTCTAAGACATTTTATGGCAACGAATTTAAGAAAAAACATGTCAATTTAGAATACTGGAAATTCAAGAAAAACCTTGGGGATGCCATATCCCCAGTGGTTGTTGAATTTATGTTAGCAAAAAAAGGACTTAGCCTAAAAACTAAGACAAAAAAGACACATCATTTATGCGCAATAGGTTCTATTATTGGATCTTATGATTTTGATGCTGTTATTTGGGGTTCAGGCATTCATAATAAGACATTAATGGATGCTATTAGTAATCATAAATCTTACGTAAAGTATGATGTAAGGCTTGTAAGAGGTCCAAGAACAAGACAGATCCTTGTAGACAATGGATATAAAGTAGAGGAAAAATACGGAGATCCAGCTCTTATTATGCCACTAATCTATAAATCGGAAGCAGTGAAGAAATACGACATTTCAGTTGTATTACATATGAATACACTAAAGCTTGTAAATGTCCCTGCAAATGTGCATAAAATCGACATTGAAACAGATGACTATAAGTTTTTTATAGATGAATTAGTTTCATCAAAAAAGGTTATAACATCATCACTTCATGGCATAATTTTAGCTGAAAGTTACGGGGTTCCTGCTGTATTTTTAAGTACAGGAATGGATGACGAACTTATGAAATTCTACGATTATTATGAATCAACTAATAGATCTAAGTTCGTTATTGCAAAATCAATAGAGGAGGCTATTAAAGTTGAGCCAACACCTCTTGCAGATTTATCTAAATTGCAAGATAATGTTATAGAAACATTTCCATATGACTTGTGGCTAGGAGAGAAATAATGACAGACAACAAATTAGTTAGTGTTATTGTTCCAATTTACAACGGAGCAAAATATATAGATAGATGCGTTAATAACTTACTTAATCAGACATATAAGAATCTTGAAATTATTTTGATTAATGACGGAAGCACTGATGAAACCTTTGATTGTTTAAAGGAGCTTTGCAAGACTTATTCTAACATTAACGCAATTAATAAAGAAAATTCTGGGGTTAGTGATACAAGAAATCTTGGCGTTAAGATGGCTAAGGGTGAATATGTATATTTTTTTGATGTGGATGATGACTTAGAAGCTGACACTATTAAGGACAATATGGAATTAATAGGAGATGAAGAAGTAGATATTCTTTATTTTGGTTTTTGGTATCATATATTATCAGAGAATAGAATAAAAGAGACATGTATCAAGTCCGATTTTTCAGGAAACGAAACAGCTTTTTTTAATGAGGCATTTCTTGATTTAATGAGTGAAGAAATCTTAAATGCACCATGGAATAAACTTTATAGACGTGATTTTTTAATATGGAATAGAATTGAATTTGACACTAGTCTTTCAATCTATGAGGATATCTTATTTAATCTTAAGGCGCTAGATGCTGCCAGATTAATTAAGGTAAACCACAAAGCATATTACCACTATATGATTCAGGCTGATGGAACTGCTCTAACTAAATTTCATAATAATAATTATGATTCAGTTAAGAAGATTCACAAAGCCGCAATCAAATATATTAGCCATAACGGTGGTAACGAAGAAGCAATTAATAGGTACAATGACCTCTTTATAGAACAGGTTGCTTCCTACATAAAGCAAATTGCTAATAAAGAGGACCTTAAGGGAAATGCTAAGAACAAACTTATCAAAGAAATCATCAATGACAAGTATTTTGTAAATGTTATCAACTCCATGGATAATCTAAAGAAAAGAAAAGTTCTTTTGCGCCTTTTCAGTAACCACAATATGGTCTTTGCTCTAAAGGCAATGTACAAACTAACTAATAAGTAAAAAAACAGTACACAACAATTAAGAAATAATAATCGGGTCAAGTCGTAGGATTTGAACCCGATTTTTTTTGGCGCGGCCCGGAAGTGGTGTGGCCCGGGCACCATGGGGCGCGCTCTAACGGGTGTAAGTCTCGGAAGTGGTGGGGCTGCTGCAAGGAAATAAGTGGGTTCTGGGAAAGGTGATAAAGCTAGAAAATAAGGGGATTTCTGAGAAATGTATCTAAAACAGCAAGAAACTAATCAAAAAGGCAAGCTTTTTGGAAAATTTCCTCCTGTGTTTAATCTTTTTCGGACAAATAATCCAGATTTAGATTAATTCCACGCTCAAAAAGCAAGTAATGTGTGAAATTTATTGCCTTTATTGTGAATTTTTGTCGTCTACGGATTAACTGTTAAAATGATAGAAATAATGAAATTTGGAAAAGTAATCTTTTTGGCTTTAAATTTCTTGATTTGGGCAATATCCAACCTATCTCCCAAGACATAACTTCGTTAAACCCGCCCGTAAGCCTAACCCCAACCTTAAACCACCCCATCACTTCCAAACATCTCTACACCCCACCCCACCCGACTTTGAACCCGATTTCTTTTTTCTCTTCAACCCTTGTTATTTACTGAATCGCGTGTTATTATAAATATAGAATTTATCGAACAATTTAATAATATAATTGTTTTACCTTAAATTCAGTGAAGGTATCGATAATGGTAAGACAGAATTACGAGACTTCATTGCAGTTACTTCATAATTGCAGTTGCTTCAAAATTGCAGTAGGGGACATTTTAGGCGTAAAGGACATGAAGGTGAAAAAATGGAGAAGAAAAGATTTAATCTAAAACCTATGGTGGGATTAGTATTAGCTTTTGTTTATTTGCTTGTTGTGGTGAGTACTAATCTTCTTTTTTTACCATGGGGGAAATCAAAGGTATATGCAGCAGGATCTGTAATTGCATATGCACATGTTACAGAGGGGGTAACGAATTTACGATTTAGAAATTCCATGGATACTAGTAACACCAATAACGTTATTACTAAAGTTGATGGTGGACAGACCATGGATGTCTATTCATCAGAAAAGGATTCTTCTGGGGATGATTGGTTATATGTTGCCATGAACATTAATAATTCATACACATATGGATATGTTTATGCAGAGTATGTAACTATTGATTCTTACGTTGATAATAATACTTCTGATGAGTCATTCGAGGATTATCTTAACAGACAAGGATTTCCAGAAAGTTATAAGGATGGGTTAAGACATTTACATGCATCATATCCTAATTGGGTATTTATTGCAGACAAGACAGGTGTTGATTGGAACACATTAGTAGACAATGAAAATGTTTTGGGTAGAAGTCTTATTTATTCAAGTGCAGCATCTTCTTGGAAGTCAACAGCCAGTGGATGTTATGACTGGAATACAGGAGAATATACACAGCTTGATAGTGGTGGATGGGTTCAGGCAAGTGAGGAATTAGTCTCATATGCACTAGATCCTAGAAACTTCTTAACAAGCACATATATTTTTATGTTTGAAAAATTATCCTTTAATTCAGTTCAACAAACACAAGAGGGCTTACAAAGCATTATATCTGGTTCCTTTATGGATGGTTCAAATCATGACTTAAGTTATGATGGAACAAGTTATAACTATAATAGTGGACTTTTTCTTGCAGGACGTATGTCAGGGGTAAGCCCATATCACCTAGCATCAAGGATTTTACAGGAACAAGGATTTAATGGCGGCGGAAGTAGTATTTCAGGAACTGTTGGAGGATACGCAGGCTATTACAATTATTACAACCAGGGTGCATATAGTTCAGGGGGAACATCAACTGTGGTTAACGGCTTAAAATATGCATCAAATAATGATAGTTCAAGTTTGCGACCATGGAATACGCGAATGAAATCTATTGTTGGTGGTGCAATTCTTATTGGTAAAGGTTATATAAATGCAGGCCAGGATACTATATATTATGAAAAATTCGACATAAAGAATTTCTGGCATCAGTATATGACTAATATATTGGCTGCAAGATCAGAATCAGCTATAGCTAGTAATGCTTATTCAGAAACAATGAAGAAAAATACAGCTTTAGTTTTTAAGATTCCGGTATATGATAACATGTCAGATCAAGTCTGTGATTGCCCAGTTGGAAGCGGCAGCGCCAATAATAAGTTAAGAGAGTTAAGTGTATCAGGATGTAGTTTAACACCAACATTTAATAAAGACACAAGCAGTTACTCTGTTATTGTTGATAATTCTGTCAGCCAGATACAGATTAATGCTAATGCAATTGATTCAGGGGCAAGTGTTTATGGCACAGGAACTTATGGACTTAATGTGGGAGAGAATAATTTCACAGTAAATGTAACAGCACAAAATGGGAATACAAGAAGTTATAGTATAAAAATTATACGTACGCAGGCCACAACTAGCGGAGACTCTGGTTCAGCAAGCGGAGGATCAGCGGGTTCCGGAAGTGGAAGTTCAAACTCAGGCAGTTCAGCGGGTTCCGGAAGTGGAGGTTCAAACTCAGGAAGTTCAGCTGGCAATGCAGAGCTTAATGTAACTACGAGTCTTAAGTTAAATAACAACTCTAATTTGGTTTCTGGCATTGGAATTGGAACAAGTGTTGATAGTGTTAAGCAGGCAGTGCAGGTAAGCAATGGATATTGCAAGCTTGTTAACACAAGTGGTAATGATAAGAGTGGAGTTATTGCCACAGGGGATAAACTAAGAATTTTTGATAATAATGGTAATTTAAAAAATGAGTATACAGTTATAATTTATGGCGACATTAATGGTGATGGAGCTGTGGATTTAATGGACATTGTTAGATTAAAGAAATATATTATTGGAACTACAATTCTAGATAAATGCTATGTGGAAGCTGCTGATGCCAATAGAAATGGCACAACAGATATTTTAGATGTGGTTGCAATAAAAAGACATTTAACTGGCAAGAAGTATATTGTTGAGTAGAGGTGAGAGTATGAGAAGAGGAAGGATTTTTTTATCAGTTGCATTAAGTATGTGTTTTGCATTGTTGCTAATTTTTAGTAATAAAAGTATTACACAAGCGGCTAATACGGCCAATGTATCAATTAGTAGCGCAAGCGCAACAGTTGGAGAAAATGTAACAGTGTCAGTTACCGTAAGTTCAGGGGCAGAAATATATGCAACACAGATGTATTTATCATATGATAGTAACATTTTAGAGTATGTGTCAGGCTCTGCAGATACTAATGGCGCAGGAACATTAGGGTTTGTAAATACAGATACATTTACATCTAAGACTTTTACATTTACCTTTAAGATAAATGGAGTTGGCACAAGCAGAATAAGCGTTGTTGGTAATACAAGAATTATAGATGGCAACGAAAAGGATATGACAGTTAGCAGTAATGCAGGTTCTGTAACAGGTATAGCACAGGCAAATTATTCAAGTGATAATTCTCTTAGTTCACTTAAAATAAGTCCTGGTGTCTTATCACCTTCATTTTCACCGGATGTGACATATTATACAACAAGCGTAGATGAGGATGTTGATGAACTTATAATTAATGCAGTGGCTAATGATAGTAATGCAAGTGTTTCAGTAAAGTACCCAAATCTTGATCCAGGTTACAATCAGACTTTTGTAGTTGTTACAGCCCAAAACGGTACTACAAGAACATATACAATCGAGACTACTAAGGGAAGTGCCATGGCAACAGAGGAGCAGACCGTAACAGCAGAAAGCGAGCCAGTTAGTGATGATATAGAAGAAAAAGAAATTGTTCTAAATGGTTACAGATTTAAGATTGCAAATGATGAAGAAAAACATCCATTCCCAGAGGGCTTTGTGGGAGTGAATTATACAGAGTATGAGGGTGTAACTGTAAGAGCTGGTAAATCAGAAACCACAGGTCTAGTACTTATGTATCTAGAAAATCTAGATGGACTAGGAAAAAGCGGCTTTTATATTTACAATAGCTCAAATGGTAATTTTTATTCATACAATGAAGTAAAGCAGCCAGAATTAAAATACACAATCCTACCACTTGACGAATCCAACATGGAGATTGAGGGATTAACAAGGACAAGTGTTAATATTGCTGGATTTGATTGTGAAGTTTATACAGATAAAGATAGAACATTTTTTGTATTTTATGGAGTAAGTTCTACTGGAGAAAAAGGCTTCTACAGATATTTAATAAGCGAAGGCACAGTGCAAAAATTTATTAGTGATGCAGTGGTTGCAAGCGATACAGATGTTATAGGCTATAGTAAAAATGAGACTAAGAATTTAACATCTTATAGATGGTATTTTTACCTGGCTTGCTTGGTATGTGCAATTATTCTTCTTGCAGCAGTAATTATAATTACAATTCAAAGCATAAGACTTAACAAGTTAAGTACTGGAGAAGAAGATATAGAGCTAGACGATGATGATGATTTACCATTAGATGATAAGTAATACATTTCATAATATATCCTTTATGGCGGAAGTAGTTATGGAAACTGCTTCCGCCAAAATAGTTTCTTTTTGCATAAAAATATAGTAAAATAAATCTAGCGATTATGCAAAAGATGATATAGATATAGGGAGGTTTTTTACATGAGGGACTTAAAGGAGAATTGTTTAAGAAAAAGTATTCCATTAAACAATGATTGGGAATTTACATTGGATTTTAATGAGGGAGTCTTTGATTTAAATAATACTAAGGGTTTTTCTAAGGTAAGAATTCCACATACAATGGTTGAGACGCCATTTAATTATTTTGATGAAGGAATTTATCAGCATGATGCTGCTTATAGAAAGACAATAGAAATCCTAGAGGAATGGAAGGGCAGACGAATTGCTTTAAAATTCGATGGAGTTGCCCATAGAGCGGTTGTATATCTTAATGGGGAAAGATTATATGAGAACCTATGCGGTTATACAAGCTTTGAAGTTGATATTACATCAAAGGCGATTTATGGTAAGAAAAATACAATTGTTGTAGAGGTAGATTCTAGGGAAGATCAGAATATACCGCCATTTGGCTATGTTATTGATTATATGACTTATGGTGGAATATATCGTGAAGTATCCCTTGAAATTTCAGGAATGTTGCACTTTAAAGATCTATATGCCATACCAACAATTTCTTCAGATATTAAGAAAGAAACAAAGACATTTAAGGAGGCTAGTTGTAGAGCTAATTTAAAACTACAATTCTCTCTATCGGATAGTCTTATAGATAATACATATAAAGAAACCTGTCATGCTAAAATTGAGTTGAAATTAATAGACGATAAGGAAATTATCTGTTTAAGAAATTATCCTTTATTAGACTATATAAACAGTGACTTTTTAGCTAATTTAAAAGAAGGCAATGCTTTAATTGAAGAAGAAATTGATATTGAAAAAATAAGACCTTGGGATGTAACTTATCCAAAACTTTATACTTTAGTATGTGAATTAAAAAGCGAAGATATGACTTTAGATGTATGGGAATGTAAGATTGGCTTTAGAAAGGCTGAATTTAAGGAAGACGGCTTTTACCTTAATGATAGAAAGCTAAAAATTAGAGGCCTTAATAGACATCAAAGCTATCCATATGTTGGCTATGCAATGCCTGAGAGTATGCAAAGATTAGATGCAGAAATACTACGTTTCGAATTAGGCGTCAATGCAGTTAGAACATCCCATTATCCACAGTCTAAGGCCTTTATTAATAGATGTGATGAACTTGGTTTATTGGTATTTACAGAAATTCCAGGATGGCAGCATATTGGAGATGAAGCATGGAAGAATGTGGCTATAAGAAACGTGGCTAATATGGTAACACAGTATAGAAATCATGCATCAATTATTCTTTGGGGTGTTAGAATTAATGAATCAGTTGATGATGACGAATTTTATAAAAAAACAAATGCAGTAGCAAGAAAGCTAGATAGCAGCAGAGCTACAGCAGGCGTTAGATATTTAAAGAACAGCTCACTTCTTGAGGATGTTTATACATATAACGACTTTTCTCATGATGGAACTAATGCAGGTTGTGAGCCTAAGAAGAAGGTAACATCTAATAGAAATAAAGCATATATAATTAGTGAATTTAATGGACATATGTTCCCAACAAAATCCTATGATAGTGAGGAACACAGACTAGAACATGCCATTAGACATGCGAAAGTCTTAAATGATTTTTATAAAAATGAAGACATAGCCGGTGCCTTTGGCTGGTGCATGTTTGATTATAATACACATAAAGATTTTGGCAGTGGTGATAGAATATGTTATCATGGTGTAATGGATATGTTTAGAAATCCTAAACTAGCAGCTTATGTGTATGAAGCTATGCAGGGAGTAAGACCTGTATTAGAGGTAAGTTCCTCCTTTGATATTGGTGAACATCCTGCAGGTTCAAGAGGAAATACATATATTTTTACTAATTGCGATAGTGTTAAAATGTATAAAAACGACATTTTTATAAAGGAATATACTCATAAGGATTCTCCATTTAAGAATCTAAAGAATGGTCCAATACTAGTGGATGATTATGTTGGAGATATTATGTTAAAGGAAGAAAAATTCTCCAAAAAGCAAAATGACACTGTTAAGAAATGTCTTAATTATGTGGCTAGATTTGGTATGAATCATTTACCAGCAGAGATTTTATTAGAAGCTGGCAAGGCTTTAACGATTTATAGAATGACCTTTGCTGATGCCTATGCCCTTTACCAGAAATATGTTGGTAACTGGGGTGGTACATCAACTGCATTTAGATTTGAAGGCTATAAAGATGGCAAGAAGGTTTTAACTGTGACTAAGAAGACATCTAGTAAATTACATTTGGAATTAGATGTTTCAAGCACTAATTTAGTTGATGATAAGACATATGATGTGGCAGCTATAAGGGTTAAGGTTAAAGATGAGAATAATAATTTGGCATGCTTTTTTAATGATTCACTTCCAATTACAATTAGTGGAGAAGGACTTGAAATAATTGGACCAAAGAGGGTTAAGATTCTTGGTGGTATGGGAGGCACTTACCTTAAGACTAGGGGAGTTGCTTCTAAGACTAAGGTGCGAATCGACTTACCAGAAGAGTGGAGTGGTATAGATACAGCTAAGGAATTAGAATTTAACATTGAGTGTTAGTTTCCTTTATGAACCGGGCTAGGCTTAGTATCCATAGCAATAGGAGATAAAGTTTAAGTAGGTAAGGTTATGTATGTTATTGTAAAAAATGTTCTTAGAATTTCAGTTAGAAATTTGGTGGAATTTTTATGTACAACAGGAAATATTGATAGAAGAAGTACAGGAATAACTGATGTACGTGCAATGCAGGAAGGTGCTAGAATTCATAGAAAAATCCAGCATGAGGCAGGAGCATCTTATCATGCCGAGGTTCCTTTAAAAATGGATTTTAATATGGTTACAGATAATGCTAACCCTTATGTAATTTCTATTGAAGGTAGAGCCGATGGTATTATTGCTGATATGTATGAAGATGAGGATGGCAATAAAACACCTATTGGAGCTGTTACTGTAGATGAAATTAAGACTATGCAATATGGTATTACTAAGTTAAAAGAAGCCGTTTATGTACATAAGGCTCAGGCTTTGGTATATGCTTATATTTATGCAACAAAGAATAATCTAGATTCTATAATTGTACAAATGACTTATTGCAATCCAGAAACTGAATTTATAAAAAGGTTTGTAGAAGAATACACTTATGAGGACTTAAGTAAGTGGTTTAATGACTTGCTTGATGAATTTAAAAAATGGACTGATTTTTTGCTTGATGAAAGAGCAAAAAGAAATGAATCTATAAGAAATCTAGAATTCCCTTTTGAATATCGAAAGGGACAAAAGCAGATTGTTTCAGCAGTTTATAAAACAATAGAAAAGTCAGAAAATATGTATATTCAAGCACCCACAGGGGTTGGTAAGACCATTTCAACTCTTTATCCCACAATTCAAGCTGTGGGACGTGGGATGCTTGATAAGATTTTTTATCTTACATCTAAGACAATAACTAGAACGGTGGCAGAGTCAACCTATAAGATTTTAAAGGATAAGGGACTATCCTTTAGATCTATTACCCTTACTGCTAAGGAAAAAATATGCCCATTAGATGAGATGGAGTGTAATCCTGAAGTTTGCCCTTACGCTAAGGGTCATTTTGATAGGGTCAATGATGCTGTCTATGATATGATAACTCATGAAACAAACATTACAAGAGACGTGGTATTAGAGTATGCTAAAGAGCAGACTGTATGCCCTTTTGAAATGGAGTTAGATGCAAGTTATTGGTGCGATGGAATTATATGTGACTACAACTACGTTTTTGATCCTGATGCTTGCCTTAAGAGATATTTTGCAGAGGGTAGCAAAGGAGATTATGGAATACTTGTGGATGAGGCACATAATCTAGTAGATAGAGCAAGAAGCATGTATAGTGCAAGGCTTATTAAAGAGGATTTCCTTGAGGTTAAGAAACTTTTCAAGGACCCATCTGATAAAAAAATAGTTTCAGCAATTAATAAATGTAATAAAGAATTACTTGAATTAAAAAAAGAGGCCAGGGGATTTGCTAAGATGTCAAGCTTTGGCAAATTTAGTGTTAGTCTAGAAAGACTTGGAAGTTTACTAAGCAAATATCTAGAAAAACAAAAGGGAAAGCCTGTTTTTCCGGAAGTCCTTGATTTCTTCTTTGATATTAGGCACTTTTTATCTATGGAAGATGTGGCTGATGAAAAATATGTTAGATATGTTGAAGAAGATGAAAGAGGAAATTTTGTTGTAAATCTTTCCTGCATTGACCCATCAGGCAATATCAGTTTAAGACTTGGTCAGGCTAAATCGGCTGTATTTTTTAGCGCAACCCTTTTACCAATAAATTACTATAAAGAAATGATTACAGGAGATGTACATGATATGGCGATTTATGCCAATTCTCCTTTTGATACAGAAAAAAGGAAGGTTATTATTGCAGCTGATGTAAGCAGCAGATATTCTAGGCGAAACGATAATGAATATAGAAAAATTTGTGAATATATTGATGCATTAGTAAAGACCAAACGTGGCAATTACATAGTATTTTTCCCTTCTTTTTCCTTTATGGAGAAGGTTTATTTAAAATATTCCTCTGAATTTATAAATCCATTTGATGAGTCGGTGGAAGTTATTATGCAAACTGGAAAAATGACAGAAGGGGAAAGAGAGGAATTCTTAAGTAACTTTACCTCTAGGGAGAACTCTCTAAATAATGTGACTTTTGCTTTCTCTCTTAGTGATGGTCAAATTACAGACAGTATTAAGCTAGAGGATAAATTCGATAGAGCAAATCTAAGAACTAATATAAAGTCCTTAGTTGGATTTTGCGTTCTTGGAGGGATTTTTTCTGAAGGAATCGACTTAAAGGAAGATAGCCTTATTGGTACAGCAATTGTTGGAACGGGTATTCCTATGATTTGCAGAAGTAGAGATATTATAAGGGATTACTTTAATCAAATTGGAAAGGATGGCTATTCCTATGCCTATGTTTATCCTGGTATGAATAAGGTCTTGCAGGCTGCTGGGCGTGTAATAAGAACGGCTAATGATGAGGGAATAATATTACTTCTTGATGATAGATTTTTAACTCCAGAATACGAACGACTCTTCCCGCGAGAATGGGATAAAATCTATAAAGTAACTAAGAATGGAATTGTGTCAAGTATTAGGGATTTCTGGGATTTGTAAGCCATTATATTCTTAAACTTTTTATTGTGAATATTCTTTAAATATGATATTATCTATATAGATATACAGGTCTTATTGGTGAGTTTAAGACCACAACTTAATAAAGAATATGTTTATGAGGAGTTCACATGGAAGAAGCAGAATTTGAAAAGCTTGTTAGTGAATACATCAATCGTAGAGCTGATAAAGATGAATGGATGAAATTGGGTTTTGATGAATTCCAAACCATGGAAATTAATAGAGGTATGGATAATGGAGTAAATGTGTTAATTTACTGCAATCCAGAGTTTAATGCGGCCAGCATGAAGTCCCTTAGATTAGGTTTAGAAGAGGGAATTGATGTTAGCCCTTTTGCTACGCCTGAATTTGATTATATGCAGATGGAGGAAATTAAAGAGTGCCTAAGATCGGGGATTGATATAGAAGATGTATGTAATCCCTCATATTCTAATTCTGTGATTAGAGAAATTCGTCTTGCAAGAGTAAATGGATATGATGTGGTTCATTACGCTAAATTAGGATATTCTGGTGAGATTTTAAGACAAATAAGACTTGCTAGAAAAGATGATATAGATATTGATTTTTTTGTAAGGGATAATTTTGATCCCTTCCAATTAAATGAAATTAGATTAGGCATTAAGTCCTGTGTAGATGTATCAAAGTTTATGCTACATGAATACACAGGCGAGCAGATGGAGCAGTTGCGCCTAGGCTTGGAAAATGGTGTTGATATTGACGTTTACAATTTCACAGGTTTTTCTTCAGGCCAAATGAAAGAAATTAGACTAGGTTTAGAAGCGGGAATAGATGTTACACCATACGCAGATCCTTTTTATGATTCAGTTACTATGAAAGAAATGAGAGAAAAAGAGGAACGTGGAGACTCAGCTGAAGAGCCTAAATTAGATGACCTACAAAGTCAGGAAATATTACTTGGATTAATGAGTGGTGTTGATGTTAGTTTATATGCGGATGCAAGGTATTCTTTCCATCAAATGGAGGCTATAAGGGTTAGGCTAGAAAGAGGAGAGGATGCTAGCGACTTATTAATTTATGCCAATTGTTAATTTTTAATGAAGTTAGAAAGCTGAGTGAAACGTAGGAAAGTAGATTAGAAATTATGTAACTGAAGGCAAAGCTTGGAGGTGAGCCGGGTGGACGATAGTTTAAATAACAATGATAATATAAGAGAGATTCAGGTGCAGATATCAGATGATAAGATGGAAGCTGCTATTAGCATATCTAAGCCTGACTCAAGTGAAGATAATTATACCAAATCAGAGATTATGTCTAAGCTATCTGAAATAGGCATAAAAACTGGAATTGATGAAGATAAAATACTAGAAATGATAACAAATAAGCAGTATGGCCAATTTTTAATAATAGCCACAGGCAAGCAAGTTGAACATGGTGAAGATGGTTATTATGAATATTTTTTTGATGTGGAAGCTGCTAGTCAAGCAAAGACTAAAAAGCCCAATA
The DNA here is from genome assembly GCF_000702205.1 of Lachnospira multipara LB2003. GTDB lineage: Bacteria > Bacillota > Clostridia > Lachnospirales > Lachnospiraceae > Lachnospira > Lachnospira multipara_A. The sequence goes on along the minus strand of NZ_KL370871.1, from coordinate 16,654 downwards.
TTAGAAGCGATGGAAGCATTGATTTTTTAAATAAGACGCTTTTTGTAAAGGTTAAGGAAGGGGATCTTCTTTGCAAATATCATGAGCCAACAAAGGGAAATTTTGGCTTTGATGTATTTGGTAAGTTGTTAGTTCCAAAGCCAGGAAAACCAGCTCCTAAAATCAGGGGCAAGGGCTTTATTGTATCTAACGATGGTCTTGAATATTATGCCTTAAAAAATGGCAAAATTGAATTTAGAAATTACGATCTTAACATAAGTGACATATATGAGGTTGATGGAGATGTGGATTTAAGTACAGGAAATATTGATTTTGATGGGGATGTCAATATTAATGGTAATGTTAAGAGCGGTGTTAATATCTCAGCAATGGGTAATATCTTTATTAGCGGATTTGTTGAGGATGCCAATTTAAGGGCTAAAAAAGATATTATAATAAAGGCTGGATGTAATACTAAGGGACTGGGAAGATTTGTGGCAGATGGAAGTATTCAAGCTAAGTTTTTTGAAAATGCCAATGTTTATTGCAAAGGTGATATTAAAGCGGAATATATTCTAAACTGCACAGTTGTAGCCTATGGAAAGGTTTTTGTTTCAGGAGGAAGAGGCTCGATTATTGGTGGAGATATTACAGGAGTTCTTGGAATAGATACACAGTACTGCGGTCATGAAACCAATGTAAAAACAGTTCTTAGAGTTGGAGCAACTAAAGAAATTAGACATGAATATGCAGAATGCATAATGAAAATAAAGGAAATAGATTCATCTATTGATACCTTTGATCAGGCATTAGAAAAGATTGGTTTACTAAAAGAAGCAGCTTCTGATAAGTATGATAAGGAGATGGAAACAAGAATCTTCCAATCCAAAATCGTTAAAAAGGCTGAGAAAACAAAGGAAGAAGAAAGAAGTAAAATGCTTTTTGGGCTTATTAGAGAATCAGAGCGGTCTGTATTAAAAATCGAGAAAAGCTGTTATCAGGGATGTAGAATAATTCTTAATGATAAGAGCTATATTCCAAGTTCTGTATTTGATCATATTTTGATAAAAAAGGTGATGAATAATATAAAACTGTTGGATTATGACGATGAGTAATAAGATTAAAAGTTTTATATAATTTAATAGGTATGGTTTATAAAAAACCACTAGTTATCAACACTAGTGGTTTTTTTTAGGGCATAAAAGTAGTATTATAAGAAGGTAAAAAGTTTATGACATAAGGAGTAAAAATGATTGAGAACATAGTTTCAGTTGAGCTTCCAGTTCATGAAAATCTAGTTATAAAAAAGAAACGTATTATGCCTAAGGGGCTAGATTCTAAGGCTTTGTCAAAATGTCCTAGAATATCTATTGTAACTGGAATTCATGGAGATGAGCTTGATGGACAATATATAATTTATGAATTAATAAGACATATGAATATGCATGAAGATGATTTAAAGGGAATTATTGATATTTATCCTTGTGTAAATCCATTAGGTCTTGATAGTGGTTACAGAGGAATACCAATGTTTGACCTTGATATGAATAGGGTTTTCCCTGGAATGAGTAATGGTGCCTTTGCAGAATATGTGGCAGCTAATCTTATTAATGATATTATAGGGTCTGATATGTGCCTTGATATTCATTCAAGTAATAAGTTTATTAAGGAAATGTTGCAGGTGCGACTAAATGATGATAACGAAGAAAAATTACTTCCATACGCAAAGACCCTTAATGCTGATTTTGTATGGGTTTATTCATCCCTTCCTGTTAGAGAGGCAACACTTTCATATTCTCTAAACCATCTTGGAGTTCCAACAATGGTTGTGGAAATGGGTGTTGGAAATAGAATTAGCAAAAGCTACTGTAAGCAATTATTTGAGGGAATTCTTAATTTGTTGAAGGAAGTTGGCGTATTTAAAGGAAATACTCTTCCAGTTAAAGAGCCAATTGTTTCAAAGGAAGGAGAGGTAACCTTTATAAGTGCCAAGGATTCTGGACTTTTTGTCCCTAATATTGAGAATTTAGGTGAAATAAAAGCAGGTGACTATATAGGAGATATAATTGAACCTATAGAAGGTAGAATATTACAGCATTTAGAGTCTCCTGTGGATGGTATAATTTTTACAATTAGGGAACATCCAGTGGTTTATAAGGGAGCATTACTTTGTAGAATTTATCATAAGGATTGATTAGAATGGTTAAAGAGACAGTATTTAGTTTAAAGGGATTATATCGAGAAGATTTTAAAATAGAGGCATATAGATTTGGACATGGGGACAAATCAGCAGCAATAGTGGGTTCTTTAAGGGGAAATGAAATGCAGCAATTATATATTTGCTCGCAACTTGTAAAAACTCTTAAATACCTTGAAGCCCATGGAGCAATAACTCACAATCACGAAATTGTAGTGATTCCAAGTGCTAATAGTTTTTCTATGAATATTGAGAAGAGGTTCTGGGCTATTGATAATCAGGATATTAATAGACAATTCCCAGGAGATGCTTATGGCGATACAACAAAACAAATTGCCAATGCCATTTTTGAAAGAGTTAAGGGCTATAGCTATGGAATTCAGTTTGCATCATTTTATATGCCGGGAGATTTTATTCCCCATGTAAGAATTATGGAGGCAGGACAGCAAAGTCCAAGCCTTGCAACGCTTTTTGGACTTCCATATGTAATTATTAGAAAGCCAAAGCCCATGGATACAGTAACATTAAATTACAATTGGCAGATGAATGGTACAAGTTCATTTTCAATTTACACCAATAGTACAGACTTAATTGATGAAGCTTCTGCAAGACAGGCAGTATCATCTGTTCTTAGATTCTTAACTAGAATGGGCATTTTAAAATATAATAATCATTCTGGTTACATTGCTAGTATTACTAACGAAGATGATTTAATGGCTGTAAAGTCTGAGACTGCGGGATTTTATAAGAGACTTAAAAACCCTGGGGATTTTTGTGCTCATGATGAGGTTATAGCAGAAATTCTTGATCCCCACGAGGGAGAGATAAAGGCCAAGATTAAATCACCTACTGAGGGGATTGTCTTTTTTGCTCATACAGCACCTATGGTTTTAGGTGATGAGGTGGTATATAAAATTCTTAGACGTATGCATGAGTAAAGTTGTTTGAATTTAAGCGACTTTGACCGACTATGAAAAAATTTTAAAAATAATTATTTTTGCCCTGTCAATGAATTGATTTACATTTTTTGCTGTGGTAGAATTAAGACCTGTTGGGACTAATCCTGACAGGTCTTTTTTGGTAGCGTTTACCTTTAGAGGCGAGGAATGATTTATTAAATATTTAGGAGGTCGACATGAGCAACGTTAAACGTGTTTTTGTTGAAAAAAAGAAGGATTTCGCGGTGAAAGCGAAAGAACTTGAAAATGAGATTATTGGATACCTTGGAATTAAGACTATCACAGACGTTAGAGTTTTAATTAGGTACGATGTAGAAAATCTTTCGGAGGAAACATATAAGAAGGCGTTAACAACCGTGTTTTCTGAGCCTCCTGTAGATGATGTGTATGAAGGCACATTTAATAAAAATGATGATGATTTTGTATTTTCTGTAGAGTATTTACCAGGTCAGTTTGATCAAAGAGCTGATTCTGCCGAACAATGCGTTAAGTTCTTTAACGAAAATGAAACCCCAGTTATTAAAACAGCAACAACTTACGTTATATCAGGTAAGTTAACAGATGAAGAAAAAGTAAAGATTAAGGAAAACTGTATAAACCCAGTAGATTCAAGAGAAGCTAAGGAAGATATTCCACAGACTTTAGTTACTGAATTTAAGACACCTGCTGACGTTAAGATTTTTGATGGCTTTGTGGCTATGAACGAGGCAGATTTAAAGGAACTTTACGAATCACTTAATCTTGCTATGACATTTAATGACTTCAAATTCATTCAGGATTACTTTAAGACAGAAGAAAAGCGTGATCCTTCAATGACAGAAATCAGAGTATTAGATACATACTGGTCAGATCACTGTCGTCATACAACTTTCGCTACAGAATTAAAGGATATTAAATTTGATGAGGGTAAGTATAAAGCCCCAATCGAAGCAACATTTAAGAAATACTTAGCTGATAGAGAATCAGTTTATGCAGGTCGTAAGGATAAATTTATTTGTCTTATGGATCTTGGTACACTTGCAGCTAAGAAGCTCAAGAAGATGGGCTTACTAGAAGATCAGGAAGAATCAGATGAAATTAATGCTTGTTCAATTGTTGTCCCAGTTGAAATAGATGGTAAGACAGAAGAATGGTTAGTAAACTTCAAGAATGAAACACATAACCATCCAACAGAAATCGAACCATTTGGTGGTGCTGCAACATGTCTTGGTGGTGCAATCCGTGATCCACTTTCAGGACGTACTTATGTATATCAGGCTATGAGAATTACAGGTGCAGCTAATCCTACAGTTCCAGTATCTGAGACAATGCATGGTAAGCTTCCTCAGAGAAAGTTAGTTACAGGTGCAGCTCACGGTTATTCTTCATACGGTAACCAGATTGGTCTTGCAACAGGTTATGTTAAGGAAATTTATCATCCAGATTATGTAGCTAAGAGAATGGAAATTGGTGCAGTTATGGCTGCTGCTCCAAGAGCTGCTGTTAAGAGAGAAAATTCAGATCCAGGTGATATTATTATCTTACTTGGTGGTAGAACAGGACGTGATGGCTGTGGTGGTGCTACAGGTTCATCTAAGGTTCATACAGAAAAATCAATTGAAGAGTGTGGTGCTGAAGTTCAAAAGGGTAATGCTCCAACAGAAAGAAAGATGCAAAGACTCTTTAGAAGACCAGAAGTTACAAAGCTTATTAAGAAGTGTAATGACTTTGGTGCTGGCGGTGTTTCAGTTGCAATTGGTGAATTAGCAGATGGTTTAAGAGTAGATCTTGATAAGGTTCCAAAGAAGTATGAAGGTCTTGATGGTACTGAACTTTCAATTTCAGAATCACAGGAAAGAATGGCAGTTGTTGTAGATCCTAAGGATGTTAAGGAATTCTTAAAGTATTCAGCAGAAGAAAACTTAGAGGCTGTTGAAGTTGCTGTTGTTACTAAGGAGCCTAGACTTGTTCTTAACTGGAGAGGTAAGGATATTGTTAATATTTCAAGAGCATTCCTTGATACTAACGGTGCTCATCAGGAAACTTGCGTAGAAGTTGAAATGCCAGTAGAAGAAGATAATTTCTTTACTAAGAAGGAAATTGCAGATGTTCGTGCTAAGTGGCTTAAGACATTAGCTGATTTAAATGAGTGTTCACAGAAAGGTCTTGTGGAAAGATTCGACTCATCAATTGGTGCAGGTACAGTTACAATGCCTTATGGTGGTAAGTATCAGTTATCTGAAACACAGGCAATGGTTGCAAAATTACCAGTGCTTAAGGGTAAGTGCGATACAGTAACAATGATGTCTTACGGTTTTGACCCATTCCTTTCTAAGTGGAGTCCATACCATGGTGCAATGTATGCAGTAGTTGACTCTGTTGCTAAGATTGTGGCAGCAGGTGGTGATTATAAGAAGATAAGATTTACATTCCAGGAATACTTTAGAAGAATGACAAGTGATCCTAAGAGATGGAGTCAGCCTTTTGCAGCTCTTCTTGGTGCTTATGAAGCTCAGATGGAATTTGGTCTTCCATCAATTGGTGGTAAGGACAGTATGTCAGGTACATTTGAAGATATTGATGTTCCACCAACACTTTGCTCATTTGCAATTGATACAGCTAAGGAATCAGACATTGTTACAACTGAATTAAAGAAAGCTGGTAATGTATTAGTAAGATTTGACATTGCAAGAGATCAGTATGATCTTCCTAACTTTACACAGATTAAGGCTCTTTATGAAGAGATTCATGAATTGATTTTAAATAAGCTTATTGTTTCAACATTTGTTCTTGATGCTAATGGTTTAGTACCAGCAATTTCTAAGATGGCATTTGGTAATAAATTAGGTGTAAGCTTAGAAGATAGCATTAAGGAAGAAGATTTATTTGCACCAGGATTTGGTTGTATAGTAGCAGAAGTTCCAGCAGAAAGATTAGATGAAATTAAGACTGCTTACACTAAGGTCGGTGTGGTTAATGATGAAGCTAAGTTTACATATAAGAACGTTTCAATCAACATGGAAGAAGCTTTAAGCGTATGGACTGATACATTAGAATCAGTATTCCCAACTAAGGCTTCTAAGGCAGTAGATAAGATTGAAGCAATTACTTACGATGCTAAGGAAATTCATATTTGCAAGAATAAGGTGGCTAAGCCAACAGTATTTATTCCAGTATTCCCAGGTACTAACTGTGAATATGATTCTGCTAGAGCATTTGAAAAAGCAGGCGCTAACACAATCGTTAAGGTATTTAAAAACTTAGATGCTGCTAGCATTAGAGAATCTGTTGATGAATTTAGCAAGGCAATTGCTCAGTCACAGATTATTATGTTCCCAGGTGGATTCTCAGCTGGTGATGAACCAGATGGTTCTGCTAAGTTCTTTGCTACAGCATTTAGAAATGAGAAGATGAAGGAAGAAGTTACAAAGCTTCTTAATGAAAGAGATGGTTTAGCTCTTGGTATTTGTAATGGTTTCCAGGCTCTTATTAAGCTTGGTTTAGTACCAAACGGAGAAATTACAGGTCAGGATTCTAATTCACCAACTCTTACATATAATACAATTAACCGTCATATCTCTAAGATGGCTTACATTAGAGTTGCATCTAATAAGAGTCCATGGCTTGCTGGAGCTAAGCTTGGTGGAGTTTATACAAACCCAGCTTCACATGGTGAAGGTAGATTTGTAGCTCCTAAGGAATGGCTTGATAAGCTTATTGCTAACGGCCAGGTTGCAACACAGTATTGTGACTTAGATGGTAATGTTTCAATGGATGAAGAATGGAACATTAACGGTTCATATATGGCTATTGAAGGTATCACATCTCCTGATGGACGTTGCTTGGGTAAGATGGCTCACTCAGAAAGACGCGGCGATTCAGTTGCTATTAATATCTATGGCGAACAGGATTTAAAGATCTTTGAATCAGGTGTTAACTACTTTAAGTAATATTTAAGATACATATTGAATAAACGATAATCCAAAAAAGACAGATGCCTATATTTGCATCTGTCTTTTTTAATTTAGTGCTTATGATTGACATTATGGTGCTTTAGTTGTAGTATCATTACGGTTAGTTATAACAAACTATCATTATGGAGGTATATATGGGAACAGTTATAGTAGTGCTTATTTTGGCAGTTTTAGTAATATTAGCTATATCACAAAGCAAGAAACACCTAAAGGGTGAAGGCGGATGTTGTGGCGGTGGCAGTGATAGTGCTACACTAACAGAAATTAAGGAATTAGAAGGCAAGATTATTGGAAAAAAGATAATCTCAATAGAGGGAATGCATTGTGATAATTGTAAAAATAGTGTGGAACGTTCTATTAATAGGATTGATGGAGCAAGAGCTGTGGTAAATCTTAAGAAAAACAGGGCCGTTGTTGAATATGATAGAGTATTAGACGATGAAGATTTAAGGATTGCAGTTGAGCGTTTAGACTTTAAGGTTATTTCTATAAAAGAAGCGTAGATGCTATTGACAATGGAGTTAGTATATGCTAACCTATAAGTGGTTAGATAATACTAACTATAAAGGATTATATTCGGGACTTAATGTCCCGTTATTTTAAAAACACCAGTTAGCGATAACTAACACGCGTAAGATACATGTAACTAGATTTTTAACTTGAGCAAATGAGGAGGTAAATGTGAGCGTAGTAATTATTGGTGGCAACGAATGTATGGTTTGTCAATACGAGAGAATATGCAAGAAACATGGTTGTAAGGCTAAAGTTTTTGTTAAAGAAAAAAGCGGTTTTAAAGACAGACTTGGAAACCCAGATTTAATGATACTTTTTACTAATACGGTTTCACATAAGATGGTTTTATCGGCTGTTAGTGAAGCTAAGAAAAATGATATAGAGATTATAAGAACACATTCAAGCAGTGCTTCATCTCTTAACAACGTATTAGATGAGTACTTTGAGAATGTATAAAATTGTTGGTTAAATTATAAATATAAAGAGGTATTGTTGTGGAAGATTTGATTGAGATAAGAGCTAAGGTAAATAATAAATTAGAACTTGATTTGGTTAGGGAGTGTGCACCAACACTTGCAGGACTAAAGACAGCCAACCTATTTAACTATCAATTTGAATCTATTGATAGCATGAATAGAGAGCTTTTAAAGATGAATAGTCTACTTAACAAAAAAGGTGTTTATTTACAAGTTCTTAGGATATCAAAGACAAGAGCATTACTTTATGTTTATAGACCAATGCGCTTACTTAAGGATTTGTTAAATGATAAGACTTTAAACACCCTTAAAAAGGATGGATATCATGTGGATTTAGATAATCTAGATGATAGGTGTGATGCTCTTGTGATTTGTAACAAATTCATTAGGACACTTATTAACAGAATTGAGATGGAAGATAGCTTTCCTCATGAGATTGGCTTTTTTTTAGGCTATCCAAGAGAGGATGTGATAGGCTTTATTGAACAAAAAGGACAAAACTGCAAATGCTGTGGTTTCTGGAAGGTTTATGACAATGAAGAACGTTCAAAGGCTATTTTTGCTAAGTATAAGAAATGCTTTAAGATTTATCAAAAAGTATTTTTAGATGGTAGAACATTAAGTCAGCTAACAGTAGGTGCATAATTTTTTAATATGGATTAAAGAAGAATCTTCTTTAATATAAAAAAGTTGCTTTTCACTTAGGTGGAAGAAGGAGGAAAAATGAGTAAAGTAGCAGTAGTTTTTTGGAGTCAGACAGGTAATACAGAAAGCCTTGCAAATGCAGTAGCAGAAGGTGCTAAGAGTGCAGGTGCAGAAGTGTCAATACTTGGCTTTGGAGATATTAATTCAGCAAGTGTTGGATCATATGATGCAATCGCTTTTGGTTGTCCAGCAATGGGTGCTGAACAGCTTGAAGAAACAGAAGTTGATCCAGCATTTACAGAGCTTGAAGGCTCATTATCTGGCAAGAAAATTGCTCTTTTTGGTTCATATGGCTGGGGTTCAGGCGAATGGATGGAAGAATGGGAAGGAAGAGCTAAAGCTTGTGGAGCTAATTTAGTAGCTGATCCTGTAATCTGCAATGAAGCACCAGATGATGCAGCTCTAGAATCTGCTAAATCCCTTGGATCTAAGCTTGCTTAAATTGTGCGCGTGAGTACAAAAGCCATACATATCAACTAAATAAAAGCGTTACCCGTGCCATTAAGGATGGAAAATAGGTCAAGGATAGCTCTCGGATTACAGGCAATATTTAGGTTAATTGAGATTAGACTTTATATTTTCTTATGCTAAGGCACGGGTTTTTTAAGGGGCTTAGTTTAGTAAAACGTGATTTAGAAAAAACTAATAATTATTCTTGACAACTAATAAATGTTAGCTTATACTAACTCGTGTTGAGAAAATATATCAATAAGATATGTGGAGGTAATTTATATGCCATTATCATTTTTAGAAGAAGGCTTAAAAGTTAGAATACAAAGAGTTGGCGGTTTAGAAGAAACCAAGCAGTTTTTAGAAAAGTTAGGTTTTGTTAGCGGCGCTGATGTGGAGGTTATTTCAAGAACAGGCGGTAATGTAATTGTCAACATCAAGGGTTCTAGAGTAGCTATCGGTAAAGAAATGGCTAATAAAATTATGGTATAAGGTGAGAAGGAGAAAGAGAAGATGACTTTAAGGGACGTTAAAATCGGCACAACAGTTAAAGTTAAGAAACTTAACGGTGATGGCCCTGTGAAGAGAAGAATTATGGACATGGGCATTACAAAGGGTATTGAGGTTTATGTAAGAAAGGTTGCTCCATTAGGTGACCCTATAGAGGTTACAGTTCGTGGATATGAACTTTCATTACGTAAGACAGATGCACAATTAATAGATGTTGAATAATAAAGGGAGAGAGGTAAGGACATGTCAATAAAAATCGCGCTTGCAGGTAATCCTAACTGCGGTAAGACAACACTTTTTAATGCACTTACAGGATCTAATCAGTATGTAGGTAACTGGCCAGGTGTAACAGTAGAGAAGAAGGAAGGTAAATATAAGGGAGACAAGAGTGTAGGGATTATTGATCTTCCAGGTGTATATTCACTTTCACCATACACACTTGAAGAAGTTGTAGCTAGAAATTATTTAGTTAATGAAAGACCTGATGCAGTAATTAATATTGTTGATGGTACTAATATAGAGAGAAACTTATATTTAACAACACAGATTATTGAACTTGGTATTCCAGTTATAGTTGCTGTTAATATGATGGACCTTGTTAAGAAGTCAGGAGATAAGATCAATATTAAGAAACTTGGAGATGTAATTGGCGCACAGGTTGTTGAGATTTCAGCTCTTAAAGGAACAGGTATTAAGGAAGCTGTTGGATTAGCTATTAAGGCAGCTAATTCTAAGAAGGCTAACAAGCTAGTTCATAGATTTTCAGACAGTGTTGAAGAAGCTATTAGTAGTGTAGAATCAAAGCTTGGTTCAGATATAAGTGAAGAGCAGAAGAGATTTTTTGCAATTAAGTTTATCGAGAAAGATGATAAAGTTTCAAATCTTACAAAACAAAACGTTGATGCATCAGAAGAAATAGCTAAGCTTGAAAAAGAATTTGATGATGATACAGAATCAATTATCACTAACGAGAGATATACGTATATTTCATCAATTATTGATAGTTGTGTAACTAAAAATCATGCTAAGAAGCTTACAACATCAGATAAGATTGATAGAATTGTTACTAACAGAATTTTAGCACTTCCAATCTTTGCTGTAATTATGTTTGTAGTTTATTATATTTCAGTTGTAACAGTTGGTACATATGTTACTGATTGGACTAATGATGGTTTATTTGGTGATGGTTTCTATTTATTTGGCAATGGTAGAGCAGCATATGAAGAAGATATGAATGCTTATTATGAAGAGAATGTATGGACAGACGAAGTTGTTGCTAATGTAGAAGCTGCAGCAGATGCTGGTATTACAGGTGCTAGTGATATTTTAGATACAATTAATGATAAGAGCTTCGGAGATTTTGATGAAGCTTATGGTTCATATGGTGCTGAATTAGATGAAAAAGAAGATGGAAAGTATTCTATTTCTGAAGTAGTTGATGAGGCAACAGGAGAAGATGCAGAACTTCCAGATAATGCAGATTACGGTATTTGGGTTCCTGGTGTTCCTGTTATTATTGGAAATGGCCTTGAAGCAATTCATTGTAACGAATTTTTAACAGGCTTAATTATTGATGGTATTGTTGCAGGTGTTGGTGCAGTTCTTGGTTTCGTTCCACAGATGCTTGTACTTTTCATCTTCCTTGCTTTCCTTGAAAGCTGTGGTTATATGGCAAGAATTGCTTTTATTATGGATAGAATCTTTAGAAAATTTGGTTTAAGTGGTAAGTCATTTATTCCAATTCTTATTGGTACAGGTTGTGGTGTTCCTGGTGTTATGGCATCAAGAACTATTGAGAATGAAAGAGATCGTCGTATGACAATCATGACAACAACATTTATTCCATGTGGTGCTAAGTTACCAATTATTGCTCTTATTACAGCAGCATTATTTGATAATGCTTGGTGGGTAGCTCCTTCAGCATACTTCCTTGGAATTGCTGTTATTATTCTTTCAGGTATTATATTAAAGAAGACAAAATTATTTGCCGGAGATCCAGCTCCATTCGTTATGGAACTTCCTTCATATCACTTACCAACAGTAGGTGCTATTCTTAGAAGTATGTGGGAAAGAGGATTCTCATTTATTAAAAAGGCTGGTACAATTATCTTACTTTCATCAATTATTATTTGGTTTGGTTCAACATTTGGTTGGAGCGAAGGATCATTTGGATGGAATCCAGACCTTGAACTTTCAGACTCAGTTCTTGGTGCAATTGGTAATGGTATAAAGTGGATTTTTGCTCCACTAGGTTTTGCAGATGCAACAGCAGCTGTTGCAACAGTTATGGGTCTTGTTGCTAAGGAAGAAGTAGTAGGTGTATTTGGCGTACTTGACTTTGAAGGCCTTGCACCACTTGCAGGATATTCTTTCCTTGCATTTAACTTACTTTGTGCTCCTTGCTTTGCAGCAATTGGTGCTATTAAGAGAGAAATGAATAGCCAGAAGTGGACATGGATTGCTATTGGATATCAGTGTGCTACAGCTTATATCGTTTCATTAGTAATCTATCAGTTAGGATTATTATTTACAGGTTCAGTAAATGTATTAGGTCTTATAGTTGCAATTATTGCTATAGCTTGTGTATTATATCTATTATTTAGACCATACAAGCCAGCAAAGACACTTAAGATTAACGAAAAAGTAGCTAATATCTAGTTTTTATTAAGATTTTAAAGGCGAATTATAGGAGGTTTATATGTTAGGAAATATAATTACAGGTGCAATATTAATACTCATTGTATTCTTGGCTATAAGGAGCCTTGTAAAAGATAAAAAGAGTGGCAAGTCAATACAATGTGGTGCTGACTGCAGTAAATGTGGTGGTCATTGCCACTAAGCTTTAGAAAGACGCTGGTTCATTAGGCGGTAAGAGGTGAAAAATATGCTTGAAAATTCTGCTGATAAGAAAAGGCAAGAAATGGGTTTTACAAGAACTCAGATGCAAAAAGACATGGTTTTAAGATTACTTAAAGAACGTGGGTGCAGGATCACCAAGCAACGTCAGATACTTTTAGATGTAATCTTACAAGAGGACTGTTCTTGTTGTAAGGAAATCTATTATAAAGCATCTAAACGTGATCCTAAGATAGGTAGTGCAACTGTTTATAGAATGGTGAATGTTCTAGAAGAAATAGGCGCTATAAATCGAGGAAATATGTATAAGCTATCATGTGATTCATGTGATTATGATGATGCTTGTTTAATTGAGCTAAATGATGCTACAGTTCTAAATTTATCTAAGCAGTCATTAAGTAAGATAATGGAAACTGGCTTAAAAGCATGCGGATATATTAAAGAACAAAAAATAAGCAACGTACAGGCTCTACAATTAGTTTTTGAAAATTAATATTTAGGGGCTGTGAAAAATGATTATCTCATTTTTTCACAGCCCCTTTTTTATAGGCTTAAGTCTGCTTTATGGTTGTAAATAAAACTACACATATGCTATAATATACTATAGTTATAACGGAACTAAATATTATTAAAGAAAAGAGAAAAATTATGGATAATGAACTTTATAGCAAGAAATTTGCTGGATTTTGCGAAATGTTAATATCTAATTTTTCAGATATTAATAATATCAATAGCTATATTGCGTCTGCACTTAAGCTTGTTGCAGATGATTTAAAGCTAGGTTTATTAACTATGGATGTTGTAATTCCTGTATCAGTAAGAGTTCCACAGGGAAAGAATGTTAGATATCACCTATATGAGGCTTCTGAGTATGAAGAAGAGTATAAGGAATATCAGTTCTTAACAGCAGATGGTGGACGAATTAACTTCCAGGTGCATCCTGTTTTAGGCTATGAATACGATGAAGAAGATGAAAAACACATTAGTTTCATTGTAAAAATCATAGCTTATGTATGTAAATATGTAAGAATATCAGGATATGAAGCCATGACACCATTTATGGATAGTCTTACAGGTGCACTAAATTCCAACGGTTTAATGCGAAATGGAGGAATTTTATTTATTAAAAACGACATTTCTGAGTATGCGTCTGTATTTTTTAATATAAAGAATTTCTCACAATTTAATCATGAAGGTGGAGCAAAGCTAGGAGATGAAATCCTTAAGAAATATAGTATTGCAATTAACTCTTATATCCAAAAGGATGAGCTGTTTGCAAGAATCGGTGGAGATGGATTTGTAGTTTTTATTAAGAAAACAAGGGTCGATGATTTTGTAGACTTTATCTCTAAGATGAAAATTAGAGCAAATACAAAGAGGGGACCAAAGGATTTTGAGGTAATGACATCAATAGGTCTATATTTTGCGGTGCCAAAGGATAATATAGGTAATATGCTTAATTATTCATTAACTGCTTGTAAATATGCTAGACAATCAAAGAATACTGACTGCGTATGGTTTAGGGAGTATATGATTGATGATGATGCTAGAGAGAAGGAAATCTCTTATAAATTTTATGATGCAGTATCAGAAGAAAAATTCGAAGTTTTTTATCAGCCTAAGGTTGATTTAGAAACTGATAGCTTAGGTGGGGCAGAGGCATTGGTTCGTTGGGCATCTAAAGAAAGATTAATAAAGCCTAGTGAATTTATTCCTGTTCTTGAAAAGGAAGGTACAATAAAAGACCTGGATTTTTATATGCTTAAGCACGTATGTATGGATATTAGAAGTTGGCTAGACAGAGGTATTAAGCCAGTTCCAGTTTCGGTTAATTTCTCCAAAATCCATATTTTTAATGACAATTTAGCTGAAAGAATAAGCACTGTAATTAAGGAATATGGCATTGATCCAAAGTATATAGAAATTGAGATTACTGAAATGTCTGATTTAGAACATAATGCAGCCCTTAAAGAGTTTGTTGATGCAATGAATAAAAGAAAGATAAAAACATCAATTGATGATTTTGGAATTGGATTAGCATCAATTAATATTTTAAGAGACTTAGATGTAGATTGTATTAAATTAGATAAGATTTATACTGACAGATTAGTTGAAGGCAACGATAAGGATTACATTATTATTTCAAGTCTTGTGGATATGTTAAAAAAGATTGGTAAAAATGTAATAGCAGAAGGCGTTGAAAAAACAGAACAGGTTGATTATCTAAAGAAAATGGGCTGTAAATATGCTCAAGGTTACTTATTTGATGAACCAATTAAGAACGATGAGTTTATAAACATACTAACTAGCAAGAAGTATTAATTCTTTTCTAAATAATATATTGACAAAATTAAGAGTAAATGATAAGATATAGAAGTTGCAAAGCAAAGAAGAGTATCCACTCTCACCTCAGCACATATATGTGACTCGGGTTAATATTTAAATCATTTACCGCATAGGTTTTGTTTAGATTTAAGGGTGGATAGTCGTTATGATTATCCACCTTTTTTGTGGAAACGAGATTTTGCATAACATATAGACGAATATGGAGGTACACGACAATTAGCGATTTAATGATTAATGAACAGATCCGTGATAAGGAAGTTCGAGTAATTGGACAAGAAGGACAACAGTTAGGAATTATGTCATCAAAGGAAGCTCAAGGGCTTGCAAGAGAGGCAGGAGTAGATTTAGTTAAGGTAGCTCCTTCAGCAAATCCACCAGTATGCAGACTTGTTGACTACGGCAAGTATAAGTACGAGTTAATCAGAAAAGAGAAAGAAGCTAAGAAGAAACAGAAAACTGTTGAAGTTAAAGAAGTTAGATTATCACCAAACATTGATACTAACGATCTTAACACTAAGTGTAACTCAGCTAGAAAGTTTATCGAGAAAGGCAATAAGGTTAAGGTCTCTTTAAGATTTAGAGGTAGAGAGATGGCACATGTTGATTCAAGTAAACATATTCTTGAAGAGTTTGCAGAGAGATTATCAGATGTTGCTGTAATCGATAAAGCTCCTAAGATGGAAGGTAGGAGTATGACTATGTTTTTAACGGAAAAACGTTAAAAAATTAAGAAGGATTTAGGAGGAACTAATATGCCAAAGGTAAAGACAAAAAGAGCAGCTGCTAAGCGTTTTAAAGTAACTGGAACAGGTAAGTTAAAGAGAATGAAGGCTTACAAGAGCCATATCCTTACTAAGAAGACTACTAAGAGAAAGAGAAATCTTAGACACGCAGCTATGACTGACGCAACTAACGTTAAGACAATGAAGAAGATTATGCCTTATCTCTAATTCGATGAGTTATTAGGTCTTAACATTTCAAGTTTTTTATAGGAGGAATTTTAAAATGGCAAGAATTAAAGGCGGATTAAACGCAAAGAAGAAGCATAATAAAGTATTAAAGCTCGCTAAGGGTTATAGAGGTGCTAGATCTAAGCAGTACAGAGTTGCTAAGCAGTCTGTAATGAGAGCACTTACAGAAAGCTACAAGGGTAGAAAGCAGAAGAAGAGACAGTTCAGACAGTTATGGATCGCAAGAATTAACGCTGCTGCAAGAATCAATGGTCTTTCATACAGCAAGTTCATGTACGGTCTTAAGTTAGCTAACATCGACCTTAATAGAAAGGTATTAGCTGAAATGGCTGTTAACGATGCTGAAGGTTTTGCTAAGCTTGTTGAAGTTGCAAAGTCTAAGGTAGCTTAATTAAAGCAACATTATATGAGATTTAAAGTCCTATAAGATTATCTTATAGGACTTTTTTTTTAATGTGCGCCTTGCGGCGCACGTTTCTAATGGGTGAAAGTCCCTAATCCGCCCTAGTAGTGGGAAGGATACAGCCAAGACCAAGGGTGTCCATCGTGAGGTGGAATCTGAAGGAAGGTGGAGGCAAATCTCTGGTCTGACGAACAGAAATCACATCAGGCTATAGTTAAGGATAAGGTTGCATTACAAACTGAAGTCCAATAACTACTCGGAATTAACTGTAGTAAATGTGGCAGATATGTGGAGAGAAAGAAACGTGTGGTACCAAGGGAGGTCTTGTCAGCAAGT
>NZ_JNKW01000001.1 GCF_000702205.1 Lachnospira multipara LB2003 | reverse complement strand
ACTGACCTCTGGTGTATCGGTTGCATTACCAAGTGCATGGCCGAGTAGCCAAGTCGGGACGGGATAAACGCTGAAGGCATCTAAGCGTGAAGCCCCCCTCAAGATGAGATATCCCATACGAATGTAGTAAGACCCCTTGAAGACGACGAGGTTGATAGGCAAAAGGTGGAAGCGTGGTGACATGTGGAGCTGATTTGTACTAATAGGTCGAGGGCTTAACCAATAAAGGTTAAGGTTTGGATAGAGAGTGAGAAATCACTGAACATAAACGAGGGTTATTCTTAGAGAATGACTTACGGATGAATATATTTAATGTGCAGTTTTGAAAGAGCAAGTGATTAATCCAAGCGAAAGCTTGGATTTTTTTTATATATAAATTCTTACTTAGGATAATAAAAATATCTTTTCAAAAGAATGAACTAGGTTTATAATAAATTTAAGCAATATCCATATTATAAGTAATAGGGGTTTATATATGAGTGAGAGAGGAAGCAATAATAAGGACAATGGAAATCTAGCTGCAAAAAGAATTCTTGATTATATCTTAAGTAATATAGAACTTGGAATAATTGTTAGAGAAGTAGAATCTGGAAAGGTTGTATTTGCCAATGAAAAGGCGAGTCTTGATGTTGCAGTAGAGACAGTTATAAGAAATACTTATGATGAAGCTATTGTAAATGAAGGTAAGCCATCAGAAGGCTTTAAATACAATAATATCAAATATTATCCTCAATATGGTCGTTGGTATGAAGTTAGATTAAAGGAAATGTGTTGGGTTGATGGAAAATCGGCAGTAATAGGCACAGCACTTGATGTAACTGATAATAAACGCTTTGCCAACAGAAAATATAATAAGCATGAAGAATATATTAAAGAAGCAGTAGAAACTTCTAAGGATGAATTTGTATTATTCTATCAACCAATAGTTAGTACAGTAACTAAAGAATGTGTTGGATCTGAAGCTTTAATTAGATGGGATTCGAAGAGTTTGGGCTTTATGTATCCTAGCGATTTTATTCCTATGGCTGAGTATTTAGGTTTAATAACAACAATTGGAGAATTTGTTATTGAAAATGCTTGCCTCCAGTGTAAGGAATGGAATGATAATGGACATCCAGATTTTCATGTAAGTGTGAATTTATCTGCAATACAGTTAATGCAGTTTGATCTTGTAGAGGACATTAAGGAAATAATAGATAGAACTAAGGTTAATCCAAAGAATATTGTTGTGGAAGTAACAGAATCTTTTGCAATTAATGATATAAATAGGGTTATAACAATTCTAAATAATTTACGTAAACTTGGAATTAAAGTGGCACTTGATGATTTTGGAACAGGTTATTCGTCATTAAATTATATAAAGAGATTACCATTAGATATTATTAAAATCGATAAGACCTTTATAGATGATTTAATTGAAGATGAGTATGCTAAAGCATTTATAAAGCTAATTGTAGATTTATCTAAAACAATAGGTACACAAATAGTAGCCGAGGGAGTTGAAAGAGAGGAACAATATGCTCTATTAAAAGAATTTGGAGTTGACTATATTCAGGGTTATTTGTTTGGTAAGCCAGTAGATTCATTAAGTTTTGAGAAGGATAATTGTTTATAAGAGTTAGAGATAGTAGAGGAAAGTAAAAATTAGACATTAGGGGGGAGCAAAAATTGAAGATTCTTATTAAAAATGGCAGAGTTATCGACCCTGCAAACAAGATTGACGACCAAATTGATATTTTAGTCGACAAAAACGTGATAAGCAAAGTAACTAACAATATTAGCGAGGCTGAAGCATCAGGGGAAGATGATTTAATTATTGATGCAAATGGATGTTATGTATGCCCAGGTTTAATTGACTTAAGAGTGCATTTTAGAGAACCAGGATTTGAACATAAGGAAACAATTAGAACTGGAGCAAGAGCTGCTGCAAGAGGTGGATTTACAACAGTTTGTACTATGCCAAAAACTAAACCAGCCATTGATAGCGAGGAAAGAGTTCGTGAGGCCATAGAGAAGGCAAAGGATGTTACAGACATTAATGTACTACCGGTTGGAGCAATAACAGCTAGTGATGAGGGTCAATATTTAACTGATTTTGATGGTATGAAAAGAGCTGGAGCAGTGGCTGTATGTGAGGATGGTAATTCTATTATGGATGCTAGAGTAGCAAGACAGGCACTTAAACAAGCTGCAGAAGTTGATATTCCGGTTTTTGCCCATTGCGAAGATAGAAATCTTATGGCAAGAGGCGTGATGAATGCCGGAGATAGAGCCAAGGAATTAGGCCTTTATGGAATATTAGATGCGGTTGAGGAGACAATGGTTGCAAGAGATATATTGCTTGCTAAGGATACAAAGGCAAAATTACATATTTGTCATGTGTCAACAAAGACAGCAGTTGACCTTATAAAACAGGCTAAGGATGCAGGACTAGATATTACAGCAGAAGTTACGCCACAGCATTTAATTCTAACAGAGATGGATGTGGATGGTAGTGATGCTAATTATAAGATTGCCCCTCCATTAAGGAAAAAAGAGGACAGGGATGCGCTTATAAAGGGACTTAGACTTGGAATAATAGATGCAATAGCCACAGACCATTCACCACATCATTATTCAGAAAAAGCGGAAGGCTTTGTGGATGCACCTTTTGGAATGTCTATGCTTGAATCGGCTGTTAGTCTTGTAATTACAGAACTAGTTGCTAAGAATTTATTAACACCTATGCAGATGGTGGATAGAATGAGTCTTCGCCCAAGTAAAATTATAGGAATTGATAGGGGCACACTTGGAGTTGGAAAAGTTGCTGATATTACAATTATTGATCCTAAGCAAAAATATGTAATAGATTCTAGTCTTTTTGCTTCAAAGGGAAAGAATACACCATTTAATGGTAAAGAAGTTAAGGGAAAGGTAATCTATACAATAGTAAATGGCAGAATTGTTTATTCTAATAAAGATGGTAACGAATTTATTATCGATAAGGATGAAACAAGGTTAGAGTAGACTTTTTAGGGAAAATAAAAGATAGTAATTTAAAGACTATATTTGAATAAAAAATGATAAAAAGTTAAATAATTGATATGTGTGTTAAAGAGACTGCGAAATTGCCATTTTTCGCAGTTTCTTTTTGCATATTTGTTGAGAAAATAAGGATAAAATGGTATTCTATAGTGGTGCGAAAAAAGGCATCAAGGAGGAGATTTTATGAAGGTATGCGCTATTTTAACAGATGGCTTTGAAACTGTGGAGTGCTTTGCAGTTGTGGACATTCTTAAAAGAGCTGGTATAGAGGTAGACACTATTTCTATAACAGGTAAGAAAGAAGTCGTAAGTGCACAGGGAATTACTGTAGTCGCTGATCATTTATTTGGTAGCTATGAATTTGATAAAAGTGAAGTGATATTCTTACCAGGTGGCCCTGGAACTAAGAATTATTTTGATAGAAAGGTTTTGATGAACCTCCTTACTGAATATAACGATAATGGTAATAGAATTGCTGCAATTTGTGCAGCACCTAGTGTCTTAGGAAAGTTAGGTTTTTTAAAGGGAAAAAAGGCAACATGCTTCCCAGGTTACGAAGATACTTTAGAAGGTGCTATTTGTCTTGGAAGTAAGGTAAAGACAGTAACAGATGGTAATATTACTACATCTAGAGGTATGGGAACTTCTATAGATTTAGGATTAGAGCTTGTAAGAATTTTAGTAAGTGATAAGGCAGCTAAGGATTTAGCTAAGAATATTCAATACGAAGGGTAATTAAATGGACGAGTATAATTTAGAAGAGGAAATTAGACTTGCTAAATTATCAGTCGAAAAGCGAGAAAGGGTTATCTCAGCCATTAGAAGAAAGAGAGCTAGACAACTTAGAAGACAGAAATTTTTACTTTTTTTTATACTTGGAATAATAATGGTGGGGATAGGATTTATTGCTATTAGAGGAAAAGGTAATGAAGTGAGTGTTTCAACTAACGATGCCATAGAAGACGAGGTTAGTGTTGAGACAGAAGAAGAAAAGGAATTCAAGACAATACCATATGCAACTATTGCAAGTGACTATAAAGAGGTTGCAGACGAAGATATAGATAGTGCTTATGGTGCAATTCTTGATGTAACTAATAACCAGATTATTGCGGGAAGACTTGCTGATACAGTTATGGAACCTGCATCTATGACTAAGGTTATGACATTAATTGTTGTATTGGAGAATATTGATGATTACGAGAATACAACATACACCTTTGACAATGCAATTATTGCACCCCTAGTTAAAGAAGGGGCCTCAAGAGTAGGATATGAAGGTGGAGAAACAGCAACAATTAAGGATATGTTATATGGACTTATCCTTTATTCTGGAGCTGATTGTGCAGAAGGTCTTGCAATTGCAACAGCAGGGTCTACAGACAAATTTGTGGAAATGATGAATGATAAGGCTAAGGAACTAGGTCTAACTCATACACATTTTATGAACACATGGGGCAATTCAGAAGCTAATCATTATACAACTTGCCAGGAGATGGCAATGATTATGGAATATGCTATACAAAATGAAACTGCAAGAACTATTCTAGCAACAGAAAACTATACAACAGCAGGAACTAATAGAACTCCACAAGGATACAATATTAGAAGTACTATGTGGACAAGAATGTATGGTACAGAAGTTCCTGGGGTTAAGATTTTAGGTGGTAAGACAGGTTATACAGATACAGCAAGAAATTGTCTTGTAAGTTATGCCACTAAAAATGATCATATTTATATTTGTGTTACAGCATATGGAAGCGGCAGATATAAACCAATTTTTGATTGTTTTAAATACTATGAAAGATATTTACCAAATGCGTAGTATAATTTAAAATAAATTTTACTGGTATTATTATATGGAATATGATATAATCCCATAGTATGCACTTTTAAGGTCTAAAAGTGACCTAATTTAAGGAGGATTTTATTAAAATGAGTTTTACAGTTGAAAATTTAGAAGAAAAAAACATGGTAAAGCTTGTTATCGAGTCAACTTCTGAAGAATTCGAAGCTGCTCTTAACACAGCTTATAATAAGAATAAGAATAAGATTAGCCTTCCTGGTTTCAGAAAGGGTAAAGCTCCACGAGTAATGATAGAGAAGATGTATGGTAAGGAAGTATTCTTTGAGGATGCTGCTAATGAAATTATTCCTGATGCATACGCTAATGCAGCTGATGAATCAGGTTTAGAGATCGTTTCTCAGCCTAAGATTGAAGTTACTCAGCTTGAAGCTGGTAAGCCATTTGTATTCACAGCTACAGTAGCTCTTAAGCCAGAAGTAGAATTAGGTTCATATAAGGGTATCGAAGTATCTAAGGTAGATGTTGCTGCTACAGATGCTGATGTTGAAGAAGAATTAAAGAGAGTACAGGATCAGAATTCAAGAATCGTTTCTGTAGAAGATAGAGCAGTTGCTGATGGTGATCAGACTGTTATCGATTTCGAAGGTTTTGTTGATGGCGTTGCATTCGAAGGTGGTAAGGGTGAGAACTATTCTCTTACAATTGGTTCACATTCATTTATCGATAACTTTGAAGAACAGCTTATCGGTATGAATATTGGCGAAGAGAAGGAAATCAACGTTACATTCCCAGAAGAATATCATGCTGAGAACTTAAAGGGTAAGGCTGCTACATTCAAGGTTAAGATTAACGAAATCAAAGAAAAGCAGCTTCCAGAATTAGATGATGAATTTGCTCAGGATGTATCAGATTTTGATACACTTGCTGAATACAAGGAAGATTTAAAGAAGAAGATTGCAGAGCGTAAGGAAAACCAGGCTAAGTCAGTTAAGGAAGACGAAGCAATCGCTAAGTTAATCGAAGATTCTAAGATGGATATTCCAGAAGCTATGGTTGAAACTCAGGTTAACAGAATGGCTCAGGATTTTGCTCAGAGATTACAGGCTCAGGGCCTTTCACTTGATCAGTACTTCAAGTATACAGGTACTACAGCTGATAGCTTAGTTAACGAAATGAAGCCAGAAGCATTAAAGAGAATTAAGTCTAGATTAGTTCTTGAAGCTGTTGTTAAGGCTGAGAACATCGAAGTTTCAGAAGAAGAAGTTCAGGCTGAATTAGAGAAGATGGCTAGCCAGTACGGTATGGAAGTTGAACAGATTAAGAACTTCATGGGCGAGAACGAAACAAAGCAGATTAAGGAAGATTTAGCAGTAACTAAGGCTGTTGAATTAATTGTTTCTTCAGTAGTTGAGAAGTAATTATAAATTATTAACAAGATTTGAAATTTTGAAATGTTATATTTATAATTTTAGATAGTTTAATAGGTAATAAGCACTAATTTTTATGGAATATATAGAAATTAGTGCTTATTTTTATTTAAAATTTATGGATAGTTTTCACTAATTGTTGTATAATTTAAAAGTAGTTAATATGAAAATAAGAAAGTGCACTCTATTGAGGTGCATTTGAAGGAGGAAATAATGAGTTTCGTACCATATGTCATTGAACAAAATAGTAGAGGCGAGAGATCTTATGATATCTACTCTAGATTATTAAAAGATAGAATTGTATTTTTAGGTGAAGAAGTAACTGATGTTTCAGCAAATCTTGTTGTTGCTCAGATGCTTTTTTTAGAAGCTGAAGATCCAAGTAAGGATATTCATTTCTATATTAACAGTCCTGGTGGATCTGTATCAGCAGGTTTTGCTATTTACGATACAATGCAATATATTAAGTGTGATGTTTCAACAATTTGTCTTGGTCTTGCAGCTAGTATGGGTGCATTCCTTTTATCAGGCGGTACTAAGGGAAAGAGACTTGCACTTCCTAATTCAGAAATTATGATTCATCAGCCATCAGGTGGCGCTAGAGGTCAGGAAACTGAAATTAGAATCGTTGCAGAGAATATTTTAAAGACTCGTAATAAATTAAATGAAATCTTAGCTGCTAATACTGGTAAATCAGTAGAAGAAATAGCTAGAGATACAGAACGTGACAACTACATGACAGCTCAGGAAGCTCTTGCTTATGGACTTATTGATAGTGTAGTTGAAAAGAGAAACTAAATATAATTATAGGAGAGAGTTAACATGGCAGGAAGAACAACAGATGAAGGCAATAAGCTTAGATGCTCATTCTGTAATAAATCTCAGGATCAAGTAAAAAAGCTTATAGCTGGACCTAATGGCGCTTATATTTGTGATGAGTGCGTGGGTATCTGCAGTGATATTCTCGATGAGGAATTTGATACTGCTGAATTAGATGCAGCTGATGACTTAAATATTAACTTACTTAAGCCAAAGGAAATTAAAGAATTCCTCGATGATTATGTAATTGGTCAAGATGAAGCTAAGAAAGTTTTATCAGTAGCTGTTTATAATCATTATAAGAGAATTTTATCGGGAAGAGACTTGGATGTTGAACTACAAAAGAGTAACATTCTTATGTTAGGACCAACAGGTTCAGGTAAGACTTTCCTTGCACAAAACTTAGCTAGACTTCTTAATGTGCCATTTGCAATTGCAGATGCTACAACACTTACAGAAGCTGGTTACGTAGGTGAAGATGTGGAGAATATCTTACTTAAGCTTATCCAGGCAGCAGATTATGACGTGGAAAAAGCTCAGTATGGTATTGTTTATATCGATGAAATTGATAAGATTACAAAGAAATCAGAGAATGTCTCTATTACAAGAGATGTATCTGGTGAAGGCGTTCAGCAGGCACTTTTAAAGATTTTAGAAGGTACTGATGCATCAGTTCCACCTCAGGGTGGTCGTAAGCATCCACAGCAGGAGCTTATTCCTATTAACACAACTAATATTTTATTTATTTGTGGTGGTGCTTTTGATGGATTAGAGAAAATTATTGAATCGCGAATGGATCAAAGTTCAATTGGATTTAATTCTGAACTTCATGAAAAGTCAAAAGAAACAGTTGGTGAGATGTTCCATAAGGCACTTCCTCAGGACTTCATTAAATTTGGTCTTATTCCTGAATTTGTAGGTAGAGTGCCAGTTGTAGTAGCACTTGATTCCTTAGATGAAGATGCCTTAGTAAGAATTTTAAAGGAACCAAAGAACGCTATTGTTAAGCAGTATCAGGCATTATTTAGTCTTGATGAGGTTGAACTTGAATTTAGAGATGACGCTATTAGAGAAATTGCACATAAGAGTTTTGAAAGAAAGACAGGTGCAAGAGGTCTTCGTTCAATCTTAGAGTCTGTAATGAATGAGACAATGTATGAAATACCATCAGATGATACAATTTCAAAATGTATCATAACTAAGGAAGCTGTTGAGGGAATCTCAAAACCGCTTCTTGAATATAGAACTGACAAGGTATCTAAAAAAGCACAATAGTTTTATACATAGTGATTGGCGGATATTTCTGTCAATCACTATTTTTAATTATGAATTAGAGCTAAAAGGAAGAATGATATGAAGGATTTAAGCTTACCAGTTATACCATTAAGAAATATCACAGTACTACCAGGAATGGTAATACAGATAGATATTAGCAGAAAAAAATCAATAATGGCGACTAATAGAGCTATGCAGCAAAATCAAATGATTTTTCTTGTATCACAAAGAGATTCAGAAAATCTAGCTCCAGAAATCGATGATTTATTTGAAGTTGGTTGTATTGCTAAGATTAAGCAGGTTGTAAAGTTACCTAATAAGATTTTAAGAATTCAGGTAGAGGGTAATTTAAAGGCCAATTTATTAGAGTTAGAGGATAGAGATGATTATTTAATGGCATCAGTTTCGCCATTTATGTCTCATTTAATTAAGCCAGATGAAGTGACTAATAGGGCAATGGTAATGGGGATACATGAATTAGTCAAAAGATACGGTATAGCTAATGTTAAGATGAGTAGGGATATATTAACTAATTGGTTAGGAATAAATGATATAGATAAGCTGTTAGAGTCAATAAGTATAGATTTTCCAATGGATTATGAAATGAGACAACATGTCTTAGAAATAACAGATGTGGAAGAAATGTATGAATATATTGGAAAAGTGATGATAGAGGAGTGCAATGCTTTTGCAATTAGAGAAGAATTAGCTATAAAGGTTAAGGAAAAAGTGGATAAAAACCAGCGAGAATACATACTTAAGGAACAGGCTGGTGTAATAAATGAAGAGTTATATGGTGATTTAATTTCAGAAATTGACGATTTTAAACAAAAAATCATGGAATTAAATGCAGAGGACTATGTTAAGGATAAACTTTTAAAGGAATTAAGAAGATTAAAGGAGATCCAGGGAAGTTCATCAGAGGCTAATGTGCAAAGAACATATATTGAGAATTGTTTAGAACTTCCATGGAATAATGAAACAGAAGACAATAAGGATATTTTTAACGCTAAGAAAATCTTAGATGAGGATCATTATGGACTTAAAGAGATCAAGGAAAGAGTGTTAGAAACACTAGCTGTTAGAAATATTACAGATAAGGGTAATGCGCCAATTATATGTCTTGTGGGACCTCCAGGAACAGGTAAGACATCTATAGCAAGAAGTGTGGCAAAAGCTCTTAATAAGAATTATGTAAGAATTTGTCTTGGTGGTGTTAAGGACGAGGCTGAAATTAGAGGCCATAGAAAGACATATATAGGAGCAATGCCAGGTAGAATTATAGATGGATTGGTAAGTGCAGGAAGCAATAATCCATTAATGTTGCTTGATGAAATTGACAAAATAAGTTCAGATTATAAGGGCGATACATCAGCAGCACTTTTAGAAGTGCTAGATAGTGAGCAAAATACGCATTTTTTAGATCATTATATAGAAATGCCAGTTGACCTTTCTAACGTGTTATTTATTGCAACAGCAAATGATTTGTCGACTATTTCTAGACCTTTACTAGACAGAATGGAAATCATCGAGCTAAATAGCTACACTGAGAATGAAAAATTCCATATTGCTAAGGAACACTTAATTAAGAAACAGATTAAGAAAAATGGTTTAATGCAAAAGGATTTAAAAATAAGTGATAAGGCTATTTATAAGCTTATTAGTGGCTATACTAAGGAGGCTGGTGTAAGAAATCTGGAAAGACAGATTAGTAAGCTTTGTAGAAAAGCAGTCAAAAACTTATATGAGTCAGGGGCCTTTAACGAGGATGGTACAAGAAACAAGGATATAAAGGATACAGTAAAGGTTACAGATAAGAATTTAAGCGAATTCCTAGGTAAGGAAAAGTATAGACAGGATCAAAAAAATAAAGCTCCAGATGTTGGAATTGTTAGAGGACTTGCTTGGACTAGTGTTGGTGGTGATACACTAGAAATTGAAGTTAATACAATGCCAGGTAAAGGTGAATTAAAGCTAACAGGTTGTATGGGTGATGTAATGAAAGAGTCTGCTATGATAGCCCTTTCCTATGTAAGATCAATTACAGAAAAGGGAAAATATAAAGTTGACAGCGACTTTTTTGAAAAGCATAATATACATATTCACATTCCAGAGGGAGCAATTCCTAAAGATGGTCCTTCAGCAGGTATAACCCTTGCAACGGGTATATTATCAGCTGTAACTAATATTAAGGTGTTATCAAATCTTGCCATGACAGGTGAAATTACTTTAAGAGGTAAGGTTTTAGCCATTGGTGGACTAAAGGAAAAACTTCTTGCTGCTAAGGCTGCTGGAATTACTAAGGTTTTAGTTCCGGCTGATAATAAAAGTGATGTGGAAGAATTTGACGAAGAAATCACTAGCAAATTAGACATTGTATATGTCAAGAATATGACAGAAGTGCTAGATAATAGCCTTGTTATAAATAGCTAAGGATAAAGAGATGAGGTTAGTATGGTAATTAAAAATGTTAATTTGGAAATTGTAATAGGTGTGACAAGTAAGATACCGGAAACAACACTACCAGAGGTAGCTTTTGCAGGTAAATCAAATGTTGGTAAGTCATCGCTTATTAATGCATTAATGAGAAGAAAGTCTTATGCGAGAATATCTTCACAGCCTGGTAAGACACAGACAATTAATTTTTATAATATTAATGACATTATGTATTTAGTGGATTTACCTGGATATGGATATGCTAAGGTATCTGAATCAGTTAAGGCTAAATGGGGTAAGATGATTGAAAAATATTTGCGTACATCAAAGCAATTAAAACAGGTATTTTTACTTGTGGATATAAGACATGACCCTTCAGCTAATGATAAAATGATGTATGACTGGATTGTAAATAATGGCTTTAGACCAGTAATAGTAGCAACAAAACTTGATAAGATAAAAAGAAGTCAGGTTCAAAAAAATATAAAGGCAATAAGAAATGGTTTAGGCTTACAAAAAGATGATATTTTAATACCTTTTTCATCAGAAACAAAGCAGGGTCTAGAACAGCTTTGGGAACTTGTTGATGGATATGTTCTTGGAAGCCCTGATGAAGGCTCCGAAGAAGGCATCGATGAAGGCTTCGAAGAAGGCTCTGATAAAGCCTAAATAGTATAATAAAAAAGACATAATGAAAATTAAATGTAAAATTAATTTTCATTATGTCTTTTTTACATGAGTTTACTGATAATAAATTCGTATATCTCTTGGCTATTCTCGCGCCATTTAGCACAAATATTTTCAGCCTGTTCTTCTAGTGGAACATTAAGAGATAATTCAATGATGTTAATGTTACCTTCTTTAACCTTACAATCTGTCATGTAGGTTCCATCTGTAGTTCTGTAATAATCAGAAGTTGTACCTGATTCATTCTTTAGATTGTACTTGTTAGCTATAAGGTATTCGTCAATTTCCTCTCTAATGCTACTAGATATCTTTGTATAGAAAAAAGCTATAGTATCAACGCCGTCTTTAGTAAGTTGATATTGCGTATTATTTTGATAATTAGTTTTCTTAATAAAGGAATCTGCAACTAAAGAATTAATAGTTTCCTGAAAAGTAAAATAATCAGTATATTTCTTCTCTAGCATAAAGGTTGACATTTGACTGTTAGTCAATGGAAAATTAACCTTGCTTAGCATGTAAAGAATCATTAACTTATAAAGTGTTGTCGCATTGCCTTCCATAAAATTTTTCCCCGTCTCTTATTAGTGCACAAAATGCCATACTGATAAATAATATACTAACTTTGGCTAATTGACAATACAATTTTGTCAATTTGGATGACTTTTAAGTAAAATTTTCTATTATTTCTTAAAATTACAACCTTGATATATATTGTTATCCTTAAAATATTTATTCATGGAATTTAAGACATATTTTTTATTGGCAGTCCAAGTAGGTTCAACAAGTAGGCTTTTTGGTCCATCTCCTGTTAATCTGTGAATTACCATGTTAGCTGGGAGAAGCTTAAGTATGTTTCCTAGCACATCAAAATATTCTTCCATTGAGTAAATATGGAATTTTTTTTCTAAATAATCCTGGTATAAATCTGTGTCTTTTAGTACATGTAAGAGCTGTAGTTTAACCCCACTAATAGGGAGTTTAGATATAAACTTAATAGTTTCGTATATGTCATTATTGCTTTCACCTGGAAGGCCAATTATAACATGTACAATAATTGGAATGTTTAGTTTGTTAAGCTTATCTACGGCATCTACAAAGGTTTTAAGAGGATATCCTCGCCTTATATATTTAGCTGATTTTTCATGTATTGTCTGAAGCCCTAATTCAACCCATACAGGCTTTATTTTGTTGCAAGCATCAAGAACTTCAAGAATTGGTTCTTCAAGGCAATCTGGACGTGTAGCAATGTCTAAAATCTTAATATCATCTCTGTTAATTACAGGGAAAAATAAAGAACGCAAATATGAAGGACTTGCATAGGTATTAGTAAAGGATTGAAAGTAGGCGATGTAGGAATCACCTTTAAATTTATTAGAAACCCTTTCCTTAGCCTTTGATATATTTGCGT
Source organism: Lachnospira multipara LB2003 (assembly GCF_000702205.1). GTDB lineage: Bacteria > Bacillota > Clostridia > Lachnospirales > Lachnospiraceae > Lachnospira > Lachnospira multipara_A. Next base: position 553,533 of record NZ_JNKW01000001.1, on the reverse strand, counting down.
CTAGATTAGCTATTATTTGTTGTTGCCTTAAAGTCATGTTGGAACTAGATTTACCCTCACTCTCTATCGGTGTAGCGATAGAGAGTTTAGTGGCAAAATCACCAGAACCACCGCGGGAGCAAAATATACATCCTCTTGTATCAATAAGCCCATCTCTATTAGGACAGGTCATTCCACCATCAAGGGAGAGTCTATACATTTTGCAACCATAAGTGTCCTTTAAATATTCGTTAACTGAATAGTAGTAAGGAAGCATTATTTAATATGATCCTTTACAGCCTTAGCTACAACGTCAGCAACTCTTTCATCAAATGCTTCTGGTAAAATGTTAACATCTGATAGTTCATCATCTGATACAAGGCTTGCAATTGCTGTGGCAGCAGCTAATTTCATTTCTTCAGTAATCTGAGTTGCTCTACCTTCAAGAGCACCCTTAAAGATACCAGGGAATGCAATTACGTTATTTACCTGGTTAGGGAAATCTGAACGTCCAGTTCCCACAACTCTTGCGCCAGCTTCCTTTGCAACATCTGGCATAATTTCTGGAGTTGGATTAGCCATTGCAAAAATGATTGAATCCTTATTCATTGTCTTAACCATTTCGGCTGTAACAATATTTGGAGCTGATACGCCAACAAAAATGTCAGCGCCTTTAAGGGCATCTGCTAAACTACCAGATTTATTGTCAAGGTTTGTTACTTCCATCATGGATTTTTGCATCCAGTTAAGGTCTTTTGAATCCTTATTTAAGATACCTGATTTATCGCACATAGTAACGTTTTTAAAGCCGTATGTAAGTAAAAGCTTTGTAATAGCAATACCAGCTGAACCTGCGCCATTTACTACAACCTTAACATCTTCTTTATTCTTCTTAGTTACTTTTAATGCGTTAATAACGCCTGCTAATACAACAATAGCAGTTCCGTGCTGATCGTCGTGGAATACAGGAATATCAAGTAATTCCTTAAGACGAGTTTCAACTTCGAAACATCTAGGTGCTGCAATATCTTCAAGGTTGATTCCGCCAAAAGCAGGAGCAATATTTACAACAGTCTTTATAATTTCTTCTGTATCTTGAGTATCAAGACAAATAGGCACTGCATTTACTCCACCAAATTCCTTGAATAATACAGCTTTACCTTCCATAACAGGCATAGCAGCATGAGCACCAATATTACCAAGGCCAAGAACGGCACTACCATCGGAAACTACTGCAATAGTGTTTGATTTAATTGTGTATTTATAAGCAGCTTCCTTATCTTTTGCGATTATTTTGCAAGGTTCAGCCACACCAGGAGTATAGGCTAAACTTAAGTCCTCTCTTGTAGCAATCTTCATCTTAGGTGTTGTCTCAAATTTACCATTCCATTCTTCGTGAAGTTGTAGAGCTTTCTGTGCATTTGTCATAATTAATACCAACCTTTCTTAATTACTTATGATTTTTCCTAAAGAAAATTAGTGCTAAAAGCTTATAAAATGGGCTTTCGCACGAGTCTAATAATAACATATTTGTAAGTTGAAAAAAAGAAAAGAAAAATATAGGGCTTTTATTTTTTTGTAATATGTTTTATAATGTTAAAGAAGATACTTATGAAACGATTCAATTCGCTTCTTTGAATTGAATAAAAATCAAATCAATTTCGGTTTTTTTCCCAAACTAGAATTAATTTAAGACAGTGATATTTTAGGGCTTAATGGCTTATGCCGTTTTATTTATATTTTAATTTAATTTATTTTTGAATTTGAAAGAGAGGTTATCGATGAGAGAAAAGCTAGAAAAATTATCATTAGTTGCATTAAAGCAGATAGCAAAAGAATTAGGGCTTAAAAACGTATCTACTTTAAAGAAAAGCGCATTGATTGATGTTTTAACTGAAGCTGATGGCATTGAAAGTAAAATATCTGATGATGCTAGTAGCAAGTCAAAGACTGAGCTAGAAGATGGCAAAGAAATGCAAGAGAATAAAGAAAATTATGATCAATCAACTGACAGTCTTAAAAATGAAACACAGGATCAAAAGTATGAAAGATACGAGAAACATATTACAAGATATGTAGCTAAAGATAATAAAAGAGAAAGCAACAAAACTTACTATAATAACAGAGAAAACAATAGAGATAATTATAGAAACAATCGTTTTGATAGAACTAATCGCTTTGACAAAAATACAGATAATCGAAATGATAATAGATACGATTCTAGATTTGAAGAAAAAAACCCAAGAAATTATACAAAGCCAGCAAAGGCTATTATAACACCAAAGCCATTACCAAATTATGATGTTAAACTTGAAGAAGATGAAGTTATGGCTGATGGTATCTTAGAAGTTATAAATGAAGGTTACGGTTTCATTAGATGTGAAAATTTCTTACCAGGTGATAATGACGTATATGTATCTCCAACACAGATAAGAAAATTTAACTTAAAAACAGGTGATATTCTTACAGGTCCAGCTAAGCAAAAAAATTCAACAGATAAGTTTAGAGCATTGCAGTATCTTGTTTCTATTAACGGTTTAGATCCAAGTTATGCCATTGAAAGACCAGCTTTTGAAAAGTTAACACCAATTTTTCCAAATGAAAGAATACATCTTGAGCCAGGTTCTAATACAGTGGCAATGAGAATGGTGGATTTAATAAGTCCTATTGGTAAGGGACAAAGAGGTATGATTGTATCTCAGCCTAAATCAGGTAAAACAACTCTTTTAAAGCAGGTTGCTAAGGCAGTTGTTAATAATAATCCAGAAATGCATTTAATTATTCTTCTTATTGATGAAAGACCAGAAGAAGTAACAGATATGAAGGAATCAATTAAGGGTGATAATGTAGAAGTTATTTACTCAACATTTGATGAACAACCAGATAATCATAGAAGAGTATCTGAAATGGTAATTGAAAGAGCAAAAAGATTAGTTGAGCAGCAGCAGGATGTTATTATTTTGCTTGATAGTATTACAAGACTTGCAAGAGCATATAACTTAACAGTTCAAGCTTCAGGTCGTACATTATCAGGTGGTTTAGATCCAGCAGCACTTCATATGCCTAAGAAATTCTTTGGTGCAGCTAGAAATATGAGAGAAGGCGGAAGTTTAACAATTCTTGCAACAGCTCTTGTAGATACAGGTTCTAAGATGGACGATGTTGTATTTGAAGAATTTAAGGGAACAGGTAATATGGAACTTGTACTTGATAGAAAGTTATCTGAAAGAAGAGTGTTCCCAGCAATTGATGTTATTAAGTCTAGTACAAGAAGAGAAGATTTACTTCTTGATGCTGATGAATTAGAAGCAGTAAATATTATGCGTAAGGGACTTAATGGTCAAAGAGCAGAGGAATCTGCAGAAAGGGTTATTGACTTATTCTATAAAACAAAAAATAATAGTGAATTCGTCAATAGAATCTTAAAGGACAGATATATTTAATATTTTATTCGTTTTGTTTTTTTTAAGAAACAAAATTAAGAGATGTCTGTAAATCAAGGTATATAAGGATTATCGATGGTATATAATAGATACAAAAAATACTTGCATTACAAATATACCTATGATAGAATATAAAAGCTGTTTATCGATAGATACGAAGTTATCGTTGTATACAGTTATCATTCGATGCAAGTTATCGCATGGCAACATGCTAGCAGTCGATAACTAATTAGTAGATAAATTAATCTTAATTGTAAAGAGGTGAAATCATGAGAGAAGGTATCCATCCAGAATATTACCAGGCTAAGGTTGTTTGTAACTGTGGTAATGAATTCGTAACAGGTTCAACAAAGGAAGAGATCCATGTAGAAATTTGTTCTAAGTGTCATCCTTTCTATACAGGACAGCAGAAGGCAACATCAGCTCGTGGACGTATCGATAAGTTCAACAAGAAGTATGGTGTTAACAACTAATAATGAAATATTAAAGATTGAGGTGAAAGCCTCAATCTTTTTTTATGCCTAATTTTTATCTTTTGTATTATGTTAAATTATGTTATTATAGGAGTGTTTGTTATGAAAATTACTTGTAATGTTATTTATACATAATTTGGAGGACTTAAAGATGAAATTATCGGGTATTGGAGGTCAGGCAGTAATTGAAGGTATCATGATGCGTAATCAGGATAAGTATTCAGTGGCTATTAGAAAGCCTGACAATGAAATAGAAGTTATAGTTAAAGAGAACACTTTAGCAACTAAGAAATATAAGTGGTTGAATTATCCTATAATTAGAGGCGTTTTCAACTTTTTTGATTCATTAGTTACAGGATTAAGTGTACTTAATTATTCTTCTACTTTTTATGAAGATCCATCAGAAAGAGAAAAAACTAAGATTGACGAAATCGGAAAGAATATTTTTAAGGATAAATTCGAATCAATCTTAATGGCAGTGACTGTTATTTTATCTATATTTTTAGCAGTTGCTTTATTTATGGTTGTTCCCTATTTAGTATCAAGAGCATTAGCTGTTGTAGTGTCATCTAAGGGATTGCTTAATTTCTTTGAGGGCATTATAAGACTTATAATTTTTGTATTATATCTTGCTTTAATATCTCAGATGGGAGATATAAAGAGAACATTTATGTATCATGGTGCTGAGCATAAGTGTATTAATTGTATTGAGAATGGTGCTAGACTTACACCAGAGAATGTTAAGAATAGTTCAAGATATCATAAAAGATGTGGAACAAGCTTCTTGTTTATAGTAATGTTTGTTAGTATTGTATTTTTTATCTTTATAAGAATAGATAATACAGTGGCACAGCTAATTATTCGTATTCTATTAATGCCAGTAATAGCTGGAGTTTCATACGAAGTTATTAGATTTGCTGGTAAAGTAGATAATAAGTTTACAAGACTTTTAAGTAAGCCAGGTATGTGGTTACAAAAGTTAACTACTAGGGAACCTGATATGGACATGATAGAAGTTGCAATTAAGGCTGTTGAGAAGGTCTTTGATTGGGAAAAATTCTTAGTTGAGGACTATTATAAGGATTCTACGGATATTGTTGCTGATATTGAGAGTTCTGAAAGAGAATTAGCAATTGCAGCGGTTCATATGGGCAAGACAACAAAGAAGACTCGTTCAATTTCTGTAGAAGCAGAAGATAAGGAAGAGAAGGAATTAACTGCTGAAGAAAAATATATTCAAGCAGCTAAGGAATTCGAAACAGCCGAGAAAGATAATAGCCTTGAATCGGTTTATGAGACAATTGAAGAGCTTGAGAATGAAGAATCAACTACTGTGGATGAAACAGCTGATTTTGTAATTGAGAGCCTTGAAGAAAGTAAAGTAGAAGATGAGGGAATTGTTTTTGAAGAGCCGATGTTAGAAACTGAGACTGTTTCTGAATTTGATGATGAATTAGACTCTTCTGCAAAAGACGCTAAGGAAGAAGTAGAAGAATCTAGTGAAGTAGATGGTTTTGTTATTGAAGATTTAGAAGAGAATGCAGAGGATGCAGACTTAGATTTTGAGTATATTGATGAAGAATCTGATGATGATGAGAATGAAGAAATTCCTGCATTTAAGTCAAGAAATAGAAAGTAGTAAATATGACTATTAAAGAGAAATTATTAGAAGCTACTAGTATTTTAGAAAAACAGGGCATTGATAATGCTTCATATGACGCTAAAGAATTATTAATGCATGTACTAAATATTAGTAATACTGATTTGCTTTTAAATAGCAATAAGATAATAGAAGATTTTGCGGCTACACAATATGATGAATGCATAAAAAGAAGAGCAAATCATGAACCATTACAGCATATTACAGGTATAGCGTATTTTTATGGAAGGGAATTCCTTGTAAATGAGCATGTATTAATACCGCGATATGACACAGAGAATTTGTGCTATAAACTCTTAGACCTTATAGAAGAAAATGATCGCATTCTAGATATGTGTACAGGTTCAGGATGCATTATAGAGACACTTTTTTTAGAAAGTAAATGTTCTAAAAAAGCAGGAGATACTGTAGCTGTTGATATTTCTAAGGAAGCTCTAGAAGTTGCTAAAAATAATGCCGCTCGCCTTGGTATTGATGCAATAGAGTTTATTAATAGTGATTTGTTTGAAGAATTAAATGATGATTTCGTAAAATTTTTTGATGTTATTGTAAGTAATCCGCCATACATAAGAACTAGTGTTATTGAGGAATTAGATAAGGAAGTTAAATTACATGATCCCTTTATAGCGCTTGATGGAAAGGAAGATGGACTTTTATTTTATAGAAAAATAACAAGAGACTGCAGACCATTTTTAAAAGAAGGCGGTTATTTAGCTTATGAGATAGGCCATGACCAGGCAGCAGATGTAAGTAAGATAATGAAAGATAATGGTTTTAGTGATATTAAAGTTTATAAAGATTTATCAGGATTTGATAGAGTTGTGATAGGAAAGTATATACATTAGCATATATAAAAGTTGCATACTTTTCTTTGTAATGATAGAATTAATCTCTGTGAGTTAAATTTAGGTTTTGAAAGGTTAGGTTAATCTTATGGATATGTTTGATAGATTAGAAGATACAGTTAATAGATATGAAGATATAAATGCAGAACTTGCTAATCCTGATGTTGTTAATGATCAGGATAAATTTAGAAAATTAATGAAGGAGCAGGCTAATCTTACTCCAATCATTTCTGCATATACAGAATATAAGACTAATAAGCAGAATATTGAAGATAGTTTAGCTATTCTTGACGAAGAGTCAGATGAAGAATTAAAGGATTTAGCTAAGGAAGAATTAGCTGAGTCTAAGAATAGAATTGCAGAACTTGAGAAAGAACTTAAGATTTTATTACTTCCTAAGGATCCTAATGATGATAAGGATATTATTATGGAAATTAGAGCTGGTGCAGGTGGTGAAGAAGCAGCACTTTTTGCAGCAGAATTATTCCGTATGTATACTCATTATGTTGAATCTAAGGGCTGGAAGGTAGAAGTTTTATCAGGTGATGAAACAGGTATCGGTGGCCTTAAGGAAATTGAATTTATGGTTAAGGGACAGGGTGCATATTCAATTATGAAGTATGAATCAGGTGTTCATAGAGTACAGAGAGTTCCAGTAACAGAATCTAATGGTAGAATTCAGACTTCAACAGCATCAGTAGCATGTATGCCAGAAGCTGAAGAAGTAGATGTCCAGATTAACGAGAAGGATATTAGAATTGATGTTATGCGTGCTTCAGGTAATGGTGGTCAGTGTGTCAATACAACTGATTCAGCTGTACGTTTAACACACTATCCTACAGGTATTGTAATTTATTCTCAGACTGAAAAATCTCAGATTCAGAACAAGGAGAAGGCATTTGCCTTACTTCGTGCTAAGTTATATGACTTAGAGACACAGAAGGCTCATGATGCTGAAGCAGATGCTAGACGTAGCCAGATTGGTACTGGTGATAGAGCTGAGAAGATTAGAACATACAACTTCCCACAGGGTAGAGTTACAGATCATAGAATTGGTCTTACACTTTATAAACTTGATAAGATAATGGATGGTGACATCCAGGAAATCATTGATGCTTGTATCGCAGCAGATCAGGCAGCTAAACTTGCTAAGATGGGTGAATAACTTAAGAATCATTAATATATTTGAGACCTTAATTTAAGTTAATTTAAGTTAAGGTCTCTTTTTTGTTGCACAAGACCGGCAAGCGAATGGATGCTTGCATACAAATTCATTTGCCGGTCGTAAGAACATGGAGCACTAAGTGCGGAATGTTCGTGTGCGAAATCGAGTAGGAGTTAGCCTACTCGATTGCACAATACCGGCAAGATTTAAATTTCAATTACCATTTATATAAAAATATTTGTGAAACAATTGAACAAGGGCTATATTTAAGGTATAATATTTATGAAAATTTAATGTACGGAGGGAATAAATATGTTATTTCAATTGTATGGCGATAAGTCACTTTATCAGCTATTAGGTTGGGTACTTGTTTTTGTTGGCTTGATTTTGTTAAACGAAATCGGACGTCGTACAAAAGCAGGTGGCATTTTAATCTTTGTTATTATCCCAATAGCTCTTACAGTATACTTTATCGTAATGAATGTTGCTGCAAGCAGTGGAGCTGCTTGGGCGCTTGACAGTCAGACACACAAGTATATGAATGGTTGGTTCCATTATGCTAAGCTTTATGCAGCAGATATTGGTTGTGTCGGATTTATGATGATTAAGTATAAATGGGGGATTGGAAAGGCAAAATGGTTTAGGGCATGGCCTTTCGTAATTGTAGCTATTAATATCTTAATCGCAGTTGGTTCAGATTTTGAATCAGCATGGCACTTCTACTCATCTGGGGAGCATTGGTGGAAGTCAACAGAAGATGTATGGTTATACGGCGGATGGTGGAATATCGTAAATGGTATTGCTGGTATATTAAACATCCTATGTATGACAGCATGGTGGAAGGTATATTCTTCAAAGGATGGTAAGGATATGATTTGGCCAGATATGACAATTTGGTTTATTATTGCTTACGATTTGTGGAACTTTGAATATACATACCTTAATTTACCAACTCATACTTGGTATTGTGGCGTTGCATTATTACTTGCTCCAACATTTGCTAATGCATTATGGAATAAGGGTGCTTGGATTCAGAATAGAGCTAATACACTTGCAATTTGGTGTATGTTTGCCCAGATTTTCCCACTATTCCAAATTACTGAACCATTCTCAGTATTACCTTCTTTATATAAGGGGGCAACAGCTGCAGGAGTCACAGCATTTGATATGACTAAGATTAATACAGTTGAAGAATTGGTAAATGCAGGTGTTACAGCAAATCCAATTCCACAGGGCGTTGTGGCAATCCTTGCAATTGCATTTAATGTAATTTGTTTAGCTGTTATTATAAAGAGAGCTAGAAAGTTATCAATTAATCCATACAAGGACAACGTATTTGTTGGAACTAAGGATTTTGAAGAAGCATTAGAGAGGGCTAATGTGGATTAAAAGCTTGTTTTACTAAAAATAAACATGCCTGAGATTTATTCTCAGGCATGTTTTGTATAGTTTTTAAAAAGGAGATAGAGATGGATAGTATATTAAATAAGATTAAAACAGTAGTAAATGAATTAATATTAGTTTCTATTGCATTAATTGTTGTTGGTGTTTATTTGATAATAGAGCCAGTTGGTGCACAAATTGTGGTATGTAGAATATTTGGGGCACTACTTATAATTTGGGGTGCATTAAGATTTATTGCTTATTTTAAGTCCAATAGAAATACTATTTTTTCTTCCTTTGGTTTGGTACAAGGCTTAACATTAATGTTTTTTGGTTTGTTTTTTTTGCTAGATCCTGTGGATATAGCAGGGATTTTTGGTATAATGCTTTCTATAGTTGTTTTGATAAATGGAATTCTAATGTTACAATATGCAATCGAACTTAGAAGATTAGGATCAAAGGAATGGTGGATTGAGATTTTATCAGGCTTACTTATGATTACCCTAGGAGTAATTGCCCTTGTTAATCCTTTTGCAACATCTGCTAGTTTAATGGTATTTATGGGCGTTGTATTAATTTATGGTGGCGTTGTAAATTTGGTATCTGTACTTAGAATAGCATCCATTGCAAAGCAGGTAGAAAATGAAGTAAAGGATATGGTTGATAAGGCAAAATCTGTTGTGAATTCTAGAAAGTAGCCAAAACCTTAAGGATTTAATATGGCAAAAAAATATTATGCAGTAAGACAGGGAAGAAAAACAGGAATTTTTGAGAGCTGGGATGAATGCAAAAGTAATGTTACAGGCTTTAAAGGAGCAGAATATAAGAGTTTTACCACATTACAGGAAGCAAAGGATTATTTAGAAACTAATAGCTTGTCTATAAAGGAAGATAGTAAAGATACGTTAACTTCTGGCAAAAAAGTTAGTTTAGATGATAATTATGCCTTTGTTGATGGTTCTTTTAATATTGCTACAGGAGTATATGGCTTTGGAGGCTTTTTAATAGCAGCTGGAAATAAATATGAGCTAATGGGAAGTGGCAATGACAAGGAAATGGTATCTATGAGAAATGTTTCAGGAGAGATACTTGGAAGCAGAGCTGCCATAGAAAAAGCCATAGAATTGGGCCTATCAGAGATTTCTATTTATTTTGATTACATGGGAATAAGGGCATGGGCTCTTGGAGAATGGAAGAGAAATAAAAAGGGAACAATGGAATATTACGATTTTATACAGTCAGTTAAGGATAAAATTAAGATAAATTTTGTAAAGGTAAAAGGTCATTCAGGAGTGGATGGTAACGAAGAGGCTGATAGACTGGCTAAAAAGGCTGTTGGAATTATCTAATTAAGACTGAATTTACAAAATTAAATTATGAATTAACTAATAATAAGCGTATTTGTAAAGAAAAACTTTACAGATACGCTTTATTTTTCTAATCAACTGTCTTGTCAGTTGTAAAGATTAGTAGTATACTCTTACCAACATCCAAAAAGATGTTAGCAAATAGACGGGGCCTTAAAGGTATAGTTATTAAGAAACCTACTTAATAACTGTATCTTATAGGTTAATAAAAAATAGGAGAAGGTTATGTCAATAGTAGATGATATTATTAAGCTAAAAAAGGAAAAGAACGCAGTTATTCTTGCACATTACTATGTTGATGATGAAGTACAAGAAATTGCAGACTACGTAGGAGATTCATTCTACTTAAGCAAGGTAGCAACTAAGATTTCAGAGGATAGAATTATTTTTGCAGGCGTTGAGTTTATGGGTGAAAGCGCTAAGATTCTTAATCCAAGTAAGAGAGTATTTATGCCAGATGCAAGCGCTGATTGCCCAATGGCTCATATGGCAACTAAGGAAGAGATTTTAAAGGTTAAGGAAGAATATGAGGATGTGGCAGTTGTCTGTTATATAAATTCAACAGCACAACTAAAGACATATGCTGATGTATGTGTAACAAGTTCTAATGCTGTAAAGATAGTTAAGAATTTGCCTAATAAGAACATTTTCTTTATTCCAGATTGCAATCTTGGAAGATTTGTTGCAAATCAGGTTCCAGAAAAGAATGTGATTTTAAATAAGGGATTTTGTCCAAGACATGTGGCAATTACTAAAGACCATGTATTACAGGCTAAGAAAGCACATCCAGAAGCTGTACTTGCAGCACATCCAGAATGTACACAAGATGTTCTTGATTTAGCAGATTATATTGGAGCAACATCAGGAATAATAGATTATGTAGTTAACACAGATTTTAAGGAATACTTAATTGGAACAGTAGATGGTGTTTTTGCAGAAATTCATAAGAAAGCACCGGATAAGAAACTATTTACTTTAAAGCCAGATCAGGTATGTGTAAACATGAAGAAGGTAACTTTATCAAAGATTCTTGATTGTTTAGAGGAAGATGTTAATGAAGTCTTTGTAGATGAAGATACAAGATTAAAAGCATTAAAACCATTAGAAAAAATGTTAGAGCTTGCAGCTAAATAAGCGAAAGCTAAAGAAAGGGGTATTTATGGAGAACGATACAGATATTTTAATAGTAGGATGTGGATGTTCAGGACTTTATGCAGCCCTTAATTTACCAGCTAATAAAAAGATAACAATAATTACAAAATCAGATTTAGAAAGTTCAGATTCCTTTTTAGCTCAAGGCGGAATGTGTATGCTAAAGGAAAAATCAGACTATGCATCTTTTTTTGAAGATACACTTAAGGCTGGACATTATGAGAATGATAAAAAATCAGTTGAGATAATGATTAAGTCATCACCAGATGTGGTAAAGGATTTATTATCTTACGGTGCAGATTTTAATAAGGATGAGAATGGAAATTTAGCATATACAAAGGAAGGCGCTCATTCAACTAATAGAATTATTTACCATAAAGATGTTACAGGTAAGGAAATTACAAGCACTTTATTAAAGAAGGTAAAGGAGCTTAAGAATGTAACATTTTATGAGAATACAAGAATGCTTGATATTATTGAGAAGGATAAGGTTTGTGTAGGTGCTGTAGTTAAAGATAGTTCAGGACAAATTCAGTGCATTAAAGCAGATACAGTAATTCTTGCAACAGGTGGAATTGGAGGAATTTACGAACATTCAACTAATTTCCCACATTTAACAGGAGATTCAATAGCAATAGCCCTAAAGCATGGAATTGACTTAAAGAATGTAAATTATGTGCAAATCCATCCAACAACTCTTTATTCTAAGAAGAAAAAGGGAAGAAGTTTCCTAATTTCAGAGTCAGTAAGAGGAGAGGGAGCACTTCTTTACGATAAGAATGGTAAGAGATTTGTTAATGAATTATTACCAAGAGATTTATTAACAGAGGAAATTAAAAAGCAAATGGCTAAGGATAAGACAGAATATGTCTTAGAAGATTTAAGAACAATTCCTAAAAAAGAGTTAATAGAGCATTTCCCTAACATTATAGAACATTGTAAGGAAGAGGGATATGATTGCTTTAGTGAGCCAATACCAGTAGTTCCAGCACAGCATTATTTTATGGGAGGAATTAAGGTAAACTACGAATCTAAGACTAATATAGAAAGTCTATATGCAGTGGGAGAAACAGCTTGTAATGGAGTACATGGTAGAAACAGATTAGCAAGTAATTCATTACTTGAAAGTTTGGTTTTTGCTAAGAGAGCAGCTAAGGATATAGTAGAGACAAAGCTTAATAATAAAGCATCCCTAATAAAGGAAAATGCTGACAATATTATAGGCAATGTGGATATTAAACGATACGCTAATGAGGATGAGTTAAATAGGGAATACAAGGATTTAATCCAGAACAAGATAGAAGAAGAAAATAAAATTTATAAGGCGATTAGAGCCTAAAAAAGGAGAATAATTTATGTTTGATGAAGTAACACTAAGACTTAATGTGGATCCATTAATACTTGGAGCATTAAAAGAAGATATAACAAGTGAAGATGTAACAACTAACAGCGTTATGCCAAATCCTAAGAAGGGTGAAGTTGATTTAATTGCTAAGGAAGATGGTATAATTTGCGGTTTACAAATTTTTGAGAGAACATTTACACTTCTTGATCCTAAGACAGAGGTTATCTTTAATGTGACTGATGGTGATAAGGTAAAGAAGGGAGACAAATTAGCTAAGGTAATAGGGGATATTAGAGTATTACTTTGTGGAGAGAGAACAGCTCTTAATTACTTGCAGAGAATGAGTGGAATTGCCACATATACTAATAGCGTTGCTAGTCTTTTAAAGGGAACTAATACTAAGCTTCTTGACACAAGAAAGACAAGTCCTAACAATAGAATTTTTGAAAAATATTCAGTAAGAGTCGGTGGAGGTAACAACCACAGATATAACTTAACAGATGGAGTTTTATTAAAGGATAATCATATTGGGGCAGCAGGTGGTGTTGCTAATGCTATTAAGGCAGCTAAGGAATATGCACCATTTGTAAGAAAAATTGAAGTTGAGGTAGAAAACCTTGATATGGTAAGAGAAGCAATTGATGCAGGGGCTGACATTATTATGCTAGATAACATGAGCCATGAAGATATGCAAAAGGCAATGGAAATTATTAATCATAAGGCTCAGGTAGAGGTTTCTGGAAATGTAAATAAGGAAAATATTGCTAAGATTACAGATTTAGGAGTTGATTTTGTTTCAAGTGGAGCATTGACGCATTCAGCACCAATAATGGATTTATCTTTAAAGAATTTGCATCCTATTGAATAATTTTTGCTAAGTAAATATCTAGACTATTACGGAATATAATATATAATATGTTAAGAAAAAAATGCTAAATAGTTAATAAGATAAATATTTACGATAAAGGAAAGGGATGCCATATGAATGGTGAAGATAGAAGAAAAGCTATAATTGATGTTTTAAAGAAATCTGATAAAGCAGTTTCTGGTGAAAGCCTAGCAAAGAAATTTGATGTAAGTAGACAGGTAATTGTTCAGGATATAGCATTGATTAGAGCCAAGGATATAGATATATACTCAACTAATAGAGGATATGTTATAAGTTCAAAAGAGAATGAATATACACGAGTTTTTAAGGTATATCATACAGAAGAAGATGCACAAAATGAGCTTAATGCCATAGTTGATGCAGGTGGATGGGTTAAGGACGTATTTGTATATCATAGGGTTTATGGAGTTTTAAAGGCTGAGATGAATATACGTTCAAGACGAGATATAAAGGAATATATGGAGGAAATTCATAGCGGAAAAAGTACCTTGCTTATGACCATTACTTCAGGATATCACTACCATACCATAGCAGCTTCTGATGAAAAAACTTTAGAATATATATGGGATGAACTTCAAAAATTAGGATTTATAGCCAAGCTACAAGACTATGAACCAGTGGATTTTTGGAATAAGGAAGATAATTAAAGTTTAATAAACAGCCTGAATTAAGGATGAGTTTGTGATAAAATCACTAGGAAACTAACTACAATATAGGGGTTTCCTAGTTTTTTTATTTTCCAGATAAAGGTGAGGTAACAGATGAAGAAAAAGAAGATTTTAAAGAGAGTACTAATAGGAATAGTAGCTGTAGTAGCAGTACTTGCTATAGCTTTTTTTGCTTATACAAAAGACTATTATAGAGCTAGTGATTTAGCTAATTCGTCACTAGTATCAGATGAAGAGGTTAATGTAGAAAAGTTAGATGATGAAACTTATGTATTTAAACCAACTAATGAAACTAATACAGGTATAATTTTTTATCCTGGTGGAAAGGTAGAATATAGTGCATATGCACCACTCCTACATGAATTAGCAAGCAGAGGTGTGTTATGTGTATTAGTTAAAATGCCAGCTAATTTAGCAATACTTGATACTAATGCAGCAAATGGAATAAAAGAAGATTTTCCAGAGGTAGAAAACTGGTATTTATCAGGTCATTCTCTAGGGGGAGCTTGTGCTTCAATGTATTTGGCTAAAAATGGAAACGATTATAAAGGATTAATTTTATTGGCCGCATATTCAAATAAAGATTTGAAAAATTCCAATCTTGATGTATTATGTATCTATGGCTCAAACGATGGCGTGATGAAAATGGATTCTTATAATGACAATAAAAAGAATTTACCAGAAGACGCGAAAGAAGTAGTCATTGAAGGAGGAATTCATTCTTACTTTGGAAGCTATGGCCTTCAAAAGGGAGATGGAGAGCCTACCATTACAAACGAAGATCAAATCAATTCAACAGTAGATGCCATAACTGAATTTGTATTTGATTAATTTACAGGAAGGAATTTTTAATTAATGGAAAAGAGAAAAACTTTTGGTGGATCCCTTGGATTTGTATTGGCGGCAGCCGGAAGCGCAGTAGGATTAGGTAATATTTGGCGTTTCCCTTATTTAGCAGCAAGAGATGGTGGAGGACTATTTCTTGTAATTTATATCATATTGGCTTTAACTTTTGGTTTTACATTGGTTACAGCAGAAATTGCAATTGGTAGAAAGACAAAGCAAAGTCCACTAACAGCCTATGGAAAACTTAACAAAAATTGGACATGGCTTGGATGGATTTCAAGTATAGTACCATTTATAATTTTGCCATATTACTGTGTAATAGGTGGATGGGTATTAAAGTATTTAATTGCTTTTTT
Organism: Lachnospira multipara LB2003; assembly: GCF_000702205.1. Classification (GTDB taxonomy): domain Bacteria; phylum Bacillota; class Clostridia; order Lachnospirales; family Lachnospiraceae; genus Lachnospira; species Lachnospira multipara_A. Next base: position 537,962 of record NZ_JNKW01000001.1, on the reverse strand, counting down.
AACAGGACATGGAATCGATGCAGCCAAAGAAGGGTATTTTACAGATTTTATAACAAGTAAGGGCGAACCATTAATCATGATGTTTATATTCTTATTTGCAGTAACAGTAGTAATTTACTTAGGCGTAAATAAGGGTATTGAATCATTTTCTAAGGTGATTATGCCGGTATTATTAGTATTAGTAGTGGGAATTGCAATTTTTTCACTAACAATAACTAAGACAGATGATGCGGGAGTTACAAGAACAGGTTTACAGGGCCTTAAATATTACGTAATCCCTAATCTTGATGGATTAACAGTTAAGAAGTTTTTTAACGTAGTAATGGATGCAATGGGACAGTTGTTCTATTCATTATCAGTAGCAATGGGTATCTTAATAGCCTACGGCTCATATGTAAAGGATGATGCTAACTTACCAAGATCAATTAATCAGATTGAAATTTTTGATACATTAGTAGCATTTCTTGCAGGTGTAATGATTATACCAGCAGTTTACGTATTCTCAGGAACAGATGGAATGGCATCAGGTCCATCTTTAATGTTTGTAGCATTACCTAAGATTTTTGCAAGCATGGGTAAGGCAGGAACAATAGTAGGAATTATATTCTTTGCAATGGTATTATTTGCAGCTATAACAAGCGCAATGTCAGTATTAGAGGCAATAGTATCAGGAATGATAGACAGTGATAAGCGATTCTCAAGAGGAAAAGCAGTTATTATTGAATTTATTGTATCATTAGCATTAGCTTGTTTAGTTTGCTTTGGATATAACGATTTATATTTCGAATTAAAGTTACCAAATGGCGCAGTAGGCCAGATTTTAGACGTAATGGATTATGTAAGTAATAGTATCTTAATGCCAATAGGAGCAATAGCTACTTGTATCTTAGTTGGATGGGTAATTAAGCCAAAGGTAATTATAGATGAAGTAGAAAAAAGTGGCGATAAAATGGGTAGAAAGAGACTATTTACAGTGATGATAAAGTATATAGCACCAGTGTGTTTATTTGTTTTATTACTTATGTCTTTAGGTATATTTTAATTAGGTCTTTTAATTGACACTGATTTTAAAATTTGTTACAATATTGCGCGTATGAGAAGTATAACTTTTCATGCAAATATGACCACTTTATGATTTATAAAGGTAAGCCTAACGGACAGGCGGGTCGGTTGCCGGTGTGGTAAACCCACGTTATTGATTGAGTTAATAGCTCTGTTTTTTAAGTTGATTACTTTATAATCGGTGCTAAATAGCACGTCATCTTGTAAAACGGTCAATAAAGAGTAACGCGTATTTGCATGTAATGCTATAGTAATTCTCTATATTAATAATAGACTGATTACGCAGGTGATTGTGCTAGCACAATCCCTGCTTTTTTAGTGACTAAGACTGTGCAGCAGTAGGCTTTGCATGCTAGCATGCGAAAGCCTAACTATTGCACAGTCAAACAGAAATGAGCAAGTAGACGCAAGGCGTCGGATTGCGAATTTCTAAAGCATCAAGAGAGTGCGAAGCACGGATTGATGCGTTAGTCACTAAAAAAACTAGAACATTTGCAGAAGGAAGCTAATAAAGAAATTAGAGGATGCAATAAAGGAAGCAGCGAGGCGGAGCCAATGCTGCGTATTAAACTGCAACAAAGGATAAGCAGCGAGGCGGAGCCAATGCTGCACAAACTGCAGCAAAGGAAGCAGCGAGGCGAAGCCAATGCTGCGCATTAAACCGCAACAAAAAGCGGCAAGAGCGAAGCAAATTGCCGCTCTCACCCCCTCTAATCAACTTAAAAACTTCGATTAAAATAAATTTGGAGGCAAGTACAATGCTAGATCAGACAAGAGCTCCTATATATGAAGCATTAGAAAGATTAAGACGTCAAAGAGTAGTACCATTTGATGTTCCAGGCCACAAAAGAGGTAGAGGAAATAAGGAACTCGTGGAATTACTTGGAGAACGTTGTGTAGGAATAGATGTAAATTCTATGAAACCACTAGATAATTTAAGTCACCCAGTATCAGTAATTAAAGATGCAGAAGAACTAACAGCAAGTGCATTTGGTGCAGAACATGCATTTTTAATGGTAGGTGGAACAACATCAGCTGTACAGGCAATGATACTTTCAGTCTGTAAAAGAGGCGATAAGATTATCTTACCAAGAAACGTACATAAGAGTGCAATTAACGCATTAGTACTATGTGGCGCAATTCCAGTATATGTTAACCCAGAAGTTAATAAGGAATTAGGAATTTCATTAGGAATGGAAGTTTCAAGCGTAGAAGCTGCAATTAAGGAAAATCCTGATGCAGTAGCAGTACTTGTAAATAATCCAACATATTATGGAATATGTTCGGATATTAAATCAATTGTAAAGTTAGCTCATGATGCAGGCATGAAGGTATTAGCAGATGAAGCACATGGAACACATCTTTATTTTCAGCCAGAACTACCAATTTCTGGAATGGCAGCAGGTGCAGATATGGCAGCAATATCAATGCATAAATCAGGAGGAAGCTTAACACAAAGCTCGATTTTGCTTACTAATAAAGGAGTAAATGCAGAATATGTAAGACAGATTATTAATTTAACACAGTCAACATCAGCATCTTACCTTTTATTATCAAGTTTAGATATTTCAAGAAGAAATCTAGCACTTAGAGGAGAAGAATCATTTGCTAAGGTAATGCAGATGGCAGAATATGCTAGACGTGAAATTAACAGTATTGGTGGATATTATGCCTACGGCAAGGAATTGGTAAATGGCACAAGCGTTTATGATTATGATGTAACTAAGTTATCAATTCATACATTAGGTATTGGACTTGCAGGTATAGAAGTGTATGATTTACTTAGAGATGAGTATGATATTCAGATAGAATTTGGAGATGCAAGTAATATCTTAGCTTATATTTCAATAGGTGATAGACTACAGGATATAGAAAGATTAGTTGGAGCACTAGCTGATATAGCAAGAATTTATAAGAAGGACAAGACAGGAATGCTAACAGGAGAATTTATAAATCCAGTAGTAGCAAAGTCTCCACAGGAAGCGTTTTATGCTAAAAAAGTATCTCTTCCACTTAGAGAAACAAAGGGAAGAATTTCAGGGGAGAACGTAATGTGTTATCCACCAGGAATTCCAATCCTTGCACCAGGTGAAGAGATAACAGAGGAAATTATTGAGTATATTGAATATGTTAAAGAGAAGGGATGTTCAATGCAGGGAACAGAAGACCCAGAAGTTAACAATTTAATGGTTTTAGTTTAGAGAGGTAACAAAATGGAAATGTGGTTTTCAGAACTTCATACATCAAATGTGAAGTTATCAATGAGAATTGAAAAACAGCTATTTTCCGGAGTATCAGACTGTCAAAGAATAGATGTATTAGTTTCTGATGAATTTGGCAAATTTTTAGCTCTAGATGGTGAAATATTATTCTCAGAAAAAGATGAATTTATTTATGATGAAATGGTAACACATGTGCCAATGTCAGTGCACCCTAATGTAAAAAAGGTATTAATCATTGGTGGTGGCGATGGCGGTGTTGCAAAGGAATTAACACAATATAGTCAGATAGAACAAATAGATGTAGTAGAGCCAGATGAAATGTTTGTGGAAGTATGTAGAGAACATTTTCCAGAATTGGCATGTGGACTAGATGATAGTAGAGTTAATGTCTATATTCAAGATGCGCTCAGATTTTTAAGAAGCAAGTCAGATGAATATGACTTAATTATAAATGATGCAACAGATCCTTTTGGATATACAGAAGGACTCTTTACTAAGGAGTTTTATGGTAACTGCTATAAAGCCCTTAAGGAAGACGGTATAATGGTATATCAGCATGGTAGCCCATTTTATGATGAAGATAAGGAAGAATGCGTAAAAATGCATAGAAAAGCCTATAAAGCCTTCCCAATAAGTAGAGTTTATCAGGCACATATTCCAACATGTCCATCTGGTTATTGGTTATTTGGATTTGCATCTAAAAAATATCATCCAATTAATGACTTTAAGCCAGCAAAATGGAAAGAACTTGGAATCAAAACACGTTACTACACAACCAACCTACATAAGGGCGCATTTATGTTACCAAGATATGTAGAGGATATGCTTGAAGAAGAAGAACGCGATTAATTTGGATAAATTATAAGGAGGACTTTTTATTATGAGTCGTTTATTAATTATTGGCTGCGGTGGCGTAGCGCAGGTTGCTATTACAAAATGTTGTCAGAACAGCGAAGTGTTTACAGAACTTTGCATAGCTTCAAGAACAGTAAGTAAGTGTGATGCTTTAAAGGAAAAACTTGAATCACAGACAACAACTAAGATTACAACAGCAAAGGTAGATGCTGATAATGTTGATGAATTAGTAGCTTTAATTGAAAGCTATAAGCCAGATGCTGTACTTAATCTTGCACTTCCATACCAGGATTTAACAATTATGGATGCATGTCTTAAGACAAAGGTTAATTATATTGATACAGCTAACTACGAACCAGAGGATACAGAAGATCCAGAGTGGAAGGCAATTTATGAGAAGAGATGTAAGGAAGCCGGTTTCTCAGCTTACTTCGACTACTCATGGCAGTGGGCTTATAAGGATAAATTTAAGGATGCTAATATCTTAGGCTTACTTGGAACAGGTTTTGACCCAGGTGTTACATCAGTGTTTACAGCTTATGCTAAAAAGCACTACTTTGATACAATTGAAAGCGTAGATATCTTAGATTGTAACGGTGGAGATCATGGTTATCCATTTGCTACAAACTTTAACCCAGAGATTAACCTAAGAGAAGTATCAGCACCAGGTTCATATTGGGAAGATGGACATTGGGTAGAAATTCCAGCAATGTCAATTAAGAGAGAATATGATTTCCCAGAAGTTGGTATGAAGGATATGTACTTACTTCACCATGAAGAAATTGAATCTCTTGCTAAGAACTATCCTGAGATTAAGAGAATTAGATTCTTTATGACATTTGGTCAGAGCTATCTTACACATATGAAGTGTTTAGAAAATGTTGGTATGTTAAGAACAGATCCAGTTAAATTCAATGGAGTAGATATAGTTCCAATTCAGTTCTTAAAGGAATTATTACCAGACCCTGCAACACTTGGACCAAGAACAGTAGGTAAGACAAACATTGGTTGTATCTTTAAGGGTATGAAGGATGGTAAGGAAAGAACAATATACATCTACAATGTATGTGACCATCAGGAATGCTACAAAGAAGTTGGCTCACAGGCTATTTCTTATACAACAGGTGTGCCAGCTATGATTGGTGCAATGATGGTTGTAACAGGAAAGTGGAATGGAACAGGTGTATTTAACGTAGAAGAATTTGATCCAGATCCATACATGGAAGCACTTAATAAGTGGGGCTTACCATGGGTAGTTGATGAGAATCCAGCAACTGTGGAATAAATATATATATTAATTAAAAAACTAGTAGCGTCACCTGCGTTACTAGTTTTTTTAAAGGGAGATAAGGATGAATATAAGAGAATTACAGACTCCAGTTTATGTAATAGATGAGAATAAGTTAGAGGATAATTTAAAAGTATTATCAGATGTGGAGAAAAAGGCAGGATGTAAGATATTACTTGCACAAAAGGCTTTTTCAAACTTTGCCCAGTATCCATTAGTTGCAAAATATATTAGTGGAACAACCGCTAGTGGTCTTTATGAAGCACGCTTAGGTAAAGAAGAGATGGGAAAGGAAAACCACGTATTTGCGCCAGCCTTTAAAGATGAGGATATGAAGGAATTAATTAAGATATGTGATCATATAGTTTTTAATTCCATCTCTCAATTAGAGCATCATAGACCAGTGTGGGAAAGTGCAGGGGTAAGTGTAGGCCTAAGAATTAATCCAGAATACTCAACTCAAGGAGACCATGCAATTTATGACCCTTGTGCACCAGGCTCAAGATTTGGTGTAACATTAAGAAAATTAGAGGAAGAATTAGATAAAAATCCTGATTTATTAAAAGGGGTTGATGGAATACATTTCCATACACTTTGTGAACAAAATTCAGATGACTTAGAATCAACACTTGAAGTGGTTTTAGAGAAGTTTGATTTTGTATTAAGGGGAAGAAAGTGGATAAATTTTGGCGGAGGCCATCATATAACAAGGGATGATTATGATATTGATACATTAATTAGATGTATAAATCAGGTGAAGGCTAGATATAACTGTGAAGTCTACCTTGAACCGGGGGAGGCAATTGCCCTTAATGCTGGCTACCTTGTAACAACAGTGCTTGATAAGGTGGATAATGGAATTGAGACTCTAATACTTGATGCATCAGCAGCTTGCCATATGCCAGATGTAATTGAGATGCCTTATGTACCACCACTTAAAGATGCCCTAAAGGTAGAGGATACAGACCTTGATATATGGACAATTAAGAAGATGTTTAAAAATGGTATTTCACCAAGTAAGGCCATGGGAAAAAAGATGATGGAAGGCTATAGTCATGTCTATAGACTATCAAGCTATACATGCCTTGCAGGAGATATAATAGGTGATTATTGTTTTAAGGAAGAATTAAATATAGGGGATAAACTTATATTTGAAGATATGGCAATTTATTCAATGGTTAAGAATAACACCTTTAATGGAATCCCACTTCCATCAATAGCAGCAATTAAGGATGGAAAGTGCAGAATAATAAAAGAATTTGGTTATGAGGATTTTAAAAATAGATTAGGATAAAAATATCATAACTAAACACTTTATGATAAAATAAAGTATATGCTTTTTGTAAGAATAATAAAAAGCAAAAAAGTTGAGGTTAGAATGAAAAAGGATAAAAAGGAAACAGTATTATATAGAATGCCTGCGGAATTTAGTAAGCATAAGGGCACAATTATGATTTGGCCTGTTAGACCAGGCTCTTGGCCAAATGGTGGTGTTATGGCAAAGAAAGTGTTTACCGAAATTGCAAGACATATAGCAAGACATGAAATCCTTTATATGGTAGTTAGTAAGGACTATGAGAAGGAAGCAAGAGAGCAGCTTTATTTAGCTGAGAATGAGGCCGACTATAAGTTAATAAATTCTAATATAGAATTGGTGATTGCTGATACTAATGATGCATGGGCAAGGGATACATCTCCAATTTTTGTTAAGAAATTAGATGATAAGGGAAAGCTAAATGGCGAAGTAAGAGGCGTTAATTTTTCCTTTAATGCATGGGGTGGCGAATATGATGGCCTTTATGCCCACTGGGAAGAGGATGATAAATTAGCTATTAATTTATGTGATAGCCTAGGATATGATTATTTTGATTATGCACCTTTTGTACTTGAGGGAGGCTCAATTCATACAGATGGAAAGGGAACTTTAATAGCAACTGAAAGCTGTTTGCTTAGCCCTGGAAGAAATCCTGAATTGAATAAAAAAGACATTGAAGACGTGTTAAAGGATGCATTAGGAATTAAGAAGATAATCTGGATTCCTTATGGAATATATAATGATGAGACTAATGAACATGTGGACAATGTATGTGCATTTACTTCAGAAGCCAATGTGGTATTAGCTTGGACTGATGATGAAACTGATCCGCAATATGCCATGTCTAAGGCTGATTTAGATGTATTGGAAAAAGAAACAGACTGTGATGGTCTTCCAATTAAAGTGCATAAACTTTTAATTCCTAAAAATCCTGTAACAATCAAGGAAGAGGATTTAGAAGGTTATGAATTTGAAGAAGGGGAAGATGAAAGGGAATTAGGAGAAAGACTTGCAGCAAGTTATGCTAATTTCTATATAGCCAATGGTATTGCCTTAGTTCCTCAGTTTGGGGATGATAATGATGCTAAGGCCATTGCTTTATTGCAGGAATTAATGCTAGAAAGAGAAGTTATAGGAATATACGCAAGAGACATAATTGTTGGCGGTGGTAATATTCACTGTATAACAATGCAGATACCGGAATAAAATAAGACAGAAAGGAAGCGCGTTATACGTAAAAAAATATGGACAAAAAATTTAGAAAATTTAAGGTGGCATTTTGTTTAAACATTATTCTTATAGTTTTAGGAATAATAGGAGCAGTTTTTAGTTTTAAGGAAAATCAGTTTGTAATGTTTAAATATTACACACAGGATAGTAATTTCCTAGGATTATTATCTAGTATTCTATTTGTAATAACAGGTATTAGCTCCTTAAAGGCAGGAAAGCTAAAGACAGTAGAATTTGTTTCAAAATTACGATTTATGGCAGTTTGCTGTATGTGTTTAACATTTCTTGTAGTAATTTTTGTATTAATTCCAATAGCAGGATTTGATTGGACATGTTGGTATTTATTTAAAGGTTCATCTCTTTTTTATCATACACTATGCCCAATAATAGGATTTGTTTCCTTTGCAGCTTTTGAGGATGTTGTAAATTTAAGATTTGCCAATGCTTGCTTTAATGCAATACCAACAGTAATTTACGCTATAATAACAATTACTTTAAATGCATTATATATTATAGATGGACCATATGCTTTCTTAAAGGTGCATGAACAGTCAATTTTAATGTCAGTAATATGGTTTATATTAATAGTTGGTGGTTCATGGCTTATAGCAATCTTAATTTATTTACTAAAAAAGAAGAACCTTAAAGTAAATTAGAAAAAATGGTTAATTTTTACCATAAGGAGTTTTATGAATAAAAGAGAAGTAAAGGTGGCAGCAGTACAATTTGCCTGCACAAGAAATGTAGATGAGAATATTGCCACAGCAGATAAGTATGTAAGAGAAGCAGCTAAGGCTGGAGCTAATATAATTCTTTTACCAGAGCTTTTTGAAAGACAGTATTTTTGTCAGGAGAGAAGATATGACTATTATAACTTTGCAACAAGTATAGATGATAATAAGGCAGTTAAGCACTTTATAGAATTGGCAAAGGAATTATCAGTTGTTGTCATTGTAAGTGTATATGAAAAGGATGTTACTAGATTATTTAACAGCGTAGTAGTAATTGATGCAGACGGAACTAATCTTGGAACATATAGAAAGACACATATACCAGATGATCATTATTATCAGGAAAAATTCTATTTTACACCTGGAGATACAGGATTTATGGCATTTGATACAAAGTATGCCAAGATAGGTGTAGGAATTTGTTGGGATCAGTGGTTCCCAGAAACTGCTAGATCTATGGCACTTCTTGGGGCTGAGCTTTTATTCTATCCAACAGCAATTGGAAGCGAACCAATCTTAGAGGTTGATAGTATGCCACATTGGAGAAGAGTAATGCAGGGCCATTCAGCAGCTAATTTAATGCCAGTAATAGCAGCTAATAGAATTGGTTTAGAAGAGGTTTATGAAAGCGAGGCTAATGGCGGACAAAGCTCAAGTCTTAACTTTTATGGTTCATCATTTATTACAGATAATACAGGTGCAATCGTAGAAGAACTTGGAAGAGATGTGGAGGGAGTAATTTGCCACAGCTTTGATTTAGACAGTTTAGAAGAGGACAGAATGTCATGGGGATTGTTTAGAGATAGACGCCCTGATATGTATAAAATAATTACAGAAAAGTAGGAATAAATAATGAAGAAGCTTACGATTGGAATGCTTGCCCATGTTGATGCTGGTAAAACCACATTATCAGAGGCAATACTTTATAAGACAGGAGTTATTCGTAAGCTTGGAAGAGTAGATAATGGTGATGCCTTTCTTGATACAGATGAAGTAGAAAAGTCTAGAGGTATCACCATTTATTCTAAAGAGGCCAGGTTTACTTATAAAGACGTAGAAGTTAATTTAATAGACACCCCAGGACACGTAGATTTTAGTGCCGAAATGGAAAGAAATTTGTGGGCCCTAGATATTGCTATAATAGTAATAGATCAAGCAGATGGTGTTATGGGGCATACAGAAACAGTATGGAATTTATTATCTAAATTAAAAATTCCAACATTTATTTTTGTGAATAAAATGGACCAGCAGGGCGCAAGTAAGGAAAGAGTTCTAAAGATATTACAGAATAGATTATCAACTAATTGTTATGATTTTAATGAAATGGATATGGAAGAAATTTCCTTTGCCTCTGATGATACTCTTGATGAATATCTAGAAAATGAAAGCCTATCAAAAGAGACAATAGTGTCTGAAATTTACAAAAGACATATTTTTCCTGTTGTATTTGGTTCGGCTTTAAAATTAGAGGGAGTAGAAAAACTACTAGATATTATTAATGAATATAGTAGGGATGTTTATAGTAATAGAGTAGAAGATGGATTTGGTGCAAGGGTTATTAAGATAACAAGACAGAATAATGAACGATTAATACATCTTAAACTAACATCAGGAAAATTGAAAAATAAGGACATAATTGCAGAAGAAAAAGTAAATCAAATTAGAGTCTATAATGGTGATAAATTTACAGCTACACCTGAGGTTTATGCAGGTGATGTATGTGTAGTTATTGGATTAGATAGTGTTGCTGCAGGAACAGGATTAGGTCTTGAAAATACACAAAATAATGCAATGATTGCACCGGTACTAGAATACAAAATGATTTTGCCAAAGGATAAGGATCCACTTGTTATGCTACCTCTACTACGACAACTAGAAGAGGAGGAGCCAGCTCTTAATATTAGATGGAATGAGGAATTTAGAGAGATAATTGTTAGTCTTATGGGAGCTGTGCAATTAGAAATCCTAACAGGTCTTATAAAGAAAAGATTTGGGGTGGATGTGGAATTTGGCACAGGAAGCGTGGTTTATAAAGAGACAATTAAGGGTAGCAGTTATGGAATTGGACATTTTGAACCCCTAAGACACTACGCTGAGGTACATTTAAAGCTAGAAGAAGGAGAAAGAGGGTCAGGTCTTGTATTTAAGACTGATTGTAGTGAGGATGTACTTGATAAGAACTGGCAAAGACTTATTTTGACCCATTTGCAGGAAAGAAATCATAAGGGTGTATTAATAAGAGCTGATATTACAGATATGGTTATTACAGTTGTTAATGGTAGAGCCCACCCTAAGCATACAGAAGGTGGAGATTTTAGACAGGCAACCTATAGGGCAATAAGACAGGGTCTTATGATGGCAGAGTCTGTGATTTTAGAGCCTTTTTATGCCTATGAAATTAGAATTGATAGAGCATATGTTGGAAGGGCAATGACAGACATTGAAAGAATTGGTGGAACATCTAACTTAGAGGATGATGGTGAAGAAACAATTATTAGAGGCGAGGCACCGGTTGTAGCCATTGGAAATTATCAGGCAGAGCTTAACACCTACACTAAGGGTACAGGAAGGATAAGTCTTCAAATGTCAGGATATAAGGAATGTCATAATAGTGAAGAAGTGATAGCTAAGAGGGCTTATGATCCTGAAAGAGATACTAGAAATCCTGTGGATTCAGTATTTTGCGCCCATGGTTCAGGTTATACAGTGCCTTGGTATGAGGTAAGAGAACATGCCCATTGTGAAATTATTGAAGAAAATGGACAGGATAAAAAGGATGTCACTTTAAGACCTATTAATGCCAAAGCAGCATCAAGAACAGTATCTGATGAATGGATAGGAACAGAAGAAGTAGATAGAATCCTATCTGAGACCTATTATTCTAATAGCAAGTCAGATTCTATAAAGCAAAGAAAGAAGAAAAATGACCCAAGTTATGGATCTGCACGTAGAGTAACAGCTAATAAAGAAAGCTTGTATTCAGAAAAATATGTAGGTAAGGACAGTGCTCTTTATGCTAATAAGAACGATAAAAATTCAAAAAATTATTTATTAGTTGATGGATATAATATTATTCATGCCTGGCCAGAACTTGATGAATTACAAAAAACTAATTTTGACGGTGCAAGGGGAAGACTTCTTGATATAATGCAGCATTATCAGTCCCTTATTTCATCAGAAATAATTGTGGTTTTTGACGCATATAAGGTTAAGGGACATGGCGAGGAATTTGTTGATTTAAATAATATCCATGTGGTCTATACTAAGGAAGCTGAGACAGCAGATCATTACATTGAAAAATTTGCTCATGAAAATGGAAGAAAAAGAAATGTGACAGTTGCTACATCAGATGGCCTAGAGCAGGTAATTATTAGAGGTCAGGGATGTTTACTTATGTCTGCAAGGGAATTACTTGAAGATGTTAATAAAAGAGAAGAGCAACTTCGAAATAATTTCTTAAATAAGCATTTCTAATATTGATATCAAATTTAGATTGTATTAATCTATTTTAAGTAATGCAAAAACTATTGTATTTGGGTTTAAATTTGGGAGAAGTCCGTAAAAGGAGAAATGATTTATGAGTAAATTATGGGTGGTTGGTGACTCAACACTTAGTTGTTTTGACGACAAATACTATTATCCAAGATATGGATATGGAACAAAACTACAGGAATATTTAAATGATAAGGTGGAAGTGGTAAATATTGCCCTTTCAGGCAGAAGTTCTCTATCCTTTACTAAGGAAGAGAATTATGACTATCTAATGAATAATATGGAATCTGGCGATTTTTTATTAATAGGCTTTGGACATAATGATGAGAAGGCAGAAATCGCTAGATTTACAAGTGCTAATGGAGATTATAAAGTTAAGGGAAGTTTTGCTAATTCCCTTTATGTAAATTATATTGAACCTGCAAGAACTGCTGGTGTTACACCTATTCTTGCTACACCTATTGTTAGAAGAAAAACTAAGAGTAGTTGGGATGATGTGGAATTACATATAACTAAGGATAATGGTGAATTTAAGGGTGGCAATTATCCAGAGGCTGTAAGAGGGCTTGCAAGGGATATGCACATTTCTTTAGTTGATATGACAAGTATAACTAAGGATTTTTATGAAAAATTAGGCGTTGAAGAGACTGCTAATCTTCATGCCTGGTCATGTAATAATATTAAGAGTGTTGATAATACTCACACTAATGAGTGGGGAGCTTATGTTAATGCATTTTTTGTTATGAAGACAATTAAGGAATTAGGAATTAAGGGCTTATCTGAAATGGTAATAGATCTTACTGATTACATGCCATATCCAGCTAAGGAAAAATACCTTCAAGCTAATAAGGATTATAAGCCGGTTTTATTTAATCCTAATCTTGAAGATAGTAAGATTTTTGAAAACATTGGTGATTACAAAGTAACTGCCTTTGGTGATATACTAACTGATGCTAATAATGTCGATTTTAAGGCAAGTAAGGAAATAATTGATTCTAAGGAATCTATTAGACTTGCGGTAGCTAATAACATGGGTAAGATTAGTAATGTTACAGATGGAATCTTATTTGCCTTTAAACAAATTGATGCTAACACTAGATTTAAGCTAACAGCCAAGATAATTGTTAATGACTATTTTAGTAACGATCAGGTATCCTTTGGTTTAATGGTAAGAGATGATGTTTATATTGATAAAAATACAGCTGATGTGCTAGGAGATTATGTGGCAGCAGCTCCACTTTTATTAACAAGAAAAGGCGATGCAATTAATTGTTTTGCAAGAAGAAGTGGCGAATTGGTTTATGGAAGTAAGGTAAGAAGAGCAATTGATAAGAAGATGGTAGTTAATGCAACACTATTTTCAACAGAAGATGGATATGGTGCATGCTTTGATGATGGAGATTGCATAACAGGTGGATTTGATTTTAAGCTAACAACAGTTGATCCAGAACATGTATATCTAGGCTTTTTTGCAAGTAGAAACGCTGATGTAACATTTACAGACATTAAATTGACAATTGCATAATAATGGAGGCAATATGAAAAAATTATTATTCGTTTTTAATCCTAATTCAGGTAAGGGATTAATAAAAAATCATTTAATGAAGATCGTACAGGTTTTATCAGAGGCAGATTATGAAGTTGTTGTTTACCCAACTAAATGTGCAGGCGATGGATACGAGAAGGTATTAAAGGTGGGTAAAAAATATGACGTTGTGGTATGTAGCGGCGGAGATGGCACATTAAACGAAGTAGTAGGTGCTATTTTAAAATTAGAGAAAAAGCCAAAAGTTGGATATATTCCAAGTGGCAGTACTAATGATTTTGCAGCTAGTTTAAATATAAGCAAGAACATGGTTAAGGCAGCTAAGTCAATAGCAGAAGGCAATGTATATCCTGTGGATATAGGACTTGTTTGTAAAGATGATGAAGTTGTTAGATCCTTTAATTATGTTGCAGCTTTCGGTGCTTTTACACAGGTAAGTTATAACACACCTCAGGAATTAAAAAATCTTCTTGGTCATCAAGCTTATGTTATATCAGGTGCTAAGGAATTATTAAACCTAAAACCACAATATATGCAAGTCGCTGGAATTGATGAAAATGGTAATGAATTTGAGATAGAAGGTAATTTCCTATATGGTATGGTAAGTAACACATACTCAGTTGGTGGAATGAAGGGAATTATTGGAAATACAGTGGATTTGCAGGATGGAATTTTTGAAGTGCTTCTTATAAAGGAAGTTAAGACTATTTTTGAAGCTCAAGAAATTCTTTCGGCATATGTTACACAGGATTACGATAATTGTAATATGGTTTATAATTTAAAGACTAGTAAAATTAGATTTAGATCAAGTGAAGACGTGGATTGGACCTTTGATGGAGAATATGGCGGAGCTCATAAGGATGTAACTTATGTGGTAAGTGAAGGGGCAGTAGACTTCCTAGTTTAACTCAGTCGGAGAAATCCCCCACCTCTAAGCGTTAGCGTAGGTGGGGGTTATGACAAACTATACTCAGTCGGGGGTACAAGCCCTTGTAAAAGATAAAGAATATAAAGTTTCCTTGTATTAGATTTCATAATGTTGTATTATTAATAATATATGTAACCTATATATAGTAATAAGACCGTGACAATTTAATATAGGGGGATAAAAAATGACGAGGAAAATGAAGAAACAGTCCAAAAGAAATATTGAGCAAATCAATATATATCGTGCTATTAAGTCATCGTTTTTATTATCTTTATGCGTGCCTATAATAATGCTTATTTACGGCATTATAGCTTGGGATAACGATCTTTTAAAGATAATATTTATGTTTGGCTTGCTGATTTTTGAAATTATTCAGGTGACTTATTGTGTTGTTCTTTATATTCAAGTAAAAAATAATGAGTTTGAGAGTTATTTTGTCTTGTATATGTCATATTACACCATAACGATTATTATGCTAATGCTTGCATCTGGATTTGATATGAAGGCATTTAACAGTGAAATAATTTATATGGCAGCATGTGCGTATTTTGTTTTTGTACCAGTAATTTTAGAGCGAGAACGCTTAATAATGGTAACTATAATTTCTGTTATTATGATTTCAATGGTAGTTATTTTTAAGATGAATGTAAGAACTGTGGTGGATGTATGTGTAATACAGATTGGCACTGTGTTCTTATCAAGATATCAGCATAATGTATCCTTTACTAAGGAGAGGATGTCATCAACTCTTAAGAAAAAAACAGATGTGTCAGAGCATGATCCTTTAACAGGACTTTATAACAGAAGAGCATTAGAACAAAAAGCCAGTGCTATATGGCCATATTGCGAACGTAATAAGG
The DNA here is from genome assembly GCF_000702205.1 of Lachnospira multipara LB2003. Taxonomy (GTDB): domain Bacteria; phylum Bacillota; class Clostridia; order Lachnospirales; family Lachnospiraceae; genus Lachnospira; species Lachnospira multipara_A. The sequence goes on along the minus strand of NZ_JNKW01000001.1, from coordinate 522,433 downwards.
TATCTGTGGGAATACTTGCTATAGATATTGATTTTTTTAAGAAATATAATGATGCTTTTGGACATCCAAAGGGTGATGAGTGTTTAAAAATGGTTGCTGAGGTGCTAAAAAACTCAGCTCAAAGAAAAACAGATATTGTCACAAGAACAGGTGGAGAAGAATTTATTATATTTGTGCAAAATACAGACGAGCAAAATATAGTTCAGTTAGCTCTAAAAATTAGGAGAAACCTTGAGGCAAAGGCAATTCCACATGCATATAAGCTAGTCTCAAATAATGTTACTATAAGCATTGGCGCAGCTACCTTTGTACCAGGCTATGGAAAAAGCTTTGAAAAACTATATGAAGAGGCAGATAAGGCATTATATGCAGCTAAGAATAATGGTAGAAACTGCATAGTATATAATGGCAATCTATATGGACGCATTAAAAATGGGATAGCACAGGTGATTACTATGTAAGCCTGATTTTGTGAATTCGGGGGTTTTTTTAGAATAATTTTCTCTACCCCTAAGGACTTAAGATATGCTTAAATAGGACTATAGTCCTAGGAAAAAGGCAAAAATACTTAATAAATTAACTAGTAAAAATTGAATAAAATGGACATTTTATAATTACTGAAACAAACTATTGTGCAAACTGCACAACAGTTTGTTTCTTTTTATAGTGAATTATCATAAAAAGAAACAAAAATATTTAAACTTTGAAACAATAAAATCCCCCCCAAAAAGTTGCAAAATGTTTTTGGCTGTAGTATATTTGTTAAGGCTTGTTAAACAAGTCAAAAAAACAGCTTTTTATTAATTAGGGTGAGATAAAAAGCGAGTAGAGAGGATTATAAGTGGGGAGGAAATTGAATATGTTAACTGTTTCAATTCTTTTAGATTCAGTGGAGAAGGTACAAAGATTCGTAAGTGTAATTAGTAAGTATGGTTGCGGATTTGATGTTGAGTCAGGATTTAGTTGTGTTGATGGAAAGTCGCTAGTAGGTTTATTTAGCTTAGATATAAGCAAACCATTACAGCTAACAATTAATGATGGAAATAACGAAATGGAAGATGTATTAAGAGACATCAATGAATTTATGGAATATTAGATATTATAAAACCAGAGCATTTGCTCTGGTTTTTGTTTTTCTTTAGGAATCATGATATCATAATTATATAATTTTAGGAAAAGAGAAATAAGGGGCAATTATGGCAAAACAAATAAATGACGATGAGAGAAATCTATATAAAAGTAAATCTAGAGGTTATGGAAAAATCATGGTTAGGGATGTGGTTGAAGATGGTAAAGAAATTAGAATCCTTATGGTTAACTTTGCTAGGGAATCAGCCTGCTTAAGGGAAGAAGGACATCATCATGAGCTCCTTTTTAAGTATACAAGACAATTTGAGAATATTTTTAATATTAAGCCGGATATTAAAGAAACGCTGCTTATTGGCGGCGCTGGAATGTCATATCCGAAGTATTATATAAAGAATCATCAAGGTTGTAAGATGGATGTAGTTGAGATAAATCCTGAGATGGTAGAAATTGCGCATAAATATTTTTATATCGATGAATTTATGGAAGGGGATAAAGATGGTGCATTAAATATTTATGTTGATGATGGAATGAAGTTTTTATCAAAGCAGGATAAGAAATATGACTGCATAATTAATGATGCATATATAGGAAACGTTCTAGATAGCGGGCTTATGTCCTATAGGGGTGTTGCGCATATAAAAAGGCACTTAAACACAGGTGGTATCTATATTGTAAATATTATTACAGCTCTTTCTGGCTTTTATGCTAACGATGGAAAAATTGCAAGACAAGTTTTTGATGCCAATTTTAAAAATGTAGCCTTCTATACAACTAGACCAGAATCTAGCCCACTTGAAAAACAAAATTGTATTCTAATTGGCACAGACAGTGAAATTCCAGCACTAGAACTGCTATAAATGAAAATGGAAGTACAATATGTACTTCCATCCCCTCAAATAATTATTAAAACTTAAGTGTTTATGGGCTTTATTGCCCTTTCTTTATACTAATAGTCTAATATCTGAATGTCAACCAAAACATCACAAATTATAGAAAAACTATATAAAAGAACAAAATCGCAAATTATAGAAAACTATATTAAAGAACAAGATCGCAAATTATAGAAAACTATATTAAAGAACAAGATCGCAAGAGAAATATCCATGCAGTAAGGGTTATACTTGATAAAAGAGTGGTAAGCACAACGATGCTTGAGGATAAAACCTCATCATTATCCATAGCCTTTGCCATTACAAAGCAGGTAACTGTTGTAGGAGAGGCAAGCATAATTAGAATAGCGATAAGTTCTTGATTTCTAAATCCCATATAAATAGCCACAGGAATAAAAATTGCAGCAAGTAGGATTAGTTTGATAAACGTAGCTACAAGGGTAGGCTTTATCTTTTTTATTGCCTTAGAACCTTCAAAACTTGCACCAATACATATTAATGCAATAGGAGTAGCAGTTGCGGCGATTGATTCCACAGTTTTATTTAGAATTGTTGGTAACTTAATGTTAAGTAGAGAAGCAACAAAACCAATCACAATACCGATAATAATAGGGTTTTTAAGAATGTTAATGGCTGCTTTTTTAATGTTTTCTTTTTTAGAAGTAGATGAGCTGATATTTTTACCATGAAGTTCAGGATGAGCCTTAAAGGTAAGAATAGTTACGGCAAAAATATTAAATAATGGAACAGCGGCAACAATCATAAGAGGTGCCATTCCAGCGTCTTTATAGATATTTTCAATAAAAGCGATTCCAAGGATGGCTGCAGAACTACGGCAAGAAGCCTGTATAAATGCACCCTTCATTGAATCATCTTTCATAAAAATCTCAGTTAGAATCCATGTAATGCTAAACATTAGAATTGTTACAATACAGCAAAATAGTACAAACTTCAAATCAAAATCTGATTTAAAGTTGGCAACGGATAAGTCTCTAAACAAAAGAACAGGTAAAGAAACTTTGAAAACATAGCGATTAGCCACAGTTGCAAAGTGTTCATCAACAATACCTATTTTTCTAATAACATAACCCACAATCATAACAAGAAAAATGGGAATAGTAGAGTTTAAGCTAAATATAAATGAGTCCATAATAATCCTCCTAATTCATTTGTATTTAACATTATAAAAAATAAAGGGAAATGTAAAGAGAAAGAACAGGAAAACAAAAAAGACATCAGGTAAACCTGATGTCTTAGCTAGTGCAGACGGCGGGACTTGAACCCGCACCCAAGCAATATGGACTAGATCCTTAGTCTAGCGCGTATGCCAATTCCGCCACGTCTGCTTAAGTTTTTGTTGTCTGCTGTATGTCAGCGACTCGTATATAATATCACTGGCCTTATTTTTTGTCAACATCTTTTTTGAAAAAAATTCGCTAAAATACTAAAAAAGACGACATATTTAGTATTGATATAACTCCCTAATTACTAAAAGCTTTATAATTCTAAGTTGACAGTGCATTTTTAGTGAATTAAAATATTTAGATGTGAGCGGAAGTGTTGGAATGGCAGACAAGCAAGATTCAGATTCTTGTGTGGTAACACGTGCGAGTTCAAGTCTCGTCTTCCGCATTAATAAAAGGGAGTTATGGCGCTTGCAAAGTGGATTTGGAATGCCTACTTTAATAATCCGTATCCGGGAAAAATCCGTGATGCGGATTATTTTTCTTGCTTAGAAAAAATGCGAAAATTTGTCTATTGCCTTTTTTCAAAAAAATCTTCTTATATGGGTAACAAAATTGGCTGATTTGGGCTTTGTTTTTTCGAGAATTAATCTGTTTGGATGAATAATTTTCCAAAAAGATTAAAACCACAAGTCAAAATTTGAAAAAACTTGCCTTTATGAGCAAAAATTTCTTTTTTTGGATAAGAATTCTCAAAACAAGAGGCTTGCATATATGAATCTAACCCCAGTGCCTTAAACAAGGCAATTCTAACTATAAGTTTTATCCCGCCCCATAATTTCAATATAAGTTTCTAGCAATTACATATATAATATTGCAAGCAGAACATTTGTGTGGTATAATCTTCATACAGAACAACAGTTCTAGTACATATGTGGAATTAATGTGGACGGTGATTAGCTATGTATGATAGAAAGCCTGTAGATGTAATATTACAAAATAATACGGATGGAACAATTATACCGCTTAGATTGAGGCTAGAAGGAGAAGATGGGGAGAAGAAGCAGTATAGAATAATGGCATATATGGATTTGTCCCATCAAGGTGCAAGGACCTTTGCTGATGGGGTGTATATATCTAATAGAGACCTTGCCTTTAGATGTAAAGTCTTAATTAATGACCAGATAAGAATTGTTAATTTATATAGAAAGCCATCCTATGAGTCCTGGTTTGTTACCAATATTTAGCTTTTTAGGCCAGACTTGTTGTAGCTAATATATTTAAGACTATCCTTTAACAAATCTTTGCTTATGAAATGTAATAACTTCTTCTTCCAAATTGCTCGAATGACATATATAATAAACGAAAGCCTAAAGGAGGAAACTATATGAAGAAGAAAGCTTTCATAATAATTCCTAGTATGGTTATATTTGTTTTATTTATAATTCTAATTGTAAAAATAGGACATAAAAGAAGCCGAAGCCAGCATAATAAGTCAGAGCTAGTTAAACAATCAGATGATGAAATAAGACAGGATGAAGGCGAATCCTATGAGGATATTACATCAGAGATAAGTGATAGTGAAACTAAAGAAGATATTACATCAGATGCCAATAATAGAGTTTATCTTAATGTAAATAACATAGTACAAAATCCAGAGTTACCAACTGGCTGTGAAGCAGTATCTGCAACTATAGTTTTAAATTATTATGGAATTAATATTAGTAAGACGGATTTTGTAGATTCATATTTAACATATTCAAATGATCCTTATTTAGGGTTTTGTGGAGGAACACCCTATGATGAGCCAGATGGAAGCCAGCTTCAGTGGGTAGCTGCAGGACCTATTGCAGAATCTATGAACAAGGCTATAAAGGATTTAGGATATGGATATCGCGCAGATGATATTACAGGAACAAGTTTTGAAGAGATACTTAAACTAGTAGAAGAAGGACATCCAGTAATATTTTGGGCTTTGGAGAATATGAGAAGCGGAGATCATACATTGGTGTTAATTGGTTATGATCGTTTAGAAGGAATATGCTATTTTGCAGATCCATTAAAGAGTGGAATTCAAAGATACTCATATGAAGCATCTAGACAGGCATTTAACAAAAGAGGCAATCAAGCAGTAATAATTAATTAGTAATAAGACAAATTTTGAGGAAGTTAATAAAGAAGGAGAATGATGTGAAAAAGACTAATATTACATTAATTGGTATGCCAACTTCTGGGAAAAGTACTGTTGGCGTAATTGTAGCTAAGATTTTAGGAATGGATTTTGTGGATGCGGATTTAGTTATTCAAAGCAGAGAAGGCATGAAACTAAGTGAAATTATAGATAAGAGAGGTATTGATGGTTTTGTTAGCTGTGAAGGCAATGCTATTATGTCAATAGAGGCTAAGAATACAGTTATAGCCACAGGTGGAAGTGCTGTATATAGTGATGAAGCTATGAAGCATCTAGCTAAAGATTCTGTGATTGTTTATCTTAAACTTGAAAAGGAAGAGCTGTTTAATAGATTATCCAATGCTAAAGAGCGCGGTGTTGTGCTACATAAGGGTGAAACACTAGATGATATGTTTAATAACAGGGCCATTCTTTATGCAAAATACGCAGATTTAACAGTAGAAGAAAAGGGGCTTACAATGGAGGAGACCGTTGAAAGCCTTGTAGAATCTATTAAAAAATATAATGAATGTCTCTAGCTAAAAATCCCTTTTATTAATAATTTTGTTTAAAGCCAAAATTATTGTAAATTTAAGCTGTTAATGGTATAATCTATTAGTCAGTTTATATAAAGGAGGTTTTGTCATGAAACATATTAAGACACTCACTAACCGTGTATTAAAGGACACAATGAAGAACGGTGGATGTGGCGAATGCCAGACATCATGTCAGTCAGCTTGCAAGACATCTTGTACAGTTGGTAATCAGAGCTGCGAGAACAAGAATAATTAATTTTATTTTTAAAGAGAGTGTTAAAGCATTTCGACACTCTCTTATTTTTGCGGCTTTCCACAAAAGATAAAATAATTAAAATATTAGTGACTTGATTTAGATGCGTGTACGAAGTTAAAAAATGAAGAAAAGACAAAGCACAATAAGTAATAAGTGCGTTACTATTTTTATAAATAGTATAGATATTAAGAGGTAATTATAATGATACATCAGTTTAAAAATAACGGATATAATATTGTTTTAGACGTAAACAGTGGTTCTGTACATGTAGTAGATGATATGGTTTATGATATCATATCTGCATATGAAGGCCATACAGTTGATGAGGTTGTCTGTCAGTTTGAAGGCAAGTATTCTAAGGAAGATGTAGAGGAATGCTATGCTGAAATTACTGAACTTAAGGAAGCTGGACAGCTATTTACAGAGGATATATATGAGCCATATATTGACTCATTTAAAGATAGACCTACAGTAGTTAAGGCTTTATGTTTACATATTGCACATGACTGTAACTTAGGTTGTAAATATTGCTTCGCTGAAGAAGGCGAATACCATGGTAGAAGAGCTTTAATGAGCTATGAAGTTGGTAAGAAGGCACTTGATTTCTTAGTTGCTAATTCAGGCAATAGACGTAATCTTGAAGTTGACTTCTTTGGTGGCGAGCCAACTATGAACTTTGAAGTAGTTAAGCAACTTGTAGCTTACGGTAGATCTCTTGAAGAGCCTAACAACAAGAAGTTTAGATTTACATTAACAACTAATGGTATCTTACTTAATGATGAAATCCTTGAATTTGCTAATAAGGAAATGGGTAACATCGTATTAAGTATTGATGGACGTAAGGAAGTTAATGATCGAATGAGACCAGTTCGTTCAAGTGGTAAGAGCTCATATGACATTATCATGCCTAAATTTAAAAAGGTTGCAGAGAGCCGTAACCAGATGAACTATTATGTTCGTGGTACATTTACACATCATAACCTTGATTTCTCTAATGATGTATTACATTTAGCAGATGAAGGTTTTGAACAGATTTCAGTTGAGCCAGTAGTTGCTCAGCCTACAGATGATTATGCAATTAGAGAAGAGGATCTTGAGATCCTTAAGGAACAGTACGATATCTTAGCTAAGGAATTAGTTAAGAGAAAGAAAGCTGGTAAGGGATTTAACTTCTTCCACTTTATGATTGATTTATCAGGCGGACCATGTGTAGCTAAGAGATTACAGGGCTGTGGTTCAGGTTGTGAATATTTAGCTGTTACACCATGGGGTGATTTATATCCATGCCACCAGTTTGTTGGTAATGAAGATTTCCTTATGGGTAATGTGGATGAAGGAATTACACGTCCAGACATTAGAGATAGCTTTAAGGCATGTAACGTATATGCTAAAGAAAAATGTAAGTCATGCTTTGCTAAATTCTATTGTAGTGGTGGATGTGCAGCTAACTCTTATAATTTCCATGGCAATATCAATGATGCATATGATATTGGATGTGAATTACAGAGAAAGAGAATTGAATGTGCGATTATGGTTCGTGCAGCAATGGCTGAAGAAGAATAATCTTTAGCGTATTTCACTTTATTTCTTATAAATGTTTCGCCGCAATTTTGGAAACATTTTTTGTAATAAGAAATTTTTTATGTTGAAGGGAGAGAATGTAACATGAAGTACGGAATAGGTAAGAAGATATGTTACAGCGTCATCGTACTAGTATTGCTTGTTGGACTAATCTTAACAGCTATATTTGGTATGAATGGCAAAGGCTACGGTAGCGTAGAAGACATCAGCTTAGGATTGGATCTTGCTGGTGGTGTTAGTATCACATATGAAATTCAGGATGAACAGTTTTCATCTCAGGATGTAGAAGATACTATTTATAAGTTACAGCAGAGAGCTGAAGGCTACTCTACAGAATCAAATGTTTATCGTGAAGGCGATAACAGAATCACAGTTGAAATTCCAACTGGTGAGAATTCACAGGATGATGCTAATGAAATCCTAGAAGCACTTGGTACACCAGGTTCTCTTGAATTCTTGGATTCAACAAATTACTCACTTTGGTCACAGGGTAGTGAATATGAGACATTACTTACAGGTAATGATGTAGAACAGGCTCAGGCATACACAGATTCATCAGACACAACTGCTAAGACACCTTATGGTGTTCAGTTAACATTTACTGATGAAGGTGCAGAAAAGTTCTACACAGCAACATCTAATAACATTGGTAATATAATCTATATCTTATTTGATGGTAAGATTGTTTCAGCACCAAGTGTAAGCTCAGCAATCTCAGGAGGAACAGCTGTAATTAATGGTATTGAAAGTTATGAATCAGCAGAAACATTAGCAACTTATATTAGAGTTGGTTCAGTTCCTGTAACACTTTCAGAAGTATCATCTTCAATTGTTAGTCCTCAGTTAGGAGCAAGTGCAATTAAGACAAGTTTATTTGCAGCTATTGTAGGTCTTGTATTACTTTGCGTATTCATGATCGTAATCTATAGATTACCAGGTGTTGTGGCAGCATTAACACTTTCAATCTATACAACATTAGTTTTATTCTTACTAAGTGTTTATGACTTAACACTTACATTGCCAGGTATTGCAGGTATTATCCTTGGTATTGGTATGGCTGTTGATGGTAATGTAATTATTTATACTCGTATTAGAGAAGAAATTGCGGCAGGAAAGAGTGTAGAAAATTCTATACTTTCAGGTTATAGTAAAGCAGCTTCAGCTATCATCGATGGTAATGTAACAACTCTTATTGCTGGTGTTGTTCTTTATATCTTTGGTACAGGTTCTGTAAAGGGCTTTGCTACAACACTTATTATTTCTAATATTGTTTCTGTATTTACATCACTTGTAATTACAAGAATTATTATGAAATTACTTTACAACTTTGGTTGTAAGAGTCCAGTTTTATATGGTAAGACAGTTCATAAGAAGACAATTAACTTCTTAGGATTTAGAATTAAGGCATTTATTATTGCAGCAGTAGTAATTGTTGCAGGTTTTGTATGCATGGGCGTTCGTTCAGGTATGGGTGATGGTGCATTTAATTATTCACTTGAATTCGTAGGTGGTACAACAACTACATTTGAATTTGCACAGGAATATAGCACAGAGCAGATTGAATCAGATATTATTCCTTTAATTAAGGAATCAGCTGGAGTTATGGAAGTTCAGCAGCAAAAGACACAGGATTCATCAGCTGTAGCATTTAAGACACCTGCACTTACACAGGAACAAAGAGAAGCAATGGAAGATGCTGTAGTGGCTAAATATCCTATTAAGGATGGTTCGACAGTAGAATCAACATCTATTACTGGATCAGTAAGTTCTACAATGAGAAAGAATGCATTACTTTCAGTACTTCTCGCTACTGTATTTATGCTTGTTTATATCTTTATTAGATTCAAGGATTTCAAATTCGCAGCAGCAGCAGTACTTGCTTTAGTTCATGATGTATTAGTTGTATTAGCATTCTATGCATTCTCAAGAATAACAGTTGGTACAACATTTATTGCTTGTATGTTAACAATTATTGGTTATTCAATTAACGGTACAATTATTATATTTGATAGAATTAGAGAGCAGTTAAAGACAGCTAATTCTAAGACAGATATTACAGAACTTGTAAATTCATCAATTACATATACATTTACAAGAACAGTAAATACAACAGTAACAACACTTATTATGTTAGTTTGCCTTGCAATTTTTGGTGTTGCTTCAGTTAAGCAGTTCTCACTTCCACTTATTGCAGGTATCATAGCAGGTACATATTCATCAGTACTTATTACAAGTGCTTTATGGTATTTAATGGGCGGTAAAAAACGTGGAATAGTTAACGAAGTTAAAAAGACAGCACCTAAGAAAGCTGTTTATGAAGACGGTGCTCAGGTTTAATATCTAGAATATGGATTAATAATAATTAAGATTAAAATAAGCGAAAGCTAAAAAATACCACTTATCATAAGGATAAGTGGTATTTTTTTATATAAAGCTAAAGCTTATAGCTTAAATTAGTTTATTTAACCAATTTCGTTAATAATAAATTGGATTTTTCTATTGCCCATATATTCGTTAATATCAGGATAATAGATAATATTAATATTAGAGTTAAGTTCTGGAATATCATTTTCTTCTGCCTTAAATTTAATGGCATCTACAATATGTCCATTTATAGTCTGTAATTGTAATTTTAAGACATTCCTATTTTTTCCAATAATTCTTGCGGATACAACTTTTAAATTTCTATCAGCAAAAATAGGTTTTTCATTGCCCTTACCAAAGGGTTCTAGAACTGAAAATTCATTGATTAAGTCAAAAGATACATAATCAAGTGGCATTGGAACATCAATCCAAGTCTTAGGCGTTAAATCTTCTGAACTTAAGGACTGATAAGAATTAAGAGCAGTTCTAAAAGCATCAATATTATCAGGACTTAGGGATAGGCCAGCAGCCATAGGATGACCACCAAATTTAGTAAGTAAGCCCTTTACCTTAGATATTTCTTCAAACATATTATAGCCTTCAATTGAACGACCAGAACCTTTAATACAGTCCTCTCCATTAGTTAGGCAAATAGTAGGTTTGTAGTATTTTTCTCGTATTCTACCTGCAATAATCCCAGCAATGGATTCATGACAATCAGGCAGATAAACAACTAAGACCTTGTCATCTTTAAGGGATGTTGAGTCAATTAATTCAAAGGCTTTTTTAGCTTCGTTTTCAGTAAGTTCCTTACGTTCATCATTAAGTTCTTTAAGCTTTATTGCAAGCTTATTAGCTTCGTCGTAATTACTACTTAAAAGCATTTTTATAGCTATGTTGGCACTTTCTAGTCGGCCAGAAGCATTAAGACAAGGACCAACAACAAAACCTATGTGGTAGGAATTAATATTATTAATATCAAGTTCACATGCATTAATAAGGCAGCGTAGTCCAATATTACTAGTTTGTGCTATATGTTTAAGCCCATATTTTACAATTACACGATTTTCGTTAATAAGATTCATAACATCGCCTACGGTAGCGATTGCTGCAAACTCTAGGAAATCCTCTAAATCCTTTGTATCGGCTGTAAGTTTAGAATCACTAGAAGAAACTCCCATAAGCTTATAAAGTACCTGTATGAGCTTATATGCCACTACAGCGCCGCATATACCATCAAATGGATAATTACAATCTAATTGCTTTGGATTTACAATTGCATCGGCATTTGGAAGACTGTAGTTTTTTTCATCATTTATCATTTCAAAAGGGATGTCGTGATGATCTGTAACAATAACAGTCATAGCCTTATCCTTAGCATGTTTTATCTGATTTATAGCTGCTATACCGTTATCGCAAGTAAGAATAGTATCAATACCATCTTCATAAGCTTCATCAATTAATCGTTCATTTATACCGTAACCGTCATGAATTCTATGGGGAACAACGTAATCTACATTGGCACCACATCTAGTTAAACCCTTATAAAGAATAGTAATGGAGCATATTCCATCAATATCGTAGTCACCAATAATGCGGATTTTTTTACCGGATTTTATTTTATCAATAAGAATATTGCTGGCTAGCTTAACATCCTTTAGTAATTCAGGATTATGAAGACTGTTTAGGTCTCCATTAAGGTACATATCAAAATCATTTTTTGTTATAATGTCACGATTTCTAATAATTCTAGCTGTGACCATATCTATATTATATTCTTTGGCAATGCCCTTAAAATCAGCTTTCTTGCCATAAACCATCCATTTACTCATAATTCGTCCTTTTTAGTGAGTTGCTTTATTAATAAATTCAGTTCTGTATTTTGAATACATGATTTTCTGTGTGCTATAAAGACTGTAGTAGCCAGAAAGTAAATAGCTAAGGGCTATACAGAGAACACAGTATTTAATTGATGATGCTCCAAACATCTCAATTGAAAGTAAAATTGAAGTGATTGGACAATTAGTAACACCACAAAAAACAGCAACCATACCACATGCTGCACATAATCCCACAGGAAGGCCAAAAACAGAAGCTAGGAAGCTTCCAAGAGTAGCTCCAACAAAAAGTGTAGGAACAATTTCACCACCCTTAAATCCACCACCAAGAGTTATGGCAGTGAATATAATCTTTAGAATAAATACATACCATGCGCAGGAATTAACAAAACTAGCCGAAATTATATTAGAACCAGCACCAAGATAATCAGTTGAGCCAACAATATATCTTAGGGCGATAACTAATAAACCAGCTACAAAAACTCTAAGGTATTGATTTTTTAAGAATTTTTTGTATAGATTTGCGGCATTATGTAAGCAAAGGCAAAGCAAAATACTAGCTAGTGCAAAACATATTGCCATAATTACAAATTTAGTGCCATTTAGCATATCAAGTTTGCAAAGTTTATCTACAGTAAATGCAGTAGGTGCAATTCCAAGATAAGATGCGATTTTTTGAGCAATAAGTGCTGAAATAACGCAAGGAACAAGGGCTGCATAATACATAATACCAACGCTTATAACTTCCATGGAAAAAATTGCAGCTGCAATAGGTGTACCAAAAAGAGCGGAGAAGCAAGCACTCATACCGCACATAATCATGATTCTAGTGTCTTTATCATCAAATTTAAAGGCCTTAGCAAGGAAGTTACCAAGGGAACCACCAACCTGAAGGGCAGCACCTTCTCTACCTGCAGAACCACCAAAAAGATGAGTAATAGCTGTTGAAATAATAATAAGAGGAGCCATCTTAATTGGAACTTCCTCGTTAGACTGGATAGCGGTAATAACAAGGTTAGTACCCTTATTATCCGCCTCACCCATTATTCTATATAAAAAAATGATAACTAAACCACCAAGTGGAAGTAGGAAAAGTATATTAGGATTTTCAAATCTGAAATCTGTAACTAAACCTAATAGCAAATGGAAACATGACCCCACAAATCCAATTAAGCAACCGCTAAGAGTGGCACATAATAGCCACTTAATGAGTGTCAATGTAGCATTTTTAAAACGTTGTATGGTTTCCATTATTTCATCACTTGATAAATTCATGAGTATCTCCCTTTTTATAAAAATATGTATTAATTAACATGGCTATCTTTTATAAGCGCCTCTATATCTTCTTTAGTCATAACGCTCATTCTACTGTTATGATAAGCTTTCTCATTGGTTACATCTTTAATAAACCAGTCTGGTAATGTATAAGAATTGCATTCCTCTATATTAGGGAATTCAACTTCAGCAAGAACAACACCACTAAAATCTCCTAAAAATAAATCTAATTCAATTGTATAACCCTTACCGTCCGGGATTTCGTATCTTTTCTTTGTTATTATATTGCCATCAGCTTTTTTAATAAGGTGGGCATAAGCTTCGGCGTTAAGAGGAAGATTGTATTCTTCTCTATTCATCTTGCCCTTGCCCTTATATGTTAGATAATAATCTTCGTCGTCTTTTCTAACTCTAACAACAGGATTAGTGTTTAAATAACCCTGTTCAATAAGTCTGCATTTATAATTATCTAGATTATCAGGTATATGTGATACCAAAAATTTACGTTCAATTTCTACTCCCATAAATTCCCTCTTTTCATGTTAAATTTAAGAACTTTAGCCTAATAAATTTAGCATATGTATGTCTTATTTTCAAGGGTTTGACTGAATATAGAAAAGTTTTGGACATAAAAAAAGCCCCCGTAGGGGGCCTTTTTTATATAAAAATTTAATGAGGGAGGGGATTACATATTTAGGGAAATGTAATCCATGACTGGCACTGTTTGGGGGGGGAGGATGCCAGTCATTTCGTAATCTCAAATTCACGATCTACTTTTGAGATTACTCGCAACCATTATTAAATGGATGCTCTTAGTTTCTAGACCTCTGTACTAAATAGAGGTTAGCGACAAGTCTAGCTTGCCATGTTATTTATGAAAAAGATTTGCCTGTTCAACTGTAGCTACTTTAAAAAGGGAGAGAAAATAGCTTTCTCGTTGAACATGTGAATATAATAAGGGATAAATGTGAACTAGATTTGTCGAATATAGAAACAAATTAGAAAAAAGTATAAACTGATTATAAACTAAAACTCAAAAAATATAATAAACTAGGGATAATAAGAGATAAAATGGAAACTAAAGCTTTTTATTTCTTTAAAAGATAGAGATTGTAAAATCAAAAAAAGACGCATATCAAAGATATGCGCCATTTTTTTGTCTTAAAACAATTAGTATCTTAACTATCGGTTGAATTACTTCTTCTTCTTGCCAGCGTTAACTGTTTCTTTTAAGCCCTTACCAGCCTTGAACTTAGGAGCCTTAGAAGCAGGAATCTTAATAGACTTACCTGTCTGAGGATTCTTACCTGTTCTAGCAGCTCTTTCAACAACTTCGAAAGTACCAAAGCCAACTAACTGGATCTTTTCGCCCTTCTTTAATTCTTCAGATACTGTTTCAACAAAAGCCTTAAGAGCCTTCTCTGAATCCTTCTTAGAAAGTTCAGCCTTTTCTGCGATAGCAGCAACTAATTCTGTCTTGTTCATAAAAACTATTTCCTCCTTAAGATTATTAAGTTTTAATAATTATAAGTCATTTATACTACGAATATTTTAGATTGTCAACAATTTTAACTTAAAAAATGCCGATTTTATGCGATTTTTTTGAATTTATATACTCTCAGAAAGAATTTCCCACCTATCATATAAATTGCTCAAATCCGCTTCAATACTGGTTTTCTCCTTATGTAGCTCCATAAGTTTTCCAGTGTTGCTTGCAATTTCAGGATTTGCATATTCTTCGTCGATTTTTTTGACTTTTTCCTCTAATTCTTCGATTTTAGCCTCGACTTTTTTAAGCTCATTTTTGGCTTTTTTAAGTCTGTTTTGCTCTTCCCTTGACTGTTTCCACTCTTCTTTTGAATTAGAATTATTGTTATTAGAAGATGTAGTATTAACTGTAACAGTAGCTTTATTAAGAAGCGTTGGGTCATTTTTAAGGGCTTCATCCACTGCAGCCTTTGTTAAAATGTCCTTTTTTTCAATGTAATAGTCATAATTACCAATGTAATTAACTGTGGTTTTATTAGTAAGTTCAACAATTCTTGTGGCAGTTGTATTAATAAAATATCTATCATGACTTACATAGAGAACTGTTCCTGTGTAGCTATTTAGGGCGTTCTCTAGAATTTCCTTAGATACAATATCTAGGTGGTTAGTAGGCTCATCAAGGATGAGGAAGTTGGCGTTAGAAAGCATAAGCTTTGCAAGGGAAACTCTACCTCTTTCACCACCAGATAAGTCTCTAATATACTTAAATACATCATCTCCTGTAAAAAGGAAAGCGGCTAATGTATTACGAATCTTGGTATTGTTAAGGTCTGGATAAGCATCACTAATTTCTTCAAAAAGTGTCTTATCTGGGTCAAGTACATGGTGTTCCTGATCGTAGTAACCAATTTCAACTTTTGATCCAAGGGTAATAGTTCCGCTATCTGCCGGAATAAGGCCGTTAAGGAGACGTAGAATAGTAGTCTTTCCAGTACCATTATTACCAATTAGGGCAACTCTTTCCCCACGCTTAATATCAAGGTTTATGTTTTTAAAAAGAGTAACATCGTCAAAGGATTTAGTAAGTCCTTCTACAGAAAGAACGTCATTACCACTAACAACCTCAGGTTCTAGCTTTATCTTCATCTTATCATCAAGTTCAGTTGGCTTTTCAATAACATCAATTTTATCAAGCATTTTTTCACGAGATTCCGCTCTCTTAATAGATTTCTCGCGGTTAAACTGCTTAAGCTTAGTTATAACTGCTTCCTGATGCTTAATTTCACGCTGCTGATTTAAGTATTCTTTTAATTTCATATTACGAAGAATGGCCTTTTTGCTTGCGTAATCAGTATAGTTTCCGCTAAAGACAGTAACTACACCCTGGTCAATTTCAATAACCTTAGAAACGATTTTATCAAGGAAATATCTATCATGGGAAACTAAAACTACAGCACCTGTGTAGTTAAGTAAATAGTTTTCTAGCCATGCAATAGATTCCATATCTAAGTGGTTAGTAGGCTCATCAAGTAAGATAATATCAGGATTTGAAAGAAGGATTTTACCTAGGGCCACACGGGTTTTTTGTCCACCAGACAATGTGTTTACATTAAGACTAAAATCTTCTTCGCTAAATCCTAAGCCCTTTAAAACACCCACAATTTCAGACTTATAGGCATAACCATTAGCCATTTCAAATTTTTGGTTTAAACTGTTGTATTTGTTAAGGAGGGCATCAAGCTCCTCACCCTTAGTGCTGCCCATTAAGGATTCAAGTTCTCTTAGCTCTTTTTCCATATCAATTACAAATTGTTTAACTTCAAGCAATTCATCATAAATGTTCTTACCAGAACTAAGATTTTGTTGCTGGGCAAGATAACCAACAGTTTTGCCACGGGTAAAGGTAACAAGACCACTATCAACAGGCTCTTCTCCTACAATCATCTTTAAAAGAGTTGATTTACCAGCTCCATTAATACCGACAATTGCAGCCTTTTCATGGTCTTCAATATTAAAAGTAGCATCCTTAATGATAACATCAGTACCAAAGGATTTATTTATATTATTAACTGAAAGAATCATATAACCTCCGATTTAATAAAACTCTATGATAAGCAAGTATTATTACTTGACGATTATAAATAAATCACGGTAAAAAAACAAGTTGTGTAAACTTACTAACTATCACTAAAGGAGATACAGTTTTTATATAGATTGTGGTAAACTAAATCTGTCGCAATTAATTAAGGTTAAAGGTAAGACTATGGAAAAAATAATATTAGACCCAATTGATAAAAAAGAAGCGCTTCGTTACCTTGGTTATAGAAACACTAAGTTAGATGATAATATTCTATCATTAATTGATGAATGCGAAGAGCGAGTAAGACAAATAGCAACTCCAAGATACGTATATAAAGTCTTTGATTTTGAGGAAAAAGAAGACGGAATTATATTAGAAGATACAAACCTATATATGAAGGGCAATTCAATAACTAATCATTTAAAAAACTGCGAAAAAGCTATTGGAATTGCAGTAACAATAGGAGAAGGAATAGATAGGGAAATACGAGTACTATCCCATACAAATCTAGCAAAATCCGTAGTTTTTGACGCTTTTGCTAGTGCATGTGTGGAACAGGTATGTGAGAAAGTAGAAGATATACTAAGAAAGGAATTTAAGGGCTTAAATATGACCTTTAGATTTGGTATAGGATATGGAGATTTATCCTTGTCTTATCAGAAAAATTTCATAAAAGTATTGGATGCTACAAGAAAAATTGGTATAAATGTAGGAACAACAGATATGATGATACCAACAAAATCAGTAACAGCAATTATAGGATTAACTAGTAAAGAAATACCAAGGATGAATAGAAACTGTAGGGATTGCAACTTAAATGGGAATTGCAATATCCAAAAAAGTGGAAATAGATGTATGTAAAGCCACAAGTTAAGGCTTGATTTATCTAATAGGGAGTGAAGGAAAATGACAAAAAAAGAGAAATTCTATGACTTGTTAAAAAAAGACTATGTGGTTCTTGATGGTGGTATGGGTACTATGTTGCAAGCATCAGGAATGAAGGTTGGAGAAACTCCAGAGATGTTAAATATAACAAATCCGGAATTAATCCAGTCAATACATGAAAAATATTATGAGGCAGGATCTGATATTGTCTATGCCAATACATTTGGAGCTAATGAGTATAAGCTTGAAGAATGCGGCCATTCAGTAGAAGAGTTAATAACTGCAGGTATAGAAATTGCCAAAAAAGCCAGAGATAAGGTGAATAAAAATGGCTTAGTAGCTCTAGATTTAGGCCCTATAGGAATATTATTAGAACCAACAGGGGTTTTATCTTTTGAGGCAGCATATGATATGTATGCTAGATGTGTAAAAGCAGGAGCAAGCGCTGGCGCAGATTTAGTAGTATTTGAAACAATGACAGATTTACTAGATATAAAGGCAGCAATTCTTGCAGCAAAGGAAAATTCAGATTTGCCAATACTAGCAACTATGACCTTTGAACAGAATTTAAGAACTTTTACAGGATGTAGTATATCAGCTTTTGGACTAACGGTTTCAGGACTTGATGTTGATGCAATAGGAATTAATTGTTCCCTTGGCCCAAAGGAATTAGAACCTGTAATTAGTGAATTAAGTAAGTGGACTAATAAACCATTATGTTTAAAGCCTAATGCAGGCCTACCAGATCCAAAGACCAATCTTTATAACGTAACAGCATTAGGATTTGCAGGATATATGAAGGATCTTAGAAAATACGGAATAAAGATATATGGTGGTTGTTGTGGTACTACTCCAGAGTTTATTAAAGAAGTAACTAATATGCTTAAGGAAAATGGCAATATCCAAAGAGAATATGTGGAAATTAAAGCGGCAGTTTGCTCTCCAACAAAAACCGTGGTAATTGATGAACCAAGAGTTGTGGGAGAGAGAATAAATCCTACAGGAAAGAAGATTTTCCAGGAAGCATTAAAAAATAAAAATATGGAATATATCCTAGGACAGGCATTAGAACAAACTAATGCAGGGGCAGATATTCTAGATGTCAACGTAGGTGTGCCAGGAATAAACGAAGTGGAAATGATGGTAGATACAGTAAAATCACTGCAATCAGTGGTGGATGTACCTCTTCAGATTGATTCTACAGACCCTAAGGTAATAGAGGCAGCCCTTAGAGTTTATAATGGACGACCATTGGTAAATTCCGTAAATGGTGAGGAGGAGTCCCTTAAAAATATTCTTCCGATTGTAAAAAAATATGGTGGCGCCATAATAGGCTTAGCACTAGATGAGAATGGAATCCCTAAAAAGGGAGATGATAGAGTTAAAATTGCCAAAAAAATCATGGATAGATGCGTAAGCATAGGTATTGATAAAAAGGACATTTATATAGATTGTTTAACTCTTACAGTTTCAGCAGAACAGGAAGGCTGTAGGGAAACCCTTAAGGCTTTAAGCAAGGTTAAAAATGAGCTTGGACTTAAGACAATTCTTGGTGTATCTAATATATCCTTTGGATTACCTAATAGGGTCTTAGTAAATCATATTTTCTTAACAATGGCATTACAAAGTGGTTTGGATTTATGCATTATAAACCCTAATATTCCTGAAATGATGGGAGCTGTAATGGCATATAAGGTATTGGCTTGTCATGATTTAAATTCTGTAAATTATGTGGCTAAATACGCTAATATGCCAAAGTTAAAAACAGTGGCAGTAGATAACACAGGAAATTCAGGAAATAATGTAGTAACTACAAGCATTAATTTAAATGATAAAAAAGGAAATTATGAGATTTCAGACCTTTCCTATGCTGTAAAAAAAGGACTAAAAAAAGAAGGAGCAGATATAACTAGGGAACTTCTATCTAAATTTGACTCCATGGATATAGTAAATAAGGCTCTAATTCCAGCCCTAGATGATATTGGTGCAGAATTTGAAAAAGGAACATTATTCTTACCACAGCTAATAATGGGTGCATCGGTGGCATCAGCAGCTTTTGAAGTAATTAAAGAAAATATGCAGCAAAATGGCAGCCAAAAGGTAAGTAAGGGAAAAATTGTAATTGCAACAGTTAAGGGAGATGTACATGATATAGGCAAAAATATTGTGAAAGTCTTACTTGAAAACTATGGCTTTGAAGTAATAGATCTAGGAAAAGATGTGCCATATGAGGATGTTGTAAATGCAATTAGGGATAATGATGTGCATTTATGTGGCCTATCAGCCCTTATGACAACAACTCTTGTTTCCATGAAAGAAACCATAGAGTTAATAAGAAAAAACAATTTGGACTGTAAGGTAATGGTAGGTGGAGCAGTGCTCACTCCAGAATATGCCAAGGAAATAGATGCTGATTTTTATGCAGCAGATGCTAAGGAGTCAGTGGATATAGCTAGAAGAGTTCTTGGATAAAGGAAAAATGTGTATTAACAAAATATAAATTGTTATAAATCTATTTTGACATTTTTTTAACATTAGTATATACTTGTAAGGCGAATTTACGTCAACGAGTAAATACATAAAGATATTTATAGTTAAGGATGGAGTTATAAAATGGAAGATAAAGAAGAAAAGAAGATATCGGCAGTTGTAATTAGAAGATTGCCAAGATATTATAGATATCTTGGAGAGCTTGTTGAAAATGATGTACAAAGAATTTCTTCTAAAGAATTAAGTGAGAAGATGAAGGTAACAGCTTCTCAGATTCGTCAGGATCTTAATAATTTTGGCGGCTTTGGTCAGCAGGGATATGGATATAATGTTAAGTATTTATATGACAAGATTGGTAAGATTTTAGGCGTTAATGAACCTCATAACATGATAGTAGTTGGTGCAGGTAATATTGGTAGAGCAATATGTAATTATTCAGATTTTTCTAAGAGAGGATTTGTTATTAAAGGCCTTTTTGATAATAACAAGGAATTAGAAGGTAAGGAAATTGCTGGAGTTGGCATCTATAGTACAGACAAGATTAAGGATTTCATTGCCCAGAATCATATTGAAATTGTAGCTTTAACATTACCAAAGGCAGCAGCTAAGGAAGTTGCAAGTGTTGTAGTGGAAGCAGGAATTAAGGCTATTTGGAATTTTGCTCCAGTTGACTTAAATCTTCCACCAGATGTTATTGTTGAGAATGTTCATTTATCAGAAAGCTTAATGAGATTATCATACGCAATAGCTAATAATAAAGAATAATTATTTATAGGAACTTATACAGAAATGTATAAGTTCTTTTTTTTTTACAAAATTAAAGATATAATATAGTTAATTCCAAGTGTAGTAATTAAATTAAATTTAAAAGGTGGGGAATATGGCAGATTTTTCTTATGAGAAGATAAAGGACTTAGAGGGGATAGCTAGAGTTCCTGTTCTAACCCTAGATGAAAGATGGTATAAACTTATTCCAACTAAATACAAGACAGACGAGATTAATTATTGGGAAAAAAGAGTTAATGAGCTTTTAAAAAAGCAGGGACAGGCAAATAATGATATAAAAGAAGTAAAAAAAATAAAAAATCAGCTAATCCAAGAAGTGGTAGATGCTATGGAAGATGATGATAATAGTAATGCCAAGAAGAAAAAAATGGAGCAAAATCAAAGACTAATTCAAGAAGCTAAGGATAAAATAGCTAGTCTTGAAGATGAGGCCCTTGATTATCCAAAGGAGTTAGCAGATGCCAATAAACACTTGATTTCAGAGACACTAAAAGTAGTGTATGAAAGATTAAATACGAATGCAGAGGATATAGAAGTACTTAGTAAGTGGATTGATCAAACAAGAATTAAACTAAAGAAAAATATAGTAATTAGGCAGGATAAAGAAGAGGCCAATGAGAGAATGTATACTTATATGCATGACATTTTTGGACCAGATTTTAGTAATGAATTAGATAAACTAAATGAGGATTTTAAAATAAATAAAGAGGAAACTAGTAATGATTGATTTAATAGATAGTAAATGTGCAGGCGCCATAGACGAATATACAATAAATACTTTAGGAGTGCCCTCTCTTTTATTAATGGAGGAGGCAGCTAAATTTAGCTTTGAACAAATAAGACAAGATTATGGTAAGCAAAGCAAAATCTTAATTGTATGCGGTTCAGGAAATAATGGAGGCGATGGACTTGCACTTCTTAGAATGCTTATATTAGCAGGTTATAGAAATACAGAAGCTTTGATTCTTGGAAGCCATTATTCAGAGCAAAATCTAGAACAACAAAGAATTTTAGAGTCCATGGGAATTACCCTAATAACTGAATTTAATAAGCCAAGTAAGGATTATGATTTAATAGTTGATGCCATATTTGGAGTGGGATTAAATAGACAAGTAGAAGGAAAATATAAAGAAATTATTGAATTTATTAACAACTCACAGGCAATGGTCTATTCTCTAGATGTTCCATCAGGAATTAATGCAAGCACAGGAGCAATTCTTGGTGTTTGTGTTAAAGCTAATAAGACTATTACATTTGGATATGAAAAAATTGGACTTTTTTGTGGAGATGGAGCTTATGTGTCAGGAAAAGTAATTTCAACACCAGTGTGCTTTAATGACAAGGAAACACTAATTGAAATTGGCAGGAAGGCTAGTTTAGATAGTAAATTAAAAGTCTTTGAAAAAATTGGACATGTAAAAGCAATAACAGGAAACATTCTAAAGGATAATAATGATTATTCTAAAGAAGTAAATGAAGTCCTAAAAAAAAGAAAAAGAGGCGGGAATAAGGGAAGCTATGGAAAGGTTACAATTATTGCCGGCTCTAAAAATATGGGTGGTGCTGCCATCCTTAGTGCATTAACAGCCCTTAGAATGGGGGTTGGTATGGTTAAGCTATTGACTCATAAGAATAATAAAGAAGCTGTATTATCAGTTTTTCCTGAGTGTTTAATTGATGTATATGATGACGATATAAGTGAAGATTTAATCCAGCAAACAATTGACTTTGGCGATAGCTTGGTAATAGGACCAGGCCTATCTAGGGACAATACAGCCCTTAAACTTACAAAATATGTATTAGAACATGTAAAGACTAAGCTAGTTATTGATGCTGATGCCCTAAATATAATTGCTGAAAATTCTTTGCAGGAATTGTTAAAAAGAGACATTAATAATGGTGATAAGAAAATAATTATCACACCACATTTAAAGGAAATGGAAAGATTAACTGGCATTAAGCTAGAGGATATAAAAAAAGATATGGTAAATATAGCCCTTAATTTTTCTAAAAAATATGGAGTTATTACAGTTTTAAAGGATGCTAAGACTGTTATAGCAGATGGAGATTATGCAGTTATTAACCAGGCTGGCAATGATGGAATGGCAACGGCAGGTTCAGGAGATGTATTAACTGGTGTTGTGGCAGGACTACTTAATTTAGGGCTTTGTGAGTTTACAAGTGCAGTTGTGGCAGTTAATGTTCATGCTAATGCAGGAGATTTAGCAGCCGCTAATTTAACAGCTATGGGAATTATTGCAGGAGATATTTCAAGAAGCGTAGCCCAAGTAATTGCTGAAACTGTTGGACTTGTTGAAATTTAGTTATAATATGTGGTATATTTTATTTTAAAGCTTACGGCAATTTGCAAGGTAGCTAATAATTTTTTGCTAAATGAAAGGAATATGAGAATATGAACGAAGTACACCCCTCGGATGTAACAAATGGTTTTTTGATGGGTTTATTAAGAAAAATTACAGGTAAAGACAAGCAAGAAGAAGATATATCTGAAGAAATAATGGATATGGTTAATGAAAGTCATGAACAAGGTGTCATTAAGGAAAGCGAAGCTGAAATGATAGGTAACATTTTTGAGTTTGGAGAGAAACAAGCCCAAGATGTTATGGTTCATCGAAAGAATATAGTTGCCATTGATGCAACACAGACAGTTAGTGAAGCTTTTGATTATGTGATGGAAGAGAATTATTCGAGATATCCAGTTTTTGATGAAGATATAGATAATGTAATTGGTATTCTGCATATTAGAGATTTATTAAAAGCATACGTGTCTGATGATTGTAAAAATAAGACACTAAAGGAGTTAGGTAATAACTTAATGTTTGAGGCATATTGCATACCTGAAACACGAAATATAAGTGCTCTTTTTAAAGAGATGAAGATAAAGAAGACACATATGGCCGTTGTGGTGGATGAATATGGGCAGACAACAGGTATTATTACTATGGAGGATATTTTAGAGGAAATAGTTGGTAATATCTTTGATGAATATGATGATGAAGAGGAACAAATAATCCAAAGAGATGATGGTACATTTATTATGGATGGTCAGATAACTCTTGAGGATGTAGAGGATAAGCTGGAAATTGAATTTAGTTGTGAAGAGGTGGATACACTTAATGGATTTCTTATTTGCGAATTAGGTAAGATTCCAGATAAGAAAGATGAGGGATTTAGTGCTAAGTGTGGTAACTATAAATTTACAATTTACACAGTCAACAATAAGATGGTGGATAAGGTTCTTGTTTCCAAAGAGGAAGAGGTAAATTGCACTGATGATAATTAAACTAAATAACTAGTTTTTAAATTGATGAAAGTTTAATATCAACAGGATAGTTCGTTTAGTTGGGAGTTTTTTATGATGCTAGAAAATAAAAGTTTTAAAGAGGGATATGATAAAAATAATGTTGAAGCTGAATTTGTGCTAGATGAGTTAAACTATATAATTAATGGAGATGAGAGATTCTATAGGTTAATAGGTGAATTTTCTCTTTTTAGTTTTGACAAGATAGTATTTAAAGAGGATAGAGAAGAGTTTTTAAACTTTGTGAATAAGGAGAATAAAAAGGAGACTATTATACTCCGAGTTCAGAATAAGAATAAGGAATATCGCTATATGCGTTTAATAAAAATGGGCGATAGACTTATAGGAGATGAAACTCTTCAATATTTTCGAATTCAGGACATGGAGAATGCATGTCTAAAATTCAGAAAAAATTATGATAAGATTAAAAAATATAGATCACTATTAGGTCTAATTCCTAATAAGCTTTTTGATTATGATATTGAGACTAAGGAATTCACAATTTTTTTCTATAATAATCATAAAGCTCAGCCAATTGTTAAGAAGAAATTTGATGATTGGAAGGAAGAGGTAATAACTAATGACATGGTCGATGAAAAGAGTATGAAAAATTTCGACATGTTATGTGAATGTATTGAAAATCAAATGGAGAATTTTAGCATAACAATAACTGCTTCAATTCTAACACAGGGAGCAAGAATGGAAAGATTATCAATAAAGGGTGCAAGCTTAATTGATAGCGTTGATAAAAAGCTTGTTCTTGGTGTTATAACACAGGAAAAATATAATGGAAATTATGTTCCAAATCAGGCTGATAATGGAGAAATTGGCAGAGATTCTGCCACAGGACTTTATAATAAAAAGACAATTACAGATAAAATCACGGAACATCTAAACTTCTTAAAATTAAATAAGATAAAGCAAAATGGCAGAACATATTTATTAGTACTTGATATTGATAATTTTAAACAGGTTAATGATACATATGGACACTATTTTGGAGATGAAGTAATTAATAGATTTGCCAAGGGACTAAGCCATATGGCAGCAGATAATGGCATGGTTGGTCGAATTGGTGGCGATGAATTTATGGTACTTCTTGATAATATTAAGGATGAAGAGGAATTAAGAATTAAATTAAAGAGTATGCGCCTTAATCTAAAATTAGAGTTAAAGGAAGTAAAGCATGATTATTTATTCTCTTCATCAATTGGCGTATCAAGGTTTGGTGTTGATGGAACTGAGTTTGAAACATTATTTAAGATAGCAGATGCCTGTCTTTATATTGCAAAGGATAAGGGCAAGGATCGTTTTATTATTTATGATGTTGAAAAACATGGAGATCTATTATCTAAAGAATCTGTTAGAGTAGCAATTGGCAATGATTTTTTAAAGCCAATAGATAAATATGAATTGGTTACTAATCTAATTTTAAGGGCTAATAATGCAGCAGGATTTGATGAATTTTCTGAGATTCTAAAAGAACTAGGAGATAAGTTAAATTTACATGGAATAAGAGTATTTGCAGGAGAGGGCTTAAGAAGAGTTTTCTCAACAGGCTATTATAATAAGGATTTAGAAGATGCTAGTTATATTAATAATCCTGAATACAGCGGACATTTTGATGAACATGAAATGTATATAGTGAATAATATTGTTTCAGTTGAAATGACACATCCTGAATTAGCTTATAAATTTACAGATGATAATATTTGTTCATTTATTCAGATTAGAGTAAGAAATAAGGCTAATAAATGTGTTGCTATGATGGAATTTGATATATTTGGCGAGATAAGAAGAAAATGGAGTAGTGTTGATATATGCACCTTAAGAATGCTTGTTATTGGGCTTAGTAGTGCGACTAAGTCACAGTTTACGGATTTAGATATATAATTGACAACAATTTCTGATATTGTTACAATTATTTATAAATTAAAAAAATAGGAGATGTGCGTTATGAGGAAAGCAGTAATTTCTATTCTAGTTGGTAACTCAGCAGGTGTTTTAAGTCGCGTTGCAGGTCTTTTTAGTCGCAGAGGCTATAATATTGACAGCTTAACTGTTGGTGAAACACTAAATCCTGATATATCAAGAATGACTATTGTTGCAACTGGTGATGATGATGTGCTTGAGCAGATTGAAAAGCAGTTGACTAAGATAGTAGATGTAAAGAAAATCACAGTTTTACCACTAGATGATTCAGTATGTAGAGAACTTGTTTTAATTAAGGTTTTAGTATCCCCTGAAAAAAGACAGGAAATTGCAACAATAGCTGATATCTATAGAGCTAATATTGTTGATGTATCTAAGGAATCTGTAATTGTTTCACTTACAGGTAGCCAAAGTAAGATTAATGCATTCATAGAATTGTTAGATGGCTTTACAATTGTTGAAATTGCAAGAACTGGTATAACAGGTTTAGAGAGAGGCCCAAAAGGCTTATAATTTGTATGTTTAACTCAGTCGGAGTACAAGCTCCGACTGAGTTAAACGCTCCGCGAGGATGCGCACGGATTCGGACAGGAATTTGTCTGCAGTAGCAG
Source organism: Lachnospira multipara LB2003 (assembly GCF_000702205.1). Classification (GTDB taxonomy): domain Bacteria; phylum Bacillota; class Clostridia; order Lachnospirales; family Lachnospiraceae; genus Lachnospira; species Lachnospira multipara_A. The sequence continues at coordinate 495,656 of NZ_JNKW01000001.1, read as the reverse complement.
ACCCGAATCCGGCGCGCAAGACTCGCGAGCGAGTCTTGACTATCTTAATTAAATATTTGCTTTAAAAAAATAAAAAGTTCTTGACTTTAAAGCGATGAAGTAGTACCCTTATTAATAACTTGTATGACAATATTAGGGAGTTGTCTTACAACGAAACACTTTTACTACGTTTAATACGTGTCTTGCATAAAGATAGAAGTGGAGAATATAAGGGAGGAAAATATATATGAACAGTCTAGTAATTTTAGCTATTGCAGTTGTTGCTCTCTTGCTTGGTTATACTCTTTATGGTAGATTCCTTGCAAAGAAGTGGGGAATTGACCCTAAGAAAAAAACACCTGCATATGAGTATGAAGATGGAAAAGATTATGTACCATCTTCAAAATTAACAGTTTTTGCACATCAATTTTCATCAATTGCAGGAGCAGGCCCTGTGCAAGGCCCAATTCTTGCAGCTATGTTTGGATGGGTTCCAGTACTTATATGGCTACTAGTAGGTGGAATTTTCTTTGGTGCAGTACAAGATTTCGGTGCCCTATATGCATCAGTTAAAAACGAAGGAAAGTCAATTGGACTTATTATTGAAAAATACATTGGTAAGTTAGGCAGACGCTTTTTCTCATTGTTTGAATGGCTCTTTACATTACTTGTAATTGCAGCATTTACATCAATGGTATCATCTACATTTAATGGTTTTAAGACAACTACAGAAGGAACTGTTAAAAACTTCAACGGTGCTTCTGCAGCTACAATTTCAATGCTATTTATCTTTGTAGCTATTGCCTTTGGTATCTTTAATAAATTTGTAAAAATAAGACAAGAAGCAGTAAAGTCAGTTATTGCAATTGTACTTGTAGTTGCAATGTTTGCAGTAGGTATGCAGTTACCAATTTACCTTAATGCAAGTCAGTGGAATTTAGTAATTATGGTATATCTTTTTGCGGCAGCAGTTATGCCAATGTGGTTACTTATGCAGCCAAGAGATTATCTTACAACATTTATGTTAGTAGCAATGGTTCTATCAGCATTCGTTGGCGTAATTATTGCACATCCTAGTATGAATCTTAATAGCTTTAATGGCTTTGCTATTAAGTCATCAACAGGTTCAATGAGCTATTTATTCCCTACACTTTTTGTAACTATTGCCTGTGGCGCTGTATCAGGTTTCCATAGCCTTGTATCATCAGGAACTTCTTCAAAGACAGTATCTAATGAAAAGGATATGTTATTTGTAGGTTATGGTTCTATGATTCTTGAAACATTACTTGGTGTTATTTCACTTATTATCGTAGGTGCAGTAGCAGTAAACGGTGGCGCTCCAGCAGGCCTTACACCATTCCAGATTTTCTCAGCTGGTGTTGCAGGCTTCCTTGAAAAATTTGGAATTCCTAATACGGTAGCTAATGTATTTATGACAATGTGCGTTTCAGCTCTAGCCCTTACAAGTCTTGATTCCGTTGCAAGAATTGGACGTATGGCATTCCAGGAATTATTCCAGACAGAGAATGAGAATAAGTCAGTGCTTGAAAAGATTTGCACTAACCAGTATTTTGCAACAGCTATTACACTTGTACTTGGTTATTTACTTTGCCTTGGTGGTTATGAAAATGTATGGGCTTTATTTGGTTCAGCAAATCAGATGTTAGCTGCCCTAGTACTTATTGGTATTGCAGTATTCTTAAAGGCAACAGGAAGAAAACATAAGATGTTACTTCCACCAATGTTTATTATGTTTGCAGTAACATTTAGCGCAATCATTTTAAATGTAAAGGGAAATATTGAAAGCTTTGTTAATGGAAAGGGAACTTTCCTTGTAAATGGTTTACAGCTTATTGTAGCAGCTTTCCTTATTGTACTTGGCGTATTAGTATTAGTAACATGTGTTAAAAAATTGATTCAAACAAAGTCAGAAGATGAAGAAAGTGTTAAGAAGGCAGCTTAAAAAAGAAAGACATTGAGGCTTGTGACTTAATTGTAATAAAAAAAGACTTGTGTTTTGATATGTACCTCTTTTACTGGACAATGTAAGTTTCAGTAAAGGGACATATCATTTAACACAAGTCTTTTTATTTTGCTATTTACTACGAATAGTAACTACAAGAAGTAAAGCTCTTATATGAGAGTGCCTTTGCTAGGCTTACGGGTACATTGCAATTACTTTGTTGCTAAATGAATTGCGTAACCTGCAAATTCTCCTTCAAGATAGATAGCCTTAAATACGCCATCCTTAACAACTTTGCTAGCTTCTTCAAACTTGAAGCCTCTCTTTTCTAAGTGGTAAACAGCTCTATCCATGTAATTTGTTGAGATAGCGATATGACCATGTGTACCACGTCCTGGTTTTTTCATGATTTCAAATGCTGTATCAGAGAAGATTGAGCTATTGCCGTTCTTTGGCTCGAAGTTAAATAACTTCTTAAATGTATCAGCAAGAGCAAAAGCTTCTTCTTCATTTTGCATATTAACACCAACGTGCTTAATTTTTAAATCAAGCATTGTATCAACAGCTTCACGTGTAAGTCTTGTGATTTCTTCAAAGTTACCAGCAGCAACTAAGTCCTTCTTAACCATCCAAGAACCACCACAACATACAATCTTATTAAAGTCTAAGTAAGACTTTAAGTTAGAAGCATTAATTCCGCCTGTAGGCATAAATTTAACCTGTGTATATGGAGCTGACATAGCCTTAATCATTGAAAGACCGCCTGCAGCTTCAGCAGGGAAGAACTTAACAACGTCAAGTCCAAGTTCAATAGCAACCTCAACATCTGAAGGGTTACTTGTACCTGGGATAATAGGATATCCCTTATCTATACAATGCTTAACAACCTTAGGGTTAAGACCTGGAGAAACGATAAATTTAGCACCAGCGTTCATAGCTCTATCAGCCTGTTCTGGTGTAAGTACTGTACCAGCACCAACGATCATTTCTGGGAATTCACTAGCCATAATTCTAATAGATTCTTCTGCAGCAGCAGTTCTAAATGTAACTTCTGCACATGGAAGTCCACCATCGATTAAAGCCTTAGCAAGTGGCTTTGCGTCCTTAGCATCGTCAAGTGCAATAACAGGAACGATACCAATAAGACCAAGTTCTTCAATAACTTTATTCATAAAATCCTCCTTTAAATAAATAAAAAATTATCTAATATGATTTTTTTATAACCTTATAAATTATAGGTTTCATGCGGTCTTTTGTCAAACAAAGATAGGATAATAAAGCTAAAAAATTAACATTTTGTATTTATATTCTTAATACACTGTTCATAAATTGCAAAAAAGCTATAGATTATTAAATTAGTTTGTGGTAGAATTTTATAGTATTTATAAATCTTTGGGAGGTAACTTAAAATGGAACTTAATTTAAGACCAGCTGAGGAATGTGCTTTTGACGCTGTTTCATTAGGTGAAGTAATGCTTCGTCTTGATCCAGGTGAAGGCCGTATCCGTACAGCAAGAAACTTTAGAGCATGGGAAGGCGGCGGAGAATACAACGTAGTTCGTGGTCTTCGTAGATGTTTTGGCCTTAAGACTGCTGTATTAACAGCATTTGCAGATAATGAAGTAGGTAAGTTAATGGAAGACTTCATCCTTCAGGGTGGCGTTGATACATCACTTATTTGCTGGAAGAAGACTGATGGTATCGGTCGTCTTTGCCGTAATGGTATCAACTTTACAGAAAGAGGATTTGGTATCCGTGGTGCTGTAGGTTGTTCAGATAGAGCTAACACAGCTATTTCACAGGCTAAGCCAGAAGATTTTGATTTTGATTATATCTTTGGTACACTTGGTGTTCGTTGGTTACATACAGGCGGTATCTATGCTGCATTATCAGAGCAGTCATGTGAAACTGTTCTTGCTGCAATCAAGACAGCTAAGAAGTATGGTACAATCGTATCTTACGATCTTAACTACCGTCCATCTATGTGGTCAGCTATCGGTGGCTTAGAGAAGGCTCAGGAAGTTAATAAGGAAATCGCTAAGTATGTTGATGTTATGATCGGTAACGAAGAAGACTTCACAGCTTGCTTAGGTTTCGAAATCGAAGGTAACGATGCTAACCTTAAGTCTCTTAACATCGAAGGTTACAAGAAGATGATCAACGAAGCAGTTAAGACATATCCTAACTTCAAGGCAGTAGCTACAACACTTAGAACAGTTAAGACAGCTACAGTTAACGATTGGTCAGCACTTTGCTGGGCTGGTGGAGAAATCTACAAGGCTAAGCAGTATGACGGTCTTGAAATCATGGATAGAGTTGGTGGCGGTGATTCATTCGCTTCAGGTCTTATCTATGGTCTTATGACAACAGGCGATGCAGAAACAGCTGTTAACTACGGTGCAGCTCACGGTGCATTAGCTATGACAACACCTGGTGATACAACAATGGCTTCTAAGAAGGAAGTTGAAGCTATCATGGGTGGCGCTGGCGCAAGAGTACAGAGATAATTGTTGAAATCACATAGTGATTTCAATGTAGCCTCGAGCTTGCCGGAGGCACTATAATGCGAGAGGTTCTAGAGTTGTTGAAATCACGTATTATTGCAATTTCAGGAGGTAAATGGTTTTCATTTACCTCCTTTTTTGTGCGCCCATGGCGCGAAAAAAACAGGGAAGAGATGAAGGTCATCGCTTCCCTGTTAAATATATAAAGTATTCTATTCTATGTATTTTATTGAGCTTAAATATATAAAGTGTTGTATTAATATTGCAAAATGATATAATATTAGTATAAGGACATTGTTAATTTATTAACATTGCAAAGGGGATGATTTAAAATTTCATAATTAATAAATCATAACTACATTTGAACCAATGAATAGTTTATGAGGATTATAAGGAGGTATTTTATGAAGAAAATAAGTCTTTGCATTATTTCTTTTTTTATTGTTTTATCATTAACTAACACAATATATGCACAAGAAGCATTAAGTCAAGAAGATACAGATAATACAAATTACATTGAAATTGAAAATATTGATAATTATCAAATAATTTCTACTTTATATGAAATTGATAAATATGGAAATGAACGACCTATAGACGGACTTATTGATGTCGATTATTCCATGAAAGATGATAATATTTCATCAATTAAAATTAAAGCTTCCACAACAAAATCATCATCTGATAAAAAACAAAACAATGGTGTAACATTAACTGGTACTATTAATTGGATAGATGTAGTAGGAACAAATAATATTCTTAAATCTGTATCTGGAACATGTACTGGAAATGTTGAATATAATAGTTACGCATATGGAACTGGTCCACGCTTTTTAAATACAACATGGCACTCTGCTGCAAATTTTGGAACCTCCTTTTACGATGCAAGAAACGCTGGCCGTACAGCCAATTCATTTGTTTTACAAATTACTGCACGTCCAGTTGGAAAATCAAATTTTGTATTAAGAGTTTGTACAAAAATTACAGATTAGGAGGTAACAGCTATGAAATCAATAAATAGATTCATTTACCCAGTTGTATTTTTAATACTAATAATTATTACCAATATCATTTTTATGGATTCTCAAACTACCTTTTTACAATACATTAATATCGTCGCCATTGCATTTATGTTAGTAACTACACTCTGTCTACAATTATTAACCGGCGATTTAAATTATTTCTTTAATAGTCTTGTAAATACAAAGGATAATAGAAATTTAAAACTAAAATCAATAAAACACACAATGACCATATGGTTATTATCAGGCATACTATATTCTTTACTTTCACTTATTGATATCATGCATGTAGATGGTGTTTTAATAGATAATATAGCAATGTCTTTAAACCCTATTTTATATGGAATTATAGGAATCATAATACTCTATCCATCTAAAATATTTTTTGAAGACATTACAAGCGAATCATAGATTTAACAAAACATTTTGATTTTAATAGTTGTCCCTGACTTAATGAGAAGACTTCGCTTTTAAGCATGCTTTTTAAAGATATATACCCCCGTTGATATAGCATCAACGGGGGGTGTGTTTGTGGCTTTTCTTCTTGCCCGGCTTGTTACGGCCTTTTTTCTGTTTCTCCCCCGGGGAGTTCGGGCTTGTTTCGGCCTTATTTTTTGTTTTTCTCCGGGATTTTCAGGACTGTTACAGGTAATCCTCTTTTTTTAGTCATTTACCTGTGTCCTTGACATGGGGTTCACTTTAACTAACACTTTGAATTTTCAAAAGAATCAGCCTTTAAAATCAACTTCAAAGCCAGCTGATTATTGCAATCACACTAATCGAGTAGGAGGAATTTCTCACTTGTGAGAAATTCCTCCTACTCGATTATTTTTAACTAAACTTTTCATATGCATATGCCGATAACATTTTTGAAGTGAAAATATAAGCCTAATTTTGGTTTTTTATAGATGAGGATTTATAAATCTTATTAGGAGGGGCATATGAAGAAATTTATGAGATTAAAAATGAAATGGAAGGTTATGCTTGGTGCAATGCTATCTGTACTTATAGTGGCAGGTATTATTTTTGTTGCAATTGGTGATACAAGTGTAACCCTAGAATTAAATGTTAAGGAATTATCCCTTGCTATGGGTACACAAACATCGGCAGTTTATACATCATCCTTTAGTGGAACAGATGATAATTACATAGATGTGGATGACCCGTCACTTAATGGACAGGCAAGCATAAAAAGGCTAGAGTGGACAACAACAAATGCAAGTACAGTCTGTTTTATAGATGATACAGGAAATTACACAGAGGGAGTAACAGGAACAATACGTCCAACACTTTATGGTCGCAATGCAGGAGCATGCAGAATAACAGTTTCTTATCATTCAAAAACATATAACGAAGTAGGTGGAGTTGCGACTGACGATATTATAAAGTCAGCCTCAGCTAATCTTTATGTGCCTATAGATGTAACCATGCTTGTAACAAGAAATGGAGAAGATGTTACAAATGAGGATTTTTACAAAATAGGTGATATCGTAACAATTAGAGCAAATACATCAATAGATAATCCTTTATTTTTATCAACAACAAATGACACATCAGGTAATGTAACAAGTGATGGAATTTTGGAAATGGTTTCATCAACATATAACTCTGCCACCCTAAAGGTAACAGGTGGTGGAAAAACAGAACTTACAGCAAGAACCACAGATGGGGATGGAGTGGATAGCCTATCTAAAAAATTTAACATTGTAGGCGAAGTTAAATTTAATGAAGGGGCAGCCTATGCGAATGAGCAGGGACATTATATAGAAAGCCTTGCATCAGGACAAAAATATTTGGTTTTAGATGATTCGGAATTTAGTGATTTTACATATGAGACAATTCCTTCAAATGTAATGTATCCATCAAATTCTGGAGTGGATTATAAAGTTGAGGACAGCAATATAGCAACTACTACGGCAGGTTCTGTAAAGGGAAATAAGGCTGGTGTTACAAAGCTTTCTGCTGGGGTAACTGTTTATGATGTAAATGGAAATGCTACGTGGCTTACATATGACACGGTAAATATTGTAGTTCCTTTTAAAAAGTTAGGAAAAAATATTACCACATTAAATGTTGATGATCAACTTCAATTAGAGACTTCAGGCTTGGAAAGTGAAGTAACATGGTCAACATCAAATACGGAAGTTTTACAAGTAGATGCACAAACAGGATTAGTAACTGCAACAGGTGCAGGAACAGCAATAGTTTATGCAACAAGAACACAAGACGAATTATATACAACTTATAATCAGACATATCAGTTAATGTACACAATTACAGTAATAGATGATTTTGGCCTTAGTACCACATCAAATACAATAAATGTGGGTGATTCTTTTGAATTAAAGGCCTTAGTTACTAACGCTGTTTCAAAGGATGATATAACTTTTACCATAACAAATCAGCCAAATGATGCAGGAATTGTGCCTACAGGGGATATAGTAAGCGTTGTTCAGGCAGATGATGGGGTGACCTTAACAGTAACAGGTGTGGCAGCAGGTACGGCCCACATTAAAGTAACTCAGAATATAAATGGAGTAATTAAATCTGATACTTGTATTGTTTTTGTAACAACACCAGTAGAAGGAATTAGCATTACTCCAGGAGTAATAGATATACCAATAGGAACAACAAAAACTGTACAATTATCATTTACACCACAAAGTCCTACTAACAATACAGTTTTTTGGTTTACTTCAGATAGTAGCGTTGCTACAGTAAATGGAACAAGCTATACAGCAGACATTACCGGTGTTAAGGGAGGAACAGCAACTATTTCTGTAATATCCCAGGATGGCCTTTATATGGCCAGCTGTACTGTAAATGTAACCGTGGCTGTAACAGGTGTTACCCTTAATGCAAGTAACGTTTCAACAAACCTTTCTGTAGGTCAGTATCAGTTAGTTGCAACAGTTACACCAGATTCTACAGATGGTGTAAAAAGAACAGTAACTTGGACATCATCAAATCCAAGTGTTGCAACTGTTGACGAGAACGGTTTAGTAAGCTTTGTGTCATCAGGAAATGTAACAATTGTATGTAAGACGGATGAAGGCGGATATCTTGCTATGTGTAATTTTACAATTGCAGTACCGGTTGATTCAGTAACTCTTAATCATACAGATGAAATTATGTCTATAGGTCAGACATTAACTATTTCAGCAACAGTTTTACCAGCAACTGCAACAAATAGGGAAGTGGCATGGCAGTCAACTAATCCAAAGGTTGCAACAGTTGATGAAAAAGGCGTTGTAACAGCAGTTTCTAGTGGAACAACTACAATTCTTTGTCAGACAACTGATGGTACAGCTATAGTTGAAACTTGCGCGATTTATGTAAAACAACCTATTACATCCCTATCTCTTACAACAACTGAAATTACGGTAAGAAAAGGACAAGTTTTTTGGCTATATGCAACTGTGCAACCAGAAAACGCTGATAATAAGACTCTTACATGGACAAGTAGTAATTCTAATATAGTAACTGTAGATGCTAATGGCATGGTAACAGCTGTTGAAAGTTCAGATGGGGCAGCAATAACCATTACATGTACAAATGATGACACAGGTCTATATGCAACATGTAAAGTTACTGTAACCCAGCCTGTAACAGGAATTAGCTTAAATTCCACATACCAAGAATTGTGGGTGGGCTCAAAATATGCAATTATACCTACAATTGAGCCATTAGATGCAGAAAATAAAAATGTAACATATATTTCAAGCGATGAATCTGTTGCAACAGTTGATGAAAGAGGTGTTGTAACAGCAGTTTCAGGTGGTAACTGTGTAATTGAGGTAACAACAGAAGAATGCCAGTTAACTGCAGCATGTAATATTGTGGTTTTTGAATATGTATCAAGTGTATCCCTAGATCAACAGGAGATGTTTTTAAATGTTGGTGGCAAAGCTAAGCTAAATGCCACAGTTGGTAAGGAAACGGCAACTAACAAAAATGTCAGCTTTGAAAGTTCGGATGGCGGGGTTTGTAGCGTAGATAATAAAGGAAACTTAACAGGAATTAGTCCAGGAAATGTTGTTATAACAGCAACAGCAGTGGATGGAAGCTCTGTTTATGCAACTTGTGTTGTTCATGTTGTAAATCCAGTATCAGGAATTAGTGTAACACCTAGCTCATCAAGAATACTTATTGGAGATTCTGTAATGTTAACAGCTAATATTACACCTGATAACGCTACAGTAAGAAATGTTACCTGGACATCATCAGACCCTAATATTGCTACAGTAGATGAACAAGGCGAAGTTGTGGGCATTGCCGCAGGCAAGGTTAAAATAACGGCAACATCCACAGATGGAAATAACGTAAAGGGTGTAGCGTGGGTATATGTAACGTCACCAATTAATATATCATCCCTAAGAATTAATTCATCAAGCATTTATATGCTTAATGGTAAATCAAGACAGTTATCAGTTATAGTACGTCCTGTAACTAACACAGATTCTTATACTTGGTATTCTTCAGATACAGGCATTGTAACTGTTAACCAACAAGGTGTAATAACAACAGTAGGACCAGGAACAGCAGATGTTTATGTTTTAAGTAATAATAGTTCAGTTGAAGCTACATGTAAGGTACATTCCCTTGCATTAAGCTCAACAGGAATAACCCTAGAACAGTATGATAGCTACTATTTAACGGTAATTGGAAATGATGAGAACAATCCAGTAGTATTTAGAAGTACAAATCCAAGAGTAGCTACAGTTAAAGAAGATGGAACCATAGTAGCTAGAATGGCAGGAACATGTACAATTAAAGCAATTGTAGACAATAAGACAATGTCTTGCGTAGTACGAGTTACAAACTTTAGATAGCTGATTATTACAGTGTTTGTGGTCATTAGGTGATTATTACAGTGTTTGCGGTCATTAGGTGATTATTACAGTGTTTGCGGTCATAAATTTTATATAGTTCATTGTTACTTTATTTAATGGTCACAATTTGAACACATTTTAAATCTAATATAATTACAGATAGCAAAGTTAATTCTTTCTATCTCCCCCTCATATTTTTATTTTTTAGGAGATGCCTGCACACGCATCTCCTTTTTTTTATTTGCTGCGATACCAGCAAATAAGACTTATAAGGGATTAATTGCCTCATAAACTTTGGTTAAGGCATGGAAGTAATTTATGGAGTGATTCTTGGGAATAATTCTGGGAGTGATTCTGGGAGTGATTCTTGGAAATTTATTCTTGGGAAGAGGGGATTACGGTAAAACGTGGGATAAGAGAAGAAATTCCCGTAAGGTAAAAAGTTAAAGAAATTATTGGAGAGTAGGTGTTACGGTAAAATAGTAAGATAAGAGAAGAAATTCCCGTAAGGTAAAAAGTTAAAGAAATTATTGGAGAGAGGGCGTTACGGTAAAACATAGGATAAGAGATGAAATTACCGTAAATTAAAAAATCAAAGAAATTTTAGAGAAGGAAGTGCTACGGTAAAATAGATGTAAAAACTCTAAATTTCTGTAATTATCAAATTTCAAATTCAAAAGAAAAAGAAAGCGTTACAGAAAATAATTCAAAATGAGCGAATTTTCTGTAAATGCTACGATCTAGATAAAAAAGTGAAGAAAGACATTACAGAAAAACAATCCTAAGTAAACAAATTTCTGTAAAGTTGTTAAATCTAGATGAAAATCGCCGGTTATAATAAATCACCGGCTGCAAATTAATCTCCTGCCATTAATATAAACAATTATCCAATATCCCATGTTTCATCCTACATTTCATTCAATGTTTCAAAGGCATATGGTTGCGCAAAGTCAGGTTTTATGCTAAACTTAAAAAGTTAAATACATTGGAGGAATGCGTATGACAAGAGGCATAAATAGGGATGGAAATATTGATAATGCTAAGACATTAGTTATAGACAATAAAAGAGTAAGAGAAGAAGTAGATATTGCCCAAGAAACAAAGACAGTAGATACTAATGAGATAAATAAACTGATTAATGAAAGAAATAATAAAGTTAATGATGAGAACACAACAAAAAATCAGGATATAAACATAGAAGATGAAATAGAGAAATCAATTAAAAAAATGGTTGCTAGGGAAACCTTAGTTGCTAGAGCTTATATAGATGGAGACGAGAAAATTGTAAGCCCTAATATTAATGATGTAATAGATGATGATATAAAGGATAAAGATGAAGCTACAAAAGAAGATATTTATGTAACTAGCGGCAAAAATGCTAAGAAAAAAATGGACAAAAAAACACTTTATACGATTATAGCAATTTCAGTAGCGGTTGTTGCTTTAATAGTAGTTATGATAGTTGTAGCAGTTACAAGTAATAAAAGTGTGAAATCTGGTTATTCATATAATGAGAAAACAGGTATGAATTTATATGACCAAGGTAAGTATGTAGATGCAATAGACTATCTAAAAAAAGCAAGCCTTACAAGTCAAGGTAAAAAAGATCTTGAATTAAAAATGACATTGTATCAGTGCTATTATAAGACAAAAGATTACGATAGTGCTATTGAGATATTAAAGGATATTTTAACATATGATAGTGATTATAAGGATGCTATAAAAGCTTTGGCAAAGTTGTATTATGATGAAAATATGGGAGAGGAATTAACACAGTTAATAAATACCTATAAAGACACATCAAGCGAGAAGTATATCGAAGAATATATGGTTAATGCACCAGTGCCAAATAAGAGTGCCGGAAGTTATAATGAAGATATAGAAGTTACATTTACAGAAGAAGATAATATAGTGATATATTATACACTTGATGGAACTAAACCAACAACACAAAGTACAGTTTATGAAGACCCAATAAAACTAAACAATGGAACAACAAAAATACGTGCAATAGCAGTTAATAATGTTGGGGTTTATAGTGATGAATTTGAAGGTGAGTATGTGTTGGTTTATACTAAACCGTCAGCACCTAATATAAGTCCAGCGTCAGGAACATATACACAGGGGCAGGTATTTGCAATAACCAATATACCAGAAGGTGCAAAGGCATATTATACGCTAGACGGAACAACACCAACATCACAAAGTCAAGAATATGTAGATGAAGTGGTGTTACCAGTTGGAAATATAATAGTATCTGCAATTATAGTAGGGGATCATGATCAAATAAGTCAGGTAACCAAAAGAAATTACATAATTACAGCTACAGTAACATATACACGACAAGAGAGTCAGACATTATTACAAGAAAAATTAAAAACTAATGGAGTAATGTTGAATAATACAACTTTAGCAAATAATAATAAAGCGGAAATAAGCTATGTATCAACATCAATGATAGATCAAATGTCAATGTATGTGTTCCAATTAAAGGATAAGACAAGCAATAAAGTAGTAGGAACATATGGCGTGGGAATAAATTCTGGAACATGCTATATTCTAACTGAAAGCAATGGGACATATATAAGTAACGCTTTATAAAAATTAGAACTACGAAGTGTAGTAAGAAGACTTATTTTAGCCATGTAACAAATGTTTACATGGCTTTTTTTATTGACTTCTATTAAATTCTAAAATAAATATAAACTTTACCAAACTAAAGTGTTAAGACTCTATGACTTAAATCACACTTGTTTATTATAAATTTTATTGGAATATAGGCCTTAAAGCTAGTGTTTATGGGAAACTCACCAGACGGTGCTAATATTTACATAAGCTATTTAAAGTGTTAAAATTATATAAAATATCAGAGAGAATTGAAAAGGAGTATTATGAAGAGAAAGATAGTTTTATCTCTAATTTTATGTCTAGCAGTGACTTTTGCTGCCTGTTCAAAGACAGAAAAAAAGAATAATAAGCAGGATATTAATTTAACACAAAATCAGGAAGGTGTGACATTTACTGACTCCCTAGGTCGTGAGCTTACAGTTTCAAAGGCTGATAGAGTTGTTACCCTACTTGGAAGTTTTTGCGATGAGTGGATGGCAGCAGGCGGAAGCGTTGTTGGTACAGCTAGCGATACATTTACAAGTTATGACTTTGTCTTTGATGAATCTGTGGCTAATACAGGTAGTAATTTACATCCAGATGTGGAAACTATTATTAATTTAGAGCCAGATTTAGTAATTGCATCAAGCAAGTTAGATGGTCAGGTTGAAATTAAGGAAACATTAGAGAATGCAGGTATAATAGTTGCCTATTTTAATGTAGATAATTTTGATGATTACTCAAAAACAATGGAGATTTTTACAACTATTACAAAAAGAGATGACTTATATAAGCAAAATGTAACAGATGTTAGTAATCAGATTGAAGCAGCTAAAAGTCAGATTGATGGCAGAAAGCCAAAGGTTTTATTTATACGAGCAGCAGCTTCTTCAGTTAAGGTTAAAACAAGTACTGGTACAGTTGGTGGCGAGATTTTAAAGGATTTAGATACAGTTAATATTGCAGATTCTAATAAGAGTTTAGAAGACTTAAGTATGGAGGCTATTTTACTTGAAGATCCAGATTATATCTTTGTTACAGTCCAGGGTAGCGATGTAGATAAGGCCCTAGAAAATGTAAACAAGCTTTTAATTAGTAATCCAGCATGGAATTTACTTACAGCTGTTAAGAATAATAACTATTATGTTTTAGATAAGATGTTATATAACTCTAAACCAAATGCAAAATGGGGTGAGGCATACAAGAAACTAGCAGATATTATTTATCCTAAAAACTAAAAGGGAAAGGAATTGACTATGGCTTATTTTCCGTTTTTTGTGGATGTAACAAATCTACATGGACTTATAATTGGCGGTGGAAACATTGCTTTAGAAAAAGTGGAAAGGTTGTTAGCATTTGACGCAAAAATCACTTTAATAGCAGATAGAATATCTGATGAAATTAAAAAATATGCAGATAGAATGGAGCTTATTGAAGGAAAGTATTATAAAGAAATTCTAGAAAAGGCGGATTACGTGGTAGCTGCCACGGACAATACTAAGCTTAATGAGATAGTATATAGTGATGCTAGGAAGCTAAATCTTCTTGTAAATGTGGTAGATGTGCCGGATATGTGTGATTTTATTTTCCCATCGGTTATGAAAAAGGGAAAGCTTGTTGTGGGGGTATCTACAAGTGGAGCAGGACCTCAGGTAGCCATAAGACTTAGAAAGAAAATAGAAGAATCAATTCCTAGTGATATTGAAGAAATCCTAGATCAATTAGCAGAGGCTAGAATAGTTGCTAAAGAAACAATGCCAGATTCAGGCAAAAGACGTAAGTATTTAATTGATCTAGCCAACGAATTATTAGATAGGACTGGACTATGATAAAAAATAATTTTTGTAAAAAAAGTATTCTTATTTTTGTATTTATTTTACTAGTTATCTTTTCCATACTTGGATTAGTTTATGGTAGTGTAAACATTCCCTTAAAGGATCTTTTAAATGTTTTGTCTTTTAGGGATACAAGTTCTAAGATGGCTGTAATAATTTGGTCGGTGCGTTTACCAAGAGTGCTTGGAGGAATTCTTGCAGGCGCTGGTTTAGGAATAGCAGGGGTCATTCTGCAAAGTGTAATGAACAATGCCCTAGCAAGTCCTAATACCATAGGTGTTAATTCAGGTGCAGGCTTTTTTGTAATGCTTTCTATGATAATTGCACCTAATAACCTATTTTTAAAACCAATGATGGCTTTTATTGGTGCATTTGTAACATCTCTTGTAATACTAACCTTGGCTTATATTACAGAAAAGTCAAGAATCACTATTGTTTTGGCGGGTATTACAATTTCTAGCTTTTTATCAGCGGGTATGAGCGTAATTAAAGTTTTAGATTCAGATGTTAATGTAAATGCAACTAATTTTCTAGTAGGCTCTCTAGCTGGAGTTACAATGGATGCTCTTTTTTTACCTGCTATAGGAATTTCCATAGCAATTATAATTACAATCATTCTTTCTAAGGCTCTAAATATCTTAGCTTTAGGAGATGGTGTAGCTTACTCGGTTGGCCTTAGAGTAAACTTATTTAGAATGATTTTTGTAATTATTGCCAGTTTTTTAGCAGGCCTAGTTGTAAGTTTTGCAGGCTTAATAGGCTTTGTGGGCTTAATTGTGCCTCATATAGCTAGAAGCATTTTTGGAAATGATGCCAAAATTTTAGTTCCATCATCAATGCTTATTGCATCTTTACTTGTAGTAGTCGCTGATCTTTTGGGACGAGTTATATTTGCACCATATGAATTAGCAGTAGGAATTTTATTGTCCCTTGCAGGAGGCCCATTTTTTCTATATTTACTCATGAGAAAAGGAGGTAGAAGACTTAATGCTTAAGTTTTGTAATGTTAGTGTGGAAGTCTCAAAAACTCCAATCTTAAAGGATATTTCTGTTTCTTTTAAAGAGGGAAAGATTACAGCTATTATTGGACCTAATGGTTGTGGTAAAACTACTCTTTTACAGACTCTTAATGGTATGAGTAAGGTGACTTCAGGAAAAATACTTCTTAATGATGAAGATTTCTTGTTATTAGGCTTTAGACAAAGAGCGAAAAGGCTCTCATTTATGCCTCAGTTTAGGGATAATAACTTGAATATTTCAGTAAAGAAATTAGTGGAGCATGGTAGATTTTCTTATATGGGTTTTACAAGAAAAATGAGTAAAGAGGATAAGTCGGCCATTATGGGAGCTCTAGAATACACTAATCTTTTAGATTATAAAGACAAAATGCTAAATGAATTATCAGGAGGTTTACAGCAGCGTGTCTTTTTAAGTATGCAGCTAGCTCAAAATAGCCCTTATATGGTTATGGACGAACCTATGAATTTCCTGGATTTTGCTAGTAAAAGAGATATCTATAGGCTTATTAGAGATCTTGCAAAAAAAGGAAAGACAGTGGTTATTGTAATGCATGATATAGGTCATGCTCTTAAACTTGCAGATGAAATTGTTGTTATGAAAGATAGAAAAGTTGTGGCCTGCAATAGCCCTAAAGCCTGCATAGATTCAGGCGTTATAGAAGAAGTCTTTGATTGTAAGATAAAAAGTGTAGAAGTTGATGGAGAAACAGAATACTTAGTAATATAGTTAATGGAAAAATTAAATTGTATAAAAGCTAATAGTCGAAAGGATTAGATATTTAGTCTATGAACAGTAAGGTAAAATCAAGAAATGTCCTAAATAAGCTATCTAAAGAAAGTAGAGATAATCTTTTTAAATTGGGAAAGCTTATAAATATGGACAAGGGCGAAGTGCTCTTTATTGAAAGAGATAAAATAGAGTATATGTACATAATCGTTGAGGGTTATGTGTCCCTATACAGAAATTCTAGATATGGGGATGAAAGAGTTATATTTATATGCACTGAAGGAGAAATTATTAACGAGGTATGCATGCAAGATGATAAAACATCAATTGCAGCTAAAACACTAAGTGAAGTAAGCTTACTTAAAATTTATGTTAAGGACTTAGATAAGTATTTTACTAAGGACTATGAAGCCTTTAGAATTGTATATAATTCTCTAGCTCATAAACTAAGAAGATTATATAGACAAACAGGTAATTCTAACGGAACTTTCCCAATTGAGAAAAGACTTGCAGCAAGGTTGTGGAAACTTGCAAGAGACTATGGTAAAGATGTGGAATGTGGAAGAAGAATAAAATTTGAAGTGACAGTAACACTTTTAGCTAATATGGTAGGGGCTAAAAGGGAAACTGTATCGAGAATAATTTCTAGATTAAAAAAAGAAAAAATAATAAAGCACGAAAAGGGTGTTCTTACTGTTGTAGATATGAATAATTTAAAAAGCATAGTATAAATTTACCAAAAATATGACGAATTTTGATTATTTTTTAACAAAAATGAATAAAGTGTGACATATATCACAGATTTTAAACCGGCTATAATTGATAATTATTATCAAGTATGACCGGTTTTTAATTTGTTTTTTATTTTTTTAAGAAAAAGGGACTGGGAAAACTTTGTCATTAAGATTGTTAAATAAAAAACAATCTGTAAATAAAATTCACTTTTTGTAAAGGAAAGGAGATGTGTTATGGGTTATCAATTATCTAAAGAAAAGATGGAATCCATATTTAAGACATTACAGGAAACACATGATATTTATGCACCTGTAGTAAAAAAAGGAGACGGTACATTTTCAGAAGTAGACGTTGTTCGCTATGATAAGGTTACAAGTCTTGATGAAATCGAATGGAATAAGAAATCCGATTATTCATTTAAAGAGGCTTTATTATCAATTAACGAAACTCTTTTCTACTTTACAGAAGATGAAACTACTGTTCCAAAGGGACCAACTAAGGACCTATTAATTTTCCTTAGAGCATGTGATATGCATGCACTTAAAAGACTAGATCAGATTTACCTTGATAATAAATTTGGCGATTTTTATTACCAGAGAGTAAGAGCAAGAGCTAAGTTTTGTTTAATGGGTTGTGAGCACTCTTGCGATTCAGGTTACTGTGTTGCTATGGGAACTAATAAGGCTGACGATTACGACTTATATTTAAAGCTAGATGGAGACAAGGCATTAGTAGATGCTAAGAATGAAGATTTTGTTGCCATCTTTAATGAAGAGAGCAAGTTAGATGTTACACCTGATTATGTAACAGAAAATAAGCAGAAGGTTTCAATTCCTAAGAATCTTTCAAAGGCTACTAAGGATAATCCTATTTGGGAAGAATATGGTTCTAGATGTATTGGCTGTGGAAGATGTAATTTCGTCTGTCCAACATGTACATGCTTTACAATGCAGGATATCTTCTATAAGGATAATCCTAAGGTTGGTGAAAGAAGAAGAGTTTGGGCATCATGTCAGATTGATGGCTATTCACAGATTGCTGGTGGTTTCGAATTTAGAAAGAGCCAGGCTGACCGTATAAGATTTAAGGTTATGCATAAGCATTACGATTTTGAAAAGAGATTTGGCTACTCAATGTGTGTAGGTTGTGGTAGATGTGATGACGTCTGTCCTGAATACATTTCACATGCAGCAATTCTTAATAGATTAGCAAAGGAGGAAGGTTAATATGAAAAACGAATACGTTCCATTTCCTTCTGAGATAAAAGAAGTAATTAAACATACTAATTTAGAATATACTTTCCGTATGGAATTTGATGGTGATGTTAAGCCAGGACAGTTCTTTGAAATTTCAATTCCAAAGTATGGTGAAGCTCCAATTTCAGTAAGTGGTATTGCTGATGGCTTAGTAGATTTTACAATTCGAAGAGTTGGTAAGGTTACTGATGAAGTTTTTGAAAACTATGTTGGTGATAAGTTACTTATTCGTGGACCATATGGTAACGGTTTTGATATTGATAACTTTAAGGGTAAGGAAGTCGTAATTATTGGTGGTGGTACTGGTGTATCTCCAATGAGAGGTGTTATTCAGTATTTTGCAGCTAATCCTAAAGATGCGATTTCAACAACACTTATTGCAGGCTTTAAGAGCCCTGAAGATGTTTTATTTAAGGCAGATTTTGAAAGATGGTCTAAAACAATTAATGTAATTAAGACTGTAGATGCAGCGCCAGAGGGTTATGAAGGTCCTGTGGGAATGGTTACTAAATATATTCCAGACCTTAAGTTTAAAGATCCTAAGAATGCAGTATTTATCTGTGTTGGCCCTCCAATTATGATTAAGTTTACAATCCAGGAAATTAAAAAGCTTGGTATAGAAGATGAGCAGATTTGGACTTCATATGAAAGAAAGATGTGCTGTGGTGTTGGCAAATGTGGTCACTGTAAGATGGATGACAAGTATGTCTGCTTAGATGGACCAGTATTTAATTACACTGAAGCTAAGGAATTATTTGATTAAGGAGGTTTCTATGAGTCTTGATATAAATACAAAAAAAGCCAAAAAACATGCATGGCGTATTAGTAAAGAGCGTGGTATAGGAGCTTCTAGAATTAGAGTTCCAGGTGGTTATCTAGATGCCGAAGTACTTGGTATGGTACAAAAAATTGCTAGAGAATATGGTAATGGATATGTTCATTTAACAACTCGTCAGGGTTTTGAAATTGAAGGTATTCATCTTGAAGATATGGACAAGGTTAATGAATTACTTCAGCCAATTATTGAGAAGGTAGGAATTAATCAGAATCCAGAAGATAAGGACAATGCTAATGGATATTCAGCATCAGGTACAAGAAATGTATCTGCATGTATCGGTAATAATGTATGTCCATTTGCTAACTATAATACATCAGAGCTTGCAAGAAGAATCGATAAGGAAATCTTCCCTAACGACCTTCACTTTAAGGTTGCATGTACAGGATGTGCTAACGACTGCGCTAAGGTTCGTATGCACGATTTCGGTATTATTGGTATGACAATGCCACAATATGATCCTGATAGATGTATTAGCTGTAACGCTTGTGTTAAGGGTTGTACATCTTTATCAGTTTCAGCACTTCGTATGGAAAACTACAAGATTGTAAGAGATACTGAAAAATGTATTGGTTGTGGTGTTTGTGTTACAAAGTGTCCTACAAGAGCTTGGACAAGATCTGAAAAGAAGTACTATAAGCTTACAATCATGGGACGTACAGGTAAGAAGAATCCTAGACTTGGTAAGGACTTCCTTGTATGGGCTGATGAAGAAAATATTGTTAAGATTATCAAGAATACATATAAGTTCGTTGAAGAATATATTTCACCAAACGCTCCAGCTAGAAAAGAGCACATTGGTTACATTATTGATCGCGTAGGCTTTGAAAAGTTCAAAGAATTCGCACTTAAAGATGTAGAATTAATGCCAGAGACTATTATGAATAATAACGTGTATTGGGAAGGCATTCATTTCGATAATAAACATTAATTTTTTAAAGGCTTGGGGTATGCTAAAAAGCTAATTAGGCCTTAAAAAAAGCAAAGATTAAAGGAGCAAATTTATGTTTAAAGATGAATTTGAAATGGCTGCGAATGGTGCAGCAAGTAAAGCAAACTTACTTAAAAAGAATCCTATTGGATATTTCTTGTTATCAATGCTTGCCGGTGCTTTTATCGGTTTTGGTATTTTACTTATTTTTACTATTGGCGGTCAGCTAGGTGGAGCTCCTGCAACTAAGACAGTTATGGGTGCTTCATTTGGTATCGCACTTTCACTTGTTGTAATCTGTGGTGCAGAACTTTTTACAGGTAATAACCTAGTGATGACAGCAGGTGTTTTAAAGAAGAAGACATCAATTTTTGATGCTATTAAGGTATGGATCGTTTGTTACCTTGGTAACTGGGCTGGTGCAGTTGTACTTGCATTAATTTACAACTACACAGGACTTGCTAAGGGTGCTGTAGGTACATTTATGGCTAATGGAGCACTTGGAAAAATGTCAGCAACAGCTCCTGAACTTTTCACAAGAGCTATTCTTTGTAACATGTTAGTTTGCCTTGCTGTTTGGTCAGGTTTTAGAGCTAAGTCTGATTCTGCTAAGTTAATCATGGTATTCTGGTGCTTATTTGCCTTTATTACATCAGGATTTGAGCATAGTATTGCTAACATGACTCTCCTTACAGAAGCTCTTTTAAACCCATGTGGTGTAGCAGTTACAACAGCAGGTTATTTCCATAACCTCTTATGGGTAACACTTGGTAATATGGTAGGCGGTATTTTATTTATTGCCGTTCCTTACTATGTTGGCGCTAAGGAAAAATAAAATAACTTATAACTACACTTTGAAGAAATTAGCTAGATTCTCATATTTGTAAAGTGTGTTTGTATAAATGGAAGAAACAACCTTGTCTAATAAGACTTGGTTGTTTTTTCTTTTGAAAGTTTGATTGATGTCTTATTTATACAAAAACTTAATTGCTAAGTAAGTCTTGAAGTTTATTGTCATCAACTATACGAATCTCTTTAGAGGCGTATTCTAAGATGCCTTCCTCTTCAAGACGTTTTAACTCTCTATGAAGTGATGTTCTAGATACATTCATAAGCATAGACCACTGAGTCATGGAGTTTGGAATAGGAATTATATTTTTTCCTGTTTTCCTTTTTTGAACTAGGAGGTAAAAAGCAACTTTTTGAGCAATTCCCTTATAGGAGAATAGTTCGATTCGTTGCTGTAACATATATGTTATAGAAGCCATGGCTGTTGTAAAATTTTCAAGAATACGTACATCTTGTTGCATAAGATATAGTAGGTCTTCTTTTTTAAACATCATAAGAGTGCTTGCCTCTGTAGCAATAATATCGCAAGGATATTTATGGCTTTTTGAAAATACGGCAGCAGGGCCTGTTAGCTCACCAGCTCCCTTGGTAGTAACATTTATCTGACTTCCATTAGGAAAAAGTTTTTGAGCTTCTACACGACCTTCTAATATAACACCGATTTTGTCTGCATTTTCCATAAGATGAAAGATGCATTCCCCCTTATCAAAGACTTGAATGTGATGGGGTACGGATTCTAGAATTTTTCTTAACTCGCTAGCTTTAATTCCGTGAAATAAAGTACTATTTTCTAAAACTGAATAATCCATAGGCTTCTCCTTTATTAATAAGATGTTTACATTATACTACAAAATTCTCTTCTAAAGTGTATCCTAGGATACAGATTTCATATAACTAACTTGTATATAATGTACACAAAAGTTAATAAAAAGATAGATTTAAAGAAAGGATTTACTATGGGAAAGAAAATTAATTTAAAGAAAAGTGTGTATGAACTTTGTAACGAGTATCCAGAACTTATAGATATATTGCTAGAATTAGGCTTTACTGAGGTTACTAAGCCCGGTATTTTAAATACAATGGGCAAGGTTATGACAATTCCTAAGGGCGCAATTATGAAAAAAATCGATATGGTGGATGTGGTTTTAGCTCTTAAAAATAATGGCTTTGAGCTTGAAGGTAAGATGCCAAGTTTCGTACAAAAGCGTATGGATAATAAGATACTAGAAAGAATGGCAGCAGAAGAAAAAACAGTAGAAAAAGTGGATGCAGAAACTGCTAAAAAGATGCTTGCTTCACAGCTTCCTAAAAGAAAGGATGCCAATGGCAATGAAATAAAGGAATTAGAGCTTGATGAGAGAACCCTAAAGATTAAGTCCTATGTTGAAAGACTGTCTAAGGGTGAAGATATTGAATCCGTTAGAAAGGACTTCGTTGAAAATTTTACGGATGTAGATGCGGCAGAAATTGCCAAGGCAGAGCAGTCCTTAATTGCGGGAGGTACACCAGTAGCAGAGGTTCAGAAATTATGTGATGTTCACTCAGCTCTTTTCCATGGTGCAACAAGAGAGGAAAAAATTGCCAATGCAGAAAAGGCAGTGAGTGAATCTCTTAAGCGCCAAAATGGCAATTCAATTTCCTATGGATCAATTGGAAAGGTAGATGTTAAGGAAGCTATGAGTGAATCCTTTGGTATGGGAATTGGTTCAAAGTATAAGGCAGCTCCTATAAAAAGACAGGATGGGGCTGATAGTATTTATATGGAATTAAGAAAGATTGAGAATCACCCACTTAATACATTTGCTCTTGAAAACGAGGCTATATCAGATGCTTTAAAGGAATTAAGAAGAGCCATGGATACTAAGGAAAATATTATGTCAGCCTTAAAGAAAGCAAGAGAAGCTTCAATTCACTATGCCGAAAAAGGGGATTTATTATATCCAATTCTTAATGTTAAGTATGGATTTTCGGGTCCTTCTAATGTAATGTGGGGCGTTGATGATGAAATTCGTGACGAAATGAAGTCAATTTATAATAGTGCCATAGAAAACCCAGAGTTTATAGATAATGAATTGTGGAATGAACGTCTTGACGCTGTGGTTACAAGAGCGGAAGAGATGATTTATAAGGAGGAAAATATTCTTTTTCCACTTTGTGCTAAAAACTTTAGTGAAGAGGATTGGTGCGATATTGCAAGAGATTTTGCAGATTACAAGCCATGCCTTATTGGAAATCGTCCATTATGGGAAAAGGCTACTCCAAAGGGAAATGTTAAAAACTATAGTCAAGAAGCAGGATCAGTTAATCTTCCATCAGGCCGCTTAACTATTGAGCAGCTAGATGCCATGCTAAATACAATTCCAATGGAATTAACTTTTGTTGATGCAGATAATGTTAATAGATATTTTAATGATGGGGATGATGTGAAGTTATTTAAAAGACCACTTTCAGCCCTTGGAAGAGAAGTATTTTCCTGCCATCCACCTAAAATTGAGCCAATGGTTCGCATGATACTTGAGGACTTTAAGGAAGGCAGAAGAGACTGCGTTGACGTATGGACAAGTAGAGATGATGAGCCAGTACTTATTAAGTATATGGCAGTTCGTGATAAGGATAAAAACTATATAGGTACCCTTGAATGTGTGCAGCCAATGGGTTTTGCAAAAAAACACTTTAAGAGGATTTAAGTTTAGGTTAAAGTAATTTAGCTATTGTTTGAGGTCAGTAATAGCTCAAAAGTATCATGGATGATACTATGTTTCAAAAAACTGCGTACTTGTGGGAATAAAAGAAACTCCTTAATATTAACATGTAACAGGAACTAAGAGTTAAATTTTAGGAGTATTAATTATGAAAAACGTTATGGAAATTTTTAAAGAAGAAGTTAGAAGAGATGAAAGAGCAGTAGCAGTATTTGATGAAGAAAGAAGTTTAACAAGAAAAGAGTTATTTGCCTTAACTAAAACAATTGAGGCTAAGTTAGATAAGAATTTAAAAAGAGTTGGCATAATTATGGATCACAGTGTTGAAATGATTGGGGCTATATTTGCTAGTCTTGATTTAGGAGCAGCATATATTCCAGCAGAGCCAACATTTCCAAAGGAACGAATAAGATACATGATGGAAGAGGCAGGGGTAGAGATTATTATTACTAATAGTGCCTACAAGGAGCTTCTTCCTGAATTTAAAAAATTAATTATAGATGCTGGAGAAGAAATAAGACCAGATTACTTAGAATTAGATTTTAATGAAGAGGAAGAAGTTGATATTAAACTTGCCTATATTCTTTACACCTCAGGAACAACAGGTAAGCCAAAGGGTGTGTCTGTAACTCATGATAATTTAAGACATTATATTCGAGCTTTTAGAAATGAGTTTAATCCGTCTAAGGGAGATATTATGCTTCAGCATTCAGTATGTTCTTTTGATATTTTTGTAGAAGAAGTCTTTACATCAATTATGTCTGGAGCTACACTTGCTATTCCAACTAAGGAAACTAAGGAGGATATAACTAAGCTTATAAACTTTATTGATAAGAATAAGGTTACCATGTTAAGTTCCTTCCCATACCTTTTGCAGGAATTAAATGATAGAGAATTGCCAGAAAGCCTTCGCCTTCTTATTAGCGGTGGAGATGTAATTAGGGCAACTTATGTTACTAATTTACTAGGAAAAGTGGAAATTTATAATACTTATGGACCATCAGAAACTACAGTTTGCGCAAGTTACTGCAGATGTAGTATGGAAAATGTATTAGAAGACGGAACTTTCCCTGTGGGTAAGCCGGTTCTTGGTACAAGGATTAAGATTATGGATGAAATGGGAAGAGAAGTGCCAAAGGGCGAAATCGGCGAAATATGCATCTTTGGTGACGGAGTTTCTATAGGTTATATGGGAGATAGAGCTAAGGAAAATGAAAGCTTTGTTAATACGGCTGATGGAAGAATGTATAAGAGCGGCGATTTAGGTTATATTCTTCCTGATGGCAATATTGCCTTCCTTCATAGAAAGGATACTCAGATTATGATTTTAGGTAAGCGAGTTGAAGTTAGTGAAGTTGAAAATGTTTTGTTAAAATCAGACATGGTAAGACAGGCTTACGTGGCAGCTAAAACAGATGCTAATAACTTATCATATATGGTAGCTTATATTGTTAAGGAGGATAAGGAGACTAAATTAACAGATATAATAGCTTATCTTAAGGATTATTTAACTGACTTTATGATACCTGACTTTTTTGTTGAATTAAGGGATTTACCTCTTAATTCTAATGGAAAGGTAGATAAGAAGGCCTTACCTAACGTGGCTAAAAAGGTAGCATAAAGGAAGGATAGATATGTTAGAAATTAAGTTTTTGAATAAAGAAGACATAGAACTTTTATTAGAATTGCGAATGGAAGTATTATCCCATGTTTTTAGTGAGAAAAAGAAGACCTTATCTAGTGAGGAATGGGAGGCCATAAAACAGGAAAATAAAAGCTTTTACCAAGAACAATTTATGGCTAATAAACATGTGGCATTAGTTGCTATGGAAGATGGTAAAATAGCAGCTTGTGCTAACATTTGCTTATATAATGAAATGCCCTCTCCTGATAATTTAAAGGGAAGATGCGCATATCTTATGAATGTTTATGTAAGAGAGGAATTTAGGCGAAAGGGAATAGCTAGAAAGCTTTGCACTAAACTAATAGAAATTGCAAAAAATAGACATGTAGAGAAAGTATATCTTGAAAGTTCAGATATGGGAAAGCCTCTTTATAAGTCTTTAGGATTTAAGGATATGTGCGGATATATGAAACTGTAAAAATTATAAAAATATGTTAGAATAATTATATAAGCCTAAGAATACGTGAAAAATGTAAAAAGAAAATGTTGTTATATATGGAGGTTTTATGTCAATAAAAAATGAAGACTATATGTCTTATGAGGAATTTCTTATTAAGCTTAAAGAAGGAATTGTAACAAAAGATGGAAATTGTCCTGTAACACCACTTTTAGTAATGATGCAGGGAAGATGGAAGTCTCAGATTATATATGAGCTTTGTATATATGATTCAGTAAGATTTGGCCAGCTAAAAAGAGATTTAGAGGGTATTACTAATACAATGCTTACTAAGAGTTTAAGAGAACTAGAAGATGATGGATTAGTTAATAGAATTCAGTATAATGAGGTGCCACCTCACGTAGAGTATTCTCTATCAGATATGGGAAAGGACTTATTCCCTGTCTTTTATGCCATCATGAACTGGGGCTTCAAATATGAAGAGGAAATATATGATGTAAAGGAAGACAAGTAAATGCACGATATATGGAATCCTTGGCATGGTTGCTATAAAGTAAAATCAGGGGAAATACTAAGAGTGTGCATGACCTATGATTTCTTCTTAAAAGAAGCTGATGATTGGCGCCTTAAGGCCTGGCATATCATAGAGCAAAGACCAGATGTTAAGTATGAGTGTGAAGAATTTAATGTAAGTTTTACATTTTGTGGAACAGGCAGACGCTTTTATAAAGATAGGAAACTCTATAAAAATGGGAAAAAGCCTTAAGTTATTATCTAAATAGCTTAAGGCTTTTATCTTTTATAGTATTATTTAGCTAAGCGCATATTTCTTCCACCTATCCAAATGTGATTTCTTTTAATGCTTAAGAAGCTCCAAAGAAGGAAGAAATAAATTTGAAGGAATAGCTTTAAACTAAGCTTATTGACTCCTATTTCCCTATAAAGCTTTTTAGCTAGTTGTCTAAGTTCCTTTTCTTCTTTAAGAAAATGTTCTGCATGAGCTCCAGCAGCAAATCTATTAAGGACATATAAAATTTGTTCATTGATTGCTCGTAACTCCTTAGAATCATGGATTATTAATTTGCTAGCAGATATCTGTCTTTGGCAAGAAACAAGCATACCAGTATAAATCTTACTAGAAGGTGTTGTCATAATACTGTTTTCATGGAATCTGTGATAAATCAACTTATTATTAATTATTGCTGCCTTGTTAAGCTTTAATGAAAGTTCAATGGCAAAAATTCTATCTTCAAGTACATAGTCTTCAAATTCAACCTTTTCTAATAAACTGCGTTTATATAGCTTATTCCATGCTCTTGCAAGGATAAGATCTTCATAGGCTAAGGTTTTTAGAAAATCAATGGGATCAAGATATTTTCTAAAATCTACATCCTCATACTTTATGATTTCAGGTGTATTACCATCTTTAAAATCATATTCATAGCAAGCAACTAGGTCTAAATTATCCTTCTTAAGAGTTTTATATAAGAACTCTAAAGTTTGTGGTGAAATAATATCGTCGCTATCCATATAGAAAATATAATCGCCATTTGCCTTTGAAAGACCATAATTTCTTGTTAAAGATAAACCTGAGTTTTCTTTATAGAAATACTTGAATCTAGAATCATATTCTGTCCAATTTTTACAAATAGTTTCAGAATCATCTGTTGATCCATCATTAATCATAAGTACTTCGAAGTCCGTATAGGTCTGAGCTTTAATACTATTAAAGCATTCGTTTAAATATTTAGATGTATTGTATATTGGTATAATAATGCTAATCATATTCTCTCCTATTTATGGTAAATTAGATTACTTTTAAGAATTTTAACATATTATTATTTTATATTATTGGAAAAAAAGGACATAAAAGTTAATTAAATTTGGAAACTAGTATTGACATACTACGACGGTCGTAGTATATTTACTTTGACAGACGTACTACGACAGACATAGTACGATAGTCGTAGAAGATACATTTTCAAAAACAGGAGGTGATCTGATGGTTGAGATAAGTAGTGACGTGATCCGCGGTTACAACGACACTATGATTTTGTATATCCTCTTAAAAGAGCCATCTTATGGTTACGAGATTTCAAAGCAGATAAAGGAAATCTCAGAAGAGAAGTATACGATAAAAGAAACAACCCTTTATTCAGCTTTTAATCGATTAGAGAAGAATGGTTATATTGAATCCTTTGTAGCCAATAAGGATTCTGAAGGCACAGCTAAGAAAAGAACTTATTATAGAATTACAGACATAGGTCTTTCATACTATAAGGAGAAATGTCAGGAGTGGGATCTAATCAAAGAAGTGGTAAATAAATTTACAAAAAAAATTTAGAATATGAATTCTTTAATGTTACTTAAATAATACTATATTAGAATGTTGCTTGGTGAAGCATTGGAAGGAGTAATATGGAAACAATTAAAAGTTATCTTAATGCTATGTTTGCAAATTTAGCCAACACTGCTGAGGTGAAGAAGGCTAAAAGCGAACTTTTAGAAATGATGGAGGATAAATATAACGAATTAAAGGCAGAAGGCAAGTCAGAGAATGAAGCGGTGGCTACAGTTATTGCTGAATTTGGCAATTTAGATGAACTTGCAAGTGAACTTGGCCTTGAAAAGGAAGTAGAGGAGACTAAGGAAAGAGAAGAGAAGACTAAGGCAAGATTACTTACTAAGGAAGAGGTAATGGGATATTTAGCATCAAGAACTAAGTCAGCTTGGCTTGTGGCAATTGGCGTATTTTTATGTATTACAAGTGTAATTAGTCCTATTCTTTCTGAAACAAGATTAGGTATATATGAAAATGCTGGTGTATCTTTTATGTTTGTTTTTATAGCCGTAGCAGTTGCGCTATTTATCACTTCAGCAATGAAGTCTTCTAAATGGTCTTATATAAAAGATGAAACCTGCAAAATCGACATGACAACAACAGATTATGTTAAGGAAAGAAAGAGAAGTTTTGAAACTACTAATACAATTTGTACTTCAGTAGGAGTTATGTGCTTTATTTTATCAGTTGTACCAGCAATTATTTTTGATGATGATATTATTACACCTTCACTTTTATTTCTAATTGTGGCAATTGGCGTATTCTTAATTGTTTATGTGTCAATTATTAATGGCAGCTATGATACAATCCTAAATCTCAATGATGAGAAGACTATGAGTGGGGAACATGCAAGAGCTTCAAGTGTGACTTATACAAGTAAGAAGGCAGAGCTTATATTAGAGAATTATAAGGTTACGGTAATTTGTATTTATTTGATTATTAGTTTTTTAACCTTTAGATGGGAGATAACATGGATTATTTTCCCTATCGCATATCTAATTAACAAGATTTTAAAGTTAAACTTTATTGATGAGGAGGATTAATTTATGTCAAATAAAGCAAAGAAAAAATATAAGATTGTTTTATATACAATTACTCTAATTGCTGTTTTGTTAGGCCTTTATATTAACGTATTTAGATATAGCTTTAACTTTGACTTTTCAGGGGCAAAAAGCTCTACTATTGATTATTCAGGAAAAGAGGTAAATCAAATTAATGCAAATATAGATGCAGCCAATGTTAGGATCCTTTACGGAGATAGCTTTAAGGTGGAGTATAACCTACCATCAAAAAGTGAAATTAATGCTAATCTTGAAGATGGTAATTTAACTATAGAGGAGAATAATAGTTCTAAAGTAGTTGGAGTTTCTTTTTTTGGTAATAATTCCGGTGTAATTACAATTACTTTGCCATATGATACAAATTTAGATAAAATAGATATAGATTTATCGGCGGGAAATATAGATATAGATGAAATTGCTTCTGCTACTACAAGTATTAAGAATTCTGCAGGAAATGTTGAGTTATATAAAGTCTCTATAGAAAATCTTAATATTAATACTTCAGTGGGCAATGTAAAAGTTACAGATTGCACAGTAAATGACTGTATAATAGATGTAAAAACAGGTAATATCAAGGTAAAAGATAGTGATATTGAAACAGGTAGTTGTACTTGTCAGGTTGGAAATGTAAAGATAAGTGGAGATATTGGCGATTTAAAGGCTGATTCTAAACTTGGAAATGTGAAAGTTAATGGAGAATAAAGTTAAGTAAAAATGAAGGCAAGAGAATATCTAGAAATATTACATGTGGCAGAAAGACTTAAGGATACCACAAGACATTGCACAACTTCTAAAGGTAGAGTGGAAAGTGTGGCAGAGCATAGTTGGAGAATTTCCCTTATGGCTATGCTTTTAAGAGAGGAATTTCCTGAACTTGATATAGATAAGGTCGTATGTATGTGCCTTATCCATGACTTAGGAGAGTGCTTTACAGGAGACATTCCTGTTTTTAAGAAGACAGATAAGGATAGAGAAGTGGAGGACAAGCTTTTATCTGATTGGGTAAATAGTCTTCCTTTAGAAGTAAAGAAAAACTTTAGCGCATTATTTTTAGAAATGGAGGCTCAAGAAACTAAGGAAGCTAAGCTTTATAAGGCGCTAGATAAATTAGAAGCCTTAATTCAGCACAACGAAGCTCCTATTAGCACCTGGGCAGAGAATGAGTATGAGTTACAAAAGACTTATGCTCATGACGTTGTAGCATTTTCAGAATGGCTAAAGGAATTAAGGGCGGAAGTATTAAAGGATAGCTTAGATAAAATAGAAAAGGATACAAAAGAATAATTTGACTAATATAAAGTTTCTTTTGATTTACCTGCAGGGCTTAATTTGACCAATCTCCTATCTATTGTTAAAATTTATATAGATGTGAACATTTACAACTAAAGATAGGAGATTTGTATGAAAACATTAGGCAAAAGTATGAAGATAGCACTGGCCTACGTTGGTGTTATCGTTTTAGCAGCTTATTCGGTTTTATATGCAAATGTAGACACTATTGCTAATTCAGAAATCCCAATGTTAGCTATCGTAGCTAAGATTAATCCAATATTTGCGCAGATTAATACCTTCGTAATATTTGCATTAATCTTTAATACAGCATTTAGTTTGTCTTATGCTCTAGCGAAGCGATTTGCAGGAGCCGAAGAATCCATTATCGATAATGCAGACATTAAGAAAGAAGTGCAGGAAGTGGTAAAGGAAGAATATATGAATGCTAGCGAGGCTACAGAATTAAAGACAACAGCAGAGGAAACTAAAACAAAAGAAACATAGTTTCTAGTAGATGAAATAAAGAATAAAAAAGCTAGGCTAATAAGAAAAGATTACTCTTTATCTTAGAGGCCTAGCTCCTTTTATTAAATTTTTTACGAAAAAACTAATACTAACGTTATAATATATTTTTAATAGAATAGAAATAGTTAAATATAAAATGCTAAGACATTTAATTGCTTTTAATAGTAAATAAAAGTAGAAAAAATAAACGAAAAGAATGGCGAATCATCGTTTCTTAATTGACATAAACTTAACAATTTTGTAAAATTAAAGTTGGTAGTAAATGAGAAGTTTTATCAACTTTTACCAAGCTTATTATGAGAAAAATAAAAGAAAGGGGTACAAAGTATGTACGAAATTCTTAAGGCTGAAAATATAGCAGATAAGATTTATCTTATGGATGTTAAAGCTCCTAGAGTTGCAGCTCATTGTGAACCTGGCCAGTTCGTAATTGTCAAAATGGATGAAAAGGGTGAGAGAATACCTCTTACAATTTGTGATTATGATAGAGAGAAGGGAACAATTACAATAGTTTTCCAAACTGTTGGTGCTTCAACAGAGAAGATGGCTAAATTAAAGGCTGGAGATGCATTTATGGATTTTGTAGGCCCTCTTGGATGTCCATCAGAAATGGTTGAGGAAGATATTGAGGAATTAAAGAAGAAGAAAATTGTATTTGTAGCAGGTGGTGTAGGTACTGCTCCAGTTTATCCTCAGGTAAAGTGGTTATATGAACATGGTATAGAGTGCGATGTAATCGTTGGTGCTAAGAATAAGGACTTAATTATCTTAGAGGACGAATTAAGAAAAATTGCAGGGGACAATTTATATATTACAACAGATGATGGTAGCTATGTTAGAAAAGGCATGGGTACAGATGTATTAAAGGATTTAGTTAATAATCAGGGAAAGAAATACGATAGATGTATAGCTATTGGACCACTAATTATGATGAAGTTTGTATGCTTATTGACTAAAGAATTAAATATTCCAACAATTGTTTCAATGAATCCAATTATGGTTGATGGAACTGGAATGTGTGGCGCATGTCGTCTTCAGGTAGGCGATGAGATTAAATTTGCTTGTGTAGATGGACCAGAATTTGATGGCCATTTGGTAGATTTTGATCAGGCAATGAAGAGACAGCAGACATATAAGACAGAAGAAGGAAGAGCAATGCTTAAGTTACAGGAAGGTGATACACATCACGGCGGATGTGGAAACTGTAACGATTAATCATAAATTCTTAGAAACAAATATGGAGGTTAAATATGGACGTAATGAAAAAAGTTCCTGTTAGAGAACAAGATCCTAACGTTAGAAATAAAAATTTTGATGAAGTATGTCTTGGATATAATTTAGAAGAAGCTAAGGCAGAAGCAAGTAGATGTTTAAATTGTAAGAATGCAAGATGTATTCAGGGTTGTCCTGTATCAATTAACATACCAAAATTTATCGCAGAAGTTAAGGAAGGTAACATTGAAAAAGCTTATGAAGTAATTAGCGAATCATCAGCACTTCCAGCAGTATGTGGTAGAGTTTGTCCTCAGGAATCACAGTGTGAAGGTGTTTGTATTAGAGGAATTAAGGGCGAATCAATTTCAATTGGTAAGTTAGAGAGATTTGTAGCAGATTATGCAAGAGAAAATGGCATTACACCTAAGGGTGCTGATAAGTTAAATGGTAAGAAAGTAGCAGTTATTGGTTCTGGTCCTTCAGGTCTTACATGTGCAGGAGATTTAGCAAAATTAGGCTATGAAGTAACAATTTTTGAAGCATTACATGAGGCAGGCGGTGTATTAGTATATGGTATTCCTGAATTCCGTCTTCCAAAGAAGACTGTAGTGGCAGCAGAAGTTGAGAATGTTAAGAAACTTGGCGTAAAGATCGAAACTAATGTAGTAATTGGTCGTTCAATGACAATTGATCAGTTATTAAACGAAGAAGGCTTTGATGCAGTATATATTGGTTCTGGTGCAGGTCTTCCAAGATTTATGGGAATCCCAGGAGAGAATGCTAATGAAGTATTTTCAGCTAACGAATATCTTACAAGAAGTAACTTAATGAAGGCTTTTGATGATGAATATGATACACCAATTGCTAAATTTAAGAAGGTTGCAGTTGTAGGTGGCGGTAACGTTGCTATGGATGCTGCAAGAACAGCCCTAAGACTTGGCGCAGAAGTACATGTTATTTATAGACGTTCTATGGAAGAACTTCCAGCAAGAGCAGAAGAAGTACATCATGCTAAGGAAGAAGGAATTATCTTTGACTTATTACAAAATCCAACAGAAATCCTTACAGATGACAAGGGTAATGTAACAGGAATTAAGGTAATTAAGATGGAACTTGGTGAACCAGATGAATCAGGTAGAAGAAGACCAGTAGAAATCCCAGGTTCAGAATATGAAATGGATGTAGACGCAGTAATTATGTCACTTGGTACATCACCAAACCCACTTATTTCTTCAACAACTAAGGGACTTGAAATCAATAAGAGAAAATGTATTGTAGCTGAAGAAGAGACAGGAAAGACATCAAAGATGGCAGTATATGCAGGTGGTGATGCAGTAACAGGTGCAGCTACAGTAATTCTTGCAATGGGCGCTGGTAAGGCAGGTGCAAAGGGAATTCACGAATTCCTATCAAATAACTAAAAACTAAATTAAGATATATAAGCTTATAAAAAGATGCGGTTAATCTAGGAATTCCTAAATTACCGCATTTTTTTAAAGCTTTTGGTTGCTTTTTGTCACAAATTTTTTGCTATAAAATTTTTTCTACAAAAATATAAACTTTCGAGAAAGTTCTGATTTAATCCCTAGCCTCAATAACAATTGCAATACCATCATGAACAGTAATTACTGCCTCATCATCAACAATTTCATTACTTTGAGTTAAGCTAAGACCAGAGTTTACAAGGTAATTATCTAGTGGATAATAAAAACCCTTAAGGCTTATGGTAAAGCTTTTTTCTAATGGAATAAAAGAGACATAATCTCCGTATTGTTCTTCCTTTTTTATAATCTTAGTCATGCCTTCCCCTAGAAGATAGATTTTGTTGTGTGGATCAACTATTTCACCTTCAATATCAAGATCAAGTAAGGAAACAAGATTACCAATAGAAGTTAATGTATGGTCAAGTCTAGTGCCGGTTCCACCAAGAATAGTTATTTTTCTAGGCATAAGCTTAATAGCAGTAATAATTGCAAGATGGGTATCGGTATAGTCTTTTTCCTTTGGATAGGTCTTAATATCCTTATCTTTAAAGTAGTTTAAAAGCTCTAAATCTACAGAATCATAATCCCCAAGAATAAAGTCAGGGCAAAGGTTAAGCTCCTTAACATATGCAAGTCCGCTATCGGCAGCAATAAGATAATCAAATTTATTTTGGGATAAATAAGACTTGGCCCAGGAAATATCAAGGCTTCCGCCTGTAATTATAAGAACATTATCGTAATAGTCGTTATTCATAATAAACCTCCATGTATCCATCTAGTAGACTAGCATAAGACCTTGGATTTATCAAATTTTATGTCTATTTTAATCAAAAATCAATACAAAAATATATATTATATGCAATCTATTCTATAACAAAATTAATAGACATAATCTCGTAAAAAACTTATGAAAATATAGTAAAAGCCCCATCTTTCTTTGTGCAAAAAGCCTTGTTTTTGTGGCGATTATATTATAAAATATATTTTAGTTATGTATAATTTACATTAACAATTAATGGAGGAGGGCTAGAGATAATGAGCGATACTACAAAAGCATTATCAAGAATAGAGTCAATTCTTGATGATAATAGCTTTGTTGAAATTGGAAGCTTAGTAACAGCTAGAGCAACTGATTTTAACAGTCAGGAAAAGAAAGCTCCATCAGATGGTGTAATTACCGGTTTTGGAGCAGTTAATGGAAATCCTGTTTATATTTACAGTCAGGATGCATCAGTACTTAACGGTACAATCGGGGAGATGCATGCTAGAAAAATTGTTAACCTTCTTGATTTAGCACTAAAGAGTGGAACACCAGTAATTGGTTTGCTTGATTGTGCAGGTTTAAGATTACAAGAAGCAACAGATGCACTTTATGGATTCGGTAAAATTTATTCAAAAATGAGCGAATGCTCAGGTGTTATACCAATGATAAGTGCTGTGTATGGAACTTGTGGAGGTGGCTTAGCAGTAGTTCTAGAAATGTCTGATTTTTCATTTATGGAAGAGACAAATGCTAAGTTATTCGTCAATAGTCCTAATGCTCTAGAAGGAAATTACGAGGAAAAATTAGATACATCATCTGCTAAGTTTATGGCAGAATCTGGTGTAGTTGATTTTACTGGTAATGAGGAGACAATAGCTAGTGGCATTAGAGATCTTATTTCTATTTTACCAGCTAATTACGAAGAGGGTCAGTTAGTAGATGTATCATCAACAGATGATCTAAATAGACTATGTGAGAATGCCTATGCTAACGTAAATGATCCAAGTTTAGTTTTAACAGAAATTTCAGATGACAATATGTTTATTGAAGTTAAGAAAGACTTTGCTAAGGAAATGGTAGTAGGTTTTATTAGAATTGATGGCATTACAATGGGTGCTGTAGCTAATAGAATTTGCTGTTATGACAAGGATGGCAAGGAAATTTCTAAATTTGCTAAGGGATTAACAGTGGATGGAGCAACTAAGGCAGCAGACTTTGTTACATTTTGTAATGCCCTAGAAATTCCAATAGTATCCCTTACTAATGTATCAGGTTATGAAGCTACTGTAGAGGCAGAAAAAAGAATTGCAAGAGCAGTAGCTAAGTTAACATATGCCTTTGCTAATGCAGATGTACCAAAAATCAATGTAATTGTTGGCGATTCTTATGGAAGTGCTTATTTAGCAATGAATTCTAAATCTCTTGGAGCTGATTTAGTTTATGCTTGGGATGGAGTTTTAGTAGGAGTTATGGATGCAGAGTCAGCAGTAAAGATAATTTACGAAGACGAGATTAATAATGCATCAGACGTAACTGGAAAAATTCAGGAAAAAGTATCAGAATTTAATGAATTAAATAACTCAACCTTAAGTATGGCAAAGAGAGGTTATGTAGATACAATAATTGCACCAGAGTGTACAAGACAGTATTTATCAGCAGCTCTTGAAATGCTTTATGGAAAGCAGGAACTTCGTAGAGACAAAAAACACGGAACAATCTAATGGAATGGAGATTCTTTTATGAATAAAAAATATTTAAAAAGAGTTATATCACTTCTTTGCATGATAGTAATGTGTTTTGGATTAACTGCTTGTGGCTTTAAGGAGAGCAAGACAATTGATACAGCATCAGTAAAAATGCAGTCTAAGCAAACAATAATTGATACTTATGAAACAAGTATTAAGCAATGGGTAATAGACTTTATAACTTATCTAGATGCAAGAAGCGAAGATGGCTTAATATCAGATGCTAATAATAATATTAGTCTATATGATATAACTGGAAATCGATATCTAGTAAATTATTACGGATTTAATGACAGCACAGTACAGGTATATAACACATGGAATGCCACAAGGGATGAACTTGGAAAGCTTAATAAAATAGATACAGATTCTATAAAAATCACTCCAAGTAAAGAAACTGGAAAGCTTTGTGTTATAAGTGCTAACGCAGCATATGAGAAAAATGAAGAAGTGAATTTTGAATTTACAATTGATGATGAATATTACATTACAGGAGCAGCAATTAATCCAACATATTCAACATCACAAAAGCTTTATAAAGCAGCAATGAATACAGTAATTGGAATGGGAACAGTATTTGTTGTATTAGTCTTTATTTCTTTTATCATCTCGTTATTTAAGTTTATTAATAAATTCCAAAACCGAAAGCAAGAGCAGAAGGTAGAGGATGAGAAAGATGATAAAGAAATTGTAGAAAATAATGAATCTGAAGAGTTAGTAGATGACCTTGAACTAGTAGCGGTTATAACAGCAGCTATTACAGCTTATGAAGGTGAGAAAAACTCAAATGGATTAGTAATTCGTTCTATAAGACGAAAAAGATAGAATCTTTAGATTAAAAGATGGAGGATAAGTTTAATGAAGAATTATACAATTACAGTAAATGGTAATGTTTATGAGGTTACTGTAGAAGAGGGAATAAACGGAGCAGATAATAGTAAAAAGAAAGCAAATACAGTGACAAAAGCAGTTAAAGCAGCAACACCAACAAAAACAGGCACAACTGGTGCAGTAAAGGTAAATGCTCCAATGCCAGGAAAGATTTTAAAGGTTAATGTAAAGACTGGAGATTCAGTAAAGAAAGGCGATGTCCTTATGATACTTGAAGCTATGAAGATGGAAAATGAAATTCAAGCACCACAGGATGGAGTTGTAGCTTCAATTGAAGTAGCAGCTGGAGATTCTGTTGAGTCAGGAAAGCTTTTGGCATCTTTAAACTAAGAATATAGAGATTTCTTTTGAAAAATAAAGACATTTATTTTTTTAGAAAGAAATGGACATCGGAGGGATTTTAATGAGTTATATAATAAGCACACTAGGAAACCTCGTTCACCAAACAGCCTTTTTTGGCCTAACATGGGGCAATTATATAATGGTTTTGGTAGCGTTGTTTTTTATGTATTTGGCTATAAAGAAAGAATATGAGCCTCTCCTACTTGTACCAATTTCATTTGGTATGTTACTTGTAAATCTCTATCCAGATATTATGCTTGCAATAGAAGATTCAAGTAATGGTGTAGGCGGTTTGTTACATTACTTTTATTTGTTAGATGAATGGAGCATCTTGCCATCTCTTATTTTCCTAGGAGTTGGTGCAATGACAGATTTTGGACCTTTGATTGCTAATCCTAAGAGCTTTTTACTTGGAGCTGCAGCTCAGTTTGGTATTTTTGCAGCTTACATTCTGGCAATCTTTATGGGCTTCCCAGATAAGGCGGCAGCAGCAATTTCAATTATTGGTGGTGCAGATGGTCCTACATCAATTTTCCTTGCAGGTAAGCTAGGTCAGACAAAATATATGGGACCAATTGCAGTTGCAGCATACTCATATATGTCACTTGTACCTATTATTCAGCCACCAATTATGAAAGTACTTACAACTAAGAAGGAAAGAGCTATTAAGATGGAGCAGCTTCGTCCTGTATCTAAGCTTGAAAAGATTCTATTCCCAATTATTGTAACAATCGTAGTTGTTATGATTTTACCTACAACAGCACCACTTGTTGGTATGTTAATGCTAGGTAATTTATTTAGAGAATCAGGTGTTGTAAAGCAGCTTACAGAAACAGCATCAAATGCTTTAATGTATATCGTTGTAATAATTCTTGGTACATCAGTAGGTGCTACAACAAGTGCAGAAGCATTCTTAAACCTTGATACTTTAAAGATTGTAGGTCTTGGTCTTGTTGCCTTTATGTTTGGTACGGCAGCAGGTGTATTATTTGGTAAGTTAATGTGCCTTCTTACTCATGGCAAGGTTAATCCACTTATTGGTTCAGCTGGTGTATCAGCAGTGCCAATGGCAGCTAGAGTATCACAAAAAGAAGGTGCTAAAGCAGATCCAAGTAACTTCTTACTTATGCATGCTATGGGACCTAATGTAGCTGGTGTAATTGGTACAGCAGTTGCAGCAGGAACTTTTATGGCAATGTTTGGCATATATTAAAATTGGAGGGATAAAAAATGGCAGAAGAAATTAAAAAGCCTCTTAAGATTACAGAGACAGTCCTAAGAGATGCTCATCAGTCACTTATTGCTACAAGAATGACAACAGAGCAGATGCTACCAATTATAGATAAAATGGATAAGGTTGGATACCATGCAGTAGAATGCTGGGGTGGTGCTACATTTGATGCATCACTACGTTTCTTAAAGGAAGACCCATGGGAAAGACTTAGAAAGCTAAGAGATGGCTTTAAGAATACTAAGTTACAGATGCTTTTTAGAGGACAGAATATTTTAGGTTATAATCATTATGCAGATGATGTAGTTGAATATTTTGTTCAAAAATCAATTGCTAACGGTATTGATATTATTAGAATTTTTGATTGCTTTAATGATTTAAGAAATTTACAAACAGCAGTTAATGCAGTTAAGCTAGTTAAGAAGGAAAATCCTAAGGCACATGCTCAAATCGCTCTTTCATATACCCTTGGTGATGCTTATACACTAGAGTATTGGGAAAAGACTGCCAAGGCTATTGAAGAGATGGGTGCAGATTCGATTTGTATAAAGGATATGGCAGGCTTGCTTGTTCCTTATGAGGCTACAAAGCTTGTTAAGGCTCTAAAGGCAGGTTCAAATTTACCTATTGAAATGCATACACATTATACTTCAGGTGTAGCTTCAATGACATATCTTAAGTCAGTTGAGGCTGGAGCTGATATTATTGATACAGCTATTTCACCATTCTCAATGGGTACTAGCCAGCCAGCAACTGAGGTTATGGTAGAAACCTTTAAGGGAACTCCTTACGATACAGGACTTGATCAAAAGTTACTTGCTGAAATCGCTGCTTACTTCCAGCCAATGAGAGAAGAAGCTCTTAAGTCAGGTCTTATGAACACTAAGGTATTAGGTGTTAATATAAAGACCCTACTTTATCAGGTACCTGGTGGTATGTTATCTAACCTTGTATCACAGCTTAAAGAAGCAGGAGCAGAAGATAAGTATCAGGCTGTATTAGAGGAAATTCCAAGAGTTCGTAAGGATTATGGTGAACCACCTCTTGTTACACCTTCATCACAGATTGTAGGTACACAGGCTGTACTAAACGTCCTACAGGGCGAAAGATATAAGATGATTACTAAGGAGTCTAAAAAGGTATTAGCAGGCGAATTTGGTAAGACAATTAAGCCATTTAATAAAGAGGTTCAAAAGAAGGCTATTGGAGATAAGGAGCCAATTACTTGTAGACCAGCAGACTTAATTGAGCCACAGCTTGATAAATATCGTAATGACCCTATTGTAAAGCAATATGCAAGACAGGATGAAGATGTATTAAGTTACGCCCTCTTCCCACAGGTAGCAACTGAATTCTTTAAGTATAGAGAAGCTCAGGAATCAAAAGTGGATTCTAAGAAGGTGGATAGTGAGAATAAGGCATATCCAGTGTAAATCTATAAAATTATATTAGCTAAATTATAAGGGGAGCTATTTATGCTCCTCTTATTTATTAGAAAAAATACTTGCATTCTTAAAACAATAGGTATACTATTAGAATATAATAGATTGATATCATCATATTGTATAACGAAATGGAGGCTTTATGTAGAAAAAAATAATAAAATTTTTAATTATTACATCGTTTGCTCTTTGTTTTTTTATCTTTGAAAAAAAAGATGTAAAGGCAGAAACTGTAAATACTAGTGAAATGGCTAGTTGTGAACAGCAAGATACTAACGAATTATTGGTAACAAGCTTGAACAGTCAGTATACAGAGTATGATGCACAGATTTTTTTAAATCCTAATAATGATGAAGTGATTACAACAGTTGGAATTAGGATAACATATTCATATACTGATGGTGAATGGGCATGGATAAAAAATGTTGGGCTAGATTTTAATAGTTGCAATGGATTTGCAGGAACTTTATATTCTTCAAGTAGATATGGAGGTGGTAGTAATTCACAAGATTATTGTATAAGAAAATTTTCAATAACTAATCTAAATACAGGTGCGACAGCGTATTATGACTTATATGTATATCTGGATATTTGGGGAAATATAAATTATGAGGCAAGACTAACTGGGATAAATTGAGTAAATTTATGAAATTTTGGGGATGATGAGTTAATCTATTATGTATATAAGTGCAATTGTTATAAGTTTGGTGAAAGCCTATAAGTTATAATATGGAGGTTTTTATGAAGGAAAAGAAATTTATAAAATTAGGCTTAGTTTCTTTACTGGCAGTTTTTATATCCTTAACGAGTATATATGCTGTTAAAGCAACTACTAATTCGCTTAATGAAAGTAAAAATAAAAATACCTTATACGAGCAAACAGAGGAGGGGACTAAAGAAGCAAATAAAGCAGATTTAGAAATTGGAGATAAGGTAATTTACAATGAATTATCTGGATATTATCTTGATTGTGAAACTCCTGGGGGAATTACATTTTCAAGAGAAGAAGTAGAAAATTCTGATGTTACATATATTTTTTCATATTTACCAGAAAGCTTATTTGAAGAATAGCTATAAGAAAAAATAAATTATAGAATTACGCTAGAGTAAGTAAATATCTAGTTTTAAGAAAAAGGGACAAGAATAAATTTCTTGTCCTTTTTGTTAATTTTTTGTAAAGTCACTTGTAATTTATATATTGTTACTGTATTATATCAACTAATATGTAATATATGAAAACGTTTACATATAATTTTTAAGGAAAAGGTGAATATATGAGAGTTGAATTTTCAAATGGTAATGGTAAGAGAATATTTATTTCTGAAGTTAACAATGTAGATGAAGCTATTTCAGATATGTCAGATTATATGGAAGATCATAGATTTAATGCAATACACATGAAGGCTAGACAGCTTGATGGTGAATGGAAGATTGATGTTGGTAGTTGGACAGAGTTTTTCTATGTTTCTGATTACAAGGACAAGGATGTAGATGAGCTTAAAGAAGCATTAGTAGAATATAATAAATATCTTCAGTTTTAATGTTAAATATCTATTCTTTAAGCAGCTTATATGTTACTATAATATTAGAAACCATTAATAATCGCTTAAGAGGTGTTATATGGTAAGGGTATGTAGTAATTGTAATAATATGTTTGAAGATATCTTTGGCAAATATACTATGTGTCCGGATTGTCGTGAATTAGAAGAAGATTTACTACGTAGAGTTAAGGACTATTTATGGGATAATCCTGGAACTACAGAAAAAAAGCTTAAGGAAGTCTTTGGAGTAAGCCATGAGCAAATAATGATGTGGCTTAGGGATGAAAGAATAGAGATTACACCAGATTCAGATATTGTGCTTACCTGTGAAAGATGTGGAAGTATGATATTTACAGGTAAGTATTGTAAAGATTGTAGTGAACGAATAAAAAGGTCGGTTAACGAGATAAAGGATAGCCTAGAACCTAAGCCTGAAAAAAAGGTAAAAATGATAGTTAATAGATCAAGCTTTAAAGACTCAAAGATGAGATTTACTAAAGAAGATAATAATTAAGCCCTATTAGGATTAAATCTTAATAGGGCTTTTATTATTAAATTAGACCTTGAATAAGGATGATTATAATAAGAATTGGTAATACAAATCTAAAATAGTATTTAAAGAAGTTAGGTATCTTAAGACCAGTACCTTCATTGGCTTCTTCTCTAAATTTATCAAATCCCCATCCGTATTTAGTAACACAGAATAAAAGGATTATTAAAGCACCAATTGGAAGAATTAAATTACTAACTAAAAAATCTTCGCTATCAAGTATGTCCATACCCTTAATTAAGTGAACATTCTTTAAAAGATTATATCCTAGAGCACATGGAATAGATGTGATAAGAAGGATAATAAAATTAATGATAGAAGATTTTTTACGGCTAAATCCTAGGTTATCCATGCCTGATGCAATTAAGTTCTCAAATACAGCTATAACTGTAGAAAAAGAAGCAAAAGTCATAAATACAAAGAATAAAGTTCCCCAAACTCTACCATAAGGCATATTAATAAATACCCTAGGAAGGGTAATAAATATTAGAGAAGGACCTGCAGTTGTTTCAACATTATATGAAAAACAAGCAGGGAAAATAATAAGGCCAGATATAATAGCAACAAATGTATCTAAAATACTGATTCTTAGGGCTTCGCTTGTAAGTGAATGGTCTTTATTCATATAACTACCAAATATTTCCATTGAAGCAGCACCAATAGAAAGTGTAAAAAAGCTTTGATTCATGGCAGCAGTTATAATATTTCCAATACCAACGGATTTAATGTTACTAGTGTTAGGTAATAAATAAAATTTTAGTCCTTCGCTAGCTTTATCTAATGTAAGAGAATGAATTGCTAAAAGAATAATTAGGCTAATTAAACCAAGCATCATAAACTTAGTGATTTTTTCAATACCATTTTGTAAACCGAAACTACAAACAATGATTCCAAAGGCTACTGTAATAGCCATAAAAATAAGACTTTGTGCAGGGCTTTCTAGCATATTATTAAAGATAGTTGCTACGGTATCATCATTTACTTTATCAAAACTACCTGTGGCAAATTTAAGAGCGTAATTTAACATCCAACCTGCAACACTTGTGTAATACATCATAAGCATTAAACTACCAAGAATACATACAATACCATGAATATGCCAATGACTTTTTTTAGGCTCAAGTGTCTTATAAGCCTTGTAAATACTCTTCTTAGTGGATCTACCTATAGCTAATTCCATTGTAAGAATAGGCATTCCCATAATAAATAAAAAAAGTAGATAAAATAAAACAAATATTCCTCCACCATTTTGACCGGCTACATATGGGAATTTCCATACATTACCAATACCAATTGCACAACCAGCACTTACTAAAATAAAGCCTAGTCGTGACCTAAAATTTTCTCTCTCCATAAATGTGTCTCCTGTTTTGTACTTTACCGCGTTAAACCGCGATAACATCTATTCTATAACAAAATGAATAATATTACTAGTGTTTTTATGAAGTTTATTTTTATAAGTAGGGCATTGTTTTTAACTATCCCATAGTTTAAAATAGTAAAGATGGTAAGAATCGGAGGTATAATATGATAAAGTTTGAAAGATATGAAGTACTTAATATGCATAATGCTATGAGAGGTGCTAGAAACCCACTTAATAGTTGGGCTAGATCTGATAGCGAAATTGTTGATGGTGAATTTAAATTTGGCCCTAATGACTTAGATTTAGCAAAAAGATTATGTAAGTCAGGCTCAGATCATAGAAAGTTTGTAAGACAGATTTTTGTTTCAGTTGATATAACAGCACCAATTTATTGGTGGAAAGAATATGATACATATAAGGTTGGTACAGTAGCTAATTCTACTTCTACAATGCACAAGATTCATTCAAAGCCTTTTGAATTAAAGGACTTTAGTGTGGACCACTTAACTGATGATGGATTAGCATTTATGAATAAGACTATTGATTTCCTTGAAGAAACAAGAC
This sequence comes from Lachnospira multipara LB2003, assembly GCF_000702205.1. Taxonomy (GTDB): domain Bacteria; phylum Bacillota; class Clostridia; order Lachnospirales; family Lachnospiraceae; genus Lachnospira; species Lachnospira multipara_A. The sequence goes on along the minus strand of NZ_JNKW01000001.1, from coordinate 451,449 downwards.
TTAAATTCGTAGAGACAAAGGATAAGTCTTATTGGTATACATTAATTCAGATGTTACCAGAAAGTTACAATCAGATGAGAACATGCACATTTAGTTATGAGAATCTTTGCAGTATGTATCATTCAAGAAAGAATCATAAGTTAGCTGAATGGCATGAATTTTGTGATTGGGCAGAGTCACTTCCATACTTTAAGGATTTGTTTATTGCTGAGGAAGAAAAATAATTAATATAAGGACTAAATAAAATGGAGAAAGTTATTGTAATAGGTGGCGGGGCAGCAGGCATGATGACTGCCATAACTGCAGCTAGACATGGATTAGATGTTACTTTAGTAGAAAAAAATGAAAAATTAGGAAAAAAGCTTTTTATTACAGGTAAGGGCAGATGTAATGTTACTAATGCAGGTGATGAGGAAGATATAAGAAATTCTATTTGTTCTAATGAGAAATTTATGTATAGCTCCCTTGCAACTTTTTCTAATTACGATATGCTTGGATTCCTTGATGAATTAGGCTTAAGAATAAAGGTGGAAAGGGGAAATAGAGTTTTCCCTGAATCTGACCATTCATCTGATGTTATTCGTGTATTAGAACATGAGCTTAAAAATCTTGGTGTTAACATAATGCTTAATACTCAGGTACTTGAGATTTTATGCGATGGTATGGGAGATAAGCAAGAAGATTATAGCAGGAGAATCTCAGGAGTTAAGATAAAGCACATTAATAACGACAAGATAGAACTGATACATACATCAAGAGTAGTTGTGGCAACAGGTGGTATATCATATCCACAGACTGGCTCAACAGGTGATGGATTTAAATGGGCTAAGGAGTTAGGTCATACAGTTACAACACTTCTACCAGGTCTTGTGCCAATTCAGGTTAAAGAAGACTTTATTCCAAGACTTATGGGACTTAGTTTAAAAAATGTAGAAATAAGCATTTTTGATAATAATAAAAAGATTCATTCGGATTTTGGAGAAATGTTATTTACTCATTTTGGCGTAAGTGGACCTATAATTCTTTCAGCTAGTAGTAAGGTTGGAGAAAGATTAAAGGATAAGGAATTAGACCTTTATATTGATTTAAAGCCAGCCCTTACAAAGGAACAATTAGATGAAAGAATTTTAAGAGATTTTGACGAACTTAAAAATAAGGCCTTTAAAAATTCACTAGATAAGCTTCTTCCTAAAAAGATAATACCTATCGTTATTGAAATGACAGGTATTAATCCTAATACTAAAGTTAATGAAATACGTAAGGAACAAAGAGCTATGCTTGTGGATTGCCTTAAAAATTTCCACTTAACACTTACTAATTTACGTGGTTTTAATGAAGCTATTATTACTAGAGGCGGAATTAATTGTAAAGAAGTTAATCCTAAGACTTTAGAATCAAAAAAGGTTCTAGGCCTTTATTTTGCAGGAGAGGTTATGGATGTGGATGCCTTAACTGGTGGATTTAATTTACAAATGGCTTGGTCTATGGGATATGCCTGTGGATCACATATGTTAAGCGAATAAAGTTATAATAAGGGGAGTAATTAAATGAAATCAATTGCAATAGACGGACCAGCAGGAGCTGGAAAAAGTACAATAGCTAAGCTTTTATCTAAGGAGTTAGGTTATATTTATGTTGATACAGGAGCTATGTATAGAGCTATGGCTGTGTATTTTACAAAAAATAACATTGATCCTTACGATGAAGAGGCTATTAAGCTGGCAGCAGACAAGGTAAATATTGACATTGAATATAGCAATGGTATTCAACAAGTTATTCTTAATAATGAAAATGTTACACATCTTCTAAGAGCAGAAGAAACTGGCAAGATGGCTTCTAAGGTATCTAAATATAGCGCAGTTAGAACAAAGCTTGTAGATTTACAAAGAGAGCTTGCAAAAAAGAACAATTGCATAATGGATGGTAGAGATATAGGCAGTGTGGTTTTACCAGATGCATATCTTAAGGTCTTTTTAACTGCCACAAGTGATGCAAGGGCAAAAAGAAGATATGATGAATTAATTTCTAAGGGCCAAGAGGCTAATTATGATACTATCAAAAAAGATATTGAAGATAGAGATTATGAGGATTCTCATAGAAAAATAAGCCCATTAGTACAAGCAGAAGATGCTGTTTTAGTAGATACATCTGATTTAAATATTGAAGAAGTTGTATCAAAAATTAAAGAATTAATTAGACAAAAAGAAATGTAAGAGGATTTATTATGGCAAAGATTATTCTTGCAAAGTCCGCAGGGTTTTGCTTTGGCGTAAAAAGAGCAGTAGATTTAGTTTATAGTCGTTTTGGAGAAAAAAACGTCTATACTTATGGTCCAATAATTCACAATGAATGTGTAGTTAAGGATATTGAGGACCATGGAGTTAAGGTTATTAAAGACAGCTGTGAGGTAGAAGATGCAGCTAGTGCAACCATAATTACAAGATCCCATGGTATATCTAAAAAGACACAGGAAGAACTTGAAAAAACTGGAGCTAAAATTGTAGATGCTACATGTCCTTTTGTACTTAAAATTCATAAAATTGTGGAAGAGGAAAGTAAGAAAGGTTCCCAAATAATAATTATTGGAAACGAGAATCATCCTGAGGTTATGGGAATAAAAGGATGGGCTACAAGCGACGTATATATTGTGGACACTAAGGAAAAAGCGGAAGAAATTAAATTGGATACTAATAGAAATGTGGTTATAGTATCACAAACGACTTTTAATTATAAGAAATTTCAAGATTTAGTTGAAATTTTAAGTAAAAAAGGTTACAATATTTCTATTCGTAATACGATTTGTAATGCTACTGAGGAACGTCAGACCGAGGCTAGACAAATCGCTAGTCAAGTTGATTCGATGATTGTCATCGGAGACAGCAGCAGTTCCAATACACGTAAACTGTATGAGATTTGTTTGAAGGAATGTCCTAATACATTTTATATTCAGACAATTAATGATCTTGAGCTTAGTAAGCTTAGTTCGTCAGACTACATAGGTATTACAGCAGGGGCATCGACCCCACAGAATATCATTGAGGAGGTTTATACTAATGTCAGAACAGAGTTTTGCAGAGATGTTAGATAATTCAGAGTGGAAGGAAATTCATACAGGAGAGGTTGTTGAAGGCACTGTTATTGATGTTAAAGAAGATCAGATCATTCTTAACATTGGTTATAAGGCTGATGGTATCGTTACTCGTAATGAGTACACATCTACACCTGGTGTGGATTTAAGAGAAGTTGTTAAGGTTGGTGATCCTTTAACAGTTAAGGTATTAAAGACTAATGATGGAGAAGGACAGGTTCTTCTTACATATAGAAAGCTTGTTGCAGATAACGGTAATAAGGTATTAGAAGATAGCTTTAATAATAAGACTGAAATCACAGGCGTTGCTAAGGCAATTAAGGGTGGTTTAGAAGTTATCGTTGAAGAATCTAGAGTATTTATTCCAGCTTCACTTGTATCTGATACATTTGTAAAGGATTTAACAGTATTTAATGGCAAGGAAGTAACATTTGTTGTTACAGAATATGATCCAAAGAATCGTAAGATCATTGGTGATGCTAAGCAGCTTATCGTTGCTAAGAAAGAAGCAGCTTCTAAGGAATTATTAGCTAAGATTAAGGAAGGCGATACAATTGAAGGTACAGTTAAGAACGTAACTGACTTTGGTGCTTTCATTGATTTAGGTGGTGTTGATGGTCTTCTTCACATTTCAGAAATGTCTTGGGGAAGAACAGAGAATCCTAAGAAGGTTTATAAGGTTGGAGATTCAGTTAAGGCATTCATTAAGGAAATTAATGGTGACAAGATTGCTCTTTCAGTTAAGTATCCAGACCAGAATCCATGGAACGGTGCTGATGTTAAATACGCTATCGGCAACGTTGTAAAGGGTAAGGTTGCTAGAATGACAGACTTTGGTGCTTTCATTCAGTTAGAAGATGGTATTGATGCACTTCTTCATGTTTCACAGATTTCTAAGGAACATGTTAATAAGCCATCAGACGTATTATCAATTGGCCAGGAAGTTGAAGCTAAGGTTGTTGATTTTAACGATGCTGACAAGAAGATTTCTTTATCAGTAAAGGCTTTAACAGAATCTGAAGAAGTTGAAAGCGAAGAGAACTAATTATTAATTAGAAATAAATTAATTAGAATTAAGTTGTGATATAAATAAAAGGCATATGTTTAATACATATGCCTTTTAATTTTTGTCTTTTTTGTTAATATGCTTTTTATTTATTTGCTTTTTTTATGTATTTTAAGAATCTTAGATATACTTATTTAGATGCACATAAATACGTCCACTTTTAGTTTCTTTTCCATGTCCTAAAAATTCAAGCTTTCCAACACCTCTTATAACTAATATATCTCCAGCTTTGAGATTATAGCTAACATTCTCGTTACATAGGCCATTTACGAAGATTTTCTTTTGCAGGAATAAATCCTTTACCTTGCTTCTTGAAAGCTTCGTTATGCTACTAACAACAGCATCTAATCTAGGAGAGGCTGCAATAAGCTGTATTTCTTCTTTTTTAGCTTGTATTTTTGTTAATTCTACAGAATCTAGTTTAGTAAGAAAAACGTTGGTATGGCGGATTTTATTTACATTTTCAAGGATAAAGTCAGTAATATGGTCAAGGCAGAAAAGATATGCATCTTTATCCTTAACTATAATATCCCCAAGAAGCTCACGTTTAATGCCTAGGTTCATTAAGGCACCAAGGTAGTCTCTATGACTTAGATTTTCGCTAAATTTAGGGCTTAAAGGAGAAATCTTAATTATATCAATAGGAAAATCAAGCTCATATCCTAATTCATCCTTGTTGCCAAAACGTATTACACATCGCTCAGCATTATCTATTCCGCCAAATATACTAGCCTCTATAAAGGAAAGTTCACTTTTCATTGAAGCAAAGACACTAAGTTCTTGTAAACTTAAGAAATTAGTAAATGTATATGAATTGCTTGTATAGGCCTTTCTTGCTAGGTCAGAAAGTTTCCTTTTTAAAAGATCTGTTTCATTCATAAAATCCCTTTCAGTCTTTTTGTAATTTATAGTATTAATTATCTAATTATAAATGCAGATAGAAATTTTTACAATAAAAACTATTAATGACGACATATGGGGAGAATCTTCCAAAGATATCACGCATTTTCTTTACTAGTAAAAATCTACATGGTATAATACCTATAGAAATGTTTTAATACAATATGTAACTACAATTCGCTTCATAAGCGATAGTCCGTGAAAGGTTACAGGAAAGAGGATACATGATTAAAGACTACGAAGAATTCAAAAAGTTTGTATTAGATACAACTTCAATTGATTTGAATGCCTATAAAGAAAGGCAGATGAAGAGACGTATTGATACTTTAATTTCACGTAATAGCTTTAAAGATTATGATTCCTATAGTAAAGCTCTAAAGACAGATAAAGAAAAGCTAGATGAATTTGTAAATTATCTTACAATTAATGTTTCCGAGTTTTATAGAAATCCAAATCTCTGGAAAACCCTTGAAACTCAGATTTTGCCTGACTTAATTAAGAAGTTTGGTCAGAATATTAAGATCTGGTCAGCTGCTTGTTCTACAGGAGATGAGCCTTATTCTCTTGCAATGGTAATGGCAAAACTTGTACCAATTAATAGGGTTAAGATTTATGCCACAGATATTGATAGCCAGGTGCTTCAAAAAGCACAGGACGGTGTTTATGGCGCAAATTCCCTAGCAGGTCTTCCAAAGGAATATAAAGACAAGTACTTTGAGAAAATGGGAGATAAGTATTATAAGATTTCTGATGAAATCAAAAAATGCGTGGAATTTAAAAAGGCAAATTTACTAAAGGATAGTTATCCAACTAATTGCCATTTAATTGTATGTAGAAATGTTATGATTTACTTTACAGAAGAGGCTAAGGATGAGATTTATAGGAAGTTTAATAAGTCTTTAGTAAAGGATGGATGCCTTTTTGTTGGTAATACAGAACAGATTATTAACTACAAAGAATTAGGCTTTGATTTTGATGAATTATTCTTTTATAGAAAAGTGTAAGATATTCTCTTTAAAAAAAGGTGCGAAAGTTATTTCTTTCGCATCTTTTCTATTGTGCTTTCTAGAATATCTTTAATGTATTCTCCTTTAGCTATTTTGTAAAAATCAGACATTTGAATAAAAAAGACATTTGATGAATAATCCTCTTTAAATAAAGTTAGATTTACGGAATCTATATTAAATACTGGTAAGAACTGGCTATTAAGAGTTACATAACAATTTTCTTTAGTTGCTTTTTCTCTAAAATCCTTATCAATATAAGTGGCAACGGATTTATGAATAGCCTTATCCTCTGATGGAATGTAGTAATAATCCTTATAGTTACTATAAAAGTGCTTTAGACTTTTTTCTACAATGTTTATTTTAATATCTAGATTATTATTTGTAACTTTTAATTCTAAATATGAATCTTTATAATCAAGGTCCTTTAATAGCTTAAAATCAAGAGTGGCAGTTATGTGAAGTTTATCTTGTGTATTGTAAAGACTAATATCCTCATCCTTTAATTCTAGCTTTGCTAGATCAGAATAGTTAAGCACATCTAAAAGGGCAGTCATGCCAATTAAGTCATCCTGGTTATGAAGAAGTATAAGATCTCTTTTTTCTATATCCTTAAAGGCAATAAACTCTTTGTAAAGATTAATAACTTCTTTGCCAGAAAAAGAATCAGTACGATTGATTGATAGACTAGATTCTATGGTCTTTTGCTTTAGATTCTCTAAATTTAGTAATTTAGCGTATTTCCTAAAGTGCTTTAAAAGGTCGATGGAATTAAAGTCTTCATTAAGTAAGAGAAAATTGTCTTTTTCTAGTCCAAGCATATGGGCTCTTTTATTTATAAAGGGAATATCAAAAGTATCTCCATTATAACTAATAAGACTTAAATTCTTTTTTGATTTTAAAATCGCATTTAGTGTTAGATACATTAAAAATTCTTCGTCATATTTTTCGCAAAATAAATTAGTTATTAGGAAATTATTTCCATCAAAATGTAATAATCCTATTAAAAAACACATGGAATTTCTAGAGGATAAACCTGTGGTCTCTATATCTAAAAATACAGTATTTTCAGCTTCTAAGCCCTTATGTTTAAGGCTGTTATTGATAGAGTTTATCAGCTTGTTATCTTTTATAATTTTGTCTACAGTATACAATCTTTGGCCTCCCTTGATATAAAATTAACAAAATACTATGTTAAGAAAATGTCATTTTTTGTCTATTATATACGAAAATATATGCAAAAAAAAGTAGATTTATTTTTCTTAATGATATAAAATAATCAAGTAAGAGATTTTAGTTAAAATTTATCATTAAGAAAATTAATGGTAAATGCTCTAAATCTAACTCACCAAAAGTTCTATTTTTCAGAGCTTTTAGTGAGTTATTTTTCGTTTAAGGACTTTGTTTGATTTATAACAAACGAAAATAATAGAGCAAAAAACAAAAAAAGGAGAGAATGTCATGGGAAAGTGTACATTTAAGGGAGGTATACATCCTTACGATGGCAAAGAATTATCTAAGGATAAGCCTATTAAGGAATTGTTCCCAGCTGTTGGCGAGATGGTTTTTCCACTTTCACAGCATATTGGAGCACCTGCCGTACCCGTTGTAGAAAAGGGTGACTACGTATTAGCTGGACAGCTTATAGCCCAAGCAGGCGGATTCGTATCTGCGAATATTCATTCATCTGTTTCAGGTGTTGTAAAAGCTATCGAGCCAAGAACACTTGCTACTGGTGGCAAGTGTAACTCTATCATTATTGAAAATGATGGAGAGTATAAGGAGATAGAGTATAAGGGACTTGAGTTTTCGGACTTAACAAAAGAAGTAATTCTTGAAAGAATTAAAGATGCAGGTGTTGTTGGTATGGGTGGCGCTGGTTTCCCAACTAACGTAAAATTATCACCTAAGAATCCAGAAAATATTGATTATATCATTATTAATGGTGCAGAATGTGAGCCTTATCTTACTTCAGATTATCGTAGATTAATTGAGGAAGGCGATAAGGTTGTATTAGGTCTTAAGGTTGCTCTTAAGATTTTTGATCATGCTAAGGGTATTATTGCTATTGAAGATAATAAGCCTGAAGCAATTAGAAAAATCAAGGAATTAGTAGCTAATGAACCAAACATTGAAGTATGCGAATTAAAGACAAAGTATCCACAGGGTGGTGAGCGTAGTCTTATTTATGCAACTACTAAGAGAGCTATTAATTCATCAATGCTTCCAGCTGATGCTGGTTGTATCGTACATAATGTTGATACAGCATTTTCTATTTATTTAGCTGTAATTGAAGGTAAGCCACTTACAAAGAGAATTTGTACAGTAACAGGCGATGGAGTTAAAAATCCTGGAAACTTCTATGTATGGCTTGGTACTAACTATAGACAGCTTCTTGAGGCTGCTGGCGGTCCTGTAGGAGAACCAGAAAAGTATATCTCTGGTGGTCCTATGATGGGATTTGCTATGTATAGCCTTGATGTACCTGTTGTAAAGGGAAGTTCTTCACTTCTTGTATTTAAGGAAGATGAGGTTTCTAAGGTATCTGCTAGTGCATGTATTAGATGTGGTAGATGTGCAGAAGGATGTCCAGAGCATTTACTTCCAACAAAGCTTGCAGAGTTTGCATCTCGTGGAGATGAGGCTGGATTTGTTAAGTTCGATGGTATGGAATGTGTAATGTGTGGTAGCTGTTCTTATGTATGTCCAGCTAAGAGACCACTTACTCAGCAGATTAAATCTATGAGAAGTACAGTACTTGCTAATAGAAGAAAGAAGTAGAAAGGAATAAAAACATGAGCGAGATTTTTAACGTTTCAACAAATCCACATGTGCGTAGTAAGGTAACTACTCAGTCAGTTATGCGCGATGTTTTAATTGCCTTAACACCTGCTTCGCTATTTGGTATTTATAATTTTGGCTTTGATGCATTAATTAGAATTATTGTTGGTATTGTTGCCTGTGTAGCTATTGAGGCTGTATATCAATATTTTATGCATTTAAAGGTTACAGTATCTGACTTAAGTGCTGCAGTTACTGGTTTACTTATTGCACTTAATATCCCATCAACACTTAATGTGGGATTTGAAATTGTAGGATGTGCTTTTGCAATTATTATTGTTAAGCAGTTATTTGGTGGCCTTGGTCAGAACTTCATGAACCCTGCCCTTGGTGCTAGATGCTTCTTACTTATTGCATACACAGGTCCAATGACAAATTTTGTAACAAAGCATTCATTTGCTGTTGATGCCTACACTGGTGCTACACCACTTGCAATCTTAAAGCCAGGTGCAGAAGTAGTTGCTAGTCAGCCAAAACTACTTGATATGTTTATTGGTACTACATCAGGTGTTATTGGTGAAACATCAGTAATTTGCTTACTTATTGGTGCTATTTATTTACTTTGCAAAAAGATTATTAGCTGGAGAATCCCAGTTGCATATATTCTTACATTTGCAGTACTTATTTTCTTATTAGCTCCAGGACACAACTTTGATTGTGTTTATTTAGCTAAGGAAATCTGCGGTGGTGGTTTAATTCTTGGTGCATTTTTCATGGCAACAGATTATGTAACATCACCAATTACTCCAAATGGTAAGTTAGTATTTGGTTGTTTACTTGGTATCCTTACATTCATCTTTAGAATGTATGGTGGTTCTGCAGAAGGTGTTTCTTATGCAATTATCTTTAGTAACTTACTTGTACCTTTAATTGAGAAGGTAACAGTTCCAAAGTCATTTGGTAAGAAAAAGCCAGAGAAAAAGAAGGAGGTAGCTTAAATTATGGGAAAGATTTTTAAAGATGCCTCAGTTCTATTTATTATTACATTAGTTGCAGGTGTGTTACTTGGTTTAGTTTATCAGGTAACTAAGGAACCAATTGCAGCTCAGAATGAAAAAGCAAAACAAGAGGCTTATGAAACAGTACTAGAAAGCGCAGATGAATTTGAAGTTATATATAGTGAAGAAGACCCAGATCAAAAGGCTTGGCTTACAGAATGTTTAAGCAATGCATCTGAGGATTTTTCTAAGGATGATATTTCAGAAGTTGTAGCTGGTAAGTCAAATGGTGAAACAGTAGGTTATGTAATTACTGTAGTAGCACATGATGGTTATGCAGGAGATATTAAGTTCTCTGTAGGTGTTTCAAAGGAAGGAGAATTCCTTGGCACATCAATTCTTGCAATTGGCGAGACAGCTGGTCTTGGTATGAGAGCTAAGACAGATCCTTCATTCTTAAATCAGTTTAAGGGTGCAACTACTAATAAATTTAGCTTAGTTACAGATGGTACAGGTGCTACTGATGGAGATGAAGTAGTAGATGCTATTTCAGGATCAACAGTTACATCAAAGGCTATGACTAAGGGAATTAACGCAGCACTTGCTGTATTTGAAAAATTAGCTGAAGGAGGTAACAACTAATGAATAAGTGCGTAGAACGTTTATATAACGGTATTATTAAGGAAAATCCTACACTTGTACTTACTCTTGGTATGTGTCCAACACTTGCGGTTACTACATCAGCAATTAATGGTATTGGTATGGGACTTTCTTCAACAGTGGTTTTAGTATTATCAAACCTTGTAATTTCACTTTTAAGAAAAGTTATTCCAGATGGTGTTAGAATGCCAGCATTTATCGTAATTGTAGCATCATTTGTAACAATGGTTCAGTTCCTTATGCAAGGATTCCTACCATCACTTTATGATTCACTTGGAATTTATATTCCACTTATTGTTGTTAACTGTATTATTCTTGGTAGAGCAGAGAGCTATGCATCTAAAAACCCTGCACTTCCATCAGCATTTGATGGTCTTGGTATGGGACTTGGTTTTACAATAGCTATTACAATTCTTGGTGCTTGTAGAGAATTACTTGGTGCAGGAACAATCCTTTCAACAGGTTCATCTGCTTTAGTAGATTTAACTAAGTTTGGTTACACACCAGCAAGTATCTTTATTTTAGCTCCTGGTGCATTCTTCATGCTTGCAATGCTTGTTGCAATTATGAATAGAGTAAAGAGAAGCAAGGGAATGAAGCCTGCTAAGGTTCCAGATTACCTTGATGGTGATACAGACGAACTTGGTCACAAGCTAGGTTCATTAGATGATAAGGAGGAGGCATAGTATGAATTTACTTATAATTGCTATTTCAGCAGCACTTGTTAATAATGTTGTATTAAGTCAGTTCTTAGGATTATGTCCATTCCTTGGTGTTTCTAAGAAGATTAACACAGCTGCAGGTATGGGTGGCGCTGTAATTGGAGTTATTACAATTTCGTCAGCTATTTGTAGTCTTATTTATGATTTTATTTTAACTCCACTTGATTTAGTTTATTTAAATACAATCGTATTTATCTTAGTTATTGCAACACTTGTACAGTTTGTAGAAATGTTACTTAAAAAGACAAGTCCAGCGCTTTATGAAGCACTTGGTGTTTATCTTCCTTTAATTACAACAAACTGTGCAGTACTTGGTATTGCATTAACAAACGTTCAGAATAGCTATAATTTCATTGAATCAGTTATTTCTGGCTTAGGTACAGCAATTGGTTTTGCTATTGCTATTATTATTATGGCTGGTATTCGTGAACGTAATGAATATAACGATATTCCAGAAAGCTTTAAGGGAATGCCTATAGTTCTACTTACAGCAGGACTTATGTCAATTGCATTCTTTGGCTTTTCAGGAATTCTATAAAAGGAGGAGTATAAGATGGGAGTAGTTATTGCAGCTGCAGTAGTTAGTATAACTGGTTTACTTCTAGGCCTCTTCCTTGGTGTAATGGGAAAGAAGTTCTACGTTGAAGTAGATCAAAAAGAAATTGATGTAAGAAATGAATTACCTGGTAACAATTGTGGTGGTTGTGGATATGCAGGTTGTGACGCCCTAGCTAAGGCTATTGCAGCAGGAGAAGCAGCTATTGATGCTTGTCCTGTTGGTGGTGCACCAGTTGCAGCAAAAATTGGTGCAATTCTTGGCCAGGAAGCTACAGAATCGGTTCGTATGACAGCTTTTGTAAAGTGTTCAGGAACATGTGATAAGGCTAAGGAAAACTATGTTTATACAGGCGTTGAAAAATGTGTAGCTATGAACGTAGTACCTAATGGTGGTTCAAAGGCATGTACATATGGATGTATGGGCTATGGCTCATGTGTAGATGCATGTCAATTTGATGCAATCCATGTAATTAATGGAGTTGCTAAGGTAGATAAGGAACAGTGTAAGGCTTGTGGCAAGTGTGTTGATATCTGTCCAAGAAACTTAATTGAACTTATTCCATATAAGCCAAAGGCTAAGAGAAAATTCGTAGTTGAATGTGCTAATAAGGATAGGGGTAAGGCAGTTATTGATGTATGTAGCACAGGTTGTATTGGATGTGGAATCTGTGAAAAAACATGTAAGCTTGATGCAGTTCACGTAGTAGATAATGTAGCAGTTATTGACTATAGTAAGTGTGTTGGCTGTGGCATGTGCGCAGAAAAATGTCCAAAGAAAGTTATACATGAACACTAGCGCGAAGCGCACTAAAATGCGCGAGGTTCCCGTAATTGACTGGCGCGAATGTGCGATGCAGATATAATTAAAAGGGCGTGTGAAAAAATGATTTCTCATTTTTTCACACGCCCTTTTCCTTAGCTAATCGAACAAATATACGAGTGTTTTTAAAAAGCGAAATATATTGCCACATAAAAAGATTTATTCTCTTCCATAAATACTATACCCATTCTTGTCACGTTTCTTAACATAATAAAGCGCCTTATCCGCTGCTTTATAAAGTTCCTCATAGCTATTGCCATCTTTAGGATAGGCCGAAATGCCTATACTTACTGACATTTTCACCTTCTTATCTTCCTCTTCAATGGTCCAATTAAATAAATCAATAAGTTCTAATGCCTTCTTTTCAATAGCCTCCTTATTTATAAGAGTTGGTGAAAAGACCATAAACTCATCTCCACCTAGTCGCCCTACAATGTCGCAGGCTCTAAAGTCTTTAGAGAGCTCTTTAGCAAATTTCTTTAAAATCTCATCTCCTTTAGCGTGGCCAAAAGTATCATTAATCATCTTAAAATTATCAATATCAAATATAAACATAGAACCACCAATTTTATTACTATTTGTGCCATTTATAAAGGTTTTTATATTAGTTTGCAAACCCTTTACATTTGATATTTGTGTTAAAAAATCGGTATATATATTATTTTTTAAAACCGCCTTCTCCTCTCTAAAACGATAGAAGTTCATAATTGTAAGCACCATAATCATAGTAACTACATAAATAACAGCGCCTCTAAATATCTTTATAAATTTTCCCGACAAGGTATAATTAGAATTCTTTACCACTAAATACATGCCCAAATCTGGCACATAACTTTTAATAATATAGCCACCCTCCGTATACATATGCTCTTCTTTATTCAAAATATCAGTTTCATAGCTATCCTTATAGGATTCCACAAGATTAACGCTATTAATATCTAGAATTACATTTCCCTCTGTATCCGTTAGATAGACTTCCACATCATATTCCTGATAGCAATAATTCATAAAATCCGTTAAATCAGATAAATAGATTGCACAACTAAGCACCGCTCTTAACTCGCCATTGACTTCCATTTTCCTATCAATAAAGATTACGTACTCATCAGGATTTAACATATCATAAGCTATATCTGCTCCATATTCTAAACCAGACTCAATAAAGTTATCATACCAAACATCTTGTTCATCATTTTTTGAATCTATAACCTTGCCTAAGCCAGAAGGTGTGTAAAACTTATTAGTATCACAAGAAATTAAATACATTGCTTCCCAGTTATTAACATTACATATATTTTCAAGGTACTGCGCCATAACTACTTCAAACTCATCCTCAGGCATTTCATCTTCTTTGTCTAAAATGCTTTGCAATAGATAGTCATTGCTCATTCCTTTAGTGTAATTAATAGGATAAGTTAAAATGGCATTTACATTTCCATAAATTCCATCAAATAATGCATTTGTAGTGTTCGCCACGTCTTTTCTCATAATTGATTTAATACAGGAGTAAGACATAATGGACGCAAAAATAGACCCTATAATTATAATAATAATATTTGTAATTAATAACTTATTGCTTTTTATAAAATTATTCACTCTATTCATCGGATAATCCTCTGTCCCCTAAAACCAGAAATCTCATCACCAATAAAAATATATCTTTAGTAATTATATCATATAAATACATAATTCTCTAGATTAATTATAATTTATTACAATTTATTACACATTTTCATATTTTAAATAATCAAAGGTCTTATTTCTGAAAATATTACTCAACCACAACTGCATACTGCCCTCTTGTATTATAAGCATATCTTGTAGAATCTAAAGAATAGACCTGAATACCTTCTTTCATAGGATCTGCAAATGGCGTAATGAAAAGCGACCGATGGTACAAGAGAATTGTGCGAAGAGGAATAGATTCATACCCTTTTTTAGTGACTTTCCAAAAATCTAAAAATATAAAATCGATAATTTGTTCTAGTATTAAGACCTAACTTGTGATAAAATATAGGAAATATCTGATATTCATATTTGATAATAATAAATAAAAGGCAATGATTAACATGATTAGAATAGATTCTTTAAAAATAAACAAAAGCAAAAATAAGATACTTAGTTATTTAGGACTATACACCTTGGTTTTTCTTGTGGTTATGGTTCTTGTTTTTATGTACAATTTCATTTCAGATAAGACATTTATTTGGAAAGCAGATGGATGGGAACAACACTACAAGGCACTATTATATTATAGTCAGTATCTAAGGGAGTTTTTTTATAAGCTCTTTGTTGAACATAGAATAGAATTTAATCAGTGGGATTTTGCTATTGGTGAGGGTGGAGATGTATTAAACACCCTTAATTATTATGTTATAGGAGATCCATTTGCATTTTTCTCATTCTTAATACCAGCATCTTATATGTATATATATTATGAGCTTATGATTTTACTTCGTCTATATTTGGCAGGACTTGCATTTTCTTACTTTACATATAGCACAGGTAATTTTAAGAAGATGGGTATTTTAACAGGTGCAATTACATATGTGTTTTGTTATTGGGGAATGCTTAATTCCTTAAGACATCCATATTTTTTAAATCCAATGATTACTTTTCCTTTAATCATTCTTGGAGTAGAGCATATCATTAAGAAAAAAAGGCCCTATTTATTTATTTTTTCGGTCTTTGTTGCTGCAATAAGCAATTTTTATTTCTTTTATATGCAGGTTTTACTTACAGTTGGATATGTAGTTATTCGTTTGATTTATTTGTATAAAAAGGACATAAAGATCATACTAAAGATAATATGTACTATTGCCCTAAATTCAATTTTAGCTGTGCTTGTTGCAGCTATTATTCTAATGCCTGTCTTAAATGCTTTTCTTTCAGATTCGCGTTTTAAGACAAGTACACCATTTCATTTGGTTTATCCAATTAAATACTATTTACAGATGATTTCTAATTATGTATCAGAAGGTGATAGTTATTGGCTTTGCATGGGTTTTGCAATTCCAACTTTACTTGCTGTTATATTATTATTTATTAAGCCTAAAAATAGATTCGTTAAATTTGTTTTTGGAATTTCTTTTGTAATAATGCTTATTCCTGCATTTGGTCAAATTTTAAATGGAATGTCATATATGTGTAATAGATGGTGCTTTGCCTTTGCATTGTTGAATGCATATACAATTTGTTTAATGTGGGATGACTTAATTAATATAAAGGTTAAAGAAAGCTTTATTATATTAGTTGTAATGGTTGTTTATATGGGCCTTTGTATAATTATAGAATATGCTAGAAATACTAAGTCATTAACTCAGCTTATGCTTGGTTTAGTACTTCTTATTATTCTTATTCCAGTTTTTAAAAATGAAAATGGGACACCGATTATAAACAAAAAAAGTAAAGAAATTCTTATACTTCTTGTGGCAATTATTAGTATTGCTCTTAATAGTTTTTATAAGAATTCTGTTTCAGGAGAAGGCTATATTAAGGAATGTGTATCAAGTGATGATGTAGGATTTTTGCTTAATAGTAATGAAAATCAGGCATTGATTACTTTCCTTAATAATTCTAATTTGGATACATCCTTTATTAGATATACAGGTTCTAAACTTGATTACAATTCTAATATGCTTTATAACTTGTCATCTTCACAGTATTATTGGACTCTTACTAACCAATTTGTGTCAAGATTTAGATCAAGACTAGGACTTACGCTAAATACGGATCTTCCACATAAATATGCTGGATATGATGATAGAACTTTCCTTTTAGCTTTATCTTCAACTATGTATTATGTGGTAGATATTACAGATAATGTGCAGATTCCTAATGGATTTGTCTATATTGGAAAGTATTTAGGATATGAGATTTATAAGAATGTTAATGCACTTCCCCTTGCTTATTCTTATGATTCCTTTGTGACAGAAGATCAGCTAGGAAATCTTAATGGAGTTGAACTTCAGGAAGTAATGATGAATTCTTTAATTGTAAGTAATAGTGAAGGCAATAAATTAAAGAATATAGAAGGCATTAAAAGTGTAGATGATAAGGATTCTTTAAATGAATTTTATGAAAAAATCGGACTTTCAAGCGAATCTTTGGATTTTGTTGCAAGTCCAGATTCAAAGGATGCCATTGTTAATGATGACAATATTACAATAACTAAGGCTGGTGCTAGTGTAACCTTTACTTTTAATGGTCGAAAAAATACAGAAACTTATTTTGTAATTAATGGCATGGACTATGACTATGCCACAACTTATGATCTTTATAAGGGAAAAACTAAATATGATCCTAATGATAATTACAATAAGGAAGGCTGGGATAATTTAGAATATTATGAAAAAAGCGCTATTTTTAGTGAATGGTTATTCCATAAGATTTCTTCATCTAATGTGGAATTAAATCTTGTGGCATCTAATGGTTCTGTAAAGAATATGCGTTATTTTACACCAAATTATAGTTACTATAATGGGGAGAAGGATTTTTGTGTTAATATGGGTTATTCCAATGATGTAGTTAATTCAATTACAATTACCTTCCCAAAGGTAGGTATTTATTCCTTTGATGACATTAAGATTATGAGTCAGGAGACAGATAAGGTTTCAAGTTACGTTAACAAATTATCTGAATACTCCTTATCAGATATTACAATAGCTAATGATGAGGTTAGTGGTACTCTTGATGCGGATTCTGATAGATTACTTACCTTCTCTATACCATATTCACGTGGTTGGGAAGCTTATATAGATGGAGTTAAGACAAGTGTTTTTGAGGGCAATTTAACTTATATGTCCATATATGTTCCAAAGGGCGAACATACTATTAAACTGGTTTATAATACTCCGCTATTTAAGGAAGGTAAGATAATAAGCATAATAGGAATCATACTTATTATTGCCTATATAATTTCTTATGAAAGACGATTAAAGAAAGGAAAGAAAAATGTACAGGGAAGTTAGTAAATTATTGATTTACAGTAACATAAGCAAAGACAGCATTCTTTATAAGATGTCTGATATTTTCAAGAGTTTTTCTTTAGAAAATTACAACAAGGATGAATTAATAGAAAGAATAAACAACGAGATAAGAAGACTATTAGAAGTTGCAACTGATTATGGATTCAATAATAATTTATGGCACAATTATGTCGCATTTTTACTAATTACTACTGAGAATCCTTTTAGTATTACTTGTGAGAACCAAGGAGCAAGTGAGACTGGAAGTGTTAATATTTTTGCTAAAAAGGATTTTGAAATTTTCTATAATATTTTTAATTACGATTTCAGTAAGATTGAGGAAGAACTTGATATTTCCTGCTTTAGTGTAATATCTAATTATGTATCAATTAAGAAGAGTGAGCTAATGTATAATGCCAATGTTTCAACTAAGGTTCAATCTGTAAGTAAAAAGCTTGAGGCTGCAAAATCTGGAGATGATTTCTTTAATATAATTACGGATTTTTATAAGGCATATGGTGTTGGTATGTATGGCTTAAATAAGGCCTTTAGAATTAAGGAAACAAGTGATGGCACAGACTTTAGTTTAATTCCAATTAATAATATGGATAATGTTGTTCTTGATGATTTAGTTGGATATGAGATTCAAAAGAAGAAATTAATTGAGAATACTGAAGGTTTTGTTATGGGAAGAAAGGCTAATAATTGTTTACTTTATGGCGATAGCGGAACTGGTAAGTCAACATCAATTAAAGCAATTGTTAATATGTATTATGATAAGGGCCTTAGAATGATTGAAATTTATAAGCATCAATTTAAGAACCTTTCAAATATCATTTCGCAAATTAAGAATAGAAATTACAAATTTATAATTTACATGGATGATTTATCCTTTGAGGAATTTGAAATTGAATATAAATTCCTTAAGGCTGTAATTGAAGGTGGCGTTGAGACAAAGCCTGATAATATCCTTATTTATGCAACATCTAATAGACGCCATATCATTAAAGAGACTTGGAAAGATAGAGCGGATGTTGAAGTGGATAATGGTATTCATAAATCGGATAACATGGAAGAAAAGCTTTCATTAGTTAATAGATTTGGATGTCAGATTTATTACGGTAAACCAGGTAAATTTGAATATGAAGATATAGTATTAGAGCTTGCTAAAGACAACAATATTAAATTAAGTAAGGAAGAACTTTTACTAGAAGCTAATAAGTGGGAAATTTCTCATGGTGGATTTTCTGGTAGAACTGCAAGGAATTTTGTAAATTATTGTCTTAGCAAAGAAATGTAAGGGAGAAGATTATGTTATCTTATGTTAAGGGAGAATTAGAGGAGATTATTGGAAATACAATAGTGGTAGAGAATAACGGTATTGGAATTAATATTTTTGTTCCAGCAACGGTACTTGAAAGCTTGCCTAGTATTGGTGAGGAAATAAAGGTTTATACTTACCTTTATGTTAGAGAAGATGCTATTAATGTATACGGCTTTTTATCAAGGGATGATTTGAATATCTTTAAGATGCTTATAACAGTCAATGGCATTGGCCCAAAGGGTGCTCTTGGCATTCTTTCTACAATTAGCTGTAATGATTTAAGATATGCTGTACTATCAGATGATGTGGCTACTATAAAAGCTGCACCAGGTATTGGAGCTAAGACAGCTCAAAAGCTTATTATTGAACTTAAGGATAAGATTAAGCTTGAAAGTGAAGAAACAGCATTTATTAACATTAATAAGGCTAAATCTGGCGGGGATGAATTAATGCTTAAAAACGATGCAATTGAAGCATTAGTTGCCCTTGGGTTTGCTCAAAAGGAAGCTATTGGGGCTGTTAAACTTGTGGATATTACAGGTAAAAATTCAGATGAGATTCTTAGTGAGGCCTTAAAAAACCTTACTAATAAATAAATTTAAAGAGGAAAAATAATGGAGAGAAGATTAATTTCTACACAGATAACTGAAGAAGATGTAAAAACAGAAGGCTCTCTACGTCCCCTATATTTGGAAGATTACGTTGGACAGGAGAAGATAAAAAGAAATCTAAAGGTCTATATAGAAGCTGCTAAAGAAAGGGGAGATGCCCTTGATCATTGCCTTTTTTATGGACCTCCAGGACTTGGTAAAACCACTCTTTCTAACATTATCGCCAATGAAATGGGAGTTAATATTAAGGTAACCTCTGGTCCTGCAATTGAAAAACCAGGGGAAATGGCTGCTATTCTTAATAATTTAAGTGAGGGCGATGTGCTTTTTGTTGATGAGATTCATAGACTTAATAGACAGGTAGAAGAAGTACTATATCCTGCTATGGAAGACTTTGAAATTGATATTATGATTGGTAAAGGCGCAACAGCTAGATCCATAAGACTTAAATTACCTAAATTTACCTTGATTGGGGCTACAACAAGAGCTGGTTTACTATCTGCGCCCCTTCGTGATAGATTTGGAGTAATAGGACATCTTGAATATTATAACGAAAGTGAATTGGAGAAAATAATTATTCGAAGCTCTGATAAGCTTGGGGTTAAGATTGATAAGGAGGGTGCTTTTGAACTTGCAAGAAGATCAAGAGGTACACCAAGACTTGCCAATAGATTTTTAAAGCGAGTAAGAGATTTTGCTCAGGTTAAATATGATGGTGTAATAACTAAGGATGTATGCGACTATGCTCTTGATTTATTGGATGTGGATAGAGCAGGCCTTGATAAAAATGACAGACTTATTCTTGAAACAATTATTGATAAGTTTGAGGGCGGACCTGTTGGAATTGATACCCTTGCAGCATCCATTGGTGAAGATGGCAACACCTTAGAAGATGTATATGAGCCATATTTAATACAGAATAATTTTGTTAATAGAACACCAAGGGGTAGGGTTGCAACGAAGAAAGCCTATGATATTCTTGGAAGAAAAATGAACGAGCATTCATAATACTTATTATATAATAAATGTTGATTGTATTTAAAAAATACAGTATAATTATTTTAAGGTAATTGTGAAAATATAAACCCAATATAGGGAGGACTTAATATGGAAGAAAAGCACACTGCACAGGTGGTTATAGGCGGAAAAGTATATACTGTTGGAGGATATGAAAGCGAAGAATATCTTCAAAAAGTTGCATCCTATATTAATAATAAATTAGATGAATTTAGTAAGGAAGATGGCTTTAGTAGATTATCTTCTGATATAAAGTCGACTTTAATTTTTCTAAATATAGCAGATGATTATTTTAAATCTAAGAATTTAGGAGATACAATTAGAGAAGATTTAGAGCGTAAAGATAAGGAAATCTATGATTTAAAGCATGAACTTATAGCTGCGGGAATTAAGCAGGATGCAGCTAATAAAGAGATAGAGAATCTAAAAGAAGAGATAAAAAAATATCAAAAAGAAATTGTACGACTTGAGACAAAAGAAAAAATGCACTAGATGATATTTTTTGTACAAGTATGCTATAATATGCTCACAAGGGGGTTTTAAAAATCCCCTTATATTTTTGTATAAAGTTTTATAAAGGATGATAAATAGATGGATTTTGAATTTAATAATAGATCAAGGGCAGAGGTTTTAGCACCAGCCGGTTCTATTGAAATAGCGAAGGCCGTAATTAATGCAGGAGCAGATGCGGTTTATCTTGGTGGAGATATGTTTGGTGCAAGAGCTTATGCAGGTAACTTAAACAATGAGGAAATGCTTGAAATACTTGATTACGCCCATAAATTTGGAAGAAAGGTGTATTTAACTGTTAATACACTTTTAAAGCAGAATGAAATAGATAATAATTTGATAAATTTTTTAATTCCTTTTTACGAGAATGGACTTGATGCAGTAATTGTACAGGATTTAGGCGTGTTTAACTTAATTCATGAAAATTTTCCTGATTTAGATATTCATGCAAGTACACAAATGACACAGACAGGCCCAAAGGGAAGTAAAATTTTAAGAGAACTTGGAGCTACAAGAGTTGTTACATCAAGAGAGATGAGCCTTTCAGAAATTAGTGAATTACATAAGGAGCTTCCTGACTTAGAAATTGAAAGCTTTGTTCATGGTGCTCTTTGTTATTCATATTCTGGCCAGTGTCTACTTTCATCATTTAATGGTGGTAGAAGCGGAAATAGAGGTAGATGTGCTCAGCCTTGTAGAATGGCCTATGATTGTATGCTTAATGGTCAAACAATTAATAAAAATAACGAAAAATATATCCTAAGTCCAAAGGATATGTGCAGTATTCCTATTTTGCCAGATATAATTGAAGCAGGGGTTTATTCTTTAAAAATCGAAGGTCGAATGAAGAATATTACCTATGCAAGTTATGTTACAAGTATGTATCGTAAGTATTTGGATATGTATTTTGAAAGGGGTAGAGAAGGCTATAAAGTGGATAAAAAAGACATTGATAATTTACTTGATATATATAATCGAGGAATGTTTACCACTGGCTATTACAATAGCACTAAGGGAAGAGAAATGATTTCTCTAAACAGACCAAACCATATGGGGACTAAAGCTCTACGGGTTCTAAAGAATGTATCAGGTAAAATTACATTTAAGGCATTAGAGGATATTAATGCTGGTGATGTCTTTGAAATTGAGGATGGAATAAGCTTTACAAGTGGTAATAATGTCAAAAGAAATGATACATTAGTAGTTAATTTACCTAAGAAATATAAGCTTTTTGAGGGTAGAGTTATTAATAGAATGAATAATGCTAAATTAAAGGCTTTGGTCATGTCAGAATACGTTGATAATCCTCCTAAGATTAAAGTGGATTTAAGCATGTATGTTAGTGTTGGCAGTGAATTAGTCCTTAATGCTAGTATTAAAAATCCAGATTATAACAATAAATACTATGGTAAATTAAAGAATAAAAAGGACACATATTATTCAAATGATTACGAGGATTATGAATATCTAGATGTTAGTTATATAGGGCCTGTAGTTAGCAAAGCTAAGAGTGCAAGCATAACTAAGGAAAGTATATTAAAGGGTATTTGCGCAATGGGAGATACTAATTTTGTCCTTGGAAATGCAGAGATTAATATTGATGGCAATGCTTTTCTTCCTATGGGACAGATTAAACAGGCTAGAAGAGAAGTGTTAAGATTACTTGAAGAAAAGATAAAAAATAATCATAAAAGAACTTATGTTAAACCAGAAATCCTTGATAAAGATGGCTTAACTAAAGATATGGCTTCTAATAGTGAAGATAAAAAGCTAAGCTTGTATTTTAAGGACATAGATTTAAGCAAAAAAATTACAAATTATAGTTTGATTTCAAGGGTTTATATAGATTTTAATGATTTATTTAGCCTTGCTTCTAAATTTAAAGACGATAGTAAACTAAGTGAATATAAAGAAGAAATTAGTAGAATAAAGTCATTTAATACAAAGCTTTATATGGCACTTCCACATGTTTTAAAGACTAGTCATTTGGATACATTTAAGAAATTAATAGACACAGCAATTTATTTAGATGTGGATGGATTTTTAATTAGAAGTTTAGAAGAGCTAGCTTTTATAGATGAATATATTGCTAAATTAGATAGGAGCCTAGATGTAATACTTGATAGTAATATGTATGTGTTTAACACATGGGCTAAGGAAGAATTTTTAAAAATACCATTAAACAAGTTTAAAATAAAGGGATTTAGCGCAGCCCTTGAATTAAATGAAAGGGAATTAAGATCTGTTCTTGATGAATCCTTTGAATTGCCTGTTTTAACAACTGCACCACTTATGATAAGTGAGCAGTGCCCAAAAAGAACCTTTAATGCATGTAATAAGCAAAGGGAAAATTATCTATTAAAAAGCCATAAGGGCAATGATTACGAAATTATGTCAATATGTTCATTTTGTTATATGCAGATGAATTCAAAAAAGATTAATTTACTAGACACAAATGAGTATAAAGACCTTAAAGTTGGCTATTTAAGATTTGATATTGAAAAAGAAAATGATTTAATTGAACTAATAAGACATTTTAAAAAGCTTGAAGATTACAGTTTACTTGATATAATGGATAAATACAATGAAAAACGAATTGTAGAATATGGACATTTTTATAGAGGAGTTGAATAAATGCAATCATTACTTTTCGATTTATCAAAATATGTATTGGCCTTTTTAATGGCATTTTATTGCCTAGCTTCATATGTGGGATATACAACTAAGGAGAAGAAGCGTGGAGGAATTTATTTCTGGCAGTACTGCATTATGTTTTTAATACATTTGCTTTGCTATTGGATGCTTTTTATTGCATATGACGATTATAAATATTTTTACTTGTATTTCATAGAAGTGATGTACTTTATAGTTGTTATAGGGGTTTATAGCCTGCTCTATCCAAAAGCTTCTAAGTTGCTTATTAATAATATGTGCCTTCTTATGATGGTTGGTTTTATTATGATAGCTAGACTTGATTATGATAAGTGTTTAAAACAGTTAACTATAGCTGCAATTTCAACAGTTATCACATTTATAATTCCGGCTTTGTTTAAAAAGGTTAAGACCTTTAGAAATTTTGCATGGGTATATTGCTTTATTGGTATTACACTTTTAATTGTGCTTTTACTTGGAAACACGGTTTTTGGTGCTAATTTAACAATTTCTATTGGTCAGTTTTCAATACAGCCTGCGGAATTTGTAAAAATTTCTTTTGTATTATTTGTTGCTTCTGCATTTAATCAGAGCACAGAATTTAAGAATGTAGTTTATGTAAGTATAGCTGCTGCCGTACATGTACTCTTGCTTGTATGTGCTACAGATCTTGGAGCAGCTTTAATTTTATTTATTGTTTATATGACTATGCTTTATATTGCTACTAAAAAGGGTGGCTACTTGGCTTGCGGATTTTTATCCTTTGGAGTGGCATCTTATTTGGCATATAATTTATTTGGACATGTTAAACAAAGAGTTTTAATATGGCTTGATCCTTGGTCAAGAATAGATGGAACAGGATATCAGATAACACAGAGCTTATTTGCAATTGGAATGGGTTCTTGGTTTGGTTATGGCCTAACTAAGGGAGCACCTGAAAGAATACCAGTTGCAATTAAGGACTTTATGTTCTCTGCCATATCAGAAGAATTTGGTATTATTTTTTCTTTGGCATTAGTACTTGTTTGTCTTAATAACTTAATTCTAATGATGAGTATTGCAAGTAAATGTAATACATTGTTTTATAGATTAGTTGCTGTAGGACTTGGATGTACATATGGCTTCCAGGTTTTTTTAACTGTTGGTGGAGCTGCAAAGCTTATTCCAATGACAGGTGTAACATTGCCATTTGTAAGTTACGGTGGTAGTTCGATTTTAAGTTCACTTGTGATGTTTGCACTAATTAATGCTATGTATAATATGAGACATGATGAAAGAGAGTTAGCAAATGGGAAAGAAAAAAACAAATAAAACGGATAAAAATAAAGAAACTAATAGAATTTCATACGCCTTTATGTTGGTTTTTGGAATTATGATAGTTTACATAGTTGTATTTAATGCCTTTTTAGCAAAAAATATTCTAAATAATCCATACAATTCATTAATTGATTCCCACGTAGATGATGTTATTCGTGGTGATATTCTTGCAAATGATGGTACAGTTCTTGCTACAACAAAAATTGATGCAGCAGGAAATGAGACAAGAGAGTATCCACTAGGAAGCGTTTTTAGTCATGTGGTAGGATTTAACAATAATGGTAGAAGTGGACTTGAACTATCACAAAATTATTATTTATTATCAAAGGCAGAAAATATTTTTACTCAGATTAATGATGATATTGAGGGAACAAAGTATCAGGGTGATGATGTTTATACTACTCTTGATGTTGATTTACAAAAAGCTGCAGTAGAATCCCTTGGAACTAATAAAGGTGCTGTTATAGCTATGGATCCAACTACAGGAAAGATTTTATGTATGGCTTCTTATCCAAACTTTGATCCTAACAGTGCTGTTGAAGATTATAGTACATGGTTAACTTATGATAGCGAAGATTCGGTGCTTGTTAATAGAGCTACACAGGGTCTATATCCGCCAGGATCAACTTTTAAGATACTTACATTACTAGCTTATATGGAACAAAATTCTGACTATGAAGATTTTAGTTTTAGTTGTAGTGGTGGAGTAAATATCACTGGTGGAACAAGAATTAATTGTGCAGGAAATACAGCTCATGGATATGAAACTTTAGTTACAGCTTTTGCAAATTCATGTAACTCAGCTTTTGCTACCATGGGTGTTTCCCTATCAAGAACTGAATATGTAAGTTTAGTTTCTAGATTCCTTTTTAATGAATCTCTAGGAGTTGATTTTACATATAATCAAAGTTCATTTAAGCTAAATGAAAATTCATCAGTAAGTGCTGTGGAGGAAACTGCAATAGGACAGGGTGAAACAATGATAAGTCCATTACACAATTTAATGATTGTTTCATCAATTGCTAATAAAGGGGTTATGGTAAAGCCAAAACTTGTCGATAAAATAGTTGATAGCAATGGTAACACAGTTGTTCCTTACACTACAGAAAATCTTGGTACTATGATGTCACAAACACAGGTAAATTACATAACAAAATGCATGGAACAGGTATGTAAGACAGGTACAGGAACAGCTTTTAGAAACTATGATGTATCAGTAGCAGGAAAAACAGGATCTGCTCAGTATGGAGACGGTTCTGATTATCATTCGTGGTTTGTTGGCTTTGCACCTGCAAATAATCCAAAGATTGCAATTTGCGTTGTACTTGAAGGTGGATATAAAGGTGTAGCATCAGCACAATATGTAGCAAGAGATGTGCTAGATGAATATTTCGGATACTAAAAATATATTAAAATTTGTGCATCTTGCTTCTTGCGATAATACTATGCTAAGAGTATAATACTTATATAAGCGTTACTAATAGTTTAGTGCTTTAAACCGTGAATGATAGATTTGACTTAAAGGGGAGATTTTAGTATGAATTTATCTGAGTTGATTACGGGCAATATGGTAACACTTCAAGTTCCTTTATCGGATAGAGTATGTGAATTCCAGACAAGAATTATAGGGAAGAAGGAAGGCATACTTATTCTAGCTAGTGTTAAAGTGAATGGAAGGGCAGTTAGAATGCCACTTTCAAGGATTAATATCTATTGTCAATTGTTAAATAAACTATATATATGGAAGGGTGTTAAAGTGGACACCTTGCCACTAAGAGGCAGAGTTTATTATAGAATTATGGATACTAACATTGAGAGCGAAGCCTATAATAGACGTGGTGCATATCGTCTTCCTATTGATGAGGTTTTATTATTAGGAGTTTATGATGGCGCGAAACTTTTAGAAACTAATGTATATGTAAAGGACATATCTGAGTCAGGATTTGCATTTATTTCAGACAACGAGTTAAAGACGGGAGATAAGGTAAGACTTTCTTATTCACCAGATGACGAGGAGTTTTTAATGAATGCTTATATAATCAGGTCCACGTATAATAGTGAAACCGGCAAATATAGCTATGGTTGTCAGATGCCAGAGTTTGATGAATTGCTTGGCGGTTTTATTATGAAGGAACAGATAAGACGAAGAAAGATGTTTGCTTAAGAGATAGAGGATAATTTAGAGAGGATAACGAGGGGCTTTCAAAGGCTTAACTTTGGAGGATAAACATGAATGGGATTTATGGAGTAGAAGCACTTGATGGCAATGTCTATCAAGTTAAATATTCAGATGATTCTAACAGTGTCACAGGTGCGTCCTTTGACACTGTTTTTAATGAGATTAATTCACCAGATGAATTAAATGAGATTTTTTCAAAGGCAGCAAGTAACAATAATGTTGATGTGAATTTACTAAAAGCTGTAGCTTATGCAGAATCAGCTTTTGATGCTAATGCCACATCAAGCTGTGGAGCACAGGGCATTATGCAGCTTATGCCTTTTGTATCTAGTGATCTTGGGATATCTAACCCCTACGACCCGGAAGAGAATATTAATGGTGGAGCACAAATTCTTGCTTCCCTTCTTGATAAATACAATGGAAATGTTACCTTAAGTCTTGCGGCATATAATGCAGGTTCTGGAGCAGTGGACAAATACAATGGTGTGCCGCCATATACAGAGACAAATAATTACATAGAAAAAATTAATAATTTATTGTCAAATGCCCTAGATAATGACTCTAGAACATTGGACAATTTAAGTCCTACTGATCTTAAAAATGCCAATGTAGACATTGAAGTGCCAAGTGCTAGTAAATTTACTGAAGCATCTAATAGTAGGCTTAATGAACAGATTCCTAAAAGAACTGCTTCAAGTAGTGATTATTCCTACACTAACAGGTCCCTTAGAAGGGTTTCTATTGATAGAATTTTATTAGAACTTCTAAAAATTTATAGTAGCGATTATAGTACAAATTCGGCTTATAGCAATAAGATAGAAAACATTGCTAATAGATTAGTTAGTTTAATTACAAATGATAAGGATACAAACCTGGCTGAGCTTACTAATGGAAAGGATTATCCTAATATGGATTATGGCTTGTATGGAGATGTTGTTGCCCTTGGTAACAATTTATTTAATAACGCAAAAAGCACTGAAAATACAGATTTGTACGGTCTTTATGAGGCTAGTGCAGCGACTGTTAGTCCAAGGATTGCTAAATTACGTGGCATAAATTAGACGTTGGTGCTTATATAAAGCCATTGCTAAAAGCAAGGCACAAATGAAGGAGCCATCCAAAAAAATGGCAACATGTTTTACATGTAGAAAGAGGGAGGATATGAAACAAGAAAGAATCAAAGTACAATTGTACAACAAAACTTATAAGGAAATTGATATGAGCGATTTCTCAGAAATTCCAGAAGAGCTCTTCTCTAATAGAAGTGATATTGTAAGCGTTTGGTTACCAGATGGAGTTAAGAAAATCGATGCTAATGCATTTGAGAATTGCTTTAGACTTAGTGAAATCTTTTTCCCTAATACTCTTAGAGTTATTGGAAATGAAGCATTTAGAAATTGCGTAAATCTAAAGAAACCTGAGATTTCCGAAAAAGTCGATGTTTCAGAAACAGCATTTGTTGGTTGCAATTTATAATAAATAAAAAGATTTGCGATAATTGTAATAATTATATAAATAAAAAAGCTGGTTATAATGATATGTACCCTCTTTACTGGACAATGTGTAGTTTCAGTAAAGAGGGTTATTTTTGCTTCTTTAACTCTGATTTCTAGTCGACTTTTTAGTTGTTAGAGATGGAGTGATATACATATTTTTACAATAGTAATCTTCTATTTTTAGGATCATTTTAATAATTATATGGGGATTTATGTATATTTTGGCTTTTTCAATATGGGGATTTGTGTATTTTTGAGCTTTATTAATATGGGGATTCCACTCCCTTGACATACACCTTTCATCCCTATATAATGTTTTTGCTAAGTAAATATATAAAAGGTAAAATAAAGGAAACTTTATGACACAAAACTAAAGGGGCTTTAAAATGCCAGCCAGTTGCTATAGATAAAAGTTCGCACATATTTTTATTAACACTAATAGCTTTTTACGTCATGGGTTCATGGCGTTTTTTTTATTTATCTAGTAAATTTATTTTGGTGAAATAAAAACCCACCACTAAGTTTACAAGAAGACTTAGAAAACCCACCACTAAGTTTACAAAAAGTCTAAAAGGCAAAAGCTATATATAACTTTCTATCTTTCACATTCAAAGCCAACTAAATTTTTTAGATATTTCGCAAAATCCACCAAAAAAACTTATATATTTAATGCAGAAAAGAACAAAACAGTTCTTTACAATATAATTACAAGGAGAAATTTATGAGAAAGAAAAAAATAATTACAACACTTTTAATTTCCACACTTGCTTTATCAAGTCTTTTAACAGCATGTGGAACAAAGAAAAATACATCAGAAAATGCAACAGAAGTTGTAACGGAAGCAACTTCTGATACTCTTACAAGTGCAGATGGTTCAAGCGTTGAGGGCGTTGAACTTGAAGGACTTACATTTAATTCTTCGGAAGTTGAAGTAACTGCTGATATGACTACTGCAATTACCAACGCTGGTCTTGATGGCGGTTATACAACAGTCAAGTCATTTGATTTAAATATGACAGATGCTAATAACGAGAAGGTTCAGCCAAATGGAACAGTTTCTATCACTAAGACATTAGATAAGTTAAATGCTCCAGAGGGGTATACAACAGAATATAGAGTTTATTACTACAATCCAGATACAAACACTCTTGAAGCTTGTAACACAACTTATGAAGATAGCACAGTAACTTTTGAAACAACACACTTTAGCGTATATCTGTACTTCTGTGTATGCTTTGATGTTGATAAGGACGTTGTAACTAATGTACTCACAACAGATGATGGTTTAAAGTTTTATACAGCTAGTGAATATGCAACATATATGATTGAACAAGAGGAAAGGAAAGCCGAAGAAGCAGCAGCTAAGGCTCAGGCAGAAGCACAGGCACAGGCTTCAAACTCAAATAGTTCTTCTAATGTAACTACTAACTTAAATGCTAGTAATAATTCTTCATCTAATGAAGTTGCAAATGATACATCAAATTCAGTAGATACAAGTTCTAGTGATACAAGTGGTTCAGATAGTCAGTATATTACAGCTATTCATTTAATTGACGGTCGTGATTTAACAGATAGTTGGAAATTAACATGGGATGAATTAGAGCGTATTCCTAACTATCCACAAATATTCTTTATGAGATATTCAGATGCTACTCCAACAGCTAAGGGTAGGTTTTATGTCTTTAATAAAGATAATACTGTCGCTCGTATGGTTATGGCAAGTAGATTTTTCCCAGAGGATGAAGGCTTTGAAAAAGCAGTAGCTTCTGTGTGGAGATCAGCCTTAGACGATGGAATAGACTAAATATATATTATATATAGCTATCTCTTATGAGGTAGCTATTTTTTTATTATTAATCTTCTATATTTATTATGAGGTAATAATACTCAAAAAATAAATCTTAGGAGGTTAAGTATGATAAAAGCATGGCAATCACAAAAGGACAAAGGTCGAAAGTCATTAGTTCTAGTTACATTTATAATTATGTTATTATTTATAACAATTTCATCTAAGGTAGTTTATGCTCTAAATACGGCAGACGCACGTTTTTATATTAAGATTTATCAAGAGGGCGGAAATGGTTCATATACAATTACTTGGTATGATTCGGATGACAATGAAGCAAATATGCGTAGTGGTACATCGGCAGAAAAAGCTTGGAAGTCCTTAGAAGAAAACGGTAGGGATACTTGGGGTAAGTTGACAGAAGATTTTACTTTCGGAGCTGAAGGTTCTAATGTTTCAAGAACATCTGTAAGTGGAAATTTTACTAGTCATACTCCATATCTTTATATTCAAGTAACTAACCCACCAGAAGGTAAGAGGATTGCAGGTGTTAGGGATGATTCGGGATATATGTCTACATATCAGCCAGATAAGTATTCAATCTTGGTAGATTGTGGTATTTATGAAGGAGACTGGCTTGCTGATAAAAATGCAGGTAGACAACCTACAACAAGAGAAGACAATTCTTATTACAACATCACAATCGTTTGGGAAGATGATCCAGATCAACAAAAGGTTTTAAATGTAAATCCGCTATATTGGACTGGTTCTTCATGGCAGGAATTTACAGATGGCTCATATGGTAATTTTAAAATATCTGATTCAAATGCATGGCAAAGCGATGTGTATATGAACGTTACAAAAGGCTATACTTATTCTATTAATGCTACATTGCTGTTATATTGACAATAAATAGAGAATATGTTATATATTATATATAGACAGGCTCGCTTGCCGAGGGATTCATGCTGGCTGAACCGAGCACTTCCCTGTATAAAAAAGAATCGTGAACGATTGCCAGTGCTAAAGCTCTTAGGTATTTCCTTTGAGCTTTAGTTTTTTTATTATGAGGTTTTTATGGATATAAAAGATATTATTAATGCAGCAAAGTATTTTGAAAAAAGTTTTTTGGAGAGTTTTTATATAGTTGTTACATATAATGGTAATGGCTTTATTTTAATAGCAGAAAAAGAAAACTTCCCTCATTTAATGGGAATTCAAAAGAAAACATATAATTCAAATGGGTATAATAAACCGCAAAGATTATTTAACGACTTAATTAATGGTAAAGAAATAAGTAAAAAGATTATACCAAGAAAAATATCTTCTTCCTCTAAAATGTATTTAAAGGTTAATAACTTTACAGACAACAAAAGTATATTACTAAACAATAAATGTCCAATTATTGTAAAATATCAGTCAGATAAAAATAATTCTAAATTGAATAATGTTGATTTGCTTATTCAAGATTTATATAAGGGATATATGTTAGGGTGGATTTATAATAAAGATGTACCAATTAATAATACTATAAGCATATCTAAATATTGTATTAGCAGTTGGATTGACGAATCATCGGGTTCGCAAACGCAAAAAGAAAAATACCTTCCTAATCAAGATGTGGAATTGATAAGATATGTTCTAGAATTCGATAAAAATTCAGAATTAAAACGTAGAAAAGAATATAAATACAGTAAAATACAGAAAATAAATATACTAGATGCATGTTATCGTAATAATTGTAATTTATTAATTGATAAACAAAATGCTAAAACTTATATTACTTTAGCAAAAAATAATGATATCCTCTGTTCTATTAATAACACAATATATTCAGAATAGTATATAAGGGTTTATGTAAATAAGCCCTTATTTTATTATATATGAACAGGTTTAGAGAAATTTCTTGCTGATACAAATGCTTACTTGACAAGGAAAGAGAAATTTAATACTATCAAAAAGTGAATCGAAATTACTAAGCCCTTATTTTAAAAGGGTTTTATTGATTTAGATTGTACACAATATGTAGTAAAGTAAGAAAAGAGGACAATTATGGAAAGTAAAAAAACGTTTGTTACATTAGACAAAATTGAAGATATTGTAAAGACATACAAAACACCATTTCATTTATACGATGAAAAGGGAATTAGAGAAAATGCTGCTAAATTAAAGCAGGCTTTTTCATGGAATAAGGGATTTAGAGAATATTTTGCGGTTAAGGCTACACCAAACCCATTTATTATTAATATTCTAAGAGATTATGGTTGCGGCCTTGATTGTTCATCATATACAGAACTTATGATGGCTAAGGCTTTAGAAGTAGCACCAGAGGAGATTATGTTCTCATCAAATGATACACCAAGAGAAGAATATGAACTTGCCCTAAAAATTGGTGCAACAATTAACTTAGATGATATTACTCATATTGAGTTTTTAGAGGAAATTGCAGGGGGTAAGCTTCCTGAAACAATGAGTTGTAGATTTAATCCAGGCGGTTATTTTAAGATGGGTACAGATATAATGGATAATCCTGGAGATGCTAAGTATGGTATGACTCATGACCAGTTAATTGAGGCTTTTAAGATTTTAAAGGAAAAAGGTGTTAAACGCTTTGGTATCCACTCATTTCTTGCAAGTAACACAGTTTCTAATGAATACTATCCTGTACTTGCAAAGATTTTATTTGAACTTGCTGTTGAAATTAAGGAAAAGACAGGCATTAGTGTAAGCTTTATTAATCTTTCAGGTGGTGTTGGTGTGGCTTATAAGCCAGATCAGACTCCTAATGATATTTTAGTAATTGGTGATGGAGTTCATAAGGTTTATGATGAAGTTTTAGTGCCAGCAGGTTTAGGAAATGTGGCAATTTATACAGAACTTGGTAGATTTATGCTAGCTCCCTATGGCTGTCTTGTTACTCAGGCAATTCATGAAAAACATACATATAAGGAATATATTGGGGTTGATGCATGTGCAGTAAATCTTATGAGACCAGCAATGTATGGAGCATATCATCATATTACAGTAGCAGGTAAGGAAGACGCAGTTTGTGATCATACTTATGATATTACAGGTTCATTATGTGAGAACAATGATAAATTTGCTATTGATAGAAAATTACCAAAAATCGATATGGGAGATTATTTAATTATTCATGATACAGGTGCACATGGTTTTGCTATGGGTTATCAGTATAATGGTAAATTAAGATCATCTGAGCTTTTATTAAAAGAAAATGGAGATGTGCAACTTATTAGAAGAGCTGAGACTCCAGAAGATTATTTTAAGACATTTGATTTTTGTCCATTTTATGAAAAAGTTACTAAATAAGGGTAAGGTTTAGAATTTAAGTAGCTTTGAAAGTTGATATATTGATTTAGAGCGCCTAAAAGTGTATTATAACATGTATGTGTTTTATTATAATAAAAATGCATAGAAAGGGAGATTATCTTGAAAAATTTATCGTATATAGCAAGGGAAATAAATAACGGCAAGGAATTAGATAATAATCTTTTGATGTATTTAAAGTCTGCATCTTCGTTATATAGCACATTAGGCGCTATTAAATTATCAATGAATTTTTACACTTTAGTTGATATTTTATTAGAACAGGATATTAACGATTCTTTTGTTTCTGATTTTGAGAAGGTTAGAAGCATAGTAGAAGATTCATTTAAAAACGGCTTTAAAATAGAAAATATTTCTACATTAGAACAAATTAGACAAGACTTTATTAGCACTATGGAGAAGGTAACTAATATTGTTGATAGACTAAGAATTTATGAATATGTTCTAAATAGAATTGAATATAAATTTAAGGATAGTGAATTTGACTATGATTACTACAATACTTATTTAACTAATGAGGTAATGCATTATATATTAGCTGATAAGGATAATGTGGTTATTAATACAAAAATTTCTGAAATTATTGGACAACTTCCAATGAGAATGTCTAAGGGAAAATTCTTTGATCATATTGAAGATGCCTTTAGTTTGTATCATGGCGCAACAAAGTCTTCAATTGATGATTTTTACTATTCTTTAAGTACAACTGCTATGTTAAAGGAATTAGGTGATATTAGTTGCTTTAAAGAAGTGGCAACAGCACTTGATAAATTATCTAATGTTAAATATGGCGATGTAACTAAGGAAGAGTATGAAGAATTAAAGAAAGCTTTTGATTTTGCAAGTGCTAATATTAATAATATAGCTGATGGCTATGTTTTATTAACACAGGTGCTTAATGATTTCCTTACAATTTCACTTCTTAGAGAATACAGTCTTGGTAATAATGAAGAACTTACATTAGCTACTAAGATTATTCTTGATACATGCACTGCTGCAATCACAAGAACTGGCATGGATTCAATTGCTGAGAATTTCACAGAATTTGAGGGCAAGCAGGAAAAACTCTTAGAGAATATTACAAGCTCAGATTATATAATTGACTATGTTAATAAGGAATTAACTAATGAACTTGATGATTATTTAAAGGCAGGATATGAGAATCTATTAAAGGTTACTAAATTACAGTCAGGTAGTGATTTTGTGTCATTATTTGTAGATGATGCAGCCGAGGAAATTCCTGATAATTCTTATGCTGATGATACAGCTATGAAGCTTATAAAGGAACTTGATGAAAGCTTTAAGGGTATGGAAAATCTCACTAAGAGAGCTGTTGAAGCATCAGTATTATCAAATTTGCCAGTCTTTTTTAATGATACTAAAGAAATACAGGATTATATTAATTCATCACTTATTTCATGCAGCGATTTAGCTGAGCAGAAGGCGGTTGTTGAAATAATAAAATCTGTTGTTAAAGGTTAAAATTAGTGGTAGAATTTATTTAAGTTTAATTAAGCGGATTTAAATGCAAATTTAGATCCGCTATATTTAAAGATTAGAGGGATTGCATGGTATTTTATAAACATCTTATATTTGGTGAGAAAGCAAAGAAAACTAAATATAAAATATTTCGTCATTTGAAGAAAAACGACTTTTCTATAGATACATATCTTATTACATTTCCATCAAACTCTAATAATTTACTTGATATAATCTCAAGCAATGAATTGTTACAAGCACATTATAAAAATAGCGAAATCCAAGATAAACTCTTTGTTATAGGAATTGCTAAGGGAAAGGATGAGGCCTTTTTAATTGTGCGAGATTTAATTGACAGGGTTTATAAGGAAACAGGAGGCTTTAATATTAAGGCATATCTTGGAATAAATAATTAGCGAGGGTGGAGATGTTAAGCGTATTATTAATGATATTAAAAGTATTAGCTATAATTATTCTTAGCTTGATTTGTCTTGTGATTTTTTTATTGTGCCTTATTTTATTTGTTCCCATTAAATATAACATTTATGGGGATTATCACGAAAAGCTAGATGTAAAAATAAGAGTTAGTTGGCTACTAAGATTAATTTCATTTAAAGCAGAATATAATGATGACTTTAAATATAGATTAAGAATTTTAGTGTTTGATATTTTAAAAAGTGATAGCCCTAGTAAAGACGCTATAAAGAAAACTGCAACAAAGAAAGAAAAAAACGTCTTTGATGATGATTTTGAAGATGATTTGGAAGAAAAAGAAGACAAAGAAGATGATTTTCTTACTGCTAATAGTGAAGGCATTGAGGATGTTGAAGACGAAAATGTTAAGGACAATAAGGGTGTTGTTGAACCTGATGATGTTGAGGACATAAGCGAACAAATAAAGAAGGAATCAGTTTTTGAAAAAATAAGACATGCCTACAGAAATCTAAGAGATAAAATAGGCAAGCTATTAAAAGGAATAAAAAAGACATATAATGATATAAAGACTAAAAAAGAAGATATATCATCAAAAATAAACAAAGTAAAAGACATAATAGAAGATGAGGAAAACAAAGCTTTTGTGCACTTTATTTTTCTTAGAGTTAAGGAAATCTTTAGAGCAATTAAACCTAGAAAATATAGCATAAAGTTACATATAGGTTTTGAAGATCCAGCAACTACAGGGCAGGTGTTAATGTTTATTGCACCATTTTGTGGGCTTACAGGTTTACTTATGGATATAGATGCAGAATTTGACAGGGATGTAAAGGAAGCTGATATAAAACTAAAGGGTCATGTTCGATTAATTAGCATTTTAGTAATAGCTATTAAGCTTGTTTTAAATAAAAAATTTAGAGAGCTTGTTTTCAAATAAGAATATTATGTTATAATAAACAAGAAATATTTTTGGACCTTGTGGATTAAATTAGGTAGATATAAATAAGGTTAATTGCATTTTTGCAAACAATTAGGGAGGAATATA
This sequence comes from Lachnospira multipara LB2003, assembly GCF_000702205.1. Lineage (GTDB taxonomy): Bacteria > Bacillota > Clostridia > Lachnospirales > Lachnospiraceae > Lachnospira > Lachnospira multipara_A. The sequence goes on along the minus strand of NZ_JNKW01000001.1, from coordinate 414,686 downwards.
TGGCTAACAATAATTTTGATACAACAGTAGCTTCTCTTTTTAAGGGGATGGATGCGTTTGTTTCTGCAAAAACTGTAGTTGGAGATGCAGTTAAGGTTAATGACACAATTATTTTACCTCTTGTAGATGTATCCTTTGGCGTAGGCGCTGGCGCATTTGCTGGAGATAAGAAGAATAACGCAGGCGGAGCAATGACAGGTAAAGTTACACCAAGCGCTGTATTAGTGATTCAGAATGGCGCAACTAAGCTTGTTAATATTAAAAATCAAGATACTGTAACTAAGATTTTAGATATGGCTCCAGATATTATCGACAAATTTACAGGTAAGGCTGGCAAAGTAAAGACTGATGAGAAGATAGATGAAGCTATAGATGAGGCAAGTCACTAAATTTTAAAATGTTGTTGCATTATTAATTTTTATCTGATATAATAACTAACGTTGTGGGTAAAATACCCCCAAGTTTGATAAGGAGGTGTTATAGTAATGGCAAAATGTGCGATTTGTGAAAAAAGTGCTCACTTTGGTAATGCTGTGAGCCATTCTCATAGAAGATCAAATAAGATTTGGAATGCTAACGTTAAGTCTGTTAGAGTTAAGGTTGAAGGTGGATCTAAGAAGATGTATGTTTGTACATCATGCTTACGTTCTGGTGCTGTAGAACGTGCTTAATTAGTTTCTGCATGTATACTTTAGGTAATTAAGGTGAATTACGGAACATAAAGCTCGTAATTCACTTTATTTTTTGCAAAAAACTTAGAAACTCAAACATTAAAAAGTTTCTTTTCCTTGTGATACACAATCTTGAATTTAAGCAATTATAATAGTATAATGGCATCAATAATAGGGATAAAGTTTACTGCGCAAGCTTACGGTTTAATACCGTCCCAACAAATTAAGACGCAGAGCGGAGGCGAGATATGAAGGGTATTCTTGATAACGAGTTAGGAAGGGTTTCTATTGATCCTGAGGTAATTGCACAATACGCAGGTACAACAGCTGTTGAATGCTTTGGTATTGTTGGTATGGCTGCAGTTAGCATGAAGGACGGTTTAGTTAAACTTCTTCGTGGCGATAGCTTAACAAGAGGTATTAAAGTTGATATAGATGAAGACAACAAGATAACTATTGATTTCCATGTTATTGTTTCTTATGGCGTAAGTATTAATACGGTTTCTGACAATTTAATTCAGAATATTAAATATAAGGTTTCAGAATTTACTGGACTTGAAATTAAGAAAATTAATATTTTTGTTGAAGGCGTAAGAGTAATAGATTAATAAAATTTTAATGACAGGTGTAGATACCTGGCAGAATGGAGGATATTAAAGTGGCTACAAAAACTATAGATGCATCGCTTATGCAGAAGATGTTTCTTGCTGGAGCGAAGAATCTTGAGGCTAATAAAGAATGGATTAACGATTTAAATGTATTCCCTGTACCAGATGGTGATACAGGTACTAATATGACAATGACAATTTTGTCAGCAGCTAGAGAAGTTAGTGCAATTGCTAATCCTAATATGGCAAGTTTATCAAAGGCAATTTCATCAGGCTCTTTAAGAGGAGCTAGAGGTAACTCAGGTGTTATTTTATCTCAGCTTTTAAGAGGATTTACTAAGGAAGTTAAGACTGCAACAACTATTGATGTTGAGACAATTGCTCTTGCTTGTCAGAGAGCTACAGAAACAGCTTATAAAGCAGTTATGAAACCAAAGGAAGGTACAATTCTTACAGTTGCTAAGGGCGTTTCTGATAAGGCTTCTAAACTTGCAGGAGAAACAGATGATGTTGAAGAATTCCTTTCTAAATTAATAGATGAAGCAGAACTTGTCTTATCTAAGACTCCTGATATGCTACCAGTATTAAAGGAAGCAGGCGTTGTAGATTCAGGTGGACAGGGCTTAGTAGTAGTATTAAAGGGTTGCTATGATGCTCTTATTGGTAAGGTAACTGATTTTACAATTACAGAAAGCGATAGTAAGCCAAGCAGCGAAGAAAAAGCAGGCGTTGGTGCTGCTATAGAGAATGTAGACATTAAATTTGGATATTGTACAGAATTTATTATTAATCTTGAGAGAGAATTCACAGAAAAAGATGAAGAGAATTTCAAAAAATTCTTAACTTCAATTGGTGATTCATTAGTATGTGTTTCTCTTGATGATATTGTTAAGATTCACGTTCATACTAACCACCCTGGTTTAGCATTCGAGGAAGGTCTTAAGTATGGTTCACTTACAAGAATGAAGATTGATAATATGAGAGAAGAACATAATGAGAAGGTTGTCTCTCAGGCTGAAAAGCAGGCTGCTGCAGCTAGTGAAGCAATGGCTAAAGTTAAGGATAGCAAGGCAGATGAACCAAAGAAAGACTTTGGATTTATTACAATTGCACCTGGTGAAGGAATTGGTCAGATTTTTAGAGATTTAGGTTGTGATCAGGTAATTGAAGGTGGTCAGACAATGAACCCTTCAACAGAAGATATTCTTAATGCAGCTGATAAGATTAATGCAGATACAATTTATGTATTACCTAATAATAGCAATATTATTCTTGCATCAAATCAGGCAGCAAGCATTATTGAAGATAAGGAAATTATTGTAATTCCAACAAAGACTGTACCTCAGGGTATTACAGCATTAATTAATTTTGAAGCAAGTAGAAGCAAAGATGAGAATACAGAATCTATGCAGGAAAGCTTAGGACTTGTTAAATCAGGTCAGTTAACATATGCTGTTAGAGATACATCAATTGATGGTAAGGAAATTAAGAAGGATAATTATATCGGTTTAGGAGATAAGGGCTTATCTTCAGTTGGTACAGATATGATTACAACATTAACAGATCTTATTAATGATTTGATGTTTGATGATGCTGAATTAGTTACTGTTTATTATGGTAGCGATGTAACTGAAGAAGCAGCTAATGAAGCAGTTAGTGCAATCAGTGCTAAATTTGCTGATGTAGAAGTAGAATTACAATATGGTGGACAGCCAGTTTACTATTATATTGTTTCAGTAGAATAAATTAATTTTTGTATATAATAAATCAACGTATATTTATATGCGTTGATTTATTTATTTAGGGATTAATATGGAATTGACTAAATTAAAAGGTGTAGGAGAAAAGACTGCAGAGCATTTTGCAAAGCTTGACTTATATACCACAGAGGACTTGTTAAAGCATTATCCTAGAACTTATGATATTTATAATGAGCCAGTTACAATTAAGACTTTAGAAGACCTAGATGAGGAATCTGCTATTGAAGGAGTGGTTTGTAAAAGTCCAGATATTTTTGGTAGTGGCAAGATAAAGATTTTATCAGCTAAGCTTAAGGACATGGATGGCACAATTTTTGAAGTGGTATTTTTTAATATGCCTTATTTAAAGGCAAGTTTAAAGCTAGGTGCTAGATATGTCTTTAGAGGCAAATTTAAAATAAAGGGCAATCATTATTGCCTAGAACAGCCTAAGATTTTTACCCTTGCTAAATATAATGAGCTTAAAGGTACGATGATGCCTATTTATCCGCTAACTAAGGGATTATCTAATAATATGATGCTTAAATGTATAAGCCAGGTTTTAGATATTAATAAGGATTATCTTGAGCCAGAATTTATTCCTAGTTGGGTTAGAGAAAAATATGAGCTTGCAGAACACAATTTTGCAATACAGAATATACATTTTCCAAAGGAATTTGATGATTATATAAAAGCTAGACATAGACTTGCTTTTGAAGAATTTTTCCTCTTTATACTTGCAACCCTTAGCTTAAAATCAACTAAAGAATCTAATCCTAATAGCTTTCATATAAAAAGGCTTAAAGAAGTAGATGAACTTTTGAATGATCTTCCCTTTAAGCTTACTAATGCTCAGTTAAGGACATTAGATGAAGTTAGATCTGATTTAACAGGGGATAGAACCATGTCTAGATTAATTCAAGGGGATGTAGGTTCAGGTAAGACTATTGTGGCAACTATAAGTTTGCTTGAAGTAGCACTTAATGGTTATCAAGGGGCTATGATGGTTCCAACTGAGGTTTTGGCTATTCAGCACTTTGAATCACTTAAAAGTCTTTTTGAAACTAATAATCTTGATATTAAGGTTGAACTTTTGGTAGGTTCAATGACTAAAAAGCAAAAAGAGAAGGCTTATGAAAGAATTGAGAGCGGAGAAAGCCAGATAATTGTTGGTACTCATGCCTTGATTCAAGAAAAACTTGTCTATAAGGATTTAGCTTTGGTAATTACAGATGAACAGCATAGATTTGGCGTATGTCAAAGAGAAAATTTTGCGGGAAAGGGTAATAGACCTCATATTCTTGTAATGTCTGCAACACCTATACCAAGAACATTGGCTATTATTTTATATGGGGATTTGGATATTTCCATAATTGATGAAATGCCAAAGGGGCGTTTGCCAATTAAGAATGCTGTTGTTGATGAATCCTATAGAAAAAATGCAGAAAGTTTTTTAAATAGAGAGGTGTCAAAAGGACATCAGTGTTATGTTATATGTCCTATGGTTGAAGAAAGTGAAAATTTTGAAGCTGCCAATGTAATAGACTATACTAAGAATTTAAAAACTAAACTTCCAAATTGCAAAATAGAGTATTTACATGGTAAACTTAAACCAAAGGAAAAAGAAGAGATAATGAGGCGTTTTTCTAACAGGGAAATTGATATTCTTGTTTCAACAACAGTTATTGAAGTAGGTGTTAATGTTCCTAATGCCACAGTTATGTTAATTGAGAATGCAGAGATGTTTGGACTTGCAGGACTTCATCAGTTAAGAGGTCGAGTAGGTAGAGGCGATGCACAAAGTTATTGCATTTTTATGACTGGCAAGAAATCAGAAAAAATTAAAAAACGTCTTGATATATTAAATAAGAGCAATGATGGATTTGAAATCGCAAGAAAAGACTTAGAACTTAGAGGTCCTGGTGACTTCTTTGGGGTGAGACAAAGTGGCGATTTTGATTTTGGAATTGCGGATGTATTTGCGGATTCTAAGACTTTAAAAGAATGTGCAGACGCTGCTAAGACTATTTATGATAGTGATAATACTCTTAGTAGTAAGGACAATATTTATCTAAAGAAAAAAGTAATTGAATACACAGGAAAAGTATTAGAAAAGATTAACTTGTAGTGGGAGGTATGACTATGAGAGAAATGTCTTTTACAATGAGTAGACCAGGACTTGTAAAGGAGGGTGATGTTGTAGAAATTACAGAGGGTAAGCTACCAAGTAGCTATTATTATACAATAGAGCCAGCTGTGGCAATGTCTGGTAATTACACCACACCGGAACGCCTTAAATCTAGAACTGGTGTGGTTAAGGAAGTTGGCGAGACCAACAGAGGATTCTACGTTTTATGTGAATTTGACGAATGATTATACAAAATACAAATTTTATGGTATAATAAAAAATGCGTCATTTTATATATGATTACAAAGGTGGTCATAATTAACCTAATATTTATTTTAGGTAGTTTAGTTTAAGCATATTAAGGAGTTTGTTGCAATGAAAAAGGTTGAAGATTATGTAAGAAGTATTCCGAATTTCCCAAAAGAGGGTATCGTATTTAGAGACGTTACAACTGTTCTTCAAGATCCAGATGGATTTAAATTAGCTATTGATGAAATTGATAACCTTCTAAAGGATGTAGACTATGATATTGTAGTTGGTCCAGAATCAAGAGGTTTTATCTTTGGCGTACCAATCGCATATAAGAATAATAAAGGATTTGTTCCAGCTAGAAAAAAGGGTAAGCTTCCATGTGAAACTGTTTCTGCTGAATATGATCTTGAATATGGTAAAGCAGTTGTTGAATTGCATAAGGATTCAATTAAGCCAGGTCAGAAGGTTGTTATTGTTGATGACTTAATCGCTACTGGTGGAACAATTGAAGCTATTGTAAAGCTTATCGAAGGACTTGGCGGAGAAGTAGTTAAGATTGTATTCTTAATGGAACTTGAAGGATTAAAGGGTCGTGACAAGCTTGCAGGTTACAATGTTGATTCTGTAATTAAGTATGAAGGTAAATAAATTTTTTAAAAATTTAATACTCTTTATGAAAAAATAGGTTATAATATTAGATAGTATAATAAGCAGTGTATTTTAAAATACACTGCTTTTGTAACATTTAATGGAGGTATTTATGGGAACACCACATAATGAAGCAAGTAATGGCGATATTGCAAAGATTGTTTTAATGCCTGGAGATCCACTCCGAGCAAAATTTATTGCTGAAAATTATTTAGAAGACGTAGTACAGTTTAATACTGTAAGAAATATGTTTGGTTATACAGGAATGTATAAGGGTAAGAAAATATCAGTTATGGGAAGTGGCATGGGTATGCCATCTATGGGTATTTATAGTTACGAATTATACACAATGTATGGAGTTGAGAGCATTATTAGAATTGGCTCAGCAGGTGCGCTTTTAGATGATTTAAATTGTATGGATGTGGTACTTGCTATGTCTGCTAGTACAAATTCTAATTATGCAAGTCAGTACAAGTTACCAGGTGTAATTGCACCAACAGCTGACTTTGATTTATTAAAGACTGCTTTTGATGAAGCAGGCAAATTAGGAGTTAGAGTTAAGGCAGGTAATGTCTTATCTTCAGATACATTTTATAGTGATGATACAAGCGCTAATGATGCATGGCATAAAATGGGTGTAATGTGTGTAGAAATGGAATCTGCAGCTCTTTATTTAAATGCTCAAAGACTTGGTAAAAAGGCACTTTGTATATTGACAATTTCAGATCACATTTACAAAAAAGAAGAACTTGATGCAAAGCAAAGACAAATTGGCTTTACTAACATGATGGAAATTGCCCTTAATACAGCTATTAATTTTGCGGACTAGGAGAGACTTGTATGGAGAATAATCACATATTAATTCTTATTATATTAGCAGTAGTTTGCGCAATTATTGCATATCTTAATTCAATAAAAAGTGCAAAGGAAAGATTGCATAATAGATTAATAAAAAGTTATGGCAAAAAAGCCAATAAAAAAATAAGTGTTGATGAACTAGAACAGATATCACATTTTTATAAAAATAGCAGAGCAAAATATTATATAGATGATATAACATGGAACGACTTAGACATGGATAGAGTCTATAAGGCAATTAATAATACTAATTCAAGTATAGGTCAGGAATATTTATATAAGATGCTACGTGAGCCAATTAATGATGAGGCTAGACTTAAAGAGACAGATAATCTAGCAGATTCCTTTGATGGGGATGAGGATGGCAGAATAAAATGTCAAAAGATTTTTGCTTTTATTGGATATGCTAAGCATATGGCTGTATCTGATTATGTAGGCATGGTAGTTGACTTAATGCCAAAATCCAATGTGATTAATTATTTATCACCAGTTTTTCTTATAGTATCACTTGTTATTATGCTTTTTGTTAATTCTGCTGTGGGAATTTTGTTAGTAATTGCAGCTATGGCTTTTTCTGTAATAACATATTATAGATTTAAGGCTGATGTGGAGAAATACTTTGTTTGTATAGGTCAGATTGTAAAGATGATAAAAGCAGCTAAGGATATTAGAAAATTAAATCTTTCTTATTTAGCTGATATTAACGAAAAATTATCTTCTCTATCTAAGGAATTTGATAAGGTATATAAAAATGCTGGAATGCTTGAAAATGGCAATGTAACTGGTTCATTATCAGAGATTTTACTTGATTATTTAAGAATGCTAACTCATATCGACTTAATTAAGTTTAACAATATGGTGAAGCTTCTTAACAATAAAGAAAAAGAAATTTATGAATTAATGAACACATTGGGATATATTGAAAGTTGCATAGCAATTGCTTCGTTTAGAAAAAGCTTAGATTATTATTCAAAGCCGGAATTTGTTGCTGGCAAAAAAGGAATGGAAATAATTGATGTTTATCATCCTTTAATTGCGAATGCTGTAAGTAATTCTTTGACAGAGGATAATAATATCTTACTTACAGGTTCTAATGCATCAGGTAAATCTACATTTTTAAAGACTGTAGCAATAAATGCAATACTTAGTCAGACGATTTTTACAAGTGTTAGTAAAAAATATAAGGCGCCAAAATTTAGGATTTTTTCTTCCATGGCCTTAAGAGATGACTTAGAAGGTAATGATAGTTATTATATTGTTGAAATTAAGTCTATAAAAAGGATTTTTGATGCAATGGATGAGAGCGATTTACCAGTGCTTATTTTTATTGATGAAATCTTAAAGGGAACTAATACAGTTGAAAGAGTAGCAGCTTCCACAGAGATTTTAAAGAACTTATCTTACATGAATGCCTTTATATTTGCTGCAACTCATGATGTAGAACTTACTACATTACTAGAAGGCGAATATAAAAACTATCATTTCCAGGAAAATGTCACAAATGATCAGGTATTATTTGATTATAAGCTACTAGATGGTGCGGCAAGCACTCGTAATGCTATAAAACTATTAAAAGTCTTAGGCTTTAAAGATGAAATAGTGGAGAATTCTAATAATAGAGCAAGGGCATTCCTTAATAGTGGCCTTTGGAGCTAAGATGTGCGAGGTTCAAATACAGGTAAATATTGAAATTTCGTATAAAATAGTATATAATATGACATATATGTGAATTCAATTTACGTGAAAGCACGAATATTTTAATGGAGGCGTTATATGGTTGTACTTACTACTTTACTAGGCGAAATTTGTTATGAGGCGGTTAAATTTGTAGTATTTATTGCAGCAATTTGTGTAGCATGTGTATGCGGCGCTAAATTGCGTAAGTCTTCAGATGCTAAAAAGGCTGCTAAGACAGAGGATAAATAAATTTTTATTCAATAATAAAGACAAACAAGGCGAATGGCTTTGTTTGTCTTTTTTGTTGTGAAGATTTTTGATGTAAGTTGACACAACGACTGGAAGCTCTCCCATAAGAATCGCCAAGCGATGGGTCGAGCCTACATGTCAACTTACTTCGTAAGTTGACACAACGGAGGGAAGCTCTCCCATGAGAATCGCTAGGCGATGGGTCGAGCCTACATGTCAACTTACTTCGTAAGTTGACACAATGCTTTATTTGCGGTATATTTACAAAGTGTTTGATTAAAAATTGCGGGTTTTTTGCGCGCATTTTTAGGATATATAGTTTTTAATTAAAATTAATTTATATTTATAGCATTCGGGAGGAAGAAACAGTGCAATACAGAGGTGTAAATGAACTTAGAAAATTATATCTTGATTTCTTTGAAAGCAAAGATCATCTCAAGATGAAGAGTTTTTCATTAGTTCCACATAATGACAACAGTTTACTTATTATTAATTCAGGTATGGCTCCATTAAAGCCTTATTTTACAGGTCAGGAGATTCCACCTAAGAGAAGAGTTACAACATGTCAGAAGTGTATTAGAACTGGCGATATTGAAAATGTAGGAAAAACAGCTAGACATGGTACTTTCTTTGAAATGCTAGGTAACTTCTCATTTGGTGATTACTTTAAGACAGAAGCTATTCATTGGTCATGGGAATTCTTAACAGAAGTAGTAGGTCTTGATGCTAATAGACTTTATCCATCAGTTTATAAGGATGATGATGAAGCATTTGAAATCTGGAATAAGGAAATTGGCATTCCAGCTGATAGAATTTATAGATTTGGTAAGGAAGATAATTTCTGGGAACATGGTGCTGGTCCTTGTGGTCCATGTTCAGAAATCTATTATGATCGTGGAGAAAAGTATGGTAATGGCCCTGAAGATGTTATGGGTGGCGAAGGCGATAGATTCATGGAAGTATGGAATAACGTATTCTCACAGTTTAACAACGACGGCAAGGGCAATTATACGGAATTAGTACAAAAGAACATCGATACAGGTATGGGTCTTGAAAGACTTGCTGTAGTTGTTCAGGATGTAGATTCTATCTTTGATGTAGATACATTACAGGCTCTTCGTAATAAGGTTTGCGAAATAGCAGGTGTTAAATATAAGGATTCAGAAAAGCAGGATGTTTCTATTCGTGTAATTACTGACCACATTCGTTCAGTTACATTTATGGTATCTGATGGTATTATGCCATCTAACGAAGGTAGAGGTTATGTTCTTAGAAGATTACTTAGAAGAGCAGCTAGACACGGTAGATTACTTGGAATTCAGGATAAATTCCTTGGTAAGCTTTGTGAAACAGTTATTGAAGGTTCTAAGGATGGTTATCCAGAATTAGAGGAAAAGAAGACATTTATCTTAAAGGTTATTTCTGAAGAAGAAGATAAATTTAATAAGACAATTGATCAGGGTCTTTCAATCTTAAATGATATGATGGCTGACTTAAATAAGGAAGGCCTTAAGGTACTTAGCGGTGCTGATACATTTAAGTTATATGATACATATGGATTCCCTATTGACTTAACTAAGGAAATCCTTGAAGAAAAAGATATTACAGTTGATGAAGAAGGCTTTAAGGCTGCAATGGAAGAGCAGAGAGTAAAGGCTCGTAATGCTAGAAAGACTACTAACTACATGGGTGCTGATGCTACAGTTTATGATGAAATTGATCCAGCAATTAGCTCTGAGTTTGTAGGTTATGACAAGCTTTCATCAGAAGCTAAGGTATTAGTTTTAACAACTGAAGAAGAAATTGTTGATGCATTAACAGAAGGTGATAGAGGAACAATTATTGTAGATAAGACACCTTTCTATGCAACAATGGGTGGCCAGGAAGGCGATAAGGGTGTAATTAGCCTAGCTGACGGAGAATTCAGAGTTGAAACAACAATTCACTTAAAGGGTGGAAAAATTGGACATGTTGGTGTAATGACAAAGGGTATGATTAAGGTATCAGATGTGGTTACATTAACAGTTAATGAAAGCGATAGATTAGATACATGTAAGAACCATTCAGCAACTCACCTTTTACAAAAGGCATTAAGAACAGTTCTTGGTGATCATGTAGAACAGAAGGGTTCATTTGTTAATCCAGAAAGACTTCGTTTCGACTTTACACACTTCCAGAGTGTAACTAAGGAAGAATTAGCTAAGGTAGAAGAATTAGTAAATGAGCAGATTTTAAAGGCTGTTCCTGTTGTAACAGATGTTATGACAATTGAAGAAGCTAAAAAGACTGGTGCTATGGCTCTCTTTGGTGAAAAATATGGCGAGAAGGTACGTGTTGTATCTATGGGAGATTTCTCTAAGGAATTCTGTGGTGGTACACATGTAGCTAATACAAGCAATATTAGATTATTTAAGATTATTTCTGAAAGTGGTGTAGCTTCAGGTGTTAGAAGAATTGAAGCTTTAACAGATAAGGGAGTAATTGCTTACTATAATAACTTAGAAGAACAGATCTTAAAGGCTTCAATGGCTGCTAAGGTTGAACCTGCACAGTTAATTAATAGAATTAACTCACTTAATGAAGAAGTTAAGACTCTTTCAAGTGAAAATGAAAAACTTAAGGCTGAAATAGCTAACAACGCTCTTGGTGATGTTTCAAGTGATGCTAAGGAAGTTAAGGGCTTTAAGCTTATTGCTACAAAGCTTTCAGATGTTGATATGAACGAACTTAGAAACTTAGGTGATAAATTAAAGGCTGAAATTGGTTCAGGCGTTGTATTACTTGCTTCAGAAGTTAATGGTAAGGTTAATTTAATTGCAATGGCAACAGATGATGCAGTTAAGGCTGGTGCTCATGCAGGTAACTTAATTAAGAGCTTAGCTCCAATCGTTGGAGGTGGCGGCGGTGGTCGTCCTAACATGGCTCAGGCTGGTGGTAAGAATCCTGCAGGTATTGATGAATTATTATCAAAAGTTGAAGAAGAATTAGCAGGCCAAATTTTTTAAAAAGAGTTGACGAATCGAAAATATATGGTATAATTTTAGATGTGCGATTAGAATACCCTATATTTATAATTATGTATTGATGCACAATTTGCAACAGAAGGGTGGTCAGGGAAGTATGTCAAACGTAATCGTTAAAGAAAACGAATCATTAGATAGCGCTTTACGCAGATTCAAGAGAAACTGTGCTAAGGCTGGCATTCAGCAGGAAATTCGTAAGAGAGAACATTACGAAAAGCCAAGCGTAAGACGTAAGAAGAAGTCTGAAGCTGCTAGAAAACGTAAGTACAACTAATTATAATTGTAAAGATAATAAGGCTAGCATACGTAGTATGCTAGCTTTTTTATCAATTTAGAGTGTGGAGTGTAGTGGATGAGTGAAGTAGAAAAATTAATTAATATACCAGCACAGGCTGCAGTTAATATTTTTGGACAGTTTGATGAATATGTACAGGCAATAGAAAGAACCTTACATGTGGATATTATTGCAAGAGATGAGAATGTTAAGGTTATTGGCGAGGAAAGAAGTGTTAAGAAGGCATTAGATGTGTTGTCTAATCTTTTGGAACTTCACAACAGAGGTAATCAAATAACAAGACAGACATTAGATTATGCCCTTTCCCTTACATTAGAAGATAAGCAATCAGAAGTGATGCTTGAAATAGATACAGACGTAATAGCAAGAACAATTGCAGGTAAACCAATAAAGCCTAAGACTCTAGGTCAGAAAGAATATGTAGATATGATTAGAGATAATATGGTTACCTTTGGTATTGGCCCTGCAGGTACAGGTAAGACATATCTTGCTATGGCAATGGCAATTACAGCTTTTAAAAATAACGAGGTTAATAGAATTATTCTTACAAGACCAGCAATTGAAGCAGGGGAGAAATTAGGTTTCCTTCCTGGAGACTTACAGAGTAAGGTTGATCCTTATCTTAGACCTCTTTATGATGCACTTTATCAAATTATGGGAGCTGAAAGCTTTAATGCCAATATGGAAAAAGGGCTTATAGAGGTGGCTCCTCTTGCATATATGAGAGGTAGAACTCTTGATAATGCTTATATTATTTTGGATGAAGCACAGAATACTACACCAGCCCAGATGAAGATGTTTTTAACAAGAATAGGCTTTGGTAGTAAGGTAGTTGTAACCGGTGATATGACGCAGAAGGATTTACCATTTAATACACAGTCAGGTCTTGAGGTGGCAATTAAGGTATTATCTAAGGTTGATGGAATTGCATTTGCTAAATTAACTAATAAGGATGTTGTAAGACATCCATTAGTACAAAAAATTGTAAAGGCATATGAAAGTTACGAAGAAAAACTAGAAAAAAGAAAAAAGGCTCCAGTTAAAAAGGGCTTTAGAAGATAAAAGTGAGGTAATCTAATGGGAATTTACATTGAATATGAGACAGATAAAAAATTTGATTTTAGCTATGAAGACGTTATAAGAAGTGTGATTGATGAGGCTTTAAACTACGTTTCTTGCCCTTATAAGGCAGAGGTTAATGTTACTATAACTGACAATGAAACAATACATGAAATCAATAAGGAATATAGAAATGTAGATTCCGCGACAGATGTATTATCTTTCCCTGGACTTGAATATGTAACAGCTGGAGATTTTAAATCCATAAAAAGTGAACTAGAGAATAACTATGAGGATTATTTTAATCTTGATACAGATGAATTAATGCTTGGTGATATTGTTGTTTCTGTAGAAAAGGTATACGAGCAGGCAACTAAATACGGACATTCTCCATTAAGAGAATTAGCATTTTTAGTAGCACATAGTATGATGCACCTTTTTGGATATGATCATATGACAGAGCTTGAAGCTAAGGAAATGGAAGGCAAGCAAGAAGAAGTATTACAAAGACTTGGAATTTCTAGGGATGTGGATATTAAGCTTATAAATAAGGCAACATCAGAAGACATAGCATTAATGAAGGAAGCAAGAAAAGCTATGAAGAATTCATATTCTCCATATTCTAAATTCCCAGTAGGAGCAGCCTTAATTACAGATTCAGGTAAGATTTTTACAGGATGTAATATTGAGAATGCTTCTTATGGAGCAACTAATTGTGCTGAAAGAACAGCAATTTTTAAAGCAGTTAGTGAAGGTGAAAGAAAAATTAGAAAAATCGCTATAGTTGCTAAAAAGGGAGATGCTTACCCTTGTGGAATCTGTAGACAGGTAATGTCAGAATTTATGGATAAAAACGACATTGTTTTAGTTGAAGTTAATAAGGAAATAAAGAGATTTAGACTTGAAGAAATTTTACCTTTTGCATTTGAACTCTAATTTTTAGCTAAAGACACTAAAGTTAAGATAAGTTAAGATTGAAAGGGATAACAATGAAAAAGGTTTTTGAGTATGATGTGGCAATAATAGGTGGCGGAGCTGCTGCCCTTTTTGCTGCTAGTATCCTTGGAAAGAATAATATTAAAACTGCAATTATAGAGGCGAATAATAAATTAGGAGCTAAGATTTTGCAAACTGGTAACGGTAAATGTAATTATACCAATTTACATATGCAACAGGATTGTTACCAGAATAGTGATAATAAAAGGGCTTTTGAAATTATTGAAAAATTTAATAATCTAGAAACCATTGAATACTTTAAGACTCTAGGAATCTATCCTAAGATTAGAGATGGATATGTTTATCCTAGGTCTGAAACAGCACTTAGTGTTGCTAATGCTTTTAGACTTGATTTAGAGGCAAGTAAGGTAAAGCAATTTTTAAATTGTAAGGCTAATAAAATAGAAAAAAATGGACAAGATATACGTATTTTCTGTGTGGAATCTTTTGAAGATAAGGAAATTTTAATTGAAATTGTAAGTAAATACCTAATTATAGCTACAGGTTCTGCTGCCAGCCTAGATCCTAAAAAGGCAGGTAAAGAAGAAAATGTTCTTAAGAGTTTAGGCTTGAAATTTATAAAATTCAAGCCAGCATTAGTTGCTCTAAAGACTGACAATAATAATATAAAGCTAGCTAAGGGTGTTAGAGCTTATGGATGCGTAAAAGTATTAGTTGATTCAAAGGAAGTAGCCAGTGATATTGGCGAGATTCAATATGCAGATTATGGAATTTCAGGAATACCTGTGTTTCAAGTAAGTAGATATGCAGTGGATGCTCTAAATAGAGGAAAGGAAGTCCTGGCTAGCCTTGATTTAACTCCGGATTTTTCTTATGAAGAGCTAGTTAATGTATTGGAATCCACAATTAAAAATTGTAAGAAAAAGACATTAAGAGAAGTTTTTGATGGCATTATTAATCATAAATTAATGGAATTTGTATTAAAGTATGTAGGTGCTAATCTTGATATGAAGGCAGAAAATTGCACTGATTATGATATAAAACAAATCGCGGATGCCTTAAAGAATATGGTTCTTAATATAACAGATTCTAAGGGAATTAGTGCAGCTCAAGTATGTCAAGGTGGTATTAGCTTTACGGAATTAGATGATAATCTAGAACTTATTAGATACAAGAATATATATGCATGTGGCGAGATTGTGGACGTGGATGCTAAATGTGGCGGATACAATTTGCAATGGGCATGGTCTTCAGCACATTTAGTGGCTAGAAGCATAATAGGAGATTATAGTGGAAAGACAAATAATTAGGATAAACAATATAAAATGTAAGCCAAATGATGGCTTGGATGTAATCAGGAAAAAAATAAGCAAATTGTTGATGTTATCAAAGGACGATTTTGTTTTTGAAATAGCCAAAAGATCAATTGATTCAAGACATAAGCCAGATATTATGTACATTTATAGTGTTAATGTATTAAAGGTATCTAAAAAAAGTCTAGAATCTGTAATGAAAAAGGTTAAGGATAAGAGTGTTTTACTTACTAAGAAAGTATATTATGAGCTAGATGATTATAAGAAAGCTAATATAGAACTTAGTGAGGAAGAAAGACCGGTAATTATAGGCTTTGGTCCTGCTGGCCTTTTTGCTGCTCTAAATTTAAGTAGATTAGGCCTTAGACCAATAGTTTATGAAAGAGGTCTTGAGATTAGTAAAAGACGGGAAAAGGTAAATACATTCTGGAATGGAGGAGCTCTTGATACTAATTGCAATGTACAATTTGGTGAGGGCGGAGCTGGCACTTTTTCTGATGGTAAATTAAATACACAAATTCATGAAACAACAGGAAGAATAAGCTATGTACTAAAAACTTTCGTTGAGCATGGCGCAAGTGATGAGATTCTTTATGTTAATAAGCCACATATTGGTACAGATGTGCTTGCTAAGGTAATTGTAAGTATTAGACAAGAAATAATTGCTAATGGTGGCGAGATTTTCTTTGGCACTAAATTGGAAAAAATTAACCTAGTTAAAAATGAGGAAGCTAGACAGGTCGATTCTATAGAACTAAGAGATTTATCTACTGGTAAAATTTTTACAAAAAATGCAAAAAGAGTAGTTCTTGCTATTGGACATAGTGCAAGGGATACTTTTGAAATGATAAATGATCTTGGAATTTGTATGGAGCCAAAGCCATTTGCTGTGGGAGTTAGAGTTGAACATAAGCAGGAATTAATTAATTACAATGCATATGGTGAGGCAGTTAATAATCCTAAATATAACTTGCCAACAGCAGATTATAAGGTTACTTATCAGTCTACTTGTACAGGAACTAAGAGGGGTGTTTACTCATTTTGTATGTGTCCTGGCGGCTATGTTGTTAATGCATCAAGTGAAGAGAATGCTTTAGCTGTTAATGGTATGAGTTATTCAAGCAGAGCTGGAGAAAATGCTAACAGTGCCATAATTGTAACTGTAACACCAGAGGATTTTGGTGATGGTGTTTTATCAGGTGTGGCATTCCAAAGAAAGTTAGAAGGGGCAGCTTATAGAGCTGGCAATGGAAAAATCCCTGTACAGTTATTTGAGGATTTTTGTAATGGAGTTAAATCCACAAGTTTTGGTAAGGTTACACCTAATACTAAGGGGGAAACTAATATGGCCAATTTAAAAGAAGTTCTTCCTGAATATTTAACTGATTGTTTAGTAGAAGGAATTCATGGCTTTAATAGATATATTAAGGGCTTTGATAATGGAGATACACTTCTTTTAGGAGTGGAATCAAGAACATCTAGTCCTGTTAGAATTATTAGAAATGAGAATTTATATTCAATAAATGCTAAAGGTCTTTATCCATGTGGCGAAGGAGCTGGTTACGCAGGCGGTATAACTAGCGCTAGCGTAGATGGAATCAAGGTTTGCGAAGCAATTGCAAAGGAATTGTTAAACTAGACTTTTTTTATGAAATATAGTAAAATTTATCCTTGTGAAACTATAGGTTTTACAAGGATTTTTTTAGGGCTGAAGGTGACTATATGGATAATTTACGTGAAAAAATTAAAGACAAACAAAGGATTGTTATAAAGATTGGTTCTTCATCACTTATGCATGATGAGACTGATAGACTTAATCTTTTAAAAATTGAGAAATTAGTAAGAACATTGGTTGATATTAAGAATTCAGGTAAGGATGTTATTTTGGTTTCTTCTGGTGCTATTGCAGTTGGAAGAAGTGCTGTTGGATTTGATACTAAACCAACTGAATTATCAGTTAAGCAGGCTTGTGCAGCTATTGGACAAGCTAGATTAATGATGGTTTACCAAAAGATTTTTGCTGAATATAATTCTTTAGCTGCCCAGGTTCTTATGACTAAGAATACAGTTCAGAATAAGACTAATAGACTAAACGCTAGAAATACTTTTAATGAATTACTAAAGTTACACGCTATTCCTATAGTTAATGAAAATGATACAGTCTCTACATATGAGATTGAACAGTTAAATACCTTTGGAGATAATGATAGATTATCAGCTATTGTATCATCAATTGTTGGTGCTGATTTACTGATTTTGTTATCAGACATTGATGGTTTATACACTGATGATCCTAATAAGAATCCTAATGCCAAATTTATAGATTATGTTGATACTCTTGATGATAAGACCCTTGATATGGGTAAGTCTACATCAAAGAGTAGTGTTGGAACTGGTGGCATGGCTGCTAAATTAGTGGCTGCTAAGATTGCAACATATTCAGGTGCTGATATGGTTATAACTAATGGCAATGACATTGAGAATATTACAAGAATTTTTAATGGCGAGAATGTTGGTACATTTTTTAAAAGCAACAAAGTAAGCAATTTAGATCTAAATACATTAATAGATTAGTTTTTTGGAGGTAGAATGGATATTCAGTTAATAAAGAATGCCGAGAATAGTAAATATATACCTCTAAGGGGAGAAATCCTTTTGCAAACTGAAGATGCAGAATATATGTATGAGGATAAGATTAAGGGAAAGAATCACTTCCTTTTAAACGTTTCAACTAATGAGCGTTTTGAAATAGGATTAGGCATTAAAAAATACCTATATGGTGAAATAATATATGCTAATAAGAATCCAGAATTTGTTTATTTTACATCCCTTGAGAGTATAAACGAATCTGAATTTAATGTGCTTATATATAAATACCAATATGATGATAATACTGCAACCATTAGTTATAAATTTACTATGAATAAATCAGACATTGATGATGAAGTTAGAATATTTGCCATTGATGGTAATTTTATTTTAATTGAGCAAATTGATGCTAAAGATAAGAGCTTCAAAAAAATAATTCTACATGAAACGGAATTAGACAAGGATATGCCAATTGAAAAATCTTTAATTGGTACACTTGGAGTTGAAAGAATTATACCTATTTCAGGTAATAATTGTGTGGTTAAGCTAGGTAAAAATAAGTCATTTGAACAAATTAGAAATGACATTAAAAAAAGAGATATTCTTATTAGTTCTTATTCATTAGTGGATGAGGCAGATGTTGTAGATGAATTTGATAGTAGTGAAAGAATTACTCCAGACACAGAGATGATTGGAATTGTAAATATTAGACAATTTATTTCTGAGAACTGTCTTGAGGGTGGTAATGTTAATATGCATAGGTTAGATTTAGCAAAGGAAGATACAACTTTTCCTTATATTAAGATTACAGGAAATAGGATTTGCTATTCTAAGTTTTCAGCAGAATATCATTCTGAAAAAATCGTTTTTTATGATTATGAGAATGATGTAAAACAGGTAAGACTTAATAATAATGTTTCTAAGAATGCAGATTTAAGCTATACATATATTATAAATGATACTCCATATCTCTTAAAAAGAGGCAAAACTCAAACCGTTATGATTAATTTAAACAATCAAAAGGTGGAAGCCAAATTTAATGGAGACATAAGTGTTAAATTTATAGAGGATGACTTAATTGTATGCAGTCACAAAAGGCATAAGATTCCTCTATTAAAAAAAGGATCAAACTATATTGAAGTAGTAAGATTTCCAGATATACATACTAAGATTTTTTCTACTAAGGCAGATTATAAATATTGTATATCAACAGGCACTAATTTATTGTTATTTACATATTAGGCTTGCTTTAAATAGAATAACTTAAGAAAATCAGGTTTAGTGAAAGGAAATTATAGAAAAATGAACATGGAAGAAAGATTACAAAGAATCAATGATCTTTATAGAAAGTCACAGGCTGAAGGATTAACTAAGGCTGAAAAGGAAGAACAGGATAGATTAAGAAAGGAATATGTTAAGATATTCCGTGAGAATTTAAGAGGTTCCCTTGAAACAATTAAGATTCAGAATCCAGATGGTAGCATAATTGATGTCAAGGAAAGACATGACCAGAAAATGAAACTAAAGGCAGAACTTGAAACAGAAGAAGCTAAGGCTAATGGAAATTAAGAAATGGATAAGCTTAAATTAAGACAAGTTATAAAAAATAAAAGAAAAAATATGACAGAAAATGATAGTTCATCTTCTAGTAATATGATTAAAGAAAAATTTCTTGGCTTAGACCTATGTAGGAATAAGAAAAATGTGTTAATTTATGTCAGCACTAAATTAGAAGTTGGCACAATTGACTTAATTAAGGAATTGCTTGATAGAGGGGTAAATGTTTATACTCCTAAGGTCATTAATCTAGAAGATGGACTTATGCGTTTTATAAAGATTAGTAGTCTTGATGATTTAGAAGTTGGTTGTATGAATATATTAGAACCAAAATCAAATCTTTTAGAATTAGATGAAAGTAAAATAGACAGTACTTTTTTATTAGTTATGCCAGGTTTGGCTTTTGATAAAAATGGACATAGATTAGGATATGGTGGCGGATTTTATGATAGATTTTGTAATCGTGTCACTAATGATCTTTTAAAGGTAGCATTAAGTTTTGACTATCAGATTGTAGATAGTGTAAGCGTTAACGAATTTGACGTAAGTGTTGATGTGGTTATTACAGAGAAAGAAATTATTAGATGTAAATAAAGGAAGAATACAATGGAAAAGAAAGTTTTAGAAGAATTAGAAAGTATTAAACCAGTTAGAAAGACTAAGGAAGCGGTGGAGAGTAGTGAACAGTTAGCAAACCAGCTTGAATATATATCTAAATGCCAGGAATATATTATGGATTTAAAGAACAAACTTGGCAGACCACTTTATGCTTGTATTAATACATTTGGATGTCAGATGAATGCAAGAGATTCAGAGAAGCTCCTTGGTATCTTAAAGGAAATTGGTTATGTTGAAACTGATGATGAGAAAAAGGCAGATTTTTGCCTTTATAATACATGTACTGTTAGAGAGAATGCTAATTTAAGAGTATATGGTAGACTTGGTCAGCTTCGTGGCATTAAGAGAAAAAATCCACATATGATGATTGCACTTTGCGGTTGTATGATGCAGGAAGCAGATGTGGTTGAGAAGATTAAGAAGTCATATAAATTCGTAGATGTAGTATTTGGTACATTTAATATTTATAAATTAGCTCAGTTAATTTATGAAAGAATTACTACAAATAAGCAGGTTATTGATATTGATAAGGACAATAATGTTATTGTAGAAAATTTACCTGTTGATAGAAAGTTCTCTTTTAAGTCAGGGGTTAATATTATGTATGGATGCGATAAATTCTGTACATATTGTATCGTACCTTATGTTAGAGGTAGAGAAAAGAGCCGTGAGCCAAAGGAAATCGTAAGAGAAATTGAGCATTTAGTAGCTGATGGCGTTAAGGAAGTTATGCTACTTGGACAAAATGTTAACTCATATGGTAAAGGCCTTGATGGAGATGTAACATTTGCTAAGTTACTTGCTGAAATTGATAAGATTGAAGGTCTTGAAAGAATTAGATTTATGACACCATATCCATCAGATTTTGGTGATGATGTTATTGAAGTCTGTTCACATTCTACTAAGATTTGTAATCACTTCCATATGCCAGTACAAAGCGGAAGTACACGTCTTTTAAAGAAGATGAACAGACGTTATACAAAAGAAGAATACCTTGCATTAATCGACAGAATTAGAGCAAAACTTCCTGATGTTTCATTTACAACTGATATTATTGTCGGTTTCCCTGGTGAAACAGAGGAAGATTTCCAAGAAACTCTTGATGTGGTACGTAAGGCTAATTACGATAGTGCATATACATTTATTTACTCTAAGAGAACTGGTACACCTGCTGCCAAATTTGAAGATCAGGTTCCAGAAGATGTGGTAAAGGATAGATTTAACCGCTTACTTGAAGTTGTTGATGAAGTTTGTCACAAAAATTCAAAAAGATTTGAAGGCAGTGTAGCAAGAGTATTAGTTGAAACTGTTGATGATCATGAAGAAGGCATGGTTACAGGCCGTATGACTAATAACATCCTTGTTCACTTTAAGGGGGATGAATCTTTAATTGGTTCTTTAGTAGATGTTAAACTTGTGGAATGCAAGGGATTTTATTATATGGGTGAAATGGTTAAATAGAATATTGTTGCAATCACAAGTGATTGCAATGTAGCCTTGCGTAGCCGAAGGCACTATAATCGCAAGGTTCAAGTAAGGGAGGCAAAAGGATAATGGCTGAATTTTCACCAATGATGCAGCAATACCTAAAAACAAAGGAAGAATATAAGGACTGCATTCTTTTTTACAGATTAGGTGACTTTTATGAGATGTTTTTTGATGATGCTATATTAGTATCTAAGGAACTTGATCTAACTTTAACTGGAAAGGACTGCGGCCAGGAAGAAAGAGCACCTATGTGTGGTATTCCTTTCCATGCTGCTGAAACTTATATTGATAAGCTTGTTGCCAATGGACATAAGGTTGCCATTGGTGAACAGGTGGAAGATCCAAAGAAGGCTAAGGGTCTTGTAAAAAGAGAAGTAATAAGAGTGGTAACTCCAGGTACTAATATTGATTCAAACAATCTTGATGAAACTAAGAATCATTATACAATGAGTATTTTTTACCTTGGAGACAAATTAGGTGTTTCCTTTGTTGATTATTCAACAGGAGAATATTTCGTAACAGAATTAAATTCTAAGGCTGCACTTATTGATGAAATTAACAAATTTGTTCCATCAGAAATTATTCTTAATGAATATTTCCTTATGTCAGGAATTGATATTAATCCGCTATGTGAAAAATTAGGAATAGCAGTATCAACTCTTGATAATTGGTATTTTGATGATGATATTGTAAAGAGATATCTTTATGAACATTTTCATGTATCAGACCTAGCAGGCCTTGGACTTATGGATTTAACTGTTGGAATTAATGCTGCAGGTTCATTACTTGTTTATTTAAAAACAACTCAAAAGACAGAGCTTTCACATATAACAAATCTTCATACATATACTAATAACAAGTATATGCTTATTGATAGCTCTTCAAGAAGAAATCTTGAATTAGTTGAGACTATGAGGGAGAAGCAAAAAAAGGGCTCGCTTCTTTGGGTTTTAGATAAGACAAAGACTGCAATGGGTGCTAGATCTTTAAGATTATTAATTGAGCAGCCATTAATTAATAAAGAGGAAATCTTAAAAAGACAGGATGTAATAGAGGAACTTAATAATAATGCAATTGATAGAGAGGAATTAAGAGAATATCTAAATTCTGTATACGATTTAGAAAGAATTATGACTAAGATTAGCTGTAAAAGTGCTAATCCTAGGGATTTAATTGCTTTTAAGAATTCTTTAGAGATGCTGCCATACATTAAGAGAATAATTTCTAATTTTAAGTCCGATTTATTCAAAGAGTATTATGAAGAC
Organism: Lachnospira multipara LB2003; assembly: GCF_000702205.1. GTDB lineage: Bacteria > Bacillota > Clostridia > Lachnospirales > Lachnospiraceae > Lachnospira > Lachnospira multipara_A. The sequence continues at coordinate 391,692 of NZ_JNKW01000001.1, read as the reverse complement.
TTAGATGATTTGTCTGATTTATTCACACTTATAGATAAGGCAATTATTGATGATCCACCAATTGCAATGCGCGATGGCGGTTTAATTAAAGACGGTTATTCGAGTGACGTAGATGAATTAAAAAATGCAAAAATTAATGGAAAAGATATGTTAGCTGCCATTGAAGAAAGAGAAAGAGAAGCTACAGGAATTAAGAATCTTCGCATTAAATATAACAAGGTTTTTGGTTATTATCTTGAAGTTACTAATTCATTTAAGGAACTTGTTCCAAAGGATTGGGTAAGAAAGCAGACTTTAACTAATGCAGAACGTTATACAACTGATGAATTAAAAAAGCTTGAGGATATGATTCTTGGTGCAGAAGATAAGCTTTATTCATTAGAATACGATTTATTTGTGGAAGTTAGAGAAACAATTTCTAAGGAAGTAATTAGAATTCAAAAGACTGCAAGAGCTATAGCTATGATTGATGTATTTACATCTTTATCTCTTGTTAGTCAGAATAATAATTATGTTAGACCTAAGATTAATGAAAAGGGAATTATTGATATTAAAGAAGGTCGTCATCCTGTTGTGGAGAAGATGATTTCAAGTGATATGTTTATTTGTAATGACACATATCTTGATAATAATTCTAATAGAGTTGCAATTATAACTGGACCTAATATGGCTGGTAAGTCAACATATATGAGACAGACTGCACTTATTTGTTTACTTGCACAAACTGGTTCTTTTGTTCCTGCAAGTTCCGCTAATATTTGTCTTGTGGATAGAATTTTTACAAGGGTAGGAGCATCAGATGACCTAGCTTCTGGTCAGTCTACATTTATGGTGGAAATGACAGAAGTTGCTAATATCTTAAGAAATGCCACTAAGAATTCTCTAATTATTTTAGATGAAATTGGACGTGGTACATCTACTTTTGATGGCTTAAGTATTGCTTGGGCAGTGGTTGAACACATTGCAAATACAAAGATTTTAGGTGCTAAGACTCTTTTTGCTACTCATTATCATGAGCTTACAGAATTAGAGGGTAGTTTATCAGGTGTCAAGAATCTATGTATTGCTGTTAAGGAGAAGGGCGATGACATTGTATTCTTAAGAAAAATCGTTAAGGGTGGTGCAGATAAAAGTTATGGTATTCAGGTTGCTAAACTTGCTGGTGTGCCAGAATCTGTACTTGATAGAGCTAAGGAATTAGTTGATGAATTAAGCAATGCTGACATTCAAATGAAAGCTAAGGATATCGCTCAGTATTCAAAGAAAAGTCAAAAAATTAATGATGAATATAAAAATGTTAATGACTTAGATGTTCGTCAAATGACTCTTTTTGATGCCCTTCCTGATGATGATATTCTAGCCCACTTACGAGAGCTTGATATTAGTAATATGACGCCTATTGACGCCTTAAATGAGCTTTATAAATTACAGGGAAAACTAAAAAATAGATGGTAATAGAAACTGATCTATCCAGATACTTTGTATTTGGATGGATCAGATTTTTGGATAAAAGCTGGGAGGTAATTTATGGCAATTAAAATGCTTGATCAAAGTACAATTAACCAAATTGCAGCTGGTGAGGTTGTTGATAGACCTCAGTCAGTTGTTAAGGAATTGGTTGAAAATGCTATTGATGCTGGGGCTAGTGCAATTACAGTTGAGATTAAAGAGGGTGGAATTTCTTTTATTAGAGTTACTGACAATGGTAGTGGTATTAATGGAGAGGAGATTCCAACTGCTTTTTTAAGACATGCAACAAGTAAAATTAAGTCCATAGAGGATTTACTTAATGTTTCAAGTCTTGGCTTTAGAGGTGAAGCCCTTGCTAGTATTGCAGCGATTGCTCAGGTTGAACTTATAACTAAGACTAAGGACACAATTAGTGCTTATAGATATGTTATTGAAGGTGGCAAGGAAGTTAGCCTTGAGGAGGTTGGAGCTCCTGATGGTACAACAATTGTGGTAAGAAATCTTTTTTACAATACACCTGTTAGACGAAAATTTTTAAAAAGTCCTAATACTGAAGGAGGCTATATAAGCTCTCTGATGCAGTATTTGGCCCTTTCTCATCCAGATATTTCCTTTAGATTTATTAATAATAATCAAAATAAGCTTCATACATCGGGAAATACTAATCTTAAGGACATTATTTATAATGTATATGGAAGAGAAGTAACACAAAATCTTTATGAAATTAATAATAAGGGTCAGGACGTTGTAATGAAGGGCTATATTTGCAAGCCTTTTATTTGTAGGGGTAATAGAACATACGAGAATTATTATATTAATGGCAGATATATAAAGAGTAATATTATTAATAAGGCTATTGAGGATGCCTATAAGGGCTTTGTTATGCCTAAAAATTATCCTTTTACAGCCATACACTTTACTATTAATCCGGAAATTATTGACGTAAATGTTCATCCGTCTAAGATGGAATTACGTTTTTCTAATAATGAATATATTTATAATTTTGTGTACACAAGCGTGCTTTCGTGTTTAAAGGATAAGGAGCTTGTGGCACGTGTAAGCCTTGATACAGATACAAAAGCGATAAAGGAGCTAAAACCTGAGCCAAGGCTTGAAGTTAAGCCTGAGCCAAGACCTGAAGCTAAAGAAAGCTTAGAAGCTAGGCCTGAAGTTAAGCCAGAGTCAAGACTTGAAGCTAAAGAAAGTTTAGAAACTAGGCCTGATATAAAGCCTGAGCTAAAAACTGAGTCAAGGTCAGATGTAAAGTCTTCAACTACACGTCTTCCTGAACCTTTTGAAATTAAACGAAGTAATGAACTTATTAAGGAAGATATAAGTGAATATGAGGCTGTGAAAAAAGAAGACAAAAAGATCATGTCTCAGATTTCTATGTTTGATGATAAATTAATTTCTAAAGAAAATAAAATAAAATATAGAATTTTAGGTCAGCTTTTTGAAACCTATTGGCTTTTTGAATTAGGAGATAAGTTCTATATGATGGATCAACATGCTGCCCATGAAAAGGTGCTCTATGAAAGATTCATGAAAAATATTAGAGAAGGTCGTATGTCATCTCAGATGATTATGCCACCTATTATCTTGACTCTTAATCCTAGGGAAGAAAATCTTCTAAATAATAACATGGAAAGATTTACCTCTCTAGGTTATGAAATTGAAAGTTTTGGTGGTAATGAATATAAGGTTACTGCCATTCCTGCAGGCCTTCCAAGCCTTGATTATAAGGCATTATTAGTTGAAATCCTTGGTTCTTTAAGCGAGGATTATAAGGCAGGAGATGCAGAAATTTTTACTGATCGAGTTGCTACAATGTCTTGTAAGGCTGCAGTAAAGGGTAATAACAAGTTGTCAATGGAGGAAATAAGCAATTTAATGGATGAGTTAATGACTCTTGATAATCCTTATAATTGTCCTCATGGCAGACCTACACTTATTGTTATGACAAAATACGACATAGAAAGAAAATTTAAAAGAATAGTAAATTAATAAGGAGCTTTATGAATAATTTGGACAATAAAGAACCTTTAGTGATTATTTCAGGACCTACAGCTGTTGGTAAGACAAAGACTTCTATTAGTCTTGCAAAGGCTATTAATGGTTCTATTATAAGTGCTGATTCTATGCAGGTTTATAGAGGTATGGATATTGGTACTGCCAAAATCACTAAAGAAGAAATGGATGGAGTTAAGCATTATTTAATTGACTGCCTTGAGCCTACTGATGAATTCAACGTTATGATTTTTAAGGATATGGCAAAAAAAGCTATTGAAGAAATTAGACGTGAAGGAAAGATTCCTATAATTGTTGGTGGTACAGGCTTTTATGTACAGGCAGTTTTATATGATATTGAATTTACTAAGACAGAGGATGATAACAACGAATATAGAAATAAACTTTATGAAAAGACCTTGTGTCTATGCAGGGGATTGGCTATAAGGAAATTCTTGACTATTTTAATGGCGAGATTTCTCTTGATATGGCTAAAGAGATTATTAAGCGAGATACTAGAAGATTTGCTAAAAGGCAGCTTACCTGGTTTAGACGTGAGAAGGATTGTATTTGGGTGGATATAAGCCAATACAATTATGATTTTGATAAGATTATAGATTATTTCAAACTTGAATTAAGTAAAAGGCAAATTTTTGGAGGCATATAGTGAAAGAAGCATATTGTAATGGATTTAATATTGATCCTAAGGTTTATGATTTTTGCGAAAGCGTTGAAGCTGGTTTAAAAGAACGTTTTTTAAAGATTGATAAAATTGCAGAATTTAACCAGCTTAAGGTTATTAGTGCTATGCAAAAAGCAAAGGTTTCAGAAGCTCATCTAAATGGAACAACTGGTTACGGTTACAATGATTTAGGTAGAGATAGCTTAGAAGAGATCTATGCAGATATTTTTAAGGCTGAGGATGCCCTTGTTCGTCCACAGATTACTTGCGGTACTCATGCATTAAATGTGGCACTTGCTGCGCAGCTTCGCCCAGGGGATGAACTTTTATCACCTGTTGGCAAGCCATATGATACTATGGATGAAATCATTGGTATTAGAGAATCTGTTGGTAGTTTAGCTGAATATGGTATTTCCTACAGACAGGTTGATTTATTAGAAGATGGTAGCTTTGATTTTGATGGAATTAAAGCTGCAATTAATGATAAGACTAAGCTTGTAACTATTCAAAGATCTAAGGGCTATGCAACAAGACCTACTTTATCAGTTGAGCAAATTGGAGAATTAATTAAGTTTATTAAGTCTATTAAGCCAGAAGTTATTTGTATGGTTGATAATTGTTATGGTGAATTTGTGGAGACTATTGAACCTACTGAAGTGGGAGCTGATATGTGCGTTGGTTCTTTAATTAAGAATCCAGGTGGTGGACTTGCTCCTTGTGGTGGTTACATTGTTGGTAGAAAGGATTGCATTGAAAGGTGTGCATATCGCTTAACTTCTCCTGGCCTTGGTAAAGAAGTTGGAGCAAGCCTTACTCTAAATCAGAGTTTTTATCAGGGATTATTCCTTGCACCAACAGTAGTAGCATCGGCTCTTAAGGGAGCAATTTTTGCTGCTAATGTTTATGAAAAAGCTGGATTTAAATGTAGACCTAATGCTAGTGAAGACCGTTTTGATATTATTCAGAATGTGGAACTTGGCTCTAAAGAGGGTTTACTTGCATTTTGTAAGGGTATTCAGATGGCAGCACCAGTTGACAGCTTTTTAACTCCTGAACCATGGGCTATGCCAGGTTATGATTCAGATGTTATAATGGCTGCAGGCGCTTTTGTACAGGGTTCATCTATTGAGCTTAGTGCTGATGGTCCAGTTAAAGAACCTTATCTTGTATTTTTCCAAGGTGGCTTAACTTGGTATCATGCAAAATTAGGTATTATTATGAGTGCCAACGAAATGTATAAGGCCGGATTATTTAACATTTAATTTGAACCTCATGCATTAAAAGGCGCTACGCGCTAGCATGAGGCTGCATTGCAATTACAAGGTAATTGCAACAGTTAACGAGCAATAAATTAAAGTCTTACTAATTTATGTTTTAATTTTATTTCACAATTATAAAGAATGTGTTATAATTTTTTTTGATTTTTAATCATAGAGAGCATAAGAGGGGGGCTTTATGGCTAAATATAAAAACGGATGGTTATTATTACTGTTTATTATAATCGGAATTGTTCTTGGCGGTTTAATTGGAGAAGCTGCAAGAGGTGTATCGGGAATTTCTTGGCTTAGCTACGGTCAGACAATTGGAACTGTAGACGGTGATATAACTACATTTGATCTTGGAGTAATTGTGCTTACAATTGCTTTTCAGATTAAATTAACTGTTGCTAGTATTATTGGCATTATACTTTCAATCGTAGTCTTTAAGGTAATTTAATTGGGGGTTATCTCTTAATTAAATATGAATAAGAAAAATAATGATCCATATAATTTAATGCCACGTGAGAAGGCTGTTAAATATGGAGTATCATCTTTAACGGATGTAGAACTTTTAGCTGCTATTATTCATACCGGCGTTTCTGGAATTGGTGTTCTGGACTTATCAGAAAGCATTCTAAAAAAAGCTGGTAGTAATGGGATTGGTGATTTAGCTAATCTAAGTTTTGAGGATTTATCTAAGATAAAAGGCATTGGAATGGCTAAGGCTATTCAAATTAGGTGCATTATTGAATTATCCAAAAGATTTGCTAAATCAAGAGCTTTTAAAAAGATTAATTTTAAGAAAGCTGATCTTGTGGCTAGTTATTATATGGAGGATTTAAGGCATTTAAAGCAAGAACATTTAAAACTTGTCTTATTAGATAGCAAATGCAATTTTATTAAGGATTTAACACTTACAATTGGAACTTTTAATAGTTCTTTAATTAGTGTTAGGGATGTTTTTATTAATGCCTTAAAATCTGATGCTGTTATGATTATTCTTGTACATAATCATCCTAGCGGTGATCCAACACCTAGTAGTGCTGATATTAAGGTTACTAGGGAAGTTTATGAAGCAGGTAAATTAATTGGCATCAATTTGGTTGATCATATTATTATTGGAGATAAACTTTATGTAAGTCTTAGAGAAAAGGGATTGTTTTGAAATAAAGTTATTGGGCGAATGCCAAAAAGAAAGGAAATTTATGTCTAACGTATACGGAATTGATATTGGAACAAGTAATTTTAAAATGTGCACTAAGGATAATGAAATCCTTAATGAGAAGAATATCATCGCTATTGCTAATAAGAACGAATTATTAGCTTTTGGTGATGAAGCATACGATATGTATGAGAAGACACCAGAAAATATTGAGGTTTCTTTCCCAGTTAAATTTGGTGTTATTGCTGATATTGAGAATATGCAAAGTCTCTTATATAGTTTCTTTGAGAAGATGAATAAGGAGAAAAAGCCAGGCAATACAGATTTTTATATTGCTGTACCTACTGATGTAACAGAAGTAGAGAAGAGAGCTTTTTATGAATTAGTTGTTGAATCTAAGGTTAAGGCTAAGAATGTTTATGTTGTAGATAAGCCTGTTGCTGATGCAATTGGTGCTGGCCTTGATGTTACTAAGTCTAAGGGTATTATGGTTGTTAACATTGGTGCTGAAACTACAGAAATTTCAGTATTATCCCTTGGCGGTATTGTTATTAGTAAATCTGTTAAAATTGGTGGTAATAAGCTTGATGAATGCATTATTAGTGCTGTAAGAAAGGCTTATAATTTAGTAATTGGTTCTAAGACTGCTGAAAGCTTAAAGAAGCAGCTTGGTAGTGCTGTTAAGATTGAAGAAAGCTTTGCACCTGGCTTTGGCCGTAATATTTTATCTGGATTACCAGTTAGCGTTCAGATTTCATCTGATGTTATTTATGAGGCTATTATTGATTCCCTTCATTCAATTATGGATTCAATAAAAGTTATCCTAGAGAGAACTCCACCAGAACTTGCTGCTGATATTATTAAGGATGGTGTTTACTTCACTGGTGGTACATCTATGATTAATAACTTAGAAAAATTCATTAAAGATGAAACAAATCTTAATGTAAATATTGTTGAAAATCCTGCTGAAAGTGTTGTAAGAGGCTTAATGGGAGTTGTTACAAACCCTGAATTTTCTAAGATTCCTTACACACCACAGGATAGAACTTTCGAATAATAATAAAGAGAGGTAATAAGGTATATGAGAAAGAAACTTGAATCTTTTCTTACATCAAAATATATTCTTATTGGCTTAACTGTAATATGTTTATTCTTTATTGGAACTTCGTTTTTTACTGATTCTTTGACGAAACCACTTCAAACAGCTATTTCTTATGTTGTTGTTCCTCTTCAAAAGGGTATGAACAACATCGGCTTATGGATTTCTGATAAAATCGATAATATGCAGGAAATTTCAGACGTTTTAGCTAAGAATGAAGAATTACAAAGTCAAGTTGATGCTTTGACAGAAGAAAATAATTTACTTAAACAAGATACTTATGAGTTAGATAGATTAAGAAAACTTTATGCTCTTGATAATCAATATTCACAATATAATAAAGTTGGTGCTAATGTTATTGGTATTTCGTCTGATAACTGGTATTCTTCATTAACTCTTGATAAGGGATCTAATGATGGTATTAGCGTCGACATGAATGTTGTAGCAAGTGGTGGTTTAGTTGGTATTATAACAGAGGTTGGACCTAATTATTCTATTGTAAAAACCATTGTAGAAGATAAGAGTTATGTAAGTGGTATGATTATTGATAATAACCAGACTTGTATGGTAGAGGGTGATGTAGAACTTATGGATACAGGTAAAGTTCATTTAAATCACTTTAGTGCTAGTACAACTGTAAGAGATGGTGACAAGATTGTTACATCTAATATTAGCGATAAATATTTACAGGGCATACTTATTGGATACGCATCAGAGGTTAGCCCAGACTCTAATAATCTAACACAATCAGGTTATTTAATTCCAGCTGTGGATTTTAATAATTTACAGGAAGTATTAATTATTACTGATTTAAAGACAACTACGTAAATAATATTAAATTTCCAGGGGAAGGTTTTATTTATTTGCCTTTCCCTATTTTTGTTTTGAGGTGGATCTATGAAGAGAAAAATAACTGAACTTGTTCTTATTCTTGTTTTTTATCTTTTACAAGTTTCTATTGGAAGAGTAATAGCAATTGGTGGTATTGTGCCTAATTTTCTTATTATCTTGCCAGTAGTTTTTGGTTTCTTAAATGGTAGAAATGAAGGTATGTTTGTTGGATTTTTTTCAGGGGTAATGTATGATTTATATTCTACAAATCTTTTTGGCTTTAGTGCTTTAGTATTTATTTATGCTGGCTTTATAGCTGGATTTTTCTACGAAAAGTATGAAAAGTACGAAATTTTAATCCCTGTTGCTATGGTTTTTGTATCGGATTTTATTTATGGCTTCCTTGGCTATATTGGTAATTTCCTATTACATAACAGATTAAATGCAGGATTTTTCATATCTCGTATTATTATGCCAGAAGTGGTATATACATGCATTTGCACTTTTATTTTATATAAAGGACTTGAATATCTTAATGACAAACTCAATATTGTAAACAAAAAGAAAAGAGGTGTGAATTATGATGAAGGAAATATTTGATTATATACTTAGCTTACTAAAATCAAGAATTTTTCCTCTTGTATTGGTTTTTGTGATTTTAGTTAGCATCCTAATAACTAGATTATTTAATTTACAGATTATTAATGGTAATTCATACGTTTCAAATCTTAATAGTTCTATTCAAAAAGACATGAGTGTTACTGCAACTCGTGGTCGAATTTTTGATAAAAACGGTGTTTTACTTGCTTTTAATGACTTAGCTTATGCTGTAACTATAAGTGATAGTGGTTCTTATAGCAGCGTTTCAGCTAAAAATAAGTCTATTAATTCAAGTATAGATAAGGCTCTTGATATTATTGAGAAAAACAATGATGAATATACTAACGATTTTCCAATTGTATATGAAAATGGTGTTTATTCATATAATGTAGAAGGTACAACACTTCTTCGTTTTATTAGAGATTCTTATGGCGTGGCAAGTATTGCTGCATTAACTGATGAACAAAAGAGTGTTTCAGCCAAGGATTTATTTGATTATTATCTTGATAAATACGAAGTTTCTCTTGATGATTATAGCGTTGAACATGCATTAGTTATTGTAAATCTTAGACGTTATATGTCTGCTAATTCATATAATAGATATATGTCATTTACAATTGCTAATGAGGTTTCTGATGCAACAATGGCTGCGATTATGGAAAATTCTGATGAATTAGTCGGCATCCAGGTTGAGGAAAAATACATTAGAAGATACACATATGGCAAGTATGTTTCACAGATTTTAGGCTACACTGGTACAATTTCTTCAACTGAACTTGAAGAAATGGGAGATCAGTATGAAAGTAATGACGTTATTGGTAAGTCCGGTATTGAGGCTTCTCTTGAAAGTGAGTTAGCTGGTACTAAGGGCTCTCAAACTGTTTATGTTGATACTGTAGGTAGAATTACTCAGGTTATTTCTGAAAAAGATGCAACTGCAGGTAATGATGTCTACTTAACTATTGATGTTAATTTACAAAAGGCTACCTATGATGCTATTGAAAATGAATTGGTTTCAATTCTTTCTAGTCATTTAACTTCAGGTACTACAAAGTATTCATATAATTCAAGTGGCGAGGTTAGCAATGTTTTTGTAACTGCTAATGAGGTTTATTATGCTTTTGTTGATAATAATCTTATTTCATTAAATCAGATTGCAAATTCAGATACTGAAACAGCTAAGAATGTTTATAATGCATTTTTGTCAAAGAAAGCTCAGGTCCTTGATTGGGTTAGATCTGAATTAACAACAGGAAATACTGGATACAGTGATTTATCAAAAGAAGAGCAGAGTTATATTTGGTACATCTACACTATGCTTAAGACAGAGGGCGTATTTAATTCTAATAATGTTGATACATCCGATGATATTTATTCAAGATGGATTGGGGATAATAGTAACGTAAGCCTTCAATCGCTCTTAACTTATGGTATTTCTAAGAACTGGATTGATATGTCTAAGTTAACTGATGAAAAATATACATCTCTTCAGGAATCATATGATGTATTAGTAAATTACATTATTTCAGCTCTTGATACAGATACTTCCTTCTACAAGGAAATGTATGAATACTTGATTTCTGAGGGATCAGTATCTGGACATGATTTGTGCTTATTATTATATGAACAGGGTTATCTAGACCCAAATGCTGATAATTCAAGATATCAGGAATTATTAAATGGTTCTATGTCAGCTTATGACTTTATTTCTTATGTTATAAGCAATAAGGTTATTACACCTGGTGAATTAGCTCTTGAACCTTGCTCAGGTTCTGCAGTTGTTACAGACCCTAATTCAGGTAATATCCTAGCTTTAGTTTCATACCCAAGTTATGATAACAACAAGCTTTCAGGAACTATTGATTCTAAGTATTACAATCAGCTTGTAACTGATAATGCTAGTCCGCTTCTTAATAGAGCAACACAGTCATTTATAGCTCCTGGTTCAACTTATAAGCTAGTTTCATCAATTGTTGGTTTAAATACTGGACTTATAAGTACATCATCAACATTTTATTGTGGCGGTTCTTTTGACTTAGTAACTCCAGCACCAAAATGTTGGCAGACTTGGGGTCACGGTTCAGAATCAGTAACAGAAGCTATTAGAGATTCATGTAACGTATTCTTTTACAACATTGGATATCAGCTTGCTATGAAAAATGGTTCATATAATAGCACTTATGGTACTAGTATTTTACAAAATTATTCAGATATGCTTGGCTTATCAACTACAGCAGGTATTGAGATAGAAGAGGGTACACCTCAGGCTTCATCAACAGACTCAATTGCATCAGCTATTGGTCAGGGTACTCATAAATACTCAACTCTCAACCTTGCAAGATATGTTACAACCCTTGCAACTTCAGGTACTGTTTATAATATGACATTAGTTGATAAGATTACTGATCCTGATGGTAATGTAATAAGAGATAATAGTGCAACTGTGAATAATAAGGTTGAGCTTAATAGCTCGATTTGGGATGCAGTGCATACTGGTATGCAGCTTGCTGGTGCATCTTATTCAGGTGTTAATAAGCTTAATTTAAAAATAGCTGCTAAGACTGGTACAGCACAGGAAAAGAAAACTTCTCCTGACCATGCTCAGATGATTAGTTATGCTCCTTATGATAATCCACAGGTTTGTGTAGCTGTAACAATTCAAAATGGTTATACATCAGGTAATGCAATAGCTCTTTCAGCTGATATTTACAAAGCATACTACGGAATTGAATAAAATTTAATTTTCTATGGTTATTTGTTTGAAATTAGAATATAATAAATAAATGTGGGGATTAAGGGTAAATTTAGGTTTACTTTAAATCTAATAAGATTTTTTATGAGGTGAGACATTGGATAATTCAGTAATTATTAAAGGTGGTAAGAAGGGGATTACTGTCCTTTTGGATAAGAATTGCTCCTTTGAAGATTTAAAAGAAAGACTTGAAGAAAAATTTAGAGATTCAGCTAAATTCTTCAAAGAGGCTAATTTGGCTATTACTTTTGAGGGCCGTAATTTAACTTCTGCTCAGGAAAATGAGCTTGTTGATGTTATACGCAGAGTTTCTGACTTTAATATTGTCTGTGTAATTAATAAGAATAACGAGTCTTCTAGAATGATTGAAGATGGCATTAGCAAAATAGTTGATGATGCCATTCAATCAAGACTTGATTTAATTGATAAGCCTTGTCATTTTTACAAGGGTACATTAAGATCAGGTCAGGTTTTTGAAACTGAAGGTAGTGCTGTAATCCTTGGAGATGTTAATCCAGGAGGTAAGGTTATTGCTGGTGATAATGTAGTGATTTTAGGTTCCCTAAAGGGATATATTACAGCTGGATGCAATGAGAATCCTGGCTCATTTGTATATGCTTTAGAAATGAAGCCTATGCAGATCCAAATTGGTGAAATTATTGCTAGAAGTCAGGATAATGAAGATACTATTAGAAAAGGCAGAAAAACTAAGAAAGACATTGTTATTGAACCTAAGATTGCTTATGTTTATGATAATAACATTTATATTGAAGAATTTTCACAGGATGTTTTATCAGATATTCAATTTTAATTTTACTAAAATGCTTGAAAAAACATCTGTTTTCTTGCATAATTATATGTGTTAAACAACGTGGTATTTTGATGTCAGAGGGGCATACGAAATAAATAGAATCTATTTTAATAATTTTTTCTTAGGGAGGAAATAAAGAATGAGTGAAGTAATTGTTGTTACATCTGGTAAAGGTGGTGTTGGTAAGACTACAACTACAGCTAATGTTGGTACTGGTCTTGCAAAATTAGGTAAGAAAGTTGTTATGATTGATACTGATACAGGATTAAGAAACCTTGATGTTGTTCTTGGTTTGGAGAATAGAATCGTTTACAATCTTGTAGATGTTGCTGAAGGTACTGTTCCAGTTCGTAAGGCTATGATTAGTGATAAGAGATGTCCTAATCTTTACCTTTTACCTACTGCACAGACAAGAGATAAGGATGCTGTTACTCCAGAACAGATGATTAAGGTTTTAGATGAGATTAAGTCTGATCCTGAAAATTTCGATTATATTATCTTAGATTGTCCTGCCGGTATTGAACAGGGCTTTAAGAATGCCATTGCTGGTGCTGATAGAGCTTTAGTAGTTACAACACCAGAATTATCAGCTATTCGTGATGCTGATAGAATTGTTGGCCTTTTAGATTCTAATGGTCTTAGAGGCAAGGAAGATTTAATTGTTAACAGAATTAGAGTAGATATGGTTAAGAATGGCGATATGATGTCTATTGATGATGTTAATGATATTCTTCATCTTAATTTAATCGGTGCAGTTCCTGATGATGAGAATATAGTTGTTGCAACTAATAAGGGACAGCCACTTGTTGGTGATGATTCACTTTCAGGTCAGGCTTACTTTAATATTTGCAAGAGAATACTTGGTGATTCTGTTCCTTTCCTTGATTTAAGCAGCAAGAATGGCTTCTTTAAGAAGTTAGTTTCTGCATTCAAGAAATAAAATTTTTCAAAATTAAAATTAGTGGGAGGGAATATTATGAGTTTATTAGATTTATTCAAGAAGAAGGGTTCTTCTGAAGTAGCAAAAGATAGATTGCAATTTTTATTAGTTTCTGATAGAACTAATTGTTCTCCTGAAACTATGGAAAAAATTAAAAACGAAATAATTGAAGTTATTTCAAAATATATGGATATTGATACAGATGGATTGGATATTCAGATTACATCAACTCCTCTAGAAGGGGATGCGGGTAATGTTCCAACACTATTTGCTAATATTCCTATTAAAGATATGAGAGGCGGTTCTAGAGAATAGTTTCTTGAAATAATTAGAGGTACGCAAATGTTTTTTAAGAAATATCAACTAAGATCTTATAATTTTAGACTTGTAGCATTACTTGTAATTACAAGTATTTACTCGCTTTTAGTTGTGAATAGTGCTAATTCATCATATACAACAAGACAGGGCATTGGTATGCTTCTGTCTTTTGTTGTTATGATTGTAGTGTCTTTTATAGATTATAATTGGATCATTAAATATTATTGGTTATGGTACATAATTTCTACCATTCTTCTCTTAGCTGTAAAGGTTGTTGGTGTAAGTGCTAAAGGTGCTAAGAGATGGCTTGGTATTGGCTCATTTACAATTCAGCCATCGGAATTTACTAAGCTTATATTGATTCTTGTTTTGGCAAAACTTATTCAAATGTATAAGGAAAAACTTAATACTTATAAATTTGTTGGAGTATTAGCTGCTACTGCAGGTTTCCAGTTATTGCTTGTTCTTAGTCAGCCGGATTTATCTACTACATTACTTACTTTTTTAATTTGTGTTGTGGTAATTTATTGTGCGGGACTAGAATATAGAATTATTGGTAGAATACTTGCGATTGCAATTCCATTAATTATTCTTGTCCTTGCATATATCATTCTTGATGAAAATCAGGTTATTGTTAAGAAATATCAAAGAAACCGTATTATGACATTTATTAACAGTAACTATGATGTAGGTGATGATGAAGAAGATGAAGTAAGTGAAGATGATACTTATCAGCAAAATTATGCCGTTCAGGCCATTGGATCTGGTCAGTTGTCAGGTAAGGGTCTTAATAACGATGATTCGACTTCACTAAAAAATGCAGGTTACATTGCCGAAGCGCAAAATGACTTTATTTTTGCAGTTATTGGTGAAGAACTAGGCTTTATTGGAAGTGTATTTACAATTTTACTTATATTCCTGATTGTTACGGAATGTCTTATTACGGCAGCGAAAGCTCAGAATTTAGCTGGACGACTTATTTGTTGTGGTATTGCAGCCTACATAGGATTCCAAACATTCTTTAATATTGGTGTTGTTACTTGGATTTTGCCTAATACAGGTATTCCTTTGCCATTCTTTAGTGCAGGTATTACTTCACTTATAACTTTATATACATCAATGGGTATCGTATTAAACGTTGGTTTACATACTAAGGTAGAAAGAGATGAAGATTTATTTGCGCCTGATTTTAAGGGTTAATTTTTGTTGCAACTGCGATGCAGTTGCAATGTAGCCTCATGCCGGCGCGAAGCGCACTTGAATGCATGAGGTTCTAAGTACTTGTTGCAACTGCGAAGCAGTTGAAATAATTGTAAAAATTACACAAAAAAGGATGAAATTTCTTTCAAAAATTGGTATAATATCTATGTAGAATTTATAAAAAGATGAGGTAGTAATATGAACATTGGTTTAATAGCACATAATTCCAAAAAAAAGCTTATGCAGAATTTTTGCATAGCATATAAGGGGATTTTAAATAAGAATCAACTATTTGCTACAGGTACAACAGGAAGATTAATAGAGGAGGCTACTAACCTTTCGGTTCATAAGTTTTTGGCAGGACATTTAGGTGGAGATCAACAATTGTGCTCACAGATTGAACATAATCAATTGGATTTAGTTATATTTTTAAGAGAAGTAGAGGGTCCGCTTATGCATGAACCAGATCCTAATAATATTTGTGAATTATGCGATATGTATAATATTCCATTAGCAACAAATTTAGCAACAGCTGAATTATTAATAAAGTCTCTTGAACGTGGCGATATGGAATGGAGACAAATATATCAGTAACTGTTGCAATCACTTGTGATTGCAATGTAGCCTCATGCCGCGCGAAGCGCACTTAAATGCATGAGGTTCTGGTAACTGTTGCAATTGTGGACTTGCAGTATTTAGTAATACTAAATAGATAAGGGAAATAAATACCCATGTACTTATGTACATGGGTATTTTTTAGAACAAGAATTTTAACATTACGGTAAAATTGTCATATAATACTAGAATTTCCGTAATCACTATCTTCTAATCTTTTAATGAATTCTTTGTACTACGGTATAGTTGCCGCATTATTGTGGAATTTCCGTAGTAATAAATTTCTAATTATTTAGATGTTTATTTTTGTTACAGAAAAGAAGGTTATTTTAGGACTTTTTCTGTAAAGTATATTTTCATGTTTGAATTTAGAAGGGAAATTTTACAGAAAAAAATAATGTTTTGTTGTGTTTTACCGTAAGCTTAAATTACTTGTATTATTTCCAAAATCGCTCTTTACGGTAAAACACAGATTAAGATACTATATTCCGTAATTCTAGAAGACTATATGCTTTCCCACACATTTCTCATGTAGGCAAAACATTAAAATAGTAAGGTTTATTTTTGTTCTTTTCTTAGTCTGACAAGATTTCTTGCTGCACGTTTATTTTCATCTACTAGGTCTGCGTAGTGTTTACGAGTAGTATTAACATCTTTATGTCCAAGAACATCTGCAACTAAGTAGATATCGCCACTTTCCTGGTAGAGATTTGTACCATATGTACTTCTTAATTTATGTGGTGTGATGTGTTTAACAGTTGTTACAGTACGTGAGTATTTTTTTACGAGTAATTCAACGGAGCGTACACATAAGCGTTTCTTTACATTAGATAGAAAAAGCGCATTCTCATGTCCTTCTTTAGCTTCAATTTTCTCACGTTCAACTAAATAATCCTGAAGAGCAGATCGAACTTCATCTCCAAAATAAACGAAACTTTCGGCGCCACCTTTTCGATAGATATGGATTCTATCATTGTCAAAATCCACATCGTCAATGTCTAATCCTACACATTCTGAAACACGGATACCAGTACCAAGCATAAGTGTAAGTAGGGCGAGATCTCGTGTTTTTAGTTTTTCATGCTTAGCTAATTGATTAGAAGTTAATTTGTTGCCTGATTCAACGTTATCGAGAAATTCTGCAACTTCATTAGGCTCCATACGTACAATTGGCTTTTCATGAATGACTGGCATATCTACTTTTAAGCTTGGATTTGTTTTGATAAATTCATAGCGGAAGTAGTAGTTGTAGAATCTTCTTAAAGCACATAATTTACGTTTTGCTGATGAAGCAGAATTTTGAACGTCTTTACCATGTCTATTATAGGATTTAATGTATCTTAAATAATTAGTTATGTCCTGACCAGTTATTTTATCTAAATCAGATACAACAAAATCCTTAAGCTTATAGTTGGCAAATCTTTTTGTATCATCGATTAGATATTCAAAAAATCCCTTTATATCTAGAGCATATGCAATTTTTGTACGTGGTTGTTTATTAAATTCTAAACTATCAAAGTATTCAACACAAAAATCTGGTAATTCATCAAGAAGATTATTGAGTTGTTTAGCGTATTTATTATTCATTGTTTCAACATAATTCTTATTAGCAGCCATAAATCCTCCTAAATGCCAGTGTGAGACTAGTTAATCAATTATTTATAACTTCGCTAAAGTCCAGTTTAACGAAGTTATTCTTTAATATTATTATACCATAAGCAAAAATCCTTTACAATACAATATTTGGACAAATGCTTATGGTATTTGTTGCAATCACAAGTGATTGCAACGTAGCCTCATGCTAGCGCGAAGCGCATTTAAATGCATGAGGTTCCAAGTAATTGTTGCAAATGCTTTGTAATTGCAACAATTACTTTGCTACGATCTTTCCCTGATATAATTTTTTAGCTAACATGTTAATCTTAAATGATTTCTGATAGTTCTTTATTTTATTAGTTTCATTTTCTGTTATTATGGAAATGCATGTTCCAGGATTTCCATTACGTCCACATCTACCTGCTCTGTGAATATATTCTTCATTCTCTTCTGGTAGATTTACATTTATTACTGTATCTATATTATCAATTTGAAGGCCTCTAGCTGCAATATCTGTTGCAATAAGGATATCTACTTTACCTGATTTAAAGTCTTCAATTGAATGTTTTTTCTCAATTGAGCTATTTTTACTTGAAAGACATGCTACGTTGTAATTATGATATTGTAATTTTTGATAGCTTTCTTCTAAATCGTATTTAGAATTAATGAAAACTATGCATTTTTTAGGCTTTGCAGCTTTGATTATCTTTCTTAAATTCTCGATTCTTTCACGTCTATCTGAAAAGAAATATAAATGTTTAATTGTTTTAGGTATTAGGCTTTCATTGTTTAAATTAGAATTAATGTCCATATATATTGGATTAAAACAATTATCTTTAGCAAAAGCTTTTGTTTTGTTGTTAATACTTGCGGATGTAAGTATTACTTGAGTCCTTTTCATTAGTGATTTACGTATATTTTCAATTGTATTTATAAATGTCTTATTAAGTAGTTTATCTGATTCATCTAATACTAATGTCTTTACCTCGTGAACTTTAATCTTCTTAGTATGTATTAATTCTTGTAGTCTTGCAGGTGTTGCAATTAATATGCTAGGCTTTGTCTTTTTAAGTGTTTCTATCTGTCTTTTGATATTAGCTTCTCCAACGACAAAATTAGCGTTAAGATTTGGATTCTTTTCTAATAAATCATTAGCAACTGAATTAATCTGTGCAGCTAATTCACCTGTAGGTACTACAACTAAAGCTTGGATATTCTTATTTGAAGGATCTAATCTTGAAATGATCGGTAATAAATAAGCTAAAGTCTTTCCTGTTCCTGTGCTTGAACAAATTATCATATCTTTATTGTTGTAAATATGTTTAAAACTCTGAGCTTGTACTGGAGTCATTTCTGTAATCTTATTAGTATTTAAGTATTCTATTATATCATTGTTGATTTCTTTAATTTCATTAAATTGCATAGTATTTCCTTCTTTATTTTATAATTTAATCTACCCTATAATTTTATCAAAAAAGCCTTAGAAAGTCCATATTATGCGGCTTTAGCTTATGTTATGGAACCTTGCGATTATTAGTGCCTTCGGCTACGCAAGGCTACATTGCAATCACAAGTGTGATTGCAACAATACGAGAACCTCATGCATCCAAGTGCGCTTCGCGCTGGCATGAGGCTACATTGCAATCACAAGTGTGATTGCAACAAGTTATTCATAATAATAAACAATTAGACTGTGGCCATTAAAGATTTTATCTGAGTTTAAGTTGTTTAGTTGCTTTATGTTCTTTATATAGCTGTCTTTTGATTCAGATCCATTATTATATTTAGTTTCTATGTCCCATAGATTGTCATTAGATTCTATCTCTATGCTTGTGTAATATTTAGTGAGGGGCTTATTTAGCTTAGTAGATGCTTTAGCATTGATGCTGAATATAGCAATAGTTATACTTAAGGCTAGTGTTAAACATAATAGTAATATTAATACCCCATTCTTATCAGTATTAGTAGTATTCTTGGTTGCAAATCTTCTTGTATTCATAAAACCCTCCTAAATTAAAAGAATCATAGTAATATGTATAGTTACATCTGTAGGAACACTTGTTCTTAATTTGGATTATAGAACCCGAACAGTCGTTTGTCAATAAATTTCGAACAAAAATTTCGAACATTTTTTCCGAATTTCTGTTTGTAAATATTTGGCTATTGTGATAAAATTGTTTTATATAAAAGAAACCTCGTGTACATTATTGCCTATGTTATGGCTAAACGGGGCTAAATTGCAATTGCTTATTAATTGTAACATTAACGATAATTTGTTTGAGGAGGTTTATTATGGCATACGGTAGAATTACTGCTAAACAGCAAGAAATACTTGAATATATTAAAAGCCAGATTCTTAATAAGGGTTATCCGCCTTCAGTACGTGATATATGTGCAGCTGTCAATTTAAAATCAACATCTTCTGTTCATGCGCATTTAGAGACTTTAGAAAAGAATGGTTATATTAGACGAGATCCATCTAAGTCAAGAACTATAGAGATTATTGATGATAATTTTAATTTAGTTCGTCGTGAAGTTGTTAATGTTCCATTATTGGGACAGGTTGCTGCAGGACAGCCTTTACTAGCAGTTGAGAATATTACTAACTACTTCCCTATTCCACAGGAGTGTCTTCCTAATGAAGAGACATTTATGCTCACTGTTAAAGGTGATAGTATGATTAATATGGGAATTTACGAAGGCGATAAGATCATTGTTAAAAAGCAAAGTACTGCTAATAACGGAGAGGTTGTGGTTGCTTTAGTTGACGATTCTGCAACTGTAAAGAGATTTTATAAAGAGAATGGTCATATTAGACTTCAGCCTGAGAATGATTTTATGGATCCAATTATTGTAGATGATTGTGAAATATTAGGTAAGGTAATTGGTCTTATTAGAATAGGTATTGTGTAATACTATCTACTTAGTAATACTAAGTAGTCTTTTCAATCTGGAACCTTGCGATTATAGTGCCTTCGGCTACGCAAGGCTACATTGCAATCACTTGTGATTGCAACAATTACTGGAACCTCATGCATTTAAATGCGCTTCGCACTGGCATGAGGCTACATTGCAATTGCTTCGCAATTGCAACAATTAACAAAAAAAATCCTCAGTAATAGATTTTACTGGGGATTTTTTTGTGATGTTTTGAATTTGTTACAATTTTTCAATTTAGAACCTTGCGATTATAGAGCCTTCGGCTACGCAAGGCTACATTGCAATTGCTTCGCAATTGCAACAATACTCGAACCTCATGCATTTAAATGCGCTTCGCGCAGGCATGAGGCTATATTGCAATCACTTGTGATTGCAACAAGTTATAATTCGATTTCTTTTCCATCTTTCCATATACGTTCTAGATTATAGAAACTTCTATCTTCTTCTGAGAATACATGAACTATAATATCTTCATAGTCCATTAATACCCATGTTGATGAGCCGTGACCTTCGATTTTTGGATCTACATATCCGGCTTTATGCATTTGTTCTTCTACATTATCAACTAATGCTTGAACCTGATTGATATTTGAGCCGCTTGCAATTACAAAAAAATCTGCAATAGTTGATACTTCGCTAATATCAATAACTCTTACATCTTCACCCTTTTTATCTAAAAGAGCGTCTAAGGCAATTTTAGCCATTTCCTTTGGATTAGAATTCATATTCTACCTCACTTATATTTTGTTTACTTGTAGTTTCTGATGAATAGATATTAAGCTATATATTCTCAAGCCTATTACTTGCATAGTAGGCATATGCTTTACTTGTCATTTCATCTATGTCTTTGTTTGAGCTTTCTAAGTATTCAAGAGTGTCTTTTAAACAGAAATAAACAGCTTCGTTAATGTCTTCAAATGCAAGACCACGAATTATATCAACGTCCCAGGCCTTATTTCTATAAGGTTCGATATAGTCGGCTATGAAAATGATTTTTTCAAGAATGGACATATCTGGTTTACCTGTTGTGTGATATTCAATTGCTGAACATATTTCTTTGTCATCTATGTTATATTTTTCTTTGGCATAAAGCGCACCTAGTTTAGAATGAAGTAAATAAGGGCTTTTGTATTCAATTTCAGAAATACTTAAGTTAGCTCTTTTGCACTCTTCTATTTTAATATCATCTGGGACGCATTTAGCGCAATCATGTAATAAACCAGCAATATAGGCTCTTTCCATACTTGAATTATAACGCATTGCAAGACACGCTGCTGTATTTGCTACACCTATTGAGTGCTTAAAGCGATTGTAGTCGTCTTTAAGTGCTTCTTGTACTTTTTTACATAATTCATCTATATATGCATTATCCATAATTACTCCAATCTAGATTATATATACAAATTATTATCTAAAATATACTGCTCAACATCCTTTCCAACCATATCTTCTATGGATTCATGGTTTTTAAGCCTGTTTCTTATTTCTGTTGAGCTTATAGGAATTGATTCGCATTTTATAAAATCTATTTTTGCATTGTATTTAGAAACTAAGAGGTTCTTCTGACGATTTAGCTCTTCAATTTCATATTCCCCTCTATTTGCACATAGTAAATGGCAATTAGCACAAATATATTGTGGCTTATACCAATCAGTTATGGCAAATAAAGAATCAGCGCCAATAATAAAATAAATCTTATCATAATCATTGCCAATTTGTCTAAGTGTATCAGCAGTATATGTATTACCCTTTCTATCAATTTCAATAGTAGATAATTCCATATAATTATAGTCTTTAATTGCAAGTTCTACCATATTACAACGATGTGTAGCACTTACAATTAAAGATTGATCTTTATAAACTGGTGTACCGCTTGGCATTACTAGAATCTTGTTTAGATCAAATTGCTTATGGGCTGCTTTAATTAATTCTAAATGTCCAAGATGTATGGGATTAAAGGTTCCTCCCATAATTCCTATAACACCGTTTGCCATTATTTTCCCTCTTTTCTTGCCTTTGGAAGCTCGATATTTTTATGATCCTTAGATTCTTTATATAAAACAATCTTTTTTCCAATTACCTGAACAACTTCTGATCTAGTTCTTTCAGCAACAATAGCTGCAATAACCTTAGGATCATCTGCACAGTTTTGTAAAACATGAATTTTAATAAGTTCACGCTTTTCTAATGCTTCTGCAATAGCAGCTGTGTTTTCAGGAGTAAGACTATTTTTACCAAATTGGAAAATTGGGTCAATATTCATAGCAAGACTTTTTAAGTATGCTCTTTGTTTACTTGTCATAATTAATGTAAGCTTAAAAAAGCTTTCCTCCTAATCTATATATTTAAAATTAAGCTCTATAATAATCAAATTGTAGATATTCGCCGACTCTAACAGTAGCGCCTTCTTCAATTCCTAATTCTTCTAGTTTATCAATAGCACCACTAGTCTTCATAAACTTCTGGAAGAAATCAAATCCCTTTTCAGATTCAAGGTTAGTATAACCTAGCATCTTATCAATTCTTGGTCCTTCAATAATGTACATATTCTCTTCTTCGTTGAAGTATACCTCGAAGCTTTCATTAGGATTATCAAACATTTCTTCTTCAGAGATTTCTCTTTCAAAGATTACTGGTTCATCCTTGAAGTTATCAAGTAATTCTCTAACTGCATATAAAAGCTCTTTAACACCTTTACCTGTAACAGCAGACATTGGATAAACCTTAATACCTTCTGGTTCGAATTCATCTTTAAGAGCCTGAATTGGATCAGTTTCTCCATCATCATAAATTACATCGATTTTGTTAGCTGCAATAACTTGTGGACGTTTTAAAAGATCTGGATTATAGTTTTCTAATTCCTTATTTATAGCCTTAATATCAGCTATTGGATCACGTCCTTCAGTTGAAGCGGCATCTACAATATGAATAATAACCTTAGTTCTTTCAATGTGGCGAAGGAATTCATGTCCAAGACCAATACCTTCAGATGCTCCTTCAATAAGACCTGGGATATCAGCAATAACAAAACCTCTACCACCTTCTACATCAACAACACCTAAGTTTGGATTAAGTGTTGTAAAGTGATAATTGGCAATCTTTGGTCTAGCGTTAGTTACTCTTGAAAGGAATGTAGATTTACCTACATTAGGGAAACCAACTAAACCAACGTCTGCAATACACTTAAGTTCAAGTCTAACCCATAATTCCTGGGCATCTTGACCTGGTTGTGCATATTGAGGAGCCTGCATTGTAGATGTGGCATAATTCATATTACCTTTACCACCGCGACCACCTCTAAGAATTGTTTCGCATTGATTGTCACCTGACATATCAGCAATAACCTTGCCAGATGCATCATCATATATAACAGTACCTTCTGGAACTTTGATTACTAAATTCTCGCCATCCTTTCCAGTACAACGTTTTTTTCCACCTTCTTGACCACTTTCAGCCACGTATTTAGCATTGTGTCTGAAATCACCGAGAGTATTTAAACCCTTATCTACTTGAAAAATAATATCTCCACCATGGCCACCATTTCCACCATCAGGGCCGCCGGCTGGCACGTATAATTCACGTCTAAATGAAACGTGTCCATCTCCACCTTTACCTGATTTGATGAAGATTCTAACTCTATCAGAAAACATATATAACCTCCATGTGCATTCAAATAATGCTAACTGGCTTATAGTAAGTAATTAATACTAATTAAATAAAAAGCTCCAAATCCGAAGACTTGGAGCCACAATTTCACGCTTCTCCTTAGGAAAAATTAAACCCAAGGATAATCATCTAATTTGATGAGAATAATATTATTCAGCAACTGGGTAAACAGAAACCTGCTTCTTATCTCTACCCTTTCTTTCGAACTTAACACGTCCATCAACAAGTGCGAATAATGTATCATCGTTACCACGACCTACGTTAACACCTGGATGAATCTTAGTTCCGCGCTGTCTGTAAAGAATATTACCAGCTAAAACAAACTGACCATCAGCTCTCTTAGCACCTAATCTCTTAGATTCTGAATCTCTACCGTTCTTTGTAGAACCAACACCCTTTTTATGAGCGAAGAATTGAAGGTTCAAATTCATCATAGTAATTACACCTCCTTGATATTAATCAATAAATACCCATCATTACCCTGAGCAATAGAATTAATGCCTAGTGCAAATGACTGTAATAAAACTTTCGATTCATTACTTAATGAAGATAACCTAATCTCAATTAGACCAGCGTCTTCATCAGTCTTTAATTCGAATTTATCTTGGGTAAATTCTTCAATAGAATTTACCGTATTAATTGTTAGTACTGAGATAGCAGCACATACAATATCTTGCCCATATTCAGCAAAACCAGCATGTCCATCCACCTTAAAACCAACAATTTCATGAGATTTACTATCTCTGTATAAGTCTACCAAAGTCATGGATAACTCCTTAATTAAGCATTGATCTTCTCAATCTTAACCTTTGTGAATGGCTGTCTATGACCATTCTTCTTGTGATATCCAGTCTTTCTCTTGTACTTGTAAACTACGACCTTAGCTTCTTTACCTTCTTCAATAACTGAAGCTGTAACTGTAGCGCCAGCTACTGTTGGTTCACCAACCTTAGCTTCACCGTCGTTAACGAAAAGAACCTGGTCAAATGTTACAGTATCACCAGCGTTAACTGAAAGCTTCTCAACGTTAATAACGTCACCTTCAGAAACAGTATACTGCTTACCACCTGTTGCGATAATTGCGTACATATGGCACCTCCTAATTAATTACTCGCCAGTTTTGGAGGGAATAAAATCCACTTATATCCTAACTGAGCGGCATACTATATAAGTTTATATCAATTAATTGCGTATGTCAATATATTTTATAGTGAATTTAGATCATCTAGATTATATACTGTTAAATAATCCTTTGTTTTTTCACACATCTCCTTAAATAAAGCCTTGGCATCCTCTAAAGTAAGATTTGAGCATAAAGGCTGATTTACAAAAGAAGCAAAAACAGTTTTTAAATCTCTATTTTTAATGCCTTCATATAATGTTTCAACATTTGTCTGGCATCTATTAACCTGTGCTAGTACTGCTTCTGGTAATGGCTTAGCCATAATTGGTCTAACAGAGTCATGTGTAAATACTGCATTTGTTTCAACAATGCTACCAAGCTTAATTTGTGGCATTTGTCCCTCATTTATAAGATTTACATTACTAATTTTACTAGTAAGTCCTAAAATAGCACGCATTAAATCCACAGCCTCTTCATCAGATTTCTTTAATTCAATAGGCTTTTTTTTGCTGGCTAAATCCTTAGATTCTTGGATTCTTTCATACATCTGATTTACTCTAAAATCAATTGATGTAAGGGCGAATTTCCATTCATTAACCATTTCAGGGTTTTTAAGATACCAGTTATTATTAAAAAATTCTACTAAATGTCTGTCACCGGCTGCACCTAAAACGCCATATCTTTTATAAAGGTCCATTTTTACTCTGTTAGCATAGGCAAATGGATCAGTTTTATACTGCTCATTACTGCCGTGTTCATAATGACCTTCTTTAAAATGCTTGTCAATATAGTCATCTAAATAGTCAAAAATCTCATCATCTTTATATTTTGCACTAGTTATCCATGTAAAGTGATTGATTCCTGAAACCTCAGTATAAATTTCGTTTCTATTAGGTCTATAGCCCTTTTCTTCTTTTAGTACATCACATAAAAAATCCTGTGTGTGGAATACTTCATGGCAGCAACCAAAGGCTTTAATTTCTGGGAATACATCATATAAAGTCTTAGTGCAAATTGTCATTGGATTTGTAAAGTTAATTACCCAAGCTTTAGGACAAATCCTCTTTATAGCCTTAGCAAATTCTTCGTAAAATGGCACAGTCCTTAGTGCTCTCATTACTCCACCCGGTCCAGCAGTATCACCTACTGACTGATAAATGCCGTATTTAATAGGTGTTTCAACATCAACTCTCATTTCATTAAAGCTTCCAGGTAAAATTGAAATCACAACAAAATCAGCATTATTTAAGCATGAATCTAAATCACTATAAACCTTATAATCCCACTTTGTTACTACATTTGGTGCTTTATTAATATTTTCACCTATAGCTTTGTTTCTTTTTGCAGACTCTATATCAATATCATAAAGTCCGATTTCTCCGCATAAATCATTTACAAGGGCTAAATCATACATAAAAACTCTAGCCCATTGCTTTGAACCCCCGCCTATATAGGCAATTTTAATTTTCTTCATTTTTTGCTCCCCCTTAGATTAGTCAAATTCTTATAAGTCGCTTTAGTTTATATTAGCCATAAGCCAAAAATTGTGCAAATCACACCAATTAATATTCCCATAAAGACATCCTTAATAAAATGTACTCCTGCTAAAACCCTTGTAATTGCAACAAAAAAAGTAAGAATTAAAAGGATAATTCCTAAACTTTGATTAAAATAAAGTACTGTCATTGCAATAAGTGTTGCGCTAAGGACATGTCTACTTGGCATTGATTGCCCTTTTTTATTTTTAGCTATAAGTGGCTTAATATCGTAAAGTTCATATGGTCTTTTAGCATCAAGGGCTAGTCTTAGAATAGACATAACTATAAAGCTGGTTCCTGGCGCTAAAATGGCCTTAATTAGTTGATTTATATTATCTAGATTACCATCTCCAGAAAGTTTAAAAAGCTTAATGAGAAGGTAAGCATAGCTAATAATAAAAGGTATGATTAAAAAGCGGTAAAAAAATTTCAAAGTCATTAGCGCTTTTTTATGACTATTAAAAAAAGCACTAACTTTATCATATCTAGTTTTATAATTACTCATTTTTGTTTAATCCCATTCTTTCTTTTAATGTTTGGCCTTTTTTAGTTCTTGTAATTTCTACTAGTCCTAATTTGGTCATATCCACTATTTTTGTAGGAAGCTCATCACATTTAGCAAGTCCCCTTAGTTCCCTTAATAAGTTGGAATTTAGCTCTTCGCTTTTCATATTTATGAAATCAATAATAATGATTCCAGAGATGTTTCGAAGACGAAGTTGTAATAAGGCTTCCTTTGCAGCTTCAATATTAACACGATAATTTGACAAATCTTTGTCCTTACCCTTTTTGGAAATGAATTTTCCTGAGTTAACATCAATAACTGTTAATGCTTCTGTTTCTTCAATAACAAGGTAAGCACCAGACTTTAGCCATACATTTTTTTTCAAAGCGTTTGTGATGTTGCTTTTTATTGAATATAGGCTATATAGAGGCAATAAATCGTCTTTATATAGTCTAAGCTTATTACTATCAATATTAGTTCTTTTAGCAATTAAATTAAAGACTTCCTCGCTATCAGTAATAACTTCAAAATCATTCTCATACATTAGATGGTTAATATCAGATATGTATGAAGGTGCACTTTCAAAAACCTTTGTATAAAAAAGCCCATATATAGCCTTTCTTAGTAGGTCTTTATAAATGTCCTTTAATTTAGTAGCCTCCTCAATAATTTGGCTAAAAGTAGCATCTTTTGCGTTGCTTCTTAAGATAAAACCAAAAGAAAGATCAGTATTTGTGTTAGTAAATGCATTTGAAAGCTCATGCTTAATATCATTATTTAGATCTTCTAAATTAGAAAAAAGCATAGTTCCTAGTTTCTTTGCATTTTCATTGCTTTGGATTTTTTTAGAAACTAATACATTTGAGACATCTCTTGATAATACTAGAAAATTTCCTGGAATTTCTATCTTAGATGTTAAAGTATGAGGTTTTGTTTTGTGTGGAGGATTTTTAACCTGCACAAGGATTTTATCTCCGATATTTGGGAGCTTATTATTTTTATTATTAAGAAAAATATGTTTATCATTTTCAGATAATGCATAATAGCCTTTACAGTCCTCATTAAACTGTATAAAACATGCATTAATATTCTTTACGACATTCTCTACTCTTCCTATAAAAATATCGCCTATAAAATGTTCATTATCGCATACATTAAGCATGCTACATTCATCATTAATGTATTTTGCGCTAATTAGTTTGTCATCATAATTAGTTAAAATATATTTAGTAGACATAAAAATACCACCTAGAATAAATTCATTCTAAGTGGTATTATAACTCTTTTTTTTAATCTTTTAAAGTAATTATATGTTCTTTATAAAGAAATTTCTGTAGAAACAGCTTCTATTTCCTGTGTGACAAGCACTGCCAACTTGTCTAACTTTTGCAAGAATTGTGTCATTATCACAGTCAATTGATAATGAGCTAATATATTGGAAATGACCTGATGTAAGACCTTTAATCCAAAGTTCTTGTCTACTTCTTGAATAATAAGTCATAATGCCAGTTTCACAGCTTTTTATAAAAGCTTCTTCATTCATATATGCAAGCATTAAAACTTCATTGGATATGTAATCTTGTACCACAACTGGAATTAGACCATTGCTGTCTTTTTTTAAATCCTGCCATGAGGGAATATCAATATGTTCTTTATTCTTCTCAAATTCTAGGCTATCACCAGATTCAAAAGCCTTAACAGCCTCAGTCAAATCAATGCGTCCCTCATAAATAGCCTTTCCTATAATTGCTCCGTGAATTCCAGCATCTGATATATTTTGTAAATCTTTAATACAAGACATACCGCCGGATGCAATTATATTAATTCCTGTTTTATCAGATAAAATCTTAGTTTGTTCTACATTTGGACCAACTAACATACCATCCTTTGAAATATCTGTATAGACAATGTTAGTAACGCCAATTTCCTTCATAGCAAGGCATAATGAAAGGGCTGTTTGATTTGATAAGTCTTCCCAGCCATTTATGGCAACTAGGCCATCCTTAGCATCAACTCCAACAACGATTTTTTCTGGACCAAATTTTAATATAGCTTCTTTTATAAAATCAGGATTCTCAACAGCCTTAGTACCAATAATTACCCTGCTAACTCCTAACTTTAGGGCATCTTCTATATCACTAATGCTTCTAATGCCACCACCTAATTCTACAGGGATATTTACGCTTTTTACAATTTTAGCTATTGTTTTAGCATTGACCCTATAACCTTTAAGAGCGCCATCAAGGTCAACAACATGAATAAACTTTGCACCTTTTTTTTCAAAATCAATGGCAATTTCATAAGGTTTTTCTGAATAAATGGTCACTTCGTTAAATAGTCCTTTTTTAAGACGAACGCATTTACCATCTTTAATATCAATAGCTGGATATAATCTCATTTTATTAGTCCTTCCCTTTATAAATTATAAACTTCCCTTTGTAGAAAGTATGTTAGTTATTCTTTCGTCTATGCTACTAGCTTCATCAAGAGCCTTAGCAAATGCCTTAAACATAGCCTCTATTACGTGATGGTCATTCTCACCCCACATCTTTTTAATATGGATATTCATCTTAGCTGAATAAGACACTGCATAGAAGAATTCCTTAACCATCTGTGTATCAAAATAGCCAACAGAGTCGCTTTTAAAGTCTGCATCAAATACAAGATAAGGTCTATTACTTAAATCAATGGCGCATAGAATTAATGCTTCATCCATTGGTAAATAAAAATTCCCGTATCTTTTAATTTGCTTTTTATCTCCAAGGGCTTCTCTAATTGCCTCTCCAAGAACAATTCCCACGTCCTCAATAGTGTGATGACAGTCAACAATTAAGTCTCCCTGTGCATGTAACTTTAAGTCAAAAAGTCCATGCTTTGCAAAACTTTTTAACATATGATCAAAAAAGCCTATGCCAGTATTTACATCTGCATCGCCCTTTCCATCAAGATTTATAAAAAGACTGATTTCTGTTTCACTTGTTTTTCTTTTAATAGTTGCTCTTCTAGCTATTTGATTATTTGACATAATCCCCTCCTAATTATTCAAATCGTACTTTTATAGAATTTGCGTGAGCTGTAAGGTGTTCAGCTGTGGCAAACTTTTCAATATCAAGGTGAATTTTTTCTAGTGCTTCTCTTGAGTATGAAATAATGCTTGATTTCTTAATGAAATCATCAACTGATAAAGGTGAGAAAAATTTAGCAGTTCCGTTAGTTGGAAGTACGTGGTTTGGACCAGCAAAATAATCACCTAAAGGCTCAGATGAATATTCACCCATAAAAATAGCACCGGCATTTTTAATCTTAGTCATAACATCAAAAGGATTCTTAGTTACAATTTCTAAGTGTTCTGAAGCAATTTCATTGGCAACTTCAATTCCCTCATCAAGTGATTTAACAAGTAAGATATATCCAAAGTTTTCAAGGGATTTTTCAATGATTTCCCTTCTTGATAATTCCTTAGTGAATTTATCAACTTCAGTAGATACAGCATTAGCAACTTCCCTCGATGTGGTAATAAGAATAGCTGAAGCCATTTCATCGTGTTCTGCCTGGGATAAAAGATCTGCAGCTACAAATCTCGGATTAGCAGTTTCATCAGCAAGAACAAGAATTTCTGAAGGACCTGCAACAGAATCAATGCTCACATAGCCAAATACAGCTTTTTTAGCTAATGCAACAAAGATATTGCCAGGACCAACGATTTTGTCTACCTTTGGAATGCTATTTGTTCCATAAGCCATAGCTGCAATTGCCTGTGCACCGCCCACCTTAAAAATCTTATCAACTCCAGCTTCATGGGCTGCCACAAGTGTAGTTGGATAGACATTGCCATCCTTATCACATGGAGTACACATAATAATTTCTTCTACTCCAGCAACCTTAGCAGGAATAACGTTCATTAAAACTGATGATGGATAAGCTGCCTTACCACCTGGGACATAAACTCCAACTCTTGATAGGGCTGTAACCTTTTGACCAAGAATTGTACCATCTGGCTTAGAATCAAACCAGCTGTACTGCTTTTGCTTCTCGTGATATTCTTTAATATTAGTTAGAGCTTTTCTAATAACATCAATAAGTTCTTGGTCTACTTGTTTGTAAGCTTCCTCAAGTTCTTTAGTACTAACAAGTACATTGCTTTCATTAATATTTGCCTTATCGAATTGCTTAGTATAACTAAATAGTGCTTCATCACCTTTGAGTTTAACATTAAGTAAAATCTCGGCTACAGCATCCTCAAACTTACCGTAGTTATTGGGACTCCTCTTTAATAGAGTGTTTAATATATCTTTCTTACTATCTTCATTTAATTCAATAATTCTCATTTCTTCCTCCAAAAATTAATCATTACTTTCTAAGTAATTTTTAACGTCATTAATAAGCTTTGTTATGCGCTTATTTTCCATCTTCATGCTAACCTGGTTAACAACGATTCTTGCAGATAAAGGAGCAATCTCTTCTAAAACTTCAAGACCATTTTCCTTAAGAGTTGCACCAGTTTCAACAATATCTACAATTACTTCAGCTAAGCCAACAATAGGTGCAAGCTCAACTGAACCGTTAAGCTTAATAATTTCTACTGTCTGGTGCTTTTTGTTGTAGAAATAATCCTTAGCAATATTAGGATATTTAGATGCAACTCTAATAAGTTCGTGATGCATTAATTTATCCTTAGCGCTTGCAGGACCACATACACACATTCTACATTTACCAATATTTAAATCGTAAACCTCGTAAAGATTTCTTTGCTCTTCAAGAATTGTATCCTTACCAACAATACCAATATCAGCAGCGCCGTATTCCACATAAGTTGGGACGTCTGATGGTTTTGCAAGGAAGAATTTAAGCTTAAGTTCCTCATTAGTAAATATGAGCTTTCTTGTCTTCTCATCCTTCATTTCTTCACAGCTAACGCCAACCTGTTCAAAAATTTCCAAAGCTTTTTTTGCAAGTCTACCTTTAGCTAAGGCTATTGTAATATATCTCATAAGCATTCCCTTTCATTTCCATTATCATCTATAAAAATCACCTTGTTTAAATACGCATTCTTAGCATATTCTAAATAGTCGGCATCGTTTTTACTTAAATTATTCTTTATAATGCAAGTTTTAATACCTTCATTTCTTAGCTTGGTAGCTTTTTTAAGAGCAGTTTTGTAAGAATTTTTAGAATAAACTAGTAGATAGCTTTCGCCATGTGTTTCCAAACGAATGCCTTGTCTTTCAATGGCTGCCATAACTGCGTCAATTATAATTGAAAAACCAATAGAAGCCTTATCCTGACCAAACTGTCCCATTAATTTATCATATCTACCACCAGTTGCTACTGCTCTTCCCATACCAAAGGTATAAGCTGAAAAAATAATTCCTGTGTAGTATGAATGAACTGATAAAGAGCCTAAATCAAAGCTTATATATTCATCATATCCATTATCGGTTAGAAGCTTATATAGGTTTTGTAAGTGTGTAATGGCATCTGTCATTTCTTCATTAATTGTTAACTGCTTTGCTCTATCTAAGATTTCAACAGATCCAAAAAGCTGTGGAAGCTCTAATAAAGTCTTCTTAATATCAGGATTTATATTTAGGGAGTTAAGCAATTCCTCTACACCAAAATAGTTTTTCTCACGAATCAAGTTGGTAAGTTCTTCAGCCATCTCTCCACTAATATTAGCTTCATGTAATAATCCGTTATAGTAAGCCACGTTACCTACTTCTACCTGGAATTCCTTAAGTCCAGAAGCTTTCATGCAGTCAATAAGCATGGCAATAATTTCAAAATCAGCTTCAAGGGAAGTTTCATTAATAAGTTCAGCACCAATTACAGTGTTCTCTTTTAATCTTCCTTGATAATACTTGTTATCATTAATAAAGGTATTGCCTTGATAACATAGTTTAATAGGTAATACACTATCCTCAAAATACTTGGCTGCTACTCTTGAAATTGAAGGAGTAAAATCAGGTCTTAAAACCAAAGTATTGCCGTATTTGTCAAATAGCTTAAACATTTCATTAGAAGGAATAGATCCCCTTTCTTTATTAAAGACATCAAAAAACTCCATAGTTGGTGTCTCAATATCGTTATATCCATAAGAATGACATACCTTATGTAAATTCTTCTCCAAAATCTTCTTCTGATAGCATTCACCATTGTAAATATCTCTAAAACCCTCTGGGGTATGTAATAAATCCTTCTTCATGGACACCTCCTAATTTATTTAAAAAAATCGCATCACTTTAACACGTTAATTAATTAGCATAGTAGTATACTACTAAGATGAAATGATTATATAGAAAAATCGCAATTATGTCAATTGTAGTTTCTTGTAATTAGCTAATATTAGCTAATTACAACATAAGCCACCAAATAAGTCACGGGTGGTGCTTAATTGGTGGCTTTATCTTATTGCAATGGTGATTCGATTATGTCTTCTATATCTGTAAGCGTTGACTTGTTTGTTAGATCACCGCTAAATGAGTCTAACATCTGTCCTTTATCATCAAAGTAGGTAATATACCATGAATTTCCGTATTCACTTGTTATTTCTTCATCTTCAAATTCATTCATCTCTGTTAGTAAGGTATAAAGTGTCTTTAAATCCTCCTTACTTAAATCAAAGATTTCATCTTTAAGTACTCCTGATTTATTATATGTGGAAGTGTAGCAAACCTGACCGTCATAATAAACAGTCCAGGATGAATTCTCCCAATAATCCTCATTTTCATCAAATGTACCAATATTAGTACATGTTGCAGTCATCATAACCACATGTTCATCAGTTGGAAGCTCACTAGTTTTTTTATTGCATGCATTCAAACTAAAAATTGCAGTTACAAAAACTAATAAGGCAAGTAATTTTGTAGTTTTTCTTGTTAACTTAGCCATTGTAAAAACTCCTTTAAAATTAATATTTTTATCAATAGTAATTTTAACTAATCTCTAGAGGCTAAGTCAATATTTAAAGGCTCTAAAAAGTGCACAATAATGTTATTGGCATGGCCAATTTTATAAGTTTTATCAATTTCGTCATAGGTAAAGCTTTTTCTACCGCCATTTTCCATTCTTTCCCAAAAAAATAAAATGTCTCTATAGGGAACATAATAGAATTCGTTGCGGTTACTAAAATAAAGAATAATAAAGCTGATACCATCCTGTTCTTCGAAATCTCGCATAAATTCCATCTGATGTTTATGAATATTAGCTAGAGGAAAGGTATCTGTCTGACACTCTTTAGCATCGAAACATACAGGAATTCCCTGCACAACACCTATATAATCCACAGTACTTTTTTTATCAAAAAAAGCAAGTGTTATTTGTCTTGTCTTAGGATCAAGCTTTATAGGCTTAATTGGAGTGGGAATTTTTTGAATTAAGGCAAGGTGCTTTTCTTTATATTTATCAATGGATAAATTAATAAATTCTTCTAGTGCTTCTCCTCTAAGGCCTCTTGAATTCCAGGTTCCCATAATCCTTCTCCCTCTAAAATATTTAAAAATTGTTTTGGAATTTTACTTCTACATTGTAAGTCTTTTTTATCCAATTTGCAATTGAGTTCATAGGCTGTTAAAAGCTGATTTGAAAGTCCATATTTTTCTTTAAAAATGTTATTAAATTTAGCATCTCCGTATTTGTAATCCCCGATTAATGGGTGATTTATACTAGCAAGATGGGCTCTAATCTGATGAGTTTTACCAGTAATTAAATGAACCTTTAAAAGGGTTAATTGTCCGTTATTTGCAATTGGCGTATAGCCGGTTTCAATGTAGGATTCTCCCTTATTTTTAGTAATTGTAACTTTGTTAGTCTTGTTATCTTTAGTTAGAGTGCCCATTATAATACTAGGCTTATCTATAACGCCTTTAACAATTGTAATGTAGTATTTATCAAAGCTTCTTTCTTTAAATCCAAGGGATAAATCTTGAAGTCCTTTAATAGTCTTACCACAGGCTACAATTCCAGTTGTGTTTCTATCTAGTCTGTTGCACACGCTAGGTTTAAAACTTTCAAGGTCTTCAATCTTTAAAAAGCCAGTATGTAATAAATAGGCAATAACTAACTCATTTAGGGAAACGTCACTAGGCTTTGCCTTTTGAGTCAGTACCCCACTAGCTTTATCAATAAAAATGTAATTGTCATCTTCATAAATTACATCTAGTGCTTTATAGATTTTTTTATAATAGGATTCAAGAGCGTTAGTCTCCTTAGAATCCTTATTTTTTGTGAATTTATCCAATGTATCATCTGAAAAGAAAATTTTAATGACGTCATTTTTTTTCAATACATCTTTACCATCACTTTTTTTATTATTAAGAGTTATATTCTTTTTTCTTAGCATTTTATATATAAAACTCAATGGCGCATTGGATAAGTATTTGCATAAATACTTATCTAATCTTTGATTGGCATTCTTATCATTAATAATAATTTCTTTCATATAATGTCCTTTTTATACATAGTTTAGATACACATGTTTAAAAATTCCTTCTTTACATATTCTGATTTTTTTATTAGAGCTATGTCGTTTTTATCCACACTCTTATTTTTAGCAATTTCTATAAATTTGAGATTATCACTAACTACGTTAATACTTGCGTTGATCTTAACGTTTTTAAGGAATTTATTTATATCTGTAATAATAGAATCTTTTGTATTTATTTTCTTAGAATAAAGGTATATATTGTTGCCGTTTATAATTGCAGCTTCCACAGATTCAGGCTTGTTTTGGCCAGAAATAATTAAATCATAAAGGATAAAAGCATTATCAATTGAGTTTAATTTTTCTAAAAAATCCTTATTAATTGGCTTAGCACTTTTAACTACTATATAATTAACAACAAATTTGGCAGCAGGCAAACATAGAACAACAGCTAATAAAGTACAATAATTGTTCTTAGTTTTAAAAAGAATTAATCCTGCAACTATTAATCCCACAATTACCACGGCAAAAGCTAGAATAATAGCTAGATTTCTACTACGTTTCTTTTTTATATATCCTGCACATCCCTTTTCCATATCCTTTTTCTTCCCTCTTTTTTAAAAATTTTCCTGTAAGTCCTTTAATTCTTTTTGAGTTAAAGGTCTATATTGACCCTCATCTAGGCTTTCATCTAATTTTAGATTACCCATGGATAGTCTTTTTAGATAAAGGACCTCAGAATCAATGGCTTTAAACATACGCTTAATTTGATGATATTTTCCTTCTTTGATAGTTACTTCGCAATAAGTAACTTCACCACTGTATTGGCATTCCTGTCTAGAATTTTCATCAATATAATTAATAGTCTCATGGGCTGTATTAAGAATTTTTAAAGTTGCTGGTTTAGCTGTTAGTTCTTCATCAACAACTAGTCCATCATTAAAAAGCTTAATAGCCTCATCTCTTATATGACCTCTCGCCTTTACAAAATATGTCTTTGAAACATGTTTTTTTGGTGATAATAATCTGTGGGCTAAATCACCATCGTTTGAAATAATTAATAGCCCATGAGTATCCTTATCTAATCGACCAATAGGAAAAAGATCATGTCTTGTTTTATCAGTTATTAAATCAACTACGGTCTTAGCTTTTTTATCCATGCTAGCAGAGATAATTCCAGCAGGTTTATTTAGCATAAAATATTCAAATTCTTCTAAAAGCACTTCCCTACCATCAAATTTAACAATATCAGTTTCTGTATTAATTTTTAATTCAGCTTTTACTTTATTATTGTCATTTACGCTAATTCTACCTTTTTTAATTAGCTCTTTAACCTTACTTCTTGAGGCAATACCTGCCTCAACCAAGTATTTATCTAATCTTTCTAACATATTACATCCATCTCCAACCAGCAAGGTATTTGTTTTTAACCTGACCGTTTTTAAATTTACCCCATCCTAGAGAGTAACCAGAAACACCTATTAATACCCAACCGTCTTTAACATCAGTAAAGTCATCACAGTCAAGGGTTTCACCTTTTAGGTATTTAACCACTCTTTCATCCTTAACATCTAAATTAATGACATTAGGGTAATCAGATAGTTTTAAAGCCATGGCAAGAGCCTGACTTGGTTCAAATCTATTTTTCTTGATTTCACCAAGTAATAAGCCATTTCTAATGATTCGTAGTCCCTTTTCTTCCTGCATATATTTAGATACTAAATATACATAAGTTCCTCTAATATTTATATATTTCTTGTCATATTCAAAATTAAAGGAATCAAGAAAATCTGTTACTTCAGTTGGTACTTTACTATTAAAGCCTTGAGAAATATAGCGAATGTTATTTATTTCATTGTCGCCTTTCTTTCTTAGTAATGCAACGTAATGACCTTCACCTTTCATTTTGTGAGGGAAAATTCGTACAGTCTTATTTATATTTTTAGCCTTAGCTTCATTACTAATTTCAAATCCATGAGAAAAACCTTCATATGGCTTAATATCTACTAGTTCAAAGTCATCCCTGTTATTTAAAAGATGCATAATTGTTTCTTCATCTTCTAATTTGGAGAAAGTACATGTTGAATAAAGCATCATTCCGCCAGGTTTTAGCATTTTAGCACCAGACATAATAACGCTTTTTTGGATTTCAGAAAAAACCTCAGGTCCTGTCTTTTCCCAAGCTTTAATAAGCTTGTTGTCCTTTCTAAACATACCCTCACCTGAACATGGAGCATCAATTAATATTTTATCGAAAAATTCACTAAATCTATCAGCAATAAGTTTAGGATCTTCGTTAAGTACGCAAATCTTGTTACATCCGTTAATTTCAACATTCTTTAAAAGAGCCTTTGTTCTTGAATTACTAATATCGTTAGTTACTAAAAGACCTGTATTATTAAGTTTAGCTGCTAGTTCAGTTGATTTACCACCAGGTGCTGCGCACATATCAAGTACAACATCTCCCTCATTAATTGGTAAGACATTAGCAGGAGTCATGGCACTTGGCTCCTGAATATAATAAAGTCCAGCATAGTAATATGGATGTTTAGCTGGTTTTTCATCTTCTTCATAATAAAAACCATTCTCTATCCATGGTATAGGAGTTAGCTTAAAAGGTGAAATTTTAAGAAAATCCTCAGTTGATATTTTAAGATTATTTACTCTTAAGCCATAAAGTCTTGTATCTTCAAAGCTCTTTAAATAAGCGTCAAAGTCCTGGCCTAACATTTCTTTCATTGACTCTAAATATTTATTTGGTAAATTCATAACTACTCCTATCGTATAAATTATTACAAGTCCTAAAAAAATACATACACCAAAGCTTATTAGCTAACCAACAGCTTTAGTATATGTATTTAATATACTTTGGTAATTTTAAAAATATTAATTATCTGTATCAGCAGCTACTTCAGATTCTAGTTCTACTGAAGTTACATCAGCAGCCTCACTGGCATTATTATCTTCTTCAGCTTCTTTAGTAGCTCCCTTTAATTCATTTCTGTTGTTATTAACAACAGATAAAACATCTTCTAATCCATCTAATAATGAATCATATTTAAGCTTATTATCTCTAATTGAATGTTCAATAATAAACTGTAATTTTGCAAGCATATCATCAGTATATTGCATAGCACCATATCTAATATCATTAGCTTCCTGTGTAGCACTATCTAATATTTGCTGTGCTTGAGAAGTTGCAGTTTCTATTAGTTCGTTAGCCTGAGAATATGCTCTTTGCATAATTTCATGTTCATTAACTAACTCTTCTGTTTGAACCTGTGCAGTTCTAAGAATTGCTTCAGCTTGCTCCTTAGCATCTGCTATGATAGCATCCTTATTATTAAGTATTTTTTGATATTTCTTTACTTCTTCAGGAGTCTTTAAACGAAGCTCCTTTAACATATCTTCCATCTCTGATCTATCTACAATAATCTTATTCTTTGATAAACCATAAAATTTACAACTATCAATATAACTTTCAATGTCGCTAATCATCTGTTCAATTCTGCTCATATGCTTCTCCCTCTAAAATTATTGTTTATATTTTTGCCTAACTTTTTCTATGATTGCCTCTGGAACAAATTTTGAAATATCCCCATTATACATAGCCATTTCCTTAACTATACTTGAACTTAAATAGGCATATTCAAGGCTTGTATTTAAGAAAACAGTATCAATTTCTGGAGCTGCTACTTTGTTAGTCTGTGACATAGCTAATTCATATTCAAAATCAGTTACAGCACGAAGTCCCCTAATAATTGCATTTACCTTATGTTCTTTAGCAAATTCTACTAATAATCCGCTAAATGACATAACTTCTACATTAGGTAGATGACTTGTTACCTCTTTTAACATATTAACACGTTCATCTACTGAAAACAATGGCGTTTTTGCATTGTTATTTAAAACCCCTACAATTAAATGATCTACTAATTTTGACGATCTTTCTATAATATCTAAGTGTCCAAGTGTCACAGGATCAAAACTTCCTGGATAAATTGCTTTTTTCAATTTAATTGTCTCCCTTTAGTTTATAAAATAAATGCTTATTAGTTTTGTATGTCTTGGCTCTTACTAATTCAAAGCCAAGGCTTTCGGCATAATCTAAGTTGGTATCAAGCTTTTCTTCAATGATAATAATTGTGTATTCATCAGCTATATTACTTGCTTTAATTGCCTTAAGAGTTTCGTATTCAAAATCCTTACCATATGGAGGATCCATAAAAATAATATCAAAAACCTCTTTATTTTTTAAACGATTAATTGCAGACAAGCAATCACATTCCATTAAATTAGCCTTAGGAGCTAATTTAGTAAATTCAAGGTTTTCTTTAATTACCTTACATGCATTTTTAGAGCTTTCAACAAGAGTTGCGCTTCTAGCTCCTCGACTTAGAGCTTCAATGGCAATTGCACCACTGCCTGAATATAAATCTAGAAAATTAGATCCAGAGATATCGCTTTGTAAAATGTTGAATAATGTCTCTTTTATTCTATCAGTTGTTGGCCTAGTATCTGGCCCTTCGATTGTTTTTAGTGGAAGATGTCTCGCACTACCTGCAATAACTCTCATATGTTTCCTTTCTTAACGTGGCGAAAGCCCGCATTAAAGATTGCTTCGCAATAGGTGGACGTAATGTCTTGAAAAATCAGAGATTTTTAACTACACTATTCGAAAAAATTCTTAAGGTCGCCACGTGAATTAATTCCTAATTTGTTAAAGATAACTTTCATGTTAGATTTAACAGTACTTTCAGCAATGAAGAGCTGTTCTGCGATTTCTTTATTAGTTAGACGCTGTGCTGCTAATTTTGCAACATCTGCTTCTCTAACAGTTAAACCAAAGTCAGCAAGGATTCTTCCTGCTTTTTTAACCTGCTTTACACCCTTTTCGTAGTTTTTAGCATGCTTATTAATATTTTTTACGAAAGGTGAAAGTGTCTTACTTACTGTGATTTCATCTAACATATCGCTTATGTATTTATAATTTTGAACGAATGGCATAATGATTCTATCATGAACAGCTAATTCCATAGCCTCAAGTAAGAATCTCTTAGCTTTTTCGCTATCGTTAGTTTCGTTATTGGCAATACTTAAGAAAATATATGTATAAATTCTTGGTATTATGTATGAGAATAACTTACTCAAACCAATTAACTGACCACTAATTCCTAAGAAATGGTGATAATCTTCTGTTAAGATTAAGTATTTACATAAAGCAACATTAGTGTAGCTAAGGGAAATAAAGTTAGCTTGATCTTCAATACGCTTCTCGTCCTTTAACCAGTTACTAATTTTATCAACTTCATCTAGGTCTGTGTAAATAAATGCTTTACAAACATCAACCATCTTAGAAAGGTTCTTAGATGCATCTTCATGAGATGTTAATCTAAATTCTATATTGTTCATATATTCCTTATAGGCATCATTAGCTCCATGATAAATAGAAATACGAGCCATAAGGAAGTTAGCTGCAATATAGATATCATGCTGGTTTCTACTATCAGCCATATAAATAACTTTATGACAAAGAATCTCAGCACCATCAATTTCACCACGGTTATAAAGACTTTCAGCCTTCATTAAAGCTTCAAATCCCTTACCATGTCCATTAGTAATTCTATAGTAATTAGGTGCGCAATCCTCTAATGAGAACATTTCCACATCTAATCCACCTATTCTTCTATGGTAAAGAGCCATAATAGAAGGACTTTCAAAACTGAATGGATATTGTGAAGCAATTAAGTTTACAGGAGATTTTGTAAGGTATGTAACCTTTTTAAAATCTTCATTCATCTTATTAAAGTCATTGAAGTTAAAAAAATGCGTTAATATACTGGATTTCAGCTAAGTATGTATTACGCATAATATCATCAACTAGCGGGTCGTTTTTAATATCATTCTCAATATCCTTTAAGATACTTTCCATTGTATTCTTCTCGTTATATAAAAACATAGCAAAACAAATTACAATTGAAAATTGATATTTACCCTTTTTGTCTACGTTCCAATATTGGTTAGCCACATTAAAGAACATATCCTTATTCTCACGAATAATGTAGCT
The DNA here is from genome assembly GCF_000702205.1 of Lachnospira multipara LB2003. Taxonomy (GTDB): domain Bacteria; phylum Bacillota; class Clostridia; order Lachnospirales; family Lachnospiraceae; genus Lachnospira; species Lachnospira multipara_A. Next base: position 350,092 of record NZ_JNKW01000001.1, on the reverse strand, counting down.
ATATAAGCTATTAAGTGTTGCATCACAAGTATAAATTTTGCCATATTCATTAGATTCATTATAAAGCTTAATAGCATAGAAATAATCACAATTTGAAAGGTATGTGTCAGCAGCTCTCATTGTGATTTCCTTAATCTCATTAATAGGCTTTTCTTTAAAAACTTTTTGCATAAAATTTCTAAAGACAGGATTAAAGCTATATGTTCTTGAAAGCTTATCATAATCTATTAATGAAACCTTGTGTAAATATTCAAGACAAAGCTTCTCATCAAGACCAGTTTGTGTTACACACTGGCTAATTGTAAATTTATGAAAAACAGAAAGGTTAATTAAGAAATCTCTTAATGGATTGTCCAAATTATACCAAATGTTAGTTTCAATAAAATTATCAAGACTTTCGCCAGATGCTAACTTAGCCTTATCAGAATTCTGATCCATATAAAGTTCAACAATATATGGCCATCCCATAGTCTTGTTATATATATCCTTAGCAATTTCAATATCGATTAAGTTCTCATTAAGTCTGAAATAATCATAAATATCTTCAGGTGAAAAACTAAGGTCATTTTTATCAATTAATCCGATGGAATTCTTGCTAATAAGGCTTAAAATACTCTGATAATGAAGTTCATGAATTAAAAATACATACTTCAAACCAGGAGTAGATGCAGCATGATTAATCTTAAAGAAATTAGCAATATTCTCATCAAAAACATTATCGAAATTATCGATAATAACTACTGTCTGTGCTCTTTCATTAGTCAAATTAGACATTAAAGCACATAATTCATTAACATCCTCTTCAGATTCAGGAAACTTAAGGGACATAAACTGAGATGCATGGCTTGGACTAACAAGCTTAATTGCATTACATAAATTTGTCCAGAAAACTTCCTTTGAAGAATCAGCGTCTATCCAAAGAATTGTATATCCTGGATAATTCTTAAAGAATGTACGGCAAACTGCTGATTTGCCATATCCTGTTGGCGCACAGATAAAACTATATCTGTACTGCTCAAATGAGCTTAATTTGTCCTTTAATTTTGTTGATATATAAGCTCTGTTTAGTAATTGTTTAATATGCGCCATGTGTAACTATCCTCTCTCTTTCTTAATTTTCCCAACAAAAATAGTATAAATCAAACTTCTCAATAAAAAAATAGTAAATCTATACCATTATACCTATGACAATGGGACTAATGATACATTAGCCCCATTGATTATCCTACTATTATTATTTTATTTATTCCCATGAAATATTTTCGGCTTCGATTTTTTTATCTCTAAGCATAAGCTCAGAAACAGCCTTTGATGCATTCATATCTTCAAATAAAACTTTATTAATCTGTTCAACAATAGGCATTGAAACATTGTATTTCTGTGAAAGAAGAAGGGCTGCTTTTGCTGAATAAACACCTTCAACAACCATTGAAACCTCTTCCATTGCTTGGTCTTTAGTATATCCTTTACCAATTAAGATACCTGCTCTTCTATTTCTAGAATGCATACTAGAACAAGTAACAATTAAGTCACCGATTCCAGATAAACCAGCAAAAGTCTCAACTTTAGCACCCATAGCTACACCTAATCTACTAATTTCAGCAATACCTCTTGTAATGAGGGCTGCCTTAGTATTGTCGCCATAACCTAGGCCATCTGCAATACCTGCTGCAAGAGCAATTACATTTTTAAGTGATCCGCCAAGGCAGATACCTAATACGTCTGGACTGATATAAACTCTAAATACATCGCTCATAAATACGTTTTGTAAATAAACAGCATCTGATTTAGACTTAGTACCAATTACACAAGTTGTTGGAATACCTCTACCAACTTCCTCTGCATGGCTAGGTCCTGAAAGTACAGCAACACATGCTTGTGGAATTTCATCCTCAACAACCTGGCATAGTGTCATAAGAGTACTTTCTTCAATACCCTTACCTACATTAACAATATATTGTCCTTTTTTTACAAAAGGAGCAAGAAGCTTAGATGTTGAACGTGTATATGGAGAAGCAACTGCAAGTACTAAAATATCAGCACTTTCAACGACTTCTTGTGTATTACCATTAAATTTAATTGTGTCTGGGATTTTAACCCCTGGTAAACATTTTTTATTCTCGTGCTCAGTTCTTAATACGTCTAATTCCTGTTCAAAAACTGACCATACAGTAACATCGTGTCCATTATTATTAAGTAAAATAGATAAACCTAAGCCCCAGCTTCCAGCGCCCATAATACTAATTTTTGCCATTTTTCTCTCCCATCTTTCTTTCAGTTCCATTTATAAGTCTTTTTATGTTAGCTGCATGTCTTATGAATCCTAGTGCAGCAAATAAGAATACAATTACGCATCCTTCAATATGTTCAGTCCCATTAAGAGGCAAGAAACCTAGTAAATCCCAAATTACAAATTCAATAAAAAATCCTGCAATTCCAATAAGTGATGCTAAAGATACATACTTAGTTAAGAATAACACTAATGGGAATGTAATTAGTCCAAAAAGTGTAAATGCAAAACAATAATGAGGGAATGGAATAAGTGCAATTACAAGTCCTGATGTAGCTGCAATACCCTTTCCACCTTTGAATCCTAAGTAAAATGGAAAATTGTGTCCAAGTACTGTACCAAAACCAGCATATAAAAATAATAATAATTCTGATACATCAAAATGAGGTGCAATAAAGAAATTAACAATAATACCTGCTAATATAACTTTGAAAATATCTAATAGATAAGTTAATGCACCGTATTTTTTTCCTAGGGTACGCATAACATTAGTTGTACCTGCGTTACCGCTACCATAGTTTCTAATATCAATGTGATTAAATCTTCCAAGCCAATATCCGCCCTGAATAATTGAACCTAAAAGATAGCCTAAAACTAAACATATAATTCGTGCTAACATTACAAGTCTTTCTCCTTACGCTCTCTGTTGATAAATCTAATAGGTGTTCCTCTAAAACCAAAGGATTCTCTAATTCTGTTCTCAATATATCTTGTATATGAGAAGTGAGTTAATTCCTTATCATTTACAAACATTACGAATGTAGGTGGTTTAACAGAAACCTGAGTCATATAATAAATCTTAAGTCTCTTACCCTTATCTGAAGGTGGCTGCTTCATAGCAACTGCTTCAGTAAGAATTTCGTTAAGTACACCTGTAGGTATACGCATTGTCTGACTATCAATAATTTCATCAACTAATTCATAAATCTTAGGTAGACGTTGTCCTGTCTGAGCTGAAATAAACATGATTTCAGCATATGGCATAAATGATAAAGTATCTTTGATTTTGTTAGTAAATTCATAGATTGTCTTATCATTTTTCTCAATAGCGTCCCATTTATTAACGGCAATAATAATACCTTTACCTCTTTCGTGGGCAATACCAGCAATCTTAGCATCCTGTTCTGTAACGCCTTCAGTTGCATCAATTACTAAGATGGCAACGTCACAACGCTCAACTGCTGCTACTGTACGAATTATTGAATAACGCTCTAAGTCTTCTTTAATTTTACTTTTTCTTCTAAGACCGGCTGTATCAATAAATACATAATCTTTTTTATTGTATTTAATTACAGTATCGATAGCATCTCTAGTTGTACCAGCAATGTTACTTACAATAACTCTTTGCTTACCCATAAGCTTATTGATAAGTGAAGATTTACCAACATTAGGCTTACCAATAACTGCAATCTTAGGTCTGTCATCTTCCTCAGTTGTATCTGCTTCTTCAGGGAAATACTTAATAACTTCATCAAGTAAATCACCAAGACCTAATTTACTAATAGCTGAAATTGGCATTGGATCGCCAATTCCTAAATTATAAAATTCATATACATCTGGCATAAGCTTGTCAAAATTATCTACCTTGTTAACACAAAGTACAACAGGCTTATGTGAGCGTCTAAGCATATCAGCTACCTTAGCATCAGAATCTACAAGACCCTGCTTAACATCAGTCATAAATACAATAACGTCTGCTGTATCAATAGCAATCTGTGCTTGTTCACGCATCTGGGATAAAATAATATCCCTTGAATCTGGTTCAATACCACCAGTGTCAATAAGAGTAAATGCCTTATCAAGCCAAGTAACTTCGGCATATATTCTATCTCTTGTAACACCAGGAGTATCCTTTACAATAGAAATCTGTTGCCCACAAAGACAGTTAAATAATGTTGATTTACCAACATTAGGTCTTCCGACAACAGCTACAATAGGTTTACTCATAATCAATCATCCTAATCTAAATAATAAAATTTTAATGTAAATATACTGATTTATAATATCAGTTTAATTGCTTTTTGTAAAGGTCTATGATATTATACGAAATATTGTAAATACTTGATTTTTGGGAGGTTTAGTATGTATTTATCTAAATATAAAAAAGCTTTTTTAGCTGTGTTTTTAACATCTATTATGACAGGAATTTTAATGGTGACTCAGTGCGTTAATACACAAGCTGCCACTAATACTAATAAATATAAATTTGCAGATATTGACCTTGTTGTAGAGGTTCCTGATTCTTTAATTAGCTTTACAAGAAGCACTACTAATAATAATTCTTATTTAGAGCTTATTGGCGCAAGTGATGCAGCTGAAGTTAGAACAGCTATGGTTAATAGTAACTGTTATTTAGAAGCTGTAGATAAGGATATGACATATGAAATCGCAATTACAGGTCAAAAAGCCAATGAAACTCTACATGATTTTAATACATTAAATGATACAGAATTAAATGATTTATATAATGAATATGTGGAATCACAAAAAAATCTAACACCAGATCAAAAAACAGAAGAAATTCTAGGCAGTGAAATTGTTTATTATAATGACTTAGCTTACTTTAAGACTGATATTAAGTCATTAACAGATGATGGAGTTTTAGTATATGCTACTAAATATTTCACTGTAAATAGGGGTTATATATATAACTTTGCAGTTCAGACTAATACATCATCTATAACAACTGAAATGACAGATAATATGGATTTACTTTTAAATTCAGCAAAATACACACCTGTGGCTTCATCAATTCTTGATAATGGAATTGTTTCAGAGACAATATCAATAGTTATTACTGCTGCCATTCCTATAATTATACTTGCCCTAATCGTTTATTTTATAAGAATCGGTAATAAGAAAAAGCAAAATCAGTTAATTAAAGAAGAATTAGAATTAAAAAAGAAACGCGGTTTATAAATAAAAATTCCCACAGCTAAGTAAAATAGATAGCCTGTGGGAATTTTTATTTGTTATTTTAGATAAATGAAGTTACAAAGTACTCCACGCTTCCCATTTGTTGCTCTATGGGAGAATAATAAATCCTTATTACAACATGTGCATATATCAGTAACGTTAATATTACTTGCCTTAACTCCTGCATTTAACATATTAAAGTAGTTGGCAATTTGAAGGTTTAACTGATAGTGACCATTCTTTTTATCATAAAGGATATATTCTTGTTCTTTACTAGAATAGGCCTTTTTAAATTCATCTGCCACATCTTCACTTATTTCATAACAATCCATACAAATTGAAGGACCGATAAATGTAATTAAATCTTCTGCTTTAGTGCCAAATTTTTGTCCCATTTGTTCAATTACGTTTTTAGTTATATTGCCAACAGTTCCTCTCCAACCACTGTGAGCAGATCCTATTACATGTCTTTTTTTATCAATAAAAATTACAGGGACACAATCTGCAAAGGCTGTTACTAAGCATAAACCCTTCTTATCTGTTATAAGGCCATCAATGTTATCATAGTTTCTTTGGGAAACTAATCCCATTCCAGCATTTGATTCATCTACGTATAATACGTTAGTTGTATGAGTTTGTTTTGAAATGACAAGATGGTTTATATCTGTGTTAATTGCAGTAGAAAAAATTCTAAAATTTTCTAAGACATTTTCTCTACTATCTCCCCTATCAAGGCAAAAATTCATGCTTTCTGATACGCCAGTGCTTACACCACCAAGGCGAGTTGAAAAGCCGCATTCTATAAAATCAAGATCTTTAAAGGGCTTAAATCTAATAATACCCACGTTTTTATCTTCTACTTTAACCTCTTCAAAAAAAGTTGAGTCAATTATTGTTCCTGTTTCTAATCCGTTAAAAAATTTTTTGTTGTCTATTTTTTTAAATTCCATTTTTTAAAAGCCATTTTCTATATGAGTTATTTTGTTATTATCTATTCCTATTACATCAAAACTAACAGGGATTTCAAGAGTGTGATAATTTGTTAAAAGAAAGTGCCTAGCAACCCGCCTAATTATCATTTGCTTTTTATAATTTACCGCTTCAATTGCACTGCCATACTTAGATGTGCTTCTATATTTAACCTCTATAAAGATTATGCGATTATCCTTTTTAGCGATTAAATCTATCTCTCCTAATTTACATCTGTAATTTCTCTTAATTATCTTATACCCTCTATCAGTTAGGTATTTTAGGGCAAGAAATTCCTTTTCTTCACCTATTTTTCTTTTGTTCATGGCTTATCCTTTCTTTATTTTGCCTTTAATTCTATCACAGTCATCCACAAATACAAGTATTTCAGCCACTATAGTATATAATTCCGGAGGTATCATATCTCCAATTTCAAGTTTGGATAAAGTCTTTGCAAGGCTTGCATCCTCATAGGTAGGAACATCAGCCTCTTTGGCTTTTTCAATAATTGTATCAGCTAAATGACCCTTACCACTGGCAATTACCTTAGGTGCTTCCTCGCCTGGTACGTATTCAAGGGCAACGGCTATGGTGGGTTTATTATCTTTGTCTGATTTTATAGCTTTTGATTTATCATTATTATTTGTCTTATTTTTATCTGGCATAAACAAATTCCTCCATATCCTCTAAGCCTTTATATCAAATATATACTGGCCAAAGCTATTATCTTTATTAATGTCCTTTTCAATGAAATCCCTTACAAAATCAAAGGGCTCGTCCTCTGGTGTACTTACCTTCATTTCAAAATGCGTCTCGTAACCAAGCTCTGATAGGCGTTTTTCTAATTTGTCGATATTAGAGTATACAAAATCTAACATTTCATCTGACTCTAATACAAAATTAGTATTAAGATTAGTTCCATTAGTTAGTTTTACAAAAATATCTACAGGACCAAGATGTTCCATATCTAAGTGAAGTAAGGCGGTTATGTTATCTGGATCATAGGCCACATTTTTCTTGTTAGTAAAAACATATAATTCTCCATTGCCCTCACTGTCACTAAATTTAATAGGCATTTGCATAAAAAGTAAGTTCTTATTTAACTCATTCATAAAATTAATATTCTCTTTAATACTAGTTACTGTCTTATTAAAGTTAGGAGTTATATTCTCCTTAGTTTCATTTTCTATGCCTTCAATGTTTTTTTTGATTCGCTTATAGAAGTTTTTAATTTGCTCTTCGGATTCTTGAAATTCTCTTGGGCTTAGTTTCATTGTTTCATTAATCATTTCATGGAAAAGCTCCTTAAATCCCTTATGGTTAATAAGCTTAGACAAGTCGTCTTTATTAAGGTTTCCATTTTCAAGTAACTTTGTAAAAAAGTCTTTTATATTCACATCGCCTTTTTTAAGCTCTGCCTTTAATTCCTTATTATCTACTGTATTTATTAGGGCTTCTATGTCTTTTTTATCAATAAGCTCTTTTATAGGTTTTTGTTTGATTTCATTTGTAGGGTCATTATATAGGTTATTTACTACAGACTTTAACATTTTGCTTGCCTGTGTTTCAGGATTGCTTTTTATAATTTCAGGGTTTTCAATATTGGAAAAATTAGTATCAGTTGTGTTAGTAGTCTTACTAGTTTGTCCTTTATTATTGTCTGACTCATTTAGAATAGTATTTAAGTCTTCTATTAAATTGCTTTCAAATTTTTCCAAACTTTTTTCTAGTTTGGCATCGAATTGTTTGTATGCTTCAAATTGTCCTATATTTTCTTTATTTATTGGAATATTTAGTCGATTAAGATTAGCTAATGTATTTATATTAGTATCTGGATATCTTGCCCATTGCTTTGCAAGCTCAGTAATCTGCTTAGCGTTAATAGGCATATTTAGATTAAGTAGTTCTTTAACTATATTTATATTTTTCTCATTTACTGGCAAATTAGCAGCCTCTAAGGCTTTATTTACAACAGCGTCTGCTTGAACATCCTTTGTTAGGGGCTTTATTTGAATTTGTCCATTATTATTATCCTCCACCATAAAAGTAACTACACTTCCACGAGTTAAGGGAACATCTCCCTTTAATGTGGCATTAATTGTGGTATTGGAATTTAGCAAAATAGAAATAGCGTTATTATTAATATTAGTAATTTTTCCTGTAAAGGTATCACCCACAAGCATATTTTTAAGCATAGTGATACCACTATTTTTAGTGATATCACTAGTTATAACTTCCTTAAGGTTATTAATTTCATTTGATAGATTATTAGTTTGGGTCTTATTTCCCTCTCCATTAACCTCAGCCTTAAGATTTGGATTTATATTCTGATTGTTAAATAAGCTTGAAAGATTTATCGCCATAGTTTCCCCTTTAACTAAACGTAAATTCTAAGTTGCTTTTTTATTTAATAAAATTACCAATAAATGTTCTTCGATGTATTTCACATGGGCCAAATTCTCTTAGGGCATCTGTATGTTGTTTTGTACCATATCCCTTATTTTTGGCAAATCCGTAATTAGGATATTTCTTATCAAGTTCTACCATCATTCTATCTCTAGTTACTTTTGCAATTATGCTTGCACAAGCTATTGTAAAACTCTTAGCATCTCCCTTAATTATAGGAACCTGCTTAATATCCACTCCTGGTATATTAACTGCATCATTTAATAATATATCGGGTTTTATTTCTAAATTGTTAATAGCTTCTCTCATAGCTTCATATGTAGCTTGTAAAATGTTAATTTCATCGATTCTTTTTTCTGAAGCAATTCCTATACCGATAGTTAATGCTTTTTCTTTTATTATATCATATAATTCTTCTCTTCTTTTTTCTGTTACTTTTTTAGAATCGTTAACATATGGAATTCTTACATCCTTTGGCATTATTACACAGGCTGTAACCACAGGTCCTGCAAGGGGACCTCTTCCTACCTCATCAATTCCTGCAATATATTCACAGTCAGAATATTCCTTCTCATATTCAAACATTGTCTCAAGTCTGGCATATTCTGCTTCTAGTTTTTGCTTTTTTCTTAATTCGCGCTCTTCTTTAAGTGTCATTTTATATCCTTTCAATTAAGGTCTCTCAAGTGTTACGCATCCAAGCTTAGCACTTCTAAAATCATCTAGGATTATACCTGAAACCTTATCATAATCTGTTTGTGCACCCTTTTTTAAACAACCTCTTTTTGCTGCTATATGATCCATAATTACTAAAGCAATCTGTGTCTGTTCATCAATTAAATCGTTATCACTTGGGGCAAATTCACTAGTTGTAATTTCGTATCTTGTATATAGATTATCCTTGTAATTTTTATATAGGAATTTAATTACATCAAGGGCTAAATCACTCTTATTTAGAATGTTGTCGTTAATAGAGCCTATCATAGCTAGTCTTAAACCTGTTGTCTGATCTTCGAATTTAGGCCATAGAATACCTGGTGTATCAAGTAATTCAATATTACCCTTAATCTTAATCCACTGCTTACCCTTTGTTACACCTGGCTTATTACCAGTTTTTGCACTAGCTTTGCCTGAATAAGCATTTACAAAAGTAGATTTACCAACGTTTGGAATACCTACTACCATAGCTCTAATAGGGCGATTTTTAATTCCCTTGGCTAAATCTTTTTGAATTTTATCTTCGCAAGCTTCATAGATGATTTCATTTAGGGCCTTAAAACCATTATTCTTTCTTGAATCCATCTTTACACAATAAAATCCCTTGGATTTAAAGTATGTTATCCAAAGGTTAGTTATTTTATCATCTGCTAAATCAGACTTATTAAGAATTACAACCCTAGCTTTCTTATCTGCTAACTCGTCAATATCAGGGTTTCTTGAGCTTAGTGGAACTCTTGCATCAACTATTTCAATAACAAGGTCTATAAGCTTAATATCCTCTTGCATCTGTCTTTTTGCCTTAGTCATGTGGCCTGGATACCAGTTAAATGTGGCAATTTTATTATTATCATTTGATGCGTTTTTCTTAGCTTCTTTACTAGCTTTTTTAATCTTGGCTATTTTTTTCTTTTCTTCTATTTTTGCATCTTTAGCATTTTTCTTAAAAGAATTAGTATCCTTTTTAAAAGTCTTATTTATTTCTTTGTTGTTCTTCTTTTGGCCAAAGGAATTTTTAGTAAGCTTAGCAGCTTTAGTATTTTTACTGCTCTTTGTTGCTTTTCCCATTGGTTTTTTTGTAATTTTTTTCATATATTATTCCTTTTTTACTTTATGATATGAACTTAAGTCGCTTAAATGGGCTTAATATAAACCAGGTCTTTCCAATTATATTTTTAGACTTTACTGTTCCAATTGAAGAGAAACGACTATCTTCACTATTGTTTCTGTTATCGCCTAATACAAAATATTCGTTCTTATCAAGTGTTAGGCTTGAATTTGCAAGTCCAGCTGTAAGAATTGCTGTATCCACTACGTCTTCTTTAATTTCTTCGCCATTAATAAAAATCTTGTTGTCCTTTATCTGAACAGTTTCGCCAGGAAGGCCAATAACTCGCTTTATATAAATCTTACTTGAATTAACGCCATCCACCTTAAATGCAATTATATCAAATCTCTTAGGACCTGTTATTGAATACGCAAAACGATTAATAAGAACTGTGTCATTATCCTTTAGTGTAGGATTCATGGAATTACCAACGTTAGTATTTCTAAGAGCTATAAAGCTTACTAACACATATGCGGCTGTAATTACCATAATTACGTCTACTATGTATTTGCAAATAAATAATAGTCTTTTATTCTCATAATATCTTCTTCTATATGCAACCATAATTTAAGCCTCTCTATATAAAAATCAAAATAAATTTTAACATATTTTCTAGTTAAAAAAAAGTCCACAACATAAGTTGTGGACTTTAAAGGATCTACTAACGTAGGTTAATTATCTAACTAATTCCTTAACCTTAGCAGCCTTACCTGTTCTCTGTCTTAAGTAATAAAGCTTAGCACGTCTAGCCTTACCATGTCTAGTAACTTCTACCTTCTCTACGATAGGTGAATGAAGTGGCCATGTCTTTTCAACGCCTACTCCGTTAGAAATCTTTCTTACAGTGAATGTAGCACGTACGCCTGTACCCTGCTTCTTAATTACTGTACCTTCGAAAACCTGAATTCTTTCACGGTTTCCTTCTTTAATCTTAGCTGATACCTTAACTGTATCACCTGTTCTGAACTCAGGAACCTGAGCCTTAAGCTGTGCATCTTCGATGCTCTTAATAATACTATTAGCCATGTGTGACCTCCTATTAATCTGGATGTTCTTAATACAGGAATTGTAACAGAGGACCATCTCGTTATCTCACAACTATACTAATTTATCATATTATTAGATGTTTGACAAGCTTTATTTTTTATTTAAATCTAGTAGTCCATCAAGTAAATGAACAGTGATTGTTCCTTTATCTAGGTCATGGGCAAGGATGCACTGATCAATTACAGGGATTAAGACTTCGTCTCCATCCTTAGTTTCAACGATATAAACATTATTAGCTCCAGTTTCTAATACATCCTTTAATTTACCGATATTCTCGCCTTCATCTGTAATTACATCAAGTCCAACTAAATCACAAATAAAATATTCGCCTTCTTCAAGTGGAACTGCATTCTGCCTTGTAACACATAAATCGCATTTAGTATAGATCTCAATATCATTAATATTAGAGAATTCCTTGAATTTAAGGATTACATATTGCTTGAAAAACTTAACACTTTCAACTGTAACATTTATTTGTTCACGTTTTCCCATAATGATACATTCCTTTAAGTCTTTAAAACGATTAGGATCATCAGTTGTAGGGAAAACCTTAACTTCTCCTCTTATTCCATGAGTTTGTGTAATAACACCTACTCTTAATAAATCATTATTCATATAATTACTCCATTTCTTATGTTAATCTCAATGATTATAAACTAGGTACGACTTATTGAGCAAGTAAAATATATTATCTGATATTCCTTTGATATGGTGTTTAGCATGTTCATACATGGTGCAAGGGTGTTATCATCAACATTTACAAAGCAGTCATCAAGTATAATAAATGGCTTTTCCTTTTTAAAGGAGCACTCAATAAAGGCTAATCTAAGGGAAAGTCCTATAACATCACGAAAGGCTTTGCTTAGCATTTTAACATCTTTTATTCCACTGGCATTTTTAATAGCTAGCTCATTATTTACATTTAATACAAAATCATCTGTGGAGTCTAGCATCATGGATAAATATTTATCAAAAGTCTTTTTAACTGGCTCGTTATATTTTTTACCAAAATTTTCCTTTGCCCTAGTTAAAAAATCCTTGGCTTTTTTAGTATAGTCGTATTTAATTGTAAGCTCATTATAGTATTCTTGTAACTTGGCTCTTTTATAGTCGTTTTCTTCTTGTTTTGCAATTTCTTTATTTAACTCATCAATTTCTCTATTGATTCTATTTAGCTCTCCTGTATAATCGTCAATTCGAGATTCAGAAAGCTTTAGATTTCGCACATATTCCCTATACTTATTTGGGGCGTTGGCAAATTCTGCATCCTCAGGTTCTTTAAAAGGATCATAAGGGGCGTTTTTAAGAGCTTCTTCCTTTTCTTCCTGCTCTTTTTTAAGAGCTTCTTCCTTCTTTTTTTTCTCGTCTTCTTGTTTTTTATTAGCTTCCTTCTCCTTTACTTTAAAAAATGTCTTAGAAACGTAATAAACCATAACAAGTAAACCAATACCTGTTATTGGATAGGCAAAAGTGCTGTATTTTCCGTTGTTTTGTAAAAAAACTCCAAGTACTGTTAAGAAAAATCCAAAGAGAAGTATAAATAAACCTACAACATCTGTTTTTGCATTAGGGTCATATTTATCAAGAGATATTTCTTCTTTTTCCGGCTTTTTCTCCTCTTTTTCCGTATTTTCTTTTTCATCCTTTTTCTTATCTAATTCGATAAAAATTCTATTTTGGTATTTGTCCTTTTTCTTGCGCTCTAAATTTAAATAATCTTCAAGGACTTTGCTTCTATTTATGAGTTTTTCTACTCTTTGCTTATTAGAATTTATGGTTAAATTCTCAAATTCTAAGTCGTCTAATTGCCTTTTTATTTTATTTAATTCACCAGTTTTTCTTGTTGGGGAATATTTATTTATGTAGTCATTTAGGGTATTTATTGCATTGTCGTAGTTATTTATATCTAGGCTTTCTAGCGTTACATTACCAAGAAGATTTTCAATATCCCCTGTACTTCTTGTTTCACAGGCATCTTGGCCTACAAAAATTGTGTTTTTAAAGGATTCTCTATTAATATTAAAAATTTCTTCTCCAATATTTGTAGTGTAATCAAGGCTTTCAAGCATTGTAGATGCATCAAGCAATGTAAAACTATCGTCCCTTTCTTTTTGGCCAAAAGTTCTTGTTAGTATATAGGACTTCTCTCCAATTTCAAAACTTATAGTTCCTCCATATACTCCCCCATTCCATGGGCTAAATCTTTTTCTTTCATTTTCGTAAGCATTAGTCTTTTTTGGGTTCTCAAAGCCGTAAAACATGACCTTTATAAATGCTGCAAAGGTGGATTTTCCCCAGCCATTGTCCTTTAGAATTACATTTTTTGTTTCATTAAATTCATAATCAAATTGAGATAATTTACCAAAATTTTCTATATGACACTTAATTAATCTCATAATCTTGCCTTCCTAATTCGTTACTTAGCGCTTTTATGCCAATGTTTATAATGTTTAGTTTTTCTTCGTTTGAAAGGCTGCTGTCGTTAGCAACTTCTCTTACAAATTCCCCTTTTAGTGATTCTTCATGGGCATAGTCGCTATAATTAAGCTTAAATCTAGTATCATTTACTATTTTTACGCAGTAATAGCAATTGTTAAAATGCCTACTTATTACCTCTAAATTAATATCTGATTCCACAAGGATTTCTCCCGCAAGAACTATTTTTAATATATTGTTCTCTGTTACTGTAGTTTCATTAATTCCCTCATTTATTAAATCAATCACTTCTAGAGTAGTACTCGCATCTGTTATGTCTACCCAGATTTCCTCAATAACTCTCTTAGCAAAGGGAACAAAGGTCTTTGTTATCTCTTTGTTTTCCTCGTTTATATTTAGTAATACAAAGCCCTTAGGACCAATTTCGTCAAATCCTCGTCCTTCAAGGGCTCCACAATAGGCATATTCGCCTCGTGCTCCAAGTTTTCCTTCTTGGTAGGAATGAATGTGTCCTAGAGCTAGATAATCAATATTTTTCCCCATTAGCTTATTTAATGGGATTACTGTAGGGTCTGCCTTTTGCTCATAATCAGAGATTTGTCCATGAAGGGTTACAATATTTATATCAAATTGATCAAGTTCAAGTTTATCTGCATTAAAGGAAATTTTCTTAGAATTAAGCTCCTTACCAGTTATGGTAATATCAAAATCCTTAGTAGTAAAGGCTGTGTAAGTCTTCCATTTATCATCAAACAGATGCAAATTCTCTGGTATATTTCTCATTTCATCAAAGATATTATATTCGTCGTGATTACCCTTAAGATAGTAAAAATCAATATCTTTTAAACGTGTTATTCCGTCAATAACAATATTTTTAACGCTTTTGCTAACATTAGGTGTATCAAATAAATCACCGGCTATAATTATTGCATCAACTAGGTTTTCATCTGCGTAACGAAGCAACCTCTCAAATGTATTTATAAGTTCTAGCTTTCTCTCCTTGCTTTGGCGTTCATCGAAATTAGTATTAAGGGATGAATCCAAATGCAAGTCAGCACAGTGTATAATTTTCAAGTTAAGCCTCCATTTTTTAATAAAAATAACAAGTCTAATTTTAATAAAAAATTAAATAGTTTACAATATGATAACTATAAAAAAAGAGAGAAATTAGGGAATTCCCAACTTCTCTCAAAAGTTCTCCATTAACTAGTTGTCAATTTCGACTATAACCTTTTTGTCGGTTTTCTGTGCAGCAGCTGATACAACAGCTCTAATAGACTTAGCTATTCTGCCTGACTTACCGATTACTTTACCCATATCAGATGAAGCAACCTTTAAATCAACTATAATAGCCTTATCTTTTTCTGTTTCAGTTACTACAACCTCATCTGGATTATCAACTAGCGCTTTAGCGATAATTTCTACTAATTCTTTCATAGACCACACCTCCACTACTAGTCAATTACTTTTCGATGCCAGCAGCCTTGAAAAGCTTGCTAACTACTTCTGTTGGCTGAGCGCCGTTAGCTAACCACTTCTTAGCAGCTTCAGCATCGATGTTAATCTTAGCTGGTTCATAATTAGGATCATAAGTACCAATCTGATCAATGAATCTACCGTTTCTTGGAGATCTTGAATCTGCTACGATTACTCTATAGAAAGGAGACTTCTTCTCACCTAATCTCTTTAATCTAATCTTTACCATTTAAATTTCACCTCCTAAATTAATTGCTGATATATGTTAAAAAGGTAATCTAAATCGACCCTTTTTACCACCTTTCATCATTCCAGGCATCTGCTTCATCATCTTCTTCATCTGCTCAAATTGCTTAACAAGACGATTGACTTCTGCAATGTTAACGCCTGCGCCCTTAGCGATTCTGTTCTTTCTTGAAGGATTAAGAATATCTGGATTCTTTCTTTCCTTCTCAGTCATTGATTGTATAATTGCCCTGGTCTTTTTTAAGTTAGCTTCTGCTTCATTCTCATCGATTGAAACATCTTTCATCTTACTGCCAAGACCCATTCCAGGTAGCATTCCAAGAATCGAAGAGATACCTCCTAAGTTACTAATCTGGTCCATGGAATCAAGGAAATCATTAAAGTCAAATTCGGCTTTTTTGATTTTATTCTCCATCTCCTTAGCCTTTGTGGCATCTATCTGTGCTTCTGCCTTCTCGATTAAAGTAAGCACATCGCCCATTCCTAGGATTCTACTAGCCATTCTGTCTGGATAAAATTGCTCTAGATCAGAAAGCTTCTCGCCCATACCTGCATAAAGGATAGGCTTTCCAGTAACTGCCTTAATTGAAAGAGCAGCACCACCTCTTGTATCGCCGTCTAATTTAGTAAGAATAACACCGTCAATACCAATCTTTTCATCAAATGAAGAAGAAACATTAACAGCATCCTGACCTGTCATTGCATCAACAACTAAGATTGTCTGATCAACGCTTACGTTCTCTTTAATCTCTACTAATTCGTTCATCATGTCTTCATCAACATGAAGTCTACCGGCTGTATCTAAAATAACAACATTTAAGTTATTATCTTTAGCATGATTAATAGCAGCTTTAGCAATATCCACAGGCTTTACATTAGTTCCCATTGAAAAAATTGGAACATCCTGTTTCTTAGCATTAACTGTTAACTGTTCAACAGCTGCTGGTCTATACACATCACAAGCTACAAGGAGTGGCTTCTTGCCCTTAGCCTTGAATTTACCTGCTAGTTTAGCAGTTGTTGTTGTCTTACCAGCACCCTGTAAACCAACCATCATAATAACAGTTAATTCATTGCCGCTATTTAGTTTAATTTCTGTTGTTTCAGAACCCATTAAGTTAACCATTTCTTCGTTAACTATCTTAATTACCATCTGACCAGGAGTTAAGCTTGTTAAAACATCCTGTCCAACTGCTCTTTCTTCAACAGACTTAATAAAATTTTTAACTACCTTGAAGTTAACATCTGCTTCAAGCAATGCCATCTTAACTTCTTTAAGTGCTGCCTTAACATCACTTTCTGTTAAGCGACCTTTACTTCTAAGGTTCTTAAATACATTCTGTAGTTTATCTGAAAGACTATCAAATGCCATGTAACACCTCTAAAATTCTTCTAGTATTTCTTTTGATATTTGCTTAATATCATTAATTAATCTCTCATCTTTAGATTCAAGATAAGAGTCAGCTAAAGAATCTATTCTTGCAACCTTTGTTTTTGTCTCTTGAAATTTTTCAATAAGGTGAAGTTTGGATTCATAATTAAGAAGGGTCTTATTAACTCTCTTAATTAAATCAAAAACTCCCTGTCTAGAGATACCATATTCATCAGCAATCTCACTAAATGATAAATCATTAAAAATTGCATCTTCGTAAACTTGTTTCTGATGTTCATTTAGTAACTCTCCATAAAAGTCATATAGAAGAGCTTGCTCGACTATCTTCTCCATAATTCCTTACCTTTATGTACAAATCTAGGTTCTAAAAATCAAACCTCAAATAGAATATCATATAGCTTTTTTTCTGTCAAGTAAAAAAGCTTGACAGGATATTTTTTTTATTCAGAATCGTCTTTTTGACGTTCTTCTTTTATTCTTTCGTATGTTGCCTTCATTTTTTCTGTGAATTTTTCACTTTCCTTTTTGGCGTAATCCTTTTCATAGTCCACTGCCATTTTAAACTGGCCCTTCTTTAAAAGGCCTCTAAATATAGCTTTTTTAATAAAGTGATATGCTACGGCAAATACAGGTACTCCTATTAACATTCCAAAAAATCCCCATATATGGCCAAACAAAAGGATTGCAAACAATACCCAAAATCCTGAGATACCGGTGTTATCACCTAGAATACGTGGTCCTATTATATTACCATCTACTTGTTGTAGGATGAAATTAAATATTAGGAAATATATTGCCTGTCCAGGATTTACAATTAAACATAGTAAAAATCCGATGATCCACGCTACGTACCAGCCAAAGAATGGTATTACATTAAAAATACCAACAATTACAGCTATCATTACTTCGTTCATGACCTCAACATTTGGATTAAATAGTCTGTAAAGCAACAATAAAAAGTAGCATATTATGGCTATTACAACAGCATCTAATATTTTACCTGTTATAAAGCCTGAAAAAATCTTATCTACAAATTCAATTTCATCCATAATTGAATCAGCTTCTTTTTCATTGGCTATGCTATAAATTATCATTTTGCCTTGTCTTGCAAGTTTTTTTCTCATAAAGAGAAGGTAAATTGCAACTATAAAGCCAATTAATATATTAAAAATAAGGCTAAATACACCTAAAAATCCTGATGTTAGGTTAGTTATGATATTATTTATATTTCCTATTACGTTAGTATTAAGAAAATCCATAGCATAATCATAGCCTTTATTAATGATTAATTCTGAGTTTTTTGCAATATAATCATTGGACTTTATGGTGTGCTCTAAAAAATTGATTAGTCTTTGTATTGCATCTGGCATTAACTGTATAATTCTAATTACACTTTTTGCTAGGTTTGGAATAATCATAATTACAATAAATAGCAAAGTTAATATGGCAATTATTATTCCTGAATATATGCTAAAGGAATTAGCATAGGAATTTCTTTTTTCTTCAGATGCTTTTTTAAAGACTTTAGAAAATAGCTTTAAATATAGCTTATATAATATATTTACCATCGGGCATATTATATAGGCTAGACATCCTCCGATTAAAAATGGCATTAAGGTTTTAACTATACCATTAAAAAATTTAGATACAGCACTTATTTTATCAATGGCAAAAAAGAAGATCATTGCTATTATTAGTGCAAGTGCTAAAGCAAAGGACATGCCTAAATATTTTCTAACGTCAATATTTTCTTTGTTTTTCATGTTTCCCCCTAATATAAAAATTGGGATGGCAAATTGCCATCCCTTAAAGTATATAACATTTTTTATATATTTAGAAGCTGTTTTAAGTTTTTTTATTTATAAGCGTTTCTTCCTTGATTAGCACTTTCAGGCATTTGACCCATGTTACCACCTTTTTGAGCACCAAAGCCAGATGTATTTGCTGTTGATGTTACTGCACTAGTAACTGTTACACTTTCAGAGCCCTGGCCTATTGTGTATGTGTATGTACTTCCCTGACTTATATTTTGTGAGTAGCAGATTACTGCCTGATAAGATTTGCTTGGTGTGTAGTTAAGTATTGTATTTCCACTTGAGTCTTTTAAGCTAAATTCCTGGTTACTTGAGCCTGAACCTGTAAGAATTAATGCGGCTCCATTTGTTGCACTAGTAGGGGTTTCAATCATTCCGTTCGAGCCAAAGGCCATTAAAGTTCCGCCATTTATTGTAAGTGAGGAATCAAAATCAAGTGCTGTATTATCATTGCTTGTTGGTCCCTCAACTATTATTTCGCCACCATTTATTGTCATTGTTCCATTAGAATCTAAACCATCGCCTGTTGAATTTACATATACATTACCAGCATTAATAACTAATGATACAGCAGTTGATTGGCTATTTGAGGTATTTCCATATCCGATTGTATTTGTTTGACCATCGGATGCATTCATACCATCGTCTTCTGATGTGATTTTTACGCTGCCGCCATTTATTTCAATTGCAGTACTTTCAAGTCCTTCGTAAGATTTTGTAATATTAATGTTTCCACCATCTACTTTTATTAATGAATCAGCGTGAATTCCATCGTCGCCTGAAGCTATATTAAATGTCCCATCTTTAATTATTACTGCACCATCTGTATGAACTCCATCATCTTCAGAATCTATATTTATTGTACCAGAAAAGCAAATAACTACATTAGTTGCCTTTATACCCTTTAAGCTTTCAGTATCTGTGCTTGTGTCTGTGTTTGTATCTGTGTTTGTGTTTGTGTCTGTGCTAGCAGAGTTTGCATTAGAGTTATTTCCTGTATTTGCACTTGCTGCATTTTGACCATGTCCCATAGCTGCTTGATTATTTCCCATAGCATTTTGACTATTTCCCATAGCAGCCCTAAATCCAAAATCAGTAGATGAATGGCTTACACTTGAATTACTTGCTCCATTGCCTGTTTTTATATTGATGTTACCGTTGTTAATTGCTACATAATTCTCGCCTTGGATTCCATCATTACCAGCAGTAATATCAATATTACCATTTTCAATTATTATATAACCCCTTGTAGAATCTGTATCATTTGTTGATTTAATACCATCTCCGCCAGCACTAATATTAAATTCGCCATTATTAATTCCAACTAAATCTTTACCAACAATGCCATCATCAGTTGCTGTTACATTTATAATTCCACTTACAAAGATTAAATCATCCTTACTTGTAATGCCATCTTTATAATTTCCATTAACATTTAATGTACCATTACCATTAAATGTTAAATCTTCTTTTGAATAAATTGCTGCACTATAGTCTTCGTTATCACTAGATCTTTCTCCATCAGTAATTGTGTTAACTGTATTATCAGCAAGTGTAATTGTTACCTTATCTGCGCTAAGAATAAGTACAGGTGCACTTTCGTTATTAGTAATTGTGACACCATTAAAGATTAAATGAACCTCATCTGTATTATCTTCTAGATTAATAACAATTTGACCATTTATACTTCCACTTAAACAATAGCTTCCCTTCTTAGTTATTGTTAAGGTATTGTTGCTATAGCTTACACCATTTAAATTAGAGCTTACATTTGCTAAATCTATATTTACACTTGAATCATCGAAACTTGTATTAGTATCATTTTCATTCAATGCAAGACTAACCCCTGACTCTAGAGTTGATATTAGGGAATTTAAATCAGTATCAGCTACAGATGTAGTGTTTGTTGAACTTGAAGCTGTTGTAGCTTCTGCTGTTTGACTAGTAGCTGTTTTTGTCTTGGAGCTACAGGCTGTAAGTACAAGGCTCATACTTAATACAGCCACATATAAAGTTCCTCTTTTATTATAGTTAATCATATGCGATCCTCCTTAAAATATTGAGATTACAATGGGTATTAAAATGCAATTGCTAATAATAAAAATATATTTTAAAAAGGTGTCGTATTTATGTAATTCTTGTGTTTTTTTGGTGAATTGGGATTATTATTGGAAATTTGATAGGAAAATTTGATTGGACATAAGGTGTTACTTTGGTTGGAAATTTTGATTAAACATAAGGTCTTACGGTAAAATCCTTATATTCCAGTAGATTTTCTGTAATTATTAATTGCTAAAATTGTACAAGAATTTTAACATTACGGTAAAATTGTCATATAATACTAGAATTTCCGTAATCATTATCTTCTTTTCTTTTATTGAATTCTTTGTACTACGGTATAATTGTTGTATTGTAGTGGAATTACCGTAGTAGTAAATTTCTAATTATTTAGATGCTTATTTTTGTTACAGAAAATGAGGCTATTTTAGGACTTTTTCTGTAAAGTATATTTTCATGTTTGAATTTAGAAAGGAAGCTTTACAGAAAAAAGTTATGTTTTGTTGTGTTTTACCGTAAGCTTAAATTACTTGTATTATTTTCCAAACCGCTCCTTACGGTAAAACACAGATTAAGATACTATATTCTGTAATTCTAGAAGATTATAAGCTTCCTCCCACAATTTTATAAAGTTCCACACGTTTTTATAAGCTTCCCCCTCAATTTTATATGCTTTACCCCACATTTTATAAGCTTCCCCCTCAATTTCCCCACATTTCTGACGTAGGCAAAACATGAAAAGTAAGGTTTAAATAAAAAAACTATACTACGCAATGTTTAAATTGCGTAGTATAGGGGGTGTAGACTAAATATTTACTTTTACTATTCTAGGTCTTAAACCTGCTTTTTCTAGTTTGTCAACGATTTCATTCTTATGTTCGTGTCCATAAGCTTCAATTGTTATTCTAAGTTCTACAGTTGTCTGTCTGTTGATTGAAACAAACTGGTTATGTTCTAGTTTAATTACGTTACCATTAGCATCTGCTATGATACTTGCAACCTTTACTAATTCACCTGGCTTATCTGGTAAAAGAACAGATACTGTAAAGATTCTGCTTCTTTGAACTAAGCCTTGTTGTACGACTGAAGACATTGTAATGACATCCATGTTACCGCCTGAAAGAATAGAAACAACTTTCTTATCCTTTACATTTAATTGATTAAGTGCGGCTACAGTAAGAAGTCCAGAGTTTTCTACAACCATCTTATGATTTTCTACCATATCAAGGAATGATACGATTAAGTCTTCATCTGGAACTGTAATAATATCATCTAAGTTCTTAACTAAGTAAGGGAATAGCTTTGAACCTGGTGTCTTAACTGCTGTACCATCAGCAATAGTATTAACACCTGGTAATGTAACTACCTTACCTGCCTTAATTGATTCTTGTAAACAGTTAGCACCTGCTGGCTCTACACCAATTACCTTAATGTTAGGATTAAGTAACTTAGCAAGTGTAGAAACACCTGTTGCAAGTCCGCCACCACCTACTGGAACTAAGATATAATCAACTGTTGGTAGCTCTTTAATAATTTCCATTGCAATTGAGCCCTGTCCTGTAGCTACTTCTAAGTCATCAAATGGGTGTACAAATGTTAGTCCCTTTTCTTTAGCTAGCTTCATTGCATATTCACATGCCTCATCATATACATTGCCATAAAGTATAACCTCGGCGCCATATCCCTTGGTACGATTTACTTTAATAAGCGGTGTTGTTGTAGGCATTACAACTGTTGCAGGTACGTTATATTTCTTAGCAGCAAAGGCAACACCCTGTGCATGATTACCTGCTGATGCAGTGATTAAGCCCTTTTTTCTTGCTTCTTCTGACATTGTGCTTATCTTATAATAGGCTCCTCTAACCTTATAAGCACCTGTGTACTGCATATTTTCTGGCTTTAAATAAACTTTATTACCTGATCTTGCACTAAAAAATTCACTATAAACCAAATTAGTTGGAAGGGTAGCTTCTTTAACTTTTTCAGCTGCCTCTTCAAAGCATTTAAGTGTTAATTCTTCCATTTTCCTTCTCCTTAAGTCCTTTGAATTTGTCATGCCAACTACAAATGTTGTCTGACAAGTTGAAAATAATTATAGTCCGCTTTATTTTTATTTGCAAGCCTTTAACTTAATTCACATCAAATAATGCATTAACAAATTCTTCAGAGTTGAATTTCTGTAGATCCTCAATTTGTTCTCCAACTCCAATATACTTAACTGGAATACCAAACTCAGATTGAATAGCTACGGCAATTCCTCCCTTTGCTGTACCATCCATTTTGGTTAGGATAATACCTGTTATATCAGTTACATCCTTGAATTCTCTTAACTGTGATAAGGCGTTTTGTCCTGTTGTTGCATCTAGTACTATTAAATTTTCTCTGTAGGCTTCTGGATACTCTCTAGAGATTACCTTATCAATCTTTCTTAATTCTTCCATAAGATTCTTTTTGTTTTGTAATCTTCCTGCTGTATCGCAAAGTAAAACATCAGCTTTTCTAGCTTTTGCAGCCTGAATTGAATCAAAAATAACTGCTGCCGGATCTGAACCTTCGTTTTGTGCAATAATATCGCATCCGTTTCTATTAGACCATTCAGTTAATTGCTCTATAGCTGCAGCTCTAAATGTATCTGCTGCAGCCATAATAACCTTTTTATTTTGGCTCTTTAAAAGTCCTGCTAATTTACCAACTGATGTTGTCTTACCTACACCATTTACCCCAATTAATAACACGATTGAATTCTTAGTTTCAAAATCGTAGGCATTTGGACCTAAGTCCATCTGCTCTTTTATTAATTGTATAAGTAAGTTTTTACAATCTTTAGGATCTTTAATTGACTGTTCCTTAACCTTCTCTTTAAGATTCTCTATTATTTCATCGGTTGTTCTAACACCGATATCTCCCATAATTAAAGTTTCGTAGAGTTCGTCATAAAAGTCATCGTTAATGTTTGTAAATCCGTTAAAAATATAGTCTATTCCTGAAACGATATTTTCTCTTGTCTTATTAAGACCGGCTTTTAATTTGTCAAATAATCCCATAAAAAATCCTCACAATATAATTTTAAGCTGTTTTTTCTTTCTTTTGATTTTTCTCTTTCTCTAGTTCCTTATCAATTAAGTCAACAGATACAAGTGTTGATACACCCTTTTCTTGCATTGTAATACCAAACAATCTATCTGCTGCTGCCATTGTTCCTCGTCTATGCGTAATAACAATAAACTGTGTATGTTTAGTTAATTTATGAAGATAATTTGCATATCTTCCTACGTTAGAATCATCAAGTGCAGCCTCAATTTCATCAAGTAGACAGAATGGTGATGGCTTTAAGTTCTGTATAGCAAAAAGAAGTGCTATTGCTGTAAGTGCTTTTTCACCACCGGATAACTGCATCATATTTTGAAGCTTCTTTCCAGGTGGCTGAGAAATAATTGTAATTCCAGCTTCTAGAATATCTTCTCCTTCTACTAACTCAATTGTACCCTTACCACCGCCAAATAATTCTTTAAATACCTGATCAAATTCTTTTTTGATTTCTTCAAATTTAGCACTAAACTGAGTTCTCATACCAGTATCTAATTCATCAATTACCTGCATAAGAGCATTTTCAGCTTCTATCATGTCATCATGCTGTCCCTTTAAGAATTCATATCTTTCAGAAACGCCCTTGTATTCTTCAATGGCATTAACATTAACATCACCGAGTTTTTTAATTGATGATTTTAAGATATTAATCTGCTTTCTAATATCATTTAGGTTAGTAAGGTCTTCATTTTTTAACTCAAGGGCATAACTATAAGTTAATTCATATTCATTCCACATATAATCTACTAAGCTGTCATTAGCTTCATCGAGTTTTTCGTGTTGTGTATGAAGACGCATGCTTTCCTTTTCAAGTGAAACAATTGTATTGTTGATTTTGTCTCTTTTATCAAATGATGATTTATGATTCTTAGAGATTTCATCCTTCTTAATTCTAAGAGCCTCAATTTTTTCTTGGCATTCTTTAATTCTAAAGTTAGCTAGATTAATTGATTTTTTAACATCTGATATATCCTTATTTTTATTAATGATTTCAGTCTTAGTTGTTTGAATCTTAGCTTTAATGTCCGATTCTTCCATAACTAATTTCTTAACTTCTTCATTTAGTCGCTTGATATTCTCTTCAATGAAAGTGATTTTTTGAGTATATGAGTTATATAACAATTTGATGTTTTCCTGGTTAACGCTAATTTTAACTTCGTCATCCTTTAATTCATCAAGATATTTTGTTAAGCTCTCAATTTCAGCCTTTGTCTTTTCATTTTGAACATCTAATTCATCAAGGTTATCAGATACTAATGATTTACTCTGAGTTATCTTATTGATTTCTTCATCAGCAATCTTTATTTCAAGAGCATCCTTTGCCACTAATTCAGTAATAGCTTTTAATTTATTCTGTTCCTGATTTAAGTTAACCTGAATTGTATTTTTTCTTAATGAGCTCTCTCTTAATTGCTTTGTAAGTTCTTCATTAACTTCTCTAATGCTTGCAATCTTAGCTCTATTATCGCTTATGCTCTTTTTAAGTTCATTAGCTTCTTTAGAAGTCTCTGATACACTCTTTTTTAATTCTTCGATTTCTCTTCTTCTACCAAGTAAGTTACTTGAATTCTTAAAGGCACCACCAGTCATTGAACCGCCTGGATTTAGCTGTTCACCTTCAAGAGTTACGATTCGAAGAGAATATCTATATTTTCTAGCAATCTGTAAAGCGTTGTTAATATTATCTACTACAAGAATTCTACCAAGCAAATATTTAGCCAAGTTCTCGTATTCGTATGACACCTTAACAAGGTTTGAAGCTACGCCAATTACACCTGCTTCTTTAATACAATTATCCTTTTCGAGAGTTTCTCTTGGCTTAATAGCATTTAATGGTAAAAATGTTGCTCTACCAAGTTTATTTTCCTTTAAGTAGGCAATAAGGTCTTTGGCAGTCTCTTCTTTATCAGTTACAATATTTTGAATTGTACCACCAAGGGCTGTTTCAATTGCCACTTCATAGGAGCGTTCTACCTTAACAATATCAGCAATTACACCAAGGATTCCAGAATTGCTATCCTTTAGTTTCATTATCTCTCTAATACTGTTTCCATAACCATCATAACGCTCTGTAATATTAATTAAAGATTCAAGTCTTGATTTTTCTCTATGATACTTACTTGTAATCTTATCAATAGATGCGTTAATTGTGGCATTTTCGCCCTTAAGATTTGTAACTTCTTCGTTGTTTTTAACTAATTCTTTGTTTATATCATTAACTTCTGTTTCAGCTTCTAAAAGGCTTTCATTAAGTGTATTTATAAGCTTTTGCTGTGCTGCTTCATCTGATTTATCCTTAATAACTTTGCTACTAAGTTCTGCCTTTTTAATGCTTAAGTTTTCAAGCATTGTGACATATTTCTGATTTTCAGCATTAATCGATGATTTTTCATTTAAGGCATCAATTATGGATTTATTCTTTTCATCGATTTTTTCCTGAACTGATGCTATTTTTTCCTTGATTTCATCGCTTTCTTTATTAACACTATCTAGTCTTTCATCGTGAGTTTCTAAATCTTCTTTAATCTCAGCTAAATCGCCCTCTTGCTTTGTTATAGCAGCATTCTTAGATGCGATTTCTTCTGTGATTGTATTTAATCTCTCTTTATGAATTGTATTATTATTCTCATAAGTCTTAATCTGTTCCTGATAAACATTTATTGTACCTTCTAAACGTTGATTTTCAAGCTCAGATTCATTCTTTTCGTTATTATAATTTTCAATTGATGAATTGACATTTTCAAGTTCGCTTTCAGCAATTTCATATTCTGATTTTATTGTGTCGTATTCTTTTTTTGCTGTCTCTAAATCAGTATCTGCAATATTTATTTTTCCATCAAGGGTCTCTAATTCTCCCCTAATTCTATCAGTTTCTAATAAAAAGGCATTTACGTCGTATTTTTTCAAATCTGACTTTAAGTTAAGATATTCCTTTGCCTTATCTGATTGTATCTTTAATGGACCAACCTGTTTTTCTAATTCTGATAAAATATCATTTACACGTACTAAATTGGCACGTTCATTATCTAATTTTTTAATGGCAGCAGCTTTTCTTCTTTTGAATTTTACAATACCTGCAGCCTCGTCAAATAATTCTCTTCGCTCTTCTGGCTTTCCTGATAAAATCTTATCTATCTGGCCCTGACCGATAATTGAATATCCTTCTTTACCAATACCTGTATCATAAAAAAGCTCAGTTACATCCTTTAAACGGCATGCATTACCATTAATTAAGTATTCACTTTCTCCTGATCTATATACTCTTCGACTTACAGTTACCTCATCATAATCCACTGCTAGTGCATGATCAGAATTATCAAGGGTAATGGATACAAACGCGAAACCTACTGGTTTTCTGTTTTGTGTACCTGCAAAAATTACATCTTCCATCTTAGATCCACGAAGCTGTTTAGCTGATTGTTCACCAAGAACCCATCTAACAGCATCTGCGACATTACTTTTACCTGATCCATTTGGTCCTACAATACCTGTAATACCGTTCTCAAAATCAAAGACGATTTTGTTAGCAAAAGATTTAAAACCTTGTACCTCAATACTCTTTAAATACATAAATTCTCCCTTAGTTACTTTAATCTATCTATAATTTCTATCCCTTTGCTTTTTAGCTCGACTAGTGCAGCGTATGCTGCATTAGCCTGGGCATTTTTCTTATTATGTCCAGAACCTTCAATTTTTATTAAACCATCAACACTTACTTCTACAATAAATGTCTTGTCATGTTCAGGACCCTCTTCTCTTATTAGAGAATATGTTACTTCTTTACCAATTCCTTGAACCACTTCCTGTAAAATGGTCTTGCTATCAAAAAAGAGCTGTTTATTGTCTAAATCATTTAGGATAAATTTTAAGACAAACTCTTTTGCATTAGCAAAATCACTATCAAGGTAAATTGCACCAATAAGGGCTTCTAGGGCATCTGAAACTATAGAATCTCTTTTTCTTCCGCCAGTTAATTCTTCACCTTTACCAAGTTTAATGTATTGTTCAAAACCAAATTCTCTAGCGCATAATGCTAGTGTAGGTTCACATACAATACTTGCACGTAATCTAGTCATTCTACCTTCGTCCATCTTGTAATTCTTAAAGATAAAGTCACTACTAGATAATTCAAGGACTGCATCTCCTAAAAATTCTAATCTTTCGTTATCCTTAACCTTTAATGACTTCTTTTCGTTAGCATAAGAACTGTGAGTTAAGGCATTTTTTAGAAGCGAAATATCTTTAAATCTGTATCCAATTTTGTCCATTAATTCATTTAAATTATTATTCATTGTTTACTTCCTTTAACTCTGTACAAATAAATAAGACTACTTACTTAAACAATAAGTAGTCCTAATATGGTTGATTAAAAATTAGTTATTTGTTGCTTTTTTAATAGCTTCTACTGCATCAGCAACTGTTGTGATTGTTTCAGCAGCATCATCAGCTATCTGAATATCAAATTCATCTTCAATTCCCATAATAATCTGGAATACATCTAATGAATCAGCACCTAAATCATCGATGAATGTTGTTTCGAGTGTTACTTTTTCAGGATCCACATTTAATACATCTACTATTATTTTTTGTAGTTTCTCGAATTCCATAATAAGCCTCCTTCTTTAAATTTATCCCTCTATAGCATAAAGCTTATAGCAAATTCATATTAAACGCCTAAATTAGGCATTTGGCATATTTTCTAATGACTTTACAATCTTATCATTAATATTCATTTTTGTAAACTTAACACATTGTAGAATTGAGTTTTTAATTTCTTTAGATTTTGCATTACCATGTGTCTTAACAACTAGGCCATTTAAGCCAATTAATGGAGCTCCACCATATTCTGTGGCATCCATTGTCTTAAGGGTATTTTTAAGGTTTTTCTTAATTAAAAGAGCTCCAATCTTAGTCTTAAGATTAGTCATTAATACTCCCTTAACCTTCTTTAATAAGCCCCCAGCTAAACCTTCGTAAAGCTTTAGGATAACATTACCTACAAATGCATCGCAAATAACAACATCTGCACCGCCATATGGAATTTCTCTTGCTTCAATACTGCCAATAAAGTTAATGTCGTCACATGCCTTAAGAAGAGGATATGTCTCTTTAACAAGCTGGTTACCCTTTTCCTCTTCTAAACCTACGTTAACAATAGCTACTCTTGGATTTTTAATACCTACTACATTCTCCATATAGATTGATCCCATCTTAGCCCATTGAACTAGGAAATCTGGTCTTGAATCCACGTTAGCACCGCTATCTGCAAGTAAAAAAACGCCATCCATTGTTGGTACTAAAGGAGCAAGTGGTGGTCTTTGAACCCCCTTTAATCTTCCCACAATAGTCTGTCCGCCAACAAGAATTGCACCTGAACTTCCAGCTGAAACAAAAGCATCGGCTTTCTTTTCTTTAACCATATATAAAGCTTTAACTAAAGATGAATCTTTCTTTTTTCTAATGGCCATTACAGGTGGTTCCCCTGTTTCAATAACATCTCTTGCATCAACTACTTCAAGTTGCTCTTTATTATATGTGTATTGACTTAATTCCTTGTTAATTTCCTCTTGCTTACCTACAAGATATATAAAAGTTTCATTGCTAATATTAATAGCTTCGATGGCACCCTTAACAACTTCCTTTGGTGCATTATCTCCGCCCATTGCATCTAATGCTACTTTAATCATATTATCCTCCGTCTAAAAAATATAACTTTAATTAAAGTACCACGAAAACGTGTTTTTTTCAAGTATTTTAGCTTTAAACGTAAAAAAGAGCCCCTAAAAGGGACTCTTCATATACTTAAACTTAAATAAATATTAAGCTTCAACTTCAACGATCTGCTTCTTGTTGTAGGAACCACAAGCCTTGCAAACTCTATGAGGGAGCATTAAAGCACCACACTTTGAACACTTAACAAGATTAGGAGCGCTCATCTTCCAATTAGCTCTTCTCTTATCTCTTCTAGCCTTAGATGATTTATTCTTTGGACAAATTGACATACTATTACACCTCCTTAAACTCATTTAAAATATCTTTGAAAACAGACATTCTTGGATCCAGAACTTCGCGGTCACACCCGCATTCCTTAATATTAAGATTATTACCACAAATTAAGCATAAGCCCTTGCAGTCATCCTTACATAAGGTCTTGCCTGGCATGGAAACAAGCAATTCGCTAAATAATAACTTATCCGCGTCGAGGTTGTATCCATCAATGTAGTCTTTTTCTAACTGAGTCTCTTCTTCCGAAGCTCCATCAGCAAAGTCAACAATTTCATCAATTGTTATATCAATTGGTGTACTTACCATAGTAAGACATCTATCACAAGGAATATCCAAAGTAACAGATGTGTTAGCCTTAATAGATATCTTAGATGAGCCTAGCTTAGTAATAACTACTGTAAACTCCTCTTTATTAGTAATATCATAACTTACAACACCATTATCAAAAACAGAAGCTTCAAGCTTAACTGTTTTATTTAAATCTTGTGATGAACCGGATAAAAGTTCTCTTAAATCAATTAGCATACACAATCTCCTATCGAAACTTTAGTTACGACCCGATCCTATATACTAGGCGTGAAGGGAAATAACTTGCCTTTTCACACTTTGTCAATTATACGCATATGTTTGGTTTTTGTCAACAAATTTTTTAAAAATGTAAAGGAAAAATACTTTACAGCGTATAATAATTTATCTAAATAATAATTACTTAACTAATGCTAATGTATCTCTAGCGATTGCTAATTCTTCGTTAGTTGGTAATACTACTACCTTAACCTTAGAATCAGCTGTAGAAATCATCTTTGTTACACCAACTGCTTCTTCGTTAGCTGCATCATCAACTTCAATTCCTAAGTAGTTGAAGTAGCTTAAGATCATCTTACGGATTCTAGCGTTATTTTCACCAACACCAGCTGTAAATGCAATAGCATCTACACCGTTCATAGCTGCTACATAAGAACCGATGTACTTAGCAACTCTGTAAGCATAAGCATCTAATGTATCCTTAGCAATCTGGTTACCATTATCAACTTCAGCGATTAAGTCACGGAAATCTGAAGAGATACCTGACATACCTAAGATACCAGACTTCTTATTAAGAACGTTTAACATCTCAGAAATTGTCATATTTTCATGGTTGCAAAGGTATTCAAGGATAGCTGGATCAAGATCACCTGAACGTGTACCCATGATTAAACCTTCAAGTGGAGTAAGACCCATTGAAGTATCTACACACTTACCACCGATTGATGCAGAAATTGAAGCACCATTACCTAAGTGGCAAACGATAACCTTAGCGTTGTCCTTATTAAGGCCTGCAAACTTAATTGTTTCACCAGAAACGAACATATGAGATGTTCCGTGGAAACCGTATCTTCTTACATGATACTTCTCATAGTATTCTCTTGGAATAGCGTAAAGGTAAGCCTTTGGTTCCATTGTTCCACCAAATGCTGTATCCCAAACTGCGATATTCTTCTTACCAGGCATAGCAGCTTCAACAGCTTCAATACCGATTAAGTTAGCTGGGTTATGTAAAGGACCTAAATCGAAGCATTCCTTAATAACTCTCTTAACATCTTCTGTTACAAGGCAAGATTCCTTGTAAGCTTCACCAGCGTGAAGTACTCTATGACCTACAGCACCGATTTCATCTGTAGACTTAATTACACCGTGTTCTGGATCTACTAAAGCGTCAAGAACTAACTTAACAGCAATCTTGTGATCCTTCATAGGTGTTTCTACAACATACTTATCCTTACCTGTTGGCTTATGAGTAAGAATTGAACCTTCAATACCAATTCTTTCAACAAGACCCTTAGCGATAACGCTTTCGTCATCCATGTTGATTAACTGATACTTAAGTGATGAACTACCGCAGTTTAAAACTAAAATATTCATTAGATAATCTCCTTAATTAAAAAAATTCTTTATAAACTCAACTAATCACCGGAGGCAAAAAACTCCCGGTGATTAATTAGATTGTAAATGTAACACTATAAAAATTGGTTAATTACTTAGCAGCGTTCTGAGCCTGAACAGCTGTTAAAGCTACTGTACCAACGATATCTTCTGCATAACAACCTCTTGAAAGATCGTTAACTGGAAGTGAAAGACCCTGTAAGATAGGACCGTAAGCACCAGCCTTAGCAAGTCTCTGAACTAACTTATAACCGATGTTACCAGCTTCAAGTGAAGGGAATACTAATGTATTAGCATGACCTGCAACCTTAGAACCTGGAGCCTTTAATTCACCAACTTCTGGAACTAATGCAGCATCTAACTGTAATTCACCATCAAGTGTAAGTTCAGGATACTTCTCGTGAGCGATAGCTACAGCGTTAGCAACCTTATCTACGTTGTCATGCTTAGCAGATCCCTTTGTAGAGAATGAAAGCATAGCAACCTTAGCTTCCTTACCAACAAATGTTTCAAATGATTCAGCAGATAACTTAGCGATTTCAGCTAACTTCTCAGAATCAACATCTGGGTTAACAGCACAGTCAGCAAATACAAATAAACCATTTTCACCAAGTTCGCAGTTAGGAACTTCCATAAGGAAGAAACCAGAAACTGAAGAGATACCTGGCTTTGTCTTTAATAACTGAAGAGCTGGTCTGATTGTGTTACCTGTTGAGTGGCAAGCACCTGAAACAGCACCATCAGCATCTCCACACTTACACATAAGGCAAGCATAGTACATATAATCCTTTTCCATCATTTCCTTAGCCTGCTCTGGTGTAACACCCTTCTTAGCTCTAAGTTCAACGAATTTGTCGATGTACTTCTGCTTGTTAGGATCGTTGAAAGGATCAACGATAGTTGCACCTGTAATATCATATCCTTCGCTATTAGCTTCGATTTCTTCCTTAGTACCGATAATGATTAAGTTAGCGATACCTTCCTTTAAAATCTGCTCAGCAGCAGCGAATGTTCTCTTATCCATAGATTCAGGTAAAACGATAGTCTTCTTATCAGCTTTAGCCTTTGCTTTAATTTCGTCAATAAATGCCATGATTACTGACTCCTCCTTAGATTAAATTGTTTTAATGTTAGTTCGATGATTTCCAAGTTATTTAAACACAATTCGAACACTATTAAAAATTATACGACTTTTCTTTTTTGAATACAAGAAAAGATTTTAACATTTTTTCTTAAAAAGCAGAGTTTTGACAGGATTTAGGAAAAAATATATTATAAACTTGTATTTTATATTAAATTTTAACAAGAGGTATATCATGACTATAGGAATTATTACTGAGTTTAATCCTCTTCATAATGGACATAAATATCTAATTGATACTATTAGAAACAAATATAAAGACGCCACAATTATTATTGCAATGAGTGGCGATTTTGTTCAAAGAGGTGAAGGGGCAATTCTTGATAAATATAAAAGAGCAAGCATGGCAATAGATGCTGGGGTTAACATGGTTGTCCAAATTCCAACGGTTTTTGCCCTTTCAAGTGCAAATTATTTTGCTTTTGGGGCTATTAATACCCTTATAAAGCTAGGGGTTGATAAAATTATCTTTGGAATGGAAGCTAACAATTTAGAAGACCTTACAGCAATCGCAACTTTCTTAAACCATGAAACTGATGAATTTAAAGAGCTTATTAAGGCATATCTTTTAGATGGCCTATCTTATCCAAAGGCTAGGATGCTTGCAATTAAGGATTGTTATAATAATAGCTTTATAGAAGAAATGAATTCATCTAATAATATATTAGCTATTGAATATATTAGACATATCCTTCTTTACAATGAATCATCTAATAAAAAAATCACATATGAAGGAATTATAAGACAAGGTCAAAACTATAATGATTCTGAAATTTCAAATAAGCTTACAAGTGCAAGGGCTATTAGAAATGCTTTATCTAATAATAATATTTCAAAACTTAAGGATTGCACCACTAGTTTTTCTTATAAGCTTCTTATGGAGGCTTATAATGAGAATAGCCTAGTATTTACTGATGATTTTAGTGATATTCTTTTTTATAAGCTTCTAGATATATGTAAATATCAAAAGCAAGATGCTATTGATAAACTATTATTTTATAACGATATGTCAGAATTCTTAGCAGCAAGTATATATACTAAATTTATAAACTGGGAAGAAGATTTTAAAATCACTAGTTTTATTAATTCTCTTAAATCTAAGAATTATACATATTCGCGTATATCTAGATGTTTATTTAGCATAATTCTAGGAATTAGAAAAAAAGACCTTAAAGAAGAAATACACTTTATTAATCTTCTATCCTTTGATAATAAAGGCAGGGATATATTATCCCATATAAAGAAAGAATTAGACATTCCCTTAATTAGTAAGAATTCAAAGGGTAAGAATATAAAGGAATTCTTAGATGAAAGTTATATGTCTGATTTATACAATTCTGTTGTGGCAAAAAAGATTGGGAAAGCATATAAACGTGATATTAAAAAATCAATTGTGAAAAATTAAAAACAATAGTGAAAAATTAAAAACAAAGAATAAGCGCCCGCAACGGGCGCTTATTTTGCTTTTATATTATTTGCTTATCTATTATTAGCTTTTATATTATTAGCCTAAAATTTGTATTCCTTATCTACTAAAAGCATATTAGTTTTTGAAGCTGTGAATTGGAGCTGGGATTCGTCCCTGTCTATTAACAAATGCTGAACAGTCAAATGTATTAACTGGCATTACAGGAGCATAGCCAAGTAAGCCACCAAATTCAACCTGGTCTCCTACGCTTTTACCAATTACTGGGATGATACGTACAGCTGTAGTCTTCTGGTTAACCATACCAATAGCTGATTCATCTGCAATAATACCTGAGATAGTTGTAGCCTTTGTATCTCCAGGAATTGCAATCATATCAAGACCAACAGAGCATACACAAGTCATAGCTTCGAGCTTCTCAATTGTAAGACATCCAGCTTCAACAGCATCAATCATACCCTGATCTTCTGATACAGGAATAAATGCACCTGATAAACCACCAACGTAAGATGATGCCATAACACCACCCTTTTTAACCTGATCATTTAAGAGAGCTAGAGCTGCTGTAGTACCTGGAGCGCCTGCTCTTTCAAGACCAATTTCTTCTAAAATATCTGCAACTGAATCACCAATAGCAGGTGTTGGAGCAAGTGAAAGATCAATGATACCAAATGGTACACCAAGTCTTTTTGAAGCTTCCTGTGCTACTAATTGACCCACTCTAGTGATCTTAAATGCAGTCTTTTTAATTGTTTCGCAAAGAACTTCAAAGCTTTCGCCTCGAACTGATTCAAGGGCATATTTAACAACACCAGGACCAGATACACCTACATTAATAATAGCGTCGTCTTCTGTTACACCGTGGAATGCTCCTGCCATAAATGGATTATCATCTGGTGCATTACATAAAACAACTAATTTAGCACATCCAATAGAGTCCTGATCTTTAGTAAGTTCTGCTGTTTCCTTAACGATTTCACCCATAAGTCTAACAGCATCCATATTAATACCAGTCTTTGTAGAACCAACATTTACTGAAGAACAGATAAGTTCAGTGCAGCTAAGAGCCTTTGGAATTGAGCGAATAAGTAATTCATCAGATCTTGTCATACCTTTAGATACAATAGCTGAGTAACCGCCAATAAAATTAACACCAACAGTGTGTGCAGCCTTATCTAGTGTTTTTGCGATTTCAACGTAATCATCACTTGTCTTACAGCAAGCACCACCAACAAGGGCGATTGGTGTAATAGAAATTCTTTTGTTAACAATTGGCACACCAAATTCCTTAGCAATATCCTCACCAGTCTTTACTAAGTCCTTAGCAAGAGTTGTGATTTTGTTATAGATGTTGTCACAAGTAGTCTTTAAATCAGGACTTGCACATTCTAGTAAGTTGATACCCATAGTAATAGTTCTTACATCAAGGTTTTCCTTTTCAACCATTTTGTTAGTCTCAGTGACTTCCATTATATTAATCATAAATATATATAAAAATTAGGTTGTTCCTAATTTATCCTCCTGTTTTAGAATTTATAAGGCGTTTAAAAATTAGATTCTATGCATCATGTCAAAGATTTCTTCCTTTTGACATTTAATAGAAACGCCAATTTCATTTCCAATGCTATCGAGGTTAGCTAGAATATCATCGTATTCTTTATTTGTATTAGCAATATCCACAATCATCATCATGTTAAAATATCCAGAAACGATAGTCTGTGAGATATCTAAAATATTAATCTTTGATTCAGCTAAGTAAGTACATACTTTAGCAATAATACCAACTGTGTCTTTTCCTACAACAGTAATTACACATTTTTTCATAAAATCATTCTCCTTATTATCCCGTAAAGGGTTTAATCCTATTTAAAATACTCTAAATCTTTGGCTCTGTCAATTTAGACTAGACACTTTTAAGAACTTTTATGAAAAAAACAAACTAAAAAATAACTACAAAACAACTACAAAACAAATTAAAAAAGCCCATACAAACTTACTGATAAATGAAAGCTTATACGGGCTTAGTTTATATTACATTTTTATATTACATTTAGTAAAGATGGGCAAGATCTTTTGGCTACTTCTAGCTCAAAATCCTTGGCACTAAATTCATTATTTGATGAATCAATTTCTAGTTTAACTGTTTCGTAAGCAAGTTTTTCGTAGTTGTTTTCTTTACTTAAGTGACCAAGAATAATCTTCTTAAGATTAGGATGTAATACTTTGCTTATTAACTGGCCTGAGGCTTCGTTACATAAATGTCCTTTTTCTCCAAGAATACGCTGCTTTAGATAATAAGGATAACTTCCAACCTGCAATAGATTAATATCGTGGTTGGCCTCAATTAACATTATGTCCGAATTTTTCAAATTGTCTACGATGTAATCATCATATTTACCAAGGTCAGTACATACGCTTATTTTTTTGTTAACATTAGTTACAGTATAGGCACATGGATCATAAGCATCATGGGATATTGAGAAAGGTTTAATGCATAAATCTTTTAAGACAAATGGAATGTC
Organism: Lachnospira multipara LB2003; assembly: GCF_000702205.1. Taxonomy (GTDB): domain Bacteria; phylum Bacillota; class Clostridia; order Lachnospirales; family Lachnospiraceae; genus Lachnospira; species Lachnospira multipara_A. The sequence continues at coordinate 313,111 of NZ_JNKW01000001.1, read as the reverse complement.
CTTCTCAATATTATTTAGAAGACTTTCATCGACTTTTCCAAGACTAGAAGTTTCTTTAATTCCCTTAATTGTGCCAGAAGTTGCATAAATAGGGATTCCTTCTTTTCTGCTTATAACTCCAATACCTTTAATGTGATCAATGTGCTCGTGGGTAATAAAAATTCCGCTTAAATCCTTAATGGAAAGGTCTATGCTATTTAGGCCCTCTTCGATTTTTTTCCTTGTTATACCAGCATCTATTAAAATATGTGTATCACCAGAGCCAATATATACGCAATTTCCACTACTTCCACTAGCAATTGGCATCATTCTCATTGTTTAATATCCTCCCAATAAAGGTCAACCTTATCTCCTTCTTTAATTGGAGCAGTATATTCACCTTTATTACCATTTAATTTTAGAACTACGACTCCCTTTGGCTTTGAAAGGTCGAATTCGTAGAACTGAAATAAGTCTACCAAAATATACTCACTTTTTCCAGATAATTTTACAGGGGAGCCATTAACAAAAATTGTAATGCCATGTGGCATTTGACTAGGCTTTAAAGTCTGTGAAATGTCTGGCTTTGAAACAACTGTAGTATCTGCTGCCACCTGTGCTAGATTATCTTCTGAGTTAAATTTAAGACTATTTATAGCAGGATTTTTCATAGCTTCCTGCATAAAAACATTGTTTGCAATAATATTTTTCTTAGAAAAGTGGGCTGTTAACTTGCCAATTTCAGACTCGTTAATATTAGAGAGGTCAATTTTATTTTCTTCCTCTTCCTTTAGTTTAGCCTCCTCTTCTTCCATAGCTTTCTTTCTGCCACGTTCTTTAGCCTTTTCAAGTTCTTCAAGATCTTCTTCGAGATTATAAACTTCTAGGCCGTTAGTCTTTGTAATATATTTATCATCAGGATTAGCAACCACTTCATTTGATAGCTTTTCATATTTAGATGCAGTTAGATTATCTCCTGAAAAAATCTTACTAATTGGATTTGCCTCTTCTCCATTAATAAAAATCTCGTTATCAAGGGCCTTCATACCAAGGCTATCGCAGAGCTGTTTAACAGTGTAAAAACTTTCAACTCTAACGTGATCGCCTTCAATAATGTCGTAGTCTTCTGGCTTTATTTCGCCATTGACATAAACAATTTTTGGTAGACTAATAGTGTCATTATTAAGTGTAATTGTAATCTGGCTTGATAGTTCCTCAAGTTGATTTAAGGTAAGATTAGCATTGCTACCAGTTGTTGACTTAGTAATAGTAATATTGTCATTTTGTAAAACCTTAGCATTAAGGCCTGCTACCTTACCATTAATCTTAATAACTGCGCCCTCTCCTAATTTGCCCTTAACAAGCCTTGTAACACCGTTAATAGAGAAATTAAGGGATTTACCTCTCTTAGGGAAAATATCCTTGTTAGGGTAATTCATTTGAATTAAAGCATCACTAACTTTTAAGTGATTATTGTCATATAGCTTAACTCTCTGGTCATTAACAGTGATAAATACAAAATTGTTCTTTTGATTAAAGAAATTTGTGCAAATTCCCACAGGTGTAACATAAAGGGAATCTTTTTTATATGGAACAGCTGAAAAATCAATGGACTCAAGTACGTCTTTACCTCTAATCGCAACTCTTTCCTTAGGAAGACCAAGTTCCTTAGCAAGGGTTTCTGTATAGCCAGACATTTTGCCACCGCCACCAACAACAAATACAGCGTTGCAACTCTTACCGCCATTTAATTCTTTAATTTGTTTAGCAGTTTCCTTAGCCATTTCACTAATAGGCTCAAGGGCAATTTTATTTATTTCGTTAACATTGACTTTATGTTCAAAACCAAGGACATCTTTAAATTTAACCTGGCCCTTTTGTTTTGAACTAGCAATCATCTTGATTTGTTCAGCTGTTTTAAAATCAACTAAGTAGTGCTTTGCAATGGCTTCAGTTATTTCATCCCCTGCCACTGGAATCATGCCAAAGGCAATAATACTGCCATCTTTTGTAAGACAAATATCAGAAGTACCGGCACCCACATCTACAAGTCCTAGGTTTAATAATCTAAAATCCTCAGGAACTGCAAGATTAATTGCAGCAATTGGTTCTAGAGTTAAACTAGCAACTTTTAATCCTGCGTGTTCAACAGCCATATATAAGCTATCAACAACTTCTTCAGGAAGGAATGTTGCAATTAAATCTACTTCGATTTTTTTAGCCTTATGACCATCTAGGTTACAAATCTCAAATCCATTAAGAAGATATCTAACGGCACAATGGCCTACGCAAAAGAATTTTGCATTAGAATCCTCTTCATTTATCTTCTTATGTGCGCTTTCAACTGCTGACAATTCCATAGAAAAAATATGGTCTTTATTAACTCTTGTTTCTTCATCAAATTCCATAACTCCCTTTGTATTAACTGTTTTTAATACACGTCCGGCAGCAGCTATACATACATCCTTAAGCTTAATATCAAGTTGAGCTTCAAGTTCTGTCTTAACCTCTAGGATTTTTTCTCCTACCTTGTAAATATCATGAATTTGACCATCAAGCATTGAGCGGCTTTCATGTTCCCTTTCACACATAGCAACTACTTTAAAATTACCATTTTCCATGCAGCCTACTACGCCTACAACGTTTCTTGTGCCGATATCCAAACCAAACACAAGGCTGTCTACATTAATTTGTGCTTCCATCCTCTCTACCCCCTAAGATTATTAAGGCCAACTAGTATTAAATTTCACGTTTAAATTTCTTTTAATATATCACAAATTAAGTAAAGTCGCAAGTTTTCCTTTGACTAGATCAATAGATTCTTCGTTATTGATTACATGTTGGGCCTTACTTTTAAATTCCTCTTCACTTAGCTGGGCATTAAAAATTGCATCAATTTTCTCGTCACTATAGCCGCGTGTGCTTTTAAGGCGCTGTCTTCTAGTTTCCTTGCTTGCATGTATATACCAAACTTCGTCACAAAAATTATCATAGTGATCTTCAAGTAAAAGAGCAGCTTCCACAAAGCAGTAATCAACATCTTCCTCAATTTTATGCTTAGTGATTCTTTCAATAATTAATTCCTTAGTAAGGGGATGAACAATGCTATTTACTAGCATTCGTTTATTTGGCTCCTTATAAATAAGCTTTGATAATTTTTCTAAATCAATTTTAGAATGATTTTCATTAAGAATTGTTTCTCCAAAAAATTCAACTAATTCATCATATGCCTTAAATCCCTTTTGATACATGGATTTAGCCACGTCATCTGCCATAATAATATCGCAATTTGTCATTTCCTTTAGTAGGGATAAAACTAAAGATTTGCCGGCACCAACGCCTCCTGTTATACCTATTACTTTCATATTAACCTTTCCTTAAAAAAAAGGACCAAATCTATGGCCCTTTATAATATATTAATGGCATTCAAGCCAGTTTTTACCAACGTTTAAATCAACTTCTAGTGAAACCTTTAAATTAGCAGCAGATTTCATGCCCTTTTCAATAATTTCCTTAACAATGTCAATTTCATCATTGGCAACTTCTACTAATAATTCATCATGAACCTGTAAACATAGGTGTGACTTAAGTTTTCTTTGCTTAAGTTCTTTGTAAACATTAATCATAGCTATTTTTATAATATCTGCAGCACTACCCTGAATTGGCGCATTCATTGCGATTCTTTCACCAAAGCTTCTTTGCATAAAGTTAGATGAAGAAAGTTCAGGAATTGGTCTACGTCTATTAAACATAGTAATTGAATAGCCATGCTCTTTAGCAAATTCAACTAAACCATCAATATAATCCTTAATTGATGGGAAGGATTTAAAGTAGTTATCAATATATTCACTTGCTTCTTTTTTAGAAATATTAAGGTCCTTACTTAATCCAAAAGCACTAATGCCGTAAATAATTCCAAAGTTTACAGCCTTAGCATTTCTTCTTTGAAGATCTGTTACCTCTTCAAGTGGAGTGTTAAAAACTTGTGAAGCTGTAGCTCTATGAATATCAATATCAGAGTTATAGCTTTCAATCAGTTTTTCATCAGCTGACATATGTGCAAGTATTCTAAGCTCAATCTGTGAATAATCTGAATCAATAAAGCTAAAATTATCTCTTGGTATAAATACTTTTCTAAATAATTTTCCCATATCCATTCTAATAGGGATATTCTGTAAATTAGGGTTAGTACTACTAATTCTTCCAGTAGCTGTAATTGTCTGGTTAAATGTAGAGTGAATTCTACCATCATCTAAGATATATTCAGTTAAGCCATCAGCATAAGTTGATTTTAATTTAGCTAACTGTCTATATTCTAGAATAGAATTTACAATTGGATAATCCTTTGCAAGTTCTTCTAATACATCTGCTGCTGTAGAGTAACCACTCTTTGTTTTTTTCTTTACAGGAAGTCCTAATTTTTCAAAAAGAATTACACCTAATTGCTTTGGAGAATTAATATTAAATTTTTCTCCCGCCTCGCCATAGATTTCTTCTTCAAGGACTTCTATCTTACTTTGTAAGACTTTAGAATAGTCGATTAATTCTTGCTTATCAACTCTAATGCCTTGTTTTTCCATTTCATATAATACAAAAATTAGTGGCATTTCGATTTGACTATATAAGTCATACATATTAGCTGCCTTTAATTCATCAATTATCTTATCAACGGATTTAAAATATACATAAGACTGTAAACAGGCATATTTAGTGACATTATCAATATTCTTATCACTAGCAGCTACGAAATCCTCCTTACCTATTAACTCTTCTTTTGTTGCTACATTCACTCCAAGCTTTGCTAGGGCAAGGGCTACATAGTCGTAGCTTTCGTTATTAGGGGATAATAAATAATCTCCCACAGATAAATCAAGGAATGCATCCTCATTTAAATCTGTATATTCGTAAAGACTGGTTGTATCTAAAAATCTTAAGCTAGATTTAAGTTCTGAAGTTACAATTAAGTGATTATTGCAGGATTTAATAGCAGTATTTAGTCTATTAACTAAATAGTCACTAGTAATAAAGCCCATGCAAGGAATATAATAAATTTCCTCTTCTGATAAGCAAATAGAAATTCCCACAAGCTCTTTATCTGCAATTACACTTAAAGCGATTCTTTGATTGTCCCCAAGCTTATCAGTTACTTTATTAAAAATCTCTTCTACTAAAGAAAAATCAGAGATCATCTTGAAATTTTGTACTGCCTCTATCTCCTTAGTTTCCATATTTCCATCAAATTTAGATAACATGTTTTTAAAGTTGTAGCGCTTAAAAAGCTCAAAGGAGTCTGCATTAAACATATTATCAAAACTAGCATCTTCTAATTTAAAGCCTAAAGTTACATCAGTCTTTATTGTAACAAGGATTTTGCTTTGCTTTAAAAGATCAATATTAGCTTCAATATTCTCCTTTTGCTTTGGCTTTAATTCATCAGTATGAGCAAAGACATTCTCTAAGGTCTTATAAGTACTAATAAGCTTTGTTGCTGTCTTTTCACCAATACCTGGAGCCCCTGGAATATTATCTGATGTATCACCCATTAGAGCCTTAACATCAATAAATTCAAGAGGTGAAACACCGTATTTTTCAACTACGTCTCCTGGGTAGTAGTCTTCTACTTCTGTGCCACCCTTTTTAGTCTTAGGGATTCTTAGCTTAATATGATCTTCGCAAAGCTGCAATAAATCTCTATCACCAGATATAACTACTACATCAAGGCCTTCTCTTGCACTTTGTTTTGCAATTGTACCAATTACATCATCTGCTTCAAAGCCTTCCATGGTTACCACATTAATGCCCATGGCTTTAAGTAAATCCTGCATTAGTGGCACTTGCTCTCTAAATTCACGAGCAGCAGCTTTTCTTGTTCCCTTATATTCTTTATACATAATATGTCTAAAGGTTGGCTTAGCTAAGTCAAAAGCTACAGTTAAATAATCTGGCTTTTCCTCATCTAAGAATCTAAACATAATATTAAGGAATCCATACATGGCATTAGTATGAATTCCTTCGCTATTAGTTAGGTCAGGCACACCATAAAAAGCTCTATTAAGTATACTATGACCATCTATTAACATTATCTTACTCATTATAACCTCCTATAGATATTTAATTACTGTAAGGGCAATAATTGTCAAAATCATTATTGCGTCAGTAGCTAATAAACTATATTTTGAATACTTTATTAGACGTTTAATTTTGTCAATTTTTTCTTTCTCGATTTTAATTCGATAATTTACAACGCCTTCAAAGTCTAGTCGATCAAATAAATGACTCATTTCATCTTTAACTTCTTTATCATCATAACCAAATACTTGATTAGGAATTATTTTATCGTCTGTAAGTCCATATTTTACAATGTAATAAATTTCTAATTCTTCTCTACAATCCTTACAAGTTTCTAAATGACGAAGAAATTCCTCGTTATCTTTTAAGGATAATCTTGAAAAATCGAAATCTTCAATTTGTTTTTGAATTTCTTTGCATTCCATATTAATTCCTCTTTTTGTCTCATTTATCCATACGGTTTTTAAAAACAAAAAATCCACCTAAGCCCTAAGACTTAAGTGGATAGCAAATGCGGATGGCGGGACTTGAACCCGCACGATGTCACCACCGGCAGATTTTGAGTCTGCTGCGTCTGCCATTCCGCCACATCCGCGTGCTTAACTAGAATATCATACTTTAACACATAAATCAAGGAAAACTCTAAACACTTTTTAATTTGTTTCTTAATAAATGTCCATTTTTATCAATAGGCAATCCTAAATCTAATTTAAGATTGCCTAAGATAAATTCTAAAATTAATATAATGACTTATATAATTCTTCGTATTTTTTAGCTGATGTCTTCCAAGAGAAATCAGCCTTCATTCCTCTATCTACAATCTTATTCCATTCTCTTTTGTGATTGTAGTAAACATCCTTAGCATAATTAATAATTCCAAGCATTTCATGTGCGTTGTAGTTAGCAAATGAAAAACCTGTTCCCTTGCTTTCATATTCGTTATATGCCTCTACAGTATCCTTTAAGCCACCTGTTTCACGTACAATTGGAACTGTACCATATCTTAGAGCCATTAACTGGCTTAGGCCACATGGCTCAAATAGTGATGGCATAAGAAATGCATCACATGCTGCATAAATCTTATGAGACATAGCCTCTGAATAATAAATATTAGCTGATACTCTGTTGTTATATTTCCAATCAAAGTGTCTAAACATGTTCTCGTATCTTTCTTCACCAGTACCAAGAACAACTAATTCCACATCTTCATGACTACATAGCTCATCCATTACATAGGCAATTAAATCTAAGCCTTTCTGGTCTGTTAGTCTTGAAACAATACCAATCATAAATTTAGATTTATCTTCTACTAAGCCTAATTCCTTTTGTAGGGCTACTTTGTTCTTCCATTTTTCTTTGCGGAATGTAATCTGATTATAGTTAGCTACTAAATTAGAATCTGTCTCTGGATTATATGTTTCATAGTCAATACCATTAACAATTCCGCTAAGACAATTTGATCTAGCATTCATAAGACCATCTAAGTTCTCACCATAGAATGGAGTCTTAATTTCTTCAGCATAAGTTTCACTAACAGTTGTTATTCTGTCAGCATATACAATACCGCCCTTTAAGTAGTTGGCATCCTCATAAGCCTCTAGCTTATCTGGTGTGAAAAATTCATCTGGAAGGCCTGTTATATCCTTAACCTTCTTTAAGTCCCAAATTCCCTGGAATTTAAGGTTATGAATTGTCATTATTGATTTAACTCCAGAATAGAATTCTCCAGTTGAGAATCTCTCCTTTAGATAAACTGGAATTAAGCCAGTCTGCCAATCGTGGCAATGAATAATATCAGGATTAAATCCAATTACAGGAATTGCTGAAAGTGCAGCCTTACTAAAGAATGCGAATTTCTCGATATCTTCGTGAATCCAGCTATATGGCTTTGGTCCACCAAAATAAAATTCGTTGTCGATAAAATAGAATTTAACTCCATCCCATTCTAATTCAAAAACACCAACATATTGAGTTCTCCAAGCTAAATCAATATAGAAGTGTGTCTTATATACCATTTTTTCTCGATACTCCCAAGGTATGCATGTATATTTAGGGAGCATAACTCTAACATCGTATTCTGACTTATCAAAATACTTTGGTAGAGATCCTACAACATCAGCTAATCCTCCAGTCTTAATAAATGGTACAGCCTCTGATGCTATAAACAATACGTTTTTCATCCTTCCCTCCTAAAAACATATAAAATATGTTATATAAGCCTTTCCCCAAGGCCAGACTTTAATACTTCTCCTATAAAAAAGTCTAGGTTTATTGCAAAAAATAAGTGTGGCAACAAACCACACTTATTGTAACATATTTAATTTAACAAAACTAGCTAAATACAAGATATTCTTTAAAAATTACCAATATCTTCTAATTGATGTAATCGACATTCCAAGTCCATAAACATTAATAGTTGTTACCTGCTTACCAGGAACTGGTGCATGAATCATCATATTGTTACCAATATAGATTCCTACGTGTCCAGGATAACAAATAACATCACCTGGCTGAGCTTCGCTAATACTTGAAATTCTAGTACCGCCTGCAGCCTGTGCTGAAGATGTTCTTGCAACTGAAACTCCTGCCTGACCAAATACATAATATATTAAACCAGAACAGTCAAATCCTGATGATGGTGAAGCACCACCAGTTACATAGTTATAACCTATGTAGTTGTAAGCTAAGCTTACGATTCTGTTAGCTGTTGCATTATCACCCTTTGCAGCTGCTACTGTTGTTGTTGCAGCTTTATTATTTGATGATGAACTTGTAGCTGGCTGTTTAGCAGCAACTGCCGCAGCAGCCTTTTCAGCAGCCGATGCAATTAAGCTATCGTAGTTTGCAATAGATGCCTTCTTACTATCAATTGAAGTATATAACGCAGCCTGTTTCTCTGTTAAAGAAGTCTGTGCAGTATCAAGAGCCTTTTTATCATCATCTAATTTAGTCTTTAGATCAGAAATCTCTTTAGCTGTATCAGCCATTTCCTGAAGCTTATCTCTATCATAAGTATATACTGATTGTAAGTATACAGTCTTATTAAGGACTTCACTCATGTCAGCTGAAGAAAGGAATACATCTGATATTGATGCTGTTCTATCTTCATACATATACTTAATTCTAAGCTTCATATCTTCATACTGCTGATTTTGCTTTTCTTCAGCTTCAGATAACTGCGTATTAACTGTTTCAATCTCTTCTGTAAGACTTGCGGCCTGCTTCTCTAAATTATCAATTTGAACAAGAACATATGATAATTCGTTCTCTAATTGAGATAATTCGCTTTGTTCTGTGTTCTTTTGATTTTTGAGAGTATTAACATCATCATCAGCTAAAACAGGGAAAACTGTTGTTGAAGCTACTGATGTAATTATTAAAGCAGCGGCCATTGATCTTAAAATCTTCTTGCGCATACTCTTCCTCTCCATTATTTATTACAGAATTATTACAATTCCGTTAACACCATAACAGTATACTCTAATATTATAATAATATCAAGTCTTTAGCTTTCCTTTTTAGTTCTGTGGCATTTAATAGAGTTGCTTTTGTTATTTCGCCATCGCCTAATAATCTAGCTAATTCCTTTAATGAATCCTCTTCATTTAAGCCTCTAATATTACTTATAGTTCTATTATTAGCTAGGGATTTTTCAATTATAAAATGTTTACTTGCCATGGCTGCGATTTGTGGTAAGTGAGTAATACATATAATTTGATTATGATTAGATAATTTGGCAAGTTTTGTTGCCACAAGGGAAGCTGTCTTACCACTAATACCTGCATCAATTTCATCAAATATATATGTTTTTTGGTCATTTTTAGATGCCATTACGCTCTTAATTGCAAGCATAATTCTTGATAATTCACCACCAGATGAAACTTTAGCTAAAGGTTTTAATTCCTCTCCTGGATTAGTACTAATCATAAATGTAATTTCATCAATACCATTTGTGCCCATTTCTTTACTATTAAATTCAATTTCAAATTTAACATCTAAGAAATTTAGCTCTTTAAGGGCTTTTATAAATTCTTTTTTAAGGGCCATTGCCTTTTCTTTTCTTGTGTCACTTAAAGTACTGGCAAGACTTAATGCCTTATCTTTAGCCTTTTCTAGCTCTTCCTTTTTTCTTTCTACTACAGAATTTAGATTTTCTAACTCCTCTAGCTTGTTTTGCTTTTCCTCTAGAGATAAAAGAATTTGTTCAATAGTCTTTCCGTATTTCATTTTTAAGTTATTTATTAGGTCTAGACGCTGTTCTAACTGATTAAATTCTTCTTCGTTAAATTCTAGATCTGATATGTAGTTTGAAATCTGATGAGACACATCTCCTATTAAATCTTCAATAGAGGATAAAGTGTTTTTAGCATCAACTAGGCTTTCATCATATTCGCTTGCCTTAGTTACCGCTCTAAAAATCTCAGAAATCATGTCAGAAATATTATCTTCCCCTAAATAGAGTAAATTAGAACTTGTGTCTAATTCTTCCATAATTTTTTGGAAGTTACGCATTTTGTTATATTTTTTCTCTACTTCTTCATCTTCGTTTATAGTAAGAGTTGCTGATTCAATTTCGTTGATTTCATATTCTAGAAAGGAAATCTGTCTTTGTCTTTCATCTTCGTTTATGTCTAATTCATCAAGTTCAGCCTTTAAGGATTTATAATTTTTATAGGCTTCTTTAAAATCAATCAATGTATCTTTAATATAATCCATGCAGTATTCATCTATTACATTTAACTGATTATTCTCATCTATTAGAATTAAATTGTCTCTTTGACCATGGATATTAATTAGCAGATTAGCTAATTGTCTTGTTTGACTTGCTGTAAATGATTGACCATTTACCTTAAATTGTGATCTTTGAGCTGATATTTTTCTTGAAATTACTAATTCACCTTCATCAATATCAAGAACGCCCAAATCCTTAATTAGCTCTTTACTAGCATTATCTTCAATACTAAAGGTCACCTCTGCCAAGCCATATTCGCAGCCAGTTCGTATAAATTCTGGGCTACACTTGGCGCCAAGTGCTGCACTTATTGAACCAAGAATAATAGATTTACCGGCACCAGTTTCACCTGTAAGAATATTAAGGCCTTCGCTAAAATCAATATTTTCTTCTTCAATAAGTGCTAAATTCTTCACATGTAAATTTACTAACACCCAACTACCTCTCTTTACTTTGCATCTCTTCCATCTCTTGATGGTGCCTCAGAAACAAATTTTCTAATGCGGCTCATTACCTCAATTGCTTCTTTTTCGGTTCTAATTACGCAAATGATTGTATCATCTCCTGCTACAGCTCCAATAATCTCTGGCCATTTAAGAGAGTCAAAAGCTGCACCAACAGCCATAGCCATACCTGATACAGTCTTAACTACAAGAATGTTACCTGCAACATCACAAGATAAAAATCCCTGTCTTAATACCCCCTCAAATCTTTCGTTTAAAAGAACATTATCACTTGTTGGAATGGCATATTTTTGAGACTTATTCCCTGCTGCCACCTTAGTTAAGTTAAGTTCTCTAATATCTCTTGAAATAGTAGCTTGAGTTGCATTAAAGCCAGCATCAGACAATGCCTTAGCTAATTCATCCTGAGTAGAAATATCATATGAATTAATTAATTCCACTATCTTTTGTTGTCTTGCGTTTTTCATTTCTTTTTCTCCTTTTTACACATCTAGTTTCTATATAAAAATTTAACTATTTGCACTAAATAAATCACAAATCCTATTTTACAATTTATTTCTGATTCTTTCAAGAAATGACGCTTTATTTGTTTTGATAAATTTAGATACCTCTTTGGCTTTACATATATTTATAACATCTCCTGATACAACCTCAAAGAAATGCTCTCCATCAAAGGTTACTATTCTTTTCTCATTTAGTTTTTTACTATCTTTTATCACAATTGAAACCATATCATCTTCATCAAAAATTATGCTTCTTGAATTAAGACTATGTGGGCAAATTGGTGTCATTAATAAAAGTTTGGCAGTTGGTTGAATAATTGGACCTCCTGCTGATAAACTGTAGGCTGTTGAGCCTGTGGCAGTTGAAATAATAACACCATCTGCATTGTATGTTGTAAGGTATTTATTATTGACATATACATCAAATTCCATAATGCTAAGAATTCCATTACGGTTAATTACAACATCATTTAGTGCTGTCTTTTGACAAAGGACCTTATTATCTCTTGTAATAGTTCCTGTTAGCATCATTCTTTCATCAATTAAATACTCATCTTTAACAAGTAAATCAATAGTTGAAAAAACATGCTCCATATCTGTATCTGCAAGGTATCCTAAAGTACCTATATTAACTCCAAGTAAGGGAACATCTAAATTTAATAGATTATCTGCTGCTTGAATTAGGGTACCATCCCCACCAAGTACAATTACACATTCAACATCCTTTGGAATTGCAGTTGAATCAGTATATATCTTTTTGTTTCTCTCTGCATTAATTGTGTATATACCGCAGCTTCTGCCTAAGTTATTTATATAGTCTTTTATCTTTTTTGAATAAATTCCGTCTTTATCTTTTTGTGGGTTGGCAACAACATAAAATCTATCCATTATAAAAATCTCCCTTTAAGCTATTTATCTAGTGAATTGTGGGCATTATTTACTACTTCTTCTATATCAAAAGGCATTGATTCATAGCTACCTTCTAAGTGATTTTGAAGGTGAATTAAGTATTCAATATTTCCTTCTGGACCCTTAACTGGTGAAAAATCAAGGTCTAAACATTCAAATCCAATAGATATAGCAAATTCAGCAACCATCTTAATTACACTTTCATGAACAGATTTATCTCTTACTACACCATGCTTACCAACCTGTTCTCTTCCAGCTTCAAACTGAGGCTTAATAAGACAGACCATTTGTCCATCTGGTGTAAGTAGAGCCTTTGCAGGACCTAAAACCTTAGTAAGTGAAATAAAGGATACATCACAACTTGCAAGCTCTATTTTATCGTCAATATCATCAGGTGTTACATAACGAATATTAGTTTTTTCCATACAAACTACTCTTTCATCATTACGTAATTTCCAGTCAAGCTGACCATGTCCTACATCAACTGCATAAACCTTAACTGCGCCATTTTGTAACATACAGTCAGTAAAACCACCTGTTGAAGAACCAATATCCATACAGACCTTGCCATTTGGTGTAACATCGAAATTTTCCATGGCCTTCTCTAATTTAAGACCTCCACGGCTAACATACTTTAATGTATTGCCTCTAACCTCGATATTTACTGTATCTGCAAATGTAGTTCCAGCCTTATCTTCCTTTTGTCCATCTACATAGACAATTCCAGACATAATAATACTTTTAGCTTTTTCTCTTGATGTAGCTAGATTTCTTTTTACTAATAAAACATCTAATCTTTCTTTTGCCATTTTATCTCCTTATAAACTGATTCAATTCTTTCTTCTACAGAATCTTCATCCATTCCTGCTTCTTTTAATAATATATCTACGCTTCCATGCTCTATATAATCATCTGGAAGTGCAATTTCAAGACATGCTAAATCCAATCTAGTATCATTAATCATTTGACAGACAGCTCTACCAAATCCGCCGCTTGCCACATTTTCTTCAAGAGTAACTACTAAATCGTGATCCTTATTTAATTCTAAAATTAGTTTTTCATCAATAGGTTTAACAAATCTTGCATTAACTAAAGTTACGTTATAGCCCTTATTTTTAAGGCGTAAACGCACATTATTAGCAATTTTAACCATGCTGCCCACTGCTAGAATAGCAATATCTTTTTCTTTATATAAAACTTCTGATTTTCCGAGAAGAATAGGCTCTCTAAATTCAGCAAAGTCAACACATGCCTCCCCTCTTGGATAACGAATTGCAATAGGACCATTGTGTTTTTCAAGGGCAAAGTAAAGGGCATCACCTAATTCAACTCCATTCTTTGGCGCAAAAATCACCATATTAGGAATTGATGATAGGAAAGACAAATCAAAAATTCCCTGGTGAGTTTCACCATCAGCACCTACAAGTCCTGCTCTATCAATTGCAAAAACAACATGTAATTGCTGGATACAAACATCATGTAAAACCTGATCATAGGCTCTTTGTAAAAATGATGAATATACAGCAAAAACTGGTTTCATACCACCAGCAGCAAGGCCTGCAGCAAAGGTTGTGGCATGCTCTTCAGCAATTCCCACATCAAAAAATCTACCAGGGAACCATTTTGAAAACTTTGATAGCCCAGTTCCATCTGGCATAGCTGCTGTAATGGCACATATTTTGTTGTCTTTTTTAGCTAAACTGCAGATATATTCTGAAAAAAGACTTGAATATGTAGGATTAGTAGGTGTCTTTAAAACCTTTCCTGTCTTTATATCAAAAGGTGCAATTCCGTGATATTTGCTAGGGTTTCTTTCTGCCATTTTATAACCACGACCCTTTTGTGTTACAACATGTACTATAACAGCCCCGTTTATTCTTTTGGCAACCTTAAAAGTCTTTATAAGTTTTTCTGTATCATGACCATTAACAGGTCCTAAATAAGCAATTCCCATGCTTTCAAATAATTGATTTGGAAGTATGATTTGCTTTAGGTTATTCTTTGTCTTTTTAAGGGCATTAACCATCTTTGATCCACCAGGAATCTTATATAGGTTATTAGCTAAATTCTCCTTAAAATCTATGTAAGAATCAGATGATCTTATATCACTTAGCATATAAGAAACACCACCAATATTCTTAGATATAGACATAGCATTATCATTTAAACAAATTATGAAATTAGTCTTTAGGGAAGAGGCATTATTAAGGGCTTCATAGGCCATTCCACCGGTTAATGCTCCATCTCCTATTACAGAAACAACGCTATAGGATTGACCTTGGCAGTCTCTTGCTTGCACATAGCCTAGTCCTGCAGAAATTGATGTTGATGAATGTCCTGTATCAAAAGCGTCATAATCACTTTCATTACGCTTAGGGAAACCACTCATTCCACCAAATTTACGCAATTGGTCAAACCTGTTTTTTCTTCCTGTTAGGATCTTATGTGTATATGATTGATGTCCTACATCCCAGATAATTTTATCCTTTGGTAAATCAAGGGCAACATGAAGGGCTATAGTTAGCTCAACTACCCCTAAATTGGACGCAAGATGACCGCCTGTCTTACTAATGTTGTTAATAAGAAAGGCTCTAATTTCTTCAGCCAATTGATTATATTCAATCGGTGATAATTTTTTGATATCACCTGGTTTATTAATCTTCTCAAGGATCATAATATATCTTGTCCTCTTTCATTTAAAGTTTATTATCTATAGTATTCTACTTTTTTCTGCCAATTAATACAACGGCAAGTTCAATTAAAAAGTCATTATTTCCTATTTCTTCAAGGATTTTTATGCCTTTGTTAGTGTAATCGCTAACATCTTTTATGGCTTTTTCCATTCCGTAAAGAGTAACATATGTTGTCTTGTTATTCTTCTCATCTGAACCTATTGGTTTTCCAAGTTCTTCTTTAGTACTTGTAATATCAAGAATATCATCTTGAATTTGGAAAGCTAGACCAATGTATCTTCCGGCCATTTCTAGCTTATCAATGGTTTCTTTACTTGCTCCTGCTAAATAACCACCTGCCATAAATGCGCATTCAATAAGGGCAGCAGTCTTATTAAGAAAAATATAATTTAATTCATCTTCATTAACAGCCTTGTTAGTTAAATATACATCTAGGCATTGTCCGCCAACCATGCCATCTATACCAGCTTTTTTTAAAATAATTGCGCCAGCATTGGTGTTATTAGCTACTCTCTTTGTTAGGGCACTGATTTGCTCCTTAACAGAATCTGTAATTTCTCCCTGTAAAAGGTTATTAATTGTAGAGTTTGCGTTAGTGCTTACCTCATTAATTCTATTAAGAATAAGCTCAGCTGCTAAATTTAGTAAGCCATCCCCAGAAAGAATGGCCATATCTTCACCATAGGCTTTGTGAGTAGTTGGCTTACCACGTCTAAAATCATCATTATCCATTGCTGGTAAGTCATCATGCACTAAAGAATATGTGTGTATGCACTCTAGAGCAGTTAAAAAGTCATAAGTTTCTGTAAAATCATTACCGCCACAAAGCTTGAAACTTTCTAGCATAATAATTGGTCTTATTCTCTTACCTCCAGCATTTACACTATAATTCATAGCCTCAACAACTCTTTCATTTAGTTTGCCAAGTTCTGGAAGTCGTTCTTGTAATATATCATTTACAAAATCTATTTCTGCATTTAAGTCTTCTTTAAAATGTTCCATCGCTTTCTATTATCTCTCCATTTGAATTTATAATACTAATTTCTTTTTCAACTTTATCTAATTTATCATTACATTCCTTAACCAAAAGAACGCCCTCTTTGTATAGATTAAAAGATTCTTCTAAAGATGTGTCTCTTTTTTCCATACTTTCTATTATCTCTTCTAATCTAGCAAAAGCATCATCAATATTGTTATTGTTATTTATATTCTCGTCCATGTTTACCTCCAACAACGGCACTAATTGTACCATCCTTTACATAGATATTTATTGTATCATTTATTTCTACATCATCTATTGATGATACATTTAATCCATTATTATCAACATATGAATATCCGCTACTTAGCTTTTTTAGTGGACTTTGACCTTCAAGCTTAGTGGCAAGAACCTTTAGATTATTAGTATATTCCTTAAGTTTGTTATTCATAATTAGATTAAGCTCATCTTCTAGTTTTATTAAATCTTCCCGATTTTTATCTAATTTAGCAGCGGGATCATTAGTTTTTAATCTAATGCTTAACTTGTCTAAATTATCTTTATAAGCTCTAAGGGTATTATTAAAAGCTAGATTAATTCGCCTATTCATTGAGTCGATTTTGTTAATCACTTCACTTATATCACATACTGCAAGCTCTGCAGCAGCTGATGGTGTGGGAGCTCTTAAATCAGCTACCCAGTCAGCAAGGGTAAAGTCTACCTCATGTCCAACAGCTGAAATTATTGGTGTATTGGCATTAAAAATTGCCTCCACAACTTCTGGCTCATTAAAAGCCCATAAATCCTCCATTGAACCACCGCCTCGACCAACAATAATACAATCAAGGCCTAGTTTATCTAGTGTATTAATTCCATCTACTATTGAATATTTTGCCTTGTCTCCCTGTACAAGGGCTGGAAAAAGAATTAAATCAACATATTTATTACGTCTTTTTGAAACTGTAATAATATCTCGTATTGCAGCACCTGTGCTTGCTGTTACAATACCAATTCTTTTAGCGTATTTAGAAATAGGACGCTTATATCCTTGATCAAAATATCCCATTTCCTCATACATATTAAAAAGCTCTTGATATTTTTTATTTAAATCGCCAATTCCAGTTTTTTCAATACTTTCTGCATAAATCTGATATTTACCATCTCTTTCATAAATATCAATTCGTCCAGTTACTTCCACAGCTAAACCGTCTTCAAGACGAAATGAAAGATTATTTGCATTAGTTTTAAACATTATTGCGTTTAGGGCTGAATCTTCGTCCTTAAGTGTAAAATAAATATGACCAGAGGTATGATACTTGCAATTCCATATCTCACCCCTAATCTTAACATTCTTTAGAACGAAATCTTGCCTAAACAAGTTCTTAATATAGGAATTGATCTGAGTTACAGTATATACTCCGGTCATAATATATTATCTCCAAATTAGTTATCAAGTTTTGCAAGAACACCATTAATGAATGATGGCGCACTGTCAGAACCATATTTCTTAGCAAGTTCAACAGCTTCATTAATTGCTACATTTCTTGGAATATCTTCATCATAAATTATTTCATACACTGCAAGTCTCATAATTGATAATTCAGCTTTACCAAGACGTGTAGTTGGCCATCCACTAGATATTTCATTTATCTTAGCATCAATATCTTCAATGTTATTCTTAATAGCTACAGCCTTATCGTGAATGTAGTTGTAATCCTGCTCGCTTACATCTATACCCTTTTCTTCTTTAGTACCTTCTCTTAAATTCTGCATATATAATGCGATTTGCTGTTCAAATTCTACAGAATCATGAAATTCAACTCTAAAAAGAATCTTAAAAATGTGTTCTCTGATTTCTGCTCTCTTCATCTTAGACATATATAACTCCTAACATCTAGTTAAATATTGATTAACCCTCAATATTTATCCCTGAAATTTTGATATTAACTTCTGTTACATCTAGTCCAGTCATAGTTTCAACAGCAGTCTTAACCTTGTCCTGAATATTTTCAGAAACAGCTGGAATTGATGTACCATATTTAATATTAACATTTAAATTAACAGACACTGTCTGCTCATTTACATAAACCTTAACGCCCTTTGAAAGGTTCTTAATACCAAGTTTGGCAACTGATTCATTAACGATGTTACCACCAAGGCTTACAACTCCCTCTACTTCTGTTGCTGCAAGACCTGCAACAATTGCTACTACCTCGTCAGAAATCTTAACTTCACCTATGTTGTTATTCTCTGAAACTGTGTAATTAGCTCCTCTATCCTCAAACTCTTTAGTCATTTCGTTAACCTCCATCGATATTGCAGTTATTATTTTTCAAACATTATAACATAACAAAGAAAAGCTTGCAATTGCTATAAAAAATTTGATTTTTTGTATATAAAATAAACCATCCATTAATTTAAACTTATTCTATAGACTTTAATGATTCTACCATTTTTATCTTAGATAATCTAGGATACATCACTAAGCTTATTACAAAAGAGAAGACTATTGTAATCAAATAAGCATCTATAAAGGATGACAGGCTTCTATATGTACCAAACATAACATCCTCTAGTTCAATAGTAGTCATTATGTAGCTATGTAATAATACGCCAAGTCCTAATCCAAGTAAACCACCAATTAGGGTTAAAATGGTTATTTCTCTGTAAACATACATAGCAACTTCGTGATCATAAAAACCTAATACTTTTATGGTAGCAATTTCTCTTAATCTTTCTGATACATTAATATCAATTAGATTAAATACAACAACAAAGGATAATAGGGCTGCTGATATTATTAAAATAACTGTTACTAAATCAATAGACTGTATAGTTTTTTCAAATCGCTCCCTATTAGTTTTTACAAAGGATAGACCCTTTATGTAATCTCTCTTTAAAAGGTCATTTCCCACAACAGAAACGGTGTCATCTCCTGAATCTGGTAGCTTTACAAGTAAAGTATTAGGATTTAGGTGCTCACCTGTAAGTTTTTCATAATAAGAAGATGAAATATAAAGATAATGACCTACATATGTTTCGCATATATTTGATACCTTTACATTAATAGCTACTCCATTGGCATCTGGCATTATAAAGGTATCGCCTACCTCTAAATCTAGATCTTTGGCTAGTTTTTCTGATAGGATTACTCCCGAATCATTAAGGTCGTATTTTTTACCGCTTTTTCTATCTCTAAATGTATAGTAATTATTAAATTCCTTAGCATCTCCTATAACGGAAATATTACATTTTTCACTTTTTTTACTGCCCTTAATATTGCCTGAATAACTATAGTCCTTAATGTAGTCTGTGTAAACTAAATTTGTGGACATATCATTATCAAGTTCTATTCTTTGCTCATCTTCTATGCCTTCATTTAAAGTCACTACTAAATCATAGTGAAGAATATCATTAAACTGTCTATCTATTATACTTTGAACACTATCCTTTATGCCAAATCCAGCAAGTATTAAAGCACCGCAACCTCCAATTCCAAGAATTGTCATAAACAGTCTTTTTTTGTATAAAAAGATATTTCTTAAAGTTACCTTCATTGTAAAGGAAAGCCTGTTCCAGATTGGAGTTATTCTTTCAAGTAAGATTTTCTTACCTGTTACTGGAGACTTAGGTCTTAAAAGTTCTGATGGTACTTCGCTTGTCTCATTTATACATACATAAACTGTAACAACCACTGTTGTAAGAGCAAGAGAAAGCACGGATATTACAGAAAGTAATCCATGACTTGCATATACAATTTTTGGTATTTGGTAAATTATATTCCATGCATTAATAATTATAAATGGGAAAAATTTAAGGCCAAAGGCACAGCCTATTACTCCACCAAGCACTGATGCGATTAAGGCATATAATACATATTTTGCCGTAATAACTGATTTTGAATAGCCTAGGGCTTTATATGTTCCTATTAAACCTCTTTGCTCATCAATTAATCTTGCAATGGTTGTTAGACTTACAAGGCCTGCAACTAATACAAAAAATAATGGAAATACAGTTGCAATAGCTCCCATTCTATTAGAACTTTGCTTATAATCTACAAAGGAATATAACTCATTTCTTGTTAAACTCTTCCAGGTAAAGTTTTGAGCCCTATCATATATATCTTCTATTGCCTTATCAAAAGGCTCATTTACTAGAGAATAATCAAAGCTTTGAAGTGCGTTTTGATAGTTTTGCTCAATGTATGGTGCAATCATTGAAGAAACATCTGTATCAGGATAATAAGACTGATATATGTCTGTTAAATTAGAAACAACTTGAAGCCTAATCTCATCATTAACAGTTGATAATCTTTCTTGTCTTTTTTGTTCAACTTCTCCTATTAAGCTCTCGATTCTCTCACCAAATCTAGCCTCACCAACACTTAATATCTCATCTTTAAAGGAATCCACATAGTCAAAATAATCCTTATCGTATGTATTATATTTTTTAGAATCATTTAAAGTTACATACACATCAGTATAATATTCGCTTTTAAAGTTAGATCCATCAGTAAAAATCTGATAAGCTACGTTACCGTTGCCTATGTTAGTTTGATCTAGATAATAAGAAATATAAAGAGGTGTATATACATAACCTACTACCTTAAAGGTTTGATTTACTAAATCCTCTGTAATATCCCCTTCACTAGCTTTTATTGTAATTTCTGAATTTAGTTCTGGCATTTGCTGTGACATTTCAACTCTTATTACACATTCATCAGGATTTTCTGGCATACGTCCCTTTATTAGAGTTAATTTATTAATGCCATCTTCCTTTGGTAATTCAGAAACCCTAACAACAGATTCTAAGTCTGTTACATAAGTTAAGGCATCTAAATTTACTGTGGCAAAGGTATCTTTAACGCCATCTATTTGTCCGATTCTTTCAACATCCACATCATCAAAGCCAATGGATGATACAATTCTTAAATCATATAAATTAGTGTTTTTATAGTATGTATTAGCTGATTCCTTCATATCTCCTGAGGATGCTGATACACCTGCAAAGAATGCAACTCCAATTAGGCATATGGCAAAAATTGCAAAAAAGCGACTAAAACTTTTTCTGATTTCTCTTAAAAGGTCCTTTATTAATATCAATCCCATAAGCTCCTCCTACCATTCAATTTCTTCAATAGGAACAGGATTTTCATTAATGGTTACGGATTCTACAGTACCGTTTTTTACCTTAATGACCTTATCTCCCATGCTTGTAATTGCTAGGTTATGTGTGATTACAATAACTGTAACCTTTCTTTGCTTACAAGTATCATAAAGAAGCTTTAAAATCTGCTTTCCGGTGTTATAGTCAAGTGCACCTGTTGGTTCATCGCATAATAAAATCTTTGGATTTTTAGCTAAGGCTCTAGCTATGGCAACTCTTTGCTGTTCTCCACCAGAAATCTGAGATGGAAAATTAGAGATTCTATCTTCAAGCCCTACAGCTTTAATTGTTTCATCAATATCTAGAGGATCCTTAACAATTTGTGTTGCAAGTTCAACATTTTCCCTAACTGTTAGATTTTGTACCAGGTTATAAAACTGAAATACAAAACCTATATCGTTACGTCTATATGTTGTGAGCTGTCTATTATTAAATTGATCCACTCTTTTATCATCTACAATAATTGTTCCTGTTGTTTGACTATCCATACCACCAAGTAAGTTAAGAATTGTACTTTTTCCAGCCCCTGATGGTCCTGCAACAATTACAAATTCACCTTCGTCTATTGAAAATGAAGTTCCGTTTAGGGCTTTAATTTTAACATTGCCCATTTTATAGATTTTTTTTACATTGTTAAACTCTATAAAACTCATATTTTTCTCCTTTATATTCTGTTACGAAAGCTTTGTAGTTGTACCACCTTTTAGCTCAACTATTTTTTCGTTATTTATTACTACCCATACTGATTGCGCACTAGGATTATATACATATTCATTTCTATCAAAGAACTGTAAGTTTTTAAAGGCTTCGTCGTATTCAACTACCTCTAAATTAGTTGCGTACCAGATATCATCCCTGTTACTTATTATCTTACAGAATTCTTCCATAACTTCCCAATTATTATTTCTTTCAAATTCGAAACTGTGACCCCATACATACATCATGTATAGATACTGTTTCTTAGTTAATTCGGTAAAATCTTTTCCTAAAGATACTAAATGATGATTGTGGTGGCATGTTGGTAACCAATGCATGAAATCCTGTGGCATACCAAAGCCTGTTTCATCCCCTAGTAAAATAGGGCCTTCTGCTTCTTTAGCAAAAAACTTAGCACTACAAATATTAGCGTATTTATCCCCTGCTACTCTTGCATATTTAAAGCCAAGTGATTTAGCCATATTTATTATTTCTTCGTTATATGAACCATTTGGGAAAGCAAGGCCTCTAACTGGTCTTCCCATTATATGTTCTAAATTATTCTTATCTTCTATTAATTCTTCACAAATCTGGTAAGTTGAACATCTCTCCATTGTAGGATGAGTCATTGTATGAACTGCCACCTCGTGATCTTTATAAAGCTCTCTCCATTCATTTTGTGGAATGTGTTTTGAATCTTTTATACTAGAATTTAAGTTAAAAGTTGCTTTTATATTATATTTTTTAAAAAGTTCTAATAGCCTGTAATCCTCTATTTTTCCATCATCATAACTAAGTGTTAGGCACTTATGTTTACCATCTTTAAATGCCTTATATACTCTATTCATATAAGCCTCCTAATTTAAGTTTAATCTTCTATATTATACAATAATAATTTAAACTAAAAAAGAAAATAATAGAATATTTTAAGGAAAATAAATGCGCCCTAAGAGATTAGGGCGCGAGAAAGGAGTACAATAAAAACTATTCGATACGTTTCTTAATAATATTAATCATCTCAGGATACTGATCTAAGATATTTGTAAGTTCCTCAAAAATGAAACTCTTCTGAGTAATTTTTAATTGCATTGACTCAATATTTTGCGAAACTGAATCATAGTATTTTTCTGAAGAAAGAATTGTATTTGTAATTTCATCAATGTGGTCTGAACAAGAATTAATTACACTTTCAATTCCCTTATTACCTTCTTCAATTTCATCAGCTACAACCTTGATATTATCAACAACTTCTTCTGTCTTATTGATATGATTCATAGAATCATTCATGGCTGAACGTGTATCATCGATTGAATCCATTAATCGGCTATTGTTCTGGTTTAATTTATCCATACTATCGCCAATTGATCCAACTAAGGTCTTAATATCTGAAGATAACTTATTTACCTGATCAGCAACAACTGCGAATCCACGTCCTGATTCACCAGCACGTGCAGCTTCAATAGAAGCATTAAGAGCAAGTAAGTTTGTCTGGTTTGCAATACCATTAATTGCATTAACCTTCTCAAGGATTTCATCAAAACTCTTCTGGAATTCCTCAAAAACTTCCTGTACAGCTCTAATTGTTTCATTTACAGACTGTGATGACTCTCTTACATTGTTCATACTTGAATGAGTTTCATTAACTGTTCCAAGCATTTTGTCAATGATTTCTTCGAAGTGGTTTAATACCTTTCTTACATCATCAAATTCATCTTTGAAATGTACTACTGAATCATTGATTTCATCTGACTGTTTTTTTACTTCTACGAAACTTTCTGTAACATCATGTAAACTACTAGATGTTACTAATTCTTCATTTACCAAATTATTCTTTAAAGCCATAATATGATTTGAAGACTGAGCAATTGGCCAAAATGCTTTATTAAGATCTATTTTCTTATTTGTCTTAACTTCTTTTTCTTCCTGTTTATTGCTTTTAAAACCAAACATTGTAAACCTCCTCCTTTACTCAAATACTGCGCATACCATTGTCTGATTTACATGCTGATTCATATACTGCTCTCCACCAGCAATAAAGCCAAAGTTTGGTGCTACACTTGCCATGTTTTTAAGGTATTCAATAGTGTAATTTTCATTATTAAAGAATAGGTATCTAAAAATACAATTAAATGAAATAATACACGAAGGTTTACTAATTTTAGCTCTAATCTCACGCTTAGTGTCTTCCACAACTTCTTTGTAATCAAGAACGTTTAGGATACTAATAGCATCGTTTTCATATATCTTTTTGTAATTAATTAAGCCACCATTAGTTCCTGGCTCTTTCATTGAAGCAATATATACTTCGCTGCCAACGATACGTCCAAATGGCTGTGATAATACATTTTCACATACTTTATTTACAGGAATACCAGTCTCTTCTGAATAAACTTGAGCAGCTGGCTTTCCATCTAAGCAAATCAATTCTCTCTTCTTTAAGTCTACCTTAGTAGCTATATGAAGAGCTCCATTACCTGGTCCATAGATATTTTCCTTAAATAATGCTACTTTACCCTCTGTATTCTTAATTACAATATATCCCAATGTGTTTTTATAAGCTGTGCCATTTACATAAACTAAGGGATCTTTACCTTCTGGCACATCAAAAATTGAACCACCAATAAGGTTTACCTTATGGCTACTAAGAACGATATTAATTGTTGATGTTGCAATTTCCTCATTATATGGACAAAATTCTACACATACTGTATTATCATTACCCGCGCCAACTTCTTGAATACTTTTTTCCAAAGTATAGATTTCTGATAATGGAGCTCTTGATATATGCTTAATTATACCAGCAGATAATTTAGCGCCACCTGTAATTGCCATAATCTGCAAATGCTTATTATCTACTACATCATTCATATAACCAATACCACTAGTTCCTAAAATCGGAATGCCTGGAAATCGTTTTGTTAGTTCATCGCCAACAGCAGTCATCATGTCATATGAACTAACATAAATTAAACCTATGGGATTTGACACTCCCCCCAAAGCCTCAGTTACAGCCTTAGAGGGATCCATATTTTTACTAATTCCAAATTTAGTTTTCATATAGCCTCCTAATTGTATTAATTTGTTACGAACTTATACTAGTAGTATTTTAACACAATAATTAGTATTTGTTAAGTAAATACCACAAATTTTTTTCATAAAAAAAGGACTAAGTATATAAATATACTTAGTCCCAATGAAAACACTTTTTTTATTTAATTAAATAATAATGTCAAGACTCACTCGCGAGTCTTGCGCACCGACTGAGTTAAATTACTGTGGCTGCTTTCCGATGTAAGCAAGAATACCACCATCAACGTAAAGGATGTGACCATTTACTGCATCAGCTGCTTCTGAAGCTAAGAATACTGCAGGACCTGCAAGTTCTTCTGGCTTTAACCATCTTTCAGCTGGAGTCTTAGCAACGATGAATGCATCGAATGGATGTCTTGAACCATCAGCCTGTCTCTCACGAAGTGGAGCTGTCTGAGGAGTTTCAATATAACCAGGTCCGATACCATTACACTGGATGTTGTACTTACCATATTCAGAACAAATATTTCTTGTAAGCATCTTTAAACCACCCTTAGCTGCAGCATAAGCTGAAACTGTTTCACGACCTAATTCTGACATCATTGAGCAGATGTTAATAATCTTACCATGACCTCTTTCGATCATTGAAGGAATAACAGCCTTAGATACGATGAATGGAGCGTTTAAGTCAACATCGATAACCTTTCTAAAGTCTGCTGCTGACATTTCGATCATAGGAATTCTCTTAATGATACCAGCGTTGTTAACTAAGATATCGATAGGACCAACTTCCTTTGTGATCTTTTCTACTGTAGCGTTAACAGCTTCTTCATCTGTAACGTCACAAACATAACCTGCTGCGTCGATACCAGCTTCCTTATAAGCTGCTAAACCCTTATTTACTAAATCCTGATTAATATCGTTGAAAACGATTTTAGCACCAGCCTTTGCCATGCCTGAAGCGATAGCAAAACCAATACCGTATGATGCACCTGTTACGAATGCAATCTTGCCTTCAAGTGAAAAATTAACTGACATTTTCATAATCTCCTTTTTTTTGATATATAAATGAAATCTAAAAACTAGATGTCATTCCAAAAGATAAAGCTCAAAAATTAGCCTGTAAATTTGGCTAACTAGTATGAATAATTATTTTAAATCCTTCATATCAACATCATCCATATCATCGAAGTCCTGATTTTCTCCAACCATACCCCAGATAAATGTATATGCATGTGTAGCTGAAGCTGAATGAATTGACCAGCTTGGTGAAATAACAGCTTCTTCGTTTCTCATTACGATATGACGAGTTTCTGTAGGCTCGCCCATGTAGTGGAATACAACAGCATCTTCTGGAACTTCGAAGTAAAGATAAACTTCCATTCTTCTATCATGTGTATGACATGGCATTGTGTTCCATACTGAACCTGGCTCAAGGCAAGTCATACCCATCTCTAACTGGCAGCTTTCAACCTGACCTGGAAGGATATACTTGTTAATTGTTCTGTGGTTAGCTGATTCAAGGCAACCAAGCTCCTTCTTATTCTCAGGTAAGATATCCTTAGCTGGATCGATGAATACTGTTGGATATGTCTTATGTGCTGGAGCTGAGTTTAAATAGAACTTAGCAGGATTCTTAGGATCTGCACTCTTAAATGTAATATCCTTAGAACCCATTCCAATATACATACCATCTTTATACTTGAAATTGTATTCCTTACCATCAACAGTAACTGTACCGTTACCACCAATGTTAATAATACCTAATTCTCTTCTTTCAAGGAAATAATTAGCTCTAAGCTCATCACCTGCTTCAAGCTTTAATTCCTTGTTAACTGGTGTTGCTGCACCAACAATGATTCTATCAATCTGACTATAAGTTAACTTAATTTCGTCTGGAACGAATACGTTCTCAATTAAAAAATCGTGTCTTAATCTTGCTGTGTCGTAAGTTTTTACGTCCACAGGATTTGCTCCTGGTCTTACTTCCATTTTTATTCTCCCTTACTTTTTTTAAAAATAGAATTTGCGATATAGATAGCTGTTTAGTTTTAATACAAATACTAAAAGTTAAAAAATCTAAACCGCAATAGTTATGTTAGCATAAAAAATACCTAGATACAAGTAAAAAAGCCCGTTACTTTTCTAACAAAGTCTAGATATTTTGTTAGTTTTTTGGCAATTGCCCTAAAAATACTAGTTAGAGATTTACGTTCTTTTATTCTATTATTTTTTTAATCATACTTTCTTTTAAAACTTCATGATTAACTATAGTAAATGCTGATAATACTTCAGATAATGCCTGCTCTTTATTTTTTTCATCATTTACATAAACTGTTGCAAGCAGCTCTCCTTTTTTACAGTAATCGCCACGTTTTTTATTTAGGACAACACCTACTCCAAAATCAATTGAGTCTTCTTTTTTCTCTCTGCCGCCGCCAAGAATCATGGATGCATGCCCAATAACATCAGCTTTTATATGCTTTATACAGCCCTCTTTTACTGACTTAACTTCATATTTTGATTTAGCAGTTGGTAAAATAGAATAATCATTTATAACATCCACATTTCCATCTTGTGCATTTAAAAATTCCCTGAATTTATTTAGGGCGCTGCCATTAGCTATGCTTTCTTCTAACATTCTTTTTATTTCATTATCGCTTTTATTAAGGCCTGCACACTTACACATTTGAGTGCCAAGACACATAACAAGTTCCATTAAGTCTTTAGGTCCCCTGCCCTTTAAAGCTTCAATTACCTCTATTATTTCAAGACTATTTCCCACAGCCATTCCAAGGGGTTCATCCATTTCACTAATTACTGCTATTGTTTTTTTATTTAGGGAATTTCCAATTTTTACCATTAATTTAGCTAATTTAGTGGCATCCTCCATTGTCTTCATAAAGGCACCGCTTCCAACCTTAACATCAAGACATATAGCATCAGCTCCACTTGCTAGTTTTTTACTCATAATTGAGCTTGCTATTAAAGATATATTCTCAACAGTTGCGCTTGCATCTCTTAAGGCATATATCTTTTTATCTGCTGGAGCCAAATTACCTGTCTGACCTGTAATTGCAAGTCCTATTTCATTAACTTGCTTAGTAAATTCATCCAAACTAAGACTTGTAGTAAAGCCTGGTATACTCTCCATCTTATCTATTGTTCCACCAGTGTGTCCAAGGCCTCTTCCACTCATCTTAGCACAAGGGATATTAAGGGCTGCAACCATAGGCATAAGTACTAGAGTGGTCTTATCTCCTACTCCTCCTGTGGAATGCTTATCGACCTTAATTCCCTTAATGCTACTTAAATCAAGAATGTCGCCACTATCTCTCATAGACATGGTAAGATTAATGGTTTCTTCTTCATTCATTTTATTAAAATAAATCGCCATAAGAAGAGATGACATTTGATAATCAGGGATTTCTCCACATGTAAAGCCCTTTATTATAAAATCAATTTCCTCTTTTTCTAAAGGAAGACCATCTCTTTTTTTGGCAATTAAATCTATCATTCGCATATTTCTTCCCCCCTAATCTATTTACTTTTAGCTTAGATTAATCTTTGCTTACAAAGCTTAAACTAGAATATCCTTTATGCTAAGTATCTTTTATGCTAAGATATCCTTTAATCTACTAGTTCCAATTTGAGTCTTTCTTGTATTAAAGATTTCAGCAATTGTCTGTGCTATATCTGCGTAAGTATCTCCTGTGTGTAGATTTACATTTTTCTTTAATTTTTTACCATACATAAGAACAGGTACATATTCTCTTGTGTGATCTGTTCCTGTATATGTTGGATCACAACCATGATCAGCTGTAATAATTAAGATATCATCATCTCTCATGGCATCAAAAATTTCTGGCAATCTACTATCAAAATCTTCTAAGCCCTTGCCGTATTTAACTGCATCTCTTCTATGTCCCCATGCAGAATCAAATTCAACAAGATTTGTATAAATAAGACCTTTATTATCCTGTCTCATATATTCTAGGGTTTTATCAACGCCATCCATATTGTCCTTAGTATGAACTGCCTCGCTTATGCCTTCTCCTGCAAAAATATCTTCGATTTTTCCAACGGCATAAACCCCTAATCCCTTGTCATCTCTAATTCTATTAAGGATGTTATCCTTTGACGGTGCTAAAGAAAAATCTCGTCTATTAGAAGTTCTTACATAATGTCCATTTTCTCCAATAAATGGTCTTGCAATTACTCTTGCAACTCCTAAATCGCCCTGAAGGTAATCCCTTGCAATTTGGCAGATTTCATATAATCTATCTAGGCTAATTACATCTTCATGGGCAGCTATTTGATAAACTGAATCAGCAGATGTATAAATAATTGGTTTTCCACTTTTTACCATCTCATCTCCTAGTCTATTAATTACCTCAGTTCCTGATGCTGGTTCGTTACATAAAATTCCAGGTAAATTGGCTCTTTTAATAATCTCAGCATTTGTTTCATCACTAAATCCATTAGGGAAAGTTGGAAATGGATTTGAAGAATATATTCCTGCCATTTCCCAATGACCTATAGTTGTATCCTTACCTGCAGATTTTTCTTGTAATTTACCATAAATACCAATGATTTTATCATCACTAGGGTTATCTATATAATCAATTCCGTCAATTTTTCCAATTCCAAGGGAAATTAAATTAGGAATATTAAGTCCCTTATTAGCTTTATAGGTATGGCCAAATGTATCAACGCCAACATCTCCAAAATCCTTTGAATCTGGGGCTTCGCCAACTCCTACACTATCAAGCACAATCCAAATTACTCTATTAATGCCAGATGCATTTTCTTTACTTTTGTTGTCTAAATTATTCATAATAGTCCTCCTATGTATTAATTCCCACTCATATTTAGGATTATTTTATCATGAAGATACTTAAAATCCTAGAAAACTTTTCTAATTTGTTATATTATAATCTTAAAATTTGATAAATATGTAGGAGATGTATATAATGAGTTTTGAATTTTTAAAAAAATTACCAACACCAACAGAAATCAAGGCTGCCTATCCATTAGCTGAAGAATTTGCCAAGATTAAGAGAGAAAGAGATGAAGAAATCGCTAAGATTTTCAAGGGAGAATCTAATAAATTTATAGTAATTATTGGACCTTGTTCTGCAGATAACGAAGAAGCTGTTCTTGATTACACTACTAGACTTGCTAAAATTCAGGATAAAATCAAGGATAAAATCCTTATTATTCCACGTGTATACACTAACAAGCCTAGAACCACAGGCATTGGCTATAAGGGCATGCTTCATCAGCCAAATCCTGAAGAAAAATCAGACCTTTATGGTGGCCTTGTAGCCATTAGAAAAATGCACATAGACATTATTAAAGAAACTGGCCTTACTCCAGCAGATGAAATGCTTTATCCAGAGAATTACTGGTATTTAGAGGATGTTCTATCTTATGTTGCAGTTGGAGCAAGATCTGTAGAAAACCAGGAACACCGCCTTGTATCTAGTGGTATTGATGTACCTGTTGGTATGAAAAATCCAACATCTGGAGACTTTAGCGTTATGTTAAATTCTGTAGTTGCTGCACAGTCTAAGCAGACTTTTATTTATCGTACTAACGAAGTTACAACTAATGGTAATGCCCTAACACACTGTATCTTACGTGGTGCTGTTAATAAACATGGCCAAAATAACCCTAATTATCACTATGAGGACATTGTTCGTCTATATAACATGTATAAAACAAGAGAATTACAGAATCCAGCAGTTATCATTGATGCCAATCATTCTAATTCAGGTAAACAATACAAAGAACAGGTTAGAATTTGCAAGGAAGTGCTTCACAATTGTAAATACAATCCAAATATTCGCGAATTAGTTAAGGGTGTAATGATTGAAAGCTACATTGAAGAAGGAGCTCAAAAAGTTGGAGAAGGCATCTATGGAAAATCCATTACTGATGCTTGTCTTGGCTGGAATCAGTCAGAAGAATTATTATACGAAATTGCTGATAGATTAATCTAAACAAATAAGGTCCGAAATTGAGGTGACCCCAAAAAGTTAGAATTTTTTAGCGTAGCAGTTTTTGGCTGCTACGCTATTTTTATGCAGCCAAGAGGCTAAGCCTGTATTGAACAGGAATCATCCATCCTAGTTTTTATTTAATTAAGTCATCAGGGATTGCAAGAATTGCAGCTACAGTCTTAGCATCAATAATCTCACCATTCTTAATCATTTCCTTGGCTTTTTTAATTGGGAATTTTAAAACATTAATATCTTCATCATCGTCTAAATGTCTTTCACCTTTTGTAAGATCTGTTGCAATATAAATATCAATTAACTCATTACAGTAAGCAACCGCTGTTACAATTGTAAGGAGCTTTTCAATCTTACCAGCTCTAAATCCTGTCTCTTCTTCAAGCTCTCTTGCAGCAGCTCTAACAGTTGGCTCATCCTTAAAATCAAGACAACCTGCTGGAATTTCTAGGGTCTTACCATCCACAGAATTTCTGTACTGGCTCACCATTAATATTTCGCCATCATTGGTTATTGGAATTACTGCTGCTGCATTTCCTCTGTGATCTAAATAGTCCCACTTTGATGTATGACCATCTGGAAATTGCATTGTATCCTTGTACATATCAAGAATTGCTCCCTTATAAACCAATTCTCTTTCTATCCTTTTTACACCTTCCATTAATTTATACATAGGAAAAATCCTATGCTCCTTTCCTCTATTTTTTGTCACATTTAAATGCAAATGTGATATAATCTATATATTAAACGTTTAAATTTAAATAATCAATAAATATTTGGAGGGGAATTATGCACGTATTTCAACCATTACCACTAGATTTATTCGAACTCAATCCATTTACTAAATTAAATAAAGAATGGGCTATTGTAACTGCAGGTACTAAAAAAGAAGCTAATCCTATGACTGTAAGCTGGGGTGGACTTGGTACTTTATGGAATAAAAGCGTAATCACTATTTATATTAGAGAATCACGATATACTAAGGAATATCTTGATAAAAATGATTTTTTCTCACTAAGTTTCTTGCCTAATGAGAATCGTAACGCACTTAGTGTATGTGGCTCTGTTTCTGGTAAGGATTGTGATAAATGGGAAGAATCAGGCTTAACACTTAATAGCCGCTTAGGAATTCCATTTCCTGATGAATCAAGTCTTGTATTTCTTTGTAAAAAACTTGCATGCATTCCAATGACAAGTGATACTTTTACAGATAATGAAATTAACAAGAAATTCTATGAAAATGGGGACTATCACTATATGTACATTGGCGAAATTATGGATGCAATGGCAAGATAGTTTTTAGTAAATTTCAGATAAAAATTAAGGGAAGAATAAATGCTTTTATTTACAAAAAGCTTTATTCTTCCCATTTTTATTTATAATAAATTTAATAGTATAATTTTGTATTATGATTTTGTATTTTTTTATCTATATACTATCTTTTTATTTAATCTTAGTACATTTATCGTAACATGCATCTGTTGCTTTAATAATAGCATTTCTTAAGCCATACTCTTCAAGTGCTGTAACTCCACAAATTGTTGTACCACCAGGTGAGCATACATTATCTTTTAATATGGCAGGATGTGTATTAGTTTCAAGTACCATTTTTGCTGAGCCAAGAACTGTTTGTGCAACAATTTTTATAGCGTCATCTCTTTTTATTCCATATTTAACTATTGAATCTGCAAGAGCTTCAATAAACATGTATACATAAGCTGGTGAACTGCCACTTCCGCAAACAATTGCATCCATTAATCTTTCTTCTACATAGCTTACCTTACCAAAAGAATTAAAGAATTTATCAATTACTTCTAATTCTTCTTTACTAAATTCATCTTTATTAAGAGAAACACCTGTCATACCTTCTCCCACCATTGCAGGTGTATTAGGCATTGCACGTACCACCTTAACCTTATTATCAAAACTTTTCTTTAATGAATCTATACTAATGCCCGGTGCGATAGAAATAATAACTGTTTCTAAACTTACATAATCTTTAATTTCCTCAATTACAGCATTGTATATAACCGGCTTAACAGCTAAAATTACATATTTTGCAGTCTTTGCTAGTTCAGCATTACTATCTACACAAGATACATTAACTTCTTTAGCGATTCTTTCGTATTTTTCTTTACTATGACTAGTAATAACAATGTCCTCTAAATTAAAGTGTGAAACAACTCCCTTTAGCATAGCATAACCCATATTTCCTACGCCAATAAAACCAATTTTACTCATTTTCTCTCCTTTAACCCTTAATTAATTTTTATAAAAAATCTGCAGGTAACATTTAGATTATACCAAATGATTACCTACAGATAAATGTTTTTGTTTTTGGTTTTGTTTTTGATTTGTTTTTGTTTAAATTTAAAATTGTTTGTTAATCTTTGTGTAAGCAATCCCCGCTTAAAAAGCGAAAGCCTTACTTAGATATTAGTCAAGACTCGCGAGCGAGTCTTGTACTCCGACTGAGTTAAATTCGGATAGTTCTTAGTTTGCCTTTTAATAAATATCAATTTAAATTGATTATTTTGTTTCAAGTAATTTTTCAACTGATACAAGCTTTACGCAAAGTACGAATAACTCAGCAGCCTGAGCCATTTCTTCAGGTGTTGGGAATGAAGGAGCAATTCTAATATTGCTATCCTTAGGATCCTTACCATATGGGAAAGTTGCACCAGCATTTGTTAATTTAACTCCTGCTTCCTTACATCTAGCTACGATTTCCTTAGCACATCCATCTAAGCTTTCAAAGCTAATAAAGTAACCGCCATGAGGCTTTGTCCATGTACCAATTCCTGTATCCTTTAATTCTCTGTCTAAAACTTCTAATGTAGCTTCAAACTTAGGACGCATCATATCAGCATGCTTCTTCATATGAGCCTTTAAGCCATCGATGTTCTTAAAATATCTTACATGTCTTAACTGGTTTAATTTATCGTGACCAATTGTTTGAATTGTAAGCTGCTTCTTAACATCAGCGATATTAGCATGTGAAGAT
This sequence comes from Lachnospira multipara LB2003, assembly GCF_000702205.1. Lineage (GTDB taxonomy): Bacteria > Bacillota > Clostridia > Lachnospirales > Lachnospiraceae > Lachnospira > Lachnospira multipara_A. The sequence goes on along the minus strand of NZ_JNKW01000001.1, from coordinate 278,870 downwards.
GCAAATACTGCAACACCACTACCTGGGAATGAAACCTTAGATGTTGATGCAAATTCAAATACCATATCTGGATTACCAGCCTTCTCACATTCTGCAAGAATATCAAGGATTTCATCTTGATTATCATCATATAAATGATGAATAACATATGCATTATCCCAGAAAATTCTAAAATCAGCTGCTGCTGGCTTTAAGTTAGCAAATCTCTTAACAGTTTCATCTGAATAAGAGTAACCCTGTGGATTAGAATACTTAGGTACACACCAAATACCCTTAACAGATTCATCGTTATTAACATACTGCTCAACTAAATCCATGTCTGGACCATTCTCTGTCATTGGAATTGTAATCATTTCAATACCAAATCTTTCTGTAATAGCAAAATGTCTATCATATCCAGGTGCTGGACATAGGAACTTAACCTTGTCTAATTTACACCATGGTGTATTACCTAATAAACCATGTGTATAAGCACGTGATACCTGATCATACATAATGCTAAGTGAAGCATTACCATAAATAATAACATGATCTGGAGTAGTTCCAATCATATCAGCCATTAACTTCTTAGCTTCTGGAATACCGTCGAGAACGCCATAATTTCTACAATCAGTACCATCTTCAGCCTTAAGAAGTGATTTAGAATTAATTGCATCTAAAATATCAAGTGAAACATCTAATTGTGTTGCTGATGGCTTACCTCTAGACATATCAAGACTTAAACCCTTAGATTTAGCTTCCTGATATTCTTTGTTTAACTCATCCTTTAATTTAAGTAATTCCTCTTTACTTAATTCAGTATAATTCATAAACTTCCTCCTAAAACATGTCACATTATTACTTAATTTCTAGCATATGTAATCTCAAGAAATACCATAGGTTCACGATATAAATGAGCTTACATGCCTGTGACTTTACTTTCTAAATAAGAAATCCTTCTCAAACTTAATAAAATTAAGTTATTTGTCAAAAAACTTATTCAAGTCACTAGTATAATACACAATAAAGCCACCTATTGCAACTAAAATTAAGAAAAATTTGAAAATTCTTTCTTTTATTAAGTTAGCAGTTTGCAAATTATATTTCAAAACGTCAAAAAAGGTGATTAAAGATTTCTCTTTAATCACCTTAGTTAAATTCTTTCTCGGTTTGAAATCTGATTACTTAGCGTAATCAACAGCTCGTGATTCTCTAATAATACTTACTTTAATCTGACCTGGATATTCCATCTGATCTTCGATCTGCTTAGAAATATCTCTTGCCATAAGTACCATATCAGTATCACTTACGACTTCAGGAACAACCATTACTCGAACCTCTCTACCTGCTTGAATGGCAAAGGACTTTTCAACTCCCTTAAATGAATTTGTAATGTCTTCTAATTGTTTTAGTCTGTTTGTATAAGTTTCTAACGTCTCTCTTCTAGCACCAGGTCTTGCAGCTGAAATAGTATCAGCAGCCTGTACTAAACAAGCTATTAAGCTTTCTGGTTCAACGTCTCCATGATGTGCTTCAACCGCATTAATAATAATTGGTGATTCCTTATATCTTCTACATAAATCCACACCTAATTGAACGTGAGATCCTTCCATCTCATGATCTACTGCTTTACCAATATCATGTAATAAACCAGCTCTCTTAGCAGTCTTAACATCAAGACCCATCTCAGCAGCAAGTAAACCAGCTAACTGAGCAACCTCAATAGAATGCTTTAAAACGTTCTGTCCGTAACTAGTTCTATATCTTAGTTTACCAAGTAAACGAACCAATTCAGGATGAATTCCATGAACACCAACCTCAAGGGTTGCAGCCTCACCTTCCTCTTTAATTAATGCCTCTACTTCTTTTTGTGCTTTCTCAACCATTTCTTCGATTCTAGCTGGATGAATACGTCCATCAAGAATTAACTTCTCAAGAGCGATTCTAGCTATCTCTCTACGAACTGGATCAAAGCCTGATAAAACTACAGCCTCTGGAGTATCATCAATAATTAATTCAACACCAGTCATTGTTTCAAGAGTTCTTATATTACGACCTTCTCTACCAATGATTCGACCCTTCATTTCATCGTTAGGAAGCTGAACTACAGAAATAGTTGTCTCAGCTACGTGATCTGCAGCGCATCTCTGAATTGCATTAACAACGTATTCTCTTGCCTTCTTATCTGCTTCCTCTTTAGCTCTGCTTTCTAATGTCTTAATCATTACAGCAGTATCATGTTTTACTTCATCTTCAACAGTCTTTAATAGAAATTCTTTTGCCTGTTCGGAGGTTAAGCCTGAGATTCTTTCAAGTTCCTGTTGTCTCTGTTTCTCTAGTTCTTCTACCTTAACTCTAGCTCTACTAAGTTCCTCTTCTCTCTTAGTAATGCTAGCGTCACGCTTTTCAACAGCCTCAATCTTCTTATCAAGGGATTCCTCTTTAGAAGTAACTCTCTTCTCATATTTCTGAAGTTCGTTTCTTCTCTCTCTAGTCTCTTTCTCAAGTTCATTACGAGCTCTAATTGACTCTTCCTTAACTTCTAAAAGAGCTTCCTTCTTAGCAGCTTCCTTCTCTCTGACAGCTGCTTCCCTATCTGCGATTGCGGCGTCCTTAGCTTCTTTGGCCGCTTGCTTTTCTTTAATTGCTTCATCAACAATTTCTCTAGCTTTCTTGTTAGCTTTACTAATCTTAGATTTATTGCCAACGTTATAAGCTACAACTGCAACTATAACAACTAAAACTACAACAAGCGCTACTATCAAAATAGGATCCACAGGAGCGCCTCCTTATTTAGTTTTATTGTACCAAACATACAACAATTACATATTACCTTTTAATTCAATTATTGTCAAGAATATTGCACTATTATTAAGCCCGCACAAAGGGTGCATTTATCAATAATTAATAATTACAATTCTAAGTGCTTTATTAATTATATCCATTGTATAGCCTCTACGAAAGAGATAAGCTATTAGTTTAGATTTAGATGCATAGTCTATAGATTCTAAGCTTTCATCCTCTGATAGCTTTAATTTCTTTCGTACAAGCTTTACTATCTGCTTAATTTCACTATCATTGTCTTCATAGAATTCATCAGCTATTTCTTTGATTAGAGCTAAATCAGCTCCCTTTTGAATTAGCTTTAATTCTAATACTTTGCGTGATTTATTAGCTGATTTAAAGTGGAAATAGTTATATACATACCTTCTATCATCTAAATAGCCATACTTGTTTATATAGTTAATAGCAGATTCTATTGATTCTTCAGGATAATAGCTTTGTCTTAGTTTAGATTTAAGTTCTTCTTTTAAATAGTCTCTAGTTTGTAATAAAGACATAGCCCTCTTAGTTGCCCTTTTAGAAAGAGCGCTTACAATCTCGTTATAAGCGCTCTCATTTAGGACATCTCCTTCTTTAAGATGTAATCTTCTTAATTCACCTTTATAAAGGGCAAAACTTTCATCATAATTTAAACAAATAATTACCTTCTTAGAATTTAATTCTTTAATTGAGGTAATCAATAATTCAACCATAATCTAGTGTCCTAATCTTATTATTCTTCTGTAGCAGCCTTCTTCTTACCCTTAGTTGCCTTAGTTTCTGGCTCAGTAGCTTCAGGGCTTGCTTCTGTAGCTTCCTCTTCTCCAGGCTCAATACCATAGAATACTCTTACCTTATGGTCAATTTCCTCGTAAAGAGCTGGATTCTCAGTTAAGAATTGCTTAGCATTCTCTCTACCCTGGCCAATCTTCTCACCATTGTATGAGAACCAAGCACCCGCCTTATTAACAATGTTAGCATTAGATGCTAAATCTAATAAATCACCAACTGCTGAAATACCCTTACCAAACATAATATCAAATTCAGCTTCTCTAAATGGAGGAGCAATCTTATTCTTAACAACCTTAACTCTTGTTCTATTACCGATTACTTCACCATTCTGCTTTAATGTCTCAATACGACGAACATCTAAACGTACAGAAGCGTAAAATTTAAGTGCTCTACCACCTGTTGTTGTTTCAGGGTTACCAAACATAATACCAACTTTCTCACGTAACTGGTTAATGAAGATAACAACACAGTTATTCTTACTTACAACTGGAGTAAGCTTTCTTAAAGCCTGTGACATAAGTCTAGCCTGTAAACCAACATGTGAATCACCCATATCACCATCAATTTCAGCCTTTGGTACAAGAGCTGCAACTGAATCCACAATAACAATATCAATAGCACCAGAACGTACCATTGTCTCACAAATCTCAAGAGCCTGCTCACCACTATCAGGCTGAGAAATATATAAATTATCTATATCTACACCAATGTTCTTAGCATAAACAGGATCAAGGGCATGTTCAGCATCAATAAAGCCTGCAATTCCACCACGCTTCTGAACTTCTGCTACCATATGAAGAGCAACAGTTGTCTTACCACTTGATTCTGGACCATATATTTCAACTACTCTTCCCTTTGGAACACCACCGGCACCAAGGGCAATGTCTAAGCTAAGTGAACCTGTAGGAACACATTCAACATTAAGAGATGCTGCCTGTTCTCCAAGCTTCATAACTGAACCTTTACCAAATTGTTTCTCAATATTAGAAATAGCAGCGTCTAATGCTTTAAGCTTCTCATCATTGTTAACCATAATTTCAATCTCCTTATATCAAAACGTTTTTTCGAAACATTCGTTCGTCTAAAATAATAATAATACCATAACAATTCTTTGTCAATAGTTTTTCGAACATGTATTCGGAATATTAGATGAAACTCTAAAATGATAGGCATATAGCCTAGAATATAATTAAATTATATATACTGGAACAACAAAAATATTACCATAGCTTTTTATTTTTGTAAACCTTAACAAAACAAAAAGCATAGAAAAGAATCATCTTTCCTATGCTAATTCTTTATTTAATACAATCTAAAACTAATTGAAGAGCATTCTTTGTGGCTTTAAAACGAATAGTTTTTCTATCACCATCAAAATTAAATTCCCTTACTTCAACTTTGTCTTTATAAGCACATCCAATATAAACAAGTCCCACTGGCTTTCCATCTTCCATTGAAGGACCTGCAACACCAGTTACTGAAACAGCTACATCAGCACCGCTAACTTCCTTAGCGCCAGTTGCCATCTCACTTGCAACTTCACTACTTACAGCTTTGTATTTATCCATTGTTTCATGTCTAACGCCAAGCAAATCCTCTTTAGCCTTATCGCAATATGTTACAAAGCCCTGTTTAAATACACTTGAAGCTCCGCTTATATTAACGATTACAGAACTAATTAAACCTCCAGTACAACTCTCAGCAGTAGTTAATACGAGTTTCTTTTTTTTAAGCTCTTCTACTAGCTCTAAATCTAGTCCATCTATAAATTCATCAATACTCATTAATGTGTACCTTCTAAAAAGATTTTGTAATTCTTAAAAATATAATCGAGTAATGAAATAACTGTTAATACTAATGAAACATATATAAGAACAGTATTAACAATCATTGAACCAGGATAAGGTAATTCAAGGATTACTAAGATAATTGTTACCATTGTAACTGCTGTCTTTATCTTTCCCCACCAACTTGCAGCAATAACAACACCATTGTCTGATGCAACAAGTCTAAAACCACTAATAATAAATTCTCTTGCAATAATAACAATTACAATCCAACCATAGATTTTTCCTAGGTCTGAAAGAGCAATAAGTCCTGAGCATACAAGCAACTTATCTGCAAGTGGATCCATAAATTTTCCAAAGTTAGTTACTAGATTGTATTTTCTAGCAATTTTTCCATCAAGCATGTCTGTTAAGCTGGCAATAATAAAGATTGCTGCAGCTATTAAATTATGTGCTGGAATGTTATCTAAGTATAAAAATACTAAGAAAACAGGCACTAAAATAACTCTAAAAATAGTCAATTTATTAGGTAAATTCATTTTAAGCCTCCTATAATTTTAGCTTTTTTTAAAAGTCAAAATAAAATATTTACTTTTAACTATCTTATTTTATCAGATTATATCAAATAGTAAAATCATTTTTTATTAGTCTTCAATAATTTCACCAAGAAGGTCATATTCTGTAGCATCTGTAATTTTTACCCTTACAATTGTTCCGCTAATTAATTCATAATCACATGAAACAAAAACAAGTCCGTCAACATTTGGAGCATCCTTATAAGAACGGCCTACGTAAGTATCATCATCAGGGATATAGCCTTCAATTAAGACTTCTAATTCCTTGCCTACCATAGCCTGTGACTTCTCAATAGAGATTTCCTGCTGTAATTCCATAATTTCATCACGACGACTAGCCTTAACTTCTTCTGGCACCTGGTCTTCAAATTCAGCTGCTGGTGTGCCCTCTTCCATAGAATAAGTAAATACACCAAGTCTATCAAATTCAAGCTCATCAACGAAATTATAAGTAGTTTCAAAGTCTTCCTCTGTTTCTCCTGGGAAACCTGTAATAAGTGTTGTTCTTAAAGTAATATCAGGTATTTCCTGTCTTAATTTATTAACTATATCAATAATATCCTGTCTTGATGTTCTTCTACCCATTCTCTTTAAGATATTATCAGAGCCTGACTGAATAGGTAAATCAAGATAATGACAGACCTTAGGCTCATTTTTAATAGCCTGAATTAATTCATCATCAATTTCCTCAGGATAACAGTAAAGAATTCTAATCCACTTTAAATCTTCAATCTTAGAAAGTTCGTGAAGAAGCATAGGAAGTGACTTCTTGCCATATAAGTCAACACCGTAAAGTGTTGTTTCCTGTGCGACTAATATAAGTTCGCTAGCACCATTTTCTACTAAATGCTTAGCCTGCTCAACTAAATATTCAACTGGATAACTTCTAAAGCTTCCTCTAACGTAAGGAATAATACAATAAGTACATCTCTTATCGCAGCCCTCAGCTATTTTTAAATACTCAAAATATCCAGGAGTTGAAATAACTCTCTTATCCTTAACCTGAGGTAATCTGTTATCATCATCAATAAAATTAATATTTTTCTTAGCACATACGCTCTCAATTGCCTCCGCAATCTTGTCAAAACTTGTTGTTCCTACATATGCATCAACTTCAGGTAATTCCTTAATTAATTCGTCCTTATATCTGTGAGCTAAGCAACCTGCAGCAATTAAAATCTTGCACTGACCATCTTCTTTTCTTTGACCCATCTCAATAAGGGTATTAATGCTTTCTTCCTTAGCATCCCCAATAAAACAGCATGTATTAACAACGATAATATCTGCACTGTACTCATCATCTGTAAACTCATAGCCCTTGTTTTTTAAAATACCTAGCATATTCTCTGTATCAACTAGGTTTTTATCACAACCAAGGGAAACAAACATAATCTTCATACGATTTCTCCTTATTTAAAACTAATTTCATTATTTAAATCTAATTTCATTACAATTTAAAAAGCCTATTACAACAAATGTAATAAGCTTTTTATTTGATTAAGATATACTGTGCTATTCTAACATATTTATGTTAAATGCGCTATTTTATTTTAAGTGTTCTTAAAAATGTCTTCTGATTTGTAGAAATTCTATTGCTCTCAATGGCTTTTTGAATAGTTTTATTGTGAACCCATTTATCAAGACATTTATTTGTAAGAAAAGGAAGAACTTCATCGTATTGTTTAGCAAGTGCTGTGGCAAAATACCAAGCAATCATCATATTTACATAATATTCATCTGATTTGACATTAGAAACCATTCTTACATAATTAAGGTCAAAGTCTTCATCAAGATAATGCTTCATTAACATTTCTATGGCAAATCTAACAGTATAACATCTATTTGATTTTATCCAGATATTGATATGTTTAAGAAGTTCTTTTTTATGTCTTTTAAAAATATATGGAGACATCTGATCTGTAGTAGCCCAATTATCTATAAAAGGCAAAAATTCATTAACTTTTTGTATACATAAATTAAAATCCCTAATATCAGAAACAATAAAGGCATGTAGCTGATTTTCTTCAAAAAATCTGTGGGGCAAGCTATTAAGAAAAATTTCAATATCTTCATTTGACTTAAGAGATTTTGATAGTTTTCTTAAATCAGGGGTTCTAACCCCTATAACACAAGATTTTTCCACGTTAGGAATTAGCTTTGATTGAAATTCCTTATAATTTTTATCTTCTAATTCAAAAAGTGTATGTTGAATATCATTTACTATCATTTATCCCTCCAAGTTTGATGCACCATTTTTGCACTTACTAGTCTTCCATCTTCTAATTCAAGCCTACATATGCGTCAGTTTTTCATCTACTCAAAAGGCACACTGTCTCTGTGTGCGGTGTATGAGGGAACATATCAAAAGGTGTCACTGGGCTTATCTTATATCCGCCCTTAATTAAAGTCTTAATGTCCCTTACTTGAGTTTCTGGGTTACAAGAAATATAAACCACTCTATCTGGCTTAATCTTAAGTATTGATTTTAGAAAATCTGGGCTTGAGCCAGATCTTGGTGGGTCCATAACAACAACATCTGCCTTACGGCCGCTTGCTGCAAAATCCACTAAAAACTCTCCTGCGTCTGCTGCCTGAAAGTAAATGTTTTTGATATTGTTAAGTTTAGCATTAACTTTCGCGTCTTCGATTGCATTTTCATTAAGCTCAACTCCAATAACCTGGCCTGCTGCCTTGCTCATAGCCATACCAATTGTACCAATGCCACAATAAGCATCGATAACTGTGTCCTTCTTAGTTAAATTAGCAAGCTTAATAGCCTTTTTGTAGAGCTTTTCCGTCTGGTCATGGTTTATCTGATAAAATGAACTAATGCCAAGTCTAAATCTAAGGCCACAAAGAATATCCTCAATATAGCCCTTGCCATAAAGAGTTACGGTTCTTTTACCAAGAATCATGCTAGTTTTAGAATTATTTACATTTTGTAGAATTGTAGTAATCTCTGGATGACGTTTTCTGATTTCCTTCAAGAAATTATTCTTTGATGGAAATGCAATGTCGCCTGTAACTAAACATAGCATAACTTCCTTAGTTACAACCCCACGTCTAATTAGGATATGGCGTATGAAGCCCTGTTTTGTGTCTTCGTTGTAAGCCTTGTATTTAAAGGATTTCATAAGCTCTCTAATAGTATTAATGATACTACGACAGACCTCATCTTCAATCATACAATCTTTAATATCTACTACATCATGACTGTTTTCCCTATATGTACCCATAAGAACATTGCCCTTTTTATCAGCAGACACTACAGCATGTACTTTGTTTCTATAATAAATTGGGCGATACATAGACACGATAGGCTCTACCTTAGCAATATCCTTAAAAAGCTTGTTCATATCTCTATTTTTAATAGCAAGTTCATTATCATATTTCATTCCAGCATAGGCACAAGCACCACATTTTTCAAAATATGGACAATTAATTGCTTTAGTTTCTTCGTTATAACTACTCATATATACCTCAAACAAATTAAAATTAGCTTTATAAATCTTTATACTAAATTAAGCAGTCACCTAAAAACTAGATGACTGCCTATCATTGTAATCTTATTATTTAGTTCTAATTAGAACTGCTCGTCACTATTACCAACGATCTTAACCTTACCCTGGTAAAGTTCGCTGACAGCAATTGATAAAGGCTTATCATTCTCTGTTGAATGAATAAGAGGAGTACCAATAACAAGCTTTCTTTCGTCTTCAGCAGAAATCTTCTTCTCTTCTACTTCCTTCTTGTCCTTATCCTTTTCTTTTTCCTTTACTGATGCATCAGCCTTAGCCTTGTTGATCTTTTCCTGGATAGATCTAGCATCAATAATTTCCTTTGCACGTGTTGCAGTAGCCTTAACGATTGAATATCTAGACTGTACTAAAGGCTGCTCACCTTCTTCAACCTCGCTATTAATTACTGCCATTAATTCAGTATAAGATGGATGTATCATTATTGTTCTCCTTTCGAATAAGCTTTAAGCTCTTCTCTAACTTTATTAATTAGTTCAATGTTGTTATTAATCTTCATCTTCTCAGATGAAACTATCCCAACTATACGCTCTACGCAGTCTTCTACCTTATCATTAATTACGACGTAGTCATAATTTGATAAGCCTTCTGACTCATCATAAGCTCTTGAAAGTCTTGCAAGAATTGTAGCTTCATCTTCTGTATTACGACCACGAAGTCTATTCTCTAATTCCTTAGCACTAGGTGGTGTAATAAAGATTAATACTGCTTCAGGATAAATCTTCTTAATATTAAGTGCACCCTGAATCTCAATTTCAAGAATTACATTCTTACCAGCTTCAAGCTGACTTTCTACATATGCCTTAGGTGTTCCATAATAATTGTTAACATACTTAGCATATTCTATTAATTCATTATTGTCTATCATGGATTCGAATTCTTTAACTGACTTAAAGAAATATTCTCTTCCATTCTCTTCTCCAGGTCTAGGATTACGAGTAGTAGCTGAAATACTTAAGCAATACTCAGTATTGTGGTTAGAAAGTAGGCTCTTAACTACAGTTCCCTTACCAGCTCCTGAAAACCCTGATAAAACAATTAGTAAACCTTTGTTGTTCATAACATAACCTCATATCTTAAATTATGTTGCGTAGGTAAATTGACTTTACACAATGCGCAAATTCTATTATACCTAAGAGCCTAAAAACAATCAAGCAAAATTTATTCGATATTCTGGATTTGCTCTCTTACCTTCTCAATTTCAGTCTTTAAATCAATAGCTGCATTAGAAATTTCAATGTCATTAGCCTTTGAAAGAATTGTATTAGATTCTCTATTCATCTCTTGTGCAATAAAATCCATCTTTCTACCAATGCCACCGTCTTCTGATAAGCACTTTCTAGCATGATTAATGTGACTTCTAAGTCTGACTGTTTCTTCATCAACACAGATCTTATCAGCATAAATTACAACTTCTGTTGCAATTCTTGATTCATCAATTGTTGTATCTCCTAGAATTTCCTTAACCTTATCCTCAAGCTTACTTCTATATTCCTTCATAATTTCAGGACTACGCTCTTCTATAAAATCAACAAGTTTTTCCATATGATCAAGTTTTAAAAGTAAATCATTCTTTAGATGCTCACCTTCTAAAACTCTAGTCTCTACAAATTTCTCTAAACTTTCCTTAAGAGCTTCTTCAATAAATGCCCATAATTCCTCTTCGTCAACCTCAGCATCTTCCATAGAGATTACTTCTGGATATCTTGATAATGCTGAAACATTAATATCATTCTCAATCTTAAATTCATCTGCCATCTTAGCAAAAATATCCATGTATTCCTTAGCTAATTTATCATTGTACTTAAGATTAACCTGAGTTTCGTTGTTATCTTCATAATTAATAAAAATATCAACTTTACCTCTATTAGCATACTTTTTTAAAGTTTCTCTAATTCTTGATTCAAAGGAGTTAAGTTTCTTAGGCATCTTGATTCCTGCCTCTAGATATCTATGGTTAACTGATTTTACCTCAATAACTATTTTTCTGTTGTTTTTTAATATTTCGCTTCTACCAAAGCCTGTCATACTTTTAATCACAAATGTCACCTCGTAAATATGTATTGATGTGAACTTATTAAATTCACTAATTTTATAACCCCACAAACTTCTATAATTATAACAATACTTTGGGAATTTAACAAGGATATTAATAGTGATATCTAGGAATTTATCTATAAATTTGGTAAACTATCTAATACATCTATATTAAGGAGGACTAACATGGCATTTGACGGAATTGTTATTTCTAATATCGTAGAAGAATTAAACCAAACCATTAAGGGTGGTCGACTATATAAAATTGCTCAACCAGAAAAAGACGAGCTATTATTAACTGTAAAAACACAAAGCGGACAATATAGACTTTGTCTATCATCCAATGCAACTCTACCCCTTTGCTACCTAACTGATAGCAATAAAAAAGCCCCAATTCAAGCTCCTAATTTCTGTATGCTTTTAAGAAAGCACTTAAATAACGGTAGAATTATAAATATTACACAACCTGAATTTGAGCGAATAATTGATATTGAAGTTGAGCATTTAGATGAATTAGGAGATTTATGTAGAAAGCATATTATAGCCGAATTCATGGGAAAGTATAGTAACATAATGCTTGTGGATTCTAATAACATAATCCTAGATAGTATTAAGCACGTATCGGCTCAAATGAGCTCTGTTCGTGAGGTTTTCCCAGGAAAGCCTTACTTTATCACTAATACAACTAACAAATTAAATCCTTTAGTAATTACTAAAGAAGATTTTTACAATAATATTTTTAGTAAACCTGTGGCAATTACTAAGGCAATTTACCAAACTCTTACAGGATTTAGTTCACTTTCTGGCGAAGAAATATGTGCTAGAGCAGGCATTGACTCTACTCTTCCTGCTAACTGTCTAAATGAGGAAGCCAAAGATAAAATATACCAAGTTTTTGCTAAACTTATTAAAGATATTAATGATAAAAATTACAAGCCAGAAATTGTAAAAACTAATAATGTTCCTGAAGAGTTTTCTGCATTTTCTTTATCACTTTATAGCGGAAGCAATAAGACAGCAGATATTGAAACTACTAGCTATGAATCAATTAGTAAACTTATAAGAGATTTTTATTCTCAAAAAGAGATTCACACTAGAATCCATCAAAAATCTTCTGATATGCGCCGCGTAATTACTACTATTCTTGAACGTGATATTAAAAAGTTAGACCTTCAGGAAAGACAGCTAAAGGATACCAAAAAAAGAGAAAACTATAAAATTTATGGCGAGCTTTTGTCAGCTTATAGCTATGATGTAATAAGTGGCTCTAAGGAATACACTTGTATTAATTATTATGATAACCAGCCAATTACTATTCCTCTTGATGCTGATCTTAGTGCCATTGATAATGCTAATAAGTATTTTGCCCGCTATAACAAATTAAAGAGAACATTTGAGGCAACCACAAAGCTTATAGAAGACGTAAAACAAGATATAAACTATCTTGAATCTGTCCTTACTTCAATTGATATTGCAACAACTGAGGATGACTTAAATCTCATTAAAGAAGAACTACATGAAACAGGTTATATTAAAAGCGGTGCTAAATCAAAAGCAAAGCAAAAACTTAACTCAAAGCCACTTCACTATATTTCAAGCGATGGATTTGATATTTATGTAGGTAAAAATAATAATCAGAATGATGAATTAACCTTTAAATTTGCCAACGGTAACGACTGGTGGTTCCATGCTAAGCAAATGCCTGGTTCTCACGTAATTTTACGAACTGACGGAAGGGAAGTCCCTGATAGAGCCTTTGAAGAGGCAGCTGCCCTTGCAGCCTATTATTCTAAAGGAAAAAATCTAGAAAAAGTAGAAATCGATTATATTATTAAAAAAGAAGTTAAAAAACCAGCAGGTGCAAAGCCAGGTTTTGTAGTTTATTATACAAACTACTCACTAATAGCAAAATCAGATATTTCAAATTTAAAGCAAGTTAGTGACTAATTAAATATTACGCAAGTTAATGATTAATTAAATATTACAAAAGATATTTTTTACTATGAGATTATATTATTTATCTTAATCAGATAAATAATATAATCTCAAATTTGAAAGCTTACTCAGGTCTTTTTTTCCTAAACTTATGTGTCTTAATTGTTAGTAGCAATACTGCTATTGATGTTATAAAATCTGCCACACTCCACATAATAAAGTGAATTGCAATGCCATTAAAATTTCTAGCTATTAATTGACCGATAATATTAAGCACTATATTGCAGGTTATAAGTATAAACATCTGCTTATGATTACCCCTAATACTTATTATATAAACAAACATCAAATTAAGGCATAAACTAGTAATTAGGTAATTAACAAGCACTGAATAATAGGCTGAATCTACCATATCGCAGATATTTAAATCCATAGTTACTCTTCCAAATATCACCGGTTTATTTATGAAATTAATCACAATTATTATTATGGTTAGAATTGATGGTACTAGAACTGACAAAATCCCTGCCATTTTTTTCTTAAATATCCTATCATACATAAGGCTAACAAAAATAATGACAATCAAAATATAGGAAATAGGCCAATTAAGCACAATATTATTTTCAAGGAAATAGGTTCTTAAATAATAAAGGGCATTTAATGAGCCTAAGTTTTTCGAATTAATAATAAAATAAGTGATTTTATTACGTAACACATCAATTCCAATGTATCCATACATTCCTGTTAGAAAAATTGTAGCTGCACTTAGACCATTGGCCTTATTATAAAGCTTGATTTTTAAAATATTACTCGATTTTGTAAGGCTTAAGCTAAGAATGGCTATAACTATAACAATTATTGCAAGCACTGGGATTTTAGGAAGTATCCCTGCTGTGACAAAATCATCACCCACAAGGCCTAAGCTAAGCTTTGTAATAACTTTATGCACTCCTTTGTTAGATTCTAAAATCCTAGCAATAATCACAACAACACTTGTTAAAATAGCGCAGATATTTGCAAGAACACAGATTCTACCTGCGTATTTTAACCTTAAAAAGACTCCAATTACAGCTATAAAAATCGCAAGAATAGTAATCGAATAAAAAAATCTATAAATGTCATTAAAGAACAAATAATATTGTAGATTGTAGAGATTTTTCTCTTCTTCAGGCAATTTATCTGAATTTAAGCTTATTAGATTTATTATGTTTTGAAATAAATTGCTGCCAAAAAAGAATAAAAGTATGAAAAAATTAATGCTACATAAAACCAAAACGCTCATTAATCTAATCATTGTTTTACTAGCTTTATCCATAATATCCCCTTGTTTAATTTCACGACTTTATTTATATGGATATTATACACAATTAAAAAAATAAAAACAAGCTCCCATAAAAAAGACCCGTATGAATCTCTTATATAGGAGCTTGAAATATCATCTGTTTATTATTTGTTATTTATTATTTATTATTTGTTATTTGTTATTAAAGACTAAGTCTTACAAACTTCTTCTTACCCTTTTGAACTACGATTCCTTCGCCTTCAAATCTATCCTTTGTATAAGTTTCGTTAATGTCTGTAACTTTGTTTCCATCGATTGTTACACCACCCTGCTGGATAGCTCTTCTAGCTTCTGAATTAGATGTTGCAAGGCCTGCTGAAACAACAACTGTAATAGCATTAACTGCGCCATCTACAAATTTTTCTTCATCAATCTTAGCTTCTGGCATGTTGGCAGCAGCACCTGCACCACTAAAGATAGATTTTGCAGTTTCTTCAGCTTTCTTAGCCTCTTCTTCACCATGAACTAACTTTGTAAGCTCAAATGCAAGTATTTCCTTAGCCTTGTTAAGCTGAGCGCCTTCCCACTTATCCATCTCATCAATTTCTTCAAGTGGTAAGAATGTAAGCATTCTGATGCACTTAAGAACATCATTATCACCTACATTTCTCCAATACTGGTAGAATTCGTATGGAGAAGTCTTCTCAGGATCAAGCCAAACAGCACCTGAAGCTGTCTTACCCATCTTCTTACCTTCAGAGTTAAGTAATAGAGTAATTGTCATAGCTGAAGCATCTTCACCTAGTTTTCTTCTAATAAGTTCTGTACCAGCAAGCATGTTAGACCACTGATCATCGCCACCAAACTCTAAGTTACAACCGTACTTCTGGTATAACATATAGAAATCATAAGCCTGCATAATCATGTAGTTAAATTCAAGGAAAGATAAGCCCTTTTCCATTCTCTGCTTATAGCATTCTGCACGAAGCATGTTATTTACTGAGAAATGAGCACCAACTTCTCTTAACACATCGATATAATTTAACTTCATTAACCAATCAGCGTTATTAACCATTAAAGCCTTACCATCTGAAAAATCGATAAATTTTTCCATCTGCTTTTTAAAGCAATCACAGTTGTGCTGAATAGTTTCTGGAGTTAACATCTTTCTCATATCAGTTCTACCAGAAGGATCACCAATCATACCTGTACCGCCACCTACTAAAGCGATAGGCTTATTACCAGCCATCTGAAGTCTCTTCATAAGACAAAGAGCCATGAAGTGACCTACATGAAGACTATCAGCAGTTGGGTCAAAACCAATATAGAATGTAGCCTTACCGTTGTTTACTAAATCTCTAATTCTTTCTTCGTCTGTTACCTGAGCAATTAAGCCTCTAGCAACTAATTCTTCGTAAATACCCATTTACAAACCTCCTAAAAATTAATTTTTACAAAGTAAAGGACGAGAGTGAAGAAAAGTTTTTATTATACAAAATAAAAAAACTCCCGCCCTTTTATAAAAAAGGACGAGAGTGAAATCCCGTGTTACCACCTTTATTCACAAAAAGCTCACGCTTCCTGCCTCATCAAGTCTTAAATTAAGCCAGTTACAATAAAGCCTAATTCTTAACTCTTAGTACTATAACGTGTACCAATACGTCGCTCCTAGTCTTATAATCCTTAGAAAATGTATATCTTCAAAACAAGAATTATAATTTCAGTTAAACACTCCGGAAGGTATTCAAAACCTGCTTTCCCTAACGCCTCTCATCAACCGGCAATTTTCTGTAGCTTCCACAAATTCCTACTTGTTTCCATCAACGCTTTAAATATTTAATTAAGGCTTAATTAAATAAACCTTTATCTACATTATCACAAACATTTTAAAAAGTAAAGCAAGCTTTTATCATTTTTAATTTAATTCGCTATAAATAGCTTTTTCCTTCTTTACTTCCAAATGATGATGAATGAAACTTACAATCCAAATAAAAACTAAAGCTCCACCTGTATCAATACATACATCTAAAAATCTACCTGCTCTACCAGGCACATAAAGCTGATGAATCTCATCTAAACTTGCCCATAATACGCACATAAGCAAACTACAAATTCTAGATAATTTAAAATACAATCCATCATACATAAATGCAATAAAAATACACATTGTAAGCACGCCAAATTCAGTCATATGTGCCATTTTTCTAATTGGTGTAGAAATATTTTCTATCATTTCTTCTTGATTATCTGAATTAATATAATCAACAAATCCTATCTTGTCACAGCTAGTTAAGATACAATCAGCAGCTTTGTCACTTAAACTCTGTGATTCATCTCCGTCCTGGGCAGAAAACGAAAAAATAGCAATAGCTACAAAAACGGCAGGAAGCCAAATTAGCCCCCTGCCTATAAACTTTAATATATTCATTAAAGTGTTACTACTCTCATTGTATTAGTTAAGCCACGCTTAGCTGTTGGAGCAGATGTTGTAGCAATACCTGCTGAAATAATAACTGTATCGCCTTCTTCAATATAACCAGCCTGCTCTGAAACTTCTACAGCATGTTCAATAATCTTATCTGTGTTAGTTTCTGTAGCTGACTTAACTGGTCTAACTCCCCAGTAAAGCTGCATCTTTCTAAGAACGTTATCGTATGGTGAGCATCCAATAACTTCTGCTGCTGGCTTAAGCTTAGATGTTAATCTAGCTGTGAAACCAGAAATAGTAGGACAAATAATTGCCTTAGCACCTAAGTTAGCTGCTGTCTGAACAGAAGCGTTACATACTGCAGAAGATACGTTTCTCTTAGTGTGAACGTTAGTTAAGTTTCTGTTGTATTCGATGTTCTGTTCTGTCTTCTCAGCGATCTTAGCCATCATTGTAAGAGCTTCTAATGGGTATTTACCATTAGCTGTTTCACCTGATAACATAACAACGTCTGTACCATCGTAAATAGCGTTAGCAACATCGTTAACTTCAGCTCTTGTAGGACGTGGATTTCTAATCATAGAATCAAGCATCTGTGTAGCTGTAATAACTGGCTTAAATGCAGCATTACACTTAGCAATGATTTCCTTCTGGATACCTGGAACATCTTCAGCTGGAATTTCAACACCCATATCACCACGAGCAACCATGATACCATCAGCAACCTTAATAATTTCATCTAAGTTCTCAATACCTTCAGCATTCTCGATCTTAGCGATTACTGGGATATCAGCGTCATGAGACCATAATAACTGCTTGATTTCCTGAATACAAGCTGCATTACGAACGAATGAAGCTGCAATGAAATCAAATCCCTGCTCGATACCAAATACGATATCATCTTTATCTTTATCTGTAATACCTGGAAGCTTAATAGATACGTTAGGTACGTTAACACCCTTCTTAGAACCTAATTCACCACCATTAACTACTGTACAAATAATATCTGTACCATCAACAACTTCGTCAACGCAAAGTTCAATTAAACCATCATCAATAAGGATTGTGTTACCTGTTGTTACATCTTCAGGAAGACCTGCGTATGTAATACAGTTAATCTTATCTGTTGCTTCAACTTCCTTAGTTGTAAGTGTATACTTCTGACCTGCAACTAAAGTTACCTTCTTATCACCTGCTACTGAACCTGTTCTGATTTCAGGACCCTTTGTATCAAGAAGTGTTGCGATAGGCTTACCGATTTCCTCTCTTACGCTCTTAACTAAAGCCATACGGCCTGCCTGTTCTTCATGATCACCATGGGAAAAATTAAATCTAGCTACATCCATTCCTGCTAATGCTAACTTCTTAATAAGTTCTCTGTCGTTAGTATTAGGACCCATTGTACAAATAATCTTAGTCTTCTTCATACTTTCCTCCGAAATTCTTCTAATATCTAATTCTACTTAAATTTAACCAAAAACATCTGTCATTATAATATAGCACTGCCGATAAATCAAGCATTATTTATATAAATAAAAAGCTATTTAACATGAACATGAGTATATAAATGATCCTGACAATATTCATATTCCCCATTACATTTTGAACAAAATCTAAATGTTAAATCACCATCAAGCTCTGATCTACCACAAAGTGCACACTTATGACGTGCTCCCTTAGGATTAATTGGTCTGTAACCTGTGTTCTCCCAAGTTGTTTTTTCATTTCTAGCATTAGAAAAACGATCTCCAAAGGAATCTTTATCCATTCCTTTATTGAACTTGCGGAAGTTTTTCTGAGTTCTAGTTTTTCCTGGTTTTTTAAGCGTAAGCATCATAAAAATAAAGAAATTAATCATAGCAACTAATGCTGATGTGGCTAAAAACCAGTGTAAGCCGTAATTAAAAAGTAGCCTCATAAATAAAATAGTATTACCTGTATTATATGCTATAAGTGCTGCATAACCACCTATAATCTCAAATGCAAGGAAAAGTGCATCTAAGATGCCAAGCCATTTGATTTTTATAGGTATAATAAAGAACAATAATACTTCCATATCAGGAAACTCTACAGCATAAGCCATAAATAAAGCCAAATTGATAAAATATGTATTAAGCTCGAAGTTAGCACCCCAAACAAGGTAAATAATTAGTGCTGCAATAATATTAAAAATTACACCACTAAAGAAATACACATTAAATCTAAATGAGCCCCATAATCTTTCTAGGCTTGTTCCTATCATATAATAAAAGTATAATGCAAAAAATATGAACAGCAATCTAGTGTTTGGTGGCTGAATAATAAATGTAACTAATCTCCACACCTGACCTCTAAAGATCATCTTAAAGTTTAATGAAAGAAAAGAACTATAAAGGTCAATACCTGTAAGACCGGCCGATACCCTTAATATATATCCAACAATATAAAGGATAATGATGTAATACATCAAATTAGGTATCGCATACTTACCAAACTTTCTTTCCATTTTGTCCATAAAATTCATATGTGTTCACCTCTAGTATTAATATAAGTCAAAATAGGCAGTATTCATTACTGCAAACAAAAATCTAATTAACAAATCACATTAACTAGACATCACTAACATTAGTATAAAAAATACATCTATCCTTTGTCAAATAAAGAAATTGTATACAGTTGAAATTTAACCTTTTTTTTACTATAATAAATCAGATTGCACTCAATTAATCTTATTTTTTTATTATATTTATATAATTATCCCTATGAGGTTATTTGTAGCATAAATTATACATTAGGAGGAGCGGAATTTGCCGCAATAGATACGAATAGATATGAATAGATATAAATTAGGTATTGATATTGGTTCAACAACAGTTAAAATTGCTATCTTGGACGATTCTAATGCAATTCTTTTTTCAGATTATGAACGTCACTTTGCCAACATTCAAGAAACCCTACAATCACTACTTGTAAAAGCTAAGGAAAAACTTGGCCAGTTCGAGATTTATCCCGTAATTACAGGTTCTGGTGGACTTACTCTTGCAGGGGCACTTGGAGTACCTTTTACACAGGAAGTTGTTGCGGTTTCGACTGCATTACAAGATTATGCTCCACAATGTGATGTTGCCATTGAACTTGGTGGTGAAGATGCCAAGATTATTTATTTTACTAACGGTATTGACCAGCGAATGAATGGTATTTGTGCTGGTGGTACAGGTTCCTTTATTGATCAAATGGCAACTCTTCTACATACAGATGCCACAGGTCTTAATGAATACGCTAAAAATTATAAATCAATATATCCTATCGCAGCTAGATGTGGTGTATTTGCAAAAACAGATATTCAGCCATTAATTAATGAAGGCGCAACTAAGGAAGACTTAGCTGTTTCAGTATTCCAGGCTGTAGTAAATCAAACTATTTCAGGTTTAGCTCAAGGTAAGCCAATTAGAGGAAATGTTGCATTCCTTGGTGGACCACTTCACTTCCTTTCAGAGCTTAGAAACTGCTTTATTAGAACCCTAAGCCTTGGCCCTGAGAACATCATTGCACCAGACCACTCACATCTTTTTGCAGCAGTTGGTTCAGCAATGAACTATGATGAGAATGTATTTATGCCAGTTGACCAGATCATCACAAAATTACAAAACAAAGTTCAACTTGAATTTGAAGTAGCTAGAATGGAGCCTCTATTTAAAAATCAGCTTGAATACGATGAATTTTTAAATAGACATAATTCACATAAAGTAAAGACTGCACCTCTTGAAAGCTATGAAGGAAACTGCTATTTAGGTGTTGATGCTGGTTCAACAACTACAAAGGTTGCCTTAGTTGATGAAGATGGTAACTTACTTTACTCATTTTATTCAAGCAACAACGGTTCACCACTTGCAACTACAATTAAGGCTATTAAAGAGATTTATTCTAGAATTAATCCTAAGGCTAAGATTGTTTCATCATGTTCAACAGGTTATGGTGAAGCTTTAATTAAGGCTGCTCTTATGCTTGATGAAGGCGAAGTAGAAACTGTTTCTCATTTCTATGCAGCTGCATTCTTTGATCCAGAAGTTGACTGTATCATCGATATTGGTGGACAGGATATGAAATGTATCAAGATTAAAAATCAGACAGTAGATTCAGTACAGTTAAATGAAGCATGTTCATCAGGATGTGGCTCATTTATTGAAACTTTTGCTAAGGGCCTTAACTTCACAGTTCAGGATTTTGCTAAGGAAGCATTATTTGCAAAATACCCAATTGACCTTGGTACACGTTGTACTGTATTTATGAATTCAAAGGTTAAGCAGGCTCAAAAAGAAGGTGCTGAAGTAGCTGATATTTCTGCAGGTTTAGCATATTCTGTAATTAAGAACGCCCTTTATAAGGTTATTAAGATTTCTGATCCAGGTGATTTAGGTAAGCATATAGTTGTACAGGGTGGTACTTTCTATAACAATGCTGTACTTCGTTCTTTCGAGAAAATCACAGGTGTAGAAGCTATTAGACCTGATATTGCTGGTATTATGGGTGCCTTTGGTGCTGCTTTAATTGCTAGAGAAAGATACGATGGAATCTCTGATACATCAATGCTTTCAATTGATCAGATTAACAACTTAACATATGAAACTACTCTTACAAGATGTAAGGGATGTACAAACCAATGTCATTTAACAATTAATAAATTCTCTGGTAACAGAAGATTTATTACAGGTAATAGATGTGAAAGAGGTCTTGGAAAAGAAAAGAGTAAAGATAAACTTCCAAACCTTTTTGATTATAAATTACATAGATTATTTGACTACGAACCACTTAGCGAAGCTGAGGCAACTCGTGGTACTGTAGGTATTCCAAGAGTTCTTAACATGTATGAGAACTACCCATTCTGGTTTACATTATTTAATGACTTAAAATACAGAGTTGTATTATCACCAAGCTCAACACGTAAGATTTACGAACTTGGTATTGAATCAATTCCATCAGAGTCAGAGTGTTATCCAGCCAAATTAGCCCATGGTCACATTTCATGGTTAATTAAAAATGGTGTTAAATTCATATGGTATCCTTGTATCCCATATGAACATAAGGAAATTGAAAATACTAACAACCACTACAACTGCCCTATCGTTACTTCTTATGCAGAAAATATCAAGAATAACGTGGAAGAATTAAAGACAGAACATATTGACTTTAGAAATCCATTTATGACTTTTGAGAATAAAGAAATTCTTACAAAGAGACTTATTGAGGAATTAAGTGATATTCCAGCAAAAGAAGTAAAGGCTGCTGTTAGCCATGCTTGGGATGAATTAATGCAGGCTAAGGCTGATGTTAGAACTAAGGGTGAAGAAGTTATTAAATACCTAGAAGAAACTGGTAAACGTGGTATTGTACTTGCTGGTAGACCTTATCATGTTGATCCAGAAATCAACCACGGTATTCCAGAATTAATTAATTCTTATGGTATTGCAGTACTAACAGAAGACTCTATTTCACACCTTGGTAAGGTTGATAGACCTTTAGTTGTAATGGATCAGTGGATGTATCACTCAAGACTTTATGCCGCAGCAAGTTATGTAAGAACTAATGAACAACTTGATTTAATTCAGCTTAACTCATTTGGTTGTGGTCTTGATGCTGTTACAACAGATGCAGTAAATGATATTCTTACAAAGGCTGGTAAAATTTATACAGTACTTAAGATTGACGAAGTTAACAACTTAGGAGCTGCAAGAATTCGTGTTCGTTCCCTTATTGCTGCCCTTCGCGTACGTGAAATGCACAATTATAAGAGAAAAATCGAATCAGCAGCATTTAAGAAGATTGAATTTACAGAAGAGATGCGTAAGAATTACACTATTCTTTGCCCTCAGATGTCACCAATTCACTTTGATTTATTAGCACCAACACTTAATTCATGCGGATATAATTTTGTTGTTCTTGATAATGACAATAAGTCTGCTGTTGATGTGGGATTAAAGTATGTTAATAACGATGCTTGCTATCCTTCACTTATGGTAGTTGGTCAGATTATGGATGCTGTACTTTCTGGCAAATATGATATGACAAAGACAGCCATAATCATTTCACAGACTGGTGGTGGATGTAGAGCTTCAAATTATATTGGATTTATTAGAAGAGCCCTTACAAAAGCTGGTCTTCCTAATGTCCCTGTAATTTCATTATCAGCTCAGGGTCTTGAGAAAAACTCAGGATTTAAGGTAACTGTTCCAATGCTAAAGAAAGCTATGATGGCAATTGAATACGGTGACGTATTTATGAACGTTGTTTATAGAACAAGACCTTACGAAGCTGTTCCTGGCTCTGTTAACGCTCTTCATGAAAAATGGAAGAAGATTTGTATTGATCAGTTAACTAAGAAGAAAGTTAACATGAAAGAATTTAATAAGAACTTACACGGAATCGTTAAGGACTTCGATGAAATACCATTACTTGATATTAAGAAACCAAGAGTTGGTATTGTAGGTGAAATCTTAGTTAAATTCATGCCTGCTGCTAACAATTACTTAGTAGATTTACTTGAAGCTGAAGGTGCTGAAGCTGTAGTACCAGATTTAATGGGCTTTTTACTCTACTCTCTTGAAAACACTAACTTTAAGCATGAATACCTTGGTGCTCCAAAGAAAACAGCATTTATTGGTAATTCATTAATCAAATTCCTAGAGTGGTTTAGAAAAGAAGGTAACAAGGCTCTCGCAGAAAGTAAGCGTTTTGATGCACCATCATCAATTAAGGATACTGCAAACCTAGCTAAGGATTTAGTTTCATTAGGAAATCAGACAGGTGAAGGTTGGTTATTAACAGGTGAAATGATTGAGTTAATCCATAATGGCGCAGGAAACATTGTTTGTTGTCAGCCATTTGCATGTTTACCAAATCATATTGTTGGTAAGGGTGTAATTAAGGAATTAAGAGCAGCATTCCCTGAATCAAACATAATAGCAGTAGATTACGATCCAGGCGCATCAGAAGTTAACCAGCTAAATAGAATTAAACTTATGTTATCAACAGCTAATAAAAATCTTAAAAAAGCGCTCTAAAACTTGAAAATGTCTAAATTTAGATATATAATTAAACTAATCTATGAATGGAGGTCGTGACATAATGTTTTTATTATTTATTGGACCAATTATTGGTGTTTCAATGGCAATTATTGCAAGCGTAGTTCTAATATCTGTAATTTCAGGTGTAATTGCCGCTGAAGAGGATGAAGATTAAATTATAACTATAAAGCACAAAAAAGCTCTAGCTTACGCTAGAGCTTTTTTTGTATATAAACCTACTATGATTCAAGAAAATAGAATGATACATGTAGTTATAATTGAAGGGATTGGAATTTACTTGTTTATAATTGTAGCAACTAGAATTTACTTGTTTATAATTGAACAGATTAGAATTCACATAATTAGAAAAGTTAGTATAATTAGATTAATTAGAATAACTAGCGTGGCTTGAATGCCAGAATACTTGAATAACTAGCTTGGCTTGAATGCCAGATTAACTAGAACGTCTAGATTCGTTAGTCAGGATACAGCAAAATTGCACTTTGAGGCAAATTTGCTGTACCAATTCAAGCAATTCGCCCGTACCACACAGCAAATATGTAATTTCCTATGATTTTGCTGTACTAATCCATGTAATTCTCCTAAACCACACAGCAATTGTATAATTTCCTATGATTTTGCTGTATAATTCCCATAAAACACTATTATCCAACAAGCTAAGTATTAAATCATCCACTTTATCAAACAACCAGCTATGTCAAATCACCTCCTTCTAGCAAGTCTTATACTCTGTCAATCCACCCTCTATCAAACTTTTCCCATTTATATCCCATACAATAAAAAAAGCACGTTATGCATAGCATAACGTGCTCTAGAATTTAATTAAATAATAACTTTAAGTTCTAATCTTAGAACTTACCAGCCTTAGCAGCTTCTTCGATAGATACAGCAGTTGAAACTGTCATACCTACCATTGGGTTGTTACCAGCACCGATGAGACCCATCATTTCTACGTGAGCAGGAACTGATGAAGAACCAGCGAACTGAGCATCTGAATGCATACGACCCATTGTATCTGTCATACCATATGAAGCAGGACCTGCAGCCATGTTATCTGGGTGAAGTGTACGACCTGTACCACCACCTGAAGCAACTGAGAAGTACTTCTTGCCAGCTTCAAGTCTTTCCTTCTTGTATGTACCAGCTACTGGATGCTGGAATCTTGTAGGGTTAGTTGAGTTACCTGTGATAGAAACATCAACATTTTCCTTCCACATAATTGCAACACCTTCCTGAACATCGTTAGCGCCGTAGCAGTTAACCTTAGCTCTTGGAGAGTTAGCATCCTTAGAATAGCACTTTCTAAATACTTCCTTTAATTCACCAGTCTTATAATCGTACTGTGTTTCAACATATGTGAAACCATTGATACGAGAAATAATCTGAGCAGCATCCTTACCAAGACCGTTTAAGATAACTCTTAATGGAGTCTTACGAACCTTATTAGCCTTTTCAGCGATACCGATAGCACCTTCAGCAGCAGCGAATGATTCATGACCTGCTAAGAAAGCGAAACATTCTGTATCTTCTTCAAGAAGCATCTTACCTAAGTTACCATGTCCTAAACCAACCTTACGACGATCAGCTACAGAACCTGGAATACAAAATGCCTGAAGACCTTCACCGATTGCAGCAGCAGCTTCAGAAGCCTTTCTACAACCCTTCTTAATAGCAATAGCAGCACCTACTGTGTAAGCCCACTTTGCATTTTCAAAACAAATTGGCTGGATACCTTCGATTAAGTGATATACATCGATACCAGCAGCGTCTGTAATTTCTTTACATTCTTCAATTGATGAGATGCCATATTCCTTTAAAGCAGCGAGGATCTGTGGCTCTCTTCTTTCATATGATTCAAATAATGCCATGTTTAATATCCTCCTATTACTGTCTTCTTGGGTCAACGAACTTAACCGCATCATCAACTCTACCATACTGACCAGATGCCTTCTTTAAAGCTGTTTCTGCGTCGTCGCCAGCCTTTAAGAAATCCATCATCTTACCAAAGTTAACGAACTTATAACCAATGATTTCATCATCTTCATCTAAAGCGATGTCTGTGATATAACCATCTGTAAGTTCAAGATAACGAGGACCCTTTTCTAATGTACCGTATGTAGTACCAACCATAGAACGAGCACCCTTACCTAAATCTTCAAGACCAGCACCGATCTGAAGACCATCTTCAGAGAATGCACTCTGTGTTCTACCATAAACTATCTGTAAGAAAAGTTCTCTCATAGCTGTATTAATAGCATCACAAACTAAGTCTGTGTTAAGAGCTTCAAGGAGTGTAAGTCCTGGAAGAATTTCAGAAGCCATAGCTGCTGAATGAGTCATTCCTGAACATCCGATTGTCTCTACAAGAGCTTCCTGAATAATACCATCTTTAACGTTAAGAGAAAGCTTACAAGCTCCCTGCTGAGGTGCACACCAGCCTATACCATGTGTATAACCTGATATATCCTCGATTTTCTTTGCCTGTACCCATTTTGCTTCTTCTGGAATAGGAGCAGCGCCATGATGTACACCCTGTGTTACAGGGCACATGTTTTTAATTTCTGTTGAATATATCATATGTTCCTCCATTAATAATAATTTATAGAAACCTTACCTTTATATAATAATTTATTGATAAATTTTTCTCAATACCTAATCCCAAATTTTTTCAAAAAAATACAAAAAAAGGCATAAATGCTGCAATTTTTACTATACATTATTTAGATTAGTTACAATGAGTATATGATAAAATATCTCAATTAGCATAGTTTTATTAATCTGCAGTTTTCTATTCCTTCATCCCAGAATTTTTCAACTCCTAGGCCTCTAAACTGGCATATAAGACTTGAATTAGCTGCTCCGTGACCAACAATAAGAATATCCTTACCTTCCTTAAGCATTGGATTTACCACAGTATCTAAAAAATCCTTAGTTCTATTCATTAAATCCTTAGTAGACTCTCCATCTTTAACCCCATTATAATTAGCAGGGTCTTTAAAAAAGACATTAACTGGACAATTCTCATCAGTTCTATAATTTAGAGCTCCCTCGTAAATACCAAAATTCATTTCCTTAAGTCGGTCATCATAAATAACCGGCACCTTCCTATCTCCTAGAAAATAAGCAGCTGTCTGCTTAGCTCTAGTAAGTGGCGAACAAAAACATATATCAAAATGTACATCTTTATTTTTCTTACCTGATTCAATGGCCATTTGAATACCCTCTTCATTTAAAGGTATATCCATGTGACCTTGTAATTTATTTTGCATATTCCAATCTGTTTTACCATGTCTAATAATATATAACAAAAAATCACTCCAATCTATAATTAGACTCATTACAAACAGATGGCATTATATCACAAAACATAAAAAAAGACACCCAAGGTCTTAACTACCTACTAAAAAACTTGCTTTTTGTAAGCAGCAGATTCCATGAATGTCTATTTTTATCATAATATTAATTCCATAATTTATTTTTGTTTTTTTACCACAATAATATTAATTCTATAATATTTTATTGTATTTATTTTCTGCTATTGCTTTTTTCATCTGTTGGATCAACATAACCTGATGATACTTTATTAAACTGCTCTAATTCAAGTCCTTCATCTAACTGTAAATCATCTGAAATATACACAGGTGTATTAATTCCACAATTCTCATAAATCCATCTAGCATTGGCTACTGTCATATGAATTGAGCCATCAATTGAAGGATTACCAATGTTATTGTATGAACTTTTGTTAAGAGAATTAGGTGTATCATTGTAAAAATAAGACGCAGAATATAAAACTTCCGAATTGTCTAACTTAGATGCATATCTACAAAAAGATACATCTGAAACCTTCCACCAAAGAGATTTCTTTGAAATAAATGTCTCCCCAAGAGGTGTGTCTTCGTTAACTGAAACACTAAAGGCCTTAACTGGAATTGTATATTCGTTGTTATCATCCATTTTGTAAATGATTGCAAAATTCTCCGATTTATTAATCTTAATGCAGTACACAAGGTTATTAGCCACATAATTAGAATCTTGGCTCTCTTCTTGGGTAACATCCTCTGTAACAGCCTCAGTACTACTCTCAACTTCATCCCTTATATTTTCTTCATGCATTCTGATTACTGTTCTAAGGGATATCATTAAGAATAAAAATACAACTATAATTAATCCAAGATATAGTTTTGAATTACCCCCTGTTATCCATTTTTTAAAATCAAATTTTTTCTTACCTTTAAATCCTTTATCCAACATAAAAACTAAATATTTTGTTCCTTTAACTCTATATATTTTAAAATCAGCTCAATAGCACCATCTATGCCTACATCTGCTGTGTTAATACATAGATCATAACTCTTTGCTTCTCCCCATTTTTTACTTGAGTAATAATTATAATAACTAGCTCTCTTTTTATCAGTTTTTTGGATATAATCAGCAGCCTTGTTATCATTTAATTCATAAAGCTTTTTAACACGCTCTATTCTTGATTTTAAATCCGCCTTAATAAATACATTAACAGCGAATGGATTATCTTCTAGAGCATAGTCTGCACAACGTCCCACAATGACGCAGGACTCTCTTTCGGCGATTTTTTTGATTGCATCAAATTGAGCCAAAAAGACCTTATGATTAATTGGCATATCCATATAGGCATTAGAATAACCTAAAGAATATGTGTCCATAACTAAAGAATATAAAAATGAGCTTGTAGGTTTTTCATCCTGAGATGAGAATAAATCCTCAGCGATTCCACTTTCTTTAGCAGCTTCTGCTAGAAGTTCCTTATCATAACACTTTATACCAAGTTTTTTTGCTAGTCTAACACCCACTTCGTGTCCGCCGCTACCAAATTCACGACCTATTGTAATAACAGTCTTCTCATTCATTCTAATTACCCCCTTTATTATTCATTTAATATAATAATTATAGCATTTTACCTAAGAGATAGGCAACAACTCCCTAAGAAAATTTCCAATTTTTGCTCCATTTTTATTAACTGTAAGTTCCCCAGTACTTGGAGTTATAACAGCAATTCTAATATCCACAAAGCCTCTAGCTCCAAATAAATAATTCTTATGATAGTTGCTCTTCTTAATAAGGGATTCTACCTCATAAGTTATAGGTTCCTTTGTAATTATGATAAATGAAATATAAGAACACATGTGGTTTTTAGCAGGGAATCTCTTGTCTCCCCTTACAAAATGGGGCTCAATATTATCAATTGTCCATTTGTAAAGTTCGTTAAATTTATCTGCATCAAGGCGATCACAATTTATAAAAAATAAGTGTTCAAATGCGTTAGATTCCCATAATTTAGCCATATTAGCACTCTCAAATTTTTCATTTGATTTGTTATTATAGGCATAAACTACAAATTTACGATCCTTAAAATGATAGTTATGATAAATATCAAAGCTATCTGAAATACTATTTAAAATCAAATCAATATAATCTCTACGTCTCATACTATCT
The DNA here is from genome assembly GCF_000702205.1 of Lachnospira multipara LB2003. GTDB lineage: Bacteria > Bacillota > Clostridia > Lachnospirales > Lachnospiraceae > Lachnospira > Lachnospira multipara_A. Next base: position 249,163 of record NZ_JNKW01000001.1, on the reverse strand, counting down.
CCTCTAGAATAAAAAAGAATTATTTGTCTTTTTTACTTCTTAAAATTTCCAAAAGATTTTTAAAATATTCTGGCAATTCAGCGCTAAATTCCATATATTCTTTAGTCCTTGGATGAATAAATCCAAAAACTCCTGCATGTAATGTTTGACCTGTTAAATTAAAGTTTGATTTTGCCTTACAATAAACTTCATCCCCAAGAAGAGGATGTCCAATACTTGCCATATGAACTCTAATCTGATGTGTTCTACCTGTTTCTAGCTGGCACTCAATAAAGGCGTATTTTCCTAAGTTTTCAAGGACTTTATAATGGGTTACAGCCCTTTTACCATTCTTTTTATCTATAGCCATCTTCTTTCTATCGTTAGGATTTCTGCCAATTGGAGCATCAACAACCCCCTCTTCTTCCTTAAACTGATTATAACAAATAGCATAATACTTTCTTGTAATAGAATGAACGGCTAACTGCTCTGCTATAAAATTATGGGCCACATCATTTTTACAAGCAATAATTACACCTGTTGTATCTCTGTCAATTCTATGAACAATACCTGGGCGCATAACACCGTTAATACCTGATAAATTGTCCCTACAGTGATACATTAAAGCATTAACTAATGTATCATCAATATGTCCAGGGGCTGGATGTACAACCATTCCCTTTGGCTTATTTATTAAGATAACGTCATCATCCTCATAAACAATATCAAGAGGAATATCTTTAGGTAAAATCTCAGGTACAATAAGTTCTGGAATAGTCACATTAATTGTTTCCTTTCCAGTTAACTTATAATTAGCCTTAACCACTTTACCATCCACTAACACATTCCCATTATCTATTTCTTTTTGAACCCTTGAACGGGAATAATCTTCTAATTCCTCAGAAATGTATTTATCAATTCTAATTCCCTTATCTTCAATATCCACTTCAAGAACAATATTTGCTTTCTTTCCTTCTTGTAACATTAAAACCTCACTATTTAGTTCTTCTTCTTTAGATTTAAAAATTCAAAATCCTCATCCTTATATACAAAAAATATAAGAATAATTAGGACAATTACTGAACATGTAACAAATATATCAGCCACATTAAATACTGGGAAATCAATCAATTCAAAATAAAGAAAATCCCTAACATAGCCAAATCTGATTCTATCGATAAAATTACCAATAGCACCGCTTACTAAGACAGTTAATGTCCAAAACAATAAATTATATTTTTTATCTTCTGGGAGTCTAATTATTACATAAGTTACAATTGCAATAATTAGACATGTTATAACAACAAACAAACTAATCTTACCGCTTAAAACTCCCCAAGCAGCACCCTGATTTCTAATGCAATAAAGCTTAAAAACTCCAGGGATAATGCTTAAACCTTCGTAGCTTAATTTAGCTTCTGTAATTACCTTAGTAATCTGATCAATTTGAGTTAAAATAACACATGCCAAAATATAATATATAATTCTTCTCTTTTTCATTTTTTCATTCCTCCAAGCAAGCACTAAATTAAAACAGTCTTTAATGCTGCTTTCATTTCCTCTTCTGATACAGTTTTATCTATTGTTGCATCACCAATACTATTTAAGCGGATAAATTTAATTTTACCAGCATCAGCCTTCTTATCAGATTTAGATACACGAATAACGTCATCTATTGAAAAGCTAGGATTTTCAACAGTTAAATTAAAGCCATAAGACTTAAAGACATTAAGGGCATCTTCGTATTCCTTAACCGTTATATTTCCTCTATTTAGGTCAATTTTAAGGGCTGCAATCATACCAAAAACTACACATTCTCCATGGTAGCACTTAAAGTCAAGTAGTTTTTCAATAGCATGACCTAATGTATGTCCATAATTTAGTAGAGCTCTGTCTCCCTTTTCCTTAGGATCTTTTTCAACAACATCCCTTTTAATATTGCAGCTAGTATAAATCATCTGCTCTAGGGCATCATCATCTAATTCATTGATTTTCTGGTAGGATTCTTTAAGCCATTCATAGTAGTCCTTATCTTTAATTAGGCCATGCTTAATAATTTCACCAAAGCCAGAATTAAATAATCTCTTAGATAAGGTCTTTAGGCAAGCTATATTCATATAAACTAATTTAGGCATATAAAAAGCCCCAACCATATTCTTATATCCTCTAAAATCCACTCCAGTCTTTCCGCCAATACTTGAATCAACCTGAGCTAAAAGTGATGTAGGAATCTGAATAAAATCAATACCTCTTAAATATGTTGCTGCTGTATAACCAGTAAGGTCACCTACAACGCCACCACCAAGGGCAGCAAGCACGTCATTTCTATCAAAGGAATTCTTGATAAGAAATTCATAAATATCCTGTACCGTATTTAATTCTTTATATTTTTCTCCAGCAGGAAATGTATAAACAAAACAACTATTTCCTGTTTTTTCCAATTCTTCCTTAACCTGCTGTGAATAAATTTTACCTACGTTACTATCAGTTACAATACAGATTTTTCTTCCTGTCTTACCAAGCTTATTAAATTCATCCTTTAACTTAGAAAAATCCTTTTCAATAACAATATCATAACAAGGCTTTCCCTCATATCTTACATTAACACACTTACTCATACTTCCTCCACAAAACACATTTACTAAAAAAGCCATCTAAACAAACTTATGCTTAGATGGCAAAAATACTATTAAATTTGACCAATTTCAGTCTTAGATTTAACACCAGTTAAATCGATTCCGCCACCAACTAATTCAGGAATATCACCTGAAATATCTACGTTAGGAGGTGTTACAAGGAAGATAAAATTAGTAATCTTCTGTAAATTACCTCTAATAGCATATGTTGAACCAGCAGAATAATCAATAATTCTTTGAGCAATTTCCACATGAATGCCTTCTAAATTAAGTACAACAGCTTTACCATAAAGTAATGTATCTGTAATTTCCTTAGCATCTTCCATTGACTGTGGTTTAATCACAACAACCTCTAATTCCTTAGGAATCTGAGTCTTAATAGGAACGATCTTATTTCGTGAATTTGACTTACTCTTCTTATCTAAATCAAAAGAAACATCATCTTCTTTTTTATTCTTAAATAAAGAATTTCTTGTCTTAGAACTTTCCTCATCTTCTTCATATCCTGGCTCAAAATCTTCAATTTCTTCTTCTTCGTAATCATCGTAATCTTCAAAATCATCATCTTCTGAGAATTTGAACATATTTGAAATCTTATCTAATGCTCCCATTTTTCTTCTCCTTATAATCCAAATCGTTTACCATAACCTTGATAAATTTAAGAATAAATTATCGATTATAGTTTCTTTCTCCAAATATTGCTGTACCGACTCTAACGTGAGTTGCACCTTCTTCAATGGCAATCTCAAAATCGTTGGTCATACCCATTGATAACACACTCATACTAACATTATGTATGTTTTTACCATTGATGTCAACTAATAATTCTTTTAGTTTTTTAAAAATAGGTCTATTTTCTTCAGAATTCATTACATAAGGTGCACTTGTCATAAGTCCTTTTATTACAATATTAGGAAAAGTAGCGATCTCACAAACCGCGTCTTCTACCTCTTCTACTTTAAAACCAAATTTGTTTTCCTCTAAGCCAACATTAACCTCAAGTAAAATTTCTACAATAACATTTTTCTTTACTGCTTCATCACTAATAGCCTTAGCAAGTCTAATAGAATCAACGGAATGTATCATGGAAACTTTGCCAACTACATATTTAACTTTATTTCTTTGTAGATGGCCAATCATATGCCAATTAATATCCTCTGGTAATTCTTCCATTTTTGTATGAAGTTCCTGGACATAATTTTCCCCAAATTCTCTTACTCCATTATCATACAAAGTCTGAATCATTTCATTTGGTTTAGTCTTACTAACAGCAATAAGTGTTACTTCACTTGGATCTCTATTAACCCTAGATGCTGCCTTTCTCACCCTCTCTTCTACTTCTTTGTAATTAGTTAATAACATATTAAGCCCTTCCTATATGTATTTTAAAAACATCATAAATGTTTTTATTTATTAATTATCGCCTAATAAATCAGCTGACCTTCACTATATTTTGAAGCATCCAAAACAATTCTATCATAAAGTTCAACACCCTTTGATACATTGTTCTTTAGTACAAAATATTCATCATTTTGTTTAAGAACTATTGCGACTTTAAATACTGTAAAGCCGGAATTTACGCAGTAAACACCTGGTAATTCAGACATTTTTATATCACTATAACTTTCCGTACTATTTGTCTTTAAAAGCGTAAAGTTCGTGCTTGGGAAAACATTAGGATCAACATAAACATAATCATCTCCCGTATCCTCCGTAGCAGCTGTATCTGTATAATAAATATCAGTACTAACAAAAGTTTCAACTAAATTATTCTTATCATAATATCTAATTAAAAAGCCCACATCAGAGCCACTATTTGTTAAATAAGACTTTGGTAGATAATAAAAATCCTTTCTTGTAATTGATGAAGCAGGAACTTTAATTCCTAATGAACTATCAACTACAATTTCAACATCAATAAATCTCTGTGTAGCATATCTAATCATATATTTTGAAAGCGACATTTTTCCATAGTATTTTCCGTTAACTTCAATTATTTCAAAATCACAATCGGTAGAAATTCCATCAGATTTAAAATTTAGTGTTACTCTATTAGTTCCATCTAAATTAAGTTTCTTAATCTGATTTTTACTTAATTCTACATAAAGATTCCAATTTTCACTTTCAATTAACTTAAAAGCATTATCTCCTGATGAAACCATTGAATTTGAAGTTACATTCTTTAATGTATTTTTTTGATACTTACTTTTATCAAAACTAACCTTAGATAAACCATCCTCATTAAAATTCTCATATCCATCTGTGTTATAAATAACAACACCTGATGCTGGTGAATTTATACAGTTAAAAAAGTTTGAATCCCCTGTACTTTCAATTAAAGAATCAAGGTTTGCCATAATATTCTCATTAATTGATGTTAATATAGAGGCATTTAAATCAGTCTTTAAATTATAAATTTCATTAAAAGAATCTGAGCTAAAATTTACCTTATACTTATTAAGTGTTTCCTTTAAAACCGCAAGTTCGTCACTATTTAAGGCATTGCTTATATCAGTCTTATAATTAGCTAAAAGGTCTGCAACCCTTCCTGTTTCATCAACAGAGCAAATAATATCGCCACTTGCCACCTTAGTTCCTTCTCTTTGGTAATAGTTTATATATCCAGAATAATCTGAATTATAAATCTTCTCATCTCTAATAGCTAGTGCTGTAAAAGTTTCACTATCATATAAACTACCTAAAGTCGTTTCATAGGTCTTAACTGCGCTTTTTGTATTATACAAAAAAACAAAACAGACGATGTAAACTAAAATCACAATAAATGTAGCGCATGTAATTAACCTTTCATGTCCACGTCTATATTTGATTACCTTTTTATTTTTAGCCATTTAGCCATCCACCTTTATTTGCTATCTATTTCTAACCTCTAATATTTTATCTAGAATTCTGTCTGCAACCTCTGTTTTACTTAGGATTGGAAGTTCTTCCACATCATCCTTAGTAATAAAAGTTACAACATTAGTATCTGTTCCAAAGCCAGCCCCAGAAACCTTTAGATTATTACATACTATCATATCTAGATTTTTCTTATCTAATTTTTTCCTAGAATTTTCTAATAAATTCTCTGTCTCCATTGAAAAACCACATAAAAATAGGCCATCTCTCTTATTCTTTCCAAGAGTTCCAATAATGTCATCTGTACGTTCAAGTGCAATTGACATATCATTATCACTTTTCTTTATCTTGTTATCAGAAACCATGCTTGGTCTGTAATCTGCAACAGCTGCAGCCTTTATAACAATGTCTGCATCCTTAGCACTATCCATTATTGCATCATACATATCCTTAGCACTAACTACATCTATAGTATCAACATAGTCCAATTTTTTCAAATTAACTTTTCCTGAAACTAAAGTAACATCTGCTCCTCTCATAGATGCAACCTCTGCTATTGCATATCCCATCTTGCCTGTAGAATTGTTGCTTATGTATCTTACAGGATCGATTTTCTCCCTTGTAGGACCTGCACTAACAACCACTTTCAAGCCCTTTAAATCCTTTTCTTTAGCTATTTCATATAAAATTGCATTAAGTAAAATCTCTTCTGATGGGAGTTTACCAATTCCCACATCATCACATGCAAGTCTTCCTGTTGCTGGTGTTATAAATTTAACTCCATGTCTCTTTAATTTTTCCATGTTCTCCTGAACAATTGAATTTAAATACATGTTAGTATTCATTGCTGGAGAAAAATAAATAGGACATCTGCAAGCAAGAAGGGTTGTTGTAAGCATATCATCTGCAATTCCATTAGCATATTTACCAATTACGTTAGCAGATGCTGGCGCAACCATAAAAATATCAGCTTTCTTAGCTAATGATACATGCTCAACATTAAACTGAAAATTTCTATCAAAAGTATCTACAATACACTTATTGCCTGTTAATGTTTCAAATGTTATTGGATTAATAAAATTTGTTGCATTCTTTGTCATAATAACATCAACATTAGCATGCTGTTTAACAAGCATACTTGCTAAATTTGCAATTTTATAAGCTGCTATACTCCCTGTTACTCCAAGTACAACATTTTTTCCTTTAAGCATATCTATTCTCCTTAAATCCTAATCTACATTTTTATCATAAATAACTTTAAGTCCCTTAATTAATAGTTCAGGATCCTCTAAAATCTTTTCTTCGCAATGTGGAATTACTACCTTAGCAAGACCACCAGTGGCAATAACCTTAGCCCTAGGCTTACCATTCTGTCCAAAACCAGCTTCTTTAACAATTCTTTTTACCATTCCATCTATGCAAGCTGCATTACCATAAACCAAGCCACTCTTCATACAATCTACTGTGTTTTTTCCAATAGCTTTTTCCGGTGCATCTAGAGAAATCTTTGGAAGCTGGGCTGTACGTGAAACTAAAGAATCATGAGACACTCTAATTCCTGGTAAAATTGCTCCACCGATATAATTAGATTTTTCATCAACTACACTAATTGTTGTTGCAGTTCCAAGATCAATAATAATTGCTGGTGCGCCATATTCATGAATTGCGCCAACTGCATCAACTATTAAATCGCTTCCCACCTGTCTTGGCTGATCCATAAGTATATTAAGACCTGTCTTAATTCCAGGTCCTACTATCATTGGAACAACGCCTACTGTCTTAATTACAGCTTCCTTTATAATATTTACAAGGGATGGAACAACTGATGAAATAATTGATCCCTTAATACTAGTTGGGTCGATTTTATACAATTCAAGTACTGTCTTAAAACTAATTGCATATTCAAGCTCAGTCTTTGAAAGGTCTGTTGAAACTCTTTCTTCAAAAATAACTCTTTCCTTATCAACGCATCCAATTACAATATTAGTGTTACCCATATCAATAGCAAGAATCATTCCTGCCTCATTTTTTCTAGTTTTCATAACTTCTCCTATTACTATTTTACTAACTTTCCAAGAACTGTTTCATTATCAGATAATAATTCCACAGGTCTAAAATTTACAATAGTATTTATAAGCGAATTCATTCCATTTATTATAGAATAATCCTTAAATTCATCTTTTTCAATAGCTACACGAATATAATTCTTAGTAAGTCCTGTATAATATTCTTTGCCATCAATTTCTACTAATTCCTCAATTAGTATATCACTTAACTCTGTATTTTTTACAAAATCTTTGCGATAGTTTATAGAATTAACCTTAGTCATAAGAAGAAGTGAATTACTTCTCTTATTCTTGTCCTTGCCGTTAATCTGGTTTGGCATTTTATCTGCAACTGTGCCCTTACGTCTAGAATACTTAAATACATGCATTTCATAGAAATTAACTTTTTTTAGGAATTCATAAGACTCGTAAAAATCCTCATCTGTTTCTCCAGGGAAACCAACAATAACATCTGTTGTAAGAGCTGGATTATCAAGGTATTTTCTAAGTCTTTGTACCCCATCCATAAATTCCTTAGTTGTATATTTCCTATTCATTGCCTTAAGAGTCTTATCACATCCACTTTGTAATGATAAATGGAAATGTGGGCAAAGCTTAGGTAATTTCTGTAATTCACTTGCAAATTCATCTGTGATTACTCTTGGCTCAAGAGAACTAAGTCTAATTCTTTCAATGCCATCAATTTCATGAATCGCCTTAATTACGTCAATTAGTCCTATATGTTTTTTATTATTGTCTCCTTCAAGATAGTCATCACTCTTTAATCCTTGGTCGTTTTTTTTCACAAAATCCAAACCATAGGATGTTATATGAATACCTGTAAGTACGATTTCTTTAAAGCCCTTTGCTGCTAATTTCTTTACTTCTTCAACTATATCTGAAATTTCTCTACTTCTTATTCTTCCTCTAACATAAGGAATTATGCAATAAGAACAAAATTGATTACAACCATCCTGAACCTTAATATAGGCTCTAGTATGCTCAGATACTGTATCTATTGATAAATTTTCGTAATTTTGATCCTTATTAATTTCGCCCATAAAAACATTACATGAGCTGTCATTATAGTAAGCTTCAAGTGCCTCTACAACGCTAAATTTTCTATTATTGCCAATTACAATATCAACACATTCATCTGCTATTACACCAGCACTATCAGATTCAACATAACATCCGCAGGCAATTACTACTGCGTCCTTATTCATCTTCTTTGCTTTATGAAGCATCTGTCTTGATTTTCTATCTGCAATATTAGTTACAGAACATGTATTAATTACGTAAACGTCAGCCATCACATCATCCTTAAAAGGGACAATCTCATAACCAGCTTTTATAAATAATTGCTCCATTGATTCTGTCTCATATGAGTTAACCTTACATCCAAGGCTATGTAATGCAACTTTCTTCACAATAAACCTCTTTCTTATACTAACATTTCATTTTTTATAATACTGTTGACAGTGACTTTTTAAATGGCTAGAATAAATATATAAAAAATATTGTAGGAGGTAGTCCATTGAAAACAGTACAGATTTCATTAAATTCAATCGATAAAGTAAAGTCATTTGTTAATGATATAACAAAATTTGACGTGGACTTTGATCTTGTATCAGGAAGATATGTTATAGATGCTAAGTCAATCATGGGTATTTTCTCACTTGACCTTTCTAAGCCAATTGATTTAAACATCCATGCTGAGAATGACATCGAAACAATTCTTTCAGTTTTAAAGCCATATATCGTTGAATAATAATTTATTAAAGCCCCAGCCCTTAAAAAGGCAGGGGCTTTTTTTATTAACATCGCGCAGCGCGACGCTACATAATAACTAGTTTCGCTAGTTATTACAAGTGGGGGAACATCAGCCATTAGATGTGCTTCGCACAAAGTCGCAACCACTTCGTGCTTACGACAAATGACGCTAGGTCGTAACTTACTTTGTAAGTTACGACAGAGGGAACATCAGCCATTAGATTCGCTTCGCGAAGGGCTGACGCTACATAATAACTAGCTTCGCTAGTTATTACATTATTCACATACAATGCGCTCTACTGTGCTCATTGCTCTTTCATACATTTCATCAATTACTTCATCAAGATTGTGTTCGTGCTTCTTAATTACACTTAAATTTGGTTTTGTAACTGGATGTTTTGCAACGAAAATTGTACAGCAATCTTCAAAAGGTAAAATTGATGTTTCATAAGTTCCGATTTTTTCAGAAATATCTATAATATCCTGCTTATCAAAGGCAATAACTGGGCGGAATACTGGTAATGTACATACTTCGTTAGTACATGTAAGGCTGGCCATTGTCTGAGAAGCAACCTGACCAATTGATTCACCAGTTACTAAGCCGTTACAACCACTCTGCTTTGCTAAGTCTTCTGAAATTCTCATCATTAAACGTCTCATAATAATTGTTAATTCATCATGTGGACATTTTTCATAAATAGCTAACTGAATTTCTGTAAAGTCTACTACATTAAGTGTAATAGGACCTGCATACTTAGAAACGATTTTAGCAAGATCAACAACCTTTTGCTTAGCACGTTCTGATGTATATGGAGGTGCATGGAAATATGTTGCTTCAATTTCAACACCACGCTTAGCTACCATATATGCAGCTACAGGGCTATCAATACCACCTGATAAAAGAACCATTGCCTTACCAGCTGTACCAATTGGCATACCACCAGGTCCTGGGATTTCAATTGAGTAAATATTAATAATTTCTCTAATTTCAACCTGAACTAAAACCTCTGGATTGTGTACATCTACCTTTGTTTCAGGGAATGCATTAAGAATAGCCTCGCCTAAATCCATGTTGATTTCCATTGAATTCTTAGGATAATTCTTTCTTGCACGACGAGCTTCTACCTTAAATGTAAAATTCTTATCTGCATATGCCTTATCAATATATTCAACTACGTGAGCAGCTAAATCTTCAAATCCATTATCCTCAATTTGAACTACTGGGCAGATTCCATGAATACCAAATACTCTCTTTAATGCTTCAATTGTCTCATCATAATCGTAGTTTTCAGATAAGACCTTAGCATAAACTCTACCCTGTCTTTTAATAACATCAAATTCACCCTCTACATTCTTTAGGGCGTGCTTAATCTGTCTAACTAAAGCGTCTTCAAAAAGGTATCTATTCTTACCCTTAACGCCAATTTCACCATACTTAATTAAAAAAGCCTTGTACATATTATTTCCTTTCTTTACTGTATCTTTGCAAACACTTCTAACAATTATCTACGAATAAATCTTCTTAATTGAGGAACTAATGTATTTAATACCTCAAGTGTATAATCTATTTCTTCTTTGCTAGTTCCATAGTTAAAGCTAAATCTTATTGTTGAATCTAATAAGTCATTTGGAAGGCCAATAGCAACTAAAGTATTGCTAAGTCCTGGCTTATTAGATGAACAAGCAGAACCTGAAGAAACATAGATTTCCTTTTCTTCTAGGGCATGAAGAAGCACTTCGGCTCTAACATTTTTAAAGCTTGCAGAAACTATTTGAGGAGCTGATAAATCGCCTTTTTTGCTATTTATCTTAACATCTTCAATCTTAGTTAAGCCATCTATTAAATAATCCTTAATTTCATAAAGATGATTAATTTTTTCATCAAAATACTCGTTATAAATAAGCTCTACAGCCTTACCAAGGCCTGCAATTGCTGGAACATTTTCTGTGCCTGAACGCATTCCCTTTTGCTGTCCACCGCCATAAATAATCGGCTTAATTCTTGTCTTATCCTTTATAAATAAAAATCCTGATCCCTTAGGTCCATGAATTTTATGTCCACTTACGGATAAAAGGTCGATTCCAAGTTTTTTTGGATAAATTTTATATTTACCATAGGACTGAATTGCATCTACATGATAAATAATATCAGGATTATATTCCTTAACAATACGTCCGATTTCTTCAATTGGTTCAACAGCTCCAATTTCATTGTTAACATGCATGCAGCTAACTAGAATTGTCTCATCATCTAGAGCATCCTTTAAGGCCTCTAACTCTACAATACCCTCTGAATTAACAGGAAGATAAGTTACCCTAAAGCCTTCTCTTTCAAGGAAATTAAAAGGCTCCTTTACTGAGGCATGTTCTACAGATGATACAATTACATGATTGCCCTTACGCTTATTAGCCATAGCAGTTCCTATAATTGCTGTATTATTAGATTCTGTACCTCCTGATGTAAAAAGAATCTCTTTATCTAATACCTTAAGGCTTTTAGCAATAATGCTTGCTGCCTCTTTAACATATTTTTCACCATCTACACCTTTCATATGCTTAGATGAAGGATTACCGAAATTCACCTGCATGGCTTCAATCATAATCTTAACAACTTCATCAGCAGTACGTGTAGTTGCTGAATTATCTAAGTAGCATTCCATTTTTCACACTCCAAACTAACTACCAAACTATTATTCTTCAAAATTATACATTAAAACGCTCATTAACATTAAACCAGCTGTTTCAGTTCTTAGAATTCTCTTACCAAGAGTAACTATTTCACAACCAGCTTCCATAGCCATATCTAGCTCATCTCTATCAAAGCCACCTTCCGGCCCGATAAAAATACCAACCTTATCTCCTGGCTTAATTGAATTTACCACATCTTTTGTATGGGTCATGCCATCTGCACACTCATATGGCAAAATTAGCTTATCAAGTTTACCAGCTTCCTTTAATGCATCCTTAAAGTCAAGAACGTTATAAACCTCTGGTATAATACTTCTCTTACTTTGTTTAGCCGCACTAAGAGAGATATCATTCCAACGTTTAATTTTATTGTCTGCCTTCTTTTTGTCAAGCTTAACAATACATCTTTTCATGGCTACAGGGTAAAAACCCTTCATACCAAGTTCAACACATTTTTGAATAATAAGTTCCATCTTATCTTGCTTAGGTAGGCCTTGAAATAGATAAACCTCTATAGGTAATTCGTTAGTTTTTTCTTTTTTCTCTTTAATGCTTACTCTTACAAGATCATCTGATAAACTATCTATAAGGCAGCTATAATCAATATTATCGCCTGTGCTAATTAATACTTCGTCACCTATTTTTAAACGAAGAACGTTCTTAATATGATTAACATCGCCACCAACTATATTAATATAGCCTTCTTCTTCAAAAGTATTCTCATGTTCTGCAAAAAAATGATACATAATCTACACCTATTCCTTAATTAGCTCTTCTAGCTGTAACATTAACCCATTCACCATCATGGTTTACTTCTACAATTTCAAGATGAGGATTAGCCTTAAATGCAGTAACAACCTCTTCTTCCTTCATATCAATAATACCTGATGTAATAAAATAAGCCCCAACTTTCATATGTTCATGAATACATGTTGAAAGAGGTTCAAGAACATCAGCTAATATGTTAGCGCAGACAATGTCGTATTTTTCATATCCGCAAGCGTCCTTAATAGCCTTATCATCAATAATATTACCCTCAATTACTTCTAACTGTTCATGGGAAATATCATTCTGATCAGCATTCTCATGACTTGCAATAATAGCATTAGGATCAAGGTCTGTACCAAATGCATGACCAGCGCCATACTTTAGAGCAACCACTGATAAAATACCACTACCACAACCTACATCAAGAACCTCATCTCCTGGCTTAACATACTTTTGAAGCTGTCTAATAACAAGACGAGTTGTTTCATGGGAACCTGTACCAAAGGCAGTTCCTGGATCAATTGAAAGGATTGGATGGCCCTTCATTTCCTCAGTTACTTCTTCCCATGTTGGTTTAATATAAAGATCACCTATGTTAAATGTATGCCAGTACTGCTTCCAGTTGTTAATCCAGTCCTTATCCTCTGTTTCAGATTCTGTAATTGTACCTTCACCAATATTACAAAAAATTCTAAGACCTTCAATTTCTTCCTTAACCTTATCAAGAATTGTATGGTCATCTTCATCTGAATCTAAATAAAAATTAACAACAGCGCTTCCATCGTCCTCTGGCAAATCTGGAATAAAATCAACAAACATTGATTTAGCCTCTTCCTGTGTTAATTGAACATTGTCACAGATTTCGATTCCTTCAATGCCAAGTTCTGATAACGAAGCACTAATTAAATCAACTGCCTCAGTTGTAGTCTTTATTGAATATTTATTCCACTTCATAGCGTATCTCCTTTTTATTTTTAAATTTTACCTATATGTGATTTAAAACTAATTTTTTACTATCTACACAAAATAACAAGCCCTAATTATTCTAAATCAGGGCTTGTTGTAATTAAGCTATCTAATTTTAACCTAAAAGTGTAGTTATATCAAGTAATTTTAGGCATCCTTTAAGAATGCTTCGTAGCACTTAAGTGCTTCCCAAAGGTCAGCCTTAGAAATAATTTCATGAGGAGCATGCATATTAAGAACTGCAATACCACTATCAATTACATTCATATCAAGGTTAGCTAAGATGTAAGCGATTGTTCCGCCGCCACCTGCATCTACCTTACCAAGTTCTGCTGTCTGGAAGTTAACCTTGTTATCATCACAGATTTTTCTTACCTTAGCAACATACTCTGCTGAAGCATCGTTAGAACCTGACTTACCACGAGCACCTGTGTATTTATTAAATACAACACCACGTCCAAAGAATGCTGAATTTTTCTTATCAAATACTGATGCATAGTTTGGATCAAATGCAGCTGATACATCTGAGCTTAACATAAATGAGTTAGCAAGTGCTCTTCTAAGCTTAAGATCTGAATAATCACCGCATCTATCCATAAGTTCTGCAACCATATTTTCAAAGAACTTAGACTGCATACCTGTTGCACCAACAGAACCGATTTCTTCCTTATCAACTAAGATACAAACACCAGTCTTCTTTAACTTCTTAGAATTAAGAAGTGCAATAAGTGATGGGTAAGAGCAAGACTTATCATCATGACCATAACCCATAATCATTGACTTATCAAAGCCGTAGTCTCTAGCAGGACCTGCAGGAACCATTGTAAGTTCAGCTGAAAGGAAGTCCTCTTCTTCAATGCCGTACTTTTCCTTAAGGATTGCAAGGATATTCTTCTTAACTAATTCCTTCTCATCATCCTTACCCTCAGCTGGCATGCTACCAACTAAGACATCAAGGGCTTCACCTTCTACAACCTTGCTACCCTTCTTCTCCATCTGCTCAGCAGCTAAATGAATAAGTAAGTCAGATACACCAAGTACAGGGTCTGTTGGGTCTTCACCAAATGTTACATCAACAACTGAACCATCCTTTAATGCAACTACACCGTGAAGTGCAAGAGGTGTAGCAACCCACTGATACTTCTTAACACCACCATAGTAGTGTGTATCAAGTAATACTAAATCTGTATCTTCATATAATGGATTCTGCTTAATATCAAGTCTAGGTGAATCAATATGAGCACCTAAAATATTCATACCATTCTCAATTGGCTCTTCACCAATATTAAAAAGAACGATAGCCTTCTTCATATTAACAGCGTATACCTTATCGCCAGCCTTAAGTGTCTTGCCAGCCTTAATAACTTCATTTAAATCTTCATAACCTGCAGCCTTAGCAAGCTTAACAGATTCTTCTACGCATTCTCTTTCAGTCTTAGCTTTACTAATAAACTGTCTGTAATCTTCTGCAAAATCAAAAACAGCTGTCTTAGTCTTCTCATCATAAGTTTTCCAAGCGTTAGCTCTTTCCATAATCAATTTCCTCCTGTAAAAGTACAAACCCTTGCGAGTTTAAAATGTGTTTTGAAACGTTTCTAATTTAAAGTATTAAAACATATTAGAAACAATAGTCATTTTAAAATCATGACATTAACAAGTTTACTATCAGGATTGATTATTGTAAAGTTCGTCCGCATTAAATTTCTCTTAATTTATGAAAAATTTTCATCAAAAACCTATCATAAAACCAAATCTACATGACTAATTGTGCCGGCAGCCCCCGTACTTTCCTTTAAATAGACACCAGTTTTCTTAATTTCTGCATTTAGATTGTTAGTTGCATCCTTTAAACTAAACTGAAAATTAGCACTATCTAGATAAATTGCTCCAACATCTGCAGATTTTAAATCAATAAGCTGGTCATTTCCTTCATCATCCTTTGTCCAGACCTTTAGCTTATTAAATATAGAATCATTCTCATCAATCCAGCCATTGCCATCTTCATCATAGGCTGCTAAATCCTTAAAACCATCCCCGGATTTAGTTCCAAAAAGCTCAGAACCATCATTAATAACTCCATCATTGTTTTTATCAAAAGCTAAAAAGCCAGAGCCTTTTCCTGCAAAAGATATATTTTCCTCCTTACCATCCATATCAAGATCAAAGAAAAACTTCTGGTCAGAAACGCTAGTAATATTGCTATCTAAGTTAATTACAAGAGGGTCCATCTTTATATAGTCCTTAACCTCTAGCATATTAGTCTCTGCCATAAAAGCTCTAGACATGCTAACCTCAAGATTAAAATCAATACTTCTTCCATCTGCTGTCACAACTTTTCCAACACTAGCAAAACTGCTAGCTTCATGTTCTGATACAAAACCTGTACTAGCTGTGATTTTCTGCCAGGCAGTGCCATTACTTAGCCCTATATTAGAGGAAGGACTAGAAACTAAACTTGTAGCTAAAGAAGATTCGTTAAAATTACTAGAACTTAGGGAAAAAGCTGCTGTCACATTTTCATTAGAATTTCCCATGGAAGTTCCTTCCTTTCTAACATTTTCAAGATTACGCATAATATTCCCACTTACTTTTTTACCCGCAAGGGCTGCTAAAATCTCCTTAATCATCTTAATCTTAATATCTAGCTCATCGCTAATCTGATACTGATTAGAATTTTTGTTAGCCTTATAAATTCTAGACAAATCCATAAGGTTTCTTGCTTCATTTTCCTCACGCTGTTTCTTTTGATTCTCTTTTTCTTGTTTTTGGTAACTTAGCATGGCTTCCTTCATGGTCATGCCCTTAGATTCTTTTGATAAGTCAAGAATAGCAATTACTGCTCCTTTAGATGCTGCAACATCCATACTCACAGATTCCTTAAACTTATAGGAACTTTCTTCATGTGTTGTAGCAAAGGAAATATTACTTGTTTCAACCTTCATAACGGACTCCTTTCCGTAAACCAGGGTAAATCCATTTACCCAATAAAAAAGTTTCTAGAAAAGCCTAATAAGACTAATCTAGAAACTATATCGACAGGCTTTAATAAAAACTTTAGCCCTAAATTATATTTTTTTCGTTTTTTTATCACTTCTTATATTTCTTCGTAATCACAATACTATATACTGCCATCATCACAATGGTTTCAAACATAACTCCAACCATGGACAGTATTATAAAGGGATTATTCTGTCCCATTAAAAGTGGAATGCCAAGTAAATTAAATACCAAACCGTAAGCTATAAATAATAATCCTGTGGCTCTATTATAGCCTTTTACATCCTTAACCTCAAAAGGCTTTGAGTTAGCCCAAAAAGCTGCCGGTTTTTTTGAAAATATATCTATTATTCCTAACAACACAATTCCAAAACCTATTATTATCCAAATGCTAAATCCAAAAACCGCCCCACTCATAATTATATCTCCTTTTTTCATAAATTATTTTACATTCCAAAATAAGCATCTATTCCATTTGCGATACCATCCACTATTTTATTCTGATAACTGTCTGTGGACATTAAACTATCCTCTGCCTGATTAGTCATATAGCCCATCTCAACTATAGTTACAGGAACTTGACACCAGTTTATTCCGCTCATGGTATCTGTTTCCCAAACATATTCTTTTCTACATCCAGTAGCAGCAACCAATTCCTCTAACACATTTGTTGAAAGTGACTTGCTTTGGGAATAAAGATAAGCATTATATGGATTAGAACTTGTCTGGCAAATTGTCATAGCACCACTTACGCTAGAATCAGAAGAACCATTTGCATGAATTCTAATAAAAGCATCGGCATTCGCTTCATTTGCTATAGCTGCACGCTCACTATTACTAATATTCACCTCATTAGTCGTTCTAACCATTATAACCTTATAGCCCCTAGATTCTAGCTCGGCTTGAAGCTTTAGCGCCACTGATAGATTAAGTTCATATTCATAAAGGCCTGTATAAACTCCCCTAGTTCCGCCAGTAACCTTAGCTTTTGTAGTGCCAGCTCCTGGACCTACTGGCTCTTGACTAGAATCCCCCTGGGTTTGATGTCCTGCATCAATTACCACAAGATAAGAGTTATCTTTACTTGTCTGTGTAAGGCTTGCCTCATCAGTTTCATCTGTCTCTACAGTTTTTTCTGCATACTCAATTTCATCTGCTTCTACAGTTTCATCTGCTTCTACAGTTTCATCTGATACTACAGTTTCATCTGCCTCTACAGTTTCTTCCACCGCTTTTACTTGTGTGTTAGCTTTCTTATCGGATTTTTTTGTAAAAATTTTACCACAACCCGAAAAAACTAAAACGCATAGCAAAAGTAACCATACTAACTTAATTCCTAACTTAATTCCCCTACTCATAAAATAAGTCTCCCCCCCATGTCTTATTTTTACAAAAATAATAGCGGTAAAGAAATGATGTTATTCCCACAACCCGCTGGCTGTGGGCACCTCTATTAACTTTCTATCTTAAGAAACCAGCAACAATCTGTTCTTCAGCCTCTTCCTCTGTAAGGCCTAGTGTCATAAGCTTTGTAAGCTGATCTCCTGCAATTTTTCCAATAGCAGCTTCATGAACCAATGCAGCATCTACATTCTTAGCATCAAGCTTTGGAATTGCAAGTACATGTGCATTACCCATTATAATTGAATCACAAGCAGCATGACCATGACATGCGCAATTTCCCTCAATTGTGACTTCAAAAATCTGTTCCGAATCATCCTTAGCTACAGTACGTGAAATAACATCAGTAGATGCGCCTTCTCCATTAAGAATTACCTTGTAATCTGATGTTGCTTTCTGATTTCCATGAGTCATTAAAGCTTCATGAACAATAAGTGTAGCACCACTTTTAAGTTCAGCATAATTAGTACGAACTGTTGAGTCAACACCCTTTACCTGAACCATTTCCATTTCAACGTAACTTCCCTCTTCCTGATAAACAGTTGTTACAGGATTAAGAATACGTTCACCCTTGCCATCGCCTTCGCCATAATGTTTTTCAACATACTTAACTCTAGCATTTTTCTCTACATGGAATGTATGAATTCCATCATGCTGTGAATCCTGATCACCACAGTTAGAAATACCGCAACCAGCAACAATAGTTACATCTGCGCCCTCTCCAACATAAAAATCATTATAAACCATATCCTTTAAGCCACTCTCTGTTAAAACTACAGGAATATGAACGCTTTCTCCCTTAGTGCCTGGCTTAATAATAATATCAATTCCTGGCTTGTCTTCTTTAGTTACAATATCAATATTAGCTGTAGTGTTTCTTGCAGCACTTTTTCCATTAGCACGAATATTATAAGCACCCTGAGGAATACTATCTAAATTGGCAACCTCATGTAAAATATTTTTCTGAATAGCATTAATCTCCATTAGTTGTTACCTCCTAATTTATTACAAGCAATACTAGCTGCACCTGTTCCAAGAAGTTCTGGTAAAATTTCTTCCTTAGGACCCTTTTTCTTAACCTTACCATCTTCAATAACAACAATCTCATCAGCTATGTTTAAAATACGTTCCTGATGGGAAATAACAATAATTGTACCCTTTATTTCCTGTCTCATATTTTCAAAAACCTTTATAAGGTTTTGGAAGCTCCATAAATCAATTCCAGCTTCTGGTTCATCAAAAATAGAAAGCTTTGTACCCCTTGCAAGTACTGTTGCAATTTCAATTCTCTTTAATTCTCCACCTGAAAGTGATGAATTAACTTCACGATTAATATAATCCTTAGCACATAAGCCAACCTTTGATAGGTACTCGCAAGCCTCTATTGTTGTAATTTTTTTACCTGCAGCAAGTCTAAGTAAATCCACAACTCTAATTCCCTTAAAATGCACTGGTGCCTGGAAGGCAAAACTAACGCCACGCTTTGCTCTTTCTGTAATATTAAGGCCTACTAAATCTTCTCCATCTAATAAGATCTGACCAGATGTTGCCTTATTAACACCCATAATAAGCTTAGCAAGTGTAGACTTACCACCGCCATTAGGTCCAGTAATTACAATAAATTTTCCATCTTCAACTGTTAAATCCAGGCCATTTATAATCTCTTTAGTTGCGTCTTTTTCATCTTCAACCTGGTATGTAAGATTCTTAATTTCTAGCATAAACACTCCTAACCATACATTGTGTATGTAAATTAAATATTCAAAGTTAATTGTTCATCACCTGAATCAATTTCATTAGCAAAATCTTCATTGGCAATTTCAAGCTCTGCCTCTTCTTTATACTGTTCCACCATATCCTCTGAAATAGCTGGAAGTTCCTCAATTGAAGAAACACCAAAGCTTCTTAAGAAGTCCTCAGTTGTACCAAAAAGCATTGGACGACCTGGTGCATCAAGTCTACCTACTTCTTTAATTAAATTAAGCTCTACAAGCTTACTAACACTGTGGTCTGAGTTAACTCCTCTGATTTTTTCTATTTCTATCTTAGTAATTGGTTGTTTATAAGCAACAATTGACAATGTCTCAAGGGCCGCATCTGTAAGAGTGTACTTACGAGGCTGTGAGCAAACCTTAATTAAGTTGTCATAATATTCCTGCTTTGTGCAAAGCTGAAATTTTCCATCAAGCTCAATAATACGAATTCCTCTATCCTCGGCTTCGTACTTGTCCATCATATTATGAATAAGCTTAATTGTTGTTTCTACATCATGTTCAATGGCAAGTGCTAATGAATCTGCTGACACTGAATCACCCATAGTAAACAAAACCGCTTCAATAACAGCTTCTGACTGTTCTATCGTCATCAATTTAGTCCTCCTCTATATCCTCGATTAAATCAGGATCATTAATTACTTTTATAAAAATATCATCTTGTGCACTTGCCTGAGTTACAGTCACAAAACCTGTCTTTATAAGTTCAAGAATAACTAAAAAAGTAACAATTACAGCAACTTTTGACGAATTAGCATCTAGTAATTCTCTAAAGCTAAACTCACTATAATTTTTCATATAGGCTTTTATATCAACAAGTTTTTCACTCATTGAAACCTCTTCTTTTTCGATTTTTCCAAACTTACTTCTAACAGGATCAATCTTGTCCTCTTTACGACGAAGCACATCATTAAAAATAGCATTTAACTTAGTTAAATCCAAGTCTTTTACAACCTCATCCAAATTAATTGGTGGTGTATATTCTTTAACTTCTTTAGGAATATTTTCCTTTCTGTAATAAAGTCTATTAGCATCAAGTTGTCTATCCTTTAGCTCCATTGCCATAGCCTTATATAGCTTGTATTCAAGCAGTTTTTCAACCAATTCTTTTCTTGGATCTTCTTCCTCTCCCTCTTCATTAACTTCACGTGGAAGAAGCATCTTAGCCTTAATATCAAGAAGGGTAGCAGCCATAACAAGGAATTCCGAAACCACGTCTAAGTCCTCGTCCTTTAGAGCATCCACATACTCCATGTACTGCTCAGTAATCATAGAAATCGGAATATCATAAATATTAACTTTATTCTTATCTATTAAGTGAAGTAAAAGGTCAAGTGGTCCTTCAAACACCTGTAATTTTACTCTTATACTCATAATTCTAACAAAAAAGTGATTGTATCACTTCCATCCTTTCACAATTAATATCGCTTCTACACAACCCTTTTATTTTAACGAAAATAGCCAATTATTGCAAGATTAAGAAATTTCGCTATAATGAATAATATAATTATATTTATGTTATTTATAAAAAATAAAATCAAAAAAGATTTGCACAAATAAAATGGGGAGATATGAATGAAAAAAAGAATATATAATGCTAGAGAAGAGATAAAAAAGAAGCCCTTTTACACCATTTTTACAGATTGCATAGCAAAGCTTTCAAAAGACAGAGTTTCTGATTACGCTGCAAGTGCTAGCTACTTTATTATACTTAGTATAATTCCTTTCTTAATGGCACTTTTGAGCATTATTAGATTTTTGCCCTTTGATAAAGATTATTTATTTGAATACATAAAACCCATAATTCCAACCTCTCTGCATGGCCTATCACAGCAGATTCTAACTGGAATTTATAATTCCCACACCACTATTACTATTGTTACAGCTATAACTTTAATATGGGCTGCGGGAAAGGGATTTTTTGCTATTCTAAAGGGATTGCACCAAATTTATGAAATTGAAAAATTTTCAAATTGGTTAATCTTAAGAATTCTTGCTAGTTTATTTGCAATTCTTTTTGTAATAATTGTTGCTGCAAGCTTATGTATTATGGTTTTTGGTAATTACATTTTTAGATTCATCCTAAAATACTTAAGCCACGTGCCAATTCTTTCAACTGTGTTTGGAACCCTTATATACAGTAAAAATGTTACTGTTCCTGTTGTTTTAACTATTATTTTTACAGGGGTTTACACATTTATTTCAAGAAAGAATACAAACTTCATAAAGGAGTTACCAGGAGGTTTATTTAGCTCCTTAGGTTGGTTTTTCCTATCCTACTTCTTCTCATTATGGGTAGACAAATCCCCTAGTTTCTCCACTATGTATGCTGGACTATCAACCCTAATTATTGCCTTAATGTGGTGTTATTTCTGCATGATTATAATATTTATTGGAGCAGAAATTAATATGTTTCTTAGAAGGCATGTGTATAAGAAAAAAGGTTAAAATCTGCTGTAATTTTTTCATAAAACTTTAAAAGGACCAAGAGGGTATCTTCCCGGTCCTTTTTTTACAAACTATCAAAACTACTAAAGCAGCTATCAGCTATTAAAGAGTCAATCTTTTTGCTGCTTCCATGGCTAGTGGACTTCGAACTGATTCATTTCTATCAAATGTTAGCTGTGCACAAAGGGTGCTTCCACGCATTTTTTCAGCCGCAAAGACTAAGCCATTGTTTATTTTATCAAGCTTTGGATTATCAATCTGATCAGGATCTCCGGCTACGATTACCTTTGTTCCCATACCAGCTCTTGAAATTATTTCAAGGATTTGTCCAACTGTTGCATTTTGTGCTTCATCAATAATTAGATAAGAACCTGTAATTGAGCGGCCTCGCATATATGCCATTGAACAAATTTCAAGGATTCCATCCTCTAACAAGTCATCAATCTGAGTATGGATCATATCCATAGACTCATTTTTTTCATTAGCCTTAAGCAAAACCTCAAGGTTATCAATAAAAGGTGCCACAAGTGGTCCCATTTTTTCTTCAAGAGTTCCTGGCAAATATCCAATATCAGCATCAGATAAGACATTATTTCTTGTAATCATGACTTTCTGATATCTTACATCCCCTCTGCCGCCCTGAGAATAACTTTCATCAAGACCTGCTGCCAGTGAAAGGAACGTCTTTGCACATCCTGCAGGCCCTCTTAAAATCACAAGGGGAATCTCTTCAGGTGGCGCCATTAAGGCATAAAGTGCGAATTTTTGTGCCACATTTTTTCCTGTAATACCAAATGGATGCAAATTATCTTTAATTCTATATAAAACATTAGCTCTACAAATTGCAAGAGCTGTCTTATCTGCTGGACTTTCTGCATTTCTTACAAGACAAAATTCATTTTCTTCCACTTTTACTTCTCTTTGGTCATCATCATAAAACTTGAATCCATCAAGGACCCCTACACTGCCTCCAGTAATCAACTCATTAAATGATTTTCCATCAACATAAGCCTCGCATCTTCCTGTGTAAATGTCTTCCTCATTATCAATTTCCTCATTATGATAACCCTGTGTTTCAACGCCACAACAAATAGCATTAATTCGCATAGATACATCATTTGTAATTAAAATAACCGGATCATCACAACTCTTAGCCCTTGTAATTACTGAACTTATAATTCTATTATCCGGCTTTTCAATACTATACCCCTGTGGCAAATTATCCTTATTAATTCCGTCTGGATCAATAATAAATTTACCACCACGAGGAAGTGGTATACCTTTTAGATAATCTCCATCATTTTTTAATGAATCAATGATTCTTATTGCTTCTCTTGCATGATAACCAACTTCACCCGGTGCACTTTTCTTCCTATCAAGCTCCTGTAAAGTTGTTGACGTAATCACCACATTATTATCATCAAAGCCATAAATGGAATTTGGCTGTTGAATTAAGATATTGGTGTCTAATACGTAGGTCTTTGTAACACACTTTTTCTTAGCCATATTCAATTCTCCAATCACGATTTATAGTTTGATTCTTCACCCTCCAAGAAGATATCTAACTTTATTTATATGTAAATTATAGCATATGTTAGATTTATTATAAATAAAAAGTATATAAGGATTATGGAAAAAAATGACAAGAAGCTTTTTAGCTTCTGGGGAATTTAGCTTCTGGGGGCGGCGGGAAGTTTAGAAGATACCCGCTTGGTTTTACTTTGTTTTTTCGATTTTTTGCCCAAAATGAAGAAAAAAATCAATTTAAGGCAACAAATCCGCTTTTCCCATATCTATTCTTAATCTTTTTCTTGATAATTTCTTCAATTAGGGCAATTTAGTAAAAAAATAAGTCTGTAAAACAGCAAATTTATTGCCCTAACGGAAAAAAATTTCCTGTTTAGGGCAAACACCTAAAAAAACGATAAATTCTAATTCAAGAAAAATTGCCCAAAACAAAGAAAAACTAAGCATTAGGGCAATTTCACCAACCTAGCAAACGCCACACTCCCGGACCCACACCAGGCAAACAGCCGAAGGCGTTTTTGCCGTCCGTCTCTTACTCCCCTCCCGGTAGGCAAACAGCCGCAGGCGCTTTTGCCGTATCCCACCCTCCGGCCTCGTTCCCCTTCCGGTAGGCAAACAGCGAAGCGTATTTGCCGTATCCCACCCTCCCAGGAGCTAAAGTCCAGGAGGTGTAACATGAATGAAATCTGGCTATAACTTTTTATAGGACAATTCTAGCAGCCTTGGTACTTAAAAAGGAGGGGCTAGTAAAACTAGACCCTCCTTTTTTTAGTATCCACTAGGCTGCTAGCTTAGCGAAAGCGTGTCCTATAAGGAGTTAATAGCCAGATGCAATGTCCGTCACCCCCTGCCTTGACTCCTCCTGCAATTCCAAGAAGTCTCGTCTGTAATTCACACCAAAGTGCTCAGCAAGCTTAACCATATCCTCATCCTTTATAGTGTTAATTTTCTCCTTGCCTGTAGCCTCTGTTAACATATAAATCTGGGCTGCCTTTTCAACTGTCTCAATAAGTCCAAAGGTCTCATCAAGATTTTTGCCAGCACCATAAATTCCATGAAGAGCCCAAACTACAAGTCTAAACTCCTTCATTTTCTTGGCTGTGGCTTCACCAATTTCATTAGTGCCACAAAGCATCCAAGGAAGGACACCAACCCCATCTGGGAAAACCACTATACATTCAGTGCACATTTCCCATAAAGTATGAGTAAATTTCTTCTCATCTAACTCATGAATATAGTTCATAGCAAGAGTGTTAGTTGGATGAGAATGGATAATTACTCTATTTTCAGGGTCCACAGATAATCTTGCCATGTGACTCATTAAGTGAGCCGGAAGTTCACTTGTAAATTTAGAGCCATCTTCAAAGCCCCAAAGAAGCTCTGCACTATGACCATCTTTAGCAATCCTTATAATTCCCAGATTATTCTGTGGTTCTTTTGAAACATTTTTAAAATATTTACCTGTACCTGTAACAATAAAAATCTTTCCAATTAGAGGATCTGCCTTAAACCCCATATCAATAAATCTAGAAATTTTTGATAAATCTAGATATTTAGCTACTTCCTCTTCCTCAAGCAAATAACTAATATTACCGCCATTTCTTTCATCCCAGCCAAGTCTATACATATTAGCTGTTGTGTCGCACATTTCCTTTACAAATTTAGCATCTAAAATGTCCATTTTTTCCTCCCAAATAACTAGCTTCTCTTAACTAGAACTTCCTCTTCGTATTTCTTAACCTCGCTATAATAGTCATCCACCACGCCTTCTCGTCTAAGATACTCCTGCCATACATCGCCAAATGGCATTTCCTTTAACTTCTCATGCATAACCATAAGCTTTGTAAAGTCAAAATTATTCTGTAATTCTTTTAAAGACTTTGGTTCAAGTAAGGCATAAAGTAAGGCCTTTTCAAGATTTCTAAGACCTGTAGCCCAAGCAGAAATACGATTGATAGAAGCATCAAAGTAATCTGTAGCAATAAAGACTCTATCAAGTGCATTAGCTCTTACGATCTCCTTGCAAATTTCCTTAGTTTCATCATCAAACAAAACTACATGGTCACTGTCCCAACGAACAGGTCTAGTAATATGGAGGGCTAAGCGCTCATTAAAAAGAAGCATTGAGCTAATCTTGTCAGACACAAGCTCCGTTGGGTGATAGTGACCGTTATCCATAAGAGGGGTGATGCCTTTATTAGCAACATAGTTCATGCAAAATTCTGCAGAACCCACTGTGTAAGACTCAACACCAATTCCAAAAACCTTAGATTCAAGGCAAATAAAAACCTTGGATTTATCATAAGGAATAGATAAAATTTCATCTAAGGACTTTTTAAATCTAGCTCTAGGACCTAATCTATCTGCAGGAATATCCTTATATCCATCAGGAATCCAGATATTCATAAGACAAGGCTTGCCAGTTTCTTTTGCAAAATATTCTGAAATTTCAATACATCTTTTACCATGCTCTACCCAAAACTTTCTTACCTCTTCATCCGGTGAAGATAGAGTAAGTCCATCCTTTACCATTGGATGTGAGAAAAATGTAGGATTAAAATCAAGTCCTAAATTATGCTCCTTAGCGAAATCCACCCATGCTTTAAAGTGCTTTGGCAAAATGCTATCTCTATCCACTTTCTTACCATTAATCATTTCTCCCTCATCAATAATTGCATAGCTTGCATGAAGATTTAGCTTTTTTGCCCCAGGAACTAAAGAAATAACCTTAGCAATATCCTCCATTAATTCCTTTGGGTTTCTTGCACGACCCATGTAATTTCCTGTTGTTTGAATGCCACCAGATAAAGCTTCCTTAGAATCAAAGCCTACAACGTCATCTCCCTGCCAGCAGTGAATTGAAATGGCCACATCCTTTAATTTATCAAGTGCGGCCTCTGTATCTACATCAAGGCTTTTGTAAATTTTTCTGGCCTCTTCATATCTTTTTACTACGTCCATAATCCCTCCGAATGTTTTTAATACATTTTTTAGCTAACTTACCGTCCTAATTTTCATAACAGGAACATTTATTAAGTTAATATTTTTCATATAGTCATTCTTCATATCATATCTCTTTATTTCAAAAGATTTTCGAACTAATTCTCTTGCCTCTTGTAAACTAAGAAGCTCTCCTGTAGCTATCATACTGGCTAAAATGTTACCAATAGCTGTAGCCTCCACAGGTCCTGCATAGGTAATTAGTCCTGTTTCTTTAGCTGTCAATTCATTTAGTAAATCAGCATTGGAACCACCGCCAATAATAAAAAGTTCCTGAAACTCTTTTCCTAGTAGCTTCTCTATTTCAAGTTTTGCCTTAGCATAACTTTTTGCTAGAGATTTATATACCACTGCTGCAAGTTGACCTAGGCTTTCTGGAAGCTGCTGATTCGTTTTTTTACAATAATTTTTTATAGCTTCTGACATGGATTTTGGTGCTAAGAATTCATTAGAGTTAACATCAACTACTGATGGGAACTCAATATTTTCCCTAGCTAATTGGCATATTTGTGAAAATGTATACTCATCCCCAAACTCTCTTTTAAGCTCCTGTATCATCCAAAGTCCCATAATATTTTTTAAGAATCTGAAGCGATAGTTAAAGCCACCCTCATTTGTAAAGTTACATTTTCTTGCTTCTTCTGTTAAACAAGGACTTGAATTTTCACAACCAAACAAAGACCAAGTGCCAGAACTAATATAGAGTACGTCAGGCTTTAAACTTGGAAGGGCCAGAATAGCTGATGCTGTATCATGGCTAGCACATAAACAAACCTTTGCTCTATAGCCAATTTCTTTAGTCATTTCCTCTGTAAAATCTGAAAGAATTACTCCTGGTTTTCTAAGTTTTAAAAAGATATCTTCTTTTAAACCAAGCATTCTTATAAGGTCGTAATCCCAGTTTTTAGTATCTGGATCTACTAGACCTGTTGAGCTTGCGTTAGTGTATTCATTTGTCTTAATACCAGTTAATTTAAAAATGAAATAATCTGGTAACATTAAAAATGTTTTTGCTTTTTTTAGACTTTCTTCTTCTAATAGTTTCATTGCCATAAGCTGATAAATTGTATTAAAAGGCTGCTTTTGTATGCCAATTCGTCTGTAAAGAGTCTTGCTATCTATAATCTTTTCCACTTCAAGATCCATACCCTTTGTTCTATCATTTCTATAAGCATAAGTCTCCCCTATTAGCTCATCCTTCTCATCTAGTAAGCAATAGTCTACAGCCCAGGTATCAATAGAGATGTACTCTGGTTTTTTACCTAACACATTACAAAGCTTTAAACCTATCTTTATCTGCCGGAAAAGATAATTAACATCCCATATCTTTGAACCTTCTTTATCCTTCATTTCATTTTTAAAGCGGTAAATTTCTTCTAAAATTAATTTACCATTATCTAAATGGCCTAAAATATGTCGACCGCTTGAGGCGCCAATATCAATGGCTAAATAATATCCTTTCATCATTGCCCCTCCCTGTATTTTGCATTTCTTAAAGATTAGCTAAGATAAAATACATTTTTTAAATCATCTTGAACTGGGCTATTATCAGCATTAACTTTCATTAAAGGTGCCATATAATCCCACCATTTTTTATTAATAGGCGTATTTGCAATTTCCTCCCATCTTTCCTCGCTTTCAACCTCTACATAGCCATATAAAACGTTGGTTTCTTCATCAAGGAAAATTGAATAATTATGACCTCCATGACTTCTAATTACTTCCTTCATTTCCGGCCAAAGTTTTTGATGTCTCTCTTCGTATGTTTTTGCGCACCTAGGATTTAGGTACATTTTAAATGCTTTTCTAATCATGTAATAAAGCCTCCGCTAAAGCCAAAATTGTTAGTGACTGTCCATAGGCCATTGGTGCAATTAAAATGTTTTTATAGTGATTAGCATCATAGCCCATGCCTGTTCCGCCGGATACATTAAGTACTGTTCCGTCTTCATCTATATTTTTCAAAATAGCTTTTATTGCCTTATCAGCTACGCAAAGATAAGAATCATCTAAGATTCCTAGTCTAATACCTTTTAAAATACCTGCTGTAATTGCTGCTGAACCTGAAACTTCTTCATAACTTGATTTATCATCAAGTACTGTATGCCAAAGTCCAGATTTTGCCTGTAATTTCTTAAGAGCAGCCGCCTGTGCCTTATAAGTATCAAGAATAAATTCCTTAACCCCTGCATTCATTGTGCCCTTAAACATATCAATATAATCAAGAATGCCAAGAGTAAACCAGCTATTACCTCTACACCAGAAGATTCCGCCGAAATTATTCATCTTATTAAAGGTCCAGCCATGATAGAATAGGCCACTATTTTTATCATAAAGATATTTAATATGCATAAGCACCTGATGAATTGACTCATCAATCCAATCCTGACGATGATATTTTTGGCCCATCTTATTAAGGAATAGTACTGTCATGAAAATGGTGTCGATCCACATTTCGTTTTCATTAAGACGAACCCCTTGTCTATCCCCGTTAGCACTTGTTACATGCTGAAAGCCTCTCTCTTTAGTTCTTGGTAGACAATTCATAAGCCAATCTGCCCAACTAAGACAAAGCTCTTCAAATTCAGGATCCTTATAACACTCATTTAGTTCCACTAAAGTAAGAAGGGGTGTTGTAGTGTTTATATTTCTAGATGGAAGGCCATTTTTTATATTCTCCTTAAACCAGTTATATAAAAACTCCTTGTAGTTATCATTGTTTTGGTATTTCATTATCTTAAGTAGTCCAAGTAAGCCTACACCCTGTGGCCAATCCCACTCTTTAATTCCAAAATCTCTCTTAAAAAATCCTACTGCCTCGCCTTTTTTTGCAAGTTCTTCATCATCCTTTGTCTCGCAACCTAAGTTCATTAACTTATTAATTACAAGCTCTAACTTTTCTTCTATTTCATTTCTGTCGTTATTTTTAATACCCATAAAATTTCCTTCTCATCCTAATAATTTTTTATCTAGCCTAGTAAACCTAAGATTCCAGGTAGCCACATACTAAAGGCTGGTACGAATGTGATAAGTAAAAGTGCTGCAACTATTACGCCAAAGTATGGTAATAGCTTCTTTATAACCTCTTCTACTTTTAGTTTTGAAACGCTACAACCTACGAATAATACGCTACCAACCGGTGGTGTAATTGTTCCAATTGAAAGGTTCATAACCATCATTACACCAAACTGGATTGGGTCCATACCAAGTGTCTTAATGATTGGTAAGAAAATTGGTGTAAAGATAAGTAAAGCTGGAGCCATATCCATGAATGTACCAACAATAAGTAAAATAAGATTGATAATAAGTAATAGTACAATCTTATTTGATGATAAGCTAAGTAAGGCTGCTGAAATTGCCTGTGGAAGGCCTGTAAAGGAAAGTACGAAAGAAAGTACTGATGAAGCACCAATAATTAACATTACAATAGCTGTCATAACTGCAGTTTCCTTTAAAATACCAGGAATATCCTTAAATTTAATACTCTTATATACAAAGCAAGCTAAGATAAAAGCGTAAACTACTGCAACACCACTAGCTTCAGTAGGTGTAAAGTAACCTGAAAGAATACCACCAATGATGATTACAATAAGGAATAAGCTTGGAATTGCATCCCAAATTGTCTTAAGTACGATTTTTTTAGTTAACTTATCTCTCTTAATAACATATCCATGTTTCTTGCTGTAAAAATATGCCACGATCATGCAAAATAGTGCCCAAAGTAAACCAGGAATCCAACCTGCCATAAGAAGAGCTGCAACTGATACACCGCCACTTGCTGCTGAATAAACAATAAATGAAGCTGTTGGAGGAATTAACTGACCTACAGGAGCTGAAGCAATATTTACTGCTGCTGAAAAAGCCTTGTTGTAACCCTGTTCCTCTTCAAGAGGATGCATAACGCCACCAATAGCTGTAGCTGCTGCAATACCTGATCCTGAAATTGAACCAAACATTGCATTACCTGCAATATTTGTCATAGCAAGGGAACCAGGAACCTTTCCCAACACAAGCATTGCTAAGTTTATCAAACGTTTCGCAATACCGCCGTTACTCATAAGTAAGCCTGCAAGTAAGAAGAAAGGAACTGCAAGTAATGTGAAACTATCGATACCTGTTACCATTTTCTGAGCTGATATAAATACTCCAAACTTAGGAGTTAAGAACATTGTTAATGTAAGTAGTGCCGATGAAATAATGCTAAATGAAACTGGAACCGACAAAGCCAGTAACAAAAAGAATGTAATTACCAATACAATTGCTGCTTGAATTTCCATAAAATCCCCCCTATTTAAACTGCCTTTTTAAATTCTGGCTTTACCTTTACTTCTGAATCCTTATCTTTCTTAGATTCAAGTCTGTAGTCATTAATGTGTTTTACAATTTTATCAATGCCATAAATTACCATTAATACACCACTAATTGGTACACAAACATAATAGACTTCCATTGGGAGCTGCATAGCTGCTGATAACTGACCTGCGGCATTTCCTGTAACCATAACACCACCAACAATCATTACAAGAACGCATAATGCAACTACAAAAGCATCAACGAATAACTTAACTAAAGCATCATTTTTCTTAGTATTTTTATTCATAAATATATTTATTGATAAATGTCTATCTTGACCATAAGCGTAAGGAACGCCCATAAATGTTACCCAAATCAACATATATCGTAGTAACTCTTCTGTATATTTACTTGGGTCATGTAAAATGAATCTAGTAAATACTTGCCAAACACAGCCAAGTACCATTCCACACACTAGAATTTCTAATACGATTTCTACTAGTTTGTTCAAATATTTCATAACTCTCTCCCATCTCTACTTAATTAGCGTAGCTTTGAATATCATCATAAAGTGCCTTATATTCTTCACCTCTTGCACAAAATTCTTCGTGAATTGGTTGAACAGCTTCAATAAATGCTGACTTATCAATATCTCTATAAACATGAACTCCCTTTGACTCTGCTTCCTCAATAGCTTCTGCCATCATGTCGTTATATACACTAACAAAATTATCATTAGTTTCTTCAAGTGCTGTTATTAAGCATTGTCTCTGTTCTTCTGTCATCTTATCCCATGTCTTTGTGCTAATAATGAAAATGTCAGGAGAAAATTGATGTTCTGTATATGTATAAGACTTTACTAAGTCTTCATGTCCATCAACTGTTAAAGCAAGCTCTGTATTTTCAGCTCCGTCTACAACTCCCTGCTGAAGAGATGCATAAGTTTCTGAACTTGCCATTGGTACTGGTGTACCACCCATCTTCTCAATAGTATCCATAGATGTTGTACTTGCCATTGAACGAATCTTAAGTCCTGCAAGAACACTAGGATCTGTTACCGCCCTTTCTTCCTTTAAGTAAAAGTTTCTAGCGCCATTAGCGTAATAACCAATTGCAATAAAACCGTACTCTCTAGTGTCTGTGAATAAATTCTTGATTTCTGTACTTTCCTTCATTGCTGTATAGTAATGTTCCTGACTTTGGAAAAGATATGGTACAGAAAAGATTGCGTATCTACTATCAAACTGACCAAGTGTATTAGAACTTACCTTTGCCATATCAAGAATGCCTGCTTGAACCATTTCTACTTCAGAACTTTCAGTTCCAAGTACACCACTTGCAAAAATCTTTACGTTAATAGTGTCGTTTGATTCTTCCTTAGTAAACTCAGAAAACTTAGCGATTGTATCAGCTATTTCTGAACCAGCCGCTTGATTATGTGCTAACTGAATGACTAATTTGTCTGAATTTTCAATTCCTTTTACGCTAATAAATGTTCGACCTACAATTATCAAACATAATATTATGCATAAAAACCCCAAATATTTCTTTTTAAACTTCATGAAATACCTCCCTTATGTATTCTTTGCTTAACCCTATTACATTTAACATATAGCTATCTGTTGGTCACATTATATCATTAATGTTTTTAACTTTTCTTAAACTATATTGCGGGATGAAGAAGAAATTCAAACTATATTGCACTGTTGGGGGAGGGTGAAGGGAAGGATAAGATGTTAGGAGTGACCTACGAAAAACACGCTCCCGCTTTAGTGCAGCTCGTAGCAGCTGCTAAGCAATCCTTACGGCTTTGCCTTAGGATTGCAAGCACTGACGGCTGCACAATTTTTTTCTTAAGGTCACTCCTAACTCCCCCCTCCACTTCATCACTCCCCAAAGCCGCGCAACCTGGGAGGGTTGGGAGGTTTGGGGGTGAGTGTACGACAAATGCGCTTCGCTGTTTGTCTACAGGGAGGATGGACTTGCTCTTTGACGGGGAGGGAAGTTCGGCAAATGCGCTTCGCTATTTGCCTACTGGGGAGGGAGAACTTGCTCTTTGGTTAGATAAAAAATATCCCATCTTTGCTTTATACAAAAATGGGATTTATTTTTTATTCTATTGTTTCATATTTTATTTCTTATTTTTTGTCTATAAGTTCACCTATTAATTTTATAATTTTCTATTGATTTAAAATATAATTATATATAATCCGAATCATCTATAGTATTTAACTCTTTCTGTCCATATATCACACTATGATGACTTTTCTTATACTTCAATGGTGTTACGTTCATAAATTTCTTAAAGACTCTTTCGAAATAAGTCATGCTTTCAAAGCCTAATAGGTCCGCTATTTCTAAGATACTTTTATCTGAATTTTCTAATAAATCTGTTGCCTTTTTTATTCTTAAAATATTAACATATTCTGTTATGGTAAATCCTGTATATTCTTTAAAAATTCTACAAAGATAATACTTGCTAAGATAGAGCTTATCTGATATTTCTTCTAATAAAATCTGCTTAGTATAGTTTTTCTCTAGATAGCTTGAAATCTTAGATACTGTCTGGGCTCTTTGATCATCTCTTGGGGCTGCTATATTTTCATTATTACCATAGCTTTGAGAAAATCTTGCAAGCCAGGATAACAGATATATATAGATTCTATCTTTATAGCCTTTTTTCTTCTTAGTAAACTCATGGCGCAAATCTCTATACAAATTCAAAAAGTTAGCTTTTTGTTCATCATTAAAATGATATATGCCATAATTTTTATGAAAAAAGTCGACTAAATTTAGACCTGGATAAAGCTTATCAAATTCACACATTTGCTCATAATCAATATAAAGAATCACTCTATTATAGCCTTTGTCATCTTCATCCACTGTTCTTGTAGTATGCACAAGATTAGTATCGATTATTGCTAGATCTCCTGCGTATGCATTATAGGATTTATTATTAAAGAAAAATTGACGTTTGCCTTCAATTATGTAGAAGAACTCATATTGACTATGAAAATGTTTAACCTTCATATCAAACTTTTGATATCTAATAAGTTGCTCTACTGAAACTCCATCAACTTTCCCAAAAAATGTAATCTTGTTATCTACTGTAATTTCCTTCATTTTTCAAGCCCCCAAACTAGAAATTGCTTATATTACATTTAGTTATACATCACGTATTTTCTTCAATAATTACAAATCTTCCACATCTACCATCTTAATTCCATGTTCTTTCAATAGACTTGCAAAAATCCCTTGTCCATTAATAAGAGTTTTGCTAAATGTTCCATCGTATATATTCTTCACGCCACAAGAAGGGCTTCTTGATTGTAAGATTACCATATCAACTTTTTCTTTTAAGACTAGTTCTAGAGCTATTCTTGCTCCTTCTCTAAATTCTCTATCTACGATATTTCCGTTATTCTGTGTAACTACTCCGTTGACAATCTCAGAAGGATTTCTTGGAGTAGAAAGTCCACCCATTACCTCTGGACAAACAGGAATACATTCATGGCCGTAAATAAAATCCATAACTTTTTTGTTGTAATTATTACCACCATTGTATTTACAATTTTGTCCAAGAAGGCAGGCACTAACTGCTATTTTCATATGTGCATCCTTTCCAATTTTTTCTAAAAAAAGTTATTCTTCTATTGTTTCAAAAACTATATCATATGTCTCACCATTTATGTTTCCTAGCTGATCAAAATAATTCTTTATTAGCTTCTCTGCACGTTCCTCGGCACTTAAAAGCAATGAACTATCATTTTCAATTTGTTTCCTAATGCTTGCTTCAGAATTATTAAATGCCTTTGCCACATCTTCACTTTTAATATCATTAACTCCGGCACTTTTATCAACTATTCCAATAATTGGCAAGGCGTTATCGCTACTTACAATAACATTTGTGGACTCATCAAAAACAGGATCAATACTTATAATTTTTGCCTTAGGCATATGAACCACTACCTTTTTGTCTTCTTCACTAAAATCCATTGTCACCAAAGACATATCAATACCTAATTTTACTTTTCCTGAATATTCAAACCAAAATTTTCTATCTGCTTCCCCAATATGGGCTGGACCAAAACCTGCGGACTTCACAGATTTTGAGACATTATGATAATAACATTCAAGTGTTGCCAGATTACTAAGAGATCTAACTTGCATAATATCTGGTTTTACTGTTTCTTTTTTGTCTTCTTTCTTCTCTCCACAAGCTGTCATACAAAGCATAATCATGGAAAGAGCAACGATACATATTTTTCTAAAATTTATTTTCTTCATAATTATTCTCCCTGAATGATTTCTACTGTATAATCCCCGTTCATATGGTTGCTCCAAGGGGTCATTAAACCTTCAACTATATTTTTTGCATTATCTTTTGCAAGCCTCTTTATCTCGCTTTCATTTTCTGCTTTTTGCTTTAAATCTTCCTGACACTTTGTATAACTTTCTGCAACCACTGTTTCATTATTGTATTTTTTATCGCCAAAAATGTACTCAAGAGATGTTGAATCCACCAAGGTATCCTGAATTGTTACATCCGGCAATGTAATAGTTATCTTTTTTTCTTCGTCATTTACATCTATTCCAATTGCATTAAAATCTATTCCTGCCACAACTGTTCCCTTGTAGGAAACGTAGTATTTAACCTTTTTGTCATCGTCTGTGTTTACCTGAACTATGGAATTATATATAAAGCTAGCGGTTTGAAGCTCACTAATTTCAAAAACCTCTCTTATAGAGCTTTCCGTAACCGTTGTTACCTCCCCTTCTTTATTCTTTAAAATATCCATTTTAAAACCTGGGAGCCCAGGAAATTTAAGCTTTAACAAGCTTAAGATAAGCACTATTACAAAGATAATTACTACAATTTTTAATAGTCCTTTAAATAATTCTCCAATTAAATCCATCATTTAACACCTCATCTTATTTTTTTCATTTTTTCATATGCATGAATGTCTTATTTTTTCATATGCATAAATGTCTTATTTATACATATTTGCATTATCTATTTCTCCTGCATATTATATTTTAACATATAGCTATACTATTATAATCACTCATTTAGGGGGATTTTATATTCTTTATTTTTATGAAAAAAAGAAAAAGGAAGAATAAAAGACACAAAGATAAAAGGAACAAAAAAGCAAAAAATTAGGCACAAAAAAGCACAAAAATAAGGCGCAAAAAAAGACCCTCATACTTTCGTATGAAGGTCTTTGAATTCTTAAACAACCTCCCAGAACGCCGTCCGCCTACGGTTTCGACTCCTAGCAAAGCCAGGTGGGTAACCGCAACTATACATCTGCCATCCACTCTATGGAGGCTCGACATCAGCATAGCGATATAGGAATCCCGTCGAATAAATGTAGGATCAAAATAAGTAGGTTTGCGAACGCCCCAGGAATATTAATAAATTCCGATGTTTCTTTGAGATTTTCGCTCTCTTAACTTAAGTTAATTATGCCACTAAAAGCCCTATTTGTCAACTATTATCATAGTACAAAAGGACTAGTTAACATTTAAAAGTATTAGATTAATTAATTATCCTTTTTAATGGTTTTTGGATAGTCTATATTTTCAATATTCTCAGCTGACAAACTAATTGCCTCATTAATCACATCTTCTGAAACTTTCATCTCTTTTGCTACTTCTGCCACTGTTGGCTTATGTCCTAATTCTTCCATTAAATTTTTAGCAAAATCATTAACTTCGTTGACCTTATTTAAGATTTTTCCTGTTACTAGGTTGGCATTTCCCTCTTCGTCAATTAGCATCTTTAAGCTTCCCTCAACCTCGTCACGTACAGCCTTAATTATTTCTCCGAGAACAAATAAAAGATCTTCTGTGCCGCCTTCTTTTATCTTATCCTTCCATTCATAGTTATTAAGCCATCTTTTTTCATTAATATATGACATCATTGCTAGGTTTGCTTCCTGAATTAAGTCTGATGCATAAACACCCTTATTTCTATATGGAGCTATCCAGTCAACTATCATTTCAAGAAATGACTCAGATAAAAGCTCTAATGACTCATTATCATTATCTTCAACGATATTCATAAGTAAAAATGCCTTTGATGTATCAGATAATGTCTCGATTCTTGCTAAATCATCTAAATATAGTTTAAGATATTTTTCGTCTTCTTCATAATTAAGATTATTAGCAATTTCTCTAGCTACATTCTTATCCTTATCAGAAGCTTCTGGTTTGGCATCAAACATATCAATGCCCTCTACCTCAACTTCTTCTGTACTATCACTTTCTTGTTCTTTATCCTTAAACATTTCTGTAAATTCGTTATCTTCCTGACCACTTACCTTAATTTCATGAGCCATTAAATAACCTGTTATCATGCCCATCTTAGCATCATCTAAATCCATATCTTTAAAATAGCTATTTATATCTTCTTGTGTAATAATATTACCATTTACCTTAGCATATTCCTTTAAGCTATTAAGGTTTTCCATAAAATTAGCCTGATTATTATCTGCCATATTTCCTCCATTATGTATATGTTCATAAAACAATTATTCCCTAAACCTCCTCAAAAAATATATGCCATTTTATGTTGTTTAGGGCACCTTTTATTATACCAAATTAAGTCAATACCCTTGAAATTAGATTGATGATTTATTTGAGTTGTTATCTTAGAGCGATTTAACTAGGAATAAGATAATAATTAGGATTGCTTACGGTAAAATGACATATAAATGAGGATTTTACCGTAAATATATCATTTGTAAAAATACAAGAATTTTAACCTTACGGTAAAAACGTGTATTTTATACATTATTTCTGTAAATCACAAAAAGGGAAATTTAATAAGAAATTCAATTTTACAGAAAAAAAGCTATAATTAATCACTTTTCTGTAAGGTATAAAATCTAATTTAAGAAATTATAATTTACGCCTACGGATAAATTCTTATAAAACCACACTTTTACCGTAGTAGTAAAATTTCAGATATGATTTAGCAAGTTGCATTTACAGAAATTTTCTCTAATTCTTGATATTTACCGTAAGGTTAAAATTCTATAACTTTTCATTTTGACTAACATTACATAAATCTCTCATTAAAAGCTCTATTTTACCGTAATCCAGATCTTCTATAAATAAATAGATTAGAAATTATCACATTAAGAAAGGCTAACCTGATAGTTATGTTAATTCTTTGTCAAATTTGACAAATACCCATAGTTTCTTTAATATTAAACTGTTTGTAACAGTCTAAGTCAGCCATTAAAATTACACTTTTAATGGCTGACCTAGCTAAGATTTTTAAAAAAAATTATGGAGGAATTTTTATGAGAATCGCTCTTATTAATGAAAACAGCCAGGCTGCTAAGAATAGCATGATTTATGATGCTTTAAATAAAGTAGCTAGCGCAAAAGGACATACAGTTGATAACTATGGTATGTATTCAGCAGAAGATGATGCTCAGTTAACATACGTTCAGAATGGTATCTTAGCAGCAATCTTACTTAATTCAGGAGCTTGTGATTTCGTTGTTACAGGTTGTGGTACAGGTGAAGGTGCTATGCTTGCACTTAACTCATTCCCAGGCGTTCTTTGTGGTCATGTAGTTGATCCTTCAGACGCTTATATGTTTATGCAGATTAATGATGGTAACGCTATT
This sequence comes from Lachnospira multipara LB2003, assembly GCF_000702205.1. Taxonomy (GTDB): domain Bacteria; phylum Bacillota; class Clostridia; order Lachnospirales; family Lachnospiraceae; genus Lachnospira; species Lachnospira multipara_A. Next base: position 210,368 of record NZ_JNKW01000001.1, on the reverse strand, counting down.
GCTCTTCCTTTCGCAAAGGGCTTTGGTTGGGGTGCTGAACTTAACCTCACTTACATCTTTGAGAAATTATTTGAAGGTGAACCAGGTGGTGGATACCCTAAGGAAAGAGTTGTTCCAGAACAGAGAAATAAGAAGATTTTAGACGGCGTTAGAGCTGTAACTTTAAAGCAGGATTTAGTAGAAGTTTTAAAGCAGCTTGATAGCGACTTAGTTAAGGGTGCTGTTGCTGGTGATAAATTTGCTGATCTTTTCTTTGCAAATGCTAAAGATGAGAAGATTATCGAATATGTTAAGACACTTAGAGCATAATTAGATCATTTTTAATAATTTAAATAAAAAGAGAGTTGCATAAAAACAACTCTCTTTTTTTGTTGCAACTGCATTGCAGCTACAACAAATACAGGAAACTTACGCCAGTAGATGCAGTAAAACCAGCGTAACAGGTCTTGAACCCCTCGCATTTTATGCGCACCGCGCGGGCTCGGGGCTACATTGCAACCGCATTGCGGTTGCAACAGGTCTTGAACCCCTCGCATTTTGTGCGCTCTGCGCGGGCTCGGGGCTACATTGCAACTGCATTGCGGTTGCAACAGTTCTTGAAGCCTTCTTATTTTGTGCGCTCCGCGCGGGCTCGGGGCTACATTGCAACTGCATAGCAGTTGCAACAATATATAAAGAATTAATCTTTATCGTAGTTCACGTGGACCTCCACCTACACTTAATGGATAGAAGTCTGCCACTAGGCCTGTCTTTTTTGTGTATTCCTTTGATACTTTTTCAATGAATTCATCTACGTATTCTTCTTTTACCAAAGATACTGCGCAGCCACCAAAACCTGCGCCTGTCATTCTAGTACCAATTACACCCTTCATCTTAGATTGTGCATCATATAAAGCATCAAGTTCTTCTCCAGTTACTTCATAATCATCTCTTAATGAAATATGGGACTCATTCATTAACTGTCCAAACTTTTCAATGTCATTATTAGTTAATGCTTCAACTGCCCAGATAGTTCTCATATTCTCATATACAGCGTGTCTAGCACGTCTTAGCTTAACTTCATCTGTGATATAATGCTTATTTCTTTCAAATTGCTCTATGCTTAAATCACCTAAAGTCTTAATATTAGCACATTCTTCGCTTTCCTTTATCATTCTTAGTGCATCTTCGCACTCTGCCCTTCTTTCGTTATATTTAGAGCTTCCAAGACCTCTTTTCTTATTGCTACATGTGATTACAAGCTTTATTTTATCAAGTTTTATTGGCACATATTTGTAATCAAGAGTTGCTGTGTCTAAATAGATTGCATGGTCTTTCTTTCCCATGGCAATTGCAAATTGATCCATAATACCACAATTTACACCACAAAACTCATTTTCAGCTTTCTGACAAAGAAGAGCTGTTTTAATTTTTCCCAATTTAATTCCATATAATCTAATCATTGAAAGGCAAGTTAATACCTCAATTGAAGCAGAGGATGAAAGACCTGACGAGCTTGGTAAATCCCCATATACAAGCATTTCAAAACCTGATGAGAAGGCAATTCCCATTTTCTTAATTTGATCAATTACTCCCTTTGGGTAATTTGTCCACCAATCAGTCTTATTAAATTTCAAATTATTAATTCTTGTTTCAATGATTCCATTTTGATCATAATTTAATGAGAAAAATCGTATCTTTGAATCCTCTCTTTTTCTAATTGCTGCGTATGTTCCAAGGGGAATTGCGCATGGAAAAACATGTCCTCCATTGTAATCTGTATGTTCTCCTATTAAGTTTACTCTTCCAGGTGCAAAAAAGACTCTTACACCTTCACTAGTCCCAAAAACCTTTTCAAATTCTTCTATCATCTTGCGTTTAGTCATTTTCATTATCCACTACCTCTTCTATAAAGAATAATCTTGATGCAAAATCTTGATAAAAACGGACATCTCCGTCATATCCTGTTCCTGCATAATTCTGGTGAAGTCTTATTCCGCAATTATTAAGTAAACTGCCTGATACAACCATATCTTCTACTTCGCCATCCATTTTCTTAAGTTTTCCAATCACTCTATGTATTGCAGAATCTGGCTTTATATGAATTGGTGAAACTGTATTTATTAAATCTCCAAAATGCTTTATTTCATACTTATTAGACATATTAAAGAAATGATATTTCTTATTGTCATCTAAACCTGTAACTCTTAACCAAGCATTTGGCTGGTTAGCTACTGCTTTATCCTGCATTGTAAAAGCTAAAGCCTTGGTCTTATCCTTTGATACACAAATCCACTCATATACGCAATTACCAAACTCTGTTTCCTCGCCATTACTTAATCTGTAGTAATCTCCATCAAAAATAACATCACGATATTTTTTATAAATTGCGATTTGTTCCTTTAAAAGTTGAATCTGATCATCATTTAAATCAGAAAGATTAACCTCTAATCCTAGCATTCCAAAAGCTGCCACATTAAACCTTGATTCTTGCAATGTATTTCTTAAAGTCTGATGGTTAGGACTTGCTGAAATATGAGCTGCTATTACTGATGTTGGATATCCGTAACTATATCCTGTCTGAATTTTAGCTCTACACCAGGCATCTGTATTATCTGATGCCCAGATCTGTGGCATAAAGGAAAGAATACCTAAATCAAATCTATTTCCACCTGATGCACATCCTTCAAATAATACATCTGGAAACTCCTCCACAATACGTCTCATAATATCATAAAGACCTAGAACGTATCTGTGTGCCATTTCCTTTTGTCTAGTTAAATTAATGCCGTAATAATCTGTAAAAATACGGTTCATATCCCATTTTACATACTTTATATTGGCTGATGATAACATATCAAAAATTCGTGCCACAAGATAATCTCTAACTTCTTCCATGGTTAAATTAAGGATTCTTTGGTTTCTTCCCTCAGAATGATTTATTCCTGGAATCTGAATTGCCCAGTCAGGATGCTCTCTATATAGGTTAGAATCTACATTTACCATCTCAGGTTCTACCCATATACCAAATTCAAGACCAAGCTCATTTATCTTATCTGCCAAGCCCTTTAGTCCATTTGGTAATTTCCTTAAATTAACATCCCAGTCTCCAAGGGAACAAGTGTCATTGTCTCTGTTACCAAACCAACCATCATCCATTACAAATAATTCAACGCCTAAATCTTTGGCTTTTTTAGCCATATTAAGAAGCTTTGTCTCGTTAAATTTAAAGTAGCAAGCCTCCCAACTATTAAGTAAAACTGGTCTTACTTTCTTAGCCCAGGTTCTTCTTACTATATGATTTCTAATAAATTTATGAAAATTTTGACTTAAGTTATTAAGTCCATTTTTTGCAAAAGTCATTACAACTTCTGGGGTTTCAAAAATCTCGTCATGTTCTATTCTAAAGTCGAAGTTTTCTGGGTTTATGCCCATTACAAATCTTGCTTTTCCATATCCATTAGCCTGTGCGCATGAATAATGATTTCCGCTATAGATTATATTAAAGCCATAAGCCTCACCATAAAAATCCGATGTTTCTTTTCTTTTTAAAATTACAAGAGGGTTATTTCTATTGCTTGATGTTCCTGTAAATGATGAGTTTACAATTTTATTCTGTGTAACCTTTAGTTCATTTACATTCATTTCCCTTGTCCAAGCCCCTGTAAAGGTCATCATGGACAAATTCTTACTTGGTAAATCAAGGCAAAGAGAAAGCGCTCTGTTTATATCAATAAAAGTCTCTTCTTTATTAATTATTCTTACTCGTCTTGTTATACAATCTGTATCTTCAAATACTGTATAAACAAGCTCTAAATAAATATTTCTTTGGCTATCCTTTAGCATTATTATTAGCTGCTCATTCCCTGAAAAAGCCTCAGGCATGCATGTTAAATGTCTGTAGCCATTGCTTGAATAACCCTTAATTAATTCATAATCATGATAAATAAAATCGTTAGATGTGGATCCATCAATATTAGTTAAACATATCTGTGGTTCCCTAATATCGCCCTTTCCTATTGTTGAAACTTCTAGGGCTAGATCCTCAAGTCCAATATTGCTATATTCACTAGAATAGCTAATTGTATTTCCAGCTAAATATTTATTGATTCCTTCTGTAGCCTTAACGCCATCTAATCCAAAATCACACTTAGCTCCATAAAAAAGATGTGCCAAATGTCCACTTTCTAATACTGTAAAAGCATATGTTGTGTTTTTAGTATTAAGAAGAAAAGTTTTAGTATTTTTAGCACTATTTTTATCTAAAATCTCTATCAAGTGCCATCCTCCTATCCCTTATTGTTGCAACTGCTGTGCAGTTGCAATGTAGCCTCATGCCAGCGCAAAGCGCACTTAAATGCATGAGGTTCTAGTCTTGTTGCATTTGCGAAGCAATTGCAATGTAGCCTTGCGTGGCCGAAGGCACTATAATCGCAAGGTTCAAGTATTGTTGCAATTACTCTGTAATTGCAATGTAGCCTTGCGTGGCCGAAGGCACTATAATCGCAAGGTTCAAGATATAAAATATATTCTAGGGTTTTTATGCCCTAGAATATACCACTTACTTAATTATTTTTATGTATTTCTTTTGTGATTTCTTCTATTTTCTTATCTGTAAGTATGTATTTTTTCTTAAACCATAATACTGCTATAAACAAGCCAATTATTGGAATAATTGTCATTGTTGTTCTTAAACCTATTCTTGAAGCCTGTGAAACTCCCTTACTAAAGTCTATTACAGCATCTGTCTCACTAACTTCTGTACCACTTTGTAAGTGATTAAGTGAAAGGCATACTGATGCTACAAATGCTGCAATACCTGATGCTAACTTTACAACAAATGTCTGCATTGAAAAGATTACTGACTCATCTCTTCTTCCTGTCTTTAACTGGCCATAATCAACAGTGTTTGCAAGGAATACTGTTGTTAAAACCTGTAGAATTCCATTGGCTGCAAAGATAAAGAAGCCAGGTATGAAAAGCACAAAAACGTTATTCATTGATGTAAAGGCAATTCCTAGTAATGATGCATATCCTAATATTGCAAATAATAGACATATGTAAAAAATCTGAATATTGCTAAAGAATTTTCTAAGTAGTGTGTACATAAACATCATTGCTAATATCTGAATTGCACCACCAAACATATTAAAATATGTATAGCTTTCATACCAATTTCCACCGCCAAAATCGTATTTAAAGAAATAGATTACAAGGTTTGATGTGATATAAACTGCACAGTTAATTAATACTATTGCAATTACAACTGCCATTGCCTGATCATTGTTAATCAATGATTTAAACATTGTAGAAACAGTTGGTGTCTCCATATTAACGCTAGATTTTTCCTTAATTGTAAATACTGTTATACAGATAAAAATTACAAAAAGAATTGCAACTATTAAGGCAAGATACTTAAAACCAACCTTTTCATTGCTTCCGCCAAGTGCGTGAACAAGCATCATTGTAAAAATTGTTATTATTGCTGAACCTACGCCTGCGCATGATCTTGCAAGAGTTGTTAGTCCTTCTCTTTCCTTACCTCCATTAGTAAAGGCTGGTATCATTGACCAATATGGAATATCCATCATTGTATATGTTACGCCCCATATTATATAAAATACTGCGGCATAAGCTGTTAATCCAGCACCATCTAGGCTTGGAGGACAAGCAAACATAAAATACAAGATTATTGCATTTGTTACTGTTCCTATTAATAACCATAATCTAAATTTACCAAACTTAGATTTTGTCTTAGCAACTATAACCCCCATTATTGGATCATTAAAGGCATCAAAAATTCTTGCCACAAGTAAGATAATACCCATTGCAACTGCGCTAACACCTAAAACATCCTGATAATAATACAAAATATAACTAGCAGATAACATGTAAACCATGTCTTTACCTACTGCCCCTAAGCCGTAGGCAATTTTTTCCTTTAAACTAAGCATATAACTACCTCCCATAAAATTTTGCTAATTATTTTTTAATTCAAAAGCTTTTTTTACGACCTCATACGCCCCATCGTAAATATGTGCTTTTTTATTATTTATTATATTCTCACACATTTCAACGATTGTAGTTCTGTCCTTAATAAACATCTTAATCATTTGTAATGTATGTGGAATATCTTCACACTCATAAGTTCCATCGCCTATTTCTGCTGAGTGGATTGCGCCCCATTTTTCATGGCCACCTACTCTTTTAATAAATAGTTTTGGAACTGGATAAAATGATAACTCACTTGGTTTTGTTACTAATATATCGCAACTTCTCATTAAGATATTGGTGCAATATACTGCTTCAAAAATATTCTCGTGATAGAATCCGTGAATTCCTGTTATTTCTACATTTTCATCAAGTGCACCATTAGCAAAACTTTCTGTATCTTCCCAATTATTAAAATGTGTCTTAGAAATACTTTCCATTTCTGGTATTTCCTTTATTAACTCATCCCATACATTTTTATAATCACCTACGTTAACATATAAGCAGGCTTTTCCATCTTTAATTGGCTTTAGAAGATACTTTATTATACTTGCAAAAATCTCCCTTTGAGCTCCAGCACCTCCTATAGTTAATAGGAATCTAACTGGTTTTTTCTTATTAGCTCTATCGATTCTCTTTCTACAGTCTTCTTCAATATTTGCTACTAATTCATGATCAATATAATGACCTGTATAGCAAATATCCTTTTTAGACATTGGATTTAGAACTTTCTTTCCATTCATTCCATTTAAGTTTCTATATCCAAGAAGTGCTGAATGTGTCTGCACTGTATGTAGACTTCCTTCAGCTAAATGTAATGCCATTGGCCAGTTATCTGGAATTGCATTAACTACATATTTCATTCCTGCATGAACTGCTGCCTGAGCTGGCCATACATGAGTTCCCACAAGTGGTATGTCCTTTGGAATATTTTTAAATACACTAGTCATTAACTCTGCATTCTTCTGATCTGAAGAATTGTAGCTTATCTTTTTAAAGCCTTCATAATTCATTGGCTCCCAAACCACTGCATTAAAAAGCTTGGATTTCTGGGAAATCCTTGAGCCTAGTGAATAAAGCTCATTTTGTGCATTTATAACTTTTCCACCTGTTGTCATCTTATAAGAATTAAGATCCATCCAATATGGTGTGTATCCTAGGGCATTAGCAGCTGATGCTATGGCCATTGATATTCTATAATGTCCAAATCCCATTCTTATATTTCCAACAATTATTCCTTTATCATTATCAAAGCCTTCATTTAATCCAGCTTTGATTGCATTTTCTCCATTTTCACTTGGTGACATATCATCATTTCTAATAATAATGTTTTTTACACCTAATGTTTTTCCTATATATCTATTGTCTTCTAATGCCAACTTGTAATCCACATTAGAATCATCGCCAAATTTCTTTACGAATTTTTTCTTTGAATTATTAGAATTTCTTATGGTCTTTTTAGACATCTTGTTTCCGAAAATACTTTCTGACTTTGTCATATTCCCCTCCTATTTTATCTCAATACCTTGCATAACAATATTGATCATTTCTTCTAGTCTTTCTTCGTAAGTCTCATCCTGTGATGAATCGCAAAGCATTAAAACACCCTCAAGACCGGCTTCAACCATTATTTTAAACAAATCTTTATTTACTGGTCTTATCTTCTTTTGTCTAATTGCCTCATCAAGTAGTCCAAATGTAGGTTCCCAATCATTGTCAATTCTAGCCTTAAATTCTTCATAGATCTTAGAATTTCCTTCAACCGCAGCTGAAACCTTTCTCCAATCCACATTAGTAAATCTATCAGGAATACATATTATTGTTCTGCGTAATTTCTCCACTATATCTAGTGAAGGATCATTTATAATTTTAGTTTCCTCTTTCTTTACTAAGTCGAAACAATAATTTATAGCATCTATTACAAGTTCATTCTTATCAGTTACGATTTTATAAATTGTTTTCTTACTCATGTGAAGTCGCTTAGCTAGTTCATCCATTGTGAACTTCATTCCCTTATTATTGAATTCCTCAATGGTAGCATCAATAATAGCAAGCTTTAATTCTTTCATTTCTCTTGTGTCCATTTTTATACCTCCCTTTGTATTACTGACTATAAGTTTCTACCCCGACGCTTGTCACACTTAAGAAAACTTTTGGGAAACCTGATTAAGTTTCTTAGTTTCCTTACACTTAAAGAATATCATATGAGTTTCAAATATGCAACATGCTTTGTAGTAATTTATAGAAAAAGGTCATAATGAGATAGGTTCTTTTGTGAAAAATATACAAAAAGTCCTATAATTTCTAAAAATAAATTTTGAAATTATAGGACAAATAGTTTTGTTAATATATAATTGTATTTTTTACTAAACTAGATATTGTATCATACCTGGTCCTAAATCCGATGTTGGTCGTTCTATAAAACCATGTTTTTTATAAAACTCTTCTCTTCCCTTAGCACACATTAAGCATAACATCATCTTAGTATTTGGTAGTCTTACTGACTCAACATATTCTATTAGCTTATTTATTAGCATGCTTCCAATATGCTTTCCCTGATATTCCGGAACTATTATTAAGTCTTGTATATAGCTTATTACAGCTAGATCACTTACAACTCGCCCCATTCCTATTGGCTTATCATCATCAAAAACTGTAAAAATCTTTTGGCAATTATTTAGTGCTAAACTTGCCTGGCTTTTATCTAGTTTGACCCAACCTACTTTGTCTCTTAAATAAAGATATGTATCCACATCTTTAAAATCTTCCACTATTCTAATCATACACTTACTCCATATCTAAAAAAACTTTACGATTTTTAGTATACTTCTTTTCATTTTTAATGTCTAGACAAATCCACTATTTAAGCGTATTCTTTACTATGGATTTCATATTTTTAAAGAAAAGAGGAGAATTATGATTACTGTTGATATTAACAATCAGGGCGATTTTACATCTGTAAATAAAGCTATCGATTCTATTAAGAATAGCAATGACGAAGTTACAATTTTTATTAAAAATGGTGTCTATAAAGAGCGCGTTGAGATTTTTAGAGATAATGTAACTCTTATTGGTGAATCAAAGGATGGGGTTATAATTACCGATAGTCAGTATGCTCTTGAAATGCATGAAGATGGCAATAAGAAGGGAACTTTTAGATCTTATACTTTCCTTGTAGTTGCCAATAATTTCCACGCATACAATATTACTTTTAAGAATGAATCAGGCTTTGGTAAAAATGTAGGTCAGGCTATAGCAGTTTACGCTGAAGGAGACAAGCTTAGCTTTAAAAACTGTGCCATGTACGGTCATCAGGATACTCTCTACACTGGTCCCCTTCCAAAAGCTGAAAAAGAGACTGGCGGTTTTAGAGGTCCTACAGAAAAAGCCGAAAGACGTATTGTTCATCAACTCTATGAAGATTGCTATATCGAGGGTGAGGTTGACTTTATTTTTGGTAGCGCTGTTTGCTATTTTAAAAACTGTACTTTATTTGCCCTTGATAGAGGAATGGAGATTAACAGCTATTATACTGCTCCATCTACTTATGAAGAATCTGAGTTTGGATATGTTTTTGATAACTGTATCTTAACTGGTAATTGTCCTAAGGCTACTGTTTCTCTATCTAGACCTTGGAGAAACTATGCTAAGGCTGTATTTTTAAATTGCTATTATTCTGATCAGGTTATTCCTGAAGGTTTTTCTGATTGGAATAAGCCAGAGGCTCATGAAACTGTAAATTACTACGAATACAACGGAAAAGGACCAGGATTTACTCCATCTATGCGTGCTAGCTTCTCTAAAATATTAACTAAAGAGGAAGCCAGCAGATATTCTATGGAGCGTGTCCTTGGCCCTGATTTTAAATAAATTTTATATTTACTTTAATTCTATACTACCTAGTGTTTGACTATTTTGTACTGCAGTGACTGTTTTTCCTGAAATACTTGTTTCCAAATCCTTTGGAATCTGGAAAAGCACTACTGCAGTATAATTTTCTCCAGGATTTAAGCTTACATTATTTAGAGTTAACAGTGAGTTTTTTAGTAATGTAGCATAACTCATATAATTGTTTCCTGATATATTTAATTTCATTAATACGCCAGCACTGCTTGTGTTAGCGTTTATTACTGCTTGTGTGTTATTTACCACATTAAATTCAACACCAACCACAACTCTATCTTCTTCTGCTGGCACATATATTCCTGTAGGATTTACAGGATAAGTATTTCCAACTGTAAAGCCACTATAAGTTATACTGCATCCTGTAAGAGAAAGAGCATTTGGAAGGCTTGTAGATAAATCCTTTGCCTGAGTCTGTGGCTGCTTTGTTGTGCCCTGATTTGTTGTAGCAGAGCCAAATGTTGAGGGATCTCCTTGATTTCCCATAGCACTTTCACTTTCATATTCTGTAGTTGGTGTGTGATATCCATATAAGGCATCATAAAGTTTTGTATATTTCCATTCATTCTCATATGAATATTTAACCAAAACTCCTGCTGCATACTGGGCTATTAATTCTTCCTGTTCATCTGTAATTTCCACATCACCAGAACATCCATATAAACTCAAACTAAACATCAAAAAAAATATAACAAGAAACTTTTTTCTACTCATCTAGCCCCTCCTACTTGACCTGATTTATTTTACGTCACAATCTAAATCAAACCAGAATTCAACTCCATTATCTAGATTTCTTACTCCAGCCTCTTTTCCCATAGATGTCATTATTGCCTTAACAATAGATAAGCCTATTCCGTTTCCGCCATATTCTCTTGTCCTTGCTTTATCTACCTTGTAGAATTTTTCCCAAATTCTATCTATATCTTCATCTGGAATTGCATCTCCTGTGTTAAATACCTTAACTCTTATATTGGCATCATCCTTATTCTCTATTGTTACCTTTATAAGATTATCTCCCTTGCAATGATTAATTGCGTTAGAAATGTAATTTGTAATTACTTCTTCCACTTTTATCTCATCTCCCCAGGCATATAATGTATTATCGGCATTTTCTGTAATTATCTTTAAGTTTTTTTGATTTGCTCTTATTTCATTGGCATTTACCACTGAGCGCACTAATTCAGCTATATCAAATCGTTCCATTATAGGCTCATCATCACCAAATTCTAGCTGGTTTAGTGTAAGCAATCTCTTCACCATTGTATTCATCTTAGCTGCTTCATCAATAATTACGTCTATATAGTAGTTTCTGCTCTCCACATCATCTGCTATTCCATCCTTTAGGCCTTCTGCATAACCTTGAATTAAGGCTATTGGTGTCTTTAATTCATGAGATACGTTAGATAAAAAATCCGTCCTCATTTGTTCTATCTGTTCTTTTTTATCTATATCTCTTTTTAATTCAAGATTGGCTGACTTTAATTTTGAGATATTTTTTTCTAGTTTACTAGACATATCATTCATGCTATTTCCTAGAAGTCCAACTTCTCCCTTATCTTTTCCTGTATATTTTGCATCAAAATCAAGCTCTGACATTCTCTCTGCTATTTTTGAAAGTTCCTTTATTGGCTTTGTAATATATGCCGAGAATATAAAAACTGCCACAAGACCTATAAACATTACACTAATTCCCACATACCTAATTAATGTATTTGAGATTTCTATATTATCTTTTATGCTTTGTATTGGAAGTCTTATTATTACTGAATCCCCATTATCTAGGCTTCCCCACAATTCCATAAAAGAATCATCCACTGCCTTATCATATACTTTCTGAATAGTATAATTGCTTGTTGTTGATAGTATGTCAACTGTTTCTTGTCCAAATTTATCAAAATCAACTCTATAATCTTTTGGATTTAATTCCTCTGTCTCTTCTGAATTTTCTTCTGCTTTTCCTGCTCCTCCAAGTAATATGCTTAACATTAATCTTTGTAATAATCTATTATCACCTGACATATTACTTACATAAACCGTTGTCCAATCACTATCTACAACAAGTGCCTGCATTGCATTAGCTGATACATAGCTATCTAATTCTGTCATCATTGTAGTTTTATTTATTTCACCACTGTCGTACTTTGCTATTATCTCATTTACCTTATCATAGGTATTATGCATTGTTTTACTTTTGCCACTTATATAAAATTTTTCTGCAAATGCCACATTTATTACAAGCAACAAAACTACTAAGCTTGCCACTATTGTAACTAGTAAAAAGGTCATTTTAAATCTGATTGAATGTATTCCCATTTTTATCACCTACTAAATATCGAATTTATATCCCATTCCCCAAATAGTCTTTATATAATCACCCTTTTCACCTAGTTTTTTTCTTAGTTTCTTTACATGTGTATCTATTGTTCTAGCATCTCCAAAGTAGTCATAATTCCACACATTATTTAGAATTTTTTCCCTGGAAAGTGCTAGTCCTTTATTTTCTACAAAATATGTTAATAACTCGAATTCCTTAAAACTTAATTCAATTTCTTCATTATCGATTTTTACTGTATGTGCTGCCTTATCTATTATTATTCCACCTATATCCACTGTATCGCTTGTATCAAGTCCATAGGCTCTTCTAATTAAGGCATCTACTCTTGCTGTTAGTATCTTTGGGCTAAATGGCTTACTTATATATTCATCAACCCCCACTTCAAAGCCCTGCAACTCATCCTTTTCCTCGCCCTTTGCTGTAAGCATAATTATAGGAACCTTTGAGTTTTTTCGGATCATTTTACATGTTTCCCAGCCATCCATCTTTGGCATCATTACATCTAGGATTATTAGAGAAATGTCTTTTTTTTCATAAAAAATATCTACTGCCTCTTCTCCATTCTCTGCTTCAATTACCTCGTATCCTGCCTTAGTTAAAAAATCACCAACTAGTTTACGCATTCTGCTTTCATCATCTACCACTAAGACCTTTATCTTATCCATACATTTCCTCCTAATCCTTCTGATTTATGGACTCATTCTCTAAATCATACTTTAATTTATTTAGATCTGACTCTTTTTGCTTTAAATATTCTTCCTTAGATTCTAACTCCTGGGACCAGCCCGCATACTTATCCTGTATGCTTATTTCGTAGTTTACTATATTAGTATTAGTACCTGTCTGTAGAATAACAAACATTGCTATTAAGGCAGCCACCATAAATCCAATAACGATTAATGACTTTATATACTTATTTCTATATTTAGCTACAAGAATAGTTAGTTCATGCATCTCTGATCTATGCATAGAACGTTCTCTTCTTCTATCTATTTCTGCCTGAGTATCGCTTTTTATTGGAATTGGTCTTATCCTTTCATTTGGAATGTTAGGGCTCTTATATAAAAATTGCTGTAAATTCTTAAGATAGTTAATTCCTATACTTGTTGTAAAAAGCTGCCTATCAATTATTTTATTGTAAAGCACAAATACCTGCTTTGGGTCCTTAGAATCTGTCTTTTGAGACAAATACTTAATTGCTGCCATTTCATCCTTTGCTGCCTCTGCTTCAGCACTTGTCTTAAAATTATATCCACCAACAACATAGGATTTTTCCTTTGCTGCCTTAGCCTTTAAAAAGTCCTCATTGGCCTTTTTTCTAGATTCCATTAATTCAGAATCCTCTTTATTAATCTCTCTTTCCATATGCCTATTCCCCTTCTTGTAATTGGTCAAGACTCGCTCGCGAGTCTTGCGCGCCGGATTCGGGTTTGCCTGCAGACAAATTCCTGCCCGAATCCGTGCGCATCCTCGCAAAGCGTTCAACTCAGTCGGAGCTTGTACCCCGACTGAGTTAAATTACAATAATGCATACTTTCACGTTTAATCTAATTTCATTTTATCATTATATATTAGGAATAGCAATTATTTTAACAAGATTAACCATACTCTATTCTACTAAATATTTGTGTTAAAAATGTGTAATTCTAACTAGAATATTGGCGGATACTATTTTAATTTTAAATAAAAAAACAGACGGTTAATATTAACCGTCTGCATGGAACTGAGGGGAGTCGAACCCCTGTCCGAAAACCCATTCACCGTTCTTCTACTATTATAGTTAACTATACTTTCATTCCCTCAATATATGGCAAGTTAACGCGCCCTATATCTTAGTAGCTTCATAATACGCCCACCATCCTCAAAGCTTTGGATAGGTCGTTTCCTACTGTTTCGAAGCCTGGGTCCTAATGCGTAGGTTCACTAGGTCAGACTGCTGCTATTAAGCAGCGTATGCTAAATTTTCTTCAGCGTTTATATTTAATTTGGAATTTAACGCATCACCCTGCGAATAGCTTCACCGGCTTCAAGATCCCCGTCGAAACCTTTACAGCCCCTTAAACTAGCAAAAGAAATTTTAGCATTATTATGAACGACTGTCAATACTAGCTAGAATCTTAGGTTTCTATCCTTTAATTCCTTTTGTGCCTGACGTTCCTGATCTCTTTTTGCTATTGATTCTCTCTTATCATAGTTTTTCTTACCCTTAGCAAGACCTATTTCTATTTTTACCTTACCCTGTTTAAAATAAACCTGTAATGGCACTAATGTATATCCTTTTGTTGCAAGCTGTCCTGCTAATTTATTAATTTCTGACTTATGTAATAATAATTTTTTTGGTCTAAGAGGGTCTTTATTAAATATATTCCCTTTTTCATAAGGTGTAATATTCATATTTATGGCAAAAACCTCGCCATTTTGTATTTGAATATAAGACTCCTTAATTGAACATTTACCCTGACGAAGAGACTTAACCTCTGTTCCATGAAGAACAAGGCCAGCCTCAATTTTTTCTTCTATAAAATAGTCAAAATATGCTTTTTTATTATTAGCCACAAGTCTATTACTGCTTTCACTAGACTTTCCCATATATTTTGTCCCTTTCACTAATATCATTTACTTGTAATTACTATTATCTTTTGATTTCATCCTCATAACAATCCTCGAGGAATTTAAAATCAATTGTCTTTTGAAGCTTATCTGTACTAATTGTCACAACTTCAACCTTCTGACCTAGCTTATATGTCTTATTTGTTACACGCTCTACCATTTCGTAATGGTTTTCATCAAATTCATAATATCCATGCATGTTATTAACAGAAACCATACCCTCAATTGTATTTGGTAACTCCACATATATTCCCCAAGATGTTACTCCAGATATAACGCCTTCATATATTTCACCAATATGTTCAGCCATATATTCACACATCTTAATCTTATCTGTATCTCTCTCTGCCTCATCAGCTCTTCTTTCTGTATTAGAAGTAGAAAGTGCGATTTCTGGTAAAATCTGATTGTAGTGATCAATTCTTTTCTTATTAATTCCACCATGTAGGTTTTCTTTAATAATTCTATGAATCTGTAAATCCGGATATCTTCTAATTGGCGATGTGAAATGGCAATAATATTTTGCCGCCAATCCAAAATGTCCTATACATTCTGTTGTATATCTAGCCTTCTTCATTGAACGAAGAGCTAATCTGCTTATTAAAATCTCTTCCTGCGAACCTTCAATCTTAGATAATAACTTCTGGATTTCCTTTGGATGAATTTCGTCCCCTAGCCTAATTGAATAGCCAAAATTATTAATAAAAGTAGATAATTTCATCATTCTTTCAGGATCAGGATTCTCATGAGTTCTATAAAGGAATGGCAATTCCTGCCAGAAGAAATCCTCTGCTACAGTTTCATTGGCAATAAGCATAAAATCTTCAATTATCTTATTAGCTGTAGTTCTTTCATATGGAGCAATTTTTACAGGATGTCCCTTATCATCTAATTCAATCTTTGATTCTGGGAAATCAAAATCTATTGAACCTCGACTAAATCTCTTATTTCTAAGTAAATTCGCACATTCCTCCATAAGGAAAAACATATCTACTAAATCTGCGTATTTTTTGCTTTCTTCCTCATCTTTATCAATGATTATCTTTTTAACTGATGTATAGCTCATTCGTCTATCAACATTAATTAATGTTTCACAAATACGGTGGTCCACCACATTTCCCTTAGAATCAATATCCATAAGACAAGAAAGTGCCAGTCTATCTTCTCCCTGATTTAAAGAACATATTCCGTTGGATAATTGATGAGGTAGCATTGGAATCACCCTATCCACTAAATAAACTGATGTACCTCTTTTTATAGCTTCCTTATCTAGTGGGCTATTCTCTGTAACATAATGGCTTACATCTGCTATATGTACACCTAATTTATAGATATCGCCTTCCTTTGACAATGTAATAGCATCATCTAAATCCTTAGCATCTTCACCATCTATTGTTACTGTAGTAAGATTTCTTAAATCAACCCTACCAGCTTTGTCTTTCTCATCCACTTTTTCCGGAATCTTTCTTAATTCCTTAATAACATCATCTGGAAATTCTAAAGGCAAATCATATCCTCTAATCACTGACATTATATCTGTTCCTGGATCATTAATATGTCCTATTATTTCTGTTATCCTACCTTCTGGGTTTTTTCCTGGCTTACCGTAATTATGTATCTTACATACAACCTTACTGCCATCAACAGCTCCCATACAATACTCTTTAGGAATAAAAACATCTACAGAAATTTTGCCATTATCTGGAACAACAAAACCAAATCCTTTACCTTTCTGGAAAGTACCTACAAGACTTGTTATACCATGTTCCACAATTCCTACAATTTTTCCTTCGGCATGTTTATCAGCCTTCTTCTCTTTAGTTATAACAAGTTTGACTCTATCCATATGAAAGGCATTTAATGTATCGCTTGATTTTATAAAAATATCGTCTTCTCTATCTTCGATTGTGACAAAACCAAAGCCCTTGCTTGTCATTGTAAAAGTTCCGATTAAAGCCACATTCTCAGCCTTTATATATTTACCCTTCTTAGTTATTCCAATCTTACCTTCACTAACTAAGCAATCAAGAATCTCTTGTAAAACTGATCTTTCTGACTTAGGAACATTTAATAAAATAGCAATTTCTTTAGTTTTCATAGGAACATAAAACTCATTTCTAACAATTAAGTCTTCAATCATGTCCTTACGTTCTTTAAAAATCTCGTCTTTCATATATACCTCATAATAATTAACACAATTTATAACGCTTTTAGGGCAATTATTGCAATAGATAAAAAGCACCCTTAAGTATTACTTAAGAGTGCTAATAATCTAAAATTTAATGTTTAATACAATTGCAATTAGAATAAAAGCAATAACAAGGATTCTTGTGATTAAAACAAGCTTACCTTCCATTGAACGACCCTTATTCTTACCCCAATATGTATCGGCTACACCGCTGATTGTACCTGACAAACCGCTGTGCTTACTTTCCTGCATAAGTACTAAAATAGTTAGTGCAATTCCAACTAAAATAAAGATACCCATAAGGAAAATTCTAATTGTATCAGCCCATGACATACCAAACATCTATAACACCTCCTAGCTGATTAGTCAGCAACGAGATTATAATACCATATAAAAAGTCCTTGTGCAATATAAATTCTAATAAAAACTTAATAATATTATAGTTCTAAATGCTTTTTTATCATCAGCCCAAAATTAATTATTACTTTCTAACAAGTAATGAATGACCTGTCATTTCTGCAGGCTGTTCCATTCCCATGATTTCAATAAGTGTAGGAATGATATCTGAAAGCTTACCATTTTCAGCTAATGTATAATTCTCATCATAGTTAACTAAGATAAATGGAACTGGGTTTGTTGTATGAGCTGTAAATACTTCACCCTTTTCATCAATAAGCTTTTCAGCATTACCGTGATCAGCGCAAATAAATGCAACGCCATCAACTTCCTTAATAGCATCAATTACCTGTCCTACGCAGTTATCTACTGTCTCAATTGCCTTTACAACTGCATCCATAACACCAGTATGACCAACCATATCTGGGTTAGCAAAGTTAGCAATAATTACATCATATTTATCAGACTTAATAGCAGCAACTAACTTCTCGCATACTTCTGGAGCACTCATTTCTGGCTGTAAATCATATGTAGCAACCTTAGGTGACTTAACAAGAATTCTGTCTTCACCTTCGTTTGGTTCTTCAATACCACCATTAAAGAAGAATGTTACGTGAGCATACTTTTCTGTTTCAGCGATTCTAGCCTGTGTCTTACCATTCTTAGCTAAGAATTCACCAAATGTATTAGCATATGATTCCTTCTTAAATGCAACTTCCTTGTTAGGAATTGTTACATCATAATCTGTGAAGCAAACATATTTAACATTCTTTCTTGCTCCTCTTTCAAATCCTGTGAATTCATCATCACAGAAGCATCTTGTAATTTCTCTTGCTCTATCTGGTCTAAAGTTGAAGCAGATAATTGAATCTCCGTCCTTAATTGTAGCAACTGGACTACCATCTTCCTTAACAATAACAGTTGGTTCAACAAATTCATCTGTCTTACCATCAGCATAAGACTTAGCAATAGCTTCATTAACATCTGTAGCCTTAATGCCTTCACCGTTAACTAATGCCTTATAAGAGCTTTCAACTCTGTCCCATCTATTATCTCTATCCATTACATAATAACGACCATTTAATGTAGCGAACTTACCAACACCAAGTTCTGCCATCTTATCGCAAACAGCCTTAATATAGCCCTTACCACCATCTGTAGGTGTATCACGTCCATCCATGAAACCATGAACATATACATTAGTTAAACCATTCTTCTTTGCAAGTTCAAGTAATGCAAAAAGATGTGTAATGTGACTATGAACACCACCATCAGATAATAAACCATATAAATGTAAATCTGAATTATTCTCTTTACAATTCTTAATAGCGTCAAGTAAAGCTTCATTTGTAAAGAAATCACCATCTTCAATTGACTTTGTAATTCTAGTTAATTCCTGGTAAACAACTCTACCTGCACCCATATTAAGATGTCCAACTTCTGAGTTACCCATCTGTCCATCAGGAAGACCTACTGCAAGACCTGAAGCATAACCCTTAACGAAAGGATAATTTTTCATTAAACCATCCATAACAGGTGTGTTAGCTGCTGCAATACCATTACCTTCTTTAATATCACTTAAACCATATCCATCTAAAATCATTAATAAAACTGGCTTTTTACTCATATCATTTGCCTCCAAATATTTTTTCAATACTCTAGGATAATACCATATTTACTGATAAATTAAAATAGTAAACACGCGTTTTGATAAATAATTAACTAATATTTTATACTTATCCTATATTTTTTATTTTATTGTTATTTATCATATTCTCCATATTCACAACCTACGTTTTTAGCTGTAATATCATCTATAAGTTTTAACTTGCCGCCCATTTTTTTATAGAGCTTAATTCTTCCAACGCCATTACCGCCATTCCATAACTTATTATGTCTTTTTTTACCATCTGGCGACTCATAATTTATAAAAATCATATCTTTTTTAAGGCATCTCACCTTTGTGATCATTACTGAATCTAGATTTTCCTGTGCCACATACCAGTAGACTGCATCTTTTGTTTCATAAAATCTAAATCTAGTGTGTACCTTATCCCAGAATTTTGAAAAATTATATTCATATTCCTCACCTCTATAATAAAATGCTCCAAGTAACTTTCTCTTTAAAGGAAGCATATAAACCTTAGGGCATCCACCGCCTATATCAAAGGCGCTTCCCTTTAACTTACGACCTGTAATGCGACTTGTAAGATTATTAGAAGACAACCATACCCAAGGGCTTGTAAAGCTTCTGCCCCAATTTTTATCAGCATAGCCATAACAGTTATTAGGCGAAACCTTATATTTAACGCCATTGCATATAACTTCACCTTCATATAAGGTTCTCATGCCTTCAACATGCCAATACATCTCAAAGGCCTCTAAATCTCTGAAAAGTCTGTTAGCGCCATAACCCACATTAAAAGGATTATTCTTAGATACTTTAAGATTCCAATACATTGTTCCGGCATCAGACATATATTCTGGATGTTTATCATTATCTTCTTTGCTAATTGAAATCATGCCAGTTATGCTATTTTCCGAAGCAAAACAATCCTTACAATTTATGGAATAAGGAACAGATCTTGAAACAGCAATTTCACCCCAACCATAAAATTTATTAAGCTGAAGGCTATCCTCGCCCCAACATCCTGCCTTGACCATTAAATATGACGGTTTTAGATTTTTGCGTTTATTATCCAAAAGTTGTCCAAGAACCGGTTCTTTTCTACCAAATCCAGGATTTACCAGATAATATTCAATAAAAAATCCTTTTTCTTCTCCTGTCTTTTCATTGATGCCAGTAAAACTATGCCACCACCAATCATAACCATTAAAAGCTAATCCACTAAATAACATACACTTATTTCGATTTATATCTGACTTCGAAAACATTTTTCACATTCCCTCCATTGTTACAATTACTTGTTACAAGCATCTAAATTATACTAAAAAAGACAAAAAAAGTGTAGCCATCCAATTTTTGAATAGCTACACATTGATTTTAGTAATTTACAATATTAGCGAATTCTGGCTTAAGGCTTGCTCCACCTACTAAACCACCATCAATATTGTTCTGAGCGAAAAGTTCTGCTGCATTGCTTGCATTAACACTGCCACCGTAAAGAATTCTAATTTCTTCTGCTGTCTTAGCATCGTAAATTTCTTCAAGATTCTTTCTAATTGAAGCACAAACTTCTTCTGCCTGCTCAGTAGTAGCAACCTTACCTGTACCAATAGCCCAAATTGGTTCATAAGCAATAATTGTATTAAGTGCATCCTCAGATGAAATTCCTTCATATGCTGCCTTAATCTGATCCTTAATGAATGTTAAAGTGATTCCTTCTTCTCTCTGTTCAAGAGTTTCACCACAACAAACAATAGGAATTAATTTATGTTCAATTGCCTTCTTAATCTTCTTATTAAGGAATTCATCACTTTCATTAAAAAGCTGTCTTCTTTCTGAATGTCCAATAATAACATGTGAAACACCAGCATCAACTAACATATTAGCACTGATTTCACCTGTATAAGCACCTTTTTCCTCAATATACATGTTCTCAGCACCAATCTTAATATTAGTACCCTTAACAGCCTCAACTACTGGTACAATATCAATTGCTGGTACACAAAAAATTACATCAACATTGTCATTAGCTACATTTCCCTTTAAATCATTAGCTAATTTAACAGCCTCAGAAGGTGTCATATTCATCTTCCAATTTCCCGCAATAACCTTACGTCTCATATCATGCCTCCATTTTCCGTCAATGCTACTTTCCCCGTTAATATTTAATTATTTATTATTTATTCACCGCACTGACAATACATTATAAAAATTATATCATACTTTGAAGGTGTTTTCCATACTTTTTAAAAGCTTTTATCCTTAATGGATAATAAATATCAAAAAACTTTAATTTCGGGGTAATAAAAATTAATCATTTAAAAATAGAAATCACCCACACCCATAACGCCTACACATTTAATTAATTGTTCTTGAAAAAAAATAACAATAACAACAATAAAAACACTGTTAATCTTTTTGTAAGGTCTCTTTTTATTCTTAACTGTAGCTCTATTCACTTCTCGTGATTTTAAGAATAATAAAATATATTATTAATACACAATATTTGTTATTTATAAGATTAACTTTGCAAGTTTACTGTCATTCTTTGTGATAATTTTAACAAGTATAAGTAAACAAAAACCATAGTGGCTGCCTAGAATAACTTTTAACAATTATTCTGTAACCAAGCTCTAGGAAATCCTAGAGCTATGTATACACTATGCGACCACTATGGTCATTATATTTATGCAGTAAAAATATTACTTATCGTTAGCTGCAACAACACCTGGTAATTCCTTACCTTCAAGGAATTCAAGAGAAGCTCCACCACCTGTAGAGATGTGAGTCATCTTGTCACCAAATCCTAAATTATTAACAGCAGCAGCTGAATCACCACCACCGATAATTGTTGTAGCATCTTCTAAGTTAGCTAAAGCTTCAGCAACTGCTACTGTACCCTTAGCAAAGTTATCAAATTCGAATACACCCATAGGTCCGTTCCAAACAACTGTCTTAGCATCCTTAAGAGCATCCTTGTATAATTCGCATGTCTTTGGTCCAATATCCATACCCATATCATCAGCTTCCTGGTGACCAGCTTCAACGATCTTGCTTGGAGTATCGTTCTTAAATTCCTTAGTTGTTACTGTATCGATAGGAATTAATAACTTAACACCCTTAGCTTCAGCCTTAGCCATCATTTCCTTAGCGTAATCAAGATAATCATCTTCTACTAATGACTGACCAACGCTACCGCCCTTAGCTTTCTGGAATGTATAAGACATACCACCACCAATAATAAGTGTATCAACCTTATCAAGTAAGTTGTTAATTACAGGAATCTTTGAAGAAACCTTAGAACCACCTAAGATAGCAACGAAAGGTCTAACTGGATTATTAACAGCATTTCCAAGGAAATCAATTTCCTTCTGCATAAGGTAACCAACTACAGCTGTATCTACGAACTGAGTTACACCAACATTTGAGCAGTGAGCTCTATGTGCAGTACCGAAAGCATCATTAACAAATACATCAGCAATTGAAGCTAAATCCTTAGAGAAAGCTTCACCATTCTTTGTTTCTTCAGCTCTAAAACGTGTATTTTCAAGTAAAATGATATCACCATCATTCATTGCTTCAACAGCAGCCTTAGCATTATCGCCAACTACTGTATCATCAGCAGCAAACTTAACTTCCTGGCCAAGTAATTCTGATAATCTCTTAGCAACTGGAGCTAATGAGAATGCAGCATCTGGTCCCTTTGGCTTACCTAAGTGTGAGCAAAGAATAATCTTTCCACCATCTGAAACTAACTTCTTAATTGTAGGAAGAGCAGCTACAAGACGTGTCTCATCAGTAATCTTGTCCCCATCTAATGGTACATTAAAATCACATCTTACTAATACTCTCTTGCCCTTAACGTTGATATCATCAACTGACTTCTTATTAAGCATAATATTTTCCTCCATTTTAGAAAAAATTCTGTAATTGAGCTACAGACCAATTAACACCTAAAATGATGCTTGATGGTCTGTATCCCAGTCACTATTTTTAAAAATAACCGGAGAACGCTAATTAAAGTATTCTCCGGTTTAAAATCTCACATAAGCGAAATTAATAAGTACTGACTATTAAGTCAACCACCTAGAATTAGCCTAATTCAGCGAAGTACTTAATTGTTCTTACCATCTGGCTTGTGTATGAATTTTCATTATCATACCAAGAAACAACCTGTACCTGGTATGTTGTATCATCAATCTTAGATACCATTGTCTGTGTAGCATCGAATAATGAACCAAATCTCATACCAACGATATCGCTAGATACGATTAATTCTGTGTTGTAACCGAATGATTCTGTAGCAGCAGCCTTCATAGCAGCATTGATAGAATCAACTGTTACTTCCTTATCAGACTTAACTACAGCGATAAGGATTGTTGTAGAACCTGTAGGTGTAGGAACTCTCTGAGCAGCTCCGATTAACTTACCGTTAAGTTCTGGAATAACTAAACCGATAGCCTTAGCAGCACCTGTTGAGTTAGGAACGATATTAGCAGCACCTGCTCTAGATCTTCTTAAGTCACCCTTTCTCTGAGGACCATCAAGGATCATCTGATCACCTGTGTAAGCATGAATTGTTGTCATGATACCAGACTGAATTGGAGCAAACTTGTTAAGAGCGTTAGCCATAGGAGCTAAGCAGTTTGTTGTACAAGAAGCTGCAGAAATAATCTTATCATCCTTTGTTAATGTTTCATGGTTTACATTGTAAACGATTGTAGGAAGGTCATTACCAGCTGGAGCTGAAATTACAACCTTCTTAGCACCAGCATTGATATGAGCCTGTGCCTTAGCCTTTGATGTATAGAAACCTGAACACTCAAGAACTACATCTACACCGATTTCTCCCCATGGGCAGTTGTTAGCATCTGGTTCCTTGTAGATCTTAATTGTCTTACCCTTTACTGTAATTGTACCAGCTTCATCATCAGCTGTTACTTCATCTTCATGACCAAGCTCTACATATCTACCCTGTGAAGTATCATACTTTAAAAGGTGAGCGAGCATTGATGGTGTTGTTAAATCATTGATTGCTACTACTTCGTATCCATCTGCACCAAACATCTGTCTGAATGCAAGTCTACCGATACGGCCAAATCCGTTAATAGCTACTTTTACTGACATAAATTGAATCCTCCTAAAAGTGATTTTTAATTGAATTTTAGTTTGTTAAAAAATCAACTATTAGTTATTTTACATAAATATAATCTAAATTTCAAGTGTCTGTAGTTTAATTTTTCACAATTCTAAAAATACATCAACAAACAACAAATATTTCCCATTTTACTTGTTTAATTTGCTAAAAAACCCTTTGTATACAGTATTCGTTGAGTATTTTTTCAGCTAACTGCTTCGGATTTTTCACCAATTTATTAAATACACGCAAGTAAAAATCACCAATATTATAATTTTAACATTCTAAAACTCTTTTTAACGCTAAACTTATAATACCATATTTTCAGAATAAGTATAGTAAAAATTCCATATTTTTTATTTGATTGACATTTTTTATTTATTTTCTAATCATATTTTAATAAATTCAGGCTTACGATTTTTAAATATTGAATAATAATTAAAGCCTGCTTCTTTTAAATAATTTTCAATTATATCAAATCTATAGCCAAAATATTCCTTAAAATGGGCATCTGAACCTACTGTAATTATTTCTCCTCCTAAACTTTTATACAATTTTACTATATCTAATTCCGGATTAGGATTTTTTAGTCCAGATTTTAAACCTGATGTATTAATCTCTATTCCCTTTCCCTTATAAATTAAACTCTTTAAAATTTCATATATATAATCATAGTAATTTTTCCAATTATAATCCCTATCTTTAGTTGGAGCATATCTAATTAAATAATCAAGATGTCCATAAACATCGAAATTGTCACAGTATTTAACATTATCTATTGAAGCTTCATAATAAGCATTTATGCATTCTCTAACATCCTTGCCCTCCCAAAAGCTCTCATAATATGGATCATTGCCATTAACTAAATGAGAGGAACCAATTATAAAATCTAATTTCTCGTGCTTATCATATTCATTAACTCTAGAGGCCACAGATTTCATAAGCCCCTGTTCCACACCTATTCTAATATCAAAAATTCCATTATAATCAGATCTTAATTTTGTCATATAATCTATATATGAATCAAAATCCAGCGCAAATTGCGCTTTTCCATTATCTAAAGGAAAATCATAATCATTATGATCTGTAAATGTTATACCTAAAAAGCCCTTATTTTGTGCTTCTTTAATATAATTTATTGCCTCTTCCTTCGAATCTGTACTAAAGCATGTATGTACATGACTATCATATCTAATCATAAAACACCTTTATGCTATTAAAGCCATCCTTTCATTAAGTCTATACAAACAATATTACTTCACTTCGCTAAAATAGTAAAGTAAAACAAGTATTAAAAAGCACAAAAAAGCACCAAAAAAAGCACCAAAAAAGCACAACCGGGAGGAGGTTGTGCTTTTTCCACCGTAATTAATAATGCCGCAATCATTATTAAAAACTGAATATTAAGTTGTTCACTACTTAATGTATCTTTATTATAACAAATATTACTATAGTTTCAATAGTACTTTTGACCTATTTTATACTTTTTCTAAAAAATTTAGTAGGTATGAATATTAGAATAGTTATTATATAGGCAATAAATAAGAGTGACTTTATAAGCCACTCTTACTTCTTATTAATTAGTTAAGTCTTGTTGTATCAAAATGTTGCTTAATATCGCTTTCACGTCTATTAACATCATACTTCTTTGAATATTCATCAAACATTAATACATATTCATTATCCTTTAATTCCTTAACGCTCTTTAAATAGCTATGCGAAGCAATTTCAGAACTTTCAATTTCAATCATTGCAACTGCTACATTTGAACAGTGAGCTCCGATTCTATCCATATTAGTTAATAAATCATTAAAGGCAAAGCCCTGGTTATATGTACATATGCCCTTACTTAATCTTACTATATGTCTTGACTTTAATTCATTACAAAGCATTGTAATATGCTCTCTTAATGGTTCAACTCTTCTTGCAAGAAGTGCATCATCATTAGTAAATGCTGTTTCTGTAATCTCTATTATTTCAAGTACCGCTGCACGTAATACTCCGATTTCATATTCAGCTTCATCTGAGAATTTAATCTTTTTCTCATAAATTTCTAAAGCTACCTTTGAGATATTAACTGCGTGATCTCCAAGTCTTTCAAAATCACTTATTGTATGTAAAAATTTATTAACATGCTTTGTCTGCTCAGGAGAAAGTGTTGTACCTGTAAGCTGCATTAAATATGTACCAAGCTTATCTTCATATTTATCAATAACATTTTCTTTTTCCTGAATTGTCTTATATTTTTCATCAGTGTAATTATATAAAAGATTTAACGCTCTTAAAATATTCTTTCTTGACTTTCTTGCCATACCATTAATAGCTTCATGTGACTGTGTAATTGCTAAATCTGGATAAGCAAGGAATCTTTCTTCAAGAAGTTCAAAGTCAGCTGAATCTTCAGCATCTTCTGGGTTATCCTTAATTAAACGATGAACTAATTTTTCTATTGCTTTTACGAATGGGAATAACATCACTACAGTTGCTACTCTAAAAATAGTATTAAGCATCGCAATTGTAACCGGTCTCATAGTCATATCATTAAAAGCAAATCCACCAACTAAGGCATTAACCGTATAAAAAACTACTGACCAGAATATCATACCAAACAAGTCATTAATTAAATAAACCAATGCTACTCTTTTACCATTCTTGCTACTTCCAATTGATGATAATAATACTGGACAAGCAGCACCAACACCTATACCCATTGTAATTGGGAAAGCAGCTGCAAAACTAATACCACCTGTTACTGAAAGTGCCTGTAAAATACCAACCGAAGCAGATGCACTCTGTAAAATTGCAGTAAATACAATACCTACAATAATACCAAGCACTGGATTCTTAAACATTGTAAGTAATTTCAAAAAACCAGGATTTGACTTAAGTGGTGAAACTGCTGAACTCATTGTCTGCATACCTACCATAAGAATTGCAAAACCTAGCATAATATCTCCCACATTCTTATATGTGTTCTTCTTAACAAATGTCTTAAAGATAATACCTACTATAGCAACAATGGCAGATATTGTTGCAGTTGACAAAAGCGACGCAATACCACTAACGCCATCTATATAAGATAAACAAAGTATCCAACCTGTAATACTAGTACCAATGTTGGCACCCATAATAATACCGATACCCTGTATAACCTTCATCATACCTGAATTTACGAAACCTACAACCATTACTGAAGTTGCAGATGAAGATTGAATAACCGCTGTTACAACAGCACCAAGCAATACGCCCTTAATTGGTGTATTAGTCAACTTATAAAGCGTTGTTTCAAGCTTATTACCAGCCACACGCTTAAGACCATCTCCCATTACTGACATACCATATAAAAATAAGGCAACGCCAAGTAATAAGGATAACAAAATAGAAATAACTTCCATATTTATTCCCTAATCCTAATCCTTTCTTAATTTGTCCTTTAACATAATAACGTATAACCACAAAAAACATCAAGCATTAATTCAAAATAAATTACAACAAATCAAATTTAATCATTTTACAATTAATGTTTTAAAGGGTTTGCATTAAGGATTGATGGCGCACTATCCCACTCATCTTTTCTAGTTTCATATTGGTTTTTTAGCCAGTTTATAAGTTCAATTCTACCTTCTTCACTGAATTCAAATTCTTTAGAACTTATCTTTTCCTTAGCAATACTACAAGAGGCGTAAGGTCCTTGCCATATATTAGCCAATAACACAAAGTCTGGTTTTTCGCCTTCTCGTTTAATAAGATATCTCATTCCTGCATGCTCGCCACTATATTTTCCACCATATGCAAAAAAATTAAGCGGCATTATTTCTTTTTCGTCTATCATATCTATTAATCTCCCAAAAATTATTAGCTCCCCTTTATTATAGCAAACCAAAAGCATTATCGAAAGATTTTTTGAAATGAAAAATGTGTGTACAAAGAGGTGGTGTATAAATTAAATTAATCTATACACCACCTCAAAAAGTTTTTTCTATCTGATATTAAACTCATCAATAAGTGCATTTAAGCCTTGTGACTGAGCTGATAGATCACTAGAAACTTCACTAGCCTGAACTGCTGTAGCTGAATTAACATTAACAACATTTGAAATCTGCTCAATACCTATGTTAATTTCCTTCATACTAGAAGCCTGTGCATTAGCTCTGTCCTTAGAAGTCTTCATCATTTCAGCAACTGCAGAAACTGATTCTTGTACCTTCTTTAAAGCCTCTGTTGTTTCCTCTACTGCAGCGTTACCATTTTTAATCTCATTCATTGTATCATCAATTAACTTATGAGTGTTTTTAGCCGCTGTGGAACTTTCATTTGCAAGTTCACTAATTTCTTGAGCTACAACTGCAAAACCACGACCAGCTTCTCCTGCTCTTGCAGCTTCAATACTTGCATTAAGTGAAAGTAAGGCTGTCTGAGAAGCAATACTTTCAATAGTACTTGTAATCTTTTCAATTTCACTAGAAGCAACAGTAATTCTTTCCATTGCCTTTGTAACGGCACTCATCTTTACTGTTCCAGTCTCAACATCTCTTTCTACAATATTTGCTGAATTCATGGATTCTACTGCATCCTTTGCAAGCAATTCTGTTTGCTCAGTTACAAGCTCAACAGAAGCTGTAAGCTCTTCAACTGCTGCTGCCTGACTTGATGTACCTTCTGATAAATTAACAGATACCTCCTGTAAATTTGATGCTCCTTTTGAAACGCTTAAAGAAGCATCTTTTACATTCTTTAAAGTAGATGATAGCTTATTAGAAATATCTGTAAAGGCATCATTTATAGCTTTATAATCCGCAATATATAATTCTTGATTTTCACTTGCGCTAGAAAAATCTCCACTAGCCATCTTATCAGCAGTTTTAATAATATCCTCAACAATATTCTTAATTACATCCGTCGCCTTTTCAAGATCCTTAGACATACTTCCAAGCTCATCACTAGAATCACAGTTAATAGATATATTAATTTTTCCATCTGCCATATCCTTAGCCGCTTTAGAAATCTCAATAGATGGTTCTAAGATACTATCAGTAAGTACTTTACTTGATATTCTAACAAACATAACTGTGACAATTATAAATAAACAAGAAATTACCAACAAAACAAAGGTTACAATAAGTGAAGTTTGGAATGCCTTCCAGGCTGTATCAAAACTATCTGATGAAACCACCTTTAAATCTGCTGCCATCTTTTTAACAGTTGTGTTTACATCATTATTAATAAAATCATAAATTTTACTTTCATCAGATTGTCCCGTTTCTGTTAATTCACTTGCTTTAAACATACTTACAAGTTCATTTGTAAGACTTGAAAGAGTTGAAATGTCTGTTCTAACTGCGCTTATATTATCATCATTATCATAAACTTTTTCAAGATTTGATAAGAAAGAATTTAACTCTTCTATTTTATCCTGACAGTTTTCTAATTGTGCTGTGACATCCTCATCTGTCTTAGCATTAAGTGCCCACCAAGCAGATTTTAAATATGCCTGTATATCAATTCTTAATTCTCCTTGTAGGTTATCCTGTTTATAATACTTATTATACATAGTATATGTACTAGCTAGAGAAAAAACAGTTGTAATAATCAAAATCGCAATTGGAAGGCCTGTAAAAATATATATATTCTTGAAAATATATCTAAATTTATCAGCCACCTTCAAATTTCTTAGTTTCTTCGTCATTGAATCTTTTAAATTCATATTAAAAAACCTCCAATTCTTTTTATTCAGTTTTACACGTTTTAGTTAAACTTATGATAACATATTTATAGTATATATACAATGATATAATTATATAAATTCGCATATTAACTGAATTTGAATTGAAGGTTTATTTCAATTAAGCATCTGATCTTGCAAAAGAATTCTTCATACCACAGCTGGCAGTATATAAAACCTTATCTAGTGCATCATCTGTCTCTTCTTTTAGCATTTTAGCGATTTGATCATTACAATTAGCAAGCTTTCTTGAAATGTTGCTATAGCTATTCTTAGCTAAGTCTTTATCAAAATTATTAATCATTTCATGACCCTTTGAATGAACCTTATTCTGGTAACGTTCAATATGAATTGCTGTTGTATTATAATGTGCATCAGCCATAGCACCAATAAGTCTTGAAGCCCAGTAATAGTTTTCTGTAGTTACCTTTGCTGTTGTATTGGCAAGATATTCTGGTGTCCTTGTTACATTAGCGTAAAATGGTGCTGTAACATTAAAAGCATTAGAACCAACAGAAATCCACTCAACAGCCATAAATTCCTTAGGCATATATGGACGAAGCTGTGTAATAGCTAAGAAATTGTTTCTACTAATACCAATTGGTCTATATTTTCCTCTCTCAGATAAATCACCAGTTTTTCCATAAGGATTATATTTTGTGCCCTGGTAATATGATGAAAGAACATATTTAACATCTTCAATTGTGACCTTCTTCTCTGGTACAAAACTCCATGGAATATCATCTGATTCCGGTGTATAGTCAGCGCCTTCACCATCCCATGTATATGTTGTAGGATTTAAATAGCGAGCCATAAACCAAGCTCTTGGTGTATTGTAAGTATGGTCAGAGTCATCATGTGAACCAAGGGCTGCTCTTATATCAAAAGCTTTGTCTTCTTCTATTTTGTAATCCTTATCATGCATTCCAAGGTCTAAATGATTGTCTTTTATAAAATCAATTAAATCATCTGAACACATATGATTTTCCTTTTTTCCAAAGGCATCAACAAAATCAAAAAAGTCAATTCCTTGCTGATTTGGCATTACCACATAAGCATCATCAGGCACTCTTTTTGCAATAAAGTGATGTCCGCCAATTGTTTCAAGCCACCAAATTTCATCCTTATCCTGGAAGCCAATACCATTCATTTCATAAGTGCCATATTCCTTAAGTAATGAAGCAAAACGAATAACTCCTTCTCTTGCTGATTTAATATATGGAAGAACGATTGTTAACATATCTTCTTCGCCAAAGCCATTTTTAACAAGTGGGTCTGCCCCAAGTACTCTTGGATTACTTGTTATAGTCTCTGTTTCAGACATAGCAACATTTAACTCATTAATACCAGCTTCACCCCAGATACCTTCATTATCAATCGCATTAGGCATTGCTGTGTATCTAAGTGCATTTGCTGGTAATTTAATCTTAAATTTTGACAAAACAGACTTATAATTTCTTGGCTGTTTGCCTTTATTTACTACTATAAATTTCTTAGCTGTAAACTCACCAGATGGTGAATCCTCATTTCTTGCCATTAATGTTGAACCGTCATAAGACGCATTTTTACCTACTAAAATTGTTGTACAAGCCATTTTATTCTCCTTCTATTTTCATATTATATGCAATTTCAACTAGATCTTCCCTTGTTAACTCAAATGGAACCATTGCAAGTTTTGCCTTATTATTAAACACTGCATCAACAGTATCATTTAAAACAGTATCTAAACTCTCACTTTCATTAACATCTCCACAAAGCTTTATAAATAGTTCTTCAAATTCGGGAATATCTTTGATTCCTGCGGCATTAAGTATTCTATTAACTTCATATTCGCCTAAAGTCTTAAATTCATCACTAGCCTTGAAATCATCATAGATTTGATTAGAAATTTCAGGTGTATTGCAAGTCCACTTTTTACAAGCCATCTTTAAATAGCCTGCTAAAAAATAGCCACAAGCCTTACCATGTTCCACCCCAAGTCTATATGTAAAAGCATAGCTTAAGCCATGAGGTATAGTTGTTCCTGCCTGGGCAATTGCCATACCTGCATAAGTTGATGTTCTAAGAAGGGTAAAATAATCCTTCATATCTGCTTTTCTTTCATCCTTTAACACAGCTAAAATCTGTCTAAATGAGTTAAAGCCCTCCATACATATATTTCTTGAATACACAGAAGCCCCTGAATTAATGTAACTTTCTACAAGATGACAAAATGCGTCCATTGCTGTATTTTTTAAGTTCTTAGGGCTTAAAGAAATCAAGTATTTAGCATCAAGTAATGCTATATCAGCAAAAATCTTATAACTAATTGACTGCTTTGTTCTTAAATCATGTCTTGTAAGGACTGAAACACCTGTAACTTCAGAGCCTGTGCCGCAAGTTGTTGGAATTAAACATAAAGGCAAATGACTATCATCTTCATTAGCAACAAACAAATTAGACGCATCCCAATCTAGATGTTTTAGCATAAGTGCTATGGACTTAGATGCATCAAGAGGTGAGCCTCCACCAATTGCTACAACAAATTCCACCTTCTCATCCTTAGCAAAGGCTACTGCATCCATAATTGTTTCAACAGACGGGTTTTCTTCAACCTTGTCAAATATAATATAAGGAATTTCATTTAGATCTAATGCTTTTATAACATCATCTAAACTACCATTAGCCTTAGCGGAATGTTTACCAGTAACAATTAAAGCTTTTCTTCCAAGCTTAGTCCAAGTACTAGCCTCATTAATTACAACATCCTCACCTTCATATACCTTAACTGGCATAAATAGTCTACTCATTCTTCCTCCTAATTAATGGAAAAATCTTTCTTCTTAAATGTTATTTTTTGATTATATAAGGGTATAATAAGCTCGATTATTCCATCTTCTTTAGCATTTATTTTACAGCCATCAGGTAATAAATCATTATCCACGAGAATATTTCCATCTTTAATTGTAAAAATGGTCTTATCTATCACAACTTCATTTTTTAATAATTCTTCCTCAGAAAAATCATACAATTGACTAATAGATTTCAAGTCAATATCCTTTGAACCGCTATAAAGATCTACTATTGCTGGCTGTATATTATAATAAATCCCATTATTGTTATTATCAAGTCTAATAGCTGCAACACCTAATAAATTAACAATTCTTCTAACTTCATCATCAACAATAAAAGAATCATCAATCAAATTGATTTTTTCATATATCCCATTATTTAAAGTCTCATAATCATAATAACCAGCAATATAAGTACCACCTAGCTCTTTTTTTTCTAATTCGTCATTAAATAAAGTCACCTCATCTGCTGCCACAACTCCGCTATCAATATTTGTCTCCTTAGCCGCAACCCCATCATAATCCTTTTTTGAAACCTTTACATAGAACAAAGTAAAGAAAGCCATAAAAACCGTTATAAGCGCAATTGCGCCTATGAAGTTCCTATTACTTTTTCTAATCTGGCCTAATTCAAAATCTCTCATAAAAAGACCTCCAATATTAAACTATAAATTTCACGTTTCTCCTATACTTATTCTATCAAAGCTATACAAGAATCACAACCAAAAGAAAAAGGCCTCAATATCTACCTAAATCGGTAAACATTGAAGCCTTAAATTCTAAACTGCACAATTTGGACAAACAGTAAATTCCTTTATCTCCCTAACAGAAGAATCCCAGATTTTATTACAATTTGTACATTGAGCTTTGAATAAGCCATTATTAAGCATCTTCTTAATCTTAACTTTTCCCTTTGTATTCTTAATAACATTAAAATATATATTCTTGTCCCATTCATCTGTCATTTCTGATTTTTTCTTAGATGAACCGCAATTTGAACATACACGACCTCTATTAATAACTACATTAACTTCATCATCATAAATTTCGCCACATTTTTTACATTTTATTTGAATGTACTTATTTCCATTTTCGTATTTTTCCAAATCGAAACCTAAATATTCTAATCTCTGACCTAGTCTTTTTCTAATTGGTGATTCGTTCATTTAACTAACTCCTTTTTCTATACATGTATGCGATTTTATCGCGCAGTTTTATATTTTATCAAAAATGGAGCTAGATGTTAACTATATTATTAGTATAGATGAATTTATTTATTAATATCATCAATATTGTAAGGTGTAATCTGATATACATAGTAATTAAGCCAGTTTGTATATAAATTATTAGCATGACTTCGCCAAGATAAAAGTGGTCTTCTATTGCAATCATCATCTGGATAATAATTTACTGGTAATGCAGGATTTAAGCCTTTTTCTAGATCTCTTTTATATTCCTGATCAAGAGTATATCTATCATATTCAGGATGACCCATAATAAAAATCTGCTTGCCATTCTCTGACATAACAATATAAATTCCAGCCTCATCAGAATCAGCCAATACAGTAAGCGCCCTATTTTTTAGAATATCTTCTCTGCAAGCTTCTGTATATCTAGAATGTGGTGCCATAAATACATCATCAAAACCTCTAACTAATGGTTCTTTTCTATTCATTACTTTATGCTTATAAATACCTGATAGCTTCTTAGAAAATTCCACTTTCTTTACGCCATAATGATAATATAATCCTGCTTGAGCACCCCAACAAATGTGAAGAGTAGATGTTACATGTTTTTTACTCCACTCCATAATTTCAGTAAGTTCATCCCAGTAATTTACCTCAGTAAAATCCATTTTTTCCACTGGAGCACCGGTAATAATCATCCCATCAAAGTTTTTGTTCTTAATAGTTGAAAAAGTCTCATAAAATTTTCTTAAATGAGATGCAGACGTATTCTTTGAAACGTGGCTTTCTAACTGTAAAAAAGTTACATCTATCTGAATTGGTGTATTTGAAAAAGCTCTAAGTAACTGTAATTCTGTATCTTGCTTAATAGGCATTAAATTTAAAATCACAATTTCAAGTGGTCTAAAATCCTGAGAAAAAGCCCTTTCTTCATCCATGACGAATATATTTTCATCTTCTAGCTCTGCTCTAGCTGGAAGGTCATTAGCAATCTTTACTGGCATAACACTACCTCCTAAAAAAACATCTTATTCAAAATAAAATAACTTTAACATTATCCCTTAAGATAACATGTCTTCTCTTCCGATTAATCTAATAAATTCTTCTTCTGTAATTACTGGAACACCAAGCTTTGCTGCTGTTTTATTCTTAGTTGACTGTGATTTAGAGTCGTTATTAATTAAGTAATCCGTCTTACTTGTAACAGATCCTGTAACCTTGCCACCTAAAGTTTCTACTAATTCCTTAATAGCATTACGATTAGGGAATATATTAACAGTTCCTGTAACAACTAATACTTTTCCCTGTAATATATCTGATACCTGATTATCAACGACTTCCTCTAATTCCAATTCATCCAATAATCTATTAAACAAATTCAAATTAGCTTCATTACTAAAAAATCTAACAAATCCGCTAGCAATAACCTCTCCAACTCCATCAATTGAAGTAAGCTCTTCTACATTAGCGTTTAGTATCTTTCTAATTGTATCATTGTTATCTTCACCCTTAAATGCCTTAACAATCATCTTAGCATTGGAAAGACCAATATTTTCAATACCCAAGCCAAAAATCAATCTAACAAGGTTAGATTTTCTAGCATTATTAATAGCTGTAATTAGCTTATTATATGATTTTTCTCCAAAACCTTCCATGGACATAATCTCATCTGCATATCTGTCTAAGTGGAATAAATCAACATAATCATGAATAAAGCCGCAGCCAATGAATTTTTCAAGGGTTGCCTCGGATAAGCCATCAATATTCATAGCATCACGACCTACAAAATGTGTAAATCTTCCCACATGCTTTGCCTGACAATCTTCATTAACGCAGTAGAGGAATTTAACATCATTAATAGACCTAACTTCAGTCTTACCTCCACACACAGGACATGTGTCTGGAATCGGCATATTACCTGAATTTGTAAGGTTTTTAGCAATCTGTGGAATAATCATATTGGCTTTAAAAACCTCTATTTCATCACCTAAACCAAGATTTAAGCCCTCCATAACACTTATATTATGCACGCTAGCTCTACTAACATTAGTTCCTTCAAGCTCAACAGTATCAAAAATCGCCACTGGATTTAAAAGACCTGTTCTTGATGCACTCCATTCAATTTTTCTTAAATTAGTCTTAGCTGTTTCATCAGACCATTTAAATGCCATGGAATTTCTTGGGAATTTAGCAGTTCTACCAAGGGAATCTCCATATGCAATATCATCATAAAGAATAACTAAACCATCTGATGGTAAGTCATTAGTTGGAATTGCATCGTAAAAATTCTGTATTTCATCAAGAATATTATCTTTAGTTACTCTCTTATATTCAACAACATCAAAGCCCTGCTCTTTAAGCCATTCAAACTGGTATTGTCTTGAATTCTTAAAATCAACATCCTCTGCAGATACTAAATTAAAGGCTCTAAATTGAACATTACGTTCCTTTGTAATCTTATTGTTTAGCTGTCTAACAGAACCAGAACATAGATTACGTGGATTCTTATATTTAGCGTCAGCTTCAGGAATAAGTTCATTAATTTTTTCAAAGTCAGAATAAGAAATAATAGCCTCGCCTCTTAAAACCAACTTTCCCTTATAAGGTATGTTAAGTGGAATATTTTTAAAAACCTTAGCATTATTAGTTATAATTTCTCCTATTTCACCATTACCTCTAGTTACAGCCTTACTAAGACTTCCATTCTCATATGTAAGTACAATAGTTAAGCCATCAAGCTTCCATGATAAAAGACCTACATTTTCTCCAAGCCAGTCTCTTAACTCTTCTCTTTGCTTTGTCTTATCAAGACTTAACATTGGAGACTCATGTCTTTCCTTTGGTAATTCAGAAAGTGTCTCAAAACCAACATTTATTGTAGGGCTGTTAGATAGAACATGACCTGTTTCTTTTTCAAGTGCCACAAGTTCATCATATAAAGCATCATATTCAAAGTTACTCATAATTTCTGTACCCTTTGAATAATACGCCTTTCCAGCCTCATTTAGAATCTCAACTAATTCCTTAATTCTATCTAATTTATTCATTTGTTCCTCCCATATAAATTAACTATTTAATATCTTATAAAGAGCTTCTTTTTCAGCGCCCTTAATTTCCCTATATTCGCCAGTCTTTAAATCACCTAGCAAAATATTAAGGATTCTAACTCTCTTTAGGCTAACAACATTTCTATTGCAAGCCTTACACATTCTACGAATCTGTCTATTTAAACCCTGTGTCAAAATAATTCTAAAAGTTTTGTCATCAATTTTAGTTACTTCGCACTTATTAGTTGTTCTATCTAATTCTTCAAGATAAATTCCAGATCTCATCTTTTTTAAAAATTCGTCATCAATAGATTTATTGACCTTAACAATGTATTCCTTCTCATGAAGATTAGCCGATCTTAAAATCTTATCAGTGATTTCACCGTTATTAGTCATAAGAATAAGTCCGCAGGAATCCTTATCAAGTCGACCTATTGGGTAAATTCTCTCCTTGTAATTAATATAATTTACCACTGTGTTAGTACCCTGATTATCAGTTGTAGTGCAAACAATTCCTACGGGTTTATTAAAAGCAAGTAAAATATCCTTTGTATTGGTTTTTTGCTTTGTAATTAATTTACCATCTATTACTATTTCATCTGTATCACAAACCTTAGTACCAAGGCTAGCAATCTCGCCATTTACCTTGATTCTACCAGCATCCACCATTCTGTCAGCTTCTCTTCGTGAACAAATACCAATTGCGCTTAAATATTTATTAATTCGTTCCATACTAAGTTCCTTTCTAAAATACACATGACGGGAGTCGAACCCGCGACCTTTCGCTCCGGAGGCAAACGCTCTATCCAACTGAGCTACATGTGTACAGCCTTATTAATCTTACTATATTTTTTAATATCTATCAAATAAAACAATACTTGAATTTACCAATGGTTTATTATATAATGTTTTAGAAAAATCTATTATAGACCTTGTCTATATCCAAATTATCCAAATTTTACCCAATTACCAAAAGATAACATTTAAGGAGAACAATCTATGGAAAAATTAAATTACAAAGACTTTACTATTACCCTAAAAGAACAGGTAGAGGCAAATATGAATGCCGATGTTAATTTAAGTCTAAAGCAGGTAGTTAAAAATAACGACCTAAAGCTAGATGCCCTGCTCTTTAATAAAAAGGGAAGTAATGTATCACCCACTATTTATCTTAATCCCCTCTATAACGAATACGAAAAGGGGCTATCTATTGAAACAATAGTTTCAAAAATCACAGAACAATATAATAATCTAGAAATTCCCGATTTTAACAATGAATTACAAAACTATCTAAACTACGAAAAAGTAAAAAAACGTCTATCAATCAAACTAGTTAATTATGAGAAAAATAAGGACTATTTACAAAATGTACCCCACATAAGACGTCTTGATTTAGCCATTACTTTCCAGTATGTAGTTGAGAAAAAGGCAAAGGAACATGCAGCAATCCAAATAAAAAACTCCCACTTAAAGCAATGGAATATAGGCCTTGATGTTCTTTATGAAGATGCACTAAATAATACAACTAGTTTTCTACCAGCAGTTTGCTATTCCCTATTTGACTCTGTTAATAACAAATATTCAAATGAACCCCTTGACTTAGATAATTTATCTTTAAATGAATATGATCTACTAATTCTTACAAACGAAAGTAAGGTATGCGGTGCAGCAACCCTATTCTATCCTAATATTCTAGAAAAAATCTCACAAAGTCTTAATTCTGATTTATATATTATCCCAAGTTCAGTACATGAAATTCTAATATGTCCTAAAAATAACAATATTGATAAGGATGAACTAAATAAGTTAGTAAACTTTGTTAACAGAAGCGAAGTTGCCCCAGATGAAATACTTTCAGATTCCATTTATATCTATGATTCTAGCGATAGAATAATTACTAAATAAACTTTTTTTATTTTCATATTGACATTATTCCATTTCTACTTTAAGATATATGAGTATGTTTACATTAGATCGTCCGTGTCCGGCTTTAATGCGAAACAGTTAATAATTGAAATGATATTTTTAATAAATGGAGGTGTACGGATTGGCTAACATTAAATCTGCTAAGAAAAGAGTAATTACAAGTCAGATCAGAGCTGAAAGAAATAAGGCTATTAAGTCTAAGGTTAAGACTTATATTAAGAAGGTAGACGCTGCTGTTGCTGCTGGCGACAAGGCTGCTGCTGAAGCTGCTCTTCCAGTTGCTATTAGCGAGATTTCTAAGGCTACTTCAAAGGGAATTTTCCACAAGAATACAGCTGCTAGAAAAGTTTCTCGTATTACAAAGGCTGTTAACACATTAGCTTAATAGACTTGATTAATATTATATGAAATTAAACCTCGTTGGAGCCCACTCACAACGAGGTTTTTTCATGTCTATTTTTCATTTTTCATTTTTCATGTTTAGTGTTTAGTTTTAATTCTAAACTAAGCTTGAATACTTAACTATAGCAAGTTCAATACCCATCTTATCATTTAATTTACCACTCTTTACGCCCTCTTCTATATCAGCAAAATATTCTAGAGCATCTTTAATCTGTTCCATACTAAATTTCTTACTTTGATTTAAATATTTATTAATAACAAAAGGCGGTAATTTAATAGCAGCTGCAATATCTTTACTACTAATATGTCTGCTATTCATTTCTTTAACCTGAAGCATACCATTATATTGACGCACAATTAAGAATAAAATTCTCATAGGCGATTCTTTTAGGGCTAAAAGTTCGTAATAAAGCTTTAGTGCCTTTTTTTGATCGCAATTAGCAATTGCCTCTACCATATCAAAAATATGGCTTTCTGTCTGTGTTGAGACAATTTCTTCTACATCCTTAGTTGTGACTTCCTTTTTTTCAAGGCAATAACTTTCAAGCTTATCAAGTTCCATTTTAATAAGATTCATTGATGAGCCAGTCTTAGAAATAATATCATCACAGGCATTAGCTGTAATTCTAATATCCTTGGCCTTTAAAACAGTTGCTATCCAGGTTCTTAAAACTGCCACACTTTGATAAGTCATTTCAGTTACATAACCTACATTTGAAACCGCCTTATAAAGCTTATTTCGTTTATCAATTTCACTTTCAATAAAAATCAATACAATGTAGTCTGGTAGGTTCTTAATATAATTAGCCAACTCATCATTTGACTTTTTAAAAAAGCCACTATTCTCCACAATTACCGTCTTTCTATCGCTAAAAAAAGGCATTGTATCACAAGTATCAATAATTTCTTTAACATCGCACTCAGCTTCCTTAAAATAGGCATAATTCATTGTATCATCGCCCACAAGTGCAGTCTTTAATTTATCTCTATATTGTCTTTTTAGATATTCTTCTTCACCATATATTAAATACACTTTTTTAAAATCGTTGTTTTTAATATCTTGTGCAATAACTTTCATCTTAAACGCTCCTCTTTTAATTACTTTCTAAATATATCATGGATAGCTTAATTTATAAAGACGAGTATTTATAAAAATCCTTTTGTCTTTACTTACATTAATGTTAGTCTGGCCACATTCTGAGCTAATAAAAAGCTTTGTGTTAAATTGCGAAAATGTATCTAAAGTCTCTTTATTTGGATGCTTATATCTATTATTTACGCCACAAGAAATCAGGCCAATATCAGGCTTTATAGTATTAACAAAAGCAAAACTAGAACTAGTCTTAGAACCGTGATGACCAACCTTTAATAAATCTACATCCCTAATATCAATAGCCAAACTCTTGGCATTTTCCATAATACAAGCTTCCCCTACACTTCCAGCATCACCAATTGTAAGCATCTTAAAATTGCCATAATTAATAAGATAACTTGCAGATATTTCATTGGCATCATCTAAATTAAAACTAGTGGATGGGTGTAGGCAAGTAATCTTAAAATCAAGTCCATCTATTTTTTTATTTGCTATTATTAGTCCTGAATTTACACCGATAAGCCTAATATTTAACTTCTTAGATAAGTCTTTTATTTTCTTAAAATTCTCGTTATTAGTAATACAACTAGAATTTGGAATTGCAATAGTCCCCACCTTTATTTTATTGCTTTCAAGAAGAGAAATTATTCCATTAACATGATCTGCATCAAAGTGGCTAATTGTTATGGTATTAATCCTGTCTATTCCACGACAAAGAAGAGCCGATTCTATTCTGTACTTATAAACATCCACCACATCACTACTACCGCCATCAAAAAGAAATGTCTCATTCTTACAAGTAAGTAAAATACAATCTCCCTGTCCCACATCAATCATACTTATATTTAAACCCTTAGCTAAGACATATTTTAAGCTAAATAAGTTTAGAATAAAAAAGACAAGCAAACACATTATTAGCCTTTGAAAAATATGGACATATTTTTCAAAATAGCCATCATAAATAAGCTTATATATAATAATCAAGAAAACAAGCAAAATATAATAAA
Organism: Lachnospira multipara LB2003; assembly: GCF_000702205.1. Lineage (GTDB taxonomy): Bacteria > Bacillota > Clostridia > Lachnospirales > Lachnospiraceae > Lachnospira > Lachnospira multipara_A. The sequence continues at coordinate 168,987 of NZ_JNKW01000001.1, read as the reverse complement.
TAACAATAGTTCTTATCCTTGGTCTTCCTGTTACTACTATACTATGCCAAAGGCTTAAATTTATTTTCACCAGGGCCAAATATAAATCCAATATAAAATTGCAAACCCCTGAAAAAATAAGACTTAAATTTAAAAAGGCTATGCCTATAAGTCCTGATAAAAAGGCACTAACCATAAGTAATGACATAAGGGGAATTACTATAATATTAAGAATCACACTGTATATAGGAGTCTCAAAATTAGTCCATAATATCACAGGTAAAGTCATTATCTGAATGGAAAGGCTTAAAATCCCCATATCAATTATTTTCTCAAATAATTTTAAAATTATGCCCTTATCCCTTCTATCACTTCTTTTTATAAAGATAAAAATTCTATCCTCATTAAAAAGAATTGGATATAAAAATGCTATTCCTGCCATTGCAAGAAAGGAAAGCAAAAAGCCTGTATTACATATGACATACGGATTATCAGTAACTAATACAAGAATAGATAATGAAATCGTAGTAATTAAATCATTGCATCTTCCAATATTATCAGCAACAATAAGGCAAATAATCATAATAACTGCCCTTCTACAGCTAATTCCATTACCAGTTATTATTAAATATGAAAGCATAATAATGCTAGAGATGATTCCAGCGTAAAACACCCCTAATTTCCTTTTTAACAACTTATATATACTAACCCCAACTAAAGACACGTGTAGGGCAGAAATACTTAATAAATGCGCAATTCCGCTAGTTCTAAAATCACTTTTTATATTCTCATCTAAGTCGCTTTTATTCCCAAGAGTCATTGCAATAACTAGGCCCGCTTTTTTAGGGGAGAAATTATTATTATATACAGCAATCATCTTTGATTTTAATTTGTATAAAAAAGGCTTAATCCCTGCATTTTTATCAGTTTTACTAGAAAGATTAGAAACTTGATATTTTCCCTTTATTCCAAGAGATGCATAATAATTATAAGAATCAAAATTCCCTTCATTTCTAGCCCTATCAAAGTTAGATAGCTTACCCTCTAATGTTACATAATCTCCTTCCATAATGTCCATTTTTTCATAAGAATAAACCTTTACACTAAACCTATCCTCTAGGCTTTTATCCTTAAAAATTTGACCATTAGATATAATAAAGGAGGTCTTATCTTCATCAATTTCTAGATTAGAAACATAACCTCTTAGTTCACAGCTAATAGCATTTTTGGAATCTACACCTTTTAGCATCTTAGCCTGACTATTAATATTTAAAAATCTTATTGTAATAATAGGAATAATAATTAGACATAAATAATAGATTGAGGATAGTTTTTGTTTAGACTTAAATAATGAGATAACTAATCCTCCAATAAGAGCCAGCCATATATTAAAGACTGGCCCAATAAAAATACAACTAAAAGCAGCTATTAAAGCAAAAATAGCCACTATAAAAATCGGTCTTTCCATAAAATTACCATAGGCAATTTAAAATAATTAATTACTAACTAAATCATCTTTAAATTCAAATACAGTATCTAAGCTAATGCTTTCTCTGTATAACTTACTAGAATCTCCATCCACAAGTATCTTAACTGCTCTAATTTCATCCACACAACATAGTGAATTTGTTAAAGAGTAAATAGGAATTTCACTTTTAGCATTTACCATTTCAGTAATAAATTCCTCAGAGAAATTAACATAACAAATACCATCATTTACAGATAAACTAAGAAGACGCACATCACTTGGAATTGTTCTGTAATAACCTGATTGAGATGGCCCTGTAATCAAAGACTCCACAATTAATTTTTCAATTGAAGTGTTTGAATTATGAGGCAGGGTTCTCTGACATCTAATCAATTTATCCCCTGACTTATTAGCATAAAAAAGAGTTACATTACTCCATTCTATTGGCTGCATGTCATCATCCGTATCATCTACTAAGTCGCCCCTCATCATTATAGGAATTTCCTTACCATTTTTTACAAGTGGACTTCCATCCACCATAAATCTTACACCATCTATTCCATCAATAGCAGTAATTTCCTTAACCATAGCTGCTCTATAAAGTACTTCATTATAGGAATCATAATCATAATACGATTTATCATAATCAAGAGTAACTAGATTATCAGTGATATAAATAGTCGGATTAGATATGTAATCAGGCTTAATAACAACTTCTTCCTTATTGCGACTTTTCTTTGACATCTTCTCTATTAACTTATTTATTATTTCCTCGTTATCATTAGAATTAATGACAACTTCCTTTGCAATTAATTCATCTTTATTTGTATTTGTGTAATAATAAGTATATTTCTTACCACTAATCTTATTACAAGCAAACATTTGCGTTGCAAAGACCACAACTAACATTAAACTTACTAATTTTTTCATATTTTCCTCATTACTGTTCTACGTAGTTAATTGGGACCCTTAGTGTAAATACTGTTCCAACATCTTCCTCACTATGTAACTTAATTGTTCCATGATGCATAAGAATAATACTCTTTACAATAGATAAGCCAAGACCTGTACCACCGGTCTGTCTTGATCTTGCTTTATCAACCCTATAGAATCTATCAAATACCTTGCTTTGGCTTTCCTTTGGTATACCCATACCAGAATCCTCAACCTTAACATAAAAATACTGGTGATCCGCATTTAAAGAAACATGAACCCAACCATTATTGTCGTTATATTTAATAGCATTTTCTACAAGATTAGTCATAACTCTAGTCATCTTAACTTCATCTATCTGGGCAATTACAGGTCTAAAACTTTCAAAAAGAACTTCAATATTCTTCTTTTTAGCAATAGGCTGTAATCTTTTTAAGACAAGTTCTAGCATTTCATTCATATTAACCGCAGTAATATTAAGAGCTGATGCTGACTTATCCATTCTTACAAGAGCTAATAAATCCTCTATAATCTTACTTTCTCTATCAATTTCAGAAACAATATCTGACATAAATTCCTTATAAACTTCAATAGGGAAATCTTCTCCCGTATTTAAAGAATCCGCTAGAACCTTAATAGATGTAATAGGTGTCTTTAATTCATGAGACACATTAGATACAAATTCTGATCTTGAATCATCTACCTGACTTGCAGTATCCAAAATCTTATTAAAGTCCTTAGCAAATCTCCTATATTCATAAACGCCCTTTTCACTTAATCGCTTATCTGTATGACCTTGGGCAATATCATTTACCACATTAAGTTTTTTGTTAAAACGTCTATTAATTACATAAAAATCAATAAACAAAATCACAAATACAAAGGTAATTAATATTAAATGTAGGGCAAAACTTATCTCATTAATATAAGTTAATATCTCCTTAACATCTGATTGGTCTATATTTCCAATAAGAACGCCTATAACCTCATTGTTTTTATTATAAATAGGAGTTGCAGTCTCAATATTGCCAGTTTGTTTATTAAATTCCGAAATTGTTCTTGCCTTCTTAAAAATCTGAAGGATATTAGAATTAATTAATGTTCTACCATCATCAATATAATAAGTATCCCACAAAACTTCCAAATTAGAATTCACAACCCTATATCTAGAATTTGAAAGAGCAGATGCAACATTTAACCTATTATAAATCCCCTGTTCCTTTGCCTCATCTAAGGATGAAAAATTCTTATATTCAGAGGCGCATACAACAGTAGAATTCTGTAAATTAGCCTTATATTTGTTAATTAAAGCCTTATTAAATGCCCTATTTAATACAATGGTCGTTGCAAAAACTAAAACAGTACATAGTATACCTATAATAACAAATTCAAATGTAGATAAGCTTGTTAGAAAATTAAACAAACTTGATTTTATTTTAAAAAGCCTTTTTTTATTTCCTTTTTTATTTTTTAAATTTATATTTTTGCTCATATCAATACCACATCAGCTTAAACACTAAAATAATATCCCACACCCCATTTAGTATGAACATACTTAGGATCTGATGGATTTTTCTCGATTTTTTCTCTTAAACGTCGTACATGTACGTCAACAGTTCTTGCATCACCTGGATAATCACTGCCCCATACAGTCTTAAGTAAAAGGTCTCTACTATAGACCTTAGTTGGATTTGAAGCAAGGATTTCTAATAAATCAAACTCCTTAGCAGTAAGATAAATCTCATTATTATCAATAAAAAGATTTCTACTATCCATATCTATAGTCATGTTTCCTGCTGTAATTATGTTGGATTTTTTCTCTTCTCTTGCCTTAAATTTATTACGTCTAAGAATCGCCTTCATTCTAGCCTTTACTTCTAGGATATTAAATGGCTTAGTAATATAGTCATCAGCACCATATTCTAATCCTAAAATCTTATCCATGTCATCACCTTTAGCTGTTAGCATGATAATTGGCACATCTGAAAATTCTCTGATTTGCTGACAAACTTCAAGGCCATCCATCTTAGGAAGCATAATATCTAATAGAATAATATCGTATGTATTCTCTCTAGCCATCTTTAGAGCTTCTTCCCCATCATAGGCCACATCAACTGTCTTATAGTCTTGCAAAAGACTAAATCTTAAACCCTTAACTATTAATTTTTCATCATCTACTACTAAAACCTTGTCAGCCATCTTTAACTCTCCTAATCTATATTTTAAACACAGATTAAATCTTTGATTTTATTATAAGCAGCATCTTTAATGCCAGAAACATTCTTTATATCCTCAATAGATATAAATTTCCCCTTATCATCTCTATAGGCAATAATTGCTAAGGCTCTTGATTCACCAATACCAGGTAAAGTCATTAGCTGATCTTTAGTTGCTGTATTTATATTAATTTTACTAGAAACAGATGTCTCGCCACTAGGATTAGTCTCAAATTCAAGGTCATTGATGCTTGGAATATAAATCTTCTCCCCATCCTTAACCAAAGTTGCTAAATTAAGTGCTTCTAAATTAGCATCTTCTAATGTTCCCCCTGCAAGTTTAATAGCATCAATCACTCTTTGATTGCTATCAAGCTCATAAACACCAGGGTTTAGAACTTCCCCACATACATATACATAATACTTAGAATTATTATTAGTCGTCATTTCTTCACTACAAATTACTGTCTCTAGTTCAAATTCTTTATCTGAAGCTTCATCTATGCTTAATTTTTTATTATTATAGCTAAAATAATAAATCACTCCACTTATTACAAAGATAAGTACAAGCGCCACAATTTTTAGCCAATCTCTATATTCTTTATATATTTTTGAAATTATCATGTACACTCCTTTTTTATAAAAAGGTCCCTCTGCGTACATTTAATATTTTACAAAATTGTTACAAAATTTACAAGGGAGTATTTTAATCCTGTAATAATTTCTAGAGCCTTTATATTATTTACACTATTTAATATATTTGATAAAATATGTGGTATGCAGGCAACTGCGGGAAACTATAAATTATCTTAGGGGGAAGCTACACGTGTTAGAAAAAGACGAAAACATTTCACAAGATGAAGCTTTACAAAATTCTACAAATGATGAAGAAAAATCATCATCAATAAAAAAGAAAAGAAAACTCAAGCTAAATTTGCTTGAACAAAAAGGTGAAATAATTCCTAGCGGAAATATAACATTTATTTTAGCTTTTATTTTACCTCTAATTATGTATATTGCACTTTATTACATAAAAGAAATTTATCCCTTTGGAACTAATGTATATCTTCGTTCCGACTGTTATCATCAATATGCCCCATTTTTCTCAGAATTATGGCATAAGATAAGAAACGGTGAATCCCTTTGGTATTCTTGGGACGTTGGAATGGGAACAAACTTTATTTCACTATTTGCTTACTATTTAGCAAGTCCAGCAAATATTATAATTGCCCTATTTCCTCAAAAAATGATTCCAGTAGTTATGGATTATTTACTAGCTGTTAAATTATCCCTTGCAAGCGTTGCAATTTGCTACTACATATCAAAGCACTTTAATACTAAGAAAATCTCAATAGTTCCATTTGGCGTATTCTACGCATTTAGCGGATTCTTAGCAGCCTTTAGTTGGAATATAATGTGGATTGATTGCGTAATACTATTACCACTTATTATTCTTGGACTTGAAAGACTTGTAAATGAAGATAAATGCATTTTTTATTGCATAATGTTAGGACTATGTATCTATACTAACTACTATATTTCAATAATGGTTTGTATAAGTGTTTGCCTATACTTTATTTGTTTACTAGTAAGCTATAAAGGCAAAAAATCTCTATTAGTATATTTAAAGAAAATCCTTAATTTCGGGGGATTTTCAATACTTGCAGGAGGATTGTCTGCAATTCTTTTATTGCCAGAAGTATATACATTTTCTTTATCAGCATCTAGTTCAACTACTTTTCCAAAGACTTGGACTAACTACTTTAGTATTATAAAAGAATTCACAAGACACTTAATTAATATTCCAGTGCACACAGCACTTGAACACCATCCAAATATATACTGTGGAGTATCCGTTTTAATACTCCTACCACTGTATGTTATTTGTAAGGAAGTAAGACCACAGGAAAAAATCAGTAAAATTGCCCTTTTACTTATATTCCTTGTGTCATTTAACCTTAATATACCAAATTATATCTGGCATGGATTCCACTATCCTAATAGCCTTCCAGCTAGACAGTCATTTATTTACATATTCTTCTGTTTAATAATTTGCTATGAAAGTTTTTCACATATTAGCAAAATGACAAACAAAGAAATATCCACAGCATTTTGGATTTCTATTGGATTTTTAATCCTTGTAGAACAGCTATTTTGCCAGGGTGATGACTACGACTTTAAGTCAGTATATATAAGCGGAATATTTATTATAATCTACGGTCTGCTTATTTATTTAAAAAGAAATACAAAGCAAAAATCACCAATTCTGTTAATAATTATGTTTGCAACCATAATTATTGAAGCAACCATAAACATGGACGAAACAGGACTTGGAACAACTTCACTTACATCATATCAGTCTGATTATGAAGGAGTAAAAAACATCACAGACTATGCAAATAGTATAGATTCAAGCTTCTTTAGATCTGATAAAGTGATAGGTGCTCGTACTAAAAATGATGGAGCTTGGCATAATTACCATTCAATTTCAACATTCTCATCCACATCTAGTGCAGGAATGTCAAAATTATACTCTTATCTTGGATTTGAGAGCTCAACTAATGCCTATGGTTATAATGGCCAAACACTAGTAACAAATTCATTATTCTCAATTAAGTATCAAATTAGCAATAAGATTTTACCAACAAGTCCACTTCTTACATATGTAGGAGCTAATAACGGTGAATTCTTATATGAGAATGAGAATGTATTACCTGTTGGCTTTATGATTCCAGAAAATGCCGAAGAGAGCTGGTATCCATTAAAATCAAGAGATGGAATCGAGAATACCAATACACTTATTGAGAGCTTAACCGGTATTTCAGATGTATTTACATCAACTTACAGTTATAGCGGTGATAGCTGGGTTTACTTTAGCCCTGTTAAAGATGGACATATATATTTAATTTGTAACAATTCAAGTTGTTCATCTATTCATATTACAATAAATAACGAAACAACAAGGGATTTCACAAGTATTAAGGCAGGAACAATTCTTGATTTAGGTTATTACACAACAACTGATACCTTTGAAATTGAATCTGAAAATTCTATGGGATTACAGGTTTATACCCTTGAATCAGATCGTTATGAAGAGGCTATGAATAAGTTAAATAAATCCGGATTAAATGTAACTAAATGGTCAAGCACTTCAATTGAGGGTACAATTAATGCAAGCGAATCAGGAAAGCTCCTCTTCTCAATTCCTTTTGATAAGGGATGGTCAGTATATATTGACGGAAGAAAGGTAACAACAACAAGTTTTAAAGATGCACTTTTAATGGTAGACCTATCAAAAGGTGAACACACAGTAAAGCTTGTATTTACTCCAGTTAACGCATATCTTGGAATATTAATAACATTAATTAGCATTCTTATCTTAATTGGAATATACATCTTTAATAAGAAAAGAGCAGAAAAACCTAATAAAAAGATTGCCATTAACAATAAAATCGAAGAAGAATTTTATGAAGAACTTCTTGAAGAAGAAGACTATAGTGATGAAGATATTAAAGATGCAGATTTAAAAAATCCAGATATTACCATTGATGAAGATGCTGTAATGGATAAAAATTCTGTTGATGATCTAAAGAAATTAGATGGCATAGACTAAATTAAAATTCTTATAAAAAAGCCTCCCTAGTTGATATGTAGCCTGAATCCTGGACATGTCAAAATAGGGAGCTTTTTTACTTTTTATTTTTATTTTAACTTTTTATTTTAACTTTTTCTTTTTACTCTATTATTTCTAAGGCCTTATTTATACAGCTTTTAAGAATCCTTACTAACAATACTAGTGTAACCAATTCCCTTACTATTGACGCTATCAATGTAATAAATAAAGTCGTCATATTTTAAAGGCATTGAAAAAAAGAAGCCCTGTACATAATCACAGCCAAATTCTATAAACTCCTCAAGCTGCTCCTTACTCTCTATACCTTCAATTAGTATCTCTAAATCCAGCTCCTTAAACATCTTAATCATGTTCTTAATAATAACCTTTATAATCTCATTCTTATAGTCAAGAACAAATAATCTATCTATCTTAACCACGTTAATTGGTAAAATACCAAGTCTACGAACGTTAGAATAGCCAGTTCCAAAATCATCTAGAGAAAATGAAAAACCATATTCATGTAGTTTAAACAGATTTTTCATAACCACAGCCTGGGAATGAGATGCTATGCTTTCTGTAATTTCTAGATTAATCTTGCTTGGATTAATATTTAAACTCTTCATATAATTTATGATATTATCAGCCATATCAATTTCTAAGCACTGTTGTACAGAAATATTAATTTCCACATAATCAAGTCCGATTTTTTCAAAGTCTTTTGATGCTACAAATTTCATTACTTCCTTTAAGACCAAATTGCCTATCCTAATAATAGCACCGTTTTTTTCTGCTGCAGGAATAAAAATATTAGGAGAAATAAAGCCATATTTCTCATCATATAACCTAAGTAGTGCCTCTGCGCTATTAAACCTTCCCTTCTTAATGGAATAAATTGGCTGATAATACACTCTAAAATTATTAGCTAAATAAGCCCTCTCAATTATCTTGTCAATATTAGCATTTATATAAACATCCCTATCACTATAAATGTCCTTCGCCATAAACAAATTACCTGATAGATTGCTATTATAAAAACTATTACTAAAGCTTATTAAATCCCTGATTTTATCAAAATCCTTAGGAAAATTAACGACACAAGTATATGAGTTAATATCTACATTTATATGATTAAAGCATATAGGTTTTGAAAGCGCATCATTAATCTCCTTGCCAAGAATTAAGGTACTCTTCTCATCATCCTTTTTTGAAACAAGAGCAAATTTAGCGTAATCTAAATAGTAAATCTTATATTTATTCTTATCTTTATTAGCTAAACTTAAAATCACACCTCCTACCCTACGAATCATAGAATTATAATGCTCATAAGAAAGTAAGGAACGAAGTGAATTTTCATTTTTAATCTTAATAAAAATAATATTTCTGTTAAACTTAGTCTTTTTAAAGCGCTCCACATCAGTTACAAAGGCATTCATATTATAAAGCCCCGTAATGTTTTCAGTAAATACTTCCGGACGTTGTATAGTCTGCATTATAAGCAGAAGCACTAAAGAAATACTAAATAATTCAATTAGCATAAATGGAAAAATCATTTGAATAACAATAGCAATAATTAATATAGGGTACATTCCCATAACGCATTTATACTGATATGGATTATATAAAAACTTATGTTGTAGTACAAACATTAATGAGCAAAAGAAAATCAGAGCTGCATAAATATAAATTATAAAGAAATAGTCGCCTCTTTCATAAATACCATCACTATTTATCCTAAAAATTATATGGTATCTAAAATTAACCAAAAGGAGTGTAAAAATCAGACATACTCCTCCAATATGAATAATCCAAAACCAGGTCTTCTTAAGCATAATCTGCCATAAATCAATAACACTAATATTGTAAAGTGTATATAAAAATATATTAGATGTATGAAAAAACAAATAAAGCGTATCTGGAATATACTTTAGAATATAGGGATAAGCAATCCTCATTCCAGTAAAATCCAGCGTAACTGCCCAAATATCAAATATACAGACAAATATTCCATTTAAAGTATTAAGCATTAAAAGGGCATTGGACGTACCCTTTGTCATTTTTCTAAAATAAAAAGAAAAAAGAATTACAACATTAATACAAAGGGCAGCAATATCAAAATAAATTATTTTAGTCATAAAGACATACTCCTCGTCACGTATAGAAAAACTATAATAATTATAGCATATGTATTTATTTAAAACAAATACATATGCTATAAGAAATTTTATATTTAGTTTTCTTTTAAATTGACATTTGGAATCTGCTTTTGCTAACTAACTAAATTGTATTTAGATAATTCTCATTAAATTCAATAACCTGCTTCATAACATCAGGACCTGGTGCACCTAATGTAAGTCTCTTATTTACACATGTCTTAATACTAATTGCATCATAAATATCATTCTCAAATACAGGACTAATCTTCTTATAATCTTCAAGACTCATATCATCAAGGGCAATACCCTTATCAATGCAAAATAGAACTAACTGTCCAACAATACCATGGGCTTCTCTAAATGGAACACCCTTTTTAACAAGGTAATCGGCAGCATCTGTTGCATTAGTAAAGCCATGTTTACATGATTCTTCCATTCTAGCTTTATTAAATACTAAAGTATCTAACATACCCTTAAATAAACTAATGCATCCCTTAACCGTATCAATTGCGTCAAAAGTCAATTCCTTATCTTCCTGCATATCCTTATTGTAAGCAAGGGGAATTCCCTTCATAGTTGTTAAGATGCTCATAAGAGCACCATAAACCCTACCAGTCTTACCTCTTACAAGTTCAGCAATATCAGGGTTCTTCTTCTGTGGCATAATTGAGCTACCTGTTGAGAAAGCATCATCAAGTTCAATAAATTTGTATTCGTTAGAATTCCAGATAATAATTTCTTCTGAAAATCTGCTTAAGTGCATCATTATTGTAGAAAGAGCACTTAAAAATTCAATTACATAATCTCTATCAGATACAGAGTCCATACTATTAAGTGTAGGACCATAAAAATCAAGCAATGACGCAGTTAATTCTCTATCAAGAGGATAAGTTGTACCTGCAAGTGCACCTGCGCCTAAAGGACAATAATTCATTCTCTCATAAATGTCTATTAAACGAGATCTATCCCTTTTAAACATTTCAAAATAAGCTCCGAAATGATGAGCTACAGTTACTGGCTGCGCCTTTTGTAAATGAGTAAATCCAGGCATAAATGTATCTACATTCTCCTTCATAATGCGAAGAATAACTCTAAGTAATTCCTTTAATTCATCATCCACTGCAAGGACTTCATCTCTTGTATAAAGTCTCATATCAAGCGCAACCTGATCATTTCTTGATCTACCTGTATGTAATTTCTTACCAGCATCTCCAATTCTTTCAATTAAGTTAGCTTCCATAAATGTATGAATATCCTCATATTCATCATTAATCACTAATTTACCGCTTTCAATATCCTCTAATATTGAATTTAAACCATCAATAATTTGCTTGCCTTCTTCTTCAGAAATAATGCCAGCCTTAGCTAACATAGTTGCATGTGCAATGCTTCCTCTAACATCCTGCTTATAAAATTTCTGATCGAAAGATATTGATGCATTAAAATTATTTACTAATTCATTAGTTTCCTTAGTAAATCGACCGCCCCAAAGTTTCATTTTCATTCCTCCTGATTTTAATGAGTTAAATCATTAAATTATTCCATACTAATTTAACAAATGTAAGATTATATGTAAATAAAAATTTATAATTTTACCTTTGTTCCCTTAGTATCTCTGTGTGCCATTTTCATTTTACTTAGGTCAACAGTTTTCTTTTTATAATCAACAGTCACATCGTCACCATCGCCATAAAGGTAAACGTCTAGTACTGTATCATCTTTAGCTAATTTAATTCCACGAACACCAATGGCATTCTTCTTCTTTTCTGGAACTTCTGTTAATGGGAATTTTAAGAAAATTCCACCCTTAGTAGCTAAGACAACATTTAAATTACTTTCAATAGATTCCTCTTCTACAATTTCACCATCAAGGGTAAATTTTGAATATTTTTCTATCTTAGCATCTGTTAAACTTACACTTACAACTAAATCATCCTCATTTAATTTAGTAGCCATAACAGTCTTTTTATTAGCTTCAAATTCTGTAGAATCTACAAGCTTCATCATACCCATCTTAGTTACAAATAATAATTTTTTGTTCTTTATATTGCTTTCACTGCCGATAAATACAATATTCTCTCCACTACTATCGTAATTACCAACATTATCAATTGGAGTACCCTTATCTCTAAATCTTGTATATGGTAAATCTAATACCTTTATTTGATGAAGATTACCAGTATCTGTAAAAATAAGGATTTTTCCTGTATTCATACAAGTAAATACATATTTATTTTCAGCATGAACTGCCTCTTTATTACGCTCATAAGCTGACACATCAATTGTCTTTGCGTAGCCAAATCTATCCATTATAAACACAACTGGCTTTTCTTCTATTTCCTTTTCCTTAAATACAGCAACCTCAGCATCAAGAATTTCTGTCTTTCTATCAATACCATATTCCTTACTAATAGAAACTAAGTCAGCCTTAATAACCTTAGCCATTTCCTTCTTAGAAGAAAGGATTTTCTCATATTTAGCAATTTTCTTAAGACATTCTTCGTATTCTTTTTGAAGCTGAAGAATTTCAAGTCCAATAAGTTTATAAAGACGCATCTGTAAAATCTCTGTTGCCTGTCTTTCAGTAAATCTTAACTTGCTAGCTTCTTTTCTTGATTTTTCAGTCTTAAAATTAATATCCTCTACATTACCATTAACAAGGCAGTCCTTAGCCATCTTAAGATTTTTACTTCCTCTTAAGATTTCAATAATAAGATCAATAATATCACAAGCCTTAATAAGACCTTCCTTAATTTCCTTATTATCCTTTTCTTTATTAAGAAGTGTTGTATATTTTCTAGTAGCAAGCTCAAACTGGAAATCTACATGATGCTTGATAAGCTGCTTTAAACTTAATGTTTCAGGTCTACCATTAACAATAGCAAGCATATTAACACCGAATGTATCTTCAAGTTTTGTCTTTTTATAGAGCATATTTTCAAGGTTCTTATAATCTGCATTTTTCTTTAATTCAAGAACAATACGAATACCTTCCTTAGAAGATTCATTGGAAATATCAACAATATCACTAGTCTTCTTTGTCTCAATTAAATCTACAACGTCAGAAATAAATTTAGAAATGTTAGCACCAATCATTGTATATGGAATTTCTGTAATAACTAATTTATCTCTTTCTGATCTTTTCTTAGCAGGTTCATATACGACCTTACCACGAAGTTTAATTTTTCCCTGACCAGTTTCATATATATTAAGAAGTTCTGATTTATTAATTACAATACCACCTGTTGGAAAATCAGGTCCTGGCATGATTTCTAGTAAATCACTAGTTTCAATATCTTCATTGTCCATATAGGCACATACAGCAGCTACTACCTCTCTTAAGTTATGAGGTGGAATATTAGTTGTCATACCTACTGCAATACCATCAGCACCGTTAATAAGTAGATTAGGAACCCTAACTGGTAACACCTCAGGTTCTTTTTCTGTTTCATCAAAGTTAGGCACAAAATCTACCACATTCTTATCAAGATCTGAAAGATATACATCCTCTGTAAATTTCTTAAGTCTAGCCTCTGTATATCGCATAGCAGCAGCTCCATCACCTTCAATAGAGCCAAAATTACCATGACCGTCAACAAGAGCCATTCCCTTTTTAAAGTCTTGAGATAATACAACTAAAGTCTCATAAATAGAGCTATCACCGTGTGGATGATATTTACCCATTGTATCACCAACAATTCTTGCTGATTTTCTATGAGGCTTATCATGTCCTAGATTTAATTGATCCATTGCATATAATACTCTTCTTTGAACTGGCTTTAAGCCATCTCTAGCATCAGGAAGAGCACGAGCTGTAATTACACTCATGGAATAATCTATATATGACTTTTGCATTATTTCAGAAAATTCTGTCTTAACTATTTGTTCAGCCATTTTATGTTAATAAATCCCTTTGGATTTACATTCCTCCTTATGTATTTAATTTAAGCATCGATTTCTGCTTCATTAGCATGAGCATAAATAAATGCTCGTCTAGGTGGAACATCGCTACCCATAAGCATTGATGTTACATCTGCTGCCATCTTAGCATCTTCAATTTCAACCTGTTTTAAAATTCTTGTTTCAGGATTAAGAGTTGTCTCCCATAACTGTTCCGGATCCATCTCTCCAAGGCCCTTATATCTTTGAAGTGTAAAGCTGCCAGCTTCATGATTTTTACGATAATTTTCAAGAGCCTTATCATCATATAAATATTCACCAGTATCCTTACTCTTCTTATCATTTTTCTTTTTTGGAACCACCTTATAAAGAGGAGGTGTAGCAATATATACATGTCCCTGATTTATAAGCTCTGGCATAAATCTGTAGAAAAAAGTAAGTAATAATGTATCAATATGAGCTCCATCCACATCGGCATCAGTCATAATAATAATTTTGTCATAGCGAAGTTTACTAATATCAAAATCATTGCCATAACCCTCAAGGAAGCCGCAATTAAAAGAGTTAATCATAGTCTTAATTTCAGCATTAGCTAAAACCTTATCAATACTTGCCTTCTCTACATTAAGAATCTTACCTCTAATTGGGAGAATTGCCTGTGTACGTCTGTTTCTTGCAGTTTTTGCAGAACCACCGGCAGAATCACCCTCAACAATAAATACTTCACATTCCTTAGGATCTCTACTTTCACAGTTAGCAAGCTTACCATTGCTATCAATAGAGAATTTCTGCTTTGTAAGAAGATTTGTCTTAGCCTTTTCTTCGGCCTTACGAATCTTAGCAGATTTTTCAGCACAGGCAATAACAGCCTTTAGGGCATCTAAATTCTTATCAAAGTAAAGTTGAACTTCATCATTAGTAATTGATGAAACAACTGTTGAAGCATCAGGATTATCAAGCTTTGTCTTAGTCTGTCCCTCAAATCTAGGAGCAGGATGCTTAACAGCAACAATAGCTGTCATACCATTTCTTACATCAAAGCCTGTAAAATTATTATCCTTATCCTTTAAGATACCAAGTTCTCTCGCATACTGATTAATAATAGATGTAAACTTAGTCTTAAAACCAGTAATGTGAGTACCACCTTCTTGAGTATAGATATTATTACAAAATCCAAGGATATTCTCCTCAAATTCATTAACATACTGAAAAGCCACTTCTACTTCAATGTCATCCTGCTTATTCTTAAAATAAACAATATCACATACAGCTTCCTTTCCTGCATTTAAGTCCTTAACGTAAGCTAAAATACCATCTTCTTCATGGAAGGAAATTTCTTCTTTTTCTTCAGCTCTAAGGTCCTTAAAGTTTATAGTAAGTCCCTTATTTAAATAAGCAATTTCATGAAGTCTTGACTTAATTGAATCAGCTTTAAATCTTGTTTTTTCAAAAATTTCACCATCAGGAAGGAAAGTAACTGTTGTACCTGTATCATTTTTTCTACAAGTTCCAATTTCTTTTAATGGGGCAACCGCCTTTCCTTTCTCATATCTTTGCTTATAAACCTTTCCATCAAGACGAATCTCAACTTCTAGCCAAACTGAAAGGGCGTTTACAACAGATGCACCAACACCATGTAAACCACCTGAAATCTTATATCCGCCATCGCCAAATTTACCACCAGCATGAAGTACTGTAAATACTACTTCTACTGCAGGAATTCCAGCCTTTGGATGAATACCAACAGGAATACCTCGTCCATTATCCTTAATTGTTGCAGTTCCATCTTCATTAAGAGTAACGTCTATTTCATCACAATAACCTGCTAAATGTTCATCAACAGAATTATCTACGATTTCATAAATCAAATGATTAAGACCCTTAGTACCCACACTACCAATGTACATACCTGGTCTTTTTCTAACAGCTTCT
Organism: Lachnospira multipara LB2003; assembly: GCF_000702205.1. Lineage (GTDB taxonomy): Bacteria > Bacillota > Clostridia > Lachnospirales > Lachnospiraceae > Lachnospira > Lachnospira multipara_A. The sequence goes on along the minus strand of NZ_JNKW01000001.1, from coordinate 152,790 downwards.
AGTCCCTCTAAGATAGATATACTATTAGCATCATATTTTTTATCTGCCATTATTTTTGCTCCTTATTTCTAATAGTTTCTTATACATCTAAATTTATTCTTAATAATTAGTTATTAAAAAATGAGTTAAACACACTTTCAAAATTCATTGAAAAAACATTACATGAACGCACGCTTATCTTGTTAAATACTTTATTGTTAAAATCAACATATACCTTTGATTCATATTCATTCATAAATTCATTGAATTTTTCAAGTTGCTTATTCTCTAAAATAGTTGTCTTATTAACCTCTGTCTTAGTTTTATCATTATCTGATGTACAACGAATAATGTAGTATTTATCACCTATATTAATAATTTGACTCATATCACCTGTGGCAAGGTTAAAGGCAACTTTTTCAAATTCCTCATCCATATCCCCACGTTTAAGTTCAATTTCATATTCGCCATCATCATTGATTTCCTTAGCTAATGCAAAAAATGATGTGCCATCTTTAATTTTATTATAAGCATCCTTTATTTCATCTTCAGAATCACTTACAATGTACTGAATATCTATAACTCTAGCATCATCATAACTAACTTCAATATCATATTCTGATACAATTTCTTCATAAACCTTTTTAGCTATTGCAAATTTAGTAAACATCTCCTCTAAAGAATCTTCATCGATTTTTATATTATTCTTATCATCACTAGATAAACCATTTAAATATTCCTTAGCCGCAGACTTTACATTCTCTTCATCCTGTCTTGAAAGAACAACTCCTCTTTCCTTAGCTAGCTTATTAAGCATGGCCACACGAATTAATTTAACCCTAATCTGATCATCAACATAAGTATAGAAATTCTGTCCATCAATTTCCTCGTTCCATATATCAGAACCTAGTAGTTCCTCATACTGACCCTTAGCATCAGACATAGCAATTAAGGCTTCGTTTCTAGTTATACTTTCACCACCTACTTTAAGAATAGTGTTCTTACCAAGCCCTGTGCTAAAATATACTAAATTTCCATTAAAAAACTTAATAAACACACCGCATAAAACAATAAAAGCCACAACAATAATTGCGCATATTAGTCTTCTTTTCTTATTTTTCACAATCCCTACTCCTTAAATTAATTTTGTCTATTTATGATATGGCTCATTTTTCATAATTCTAAAACTTCTATATATCTGCTCTAATAACACAACTCTCATTAACTGATGAGGGAATGTCATCTTTGAAAAGCTTAGCTTATAATCAGCTCTATCATAAACTTCCTTTGATAAACCAAGAGAACCACCAATAACAAAAGTTATATCACTTTTGCCACTAAGTCCCAGGCTATCTATTTTTTGAGATAATTCTACAGAATCAAGCATCTTTCCCTCAATTGCAAGGATAATAACATAGGAATCATCCTTAATGTTAGAAAGAAGTCTTTGACCCTCTTTTTTCTTAATTTGTTCATTTAAGGCATCGCTTGCATTCTCAACCGTTTTTTCATCTGCAACTTCAACGATTTTTAAATTACAATATCTAGATAGACGCTTTGAATATTCATCAATTGCCTGAGTGTAAAATTTTTCTTTAATCTTACCCACGCAGCATATAGTAATCTTCAATTTAATTCACCTCTATCCTTCAACATAAAAAAATCCACCATCATCAAGTTTAAAAACTTCAAGCTGGTTAGATAATTCTTCATCATCAAATTCAGAAACGTCCATTCCTTCTTCTTTAAGAGCTTCTCTTAATTCCTTAATATCCTTACAATAAAATGCAAAACTTTCCTCTAAAAACTCCTTAGCTTCTTCAATAGAAAAAACCACATCTTCATCAAATAATTTGCTCTGTTCCTTTAAAAATACCTTAGCACATTTCTCTAATTGCTTATTATCCATACAAATCTCCTTTAACCTAAGATAGAAGGGAATCTCTCCCTTAATGTATTAAGAACTCTGTCAGTTTCATAATTACCGTGCTTTTTTATATCACTTACAGCCTTCTCCATCACATACGAATACTTCACATTATCAAGCATTGTAATGTCATTATAATTATCACCAAAAGCCATACAATCAGACTTTGATAAATTAAAAAATTTCTGAATCTGTAAAATTGCATTACCCTTATTAACTTTAGTATCCATAAAATCAAGATAAAGATCACCGGATACAGCTATGCTAGCTTTTCCCTCCCAATTCTTAAAGAAATGATCTCTAGAATTAGAAATACCAGAAAGATCACAAACAGCAACCTTTAAAATATCCTCATCAATATCACTGAATTTATCAACTATAGTAGTGTGATAATTAACAACCTCAGTCATTCTATGATGATATTCCTTAGTCTTAGGCTTAATATAAGCAGTCTTCTCACCAGAGACTAATACTTCACAGTTAGGTCTTTCAATTACATCTTCAATAATATCAAGGGCTAAGTCCCTATCCATTGGAGTCTTACCAATAATCTTATCCTTGTAAGCTACTAAAGCACCATTTTCTGCAATATAGACCATGTCCTTTGAAACAGGCTCAAAAAGTCGCTTAAGAGAAGTTATCTGTCTACCTGAGGCAGCTCCAAAATAAATTCCAGCCTTTAATAATTTAGCTATAGCCTCAAGTGTTTCACTATCTACGCTTTGTGCTCCATTAAGAAGAAGCGTACCATCTAAATCACTTGCTATAAAACGTATCATTTTAGTCTAACCTTTCATAATCAATCTTATATCCAAACTTATTAAGCTCATAAACCACGCGTGAAACAGGCAATCCTACAACATTTAAATAATCGCCTTCTATTCCCTTAATATAAGCTCCAAAAAGTCCCTGAATACCATATCCACCAGCCTTATCATAAGGTTCACTAGTATTAATATAAGCCCTAATAGTCTCTTCAGATAAAGCATATACATTAACATCCGTCTTTACACTAAAGGAAACAGTCTCATCTCCTTTAATAAGAGTAACCCCTGTATAGACCTGATGAGTATTGCCTGATAATTCACTTATCATTCTATATGCATCCTCTTTATCTGCTGGCTTAGTTAAAATCCTACCATTATGATAAACAACTGTATCTGCGCCAATTATAATTGTATCACCTAAATCCATCTCATTCTTTAGCTTTAAACTAACTGCCCTAGCCTTTAATTTAGAAAGTTCTTTAACATAATCATAGGGCATCATCTCTTCAATATTCTCGTCAACTTCACTTGTAATTACTTCAAAATCAATCCCAACAGACTTTAAAATCTCACGTCTTCTTGGAGAAGCTGAAGCCAAAATAATTCTCATAATCTATGTTCCTTTCTCGCCTAACCATGTCCTATATTAACATTGTTTAGGAAAAATTTAAAGTGCTAAAATAAAACTTTTGTTCTAGTATAAAAAATCCCTCCTTACTGGTTTGTCCAGTAAAGAGGGTAAATATCACTATATTTTCCTTACTAATCTAATTCTCTATTCATAGCTGATTCAAGAGCATCAATTGAAGCTCTAATAATATCATGGTCAATACCAATACCAAAGAATCCCTTATTATTATCATCTTCAATACCAACATAGGCAATAGCTGAAGCGCTAGAACCGCGTCTAAGGGCATGTTCTTCATAAACAGTAATATTACAAGCCATATTAAATTTAGAAGCTAAGGCATTACTAACAGCATCAAGACGACCATTACCATTAGCCTTAATAAGCTCTGTTTTTCCATCAATTTCAATTGTTACTTCTGCATCTATGCCATTAGTTTGTTTAAAGTGTACCTCACTAATCTTAAAGTGAGGAGTATATTTTTTGTATCTTTTTTCAAAAATTTCTAGAACTTCATCGGCAGAAAGTTCCTTATGTGCCACATCAGATACATCCTTAACAGCATAACCTAAATCTTCTCTCATAGCCTTTGGAATAATCATACCATAATTTCTTTCAAGAACATATGCAACGCCACCCTTACCTGACTGAGAATTTATTCTAATAACATCTGAGTCATATGTACGGCCTACATCCTCTGGATTAATTGGAAGGTAAGGCACTGTCCAAAGTTCTGGATTATTGTCAATTCTATAATGCATACCCTTTGAAATAGCATCCTGATGTGATCCTGAGAAAGCCGCAAAAACAAGCTTTCCACAGTAAGGATGTCTATCGTCAATTGTCATCTGTGTTAATTTTTCAAAAGTCTTTGAAAGTCTTGGCATATCTGATAAATCAAGCTTTGGATCAACTCCATGGGAATACATATTCATAGCAAGTGTAATAATATCCACGTTACCAGTTCTTTCGCCATTACCAAATAATGTTCCCTCAATTCTATCAGCACCTGCAAGTAAACCAAGCTCTGAATCAGCCACGCCTGTTCCTCTATCATTATGAGGATGAAGAGAAACAATTACATTATCTCTATTGTGAAGATTCTTACACATGTATTCAACCTGACTAGCATACACATGTGGTAAAGACATTTCAACAGTTACAGGAAGATTAATAATACACTTATTATCACTTGTTGGTTCCCACTGATCAATTACTGCATTACACACCTCTAGGGCATATTCAGGCTCAGTACCTGTAAAGGATTCTGGGCTATATTCAAATTGATAATTACCACCATCCTCAAGAGCTAATTCCTTTAAAAGCTTAGCTCCATCAATGGCAATTTGCTTAATTTCTTCTTTAGATTTTTTAAAAACCTGTTCTCTTTGAGCTAGTGATGTAGAATTATATACATGAATAATTGCCTTTTTAGCACCTTTAACCGCTTCAAAAGTCTTTTTTATAATGTGAGGTCTAGCCTGAGTTAAGACCTGAATAGTAACATCATCTGGAATTAAATCCTTCTCAATTAAAGTACGGCAAAACTCATATTCAGTCTCAGATGCTGCAGGAAAGCCGATTTCAATCTCCTTAAAGCCCACATCTAAAAGCATTTTGTAAAATTCCAATTTTTCATCAAGGCTCATAGGTTCAATTAATGCCTGATTACCGTCTCTTAAATCTACAGAACACCAAATTGGTGCCTTATCTACATACTCCTTAGTTACCCAATCATTGCACTGTGTTGGAGGCATAAAATAGCCTCTCTTGTACTGTCTAAAATCGAACATATCATTTTCCTCCTAAAATTTTTGCATAGTTTACTAATTTCTAGCCCTTATAAACAAAGCCACTAATTTATAAAGGCTATTAAAAAAGTCTCTTAAAGGTTTCCCTTTAAGAGACGAATAAGACGAATAAATCCGCGTTACCACTTAATTCATAGTAATACTATGTTCTCCCAATATTCCTCTTCTTTGCTTTTTATATATTCAATTATATAAAAACTATAAACTAATAATTTTCCTTTGTCAACACGATTTATCACTTTAAACTAAAGAAATCTTAGAGACTCTTTAAATATTTAATTTCTTCCTTAGTAACCTCTTCTTTTGAGTATCTAGCCTTCTCATAACTCTTAGTTATATTCATAGCTTTCTCCTCATCAGTTACAATTAACTTAGATGAAAGCTCATTTGGAAGCATGTAAGACAGATCACTAAAGCTTTTATTAGACTCTTTAATTATCTTTCTCTTAGTCTTAACCTTATGCTTGTAAGCCTTTCTATAGGCCTTATTATTAGTTAGTTTTACATTGCTTTCCTTTTTCTTAATGGTAAATTTGCCATGTTCATAAGAATCTGTGCTATCTGCAAATTCCACCTCATCAATTTCATCCATCTTGGATTTTTTAAAGCCCTTGGCATATTTAAAAATCATATAGATTACAAAAACCACTAAAGCAATAACTAAGCTTAAGGCAACTACCTCAAATAAAGAATTAAGAATGGCAGCATTATTATTACTAGTATCTAACACAGTTGTTATAGCATCTTCACTAACCGCTTCTTTAGTAGGTGTTACATCGCTAGTTTCATCAGGTCCAAGACCCCATAAGAATAATAATCCCTTTATTATCCATTTAAAAATTCCAAAAAAGAATCCTCCGATAATTGTAAAAAAATTACCATACTTGCCATTATAAAAAAGAAGCATAAAGCCAAGCATAAGAATAATAACAACCACTGTCATATAAAGGTTAATATTAATTATTCTCTTTATTGGAAAATTAGACTTTCCCATATTAATACTAAAGGCTTTATTTAACTGTCTGATTTGGTTATAAATCACACTTCCAAGTATAAAAAGCACAAATAGTAAAAGCTCTGAGTATAAAAGTAATGCATTATTATTTTTTTCACCAAGATAATAACCAACAATCATTACTATAACCCAAGCAATATGCATCTTCTCATTTATCTTAAAGGTATCATAATAATCTTTATTATTAGCCGCAGTCTCCATGAAGGATTTTGAAACCGGTGAATCCTTAGCACTTTCTGTAACCCTGTTCATTGCAGTCTTTACAGTTATTGACTTTATAGAAATAGCAAATCCACATATAAGAAACATCACTATTTCAAGGTCATTTTTTGCAAATCCTAAATAAAGAAAAGGAAGGATTATATTAATTGCCATAAAGCCTGTGTAACTTTTTATAAACTTCCTTGTAAGATAAGTTATAAATACAGGAATAATGCATGTTAGACATATCTTTATACTATCATTATTTTTCCCGGCAATACCTATAATTCCTGCAAGAAATAATCCTAAAAAACATATATACTGGAGAAAAATCTCAAGGAAAATCTGAGCCATATTAAAATATTTATTTGTGTTATTTTGCTTAATGTCCATTTATCTTTCCTCCAAAATCTCCATTAACTTCATATTTACAAAGAGAAAGATTAGTATCTATCTTTAGCTCTTCTAGAGGAAGAACAGGCACTAGCCAAAGTGAATTAGGACTATTTTTAAATTTCTCATTAATTAAGTCAAGCAAATCCTTTTGTCTATTAGCACCTATAATTACATAAACATAAGATTCATCAATAACTAAATTATTTAAAACCTCTTTAAAATCCCTCTTTTCTTTACTGGCATCTATTCTTGCAAGTACAGTGTTAATTGCCTTTAAGTGAGAAATACCACTTCCAAGCTCAACACTTACTTCCCCTTCTCCCACAAAATCAACGCCATTAGAATAAAGACATATATTAGCTCTTTGGTTAGTGAACTTATTTGCAAATCCTGCTGCAAGTTCAATGCTTGATTCAAGTAGGCTTAAATTCTCAAGTTCCCTATCTTTTTCAAGATTAAGTAAGATGCATACATTTTTGCTCATAGATTCATCATATTCATTAACCATTAAATTTCCTTGTTTTGCACTAGCTTTCCAGTTTACAAGTTTTAAATTGTCATTGTAGTTATATTCTCTAATACCCCTGAAGGCAAATTTATCCTCAAAAAGATACTTTCTTTTATTTAGATCTCCTTCAAGTCTTGTTTTTACAATGCCAATTTTATCCACATCAACAGCCTTTGGATATACAGTAATAAAGCCTGTTAGATTCTGCTTTAATACATTAACCTCATCCATAAAAATTCCGCTAAAGACCATTTGAGCCTCGCTTAAATTATAAACGCCTCTTTTTGTGGCTAAGATTTCAACTTTTCTTGTGATTTTCGTATTAGGTCCAAGGGCAAAGCAGTCATTTCTATAGACATTATCTGTCTTAGTTGAATTGGCATCTGCATTAGTAAAAATAAAACTAGGATCAAGTTTAAATTTAGTATTAATCATAGGTAGCGGTAATTTCTTAGCATTAGTCACACTAAGAATTAAGTTGGTTTTATCACCTCTAAGAACATTCTTATCTTCAAATGTAACATTCATTTTTAGTGCCTTTGTCCAATTTTTCTTATAGACTCTATTAACTATAAACACTACCAAAAGCACGCCTATAAACATTAATATAATATTCATTATTTATTCCATTCCTCAGTTGGTGCCACTACTTCATTAAAGATTCTATCTATAATCTGCTCCTTATTATCTCTCGCAAAACCGCCAGATGATAACACAAGTCTATGAGCTAAACAAACCTTTGATAAAACCTTAATATCCTCAGGTACCACATAATCTCTACCTTCAATATAAGCATATGCTCTACAGGCATTAACAAGACTAATTGTACCTCTTGGACTTACACCAATTGCCACCTCTGATAAATTTCTTGTCTTATTTACAATATTAACGATATATTCAATTAAAGATGGATGGATAAATACGCTCTTAACTTCTTCTCTCATTTCGAGGATTTCACTAGTAGTAACAACGCTTGAAATATTCTCAATAGGACTAGCATTTAAAAATCTATTAATAATCTCAACTTCACCTAAATTGCTAGGATAACCCATATTTATCTTCATTAAAAATCTATCTAGTTGAGCTTCTGGCAATTCATAAGTACCAGCAGTTTCAATAGGATTTTGAGTAGCAAGAACAATAAATGGCTTAGTTAGACTAAAAGTCGTATTATCAACTGTTACCTGTCCCTCTTCCATACATTCAAGTAAGGCTGACTGAGTTCTTGGAGTCGCTCTATTAATTTCATCAGCAAGTAATACATTTGTAAAAATCGGACCTTGTCTAAATTTAAAATCAGCCTCTTTCTGATTGTAAATATGAATACCTGTTATATCACTTGGTAATAAATCTGGAGTAAACTGAATTCTCTTAAAATCCCCATCTATACTTTTAGCAAAAGACTTAGCAAGCATTGTCTTACCAGTTCCTGGCACATCTTCAAGAAGGCAATGCCCACCTGATAGAATACAAGTAAGAATTAATTTTGAAACATTCTCTTTATCAACAATAACTCTACTCACATTATCTAATATTAGATTACACTTTTCTCTATTTTTTAACACAAAAAAACCTCCGACGTTTTTCTAATTTTGTTGCTATTAGCAGTTAATCGCAACAAAATTAGTATAACAATCAGAGATTTATCATTCAATAAAAAAGCTATAAATTATTGCTCATCGCTTGGCATATCCTGATTAACATCAATGCCTCTTGGTGGAACTGGAGTTGAGAATACAATCTGAGTTGAAGTTCTACCAAATTTTTGTAGCTGGCCAATAAATGTATCAAGCTCTAAAGTACTTGGGAAAATAACCTTTAAAAGCATAGAATAATTACCAGTAACGCAGTTACATTCAACAACATTAGTACATGACTTAATAAATGGATAAAATTCTGGCTTTTGGGCTGGTGCAACTTCTAGATTAATAAAAGCTGTTATATGGTAACCTAACTTTAACTGATTAATCTTAACCTCATAGCCCTCAATTATTTCCTCTTTTTCTAGTCTTTCTATTCTTGCTGAAACTGCAGGTGATGATAAAAACACGTTTTCAGCTAAAGCCTTAAGGGGCATTCTTGCATTCTGCTGTAGCAAAGTAATTATCTTCTTATCTATCTTATCCATAACATCCTCCTAATTAAAAAGAGACAACTCTAGCCTCTAACTAGAATTGTCTCCCTCGACATTCATAAAATATAAATATAATATAACCCGAAATTTGCAAATTTTCAAGTTTTTTCTTAAGAAAATAAAGTTTTTATTAGTAACAATTAATTTACTTATTCTCTTCTTCAATATCCTCGGCTTCATAAAGCTCTTCGTATTCCATTGCATCTAATTCTTCATCAAATGCATCAGATACGATTTCATATTCCTCATCAGATCCGATATTCTCTAAGATTGGCTCACCATCACTTGTTTCTTCGTATCTGTAAAGATAAACCTCATCATTATCTGCTGCCTCACCTTCAAGTGGAAGTAAAGCTATATATGTATTATCACCAGCTGGAAAAATTCTTACAATTGCACACTCACAAGTTTCACCACCATCAAGTGATAATGTAACTGTAGAATATTCTGAATTATTTGCCATAATTGTCTCCTTTAACATTTCTTTATACTTTCTAGTACACAAGATAACACAAAGTTTATTTTTCCTCAAGTCCCATTTCTTCAATAAATCTAGATGGCACATATTCTTTATTGTATCTTTCCTTTGGACTAATAATATAAAGTAGCTCCTTAGCCCTTGTAATTCCTACATAAAAAAGCCTTCTCTCCTCTTCAATATCTTCTTCAAGCAAGGCCTGCTTTAAAGGAATAATATCTTCGCAAGCATCAATAATAAAAACCACCTTAAACTCCAATCCCTTAGATCTATGAAAGGTATAAAAATTTACTCCTTCCTCTGGTCTTTCCCTAACAACATTTTTCTTCTCTTCTAAAAAATTCAAAAATTCGTTTATGGATTTAAAAGACTTGGAAGCCTCCGTAATTTTTTCAAGATCATCAATTAACAAATCCTTATTAGCATTTATTTTAGAGCTATATTCCAAAATAAATCTTTCATATCCTATTCCTTTTCTAATATAATTAATAGCCGCAAAAGAAGACATATCCTTTATTATCTTTAAATCAAATATTAATTTATCAATCTCATTTAAAACCGTGGAATTCCTATTCTTATCAAGAAGATATATGTTTTTTAAATCATATAAAGATACCGGATTATTAAGAAAAGACCTGGTAATATACCTCATAGGCTTATTAATAATGTGTAAAAATTCCACCCTATCCCTAGAGCCCATGGCAATTTTTAAATAACTACTAATATCAGATGCCACAAGCCCATTAAAAGCATTACTAGTAAAATTACCGCTATTTAAACCTATACCTAGATTTCTTAATTCCTTAATAAACGGGCTTGCTAGGGCATTGGTTCTTGTAAGAATAGCAATATCCTTTAAGCTTACACCCATAGACATAAGATTTTTTATTTCACTAACTAAGAATTTTTTCTCTTCATTTATATCAGAAACTGTAAGATATTTTATATCTGATCCAGCTTTATTGGCACAAACTAAAGATTTTTCATACCTTAGCTTATTATTTGAAATTAGTTTATTAGCTGCATCTATTATAGGCCTTGTGCATCTATAATTAATATTAAGATAAATGGATGTTGCATCTGGATAGTCCTTTAAAAAACCTAGCATTATAGCAGGATTAGACCCTCTAAATTTATATATGCTTTGGTCATCATCACCCACCACAAATAAATTATTAGCCTTAGAACATATTAAAGAAATAGCCTGCATCTGAACCTTATTAATATCTTGAAACTCATCAATTAGAATATATTTAAACCTCTCCTTTAGGCTATTTCGTAAATTTTCATCCTCTCTTAGTTTATCTACAGTCATTTTTGCAAAATCATCAAAATCAATTAAGCCCCTCTTCTTAATCTTCTCTTCGTAAGTCTTATAAATTTTTCTAAAAGTAGCATAAGGAATAGTTTTCGATTTATATTCATCAATATTTAAATCATCATTTTTAATAAGACCAATCTCAGAAAGAATCATATCAATAATTTCATCTTCATTTGTGTATTCAAGCTCATATTTAAGAATTTCAGTTTTTATTATTTCAATTTGGATTTTTTTAGTGACAATAGAATCATTGCCAAGATTATAAGCATTTTTTAGAATTGCAAAAAATAGAGAATGGAAGGTGGCAAAATATACTCCTTTACCATTACCATTATTTAGTTTTAAGAAACGTTGTTTAAGTTCTAGGACAGCAGTTTTATTAAAGGAAATCACCAAGATATTATGTGCTTTAACATCTAATTCGTTAATCAAGTACTTTATCCTATGTATCATGGTATGAGTCTTCCCACTTCCAGGTCCAGCAATCACAAGGCATGGTCCATCTTTAAAAGTAGCCGCCCGCTTTTGTGCATCATTAAAAGACAAATTACTCTCTCCCTTTCAAAAAAATATGGGACTTAAAAATAATTTTTAAGTCCCTTCACTATACTATTAATTTATAAACTTGTCAATTATTGTAGCAACAATGAAGTTGTTGCTATGTAGGCACGAGTTCTGCCGTAGGCACTCTCATACGAGTGCTTCCCCCGTTGTAGCAACAACGAAGTTGTTGCTATGTAGGCACGAGTCTTGCCGCAGGCAATCTCATACGAGTGCTTCTTGCCTAGTATCTTTGTATCTTATCATCTGCATCATCTGTTTTATCTATCTGAAGAACAGTGACATAATACTCCAATGAATCATTAACATGAATTAACACCTTATCGCCCTTCTTTTTGCCAAGTAGAGCCTTACCTAGTGGAGATTCAATACTTATAAGTCCAAGTAGAGAATCCTCTCTAACAGTTGTTACAAGCTTTATTGTCTCAATCTCATCATCATCTTCATACTTAATTGTAACAGTGTTATTAACTCCAATTTCATCCTCTGCTGCTGTTTCTTTAATAACTGTAGCAGAGTTAATCATTCTTTGAAGATATCTGATTCGACTCTCATTTTGATTTTTAAATTTCTTAGCAGCATGATACTCAAAATTCTCACTTAAATCACCCTGAGCTCTTGCAGCCTTAACATCCTCTAGTGCTTCTTTTCTAACAACACTAATTCGATAGTCAATTTCCTCTTCCATCTTCTTAATGTCATTTTCTGTTAATTCATTACGCATACAATTCACCTCTTTAAAACTAATCTAATTAGATTTAATTCTTAGAAACGATTTCATTCTTGTTTTTATAGATTGAATTAGAAGCTACAACTCCTCTAACACTTGAAAGTGGGTAAATATTAGATTCTCTACCTACAATTGTGCCAGGATTAAGAACACTTCCACATCCAACTTCTACATTATCACCAAGGAATGCGCCAATCTTTTTAATTCCAGTTTCGATTTTCTCATCACCATTTTTAATGACAATTAGTTTCTTGTCTGACTTAACATTACTTGTAATTGAGCCAGCGCCCATATGAGCCTTAAAGCCTAAAATTGAGTCACCTACATAGTTATAATGAGGAACCTGAACTTTGTTAAAAAGAATAACATTTTTTAATTCTGTAGAATTACCTACTACAGCTCCTTCACCTACAATAGCCTTACCACGAATAAACGCACAATGTCTTACTTCTGCATCTTTACATATAATTACAGGACCAGCAATATAAGCTGAAGGGAAAACATTTGCTGTCTTGTGAACCCAGATATTTTCTCCTCTTAGTTCATATTCATCCTCTGGTAAGCTTTTTCCAAGTTCAATTATAAAATCACCAATTTTAGATAATACTTCCCAAGGATATGTAGCATCTGTAAAAATATCCTTTGCAATAGTTTCATTTAAGTCAAATAAGTTATTTATAGTAATATCCATTATTCATTCCTCCACAATTATTCTACAGTAACTGACTTAGCAAGATTTCTTGGCTTATCAACATCATTACCTTTAAGAACAGCTGTATAATATGCAATTAACTGTAGTGGAACTGCTGCCACCATAGGCATAAGCATCTGGCTAGCTTCAGGAAGACAAATTGTAACATCACTTACTCCATCTTCTACATCCACACCTGGAGCACAAATAAGAATAACAAATGCACCTCTAGCCTTAACTTCCTTAATATTACTAATAGTTTTTTCTACTAAATCCTTCTGAGTAGCAATAGCAATTACTGGCATGCCGTCATCAATTAAAGAAATTGTACCATGTTTTAATTCACCTGCAGCATAAGATTCAGAATGAATATATGAGATTTCCTTTAATTTAAGAGAACCTTCCATACTTAAGGCATAATCAAGTCCTCTACCAATGTATAATAAGCTATCTGCATTAACAAGCTTAGATGCAGCGAACTGACAAGCATTCTTAAGTCCTATAGCTTCTTCAATTGTATCTGGCATTTCTTCAAGCTTCTTAGTGTATTCTACTAACTCTTCCTTAATAATCTTACCCTTAGCAAAAGCTAACTGGAATGCAAGTAAATACATTACAGATACCTGAACCATATAAGCCTTTGTTGAAGCAACTGAAATTTCTGGACCAGCATGTGTATATAATACATAATCTGCAGCTCTAGCAATTGATGAACCCTTAACATTAACAATAGCTAATGTATCAGCCTTTCTTTCCTTAGCAAGTTCAAGAGCAGCCTTTGTATCAGCTGTTTCACCTGACTGTGAAATAAGAATAACTAAGTCATCTTCACTAATTAATGGATCTCTATATCTAAATTCAGATGCAATATCAACTGTAACTGATACTCTAGCAAGTTTTTCAATAACATACTTACCAACCATACCAGCATGCATAGCTGTACCACAAGCTACAATAAAGATATTATTATATTTAGCTAACTTATCAATTGTAATTCCTTCTTCTTCAAAAGTTGGAACATGATTAATAATTCTTGGCATAATAGTTGTCTTTACAACCTCTGGCTGTTCATGAATTTCCTTAAGCATAAAATGCTCATATCCACCCTTTTGAGCAGCATCAATATCCCAATCAGCAACATTCATTTCCTTAGGAACTTCGTTGCCGTGAATATCTACTATCTTTACATTAGACTTTGAAACAATTGCAATTTCATTTTGCTCAAGTAATAGATAGTTTCTTGTGTATTCAAGGATTGCTGTCATATCAGAAGCAATGAAGTTTTCATTCTTACCAATACCAACAATTAATGGGCTTTCTTTTCTTACAGCATAAATTACATCTGGAAAATCCCTAAACATAATTCCAAGAGCGTAAGAACCCTTAATTTCAGCAATAACCTTAGTAATTGTTGCAACAGGATCACCATCATAGTAGTAATCAAGTAATTTAGCAACTGTTTCTGTATCTGTTTCAGAGTCAAAGCTATAACCTTCCTTTAAAAGGAAATCCTTGATTTGCTTATAATTTTCAATAATACCATTATGAACAATAGTAACTCTCTTATTACCATGTGGATGTGAATTAATATCTGATGGTTCACCATGTGTTGCCCAACGTGTATGTCCAATACCTACATGTCCATTTGGCTTACCCTCTCTATCCATTTTATCCACCAAGTTCTTTAAACGTCCCTGGCACTTTTTAACCTTAATTGCGTTATTTTCAAATACTGCAATACCAGCTGAATCATAACCTCTGTACTCTAGCTTTGATAATGCTCCAATTAAAACATCAGCACTATCTCTACCTCCTACATAACCTGCAATACCACACATAAAAAATCCTCCTAAGACAGTTGTTACTTCTTGTAATTCTTAGCACTTTCATTAAAAAGTCCAAATAAGACTCCTTGATTATTTAAAGCCTTAACATAGTTAGTTCTTCTGCTAACAAAGCCATTCATTTTATCCATATATTCATTAGCAGTAATTTCTCCATTAGCAACCATAGTTAATCCCTTTTCCCAACTTGCGGTAAGCTCAGGATTAAGAAGTTGATAAATAGAATTAGCAACAACGTCATATATTATTTCCCCAAAGAGTGTCGGGGTTATCACTTGCGTCTTCTTAGCTATTCCAATATATTTCTTGGTCTGTAATTTCTTTAAAATTTCAGCTCTTGTGGCACTAGTACCAATACCACTACCTTTAATCTGAGCCCTTAATTCTTCATCTTCAATTAGCTGACCAGCATTTTCCATAGCTAGAATCATTGAACCTGATGTATATCTTTTTGGCGGGCTTGTTTCACCCTCCTTAAGCTTAAAATCAGTGAACTCTATATTAGCCCCTTTCTTAATTTTTTTCAATACCTCAAAAAGAGCTGTATCATTTGTTTCTGCATCTTCTGTCTGCTCACTAGATTCTTCGTCCTTTGACCCAGAGCTATCCTTTTTTTGCTTACTAAAGGAATTCTTAGTTACACATAAGTATCCCTCACTTGCAAGAGTCTTAAAGGATGAGTTAAAGTTCTCTCCATCAACATTTAAACTAATAGCCACCTTTTGATAAATAGCTGCAGGGTAGAATATACTTAAAAATCTCCTGCAAATAACCTCATATGCTCTAAGGGCTGTAGTTGATAAGCTATTAAGATTATTAAAGCCCTGCCCTGTAGGGATAATAGCGTAGTGATCTGTAATTGCTTTATCATTACAGTATCTAGTTTTTTCAATTCCCTTAAAGCTTTCATTAGCGATTATATTATTAGCAAATTCCTTAACAGGCTCAAATCTAGTTAATCCAGCAATATTCTTTCTTATTTCCTTAGAAATTGCAGTAGATAAAACTCTAGCATCTGTTCTTGGATAAGTAACGAGCTTTTTTTCATAAAGTTCCTGAATAATATTAAGAGTCTCATCAGGACTTATTTTAAAAAGCTTACTGCACTCATTTTGAAGTTCTGCCAAATTAAATAAAAGTGGCGGATTTTTAGTTTCCTTCTTTTTTTCAATAGATTCTACCACTCCTATTTTAGGTAGAGGATTAGAAATGGATCTAATAAGTTCCTCTGCCTTAGTTTTATCCTTAAATCCCTTATCGTTATATAAATATGGAGTGTTAAAGTATTTGCTTTTTTCACTAATTTTCCATTCTGATTCGAAGGTATGACCTTCAATATTATTGGTAGCAATTATTCTATAAAAAGGGGTTTTTATAAAAGCTCTAATTTCACGCTCTCTTTTTACAACCATTCCAAGAACACAGGTCATAACTCTACCAACGGCAATGCTTGCCCTATCTTCATGCAAATAATTAGCCACGTTTCTGCCATACTTTAAAGTAAGGACTCTAGAAAAATTAATACCCATTAAATAATCTTCCTTAGCCCTTAAATATGCTGCATCTGATAAATTATCATATTCTGATAAATCCTTAGCATTCTTAATTCCTTTTTGGATTTCTTCTTCTGTTTGTGAATCTATCCATACTCTTTTTTCTTTCTTACCACTAACTTTAGCTTCTTGTCTTACAAGTCTATATATGTACTCTCCTTCACGACCTGAATCGGTACAAACATAGATTGTTTCAACATCTTCTCTATTTAGTAGTCCACTTACAATATCAAACTGTTTTTTAACAGCTGGTAAAACCTCATATTTATAATTTGTTGGAATAAACGGTATTGTATCTAGGCTCCATCTTTTTAAATTAGGATCGTAGCTTTCTGGATAACTCATTGTAACTAAATGGCCTACACACCAAGTTACAATAACATCTCCACCTTCAAGATAGCCGTCTTTTCTCGACAAATTAACATGTAGCGCCTTGGCAAACTCCTGGGCTACACTAGGTTTCTCCGCTATAAATACGGATTTTCCCATTTTATCCTCCATCCTGTTTGTGACGAATATCACACTTTTTTCCTTATTACTTTCTAAACTGCGCCTAAAGATTATAAAACGAAAGCTAAAAAAAGTAAAATTCCACTTTAAAAATCATTTAGACTAACAAGTTTTAAATTAGGATTGTTCTTTGAAATTCTATTTAATTCTTCATCAAATCCGTCCTTAGAAAAAAGATAAATATAATCACTTCCAACATTGGCCTGCTTAATATTATCAAGTAAGTTCTCATACTGTTCATACTTAAATGTATCGCTTTCCCAATTACACTTACCAATTACGAATCTTCCAGCATTATCAGTTGCTATTATATCGATATTACCATCTTTTCCCCACCATCTAGCGCGGGAATTTATCTTAATTTCTAGTTTGCCCATAGAATCAAGAAGTTCTATAAATTCTGTACCAACAGATACAAAAGCCTCACCTGCAAAATCATAAATACTAGGTCCTATAAAATTATCATAAAACTCACTAGCATCCAATTTACTAAGTCTAGAGCCATTGGCATAAATATATTTAAACCAAAATTTTGTATATCCTGATTTTATATTATATAAACCTTTTCTTGTATGTTCCTTTCCTCCAATATCATAGGAATACACTTTCTCAACTATTTCACGCTCTATTAAGTTTTTAAGATAAACGCTAATCTTATCCCTGCCAAAACCTGTGTGAATATGAAGTTCGTTTAACTTATTCATACCAGATGCAATGCAATAAAGAATTGTATTATAAAGGGATGTTTCTCTTAATTCCTCTTTAATATAATCAGAGCCCTCAAAATAAAGCAATTTTCCCTTTTTTAATACATTTTCTATAATATTATCTCTAAGACTTAACTTGTCGCTAAATTCTTTTAAATATCCTGGTACACCACCTGTAATAGCATAAATTGCCATATCATCAAGTACTGAATGCTTTGGAAACATTCTTACAATATCAACAAATGATAATTCCTTTAATTTTAAAAAGGAGCTAATAGCATTGGCGTTCTCACCAACCGCCTTAATCATGCTGTTCTCAACCCAACTTATGGATGAACTTGTAAGTACAACGCATACCTTTTCATCAAAAAGCTTGCCTGAAACCAAGGCATTAATTACAGCCATAAATTCCTTATTGGATTTAACAATATTTTGGAATTCCTCCACAATTAAAAGCTTAGTATCTCCTGATAACTTGCGAATGTTATTAAGCAGGTGCGCATATTCGCTATACATGTCCTTTTTTTGCAATTTTAGTTTTTCTTTTTCCTCGTCTATTTTTTCCAAAAAACCTTCGTCTTTAGCGATTAAATTGCAGTCGATCATTTCTTTTTTAAGTAGATTAATTTGCTCTTCTTCTGATGCTTGACATGCCAGATAATAGAAGGCATCCTTATCCTTAATAAACTCTTTTATAAGACTTGTTTTGCCAATATTAGATCTTCCATAAAGAATAGTTAATGTATTTCCATCCTCAATATAACTATCATTTAACTTGCTTAATTCTTCGCTTCTTCCTAGTAACATATTCTACCCCCAAAACTTTATGCCTCTTCATTCTTTGATTCATCAATAGTTAAACTGTAAGCCGGAATATATTCCCTTAAAAAATAATTAGCTTCTTGTAAATCAAGCTTAATAATAGCCTTATATGTTGATTCTAGAGCTTGACTAAAGTCCTTATTTCCTGTGTTTAATTCCTCTACACATTTAATATAGGCAGATAGCTTATCTGCTGCCTTTACATATTTCCATAATTCCTCTTCTTCCTTTGTTTCAAGTAAAAGAGGATTATATATTTTTCTCATATTTATTGGTAGCCCAGATAGAATCTCATCTTTAGCCACATGTTCTACTTCCTTATATGCATTTCTTATAACTGGACTGTAGTATTTTACTGGAGTTGGCATATCACCTGTTATAATCTCTGTAACATCATGATACATTCCAAGAATTGCTAATCTTTCGGCATTAATATTACCGCCAAAGATTTCATTATTAATGATACCAAGTGCATGTGCAATATATGCAACCTCAAGACTATGTTCACATAGGTTCTCTTCCCTTGTATTGCGCATAAGTCCCCAACGATTTATATACTTCATTCTAGACAACATGGCATAGAAATGATTGTCCTTCATAAAACCCCTCCCTATTTTTATGAATCTAAATTGTAAAAATTGTTTACTATAGCGTTAAACTTAAATTTAATTTTATACTATATATTCTAATTTTTCAAGTATTAAAGGGGACGTTAAGAATCCCTTTATGCCACTGCCTTCAAAAAAAATAACTAGAAACAAGGCTCTATCAATAATAAAACCCTATTCCTAGTTATAAAAATCATCTAATTACTAATCTTAAACTTTATCTAATTTAATTACTTAGCTGTAATATAGCCCTTAGCCTTTAATAATTCAGCAATAAGAACTGCACCACCTGCTGCACCTCTAAGTGTATTATGTGAAAGACCAACAAACTTATAATCAAATACAGAATCTTCTCTTAATCTACCAAGAGATACACCCATACCATTCTCATAGTTAACATCTAACTTAACCTGTGGACGATCATCTTCTTCTAAGTACTGGATGAAATGCTTTGGTGCACTTGGAAGATTTAATTCCTGTGGAACACCCTTAAAGTTTCTCCATTTTTCAATAATCTGTTCCTTAGTTGGCTTCTTCTCAAAATTAACAAATACAGCAGCTGTATGACCATCTAATACTGGTACTCTAATACACTGACATGTAATCTGTGGAGTTGTAGCTGGAACAATCTTACCATCCTTAACTTCACCCCATAATCTAAGTGGCTCTTTTTCTGATTTTTCTTCTTCACCACCAATGTATGGAATAATATTCTCAACCATTTCTGGCCACTGTTCAAAAGTCTTACCTGCACCTGAAATAGCCTGGTATGTTGTTGCAACAACAAGCTTAGGACCAAATTCCTTTAATGCATTAAGTGCTGGTGTATAACTCTGGATTGAACAGTTAGGCTTAACACAAATAAAGCCTCTCTTAGTACCAAGTCTCTTCTTCTGAGCTTCAATAACTTCTAAGTGTTCTGGATTGATTTCTGGAACAACCATAGGAACGTCTTCTGTCCAACGGTTAGCACTGTTATTAGAAACAACTGGCACCTCAGCCTTAGCATACTTCTCTTCTAAAGCCTTGATTTCATTCTTTGGCATATTAACTGCGCAAAATACAAAATCTACAGAATCTACAATCTTATCAAAATCCTTATCCATATCATAAACTGGCATCTTCTTAACAAATTCAGGCATAGCACATGACATCTTCCATCTTCCATCTACAGCCTCTTCGTATGTCTTTCCAGCTGAACGACCTGATGCAGCTACTAAACATACCTCAAACCAAGGATGGTTCTCAAGTAATGTGATGAATCTCTGACCTACCATTCCTGTACCACCAAGGATACCAACTCTTAACTTATCGCTCATTATCTACCTCTTTCCTCTGCCACTTTTACTAGACATCTACTACATAATCTTTTTTTAAATTTACAAACAAAAACTTGTCTTTGTGTGGCGGACATTTGTTTTTACACTAAAGAATATTATCATAATAACTTGGTTTTTACAAGCTATTTTCCAATATTTTATCATAAAATTTTGTGTTTTCAATATAGCAATTAATTTTATTTATCATTTTCTTCTAAACAAAAGAAAACGGAGCATTAGCCCCGTTTTCAATATATTAGGAGAAGTAAATCTTGTAACCTTATTTAAACTACAATCTCTTTACTTATCTTTTTATTAATACTGTTTTTTATAAACTCTATCAACAGCAACCACTAAAGCTATTAAGCAAATAATTACATAAATAACTAATCCGTTACGATCTCCTGTGTTAGAAGACTCTTCTGTTGATGTTGTACTTACTTTATCAGCTGCACTTTTAGCTGCACTAAGCTTAGCAGCATAAGCCTCTGCCACTGCATCTGCCGCAGCATCTGCTACTAGGTCTGTATCAGCTGCTACTACTCCTGTATCAGCTGCCACCTCACCTTCATCTGTAACAGGTAAAGTAACAACTTCCTCATCTCCTGCAACTTCAGCCTTTTTCTCACTAAGCTTTACATTAGCAGTTGCACTACCGTTCTTTGATACAATAACAAATTCATGATTTCCTACTGTTAAAGTCTTTAAAAAACTAGCAGGTATAACTGCAACTGTTGAGCCAGAATATGATTTATAAATATCCTTGCTAATAAAAGAACCATCAACCTTAACACCAACAAATAATGAATAATCTGCTGCTGATCTTAATACTAAATTCTTGTCATTAGTAATATTTACATTATTACCTTCAAGCATTTCGTATACAATATCCTCATCTGCAGCCACTGCCTGTGTAGCTTCTGTTGTTGACTCAGGCTCTGCCTTTGTAGCTTCTGTTGTTGACTCAGACTGTGTTTCTGGCTGTGCCTGTGTGTTTGTTTCAGACTGTGTCTCAGGCTCTGCCTGTGTATTTGTTTCAGACTGTGTCTCAGGCTCTGTCTGTGTATTTGTTTCAGACTGTGTCTCTGGCTGTGTCTGTGTATTTGTTTCAGACTGTGTCTCTGGCTGTGTCTCTTTTTCTTCATCTACAATTGTGTTATTAATTGTTAGCATCTGTGATGCCACATTAAATCTAGCACCTCTAGTACTAATATCACCTACTGATTCATATAAACCATTAACATTTACTGTACCTGTGCTTGTTCTAAATAATTTGTTAATATCTGCAGTTACATCAATCTTGTTATCAGTATTCTTAAAATCAGAATTCTTTAATGTAACAACATCACCTACTTTTTCGTTATTTTTAAGAGCTGTACCAATTGATGAATTAATTGAATAATATTTATTATTTGTGTAATAAGTGCTATTTGCCATTACGCCATTAAACTTATCACTTTGTTTCTTTGCATTATCATAAGAAATTAAATTTCTATATGTTGCATTACTAGCAGATCTATAACAAATAAAATTACCCTTGCCTTTTCCTGCGTTGCCATTAGCTGCTGCTGTACAATTTACAAGTGATAAATCTGAAGGATTATTATTATCTGTAAATCCTGTTGCACCATTATTAAATGCAAGGCAGTTAAATACTGTATGAGCTGTTCCAACGCCTGAACCACCAAGCTTAAAACCATTCATATCACCAGAACCAAATGATGTACCAGCTGTTGTCTTACCATTATTAAAAGCTACACAGTTTCTAATTGTTACCTTACCTATTGGACCTGTTGCTACCTTAGCATATAAATCCCATCCATCATCTGAATTGCAATATGAAATACAACCATCAAAGACATTACCTTCGCCACAAGTTAATTTTGCAGCAAAGCCATCAGCATTTTCCTGTGTCTTAACATCCATATTATCAAATGATGTACAGTTAAGAATTAGGTTATTTGAAGGCCATAAATCAACTGATGCATAATCTGTATTATATCTTGAAAGCTGTAAGCCAGTATCATGATTAGCTTCAAATATACATCCCTCAATTATATTGTGGCTACCTGAAAGTAACATACCATTATCACCAGCACCATAGAATCTAATACCATTTACATACCAGTAATCAGCATCAAGTACCACACCTCTATTAGAGCCAAGTTCTTCCATTGAAGAAAAATCAAAAATAACTTCACCATTATTAGAAGCTCTTAAAATCTTCATTGAACCCTTTAAACCACTATTTGATTCTTCAATAAGAACTGTTTCATCAAATTTGTATCTACCTGGTTTTACAATAATTGCCTGTCCAGGCTTTACAGCCTTTATAGCCTCAATTATCTTTTCAGATGAATCAACATAAATAGCATCAGTAAAATCACTATCCTTAGCAACAGCTAAACTTGTATATGCTCCTGAATATGTTGTATTGGCTTTATTATATTCATCAAAAGGAATAACTTCCTTTTGTGAATAATCTGGCTGTGTTTGAGCTTCTGTGCTTGACTCAGTCTTTGTTTCCTTTGTTGTTTCCTCAGCTTTTGTTGTTTCCTCAGGTTTTGTTGTCTCTGTAGGCTTTATTGTCTCATCTTCCTTTGAGCTTGTCTCAATTTCTTCACCTGTCACAAAAGCCATATAATAAATATTTAATGAATCGCCCTTTGTAATTTCTACATCACCTTTTTTAATATCTATAGTAAATATATTTCCCTTAGAGCTTATTTTTTTACCGTTAACTTTAATCTTTTTATCCTTATTGTTTGCATAACCTGATACAAGTGTTAATTTTCCATCTGATGGAGCCTTAAATTTAATACTTGTACTTGATTCAATTTTAAGACATGTTGTAAGAGTTAAACCATTATAAGTTACACTACCCTTGTCCTTAGCCAAATTTCCTGTAATACTATAAAAATTACTGTTTAAACCATCAGTTGTAAAATTATGAATATATTTAACATCGGAAACAGCAGGTGTTTCTTCATTAGCCTTTGTTGTAGCTTCTGTAGGCTTTTGTGTGCTTGTTTCTTGTGGTTTTGTTTCCTGTGGCTTTGTTTCATCTATAGCAGTTGTAGTTTCTTCCTGTGTTGGAGATGTTTTGCTAGAAGATGTACCCTTAACTGCCACAAGTTCTGTATTAACATAAGCTGTTACTGCTGCCTTTAATTCCTTATCAATTGTGTAACTTGCATCATCTGCTTCGCTAAATGTATGCTCAATTACACCACCACCTTGGCTACCAGCATAAGCTGTAACAATACTTGGAACTGCACTAGCATCATCAATTTTTTGTGGATTAACACCTAAATCTTTACTAGTATCAAAATTATCATAAGAAGTGTTACCCTGTACTGTCTTATAAGAACTTGCTAATACTTCATTTCTATCACTAGCTAAATAAGCATCAAAATCTGTAGAATTGCCATCCTCTGTATTAGCATAAATTACATTACCAGAATCAACCATAATATTATTAAATGCCTTAATAATACCACCATTTTCACCTGAAAATGTGCCCTTAGGATCTAATCCATCAGTACCCTGCTTTGAGCTAAGCATTGGATGATTTACTCCTCTAAAGTAGTTATTCTCAACAAAAGCTGAAGAACCAGTTGTTACACCAACACCATACTTTGAATTTCCATCATAGTAATTATCATAAAGATGAACTGACATTGTTCTAATTCTTGCCATTCTTGAATCTGCATGATCAAACCAATTATGGTGATATGTAATGTAATTTGGTCCTGACTCAGACTTCATACCACAAAGGGAGCATTTACCTGAATCATAGAAGTGTACATAAGATACAGTAACAAACTGTGAATTACCCTTAATATCTATTGAGCCATCTCCCTTAGCCTGATCAGAATCTGATCCAGCCTGGCCATAATATAAATCAAGGTTATGTAACCAAACATTTGCATTTTCAGTATCTAGTGAAATTCCATCATCCATGAAATTAAGAATTGAAAAATTTCTCATTTCCACATTAGCTGCATTTCTAAGTAAGAATCCAAAACCTGAAACAGATGCATCCTCACCAACACCCTCAATAGTAATACCAAGTTCAGAATAAGCATTCTTACCCTTAATTTGAATACCTTCTTCCTTGCTACTAAAATGATCAATTGTATCAGCTGTAATATTGCCAATAATTCTAATATCTAAAGGTCTTGTCTCGCATCCCTTTTGATAAGCATCAATAATTGACTGTAAACCTGTAAATGTAGTCTTCTTACCCTTTTTATCTACTGTAATATCAGCTGTGACAGTCTTAGCTGTATCATCATAAACATAAAGAACAATTGCATCAGACTTTAATGAACCATCATCATTGTATGCACCAGATGCTGTCTTATATTTAGAATCCTTTGAAAAAGCAAATCCAGATCTGTCATATGCATCAACCTTAATAGCACCTGTCTTAGCAGCTTTTTCTTCTATCTCTTTATCACCAACAACAGGTACAACCTTTAAATTATAATTACCTGCTGGTAAACCAAGAGCATCGACTCTCCAACCGTCTTTGTACTTTCTAATTAATTCGTTATCAATTCTTTTGTATTCATTATCATCTTGTGAATCTTTTTTAACATAAGCTACATATCCATCAGCACCACTTACATCTCCCCATTTTGCATATGCTGACTCAAAATAGCCCCCTGTTAAATTGAATACAACTGCATTAACACCTGCTTTAGCAGTTGCAATAGATGCTGTTATAATAACAGTTAAAGTCATAATAACAGACATAATAGCGGCAACTTTTCCCTTAGTTGCCTTTTTAGCAAACCATGACATAATTATCTCCTCCCAAAATATAATTATTTCTGTTTATAGATTTATTTGTGCACTTTATATAACCTCCCGTGCACCATTGTGATTATTTTAGCAATTATTAATAAAATATAATATAGTACTGTAATAGGTTATTAGTACTATTATTTCTTTGAAAGTACCAGTTTTTATAACAAATCATACTTTCAGGGGTTATCAATATACCTTAATTTTTACTAATTATCTATTATATTTTTATACAAGTTGCACAAGTAAATTGTATTTTGTAAAAACAATCTATAAACTTTTTGTTAACAAATAAAAATGAGGGATAAAAAGTTATCCTTTTTATCCCTCTTTATTAGGAGAAGTAATTACTTATAAACTAAATTAATATGCATATGCATTTTCTACTTCTACATAATAAATATCTACTGCACCTGTTGTTGAAACAATTGAATATGTACCCTCACTTGGAACTGTTAAATTAACAGATACTAACTTATTAGCTGAAAGTGTTTTTGAAGATATCACATTTCCATTTGCATCAAGAACAGCTACTGTTTCTTTACTATTACCAGCTGTCTTAACATAAAGTCTAACCTTTGATGCATCAGCAGCCTTAAATTCAATACCACGGTAAGCATTAGTTCCCTTACCTGATAGGTTAATTAGCTTTGTAAAGTTTATTCCCTTATAATTAACAGATGTATTTTCTACACTAACTGCATTAGATGAGTTAGCAACAATCTTAAATCCATTCTTTGTTAAATTAGACTTAATTGTTGTAGCAGATAAATCGTTAGCATTTAATGTAATCTTTGTAGATTTTCCGTCTGTGTTAGCCTTTGTTGTTTCTTCCTTAGTTGGCTGTGTTTCTGGTGTTGTTGTTTGAGTTGTATTCTCTTCTTTTTTTGTTGTCTCTTCTGGTGCCTTTGTTTCAGGATCGTAATTTATACCCTTAGCACTTCCACCTACAGAGACTAAACTTGTCTTATAATTTGATAAAGCAGCCTTAAGTGCTGTATTTACTGTGTAGCTTTCATCATCTGCACTAGTAAATGTCCACTTAAAATCGCCACCATTAACTCTACCAGCATACTTAACTACTGCATTTTTAGCATCTTCTGGTGACTGTACTGTATATGAATACATAAGTGACTGATTAGTATCAAAATTGTTATATGTTGTAGAGCCCTGCTTTGTTTTAACGGATGATGAAATCTTCTCGTTTCTTGAAGCTGCTTCATATACATCAAAGCTCTGGCTATTCTGCTGATATGTAATGACGCCCTTACCGCCTACAATTGTGTTGCCATAAGACTTAATAATACCACCATTTTCACCTGAGAATGTGGCATTAGCTGTACCATTAGCAATATCAGAGCCCTGCATTGAGCTTAGCATTGGATACTTACAATTTCTAAAGTAGTTATTCTCAACAAATACTGAACAACCCATTGTAGCACCTACGCCATACTTAGCATTTCCATCATAGTAGTTGTTGTAAATATGTACTGTACAAGTACGAATTCTTGGATGTCTACTATCTGAATGATCATACCAGTTATGATGATATGTAATATAATTTTCAGTTGATTCTGACTTCATGCCTTGAAGATTGCACTTACCATTGTCATAGAAATGGTTATATGAATGTGTAATATAGCTTGATGTCTTAGTATCAAGAGCACCATCACCCTTTACCTGATCTGCATCAGAACCAGCATCACCATAGAAGAAATCACAATTGTGAACCCATACGTGATCATCATTCTGCTGTAAACCAACATCATCGCCTTCTCCTGAATTACAGTTCATAAAACCTAGGTTTCTTACTTCAACATTAGAAGCATTAGCAATACGAAGACCCCAACCATCACATGTTGCATCTTCACCAACACCTTCAAATGTTACACCGCAAGCAAGTCTATTTGATGAACTTGAACCCTTAATTAAGATATCTCCATCCATCATGCTAGCAAAATCTGTAATCTGACCAACAAGACGAATATCAAGTGGACGAGAATCATAGCCCTTCTTGTATGCATCTAAGATAGCCTGTAAACCTACTGCCTTTGTAGTTGCACCCTTTGAGCTTGTTACAACGTCAAGGGAAACAGTATTCTTAGTATTTTCTGTAATATAAAGAACTACTGCATTAGACTTTAAAGTACCATTAGCATTGTAAGCACCATTAGCATTACCAGATACAAAAGCAAAACCAGAACGGTCATGTGCTGTAACTGTAAGTGATGATGTTGTAACTGACTTTGTCTGATTTGAGCCACTAGCCTCAATTTTTAAATTATAGTTACCTGGCTCTAAACCTAACACGTCTACTCTTACATAATTTCCATAGTGTCTAATTAATTCGTTATCAACCTTTACATAAGACTGATCCCCTGCACTTGCCTTCTTAACATAAACACTATATGAATCTGCTCCTGATACTGGATTCCATGTAGCATAAGCCGATTCAAGATAACCAGAACTAGTTATCAAGGTAATGTTCCCTATTGCAGCCTTAGCCTGTAATAGAGAAGTTGGAATTAAAATACTTAGCATCATTACCAATGCAAGTACCATAGCCCAGCACTTTGTGCTGATTGAATTCTTAGGTAGTTTCATAAATTCGCCTCCCATATTTTTTGTTAATACTCTTGAATTCAATAAAAACAACAACAGCTTCATTCTAGCAATATAAATTTATAAAAGATACTGTACTCCCATGGTATTTTAGTACCATATACATTTTATAGGTACTATTTTACAAAGAATAAATAATTCTAATGTATTATTTATGCAATTTATACTATACTTTAGCTCTATTTAGAACTATAAAGCTCCAAATTTAAATTTTTACCAATTCATTTACTGCATAAAAAAACATGGTGGGTTTTTCCTGCCCACCATGTCTTAGGTTTCCTTTAACGATTCTTTCCTGTCCCCGTTAAAACAAACCTTTATGAATAACTCCTAAATATTCCGTACTGTATGGTTTTCCTTGCCATATTCCCCCAATACATCATACTCACGAGTTTATTCGACCCCATATATAGTTTTAAATTACATACATTATGTTTTGCTACACACTTGTTTGTAAATTATTCACAAATGAATTATACACAATAACTATTTTTTATGCAAGATGTATATTATTTTTCTTCGTTATTATTTTCAGTACAATTTTTCTCATCATACTCAACAATACATCTCTCATAACCATTAACCACTGTTGTATACTCATTTAATTTAAAGGTTTGTGTAAAGCTTGTCATATAATTTTTATGAACATGACCATGAATAAAAAACTTAGGTTTATAGCGGTTTATAAGCTCATTAAAGGCCTCAAAACCTGTATGTACATGATCTGGTCCATCATTAATACCCTTTGCTGGCGAATGAGTCAAAAGTATATCTATTCCTTTATTTTTCTTTATAGACAGCCAGGCCTTATTCACCCTTTTTTTCATCTGTGCTTCAGTATATTGGTTATCTCCTTTTCTATATCTAATAGAGCCTCCAAGTCCAAGAATTCTAATACCTTTATAGACATAGACCTTATTTTCTATGCATATACACCCTTCAGGTGGAGTATCCTTATAGCAATCATCATGATTCCCTCTAACATAGAGAATAGGTACTTTAGAAAAAGTTGCCAAAAAAGAAAGATAATTAGGGTTTAAATCTCCGGCAGATAGTATAAGATCTATACCATCTAGTTTCTCTTTTTTAAAATAGTCCCATAAATACTCAGATTCCACATCAGCAAGTACCAAAATTTTCATTTATTGACCTCTCTTTTTTATAATCTTTTCCTTAAGCCCTCTAGACAATTTCGCCTTAAATTCCTTATCCATTTTAATTACGCCTTGATTTGCAACCATTCGTTTTGCACTATCATTAAGACTTTCAACATCAGGGAAACTGCCCACTACATTATCAAGTAAATAATCCATAGAAATTATTTCTTCAGGAGTAAGAATATTGCCCTCTTTATTTCTAACACGTCCATTTTGGTCAATTAATTCTCCCTCAAAAATATTAAAGTCATTTTTTATAATTCTATCCATTAGGACGTTAACTAATTTCTTAGTAGTTTTTGGAATAGCATTAGATTCAATAATTTCTACAACGCCAGCAGAAAGTCCCCACCAGTAATTAAGTGCCTTAACGCTATTATCGTCCTCATCTTCTCTTTCCCAAGAACCGCTAATTATACTTTGAATTAGTTTCTCATAAAAAACACCCCAATGCCATATAGTCATAGCAAAATGCGCATTATAGCCCTCACCATTACAATACAAACCAAAATTTCTCTTTCCCTTAATTGGGGTAATCATATCCTGATCTGAAATACAGTGAACACCGTTATTAGCAAAATTAGCCTCCACGTCATTATCTTTAATTCCGCTCCATTCAACATAGACCTTAACCCTAGGGTTAACCATTCTAGCCCCAAGGGCAAAAGCGTTAATGTTAGCAGTAATACCAAAAATAGGACAGTTAGCTACATATCCAATTCTTCCACTTTCAGCCATAGAACCAGCTATAATACCACTTAAAAACTTAGCTTCATACATTCTTGCATAGTATGTTCTAATATATTTATGTGGAATTTTAAGAGAACAATTTAGTATCTTAACTTTTGGATTTGCAATAGCCACCTTTAAAGAAGCAATGGTCATAGAAGGTGATGTTACAAAAATTATATCCACTCCATCCTTAACCATTTTCTTCATGCACTTCTCATCATTAACATCAGGAATAACATTTTCCATAGTTATGGTCTCAATCTGGCTTCCAAAAGTCTCTTCAATATACTGTCTACCTAGTTCATGAGCATAGACCCAGTCTGAATCACTAGGGCTTTTCTCATAAATAAAACCAACCTTTAATTTCTTAGTCTGTGTGCTACCAAATGGCAATAAATAACTAAGAATATTTTTTCTTGCCTTATTAGAAGGGGCAAGATTAAAATTAACTTCACTATTATCATCTAAAAGTTCAAACTCGGCCCATGTTTTAGCCACATTTTTAGACATTTCTGATGGAATCATTTTAACAACATTTTCATAACCATGAATATGGACAAATCTTAAAAAAGAATCTCCAATAGGATAATCAAATTCATTGCCACCACGTGCTAAATAAGCGACTTTAAAATTATAATATGCCGAACACATATCTCTAACTGCTGATTCATTTAGAGCTTCATCCTTTTTTATGCCAGCAAGATTCATAAGAGAAATAAAGCTGCCTTCTTTGCTAAAGTAAATATCATTTATTTTAGTAGCTTTATAAAAATCCATAAATTCATAATATATTTTTACATTTACATTCTTAGGATCATATTTAGGTATTTTTCTTGTAACCTTGGCATTAATTGTAACAGCGCCAAAGTACTTAAGAACTGATACTCTTTTATTACCCTCAAGAACATAGAATTTATTCATATATTCGTAAACTTTAATTGGTTCCCTGATTCCTTCATTAACCTGGCTATCTGAAAGGGAAGCCCATTTAGCAGCAAATTCAGTTCCCCAATCAAGCAAAGGCATAAAGTTTTCTGCAAAAGCGTTAGTTCTAGCAGCTGTACAAGTACCAACCACTAGACTTAAAGGGATTTGGTCTTCCCCTAAATTTACTTCTCTTTCTATTGTTTCCTCGTCTAAGAAATTCTCAAGAACAGGTAAATATGGAGACTTACCTCTATTCATAGCTGAATTATATGCCCTTTTTCCTAGTTTTAATGCGCTTGTGTAATCCTGAACTGACATAAAAATTACCCCCGTTTTGTTAAAGTTTCTAACGCATTCATTATAATACATATTTTATAAAAAGCCTATCAAGGCAAATCTTAATAAAGATTTACACATGATAGGCAAAAAAATTTTATGCTGTCTTTTTATAACCATGAAGCAATGGTGACAATGGCTTATAAACAAGTACAGTTATAAGCACAGAAATAAGCCCCTTAACAAAAGTAAAAGGCACATTAAAAATTAGTAATGCTTCAAATAAATTATCAACTCCAGGCAAAATAGCCTCGTAAGCCCCGATTATAGCCTCCATAGGCATAAAGTTTGTGTAGAATGGATATACGATAAAGTAATTAGTTACTAAACTAAAGATTGCCATTGCAAATGCACCAATTACAGCACCACAAATAGCTCCCTTTCTTGTCTTTTTTATCTTATAAATACATCCAGCCACTCCAACAAAGCAAGCACCAAGAAGGAAATTTGATAATTCTCCTACAAAGCCTGATGATGAATCAAGTAAGTGTAATAGGTTCTTAATTAATTCGATCAATATTCCAGCAATTGGGCCATATGCAAAAGCACCAATAAGTGCTGGTAAATCAGATAAATCAAGCTTTATAAAACTTGGTATAAGCACAGGAATTGGAAATTCAAAAAACATTAATATAAAAGCAATACCAGAAAGCATACCAATGCCAACTAGTCTTACAGTATTAATTCTACTAAAACTATTATTTTTATCCATAACCTTACCTTTCTAAAATTTACTACCATAAAATTGTAATATTAAAGCAAGCTAGAAATCAAGCCTATTTTTGAGAAAATTTATTAATAAACAATTAAATTGTATATAATTTAATTTAAAGTCATACAACCGGCTAAGAATGCAGCACCATACATGCCTGCATCATTTCCTAAACTTGCCAATACAATCTTAGTATCTCTTGATGGATGAAAGGCATCTTTTTTATAATAATCACTTACAATATCAATCAAATAATCTCCTGCTTTTGAAACTCCACCACCTATTACATAAACTTCCGGATCAATAGCACAAGAAATGCAGGCAAGTCCCTTTGCAAGATAAGATAGTGAATAATTAATAGCCTCTATGCATTGCTTGTCTCCTGCCTTGGCTAAATCAAATACATCCTTAGCAGTTAGGTCTTTTCTAGCTATAAGTTTCCTAGCTTTTCTTACAATACCTGTAGCAGATGCTACCTGTTCAAGGCAACCTCTCTTACCACAATTACACTGTCCCACATCTTCCTTTACAATTGGCAAATGTCCAATTTCACAAGCTGCACCATTAACACCGTTAAGTGGCTTACCATCAATTATAATTCCACCACCTACACCAGTACCTATTGTTACAAAGACCATGCTTTTGTAATTTTTTCCACTGCCCTTATAATATTCTCCAAGGGCTGCCATATTAGCATCATTACCAACCTTACTTGGAATTCCTGTTAGTTTTGTAAATTCTTTACTAACATTAACCACACCCCATCCAAGGTTTATACATTTATTAACCACTCCATCATCAGTAACAGAACCAGGAACCCCAAGTCCTACAGCAGCAATGTCTTCTTTTTTCAATCCAAATTCAAGATTATTTTTTTCTATATAATCAGCAATATCAGGCAATATATACTTACCACACTCTTCCTTTCTAGTAGGAATTTCATTTACCTTTATCAGATGTCCATTTTCTTCAAAAAGTCCACATTTAATAGTTGTTCCACCAATATCAATTCCGTAATAATACATACAATCTCCTTTTTAGTTTTTACTAATATCAAGTATTTTTAAAGCTGTATATAAGACACAGGCATCCTTAAAGCTTCTTGGATTATAACCTGTGTTAGCTGCAATTCTATTAAGCTTATACTGCAAGGTATTCTTATGCATAAAAAGCTTATCGCAAGTGTTTTTAAGGGACATATCCTCTTCAAAATAAATTTTTAGAATTTCCCTATCTTCATCATTTATATTCTCAACCGTTTTTTGTAGGAAGGTATTTTTAAATTCTAGTGGTACACGAGAAAGTAAAATCTCAATATCTAAATCTGAAAATCTAGAAATAGAGCCCTCTTTATTATTACAAAAAAGTGCAAGATTAGCTAATTTATAAGATTCACATTGTCTTGTAATAACTCTGCCATCCCCAATGCCAATCTTTAATATTTTCTTATTTCTGCTAGCTAGATTCTCTAGAATAAACAACTTTTTATCAAGCACTGACGAATCACTTATAATCAGGTATTCATTAGGATAATTAAAGGTATATATACTGCCTTCTAGTTGCTTAATAGTCTCCACAATATCTGTCTCAATCAGTGATAGATTAAGTGGATTATACCTACTGCTTAGCTTTATCACAACAGTTGTAAAATCTTTCTCAAAATCATTAATACCAGCACTTCTCATTACCTGCTTTAAAAAATCTATATTAATGTTATCCTCATCAATAAGTGAATGAATAACATAATTTATCTGTGCTTTTTTATCGTGATTGTTAAGCTCTAATTCATGTTCTTTTACAAGTAAAAGCGTAATTCTTTGGGCCAAATATGCGTATTTTTGTACTTCCTTTGGTTCGCCTGTAATACCAATAACAGCAACAGTTTCTCCATTGTGAATAATAGGCATATTAATACCTTTCCTTGTGCCTTGAAGCTTATTGTCATTATTAACAATAACAGTTTTACCAGTCATTGCCGCATTTTTTCCAGCTTCATGGTATGCTCCAACCCTTTCAGGATTAGTACTAGCACTAATATATCCGTCAACCTTTATAAAATTAATATCGTGATCACATATAGATTTAATAGCATCAACAATCTGTCCAGCTAACTGCTCTCTAATATCAATTTTCATATTGTCTCCAATCAATTTGTTATTTATAACAATTATAACACACTCTTATCCTATTTAAAATGTTACACCTAACATATTAAATAAGAAGTCATAATGTTAATATAATATCAGTCTTACAATTTAGTTAGGCTTTTAAAAAACTTGAGTGATAATTATCCCTTTAAAAACACTCAGGAAAGGACATTGTATGAAACTATTATTTGCTTCAGATTCATTTAAAGGCAGTCTTTCAAGTTCTAAGACAGTAGAACTTCTTTCAAAGGCTGCTAAAGACGTGTTTGAAGATGTAGAATTTTCAGGAGTTTCAGTAGCTGACGGCGGTGAAGGTACAACTGACTCAGTTATTGATGCTATGAACGGCGAGAAAATCTACGTTGAAGTACACGATCCATTAATGAATAAAATTAAGAGCTATTATGGTAAGTTCGGTAACAAAGCCGTTATTGAAATGGCTGCTGCTTCAGGTTTACCTCTTGTTAAGCAGGAGTTGCGTAATCCCCTTAATACAACAACTCTTGGTACTGGCGAAATGATCAAAGACGCTCTTGATAAAGGTTTTACAGACATCTCTATCGCAATCGGTGGTAGCGCAACAAACGACGGTGGTATCGGATGTGCTAAAGCCCTTGGAGTTAAATTTTTAGACAAAGATGGTAACGAGGTTGAAGGATTTGGTCGTGATTTAGATAAAATCGTTACTATTGATGCAACTAGTATTGACTCCCGTCTTAAAGACACAAAAATCACAGTTATGTGTGATGTAACAAACCCTCTTTGCGGTGAAAATGGTGCCACATATACTTTCGGTCCACAGAAAGGTGCAACTAAAGAGATTCTTCCAATTCTCGAAAATGGCATGATTAATTACCGTGATTTAATTAAAAAAGAATTTAACATTGATGCTGACAAGATTCAGGGCGCTGGTGCTGCCGGCGGACTTGGAATTGCCTTAAAGGTATTTTTAAATGGCGAGATGAAATCAGGTATCGACACAGTACTTGATTTAATCCGTTTTGACGAAAGATTAGAAGGTGTAGACTTAGTCGTAACTGGCGAAGGTCGTACTGATTGGCAAAGTTGTTTCGGTAAGGTTATGCAGGGTGTTGGTAACCGTGCTAAGAAGAAGAATATTCCAGCAATTGGTTTATGCGGAAGTCTTGGTAAAGATGCCGAGAAGATCTTTGACGAAGGAATTGTATCACTAATGACAACTGTTGATGCCCCAATGTCACTTGATGAAGCTATTGAGCGTTCTGAAGAACTCTACTACAAGGGTGCTGTTAGAATGTTTAGATTCATTAAGGCAGGTATGAGCATAGCAAAATAAACAAAAGAAAAACCCTTTTATATTTAAATTTAATGTACATATAAGTTTTTAGCTTAAAAACTAGGAGGTTTTTATTATGACTTACGATTTTAACACAATCGGCGCCCTTATAGGTCTTGCCATTGCAATCGTATTAATTATAAAAAAAGTTCATCCAGCATACAGCCTTATACTTGGTGCTTTAATTGGTGGACTTCTTGGCGGTGGTGGTTTAACTACTACTGTTGACACAATGGTTAAAGGTGCATCAGGCATGATGTCATCTGTTCTTAGAATTATGACTAGCGGTATTTTAGCTGGTGCATTAATTAAGACAGGTTCTGCTCAAAAAATTGCAGAAACAATCGTAAACAAATTAGGTGAAAAACGTGCTGTTGCCGCTGTAAGTATTGCTACAATGATTATTTGTGCAGTAGGTGTATTTATTGATATTTCAGTTATTACAGTTGCTCCTATCGCCCTTGCAATTGGCAAAAAAGCCAATATTTCAAAAGAATCCCTTTTATTAGCTATGATAGGTGGCGGTAAAGCTGGTAATATTATTTCACCAAACCCAAATACTATTGCAGCTAGTGAAGCTTTCGGCGTTGACTTAACTTCACTTATGATTAAAAACATTATTCCAGCACTTTGTGCTTTAGTAGTAACAATTATTTTAGCATCTCTTCTTTCTAAGAAGAAGAATGGTCTTATGGTTGAAGATAGCGATATAGAAGTATCAGACGTTAAGTTACCAAACCTTCTTGCTGCTATATTAGGCCCTTTAGTAGTAATTATCCTTCTTGCCCTTAGACCAATTGCTGGCATTACAATTGATCCATTAATAGCACTTCCTGTTGGTGGTTTAGTTTGTATTTTAGTTACAAGTAACTTTAAGGATACAATTTCTATTACAGAATTTGGTTTATCTAAGGTTATTGGCGTATCTATTCTTTTAATAGGTACAGGTACTATTTCTGGTATTATTAAGGCTTCAGCATTACAGTACGATGTAATCAATCTCCTAGAAGTATTAAATATGCCAGCATTTGTATTAGCACCGCTTTCTGGTATTTTAATGGCCGGTGCAACAGCAAGTACAACAAGTGGTGCTACAATTGCAGCACAGACATTTGCACCAACACTTATTGCAAGTGGTGTTCCAGCATTAGCAGCAGCTGCTATGGTTCATGCAGGTTCTACAGTTATTGATTCTCTTCCACATGGCTCATTCTTCCATGCCACAGGTGGTTCAGTATCAATGTCAATTAAATCAAGAATGAAGCTCATCCCTTATGAAGCTTTAGTTGGTTTAACAAGTACAATTATAGCTGTGCTAATGTACATCCTTATCGGTTAATTAACTATTAATTAACACACATTTTTTGTTTTCTCTTTAAATAAATATTAAAAATCCCCATAAAGGCACCAAAAACCAAACTACTTAACCTTTATGGGGATTTTTTATTATTCTTTATTCTATATTCTAGTTTTATCTATATGTTAATCAATCGCTAATTAGATTAACTGTAGATCAATTTATCTCTACCAAGTTTTTTAGCTTTATAAAGATTATCATCTGCCTTTTTTATTATATCAGGTATTGATAAATTCGGATTATACTGAGCAACGCCAACTGAAATAGTACAACTAAAAGTCTTATCAACTTCACCTGTAGAAAATTTCACCTGTTTGATTTTAAGCCTAATAATTTCAAGAAGGTTTACAAATTCTTCAAGAGAAATATCAGGTTGGGCTACAATTAAGAATTCCTCACCACCCCATCTACCAGGAGTAACCCCCTCTGGAAGATTCTCGTTTAATATCTTACCAATAGTTTTTAAGACCTCATCACCCTTATCATGTCCATAAGAGTCATTAACCGACTTAAAATAATCTATATCTAGCATTGCCACGCAAAAATTTTGTTTATTAATTCTGCTATTCTCAATTTCAAGCAATACATCATTCATATAATATCTATTGCCAAGTCCAGTTAATTGGTCA
Organism: Lachnospira multipara LB2003; assembly: GCF_000702205.1. Taxonomy (GTDB): domain Bacteria; phylum Bacillota; class Clostridia; order Lachnospirales; family Lachnospiraceae; genus Lachnospira; species Lachnospira multipara_A. The sequence goes on along the minus strand of NZ_JNKW01000001.1, from coordinate 115,534 downwards.
AAATCTGCAATATTATGTAGCATCTTATATTTATATTCCATCTGTCTTATATAAACATTATTGTATGTGCCAATTGCTGCAAATACAAGTATTACGTTAACTATACATGTAGTCACAACTATTGCATCATCTTGCTTTGCTGTGTATGGCAATTGTACATATTTTGTTATGATATATAAACCAACAAATGCAACTAAACATATACACATAAAAAATACTGTAGAAGCCCTTCTTATGGCATCTGTTCTATCAGGTGCAACATATGCAAACAAATAAGAACAAAACATAGAAAAGAGCCAATACTGATAGCCACAATCCCAACCAAAAAACATAGTAGAGAATATCATATAAATCATAATCTCATAAACAATACTCTTAGCTAGGCGTATAAGTTTTACTCTAGTCTTGCATTCTTTAAATAGCTTATATAAAACCAAATAAAAACTAATACTTAAGCAATTAATAAAAGCCATAAATGTATATCCGTAAATAAGGTCGAATATCAAAAAGGCAATATGAAAAGACATTAACCCTAAGGATGTTTTTCCATACGTAATACTATCACTTTGTAAATCTTTCACTTTAAAGCTTAAGTCTTCAATCTTATTATCCATTGTATTCCCCACATTTTATAAATATATGTATACTTTTATGCTAACTTACGCTTCCTTATTACCAACTAAATAAAGAGCATCCGGTTCATGCATCTTAAAATCCTTATCCAAATCCATTAAAAAAATCATAATCCTTGCAAATTCAGGATCAAACTGTGTTCCCGAGCCCTTTATAATCTCTTCTCTTACAAGCTGCTTAGCTAGAGGTGCTCTATAGCTTCTCTTAGAAGTCATGGTATCATATGCATCAGCAACAGCTATTATTCTTGCTATTTCAGGTATATTCTTACCAGATAAACCTTCTGGATATCCATTTCCATCATATCTTTCATGATGATATCTCGCACCAAGGCTTAAATAAGGTGTGCTACTTATACTTGAAAGAATCTGACTACCAATAGATGTATGCTGCTTTATAATTTCATATTCTTCTTTAGTTAGTTTTCCAGTCTTATTAATAATATGATCAGGTATACCAATTTTGCCCACATCATGTAAAAGTGCAGCATAATATACCCTTTGACACTCCTCAATAGTTTTACCAGCATTTTTAGCAATAAGTTCAGAATATTTAGCAACTCTCCTTGAATGTCCATGTGTATATTCATCCTTGGCATCAATAGCACTTGCTAGAGCTTTCGATGTCTGCTCAAACATCATTTGCATTTTTTCTTGCTCGCTCTTTAGAATATTGATTTCTTTAATCTTAGCATCTTCTATCTGTTCATTAATATCAAGCAAGGTAAATACATATAGTAGCACTGCCATTCCCACAACAGAAATATTAGTTAATGATAATCCATACAAGAATATTTGGGCTATTGTTGCAATTAAAGGCACTACTGTAAATGCAATTAATGTTACAAACATCTTTATGCTTAAATTGCGCTTATTTCTTATAATGAAAAATAGCTGTAAAAGCATAATTAGTGTAGAAATAACATAACTAACTGCAATATCGTTAGATCTTTCATATCTGTTATATGCATCAAAAACATAATAAAGACCCGTAAATTGCGAAATCAAAACTAATGCCTCACCTAATATAAAAAGAAAATCACATATTCTTAAGGTAATTCTATTCATTTTATTGGGATAATTAACGGTTCTATATAAGTTTTTTAAAACCCAAGTAAAAGAAAATTGAATTAGTAAGCTAAAGGCAAACACCAAAAAATTACATACTCTAGCCATTATGTATCCTTTATTGGACACATCACCTCTATAAATATATGCAAATCTATCTGATAAAAGCAAAACCACACAGCTTAATTCTAATAGAAGCAATGCCATTCTCCTGTTAAATGGAATAGCCTTAGAAAAAATAACTAATAAAGACAATGCACAACAAGAACCACTTAAAAGCAACATTAAATTAAGCTGATTTGCCCTTAAAAACTCCATAAAACCTCCCAAATTATAATTCCAAAATTATAGTATTATTATAACACAATTAAATGCATTATTCTTTATTTTAATCTTATTAAATTAAAAAACATTCGATATGCAAAATTTAGTCTTTATAATATGCATATCGAATGTTTTATTTATATTAATGTAAGCCAATAACTAAACCAACTGTATGAATTATAAGTGCTATTAAATAAGCAACTACGCATTGAAATAAAACCATAAATATGGCAGCTTTTCCACCTGATTCTCTCTTAATTGATGCAACAGCTGCAACACATGGAGTATATAAAAGACAGAATACAAGGAAGGTAAATGCAGTTAAGTTAGACATTTGACTTCTAACCCCTTCAATTCCTCCAAATAGCACAGAAAGCATAGAAACAACACTTTCCTTAGCTAGGAAACCTGAAATAAGGGAAGTAACCATCTTCCAAGTACCAAATCCTAATGGAATAAAAATAGGTGCAATAAAACCAGCTACAAGGGCTAATATACTATCTTCCTGATTAGTAACTAAATGGAAATATGGGTTAAAGTTTTGTAAAAACCAAACTACAATAGTACCAATAAAAATTACAGTAAAGGCACGCATAATAAAGTCCTTAGCCTTATCCCATAAAAGCATGACAACATTTTTAATACCTGGCATGCGGTAATTTGGAAGCTCCATAACAAAAGGTACTGCCTCACCCTTAAATACAGTATATTTACCAATTACAGCCACAACTATAGCCATAATAATTCCTATAAAATAAAGCATAACCATTACAAGGGCTGCCTTGCCTGGGAAAAATGCCGATGCAAAGAAGGCATAAATAGGCATCTTAGCACTACAACTCATAAAAGGTATAAGAAGCTGTGTCATTTTTCTATCTCTTTCTGATGGAAGTGTTCTTGTAGACATAACCGCAGGAACACTACAACCAAAGCCAATAAGTAAAGGCACAATACTTCTACCTGAAAGACCAAGTTTTCTTAATATCTTATCCATAAAGAAGGCAACTCTTGCCATATAGCCACTGTCTTCTAGAATTGATAAGAAGAAGTATAATACCACAATAATAGGCACAAAACTAAGCACAGTACCAACACCTTCAAATATAGCATCAATAATAAGGGAATGAATAGGTGCTGCAACCCCTGAATTTGTAAGGATTACATCAACTTTATCAGTTATTATTTCAATTAACTTTGCTAGTAATTCCTGAAGGCCTGCTCCAATTACATTAAAGGTTAAATAAAAAATCAAAGCCATAATTCCCACAAACACAGGAATAGCAGTCCACTTACCAGTAAAAATCTTATCTAATTTCTTACTTCTTTCATGTTCTTTGCTTTCCTTTGGCTTAATTACAGTTTCATGACAGACTCTTCTAATAAACCTAAATCGCATATCAGCAATAGCTGCTGCCCTATCAAGATTTCTCTCACTTTCCATCTGCGAAACAATTGAACCAATTGCTAATTTATCAGAACTATGTAAGTTTAGAGCCTCGATAACAAGTTTATCTCCTTCAATTAATTTACTAGCTGCAAATCGAGCAGGAATTCCACTTTTTTTAGAATGATCTTCAATTAAACTCATAATTGAATGAATTGCTCTATGAACTGCACCACCAAAGTCATCTTCACTACAAAAATCCTTACGTCCTGGTTTTTCGTTGTATTTTGCAATGTGAATAGCATGCTTTATTAATTCCTCAATACCTTGATTTTTGGCAGCAGAAATAGGTACAACCGGAACCTGAATAAGTTCCTCTAGGAGATTTATATTTACAGAGCCACCATTACCATTCATTTCATCCATCATATTAAGGGCAATAACAACAGGAACATCAAGTTCTAAAAGCTGCATAGTTAAATAGAGATTTCGCTCTATATTAGTAGCATCCACAATATTAATAATTGCAGATGGCTTTTCTTTTATAACAAATTCTCTAGATACAATTTCCTCGCTTGTATAAGGAGATAGAGAATAAATACCAGGTAAATCTACAACCTCTGTATTAGGATAGCCCTTAATCTGGCCACTTTTTCTATCTACAGTTACTCCCGGGAAATTACCAACATGTTGATTTGAACCTGTTAATCTATTAAAAAGCGTTGTCTTACCCGAATTTTGATTACCAACTAAGGCAAAGGTAAGTTTCTCATTTTTAGCCTTAACGCTTGTTTTTTCTTTATTATGATCCTTATTATCTTCATTAACCTGAGATTTCTCACCTATAGCTGGATGGGAAATTTCTTTGTATTTACTATTAACTGTTCTTTTATAATCCTCATCCTTATCCCTAACATTCTCAATTTCAATATTACTTGCATCAGCTAATCGAATTGATAATTCATAGTCTGTAACTAATAAAACCATAGGGTCGCCCAAAGGTGCATATTTAAGCAATGTAATATCAGTACCTGGAATAAGTCCCATATCAAGGAAATGTTGACGAAGAGCTCCACTTCCACCAACACTTTTAATTGTGGCCATTTTACCTAACTCTAAATCTTGTAAATTCAAATGCCATTCCTCCTTTATAAAAAAGCAGCCGCAAATTTACGGCTGCTTTTAATTGTGAACCATAAAGCTAACATAAGGAGTTTACTTTTAATTCCTCATGTCAAAGTTAATTAGATTCTATCACTAACCTTAGAATTAATATCTTCATATAACTTGTCATAAAGCTTCTTAATTTCATCAATGATATCATCCTTAGGAACCTTAAGAGAAACGCTCTTATCTCTTGTTGAAAGTTCGATTTCGCCATTTTTAAGTGCCTTAGGACCAACTGTTACACGGATTGGAGCACCAAGTAAGTCAGCATCAGCAAACATAGCACCAGCGCGAACATCTCTATCATCATAAAGTACATCAATTCCCATTGATTCTAACTTCTCATAGATTGCATCTGTTGTAGCCTTACAATCAGCATCATCAACTCTCATACAGCAGATATGAACCTTCCAAGGAGCTACAGAAATTGGCCAAATTGGACCATAATCATCATGATGAGCTTCCATAATACAAGCTGCAGCACGACCAACACCAATACCATAACAACCCATAATAGGAGTCTTCTCACTACCATCCTCAGCAGTGTAAGTCATATTCATGCTTTCTGTATACTTTGTACCAAGCTGGAAGATGTTACCAGCTTCAATACCACGACTAATTCTAATCTTCTTCTTACCACAAACTGGGCAAATACCGCCATCCTGAATCTTAGAAACATCAACATATTCAACATCGCCAATATCTCTCTTAATATTAAGGCCTGTGTAGTGATAATCAACTTCATTAGCACCACAAACTAAATTCTCAATACCTTCAAGTGACTTATCATAAATAACTCTGCACTTATCTGTAATCTTATAAGGGCCACAGAATCCAGCAACAAGACCACTATCAACTGTAACATCAGCTGGATGAACCTTCTCATTAAGAAGATTTGTAAGCTTAGTTTCATTAACTTCGTAATCACCACGAGTAAATACTACAACATATTCATCTGTAGCATTAATCTGATACATAACAGCCTTACAAGATTCTTCAACCTTAGCATTAAGGAATTTGCATACATCTTCAATTGTCTTGCAGTCAGGTGTATGAACCTTTTTAAGTTCAGCCATAGCTGAGCATCCACTGTTATCAACAATTGTATCAGCAGCTTCCATATTAGCTGAGAAACCACACTCATCACAAAGTACGATTGAATCTTCACCACAATCAGCAAGAAGCATATATTCATGTGATACGCTACCACCAATCATACCTGAATCAGACTTAACAGCAATAACTTCAGGAATACCCATTCTCTGGAAAATTCTAAAGTAAGCATTAGTCATCTTATCATAGTATTTTTCAAGGTCTTCTTGAGATGTATGGAATGAATATGCATCCTTCATTGTAAATTCTCTAACACGGATAAGACCTGCACGTGGTCTAGCCTCATCACGATACTTTGTCTGAATCTGATAAATAGAGAATGGATAATTCTTATATGTACGACCATATTCTCTTGCAAGATGTACAGCAGCCTCTTCATGAGTCATACCAAGTACCATTGGTGTACCATTTCTATCATTAAATCTAAGAAGTTCGTCACCTACTGACTGATATCTTCCTGATTCTTCCCATAAAGAACCTGGTAATACAACAGGGAACATAACTTCCTGTGAATCAACAGCATCCATTTCCTGACGAATGATTTTTTCAATATTTTGTGTAACCTTCTTCATTGGTGTATAAAGTGAAAAAATACCGTTAGATACCTGCTTTACATAACCACCTCTTACTGAAAATGCGTGACTATCAATTACGCAATCAGCTGGTCTTTCTTTAAATCTTACGCCTACTAATTTACTAACCTTCATATAATCCTCCATTTTCTAATACTTAGGGCATTCCTTATTCATTTATATATTAATAAGCAAATAAAAAACGCCCTAAGTACACTATTGTATACTTAGGACGAAATAAATTCCGCGTTACCACCTAAATTCAGGCCTTGCCTGCTCTCATTGTGAGCTATTACTCACTTGTCATTAACGGCGACTACCGTCAGAAGTTTCTAAGACTACAGTTTAATAAAAACCTAAGATTAGTTTTACCTTCTGCTGCTCACAGACTGGTTCATTAAGCAATTGTTTAAGCCTTGCACCAACCGGCTATTCTCTAGGAAATATCCACTTAACTACTATTTCTGCTCAACGCATTCTGTATCTATTTTAGCTACCTTTAACATACAAAGTCAAGAATTTTTTTAAAATAACTCTTCTTTACTAAATGCGTCAAGATTGCTGTGCGAAATCACAGTTAACAAATTAGAACTTTATCTTAAAGTCCTTTTCTCCTTCAACTAAGTCAATCTTTTCCTTAGACATGGAATAAATTCTAATAACTCTGTCTCGCTTTAAGCATTCTACAAGCTCTGTAATCTTCTCATCTAAGCCTTGAATCTCCAAGCTAACAGAACCGTCGTACTCATTTTTTACAAATCCAGTAAGGCCATACTCCTTAGCTAAATAGCTAGCTTTATACCTAAAGCCCACGCTTTGCACTCTTCCTGTAAAGAAAAAATGGTATCTGACCATCTCATCCATAAAAAACTCCCCCTAGTAAAATTTTTTCAAACCTATAAGAAGTCCAAAATTATACATTTTAAATGCATATATAGGAAATTTATTTAATTCGCATACCTATATTTATACTAGCATTTCCATTGATATTTGTATATATTGATTTAACTCAGTCGGAGTACAAGCTCCGACTGAGTTAAACGCTCCTTAAGAAAGTGCTCGCATTAGATGCGGCTTTGCCGCGGCTCGCACACGAGTAGTGATTTGCTACGCAAATAACTACAAGAAATGTATCACCAGGGAAAAATAAAGCTGGCGCCAGTTAGTGTTTATCCATATATAAATCTGGCGCCAAGGCTTATAAGTTATTATAAATTTATCTTATGCATCCTTTGAATGTCTTTCACCAATCTGGAAATCATCGGCATGTTCAAACATATACTGAACTGTCATTGCATCAGAACCTGTAAGCTTCTTAAAATCGTCTGTAAATGTATCCATCTTACCTTCACGAATAGCCTGAGCAAATGTAACCATACCATCAGATGAGAATGGAGCCTCAGAACCCTTCTTAAATACACCATCAGTTGTTCTTGGAACGCCCATAGCATCAAATACCTGGTAATTTTCCTCATCAGTAAGCTCTTTATATGTAATATGGTTTCCAGTAGCCTTGTTTCCAATCTCGATAAACTCTGTAATTGTCATAAGTTCTGGACCATTAATATCAAGTGTTGCTCGGGTATATTCATCGCCTCTAAATAATGCATAAGCAACTGCCTTAGCACAGTCCTTTCTTGAGATGTAAGCCATCTTGCCATCACCCTGACTGTTCTTAAGGACGCCATCACCCTTAACATATGTGAAATAGTTAGTAATCATAGCCTCTGCATACTGTGAATTACGAAGGAATATGTAGTCAAGACCAACTTCCTTTACGTAGTTTTCTGTATAAATATGATCCTTCTTTTCTACTGAAGGATTAGTTTCATCACCAGCATTTACAAGTGAAGTATAGACAATCTGCTTAACACCTGCTGCCTTAGCTGCATCAACAACATTCTTATGAGCATTCTGTCTCTTAGCACCAACGAATGGCATAGAGATAAGTGCAAGTCTATCAGCACCCTTAAATGCTTCCTCAAGTCCTTCGTAATTATTAAAGTTAGCCTGACGAGTTTCAACACCTTCTGCTGCAAACTTATCAAGAGCTTCTTTGCTATAGCCTACAAAAATCAAATCTTCCTTCTTAGCAAGAGTAAGTAACACTCTAGCAGCCTCAGCTCCTAAATTTCCATCAACACCTGTTAATAATAATTTTGCCATAAAAACCTCCTTAAAATAAAGCTTATATTGTTAACAAAGACTTACGTTACTAAATTTCTTTTTTAGTATTTGCTTTGTTAATTTCTTAACATTATCTTAGTTATTTTTTTGTCAAATGTCCAATTAGAAAAGTTTATAGGTCATAACAAAAACTTATGGGATACTAATATAGTGTAACTCCTGTTTAGATTCTAAACCATGATCAAATTAATTGTAAAAATGCTTTTAGTGTTTCGTTATTATTATTCTTATGATAACAAGCCTCAACACTATATCTATGGCTAGTATCCTTAATAGAAATCTTCCTAATACCCTCACCATAATCAGATAGATTCTGGCTATCTGGCGCAAAACCAATATAGCCTTCCGTTATAATTGAGAACATCTCTGTTTCAATATCATCTACAGTCTTTTCTATAAATAGGTCATACCCTTCCGCCTTGGCTCTTTCTAAAACCTTGTCATAGATATTTCCGATAACCTTCCTACTTAGCATAATTATAGGCTGACTATATAGCTCCTCTTTGGTGATGACATTTTTATCAAAAAACTTATGTCCCTTTCCTACAACCGCCATGTACTGCCCTTCTTTTAAGAGCTTGAATTTAGTAGTCGGATTATCAATGAATTCTGTTGAAAATGATACAACCAAATCGCACAAATCTTTAGAGATATACTCATCAGCTTCCTTTAAGGTTATGCGATTTAACTTAAGCTCTGCTTCCGGATACTTCTCCTTGAATTTTGAAACAATCGGCAGAAGGGCCTGAATATCCACAGCAGAAGAATATGCGATTCTAAGAGCCGGCATTTCATTAGTCTTTACCTTATTCATCCTCTCGAGCAAGTACTTATACTGCTTATACAAAACTAAGCTTTCCTCATAAAAGGAAGTCCCCGCCTTTGTTGGCTTAATAGGCGTTGTATTCCTATCAAAAAGCAATAGAGAAAACTCCTTTTCAAGGGAACTTATAAACTGACTAAGCGCCGCCTGAGATATGAAGTTTTTCTTGGCTGTTTCAGTAAAATTCCTGCATTCATACAAGTCTATATAGTATTTTAATTTCTCGATATGCATAAATCTCCTCACTATAAGTTATGTTAATAATTAATAGATAGTTGTGACGAAGTGAAGCTATTATAATAATCGTTATTAGCTAACTTTATTATATCTTATAAACTAAAAAAGGAAAAGCACATAGATTTAGTCTATATGCTTTTCCTCAATCCAAAATCACCATTAAATATAATACATATCTTTTTGAAGAATTCTTGATAAAAATTTCTTAGTGCGCTCCTCCTTTGGCTTATAAAAGACCTGATCGGGAGTGCCCTCTTCAACAACTACACCTCCATCCATAAATACAACTCTATCTGCCACATCTTGAGCAAATGACATTTCATGAGTAACTATAATCATAGTTATACCCTTTTTAGCAACTTTTTTTATAACTTCTAGGGTTTCTCCCACAAGCTCTGGATCTAACGCCGATGTTGGTTCATCAAAAAGTATAACTTTAGGGTTTAGGGCAACAGCTCTTGCAATACCAACTCTTTGCTGCTGTCCTCCTGATAATTGTGACGGATAAAAATCTGCTTTATCACTTAAACCAACCCATGTTAGTACATCTAGCGCTTTCTTATAGGCCTCTTCCTTACTATTTTTTTGAACCACAATAAGACCTTCCATTACATTTTGAATTGCTGTCTTATTATTAAATAGACCATAATTTTGAAAAACAAAGGCACTGTTTCTTCTTATTTTCAAAATTTCACTTTTCTTGGCCCTTTTTTAAATCAATTTCATTATCATCAAATGTTAATCTTCCCGCATCCGCCCTTTCTAAAAAATTAATACATCTAAGAAATGTGGTTTTTCCTGAGCCACTAGGTCCTAAAAGCACCACAACCTCACCGTCATCTACATGTAATGAAACATCCTTTAATACTTCATTATTACCAAATTTTTTTCTTACATTCTTTAATTCAATCATATTCTGCCTCTTTAAACCAACCTTTTTATGTAACTTGTTGTTTTTTTCTCAATAACATGTCCAATATTTTCAATCACAATTCCAATAATCCAATACATAAGAGCCGCAGCTAAATATCCCTCTAAATAACTATATGTATCCTGACAAGGGACTAAGGCTGCCACCATAATTTCAGTAACACCAATAGCTGACACCAGATTAGTAGCCTTCAAAATACCGATTATATTATTAAGCAAACCTGGAACCATCAAATCCTTCAATGGTATGTCCAGTTGACACACCTAAAGTTTTTGCCCTAGCCATCATATCCAGCACCCCTAAGGTAAAGGCAATTGAGGTATTATGAAATACCCCAATTAAATCAGCACCATACTGTGGAATTGCCACATGAACAGCTTGCGGTAATACAACTCTAAAAAGTGTCTGTGATTTGGTCATTCCAATTGAATAACAAGCTTCTGTTTGTAGGACAGGAATTGCAAGTATAGCAGATCTAAAGATTTCCCCTAAGAAAGCTGCCTCATTTAATATAAAAGCAATAATTACAAAACTATATGCATCTAATCTATTAAGATTTATTCCAAAAACATTTAGAAATAATTTGCCAAATATAATAGGAATTCCATAAAAAGCCAAACACATCTGAACCAATAAAGGTGTTCCTCTCATAAAGGAAATAAATACCAATAAAAACTGATTTACAATAGGAATTTTCTTAATTCTAAGAATTGCTACAAATACAGCTAAAATAGTTCCTAAAAGCATTGCCCAAAAAACCATTTTAAAATTTATAAGAACATATGGTAATATCTGACCTATTCTAGTTACGAATCTAGTGCCATCAAAATAAGATCCCATATTTTACTCACTTTCTGTGACATCATAGCCAACCCACTTAATAGCAAGTTCAGATAATGTTCCATTTTCCTTTAAAGTCTTAAGTGCACCATCAATGTCATTTTTTAGCTGATCATTTCCCTGCTTATAGAGATAGTAAGTAAGAGAATTATTAACTGGCTCACCAACTGCCTTTAACCAGTCGCCATTTCCATCACTAAAATTAGTATTATATTTTTTTAGGTCGCTTTTTTTCAAAACAATAGCTCTATCAGCTCCATTTTTTAATGCAGCTACAGCTTCTTCATCTGTACTACTTTCTGTATTTACAATTACAACTTCGCTTCCCTTATGAGCCTCGTTATAATTTTTAAGAATTTGAGTTGTTGCAGAAGCTGCAACATCGATTTTTCCAGATTCAAGAGATAATAAAATCTGATCAAAACTTAAGCTCTTATATTCAAATTCATACTGTGGAAGCAATTCATCAATTGCAGCAAGCACATCATATTCATAACCTACTGCCTTTCCATTTTCATCGATATAACAATATGGGTTATAAGAATTACCTGAACCAATTACTATTTTCTTAACATTTCCTGCCTCTTTACTATTAGAACATCCAATTAAAGATACTGCCAATGTAGTTGCAGTTAGTGCAAGAGCCAGCGCTTTTTTAAAACTTTTCCTAATCATGATTTTTCTTTTAATAGTTTCTCTTTTCATTTTTTTACTCCCTTCCTTTAAAGCAAGCTTTTATAAAAAGCTGCCTAAATTAAAAATAAACCAGAGATAAGCTTATATACTTACCTCTGGTTTTCCAGTCAGCATTTACTTAGCTAATATCTTCTGTTTAGAGAATACTATCATAGCCTTTTAATACTAACAATTATTTAATTTTTATCATGAATTATAAGTTTTCCTTATCGCGCTTTTGCTACTGTAACTTGACCCTTGCCATTTTCTTTTGAAATATAAAGGGCACTGTCTGCAAGTTTAAAATTCTCCTCTAGACTCTTGTGATTATTAATCTTAGTAATTCCACAACTAAAGCTTAGGGGCGACCTTGTTTCTAATTTATTTACCATGCATTGAAGCTCATCCATCATAATCTTAGACTCTGCAACATTGTGATAAATTATTCCAATAAATTCATCGCCACCCCATCTGCAAACAACACCGTCACTAGCTATAAGATCCTTTAAATTAGAGGCCATCATACGAATAATTGTATTACCATACATGTGACCATAAGTATCATTAAAGTGCTTAAAGTTATCAATATCTAATACAAATAAACAAGATTTTTTTTGATGAAACCTTTTCTTTCTTTTTTCTTGAAAAATCTCTCTAAATAATTTTGCATTAATAAGACCTGTTAATTCATCAATGTTTTCATTAAAACGAGTTGCCCTATTAAGTCTTGATAGAAGAATTACACAGACAATTGAAACCGCAAGGGTTGTACTTATCATAAAAACAAAACGACCATAGGTCTGCTCTAGCATAGATGCAACAAGCTCTTTTGTATTTTTTTGAACAATAATATTCCAGTTAAGATCTTTATTATGATAAACCGTTGTACATAAATAGCCATCAGTCCAAGTTGAGCCTTGAGTTCCTACATTTTTTAGCACGTCTTCTTCTGATATATTAAAGTTTGCGGCAGCATCACTAGCTGTCATATAAAAACCAGAACTACCAGTAAAGGAATTATGTGCATTCCCTTTATTAACAATTCCTGCATTAATACTAAGGCTATCTGTAAGACTACTTACTGATGCTTCAAAATCATCGATTTTATTTCCTACACCAACAACCCCAATGGTATTGCCATCTTTATCAACAACTAAACAGTTTACAAAAAGAGATACGCCATAATCATTTACCTCATCATGATCTATCTGAATATCATATTCTTGATTTAGATTTAGAAAATTAAAATACCAGGAATCAAATTCGCTATCCCTTGAAACCACCTTATTAAGGCCATCATTATAATAATAATTATAGGTCTTATTAGATACGAAAAATACCACATCATAGTTGTACTTTAATTGATATGTCTTTAGATATTCATAAAGTTCTTTGGCATGGGCACTTTCTGTATCTTCAGTTTCTTCCTCGCACCATCTAAGAAGAAAAATGTCATTTGCCATCATTTGAGATACTACTCGTTGTTCTGTAGATATATTTGTAATCTGCGAATTTAAATCAATTGCAGTTAAATTCACATCGTTAGTAGCCTGCTCAATTGCTAATTTTTTAAAATAAGAGCTTTCGTTAACTTGTATTCCTGCAAATATAGCAAACACCACTATAATTATTAAAGCTCCATATATTATAAATCTGTGTTTTTTAAACATTCTCTCCACCAATTTTTATTTTTCAAAAGCAATTTGTTTTAACCCAAAGATGTCTATTATCTATTCTCTACTTTTGTAAAAGTTTCCTTTCCTCTCTTACATTATAAGTTTACTTTGGCACAGTGGCAATAATATTTTACTATATACTATTTAAGAATTCCTTAATATCTTTGCAAAATTCTCTTGGTTCAGCATAGTGAACATCATGACCACAATCCTTTATAACATACATTTTTTTCAATGGTGAATTAACTGCTTCATAATATTTAGAAACACTATCTAGCGGACAAACAAAGTCCTGCTCTCCAGAAATAAAGCACACAGGCATTGAATAATCCGGTCTATCATAGGCATTAAAAGCCAAGGTATATTCAAAAAGTTCATGATTTAATAAGACATATTTTTCTGTATCAGTCATCTGCTTCATAAACCATTTTAAATCTAATATTCCTGCAGAAGGTGAAAAAAGTGCTCGTCCAAACTGGTCTGCTTTTTTAGTTACAGGATGATATTTATCAGTTTCCTGTCTTAGGGCAATTAATGACATAATTCCCGGTTCCTTACAATAGTTTCCATAAGCTTTTTCAAGATCTTTTGTATCCATATTAGATTCTTTAGCCTTTTTTAATGCATCTTCATAACTGTAAAGATCTCCATCTTCTATAGAAACAAACTGGCCAACGCCAATGTATGCCTTTACTAAATCTCCATGGCTATTAGCATAAACACTGCCAAGAACTGTGCCATAAGAATGTCCCATAATTATTACATTATCCTGATTTAATTTATCACATACATATTTTACTAATGCATCTAAATCTTCTAAGGACTGACTAAAAGTTACAGTCTTATTTAATGGGTCAGCCTTGGCATTTTTATAATAAGTTCTGCCACAACCTCTCTGATCCCAAGATACAACAGTATATTCATCAGTTAGATAATCTGAAAAGCAGTAATTCATATAGCTATCAGCGCCTCCTGGACCACCATGAAGATAGATAATTACTGGATTATTTCTATTTTCTCCCTTAATTGTTACAAATTGCTTTTGTCCATTTAATTCAATATAAGATGATTCGTTTACCCCATGCTTATACATGATTTTGTGATGCAAATAGTTGCAGGCCCTCATCACCACAATAAATAAAATTCCAAGTATTATAAACGCAGCAATAAGAATTGCAACTATTTTTAGTATTTTTTTAACTGTCCTCATCTTTTTGTAAAAACTCCTTACCCAATATTTCTTTAATACGCATCATGCGTTTATCTAGGACATGGTAAACTGGTTTTAATTCCCATGGAAGCCCCATTATATAGTCCCTATCGCTAGTACTTAGGCGCTCCATTATTCTTAAAAAGCCTTCCCTGTCCTTATATATTCTTTTGCCAAAATCAATTAGAATATATTCTCTTTTGGGGCGCTCTATTTTTTTAGTTACCTGCCTAAAGCTTGTACGTCCATAGGAATCCTGTTCCTTTATATATTGAACCTCTTCAACAATAGTATTTCCATCAGGCTTTTCATAAGTTAAAATTCCTTTTTGTAAAAAATGTTCCCACATAACCTTTCCGATATGGTCTAAACTTGTGGGATAATCAAGTTTTTCTTTAATCTGTTTGGCATTATAACCCCTATCTGCAAGGTGCCTAATAGCCCCATCAGATGCCACTTCTCTAGAAAATCTAGCAAGTGCTTGTATAAAAATAGATTTATTATTCTTTCCTTGATTATTCATTTCCTAACACCTTTTTTATATTCTTAGATCAATATTCTTTAGAGCTTACCCTTGTAATTTCTCATTACTTTCATTATCGATCTAATTATATAAAAAAATGGTGAAAAATCCAAATTATTCTATTCTTTACTAACCAATTAAAGTCTTAATATCATCTTCGACATTTGTAATTCCTGCGATTCCAAAATTGTCCACTAGGACTTTTGCCACGTTTGGTGAGAGGAAAGCTGGAAGTGTTGGACCTAAGTGGATATTTTTTACTCCAAGGTAAAGTAAGGCAAGGAGGACAATTACAGCCTTTTGCTCATACCACGAGATATTATAGACGATTGGTAGGTCGTTAACATCATCAAGGCCAAATATTTCCTTTAACTTAAGCGCAATAAGTACTAATGAGTATGAGTCGTTACACTGACCTGCATCTAGGACTCTTGGAATTCCAGCAATATCGCCTAAATCAAGCTTATTGTACTTGTATTTTGCACAACCTGCTGTAAGAATCACTGCATCCTTTGGAAGAGCCTTTGCAAAATCTGTATAATAGCTTCTAGACTTAGCTCTACCATCGCAACCTGCCATTACAACAAACTTCTTTATAGCACCTGATTTTACTGCATCAACTACTTTATCTGCCAATGCAAATACCTGCTCATGTGCAAAACCACCAGTAATTGTACCTGTCTCAATTTCAGTTGGAGCAGGACAGTTTTTAGCCATTTCAATTATCTCTTTAAAATCCTTTGTTTCTGTGTATTTTCCATCAATATGCTTACAGCCAGGATAACCTGCAGCACCAGTTGTAAACAATCTATCCTTATATGAAGGGGCAGGTGGAACAATACAGTTAGTTGTCATAAGAATAGGGCCGTTAAAGCTCTCAAATTCTTCTCTTTGTTTCCACCATGCATTACCGTAATTTCCAGCAAAATTGTCGTATTTTTTAAAGAAAGGATAATAGTGGGCTGGAAGCATCTCAGAGTGAGTATACACATCTACGCCTGTTCCCTTAGTTTGCTCTAAAAGCATCTCCAAATCCTTAAGATCGTGACCTGAAATTAGGATAGCTGGATTTTTTCTAACACCAATATTAACCTTTGTAATCTCTGGATTTCCGTAAGTTTTAGTATTGGCCTCATCAAGAAGCGCCATTCCATAAACACCGTATTTTCCAGTCTCTAAAGTAAGAGCAACTAAATCATCAACTGTAAGGCTATCATCAAGTGTTGCTGCAAGAGCTTTTTGTAAAAATGCGTCAATCTCTGCATTATCCTTTAAAAGTGCATTAGCATGCTTTGAATATGCTGCAAGCCCCTTAAGACCATATGTTATAAGTTCTCTTAAAGAACGAATATCCTCATTTTTAGTTGAAAGAACTCCCACCATCTTAGCCTTAGCATCAAATTCTGATTTTTCACCATTCCAATGGGCAGCTTCTGATAATTTAGCCCTAGCATCTAAACTTAATTGATCTAAAAGCTCTTCCTTAACCATAAGTGTCTTTATAACTCTCTTCATAATAGCATCATAATCGAAATTTGCGTTTGTAATTGTAGTAAATAAATTCACAGAAACTAAGTGATTTACATCCTCACTTACTTCCTTACCTTCATTTCGAAGAGCTGTAGTTACCTCAGAAATTCCCTTTGTAACATATACGAGCAAATCCTGTAAATTAGCCACTTCCGGCTTCTTACCACAGACACCTACCTTAGTACAGCCTAAACATCCTGCTGTTTCCTGACATTGATAACAAAACATTGTATTTTCCATAATCTAACTCCTTTGCATTTAATTTATGCATGAATTATAAGGCAAAAAAATTTAGCAAACAGTTGCAAATGCAACTCTATTTTTTATATTATTAAATAAGCTATTAAAGGAGGAAAAAAATTATGAATAAAGAAATCGATTATAGCAAAATAAAGCTTTTTGAGAATATCAATAAAGAGAACCTAGATAAACTCCTTTATTGCATCCGCTCCTTCAAAAAGGAATTTAAAAAAGATGAGATTATTTACATGGAAAGCGACAACATTCCATACGTAGGAATTGTGCTTTATGGTTGCGTTCACATGATTAAAGAGGACATTTGGGGCAACAGCTCCCTATTTACCTTTTATAAAGCCGGGGAATTATTTGGAGAGAGCTTCGCAGTACAAAAAGACATGTCTTCATCTGTGCTTTTTAAGGCCTCTAAAGATACCAAGATTTTGTTTCTAGCTGCATCCAATATTATTCACACCTGCCCAAACTTTTGTTATTTTCATGCCCAAATAGCCACCAACCTTTTTAGGCTTCTTGGTGAAAAAAATGAAAAGTTCATCAACAAAATCGAGATTCTATCTAAAAATAGCATTAGAGAAAAGCTTCTTGCCTACATCTCACAACTAGCCAAAGAACAGCACCAGACAAGGCTTATCTCTCCCCTTACAAGAGTTGCCCTTGCAGACTACCTATCCGTTAATCGAAGTGCCATGATAAGGGAACTTTCAAAGATGAAGGCTGAAGGAATAATAGATGTTGATAACAAAAGTTTCATAATAAAAAGCACCACGCAACTAAACATTTAATTGCCCAAAATCTAGCAACTGAATATTTCTTAATTTGCCTAAATCACGCAAGTAAATGTTTCTTGGATTGCCCTTATCATGAAAAAAGTCTGGAAAAAAATTAGATTTCTTGATTTGGAAAAGTTCAATATTTTTACAACTAATCCAAATCAAATAAAAAAGCCCAAAAAAGGCAACAAATTCTTGCCTTTTCGAGGTTTTAAAAAATTAAAATTGCCTATATGCGTAAAAGAAGGGTGAAAAAGATGAAAAACACAGAAGAAATTTCAAGATTTGTTACCCTAGAGCAAAAATAATAGTTCATATGGGCAAATGTGTGCTCCGAAACACTTCGAAACAACTCCGAAATACTCCGAAATGCTCCGCAACGGATAAAGCCCAAATAATGCAAACAAATAAGAAGCTTTACCACAATGAAATTATCTATATGCATAAAATCACCGCTTTTCCTGAATTCAGCACCTACTGCTGCTCTCACTGCCTTTACATTCCAAAGAAATACTGTGAAAAACTATTTGTCATAAAAATAAGAGTGAAAATCAAAGCTCCTAAAATCAAGAGAATAATTCTTTTAGTCTTATTTTTTATAGGACTATTTACATAAATCTTATTTCTATTAATTATATTATATATAGCATTGATAACAATAACACAACAAGCAGCTCTCGTAATGCTATAGAAAATGCTTTCATAAAGGGCTAATGCTTTATAAGCTCCAATTGGAATGTAATCTTCTATAAATGCATATAGATATAATAATCCTGACAAAGCATAAATTAAACAAGCAATCCTAGCAATTGGATAAAGCGACTTATTGCGACGCAACTCCGCCTCAGAAATCTCGCAAGAATCCGATGAAAGCCAATTTTTTAACTTATATAAAATCTCCGGCTGATAATTAGCACTCATAAGCTCAAGAGCCTGTCTTGTAATCTCCCTGTTTTTAAGCAAGGCACCATTAATAGCAAGGGCCATCAAAACATTATTTTTGACCCAACCTGGCTTTTTTACATTTTTATATAAACTATAATAATTGAGGTTAAACTTCTCTTCTTCCGGCAATTTTTCTAGCTCTTTTTGTAATTTTGTTTCGTAAATAATTATACATGAGCTTGCTATAATAAAAGCCGTAACAGCGATTATAACTAGCATTAAATTATCAGTCTTCACAAGTAAATGTATAAGAATTATAAAAACTATAAAAAGCATTAATATCAACTTATATTTTTTTAACTTTGTTATCCTTTTAGCCATAATGACTCCAGGGCTGTCAGGCCTGTATTCATCAATATTTACGTTGCTGTCATTAAAAATATTCTCCATATTTTTCCTCTTTCCTTTGTGCATGTCTCTTTTTGTAAAGCGGACATTCGGAATCCGCTTCGCTACTTCCTCATGAACGCAATGGCACTTTGTGCCACTTGTCAGAAGGGTCTTTAACCCCTTCTGACACTAGTAAGCTTTATACCCCCGCTTAAAGCTTACGCTTTTGAAGCGGGGGATTGCTTACACTGCGTTCAATTTATAATGTTTATAAGCACGCCTTTATTATACTCTCAACAATTAGAATAATCACGCTAAAAATTAACAAATTCAAACTAAATCTACTCTTCGAATAACAAAGCCTAAAGCTAAAGCCCCTTTTCTTCGGGTACAAGAGCTTTACAGGCCTGTAATTTAGCAAGTCTAGCCCTATGTGGGAAAGATATCCAACCAAAAAGAAGCCTGCTTCTAGCGGATTTATTAGTACTATTGAAAATGTAAACAAAGCCATTCCCATAAATGAATGACTGAAAGTTCTGTGATCCGTTTTATTTGAAAATGCGCAAAGACCGATAAACAGTGCAAACCCCATAATAGTGCTAATTAGAAAGGCTATGTAGCTCCAACTTATTGTACTCTTGGCTGCTGTGCTAAATGTCAGACTCATAAAAGATGTTCGTTTTAAACAAACAAAAATTTCCGGCATGCAAACAAGCCCGGCAAGCACTGGCACTATAGCCAGTGTAGCCGAGATTCCCATAATGATATATTTGGTTTCTTTCTTACCTGTTCCATCAATATCTATATCCGGAATTATAGCGCCTATGCTAGTAGCACAAAGCCCAAGAACCGTGATTTCCGTCGGTGCCGCCAAAGTTAATGTAAGCCCTAGACAAGCACCAACTGCAAGGTGAGTGTTGGTTTGCATATGGACACTCCTAACATTAATTTACAAAATATTTGTTGTAATATACTACTTATTCATCTTTGCGCAATCTCCAACCTTGTCACCAGTTACAAAATATTCATAAGTTGGAAATTCAAAAAGTACTGGCTTAAATAGGTGATAATTAATTTTTCCTGCTTCATTAAGAATTGACTCATCTGCATAAGTTGCAAGAATTTTTCCAATGAAGTTATCAAAGCCCTCAAGCTCGTAATTGTGATCCATTTCACATTCAATAGAAATCTTAGCTGCATTGATTAGCGGAGCTCCATTTTCACCAATTGTAAAATCAAAAGCCTCAGACTTATCTTCCTTGTTTCCACTAACAACGCCCATTCTATCAGCTTCTTTTAGCCACGACTCATCTACTACATTTACAGAAAACTTCTTATTATCACGAATACCTTTGTTAGTATAATGAGCGCTAACCATAGAAACCATTAAATGGCTATGTGCCACTGTGCCAGCGTGGGCAACTAATGTCCAATTTGGATTTCCCTCTACCATTGAACCTACTACAATAACTGGTGCTGGATATAATGCTAACTGTGCTCCTATATTTTTCTTCATAATTTTACTCCTTATTCTAATAATAATGAATTGTTGACAATGTGTCAATCCATGATCAAAAAAATTTGTTACTTAATTATTCCATCTTCTTTTCCCACATTCTTACAAGGTCAAAATTTAAGCTATCTGCTAGATCCTCTAAATCCCTAATGTCATCCTCTGATAGGGAAATGTTCATAGCCTTTAAGGCATCATCTACATGTTCAACTTTAGTTACTCCAATAATAGGTAATGTACCCTTTGCAATTGCCCAAGCAACTGGAATCTGTGCAGGAGATACATCATATTTATCAGATAACACTCTTAATTTCTCATTCATAATTTCAAGCTTATCAAGAACCGGATTATAAATTCTAGCTCTATCAGAATTAGCAGGCATTGGATGGCTCTTATTATATTTTCCAGAAAGTGCTCCCTGCTCTAAAACCATGTATGAGAAGAAATAAATATCATTTTCCCTACAAAAATCAAGAATTCCCGAATCCTCAGATGATCTGTTAATTAAACTGTAATGGTTCTGAACCGCACCAAGTCTTAGGCCATGCTCCTTTAAAATCTTATCAGCTTCTTTTATCTCAGATAAATTGTGATTAGAAACGCCAATAATTGGAGCATCTAAATCGCCCTCAAAATACTGGGCAATCTCTGTAATCCACTTAATTCTATCTACAGTATTATGTAACCAGAAAATGTCCATCTTATCAATGCCAAGATTGTTATATTCAATCTCTAACATATCCTTAACTGGAGTCTTTGAAGAATAATTAGCAGCCTGTGGTGTGAATTTATCTGAAATCACATAAGAATTCTTATCAAGACCTTTTAAAAAATGTCCCAAGGTCTTCTCAGAAGTTCCCATTCCATATACATATGCTGTATCCCAAAGATTAAGTCCGTTCTCCATAGCTCTGTCAAAAATCGGCTTAAGGCTGTTAATACTTAATTCATCTCCAAAAGTACCATCATTACCCCAAGCCCATGCACCAAGTGCAATCTTAGCTAATTTTGTCTCTTTCATATTAGCTCCTTTCTTAAATATACGGCAAATGTTTTTTTGTTGACACTATGTCAATCACAATTTGAATATACAACTTAATTGACATCATGTCAACTGTTTTCTTGAAAAATTTTTTTCTAAATCACCTTTGGTATTTCCTCTTCTCCTTTCGACTAAAAAAATAGAGGTAAGCTAAAATTAACTTACCTCTGGTTTTCCAGTCAGCACTGTAGTTAGCTATCTTCTATTGATGAAAATGTTAACATACCTGTGTTGTTAGGACAATTATATAAAATTTATTGTTTATTATAGCTTTTGCTTATCACTAACTATCTTAAGCTATCTATAATCTGACTAGTTGTCATCTCTAATTCTTTTAGAAGTTCCTCTGGATTATAACGATCATAGAATTCCTTTTTTAATCCATAATTCTTAACCTTCATATCACTAGTTCCATAATATGATGCTATCTTTTGGCCAAAGCCGCCTTCTATAATACCATCTTCTAATGTAATAACGAGTGAATGTTCCTTTTTAAGTTCTTCTAACATCTCCTCATCAAGTCCAGAAGCAAAGCGAGGATTTATAAGTGTTGGTGTATAACCAAACTTTGCATTAATTTCCTTTGCTAATTCTTCACCACGTTGATAGAAATCTCCAAGGGCAATAATAGCAGTCTTTTCACCCTTTTGTTCCATCTTAAACTTATTAATATCTGAAAAATCTACATCTGCACTTCGATGACTAACTTCATTACCTGGAATAAGAATCATTACAGGATGTTGTCTCTGGTTTGTTGACCATTCTAGCATATTCAAATATTCTTCTGCCGATGTTGGTGCAAGTACCACAAGATTTGGAATGTTAGTAAATACAGAAAGTCCAAAAATTCCTAAATGAGTCACATCTGTTAGTCCGTCAAATGAAGAATAATTCATTACCATTGTTACAGGGTTATTATTAATACATAAATCCTGTGAAATCTGATCATATGATCTTTGAATGAATGTCATATTTGTAACTAATAATGGCTTTGCTCCATTTTTTGCAGCGCCAGATGCAATTGCAACAGCTGCTTCTTCAGCAATTCCAACATCTAGGTATTGATCTTTAAGTTCTAATCTTTGCTCTCTAGATAAACCAATTGCTCCAGGCATGGCAGGTGTTATAACAAAGAAGTCCTTATCTTTCTTAGCTTTATCCATAATGAAATCAACTGTCATTTCTGTATAAGACTCAACATTTCCAAAGTCAATTGTAGGCTTTCCTGTCTCTCTATCAAATGGCATAGTCCAATGCCAATTTTCCTTATTTTTTTCAGCAAGTTCATATCCCTTACCTTTTTGAGTATGAATATGTACTACAATAGGATGCTTGCAATCCTTAACCTTTTTAAAGACTTCAATCATCTTTGAGATGTCATTTCCATCTTCTTCATAAATGTAGTCAAGTCCATAAGCTTTAAAAATGTTATTGCTAGACTTTCCATTTGAAATACGGAGTTCTTTAAGATTTTCATACATTCCACCATGATTTTCTGCAATAGCCATCTCATTATCATTAACAACAATAATAAAATTAGAATCCATCTCTCCAGCAACATTAAGAGCTTCCATAGCCTCTCCACCTGAAAGAGAACCATCACCAATAATTGCGATTACATTTTCATTATCATGCTTTAAATCACGAGCTTTTGCTAAACCTAGGGCAAGAGCTATTGAAGTTGATGTATGACCTACATTAAAGAAGTCATGTTCACTTTCTTCTGGATTAGTATAGCCTGAATCTTCAAGAAAATATTCATCATCAATATATCCATTTCTACGTCCTGTTAGCATCTTATGAGGATAACTCTGATGGGAAACATCAAATACAAACTTATCCTTTGGGGAATTAAAAACATAATGCATTGCAATTGTTGCTTCTACCATACCAAAGTTTGGGCCAAAGTGACCTCCTATCTTAGTAAGTCTATTAAAAAGTGCTTCACGCATTTCATTGGCTAATAATTTTAATTCATCCTGTGAAAGTTTCTTAACGTCATCAGGACCATCTATTTTCTTTAATAATTCGTACATTTTCTCTTTTCTCCTTATATTTATCAGCTGATAAAATCATAATAACACCTAGAGTTAACTCTAAGTCAAATATAATTTATATTTTTCTAAAAAAAACGACACAAAATAAATTTTTGTGTCGTCTTTCCTTTAATATTCATCCAAAAAATTATGGCGAATACCATTGTTGTACATGTATCTGTAAAATGATTAGTACGTTGATCTATTTATAATCATCTAAATTGAACCATTGCTCCTCTGGATCAGTGCTTGTAATAGCTGGTGTAACTTTCATCATACTTTTATCATCATTAAATTTTATAGTATAAGTTATATATTTATCATCAGTTAATTTTATTTTAATTTTATCCTTACTTATAACTTTATATTCAAATGTTCCTAATGAACTATTATATATTGAATAAACTGTTTCCAAACGATATTCTACTTTATCATCTGAAAAATCTAATACTTTCTTAACCAAACTATCATCTATATCCATCCAATCTCTTAACAATTGTTTTTTTAAGCTTGCTTTCCCAATTTCATTTATTGAAAAGAATGTAATAACAGATAATAAAGCAATCCCAATTATAACAAATATTGCAATCTTAGTTTTCTTATTAATTTTTTTCTTATTATTGGTTATTACTGTTTCTGCACTATTTTTTTCTTGAGAAGCATATATCACAGCGTGTTCTTCTTGTTCTTTTATGACTATTCCACATTTAGGACATGTAACACTATCATCTGGAATAACCTCTCCACATTTAGAACAAAATTTCATAACTATTCACTCCTTAATAATCAAAATCATACACTGTTACTTTACAATCAACTATATTAAAATTTTGGTCTACTGACATAGTGAAAGTTGATGCTTCATTTGGTGCTAATCCTTCAGCCCCTACAGCATATGTCCAATCTGTGTCAATAACATTTCCCTTAGAATCTTTAAATGCTCCTTTAATTTCTATGAATTTATATGTTTTTTTACCGGTATTTTTTATTGTACCCGTGCATTTAGTATAAAGACTATTAGAAGTAACTTTAACATTTTCTATTTTTAAACCTGATGATTCAGATGTACTACTACCAGATCTTGATGAATCGCTAGAACCATTAGATGAATCTTTAAGTGAAGTTATCCATGAACCACCTTTTTTATATAAATAACCACCATATTGTATATCTCCTGTATTCGTTACAATTATGGTATCATCGTCTATAATAATTGTACCTTTATTTGGATTCCAAGCATCGATAGTATATCTTTTATCATAACTTTTTCCTGAACTATCAAACTGTCGTACTGTTACCGTATCCTCATGTATACTCATAATATATTGCGGATTGTAATTTGTATACACTGTATAGATACCAGTAACTTCATTTTTCATCTTTTCCGCTGACGCAAACATAATTCTACTTGACATAATATTAGCATAGATAATACTGCCAACTAATAAAACAAGCATAGCTACACCTATAATAGTTATTAATAATTTCTTTCTTGTTTCTACTTTTTTCTTTTCAGCATTATTTTGAGCTGCTACTCTTTCAATTTCTTTACGTTTTTCCACAGCTTTATTATAAGTATTTATTAAGTAAGACTTATTATCATCGTCTGTATAATAAAAAGCATCTTTCTTTGTACAACAACAATTAGAACAAATCGCTTCTGATTTATTAAATCTACCACATCCACATATCCATCCTTCTTCACATTCAATTGCTTTATACTTAAATTCACCACCAAATCTATCCTTTAAGGCTATAGATATTTCTCGCTCATCACTTAATACATCATATTGTTCTAGTTCATATTCTTTATAATTTTCACCCTCATATGTTAAGACTCTACCATCAGAAAAACATACTTGAGATTCAGTAAGCTCTAATTTTCTTACTTCGGTACTAGGTAAAGTTGCTTTTAAATTAGTTACAACTGTATTCCTTTCAACACAAATATCCTGAATGATTAAATAAAAGCTTTCCTTACCGTTAATTTTTACTAAATCACCAAATATGTTGTATGCCTTAGCATCAAATTTAATAGCAGTAATTGTTCCATATCCAAGATTTTCAAAACCTATAGACACTAACGATTGTCCGTTATCCAAATAGATTTGATTAGTAATATTAATAACATGAGCATTAATATCAAAAGTTTTTTTTACTGACCTCATACATTAACAACCTCCTTTGTTATTATTTATTTGTTTATTAATCAAATACTTATAATAATATTTTGAAAATTAATAATAATCGTCAATAAAAAAGCTCCATCATTTAAGATAAAACATCTTCATGTAATAAACGTCATCTTTTACGAGTTCTTAAGCTTAACTTTACATCTGAATGTTTTGGTTCCATGTATATATTAATATTATATAAAATATATTATCGAATGTCCATTTGCCTTTTGATAACTCTAATTCACAATAATCATCCTTCATATGTCATTTCTTAGTTAACAAGAAAGATAAAAAGACTTCTGGCTCTATTGATATGATATGTACCCAGAAGTCTCTTTTACAATTTTTCTAAAATTTCAATTGCCTCATATACATTAGAAAAAGTAACACATTTTCTTTGTAACCACTCATTTCTTAAATCATTATCATCCAAACAAGGCATACCATCATATAATAAGTTCTTCATAATACTCTTAGCATTTTTTATAGCTCTTGGATAATTCTTTGCAATATTTGCTGTTATTTCTTTATTACCTTTAACATACAAATGCTCTTCCTTTTTTAAATCTTGTATCATCTTATTCTTTTCTTCTACCGTCTTTAATGATGGTGTGCATTTTTTAAAATGTAACATAAGCCAATACTCAATGCATCCTGAGGTCATCAATAATCTAACACATATATCCTTATCTGATCGTAGTTTACGTAACTTTTTGATTATCCTATATCTCTCATTTAATTTATCAATATCTTTTGTTTCAACATCATAAAAAAACCAAACCTCATCTATAACATCTTTATAATCACGATACTGCGGATCCTTATTAAATCTGTCTTCAGCTCTTTCAAATAAACCCGTTTCTTTAGGATAATTAATCACTGCAACATTTCTAAATTCTTTCTTTAAAAACTCAGTATATGCCTGTTCGCTCTCACCTTCACAAAATACCCTTATTATTCTTTTACCGTCTCCACGACTTCCTACATTTCTTCTAGCCACTACTCAACCTCCTCAATTTCAAGATTTGGAGTAGCACCATATTTTCCAACCAAATATCCTTTCAAGATATTATCAGAGGTTTTTGTTGTAAAATCAGTTACACTATAAAGCTCTGAAGCTCCATCTTCCATGTTCTTATCTGCAAAGTATATCTGATCTTTTCTCATATACTCTAACTTCATAAGGTCTATATTATGTGTTGTGAAAATAATTTGTGCACCCTTTGGATTACTCTTTTTACTCATAAATTTCGCAATAATAAAATTCACCAACATAGGGTGCAATTCTCTTTCAATTTCATCCACAAGTAAAATTCCACCTTTTCGAAGCACTGACTCTATTGCTGGCGCAATCGACATAAGTTTTCTTGTACCATCTGACTCATCCTCTAGTTCTAAATTATACAAACTTGTCTGACCATCTGAATTGATACCTCTATGCTTTGCGTTAGCTTTAACTCTACTCATTTTTAGTTTTCCTTCTGAGTTATTAGAAGTTTCAGATAATAGCTGAATAAAAGACGTAATTGCATTTTTCATATCCTCTGAAATATCACTCGGTAATTCAAGGTCATCACCAACTTCTTTATTTTCAATTTCAAAACTCATCTCTTCAATACCAAAATCTGCATTTTTGGCATAATCAGAAATTGCTTTAAGCATATTACTGTCATCATAATATTCTAATAATTGTCGTGGAATATCATCATAAGCTCTTGAAAATATAATATCTTCTCTAAACCATCGCATTGCATTAATACAAGCCTCATCATTTAATGTACAAGCATTTGAAAAAAATAATTGATTCTCAGCAACTGTCTGACTTATTAGTTTTCTTTTTGCCTTGTCCTCTGTAAATTTAAATTCCTGCCCTTTTCTTTCAAAAACTAGAGCTCTTTGACCCTTAGGCGCATGAAATAAAGACTCTCTAACAATTTTTTCTCTTGTTGCAGCAAAAGAATACCAATATTTAATTCCATTAGAAATATAATCGAACTCAAATTCTGTCGGTTCATTAGATGAATAATCATTTAATGAAAATGGTACAACTGGCACTAACGCCTTCTCATGCTGTAATCTTTGAGCATTTTTTATAAATTCTACTCCTAACCAAAACGCTCTAATAACGTTACTTTTACCACCACCATTCTTACCGAAAATAGCAACTCCAGGTAACAAATTCATATCATTATATTCAATCAAACTATTCTTAAGAGATGAAAGACCAACTGCTTCCATAGAAAGAGTAGCCTCATCTCTAAAAGATCTATAATTTTTAAATCTAAACTCAACTAACATATTTTCAACCTCCACCTTAATTATATTTCTTATATTGCATAAATTCAATCCAAATTATTATTTTTTTTGATTTTTTTGCTTCAATTTCATAAAAGCATGTTATAGAGTTTTTGTTTTACATCTTTAAAGCAAAAAAGTCCTATGATTTTTTTCAAAAAAATCATAGGACTTAGTCCATTATTAACTTGATTTGAATATATCAATCGTTATAAGATGAATAAATCACTTTGATTTTGTAAATGAAAGTGTTTTTCCATTTGATTTAACAATAATATCGCCATCTTCATCTGTGCGATATACTTTAACTTTAGCTTGATCTAATAAGTCTAGAGTTTCTCGATGTGGATGACCATATATATTTCCTTTGCCACACGAAATAACAGCATAATCCGGTTTTAATGCTCTAATAAATCTATACAAATCCATATTTTGCCATGAACCATGATGTGGCATTTTAATCAAATCAATTTTAAAATCATCATTATACTTTTCAGCAATTCTCTTCTGAGCTTCATACTCAATATCTCCTGTAAAAAGAAAACGTGTTTCCCCATAGGTTACTAATAGAACTAACGAATCGTTTTCCTGACTTGATGAATTATCAACGACCTCTACTTTAGCACTTCCTAATGAATAAGTATCACCAACTTTTGGTACTGTTATTTTAGAATTATTAATCAATAACTGTTTTTCAACATTTCGAAACACTTCTGAAGTACCATCGTCATCATTACTTAAAGCAATTCCAATAGAAGATGCATATGTAAGAGTTTTTACCAATCCTCCAATATGATCCTGATGTAAATGAGACATAACTAATATATCAAGTTTTTGAATGCCATTCTCTTCTAATACCTGATATACCTTTTCACCGCCCTGTTTATCACCAGCATCTATCAACATATATTTGCCATCACATTCAATTAATGCTGCATCTCCTTGTCCAACATCAATAAACTGGATACTAAATGTTGAACCTCCGCTATTTCTAGAACATGCATTTAAACCAATTATTGCAATAATGCAACAAATACATACAATAACAAGTTTCTTCATTCTTATTCAAACTCCACTTTTTTACCATTCCAATTATTTTTAATAGACTTTACCTTATAATCCATGCTATAAGTTTTATCATATGCATCCTTATAAGTTATGGTTATATTAATATTGGAATCCTTAGTCCATTTGTACTTATTCCATTTTTTACTTGTTATTTTCACAGTAAAATCGTTAATTGAACTGCTGCCTTTTCTCTTTACTTCTGAAATCTTATAATCATCAATAACAGTTGTTTTATCACCATCTGTTATTGCAATATTAATCTCAGATTCTTTTGTAAGCAAAATTGCTGGTATATCAATTTCATCGCTCTTAAGTGTTGCACCAACATTAACACTATTATCAGAAAAAGAATAAGCATTATTAATAGGAGATACGCAAAATATACCATTTGTAGATGACTGTAATAAAGCATCTATATCATCTTTTTCCGTTTGACTTATACCCTTTTTCTCAGCAAGAGCAAAGAGCAACTCAGAATTTAAAACTAATGGTTCATATAATTCAGGTAATTCTGTTTTTCTAGCATTTTTTAGTTCTTTATTATACTTTTTAATTCGTTCTTTCTCATCTTTATATTCTTGTTTCTTTTTCTTTTTTTCATCGGCTGACATTTTACTGTAATCAGGTTCATCAATCTTCTCTTCTTGAACGGCATTTACATACTTATCATTTATACTTCTTTGCTCAGATAATAAAACACTTACATTTTCATATATTATTTTATAAGCCTTATCTAAATAGTCAGAATTTTGATTACTCTTAGTATATAAATCTAAATAAACTTGAGCAGCAAAATAGCGAGTTGACCAATCTTTTGTTTCTGTATTAGCAATTATGGAATCTGCAAATCTACCAACATGGTCTATATACTCATCTCCACTATATACACTTTGTGCAGCTACAATAGCTTTAGGTAAAATTTGAACATAATTGGCATCTTTTCGATATATTCCAGTATATAATTTATCATACCTACTAACACACTCTAAACATTCCGAATACTTATCCGTTTCAAAAAAAGTCTAGAAAAAGATTAGATTTCCGGTTTTGAAAAAGTTCAATATTTTTACAACTAATCCAAATCAAACAAAAAAGCCCCAAAAAGGCAACAAATTCTTGCCTTTTCAGGGTTTTGAAAAATTAAATTTGCCCATATGTGTAAAATAAGGATGAAAAAGATGAAAAACACAGAAGAAATCTTGAGATTCGTTGCCCTACAGGGGAATTTTTCCTTCATATAGGCAACTCCTGAATTTTCATATAGGCAACCATGAATCTTCATATGGGCAACCCTGAATCTCTACAATCTCTTTTACTTGATCATTTATCTTTTCCTCTCTTATTTTCAATATGTTTTCTTGCTCTCTGTTTTGACCTTGAAGTCTTTATAGAAAAATGAGAATTTATTCCACGCTTGTCCCTATGAATTATTCTAATTGCAACTATAGGTTCAATCATAAATACTATCAATAAAACAATAACTACAAGCCAAACGATAACAAGGTTATATGCTAAACTAAAAGATTCAAATGTCTTTAAGTTAACGAATAAATAAAATCCCAAAACTCCAGCCATTGAAGCAACTCCTACAAGTGCAGTGTTAACTTTAGCGTCCATATGATATCCGTATGTACCTTTTTTAATTTTCCTTTCAAGTGACCAGATTTTAATTACTCTTAAAATAACGCACAACACCACAATATCCACACACGCAACAATACTATTAAGAGCACAATATACGCTTATAACAGTAGGAAATATAAAAGAAAATAACAATTCTTCTTTAAAAACAAATAACATTTTAATGTGTCGATATTCAGCATCCTTCTCAAGAGAGGCAATAAGCAAAAGAATAAAACTCATTATGGTGACTATCAAAAAAGACCATAACACAAATTTCCAATATACTATATTATTTTGATTTTCCATAAGCATTACAGGACATAAACCACATACAAATATTATCGGCGAGCAAAATGCGTGTTTTATCTTTATTTCCGGCATTTTTCTAAGTACTTCAAAAATATCTGTAGCTTTCTTTCCCTTATTTAAAATCCACTTCATTCCAATCTCCTATTTTGTCTTATAATAATAAACCCCGGAACGGAGTTATCCAACCTGTTTAACAAATTTGAATTCATGTCTTAAGTTCGTACAAGCGATATATCTTTCGATACAGCTTGCCTGTAAACAACAGCTTGAAAAAAATCCTTTCGATTGGTGTAAGCTCTTTGACCAGCGCAGCGGGAGTAAAGCTGTGCTCTTTTACAAATCTAATCCGAAGGCCATCAATGATGCTCCCAATATCATCTATCCCATACAGCTTAGTAACGCCAACATCGTTGACGGGATTCTTATATTTCGATGCTTTAACGCCGAATTCGGTATAAACATCCATCAGAATATGAAGTTCCCGATACTTTTTATCCAGCGCTTGAAATAATCCTCGCACCTGGCTATTGGTCAGATACATGCTCAGTCCCTCAAGGACAACGATAGCTGTATTACAATCCGGGAGCAATCCAATCTGTTCAGGTCTGGACGCATCCAAAGCTACCATATGGTAGGTTTCATTTTCTTGAAAATACTTCTTGCGAATCTCTATGACATCCGGAAGATCACAGTCCACCCATTCAGAACAGGAAGTTTTTATCCTCTTATGCCTGCTGTCAAGTCCGCAGCCAATATGAATCACCAACGCATCGCGACTCCGCTTAAGCATACTGTCTGTCCAGTCGTCGAATACACGAGCTCTCATTGCCATATTGTAAGCAAGCCATTTTGACCTGGACTTACCGCGAATCGGGAAGGCTTCTTCTTTCCATATTCTCTCAGCTGATGGGTCGTTTATGATAATCCCCTGTTGACTCACCTTTGATTTTCCATACAGCGGAATATACAGTGTTTTATTCACTTCATTCATGTAGTCCCTCTCCTCTGTAAATCTCGATTTGTTAATTTCACTTTTATTAATAGTACATAATCATGTTGAATGTCAAATAAAATTAACCCGCAATGAGTGCAAAATATAAGACTCACTAGGTTCATTTCTTGAGCTTCTAGGTTGCTGGCCGAATTGCCCTGATTCATTTGCTGGCCGGATTGCCCAAATCAAGAAAAAAGTCTGGAAAAAGATTAGATTTCCAGTTTTGGAAAAGTTCAATATTTTTACAACTAATCCAAATCACACAAAAAGCTGTCTAAAAGGCAACAAATTCTTGCCTTTTCGGGGTTTTGAAAAAATAAAATTGCCCATATGAGTAAAATAATGGTCAAAAAGATAAAAAGCACAGAAGAAATCTTGAAATTTGTTGCCCTACAGGAGAAATTTTCCTTCATATGGGCAACCATGAATCTCTGGTTTTGATATACAAATTCTTCGATAATAGTTTTTCTATGCACTGTATCATCTAATTTATATAATTCTATATAAACCTCTTTAGTATTTTTGAGGTTAGTTCTCAATACATCTTCATTTCCTTAAAAGCCAATTTTTTCATCTTTAATAAATCTCCTGACCAAGCTACAAGTTCCTAATATCTCAAATAAAATAATTATCGGAATTACTGCATAGAATATTATCCAATCGACTTGGCTATCTCCTATACTTTTTGTAATTATTCCGTAATGGATAATTCTTCGCATAGCTACTATAGGTAATATGTAAATAAAAAAAGCAACTATTAACGCATATATTATCAATTTAATATTTTTTATTTTCTTTTGATTACAATATAGTATGCCCGTAATGACAAATACCAAAAAGAAAACTATAGCTGATAACATAGGAATATTTTTTGATAAATATCCTCCAAATCTATAAATACATATTTCCGCACATAACGCTGATACACCGAACATATCCATCATATACTCTGAATATTCCTTTTTATCTTCGGATCCTTTTTTTAAGTATTTAATTGTTAAGATTAACATTGCAACAGTTGCTACAACTGATACAATGATAAAGGTATTAACTAAATCTCTATTTTGTTCTATTATTCCGAAACTAATTGAACCTGTCAAAAGCATATGTACGAACCAAATAAAACCCATTGTTTTAAGATATACTTTCTGCACGCAATTCTCCTCTCGTAAACAGGAAGTTTGTAATTAACTTCCAATGTAAACGACTATCACTTTCCTGCAAGTTTTAAGAATTTCTTCTCGTTCATTTGCTCGTTTGTAACATACTCCCCATCATTGAATAACGCATAATTCGTGATTGGTGTCGGTGCATTCTGTGCTTCTTCTTTGCTTTCAAGATGTATTGCCTTGAATGCAATTCCATTTTCTTTTGCCGTATGCACCAAAACCGGGACATATTTTGCATTGAATGGGCACTGATTCGTATAGTACAAAACATATCCCTGCTCTTCTATATGCGGATGTTTTGCACATTCCTTAAACACCGGAGCTTTTGCATGTTTATCAAACGGCATATACCAAAGCTGAATACCATTATCAGCTTCATCGCTCACGACAAATCCTTTGTACTTCAGAAACTTCGGATCAGCCAGAAACGGTTTCTTCTTTGAAGCGCAAAGAATACAAAGCCCTTTTTTCCCCTTTTCCTTACTATCCTCGATGCAGGCAGTAAGTAGATCAGTAGAATATCCATGTCCCTTGAAAGCCCCGGACACCCAGAGACAGTCAATGTACATATATCCATCTGCCTCTATCGGAATCCATGCGTTTTCCGCCGGGATATATTCGATAAAGCACTTTCCGCGCTCTACGCTCTTTAAGAAAACAAGTCCTTCATCAAACCTCTCCGAAAGCCATGCCTTCTTTGAAGAGACCTGAACATCCTTATTATTTGATATTGCGCAGCAAATATGTTCCTCTTCGAGGTTATCTTTTGTTACATAAACATATTCCATAATAGCTCCTTTCAATAATACGCCTCACTATACTCGTCCATCTTTCAACTACTGCTGACGACTCTTCTCATACGCCTCCCGTAACCCCTTGATATACGCGTGATAGGTTTCCGAGATAGGGAAAGAATCTGTCTTAGAGACGTAGTCAAAACCTTGTATATCCGGATTCGAAAACTTCTGAAGATAGGTGAACTTAACTTGTCCGTCTTCGAAGTGCATCTTGGCATCCGAATATAACTTTTGCATAAAATCGAAGTCTCTTTGCCCTAATCTATGTAGAATGTTCGCCAAGGTTTCATCCACGAGATAGCCTATCTCCGTGTCCTTTTTATAGCGTTGTCCAAAAAATGCTTCATACTCTACTTCTTCGATAGGGCAACTATGTCTGCCCCAAGCAGTATCCATATAATAAAATCGATTGTTAAACCCTTGAAACCCTAAATCCTTATAGGGATTTACATTCGGGATTGATATACTTTTTATATACAACATATTTCTTTTCTGAACCTCCTAATCCCGTCCCCATGGGACCATTTTGCAAACTACAAACTTGAAGTTGCGCGTTTCTACGAGCGGTGCAAGGATGCACCGAATTGGCTGTCGGGAGCTTGCTCACGGACAGACATATTCGTGTGCAGACTTATAGTGCGACAGCGCGACATGAGCATGAAGCGTAGCGGAATGCGAATGCAGTCACCGCTCGACAAATTTGAATTTGTCATTTAGAATTCTTTTTCATTTGCATGGGCAGAAAGGATTCGTTTTGGATGATAGCTCATAATTTGCTCCCAGTCACTTTTTAACCTGGGATTATGGTTATAAGCAGCCAGATATTCAACAGGCTCCAGATCGCCAACAATACAATTTCCATCGTCAAGAATAATGGATACACTGTCTTCACTGTGACTTGGTGTGTAAATGATCTCTCCGCTAATTCCAATACTGCACAAGAAGCTTCTGCTCTCTGCACAACTAATCACCTTTGCCACGTTTTCATCTATCGGCTTGTAATTCAATCGCTTGTCTCTGAAAAATATGTCATCGGCGAAATGAACTGAACTGTGCTGAACATCTACAATCAAAAGCGTAACCCCAAGCTTCTGTAACTCACTGACGATTCCGATGTGATCAGGGTGGTAGTGAGTGGCTAACATATAAGAAATATCGCTTATATCAATGCAAGCTGTTTTTATCGCTTTGAAAAACTGAGGTAAGGTTCCTGCATAATCAGTATCGATAAGCAGACCGCCTTTTGCTCCAGCGATATAAAATGTGTTCGTATTTCCATATCGTAATTTTATCATTACTGCTCACACCCCTTCATAAATCCCGATTTTTTTATTTCACTATTATCAATTATACAGAATCCTGTTAAATGTCAATTAAATTTGTCCACAGAGGACGCAAAATAAAAAACTCACTAGGTTCATTTCCTGAGCCTCTAAGTTACTGGCCGGATTGCCCAAATCAAGAAAAAAGTCTAAAAAAAGATTAGATTTCCAGTTTTGGAAAAGTTCAATATTTTTACAGCTAATCCAAATCATACAAAAAAGTCACAAAAAGGCAACAAATTCTTGCCTTTTCGGGGTTTTAAAAAATTTGATTTGCCCATATAAGTAAAATAAGATTGAAAAAGATGAAAAGCACAGAGGAAATTACAAAATTAATTGCCCTATAGGAGAAATTTTCCTTCATATGGGCAACCATGAATCTCCACAATCTCTTTTACATGATCATTTATCTTTTCCTCTCTTATTTTCAATTTGTTTTCTTACTCTTTGTTTTGAGCTTGAAGTCATTATAGACAAATTTGAATTTTATGGTCTATTAGACTTTTTATTTACAGTTGTACTTTCGTTTCATTTCTCGTCTTGCCTTAATCTTTCCTAAAAGTCCAGAAAGATACACTGCAAGGACTATTAATATACCACAATCTAACCCAAGACCTGCACCAGCTACTCTTTCATAGACACTTCCAGGTGTATCTAGTCCTGTAAATTCAATAATCACGAACGCAATCATTCCTATTATTGCAATAACCGTAAGTACAAATAACCTTCCTTTGTTTTTCTGATTAATTGTCTCTGTATAATCAGATAATTTCAATACTGTTTCTTTTACTTCTTCATTCATATTCTCGCTTTTCCTTTCTCCATCAATGATTTCAGGTATACTAACATCATAAAAATCAGCCAATTCAGCCAACAAACTAATATCAGGCATATTAGAACCTGTTTCCCATCTAGAAACCGTTCGTCCTGAAACTTTTATCTTTTCGGCAAGCTGTTCCTGTGTAATATTCTTTTCTTTCCTAAGTTCTTTTAAAAAACGTCCAATCTTTTTCTGATCCATACTGTTTCCTCCTTTCATTGACAGAGTAATATTATTCTACTAAACATAACACGACACAAAGCGAGAAAATGCCGTATTTACGCTATTGGACAAATCTGTCTAGTATTATTTATATTGGCTTTAGCCACAAAAACTTGAAGTTGTTTATTTATAAAACCATCAACAATGTTCCTGCCCCGATCAATATGCATCCAATCATCGACTTTGCAGTAAACTCTTCATGAAGGAAAACAAATGCCATCACCAGAGTGATAACTACGGACAGTTTATCTATCGGCACTACTTTGGAAGCATCTCCCATCTGCAATGCCTTGTAATAGCATAGCCATGAAGCTCCCGTTGCCAGCCCGGACAGGATCAGGAAAATCCAGCTCTTCTGACTGATTGCTCTGATACCGCCTTGCTGATGCGTAATAAATACCATTCCCCATGCCATGATAACAACTACCATCGTACGGATTGCAGTAGCCAGATTCGATCCGACACCTTCAATTCCTATCTTTGCCAATATTGATGTCAGTGCGGCAAAGATTGCCGAACTAAGCGCTAATAAAAACCACATAGTGATACTCCTTTAAATTCCAATTTGTTAATTTCACTATTATCTATTAATGTTAAAAAAACAACAATAATTATATATTATATTTATAAATTTTACAATTCATTTCCTGAGCCTCTGAGTTACTGGCCGGATTACCCAAATCAAGGAAAAAGTCTGCAAAAAGATTAGATTTCTGTTCTTGGAAAAGTTCAATAAATTTACAACTAATCCAAATCACACAAAAAAGCCCCAAAAAGGCAACAAATTCTTGCCTTTTCGGGGTTTTATAAAACTAAAATTGCCTATATACATAAAATAAGGATAAAAAAGATGAAAAACGCAGAAGAAATCTTGAGATTCGTTGCCCTACATGGAAATTTTTCCTTTATATGGGCAACCATGAATCTCTATAATCTCTTTTACATAATCATTTATCTTTTCCTCTCTTATTTTCAATTTGTTTTCTTACTCTTTGTTTTGAGCTTGAAGTCATTATAGACAAATTTGAAGTTGCGCGTTTCTACGAGCGGTGCAAGGATGCACCGAATTGGCTGTCGGGAGCTTGCTCACGAACAGACATATTCGTGTGCAGACTTATAGTGCGACAGCGCGACATGAGCATGAAGCGTAGCGGAATGCGAATGCAGTCACCGCTCGACAAATCTGAAGTTATCGAGCTCTTTCTCTAACAAAAGAGCCTTACAAACTCCGATTTATTAGTTTTTCATAGCAATTTTCTTTTCACGGACAAAGCCCATCTCTTTTTCCTATAACATTCCTATATTACCTCAAAATGAATCACAAACTCCGTCCCCTGAGTCATCATATAAGCGTATAACCTCTGAACCCGCGCACGGAATAGTACGAATTCGCCCCGTTATGAAATGTGAAAACCGTTCCGTAACGTCGTTCGCAGAACAATGCACCGCCCTTGTCGCGAATATCATCCGGCGTAGTAATCCAACTCGACGTTTTCAAATCAAATTCCCCGAGACTTTGCAGTCGGCGATAGAGTTCCTCCGTCATAATCAAAACGCCGATTTCTTTTGCTTTCCATTCGGCGCTGCCTGACGGTGGATTTTTAGCACGCCCCTGTAATGCCTTTTCGTCATAGCACAGGCTTCTGCGGCCAGAAGGGGACTCCTTTGCGCAGTCGCAGAAAATTAGCTTTCCCGTCTTTTCGTCATAACCGATGGTATCCGGTTCTCCGCCGCTCTCCTCCATCCTTCTCAAAACGTCCATGGATTCCGGATGCTCAAGCAAACGTTTCTCCACGTCAAGCCAACTCAATTCCATATGAAGATTCTTATTATCCTGAAACCTCGCTTTTAATATTTCTAACATGATTTACCCCTCCAATCCTCGCTTTGACATACTTCAAGCAAGCGACAATTCAATTCATACAATGCTGTTTTATTGGAATCCCATTACCTCCACAAACTGCCGATTTATAAATTTCATTATCCCAAAAATACATACTTATTGAACCTTAAGCTTCGAAGACACTTGCCAAGCGACTTACCACCTGATCATTTGTAACTCTATAGGTCTTCAAACTATTCTGGTCGAATTCATCTTCTTGAAGATTATTAATGAAATGATGAATATCCTCCTTGACAGATTCTGGCAAATCCGCTACCATACATATTCCTCCAACATTTCTCTTATAGAAATCTCGATTCTTTCATCTTTTTTTTCATCATCTGACAATGATAATAAAAGTGATAATGGATCAATAGCATCACCTTTGTCAAAAGAAACCACGTAACCTACCTCCTGTATAATGCAGCCAGGTTCATCTTTTTTTATATCAACTAACCTATCCTTCAGTGCCAAATCTTTTATATCTTTCTTTGCCACAACATAAGTCGGATATTTATTATCAGATATCATTGAATATTCAGCAAGCGCTGACATTCCACCAAAGACAGGAAGATTCAGATTATCATTAATATAAAAGATATTAATCACAGGATTTCTCATATAAACTTCAATACTATTCCACAGTTCCTTTATATCATCCGATACATTGATGACACGTGACTTGCCCTTGGTTCCAAGAACTGGCATATCGAAAAAATCTATCTCGTCAAAACACCTAGAGGCTGACATTTTTGTAATGTCTAGCTGTTCTGCTGCTTTTGTAACTGTAATTCCATTCCATTTTTCATAGATTGCTGTAAGAATCATTTTTTGAGTTAAAAATGATATTCTTTGAACTGGCTTTATAGTTCTTTCACGAGCAGAATTAAGAAGGATACCTAAAAATGGAAGATATATTTCCTTATCTTCTACAATAAAAGGAATTCCATCTGCTATCATTGCATTCTTAGAGTAAGTGCTAGTATTCTTTATATACAAAGCACAACGCATATCCAAAAGCTTCTCAATTTGCCTATGGTTCTTTCGTAATTGAGCCAAATTGATTTTTTCTTTTGGAATTGCTATTAGCCACTCTATATTATGCATACTCGCAATCTTGAAATCATATAATGAAGAATAGATCATTGGAAGTCTTCCATTATAGTCTATGTCTTTAATATCTACTTCCATCCCAATGCTCTTCTCTATAAATTCTTTCATATGTAAACCTCTTTTTAAATTGTAACGTATTTTATGTTACAATTTAAAAATAGCACCTTTAGTGCCTAAAATCAAGACAAATCCCGATTTATAAATTTCAAGGAAATCTTTGTCTTTTACAAAATGGTACATAATATTCTCCCTTTTTACATAAAAATTAAGCTAGTACAACTAATTTTCACTAGAAGTACCAGCTTTATAAAAGTCAAAATATTACCTGTACTAATCTAATAACTTCACTTATCAAATAAAAATATACGTAAGTCACAGCAAATCCGCAAAGTATACCTGTCACAACACGACGATAATTATTTGACATAAGTAACCTAATATACTGAATGAACCAATCAATTCCCATAATAGCAATAAATATCAGAATTGTAACCCAGGATATACGAAATCCACCTATAATACATGCTATTCCAAGTAACTCACCTATTAAAACTCCGGTGCATCGAGCACATAAAGGAAATTGATATCCAGCAATTGAAAAACTCCTGCATTCCATTTGATGGCAACCTAGCACATGACCTATATGCATTAACTTAATCCATACTTCATCCTTCTTATTCATTATCTTCGCCACTTATAACCACATGAATTACATACCCAATAATTTACATTATGGGTCTGCTTTCCTTCTCCACAAGCTCCACAAAGAATTCCTATAGGTCCAAATAATAATGCACCAAGACATCCCTTGCCTGCACTGAAATCAGTTCCAGAAATATATGTTTCATTAATAACATGGCAATTTTCACTACCACATTTTGGACATATCATTTTGGCTCCTCCTATACTAAGTCTATATTTTATTATATTATAAGGTATTTTTAAAACTATAACAACTATTACCAATTTGCCAAGATGTTTTTTTGCTTGCTTCATTTTCCGGAAGACAACTTACGTTAACTTCTTCAAATCCGAAACTTGAAAGGAAATCTAAAGCCTTAGCCAGCATCTTTTTTGCATATCCCTTCCTTCTTTCTGATGGGCGCACTGAGTAGCCAACATGTCCTGTATATTTCTTCATTTTTTCAGTTAAAACATTATGGATCTGCATGCATCCAACCATTTTCATATCTGACTTTCTGATGACAAGAAGCACATTGCCCCATGCGCTATACTCACCCGCTTCTCGTCTTGGATTTGCCCAGCCTATGCAATAATCAACATATTCTTGTATATCTGGCATCCTCTTCATGGAAAAACAGCCATCAAAAAAAGACTCTGAATCCAGCATTTCCTGCCTATAAGCCGCTATTTCTTTTGCAAATGCCATAGTAGGCTCAACAAAAAGCAGTTCATCTTCCGGAATATCTTTTCCCGGAATGTATTCTACGCTGAACTTCTCACATACTACACGTGATTCCTGTGTAAACGGCTTATCCGTTTCATTAAGGCAATCCTTGAAAAAACTTGTGTGAACATCACGCCAATATTTTAGTGATCTGTCGCCTTCACCTTCTGCATAAGCATGAAATGGTGGTACGTCCCCAAATGCTCTCACATACACATCATAGTCTCT
Source organism: Lachnospira multipara LB2003 (assembly GCF_000702205.1). Classification (GTDB taxonomy): domain Bacteria; phylum Bacillota; class Clostridia; order Lachnospirales; family Lachnospiraceae; genus Lachnospira; species Lachnospira multipara_A. The sequence goes on along the minus strand of NZ_JNKW01000001.1, from coordinate 74,321 downwards.
AATTACGCAAACAGCCTCATCTTTACTGTTCAAAATCACGCTATAATCCCCTGACTTGGGAATCTCATCCAAAGCATTCTCCATTACATATTCGTCATAAGAGCTCGCGGTTCCAAATTTCTTTCCCTTCAAAACAAGTTGTGCAAGTCTATCCGTATCAGCCTCTGTGGCACCTCCAAATGCCCATGCTTCATAAGGTGTATTTATATCAATATTTTTTTGTGAACAGAATTCTGCCCATAACTCTTTATCTGTCATTATATCTTCCTCATGTTGTAATTATTATTAGTCAGTTATGCTGAAATATAATTTGCCTCTAAAAATTTGAAGTTATACCACTGTATATCCTTCAGCAGCCAATACGTTCAATGCACGCTCAAAATTTTCTTCTTTTACAAGAATATAATCTGTGTTATATGTCGATACTGCAAATATTCCAATTTTGTGCTCTGCAAGAATACCTGAAAGTTTTGACAAAATGCCAATTAATGAAAAATCAAGAACTCCTTGAATGCGAAAACCTCGCCATCCATCATCTCGTTCCACCGTATTTATAGGAGTATCTTCTGTTTTACAGACTAACGATACCTCTTCATCTGTCTTACCAATAAAATAAAAATCCGACTCTAAATTAATACTTGATACCTCAGTTACCTTGCAGACTGTTAGTTTGCAATCTATTCTCTTCAATTCCATCTATATTCTCCTCTATAAATCTCGATTTGTTAATTTTACTATTATCAATAGTACAGAATCCTGTTGATTGTCAATTAAATTGACCCACAGAGGATGCGAATTTTATTCTATTTTTAGATATACATATTCGCCTTCCAATTTGTTATAAACATGCTTGCCAATAATAGAAAGTAAGTCTCTGATTTCTTCGATTTTTTCGCTTGCAAATTCAACATATGAATGATTCTTATCAGATTCATTCTCTTTTTCATACATGTCATTACAATACACAAAAAACTTATCCAATATATCATCTAAAGGATACTGCGAAACGTAAGGATCACTAGGTTCATTTTCTTCTAGCTCAGGTTCTGGTTCAAAAATAATTGATGTTACATAAATAATACTTTGTTCCTCAGGATCATGTTGATCTTCCCAGACAATATCATTATCTGTTCCGACATTTTCTATTTTGCGATAGTATCTTTTTCCATCATATGTAAGTATCAAATATTTTTTGAGAAGATTACTGGTTCCCTGAGCCCAGTCTTCTGATTTAAGCAATTTTGAAACCAACTGGGCGTCTGAACACCCCTTAAGTGCTAAAGATTCACCATAAGTTTTTTTATCTGTAGTTTTATATATCATATCTTCTACTTTTTCATAATCATCTGAATTATACTTTTCTGCCTCATAGAATCTAATATTTTTCACGTCACAAACTCTCCTTTTTAATTTTGCTTTTTCTTGAACGCAGTGTAAGCAATCCCCCGCTTCAAAAGCGTAAGCTTTAAGCGGGGATATAAAGCTTACTAATGTCAGAAGGGGTTAAAGCCCCTTCTGACAGGTGGCACAAAGTGCCACTGCGTTCATGAGGAAGTAGCGAAGCGGATTCCGAATGTCCGCTTTACTTTATCAAAAAGCCGCATACATATCTCCATAGTTTTTAAGGTTAAAAAACTACAATAATTCTATATTATATTTATAAACATTGCAATTCATTTCTTGAACCTCTAGGTTACTGGTCGGATTACACAGGTTCATTTTCTGAACTGCTAAGTTACTGGTCGAATTACCCAGGTTCATTTTCTGAGCCTCTAGGTTGCTGGCTGGATTGCCCTAATCAAGAGAAAAGTCTAGAAAAAGATTAGATTTCCGGTTTTGGAAAAGTTCAATAAATTTACAGCTAATCCAAATCACACAAAAAGCTGTCATAAAGGCAACAAATTCTTGCCTTTTCGGGGTTTTGAAAAATTTAATTTGCCTATATGCGTAAAATAAGGGTGAAAAAGATGAAAAACACAGAAGAAATCTTGAGATTTGTTGCCCTACAGGGGAATTTTTCCTTCATATAGGCAAACATGAATCAGATGCGCAAACCACAATTAAGACATAGTTAATATATGTAGTACTGCATCACAAGTATCAGCAAACTCAATATCCTTTGCATAGGCGAACGTCTTTTGATATTTTGATTTGTAATTTATAAAAGCCTTTAGCTGCATTGCATTTTTGGTTTTCATAGTAGTACCTCCATATATCGCAAAATCTTTTTCTTAACATGTAATTGCTCTGCGTAATCCATTAAAAGATTGATATTTCTATTTTCATATTTTGCATATCTCTTCATTGCGTCAAGAACAATTTGAATATCAGAACATTCGCACATTATTTTAAAGATAATTATTGTGTGAATGTCTTAAAGAAGGTTCATTATTTCTCCCATAAAAAAAAGCTTCTGACAGACGCCAGAAGCTTTTTGAATTCAAGTATAGTTCTTTGTTTTTCGGCATTCACCTATTCGGAGTAAGTGAACCAAACTCACATTAGAACCTCAGCACACGAATCCGACACATCGCATACCTCTTTGGTTACTATTATAATACCCAATTTTCAAAGGAAATCAACCCCTTTTGTCTACCGAAACGTACAATATAATTAACATCACACCATTTGAAATATAATCATTTCTTGTTCTATCATAAGGTACATCGCAATAATCTGTATAATATCTGCAATTAGCATTCCCCCTTAACGTATTTACGAACTATCTCCAGTCCGCCCATAGGAACGCAGAACTTCTCATCCCTTGGTGGCTGGCATGCCTGATACACTTCCTCCATGTCGAACCACTCTACACTGTCCAGCTCTTCCTTTTGGATGGTAAGATTATCGATGCCAACTTCATTGTCATAGACATAAACGAATGCAATTTCATTGTCCTTGAATATTTTTCCATGGAATTCCTTTTCATACTGAATTGGAAATGTTCCTGCAAAATGCAAATCATCCGGATCCGCCTGAATACCAAGCTCCTCCGACAATTCTCTAACAGCAGATTCCAATGGCTCATCCCCAGCCTGAATATGCCCAGCTGATGAAGTGTCATATCTGCCCGGAAAAGAATCCTTATTCATAGCTCTCTTCTGCAACAGAACCTCTGTCTTATCTCCATTTTCACGAACCACCCATATGTGAGCTGTTCTATGTCTAATGCCTTCAGCATGGGCCTGTGTTCTGGTCACTGTCTCGCCTGTAGGCTGCCCCTTTTCATCTACAATATCAAAAATCTCTTCTGCCATATTGCTCCCTTTTATTCTCATTCTTTTGCAAGAATCTTAAGTCCTGCAATTCCAACTACAATAAGAATAACACAAATGACCTGTGGAACCGACATTTTTTCATGAAAAAGAAATACGCCAAGCAGCGTCGTTCCAAGGATTCCCATTCCAGTCCACATGGCATAGGCAGTACCCAAAGGCAACTGTCTCAGTGCAATTGCCAAAAATACTGCACTGGCGATGTAACCCACTATAGTAACAATCGAAGGAATCAGAACCGTAAATCCGTTTGACATTTTCATTGCCACAGCCCAGGTGATTTCCAACGCTCCGGCAATCAATAGATAAATCCACTTTGACATAATTAACCCTCCTCATAGTTCTCTAGTACGTAATTAAGCATTTCAAGCGCTGCTTGCTTCTTCGCTTTCTTCTTTGAAGATGAGTTAATCGACGCGATAAAATCAAAACCTTCTACTTTACATGAAACAAACCAGATAGGATTTCCATCAGCATCATGTTCTTCGCGATATTCATATTCAGACATAGCTATATAATCACGTCTTGCAAGAATCTCCAGCTGATTAATTGCCATCTCAACTGTTGGCTCATCAATCTCATCTCTGACAGTAAAAAGCATATTATGAGATTTTACCTATTCTCCCTCACCTCATTTTTATATTGATTAAGCTTCCTAGTAAGTGACTTTTCCTTTTCGAATCTTCTACGCTTCTCATGCTTTGCCTTAAGTTGCACTAAGCCTTCCACGTAGCCAATATATCTTGATTTTCTTGCCATATATTTTTCCTCCATAATGAAAAAGGACAGCCCATATGGACTGTCCCGAAAATATTTACCTGATTTTTTGCACAAAAAAGCACTCACAAATGTAAATGCTTCTAATTATGCTTTTGCAAATTATAATTTTTTCTCTGCTTCATGTTTAGATATATACTTGTCGTACATAATATCATTTTTCAATGAGTGATACTTATCTCTTAATAGTTCAAATACCGTCTTCTTCTTTTGATATACTTCAAAAAGATCGTCTTTCGTTATAACGATGATGTACCTTTTATCTGCAAGTGCTATTTTTTTTATTAACCCTAAACCATCAGCCCATCCTTTTCCAGTAACTCCATCCCACGCTACTAACACTCCAAGCCTTGTATTCGTATAACTCATTAGTGAAAAAAACTTTCCAATATATGTAACACTAACTTTGCCTTCATAGTTTTTACACTCACATAAAAAAGTGTTTCCAAGTCCATAAAAATCATTAATCAATCCTATTCTACTCGCAGCATCTTTCCAACGGATTAACAAATCTATTTCATTTGAACTCGTTCTACAATTTTTTCTCACATCAAAAATATTCGGAAATGCCTTTTCAAACAACACCGTTGTAAGGTCCTCCAACTTATTCCCCTTGCTTTTTGTTGTAGATGATGGTGTAAAAACTTCATCATACAAAGAGCAAAACAATTTATGATTATCATCGCTCATTTGTAAAAAACTTGGATTTTTAGAACACTGATATTCTATAAAGCTAGGAATATCAATACCATGTTCATTTAAGATTTCCTCTGCTTCTTTAAAGTTGTTTCTATATTGAGCATCTGTCATATTACAATACCCTGTAAATCACAGATGCATGTTCCAATGGATTTATTATCTCTTCATCGCAATTTTCACAATACACTTCTTCCGGAACTTCACCTATGGTTTTATAATATTGTCCAGTGTACCGCTGGCAAATTGGGCAATATATTTCCAAATACTGCTCAATATAACCAGCCTCTCTAAGTGTTTCTAACACATCATAGATATCTTTAATATCATATTTTAATTTTCTATGTATAGCAGTAGGATAAATCCAATCCTTAGAACTATAATGAGCTAAGAAATCAATAAAAGTATCGACATCAATATTTAATTTCTGCTCCTTTAGTAAAGGAGCCACTTTCACAAAGATATTTGATTGCATTGTTCATTCGCTCCATTCCTATATCACTACATGTTCCTGTTAAATGCTGTAGCAATGTATATTTTTGACTCAAATAATCAAAAGTTATTTTAACAATATAGCTCTGAGATTCTACTGCATTTTCCCATTTGATATAAATGTATGGGTAACTTGCAGTCACTTCTATATCATTCAAATATTTTTCTATTACTACTTTTGCTTCACCATTAAATAAATCCTCATTTTCTTCTATAAGTTCTCGTAATTCACCCACAAAAGGTAAAACAGCATCTCTACTCTCGGCAGCTTTTAACTCTGCTGAACCTCCTGATTTTAAAGCCATCATCTGTCTGTATATTCTTACAGAAGAATCAGATTTATCATTAATAACGTCTATGGTATTGGCATGTTCACACAAAAATAACTTCAATTTCAGTTTCTCTACAAGCCATTTCAAACATGTACTTACTAAATTCGCATAGATATTATTTTCAGTTTGCTGATTACTATATTTAACAGCATCATATCTTACTTCTAACACTCCAACATTCTTATCGATATAAATGACTATTGGATATCTGTAATCTATTTGCTCGTAATCATCACCCTGAAAACATGATTTTTGCAATACAAACTTAACAAAATATTTTCCATCACATTTGTACCACATTGGATTAGCATCTAAAAGTGATGTTTTTAAAACATAATCCGTAGAAAAACTATTTTTTTCGAATTTCTTAATTCCAATATTTTTTAAACTTTCCTCAATATCTTTTTCTGCTTCAAAAAAAACAGGCACTGAATACTTATATAATTTAGTGTATTCCCACTCTTCAAAAAAGCCCATAAGTTCTGCTGTCATGGTTGTCTTCGAAATAATAGCGTCAACATCTTCCTTATCAAAATAAATAGGGTTATTGCCATCAATTTGGATACTCATTTGAGATTCAAATGTTATTTTGCCATCTTTCTCTAACGTCTTACATATTTTACGCTTCGCCTTTTTTGAATAACCTGATACACTCTCTCTATAGAAATTAAGAAATGTCATCTCATCCATTGCAGCTCTGTTATTCATTTCTTTCCTCCCTTTGGTTATACTCTGTTTTATTATACCATAAAGGGATTAGAGCGGCATCATATTTTTTTTAAATTTGTCAAGTCTGTAAATGAATTATTTATTATATTTTTTTATTTTGCTTTTTTATCATCCAAGTCTATATCTCCAAATGTATCAGAACCTTGGCACAAACTGTGATCCTGTTTACATACAGGACAGTCTTCATTGATTGAATTATCACTGCATTTAACTTCACAAGTACAATCTGCTTCCTTCCATGTATAAGCAAAAACTGTCATGGGAGTCATCCCAATAAAAAAAGCTGCAGCACATGTCTAATATGGACAGGCACTTATATTTTTGCTGTTTTGTTTTAGGTCACATATATAGATTTTATAACTAAATCTCATAAAGTCTCATTTACGCATGAGACTTTAGTGAGACTGCAATGAGACTTTCCTATGTAAGTCCCACGATTTCAACATTTTTCAATTAATTCAAAATCTCATTTTGATGAGACTGATAATTGCTTTTAATTCATCGGAGCTATCGATATATGCTTCGATAAAATGCTCTAATTCTGAATTATCAATTAATTCTTTACTTATTGTCTGTTCAAGATAATCAATAAGATGTGACACGCGTATAGATAATGTAATCCGCAGATTCCAATATATCTATCCAGCTATCAAATATACGTTATCTTTATCAAAACATATTTCTGTAGTCTTATCATAAATTAGAATCATATCCTCCATCTTTTGCATAAACACCCCCGTATTAGGATTACTTACCTCTGCAAATGATTCAATTACTTCCTTGCTTATGCGTGATGCATTTGATTTAAGCTTTCCACCTGCATCTTGAAGAAATTCATCAACTACTCCTTTTTTTATCTTAGGAATGCTTCCAATGAGCTTACCCATAGCATTACTTGCCGTTCCAAGTCCTTTTAGCACATTTGATTCAATAGAACCATTTGAAAGCTTTTCCAAGAACAATGAACATTCACTAAAGCAATTGCGATACTCATCAGAATTTTTCCTTATCTCATTGATTGCTGCCTGAATATTCTCCTCCTTAAAATTTCCACTCAGCATAATCTCTACCAACGATGCTAATGAGAATGAATATAAGGAAAGCCTATAATACTTAAACTTTTTTTGTAATTCGTTCAATGTATTATTTACCTGTCCTTGGGCAACCACTATTTTATTAGACTTCAAAGCATCTGAAACACTTTTTTGAAAAGAAATCATATTTTTCCTTGATGTTCTTTTTATGTCTAGAACCATCTTATGATTGCTTGCTATATAATGTTCATTATCCCAATTATGCTTATACTTTTGGATAATCTCATTTAGCGTTACTACATCTGCTTCAATTTCAGATTCCTTCTCTATTTGCAGAAATGATAAGATTTGTTTTTCCATGTCTGCAATATTACCAAGTTCTTTTTCTATAGAAAAAAGGGCTACTGACATCATAATCATAGCAGGATTTACATTCATAGTTTTAATGCTAGTTACTGAAACTGACTTTGCTGGAGCAAGCTGTGCAAACTTAGAACCTCCTTCTGCGGTTTTAAATGCACCCCAAAAATTACCATTTTTTGCAATCTTAAGAGTATCTCCAACACTTGCATTAGCAAGCTGATACAAACCACTAACATTCATTGTAGTTGTTTGAGTAACAGTATTCAGCGCTGGAATAAGAGATGATACTCCAGCACCCAAAGTAGAAAGTTTCGCTATAGGCATAGCAATACTTCTATTCTTTGGAATCTCTTTCGTCCTAACATCCAGTAATAATTTTTCAGTCAGTGTAGAAATATCATTTTTTTCAAATGACAATTCATTACTATTTGTTAATGTAATCTCTGACATTATCTAATCCCTCATTTCTATATTTTTTTATTATCATTCTATTGATTATGAAATACGTACCATTAAAAATCGCTCATACACCTGCCGCATATCCGGCTCAATCCTAGATAGCGCTTCCTCTTTATAATTATCCGGAACGCCATAGAACGCTTCTGCAATTCCAGCTGCGATACAAGTTAACGTATCACAATCTCCACCGAGAGATACTGCACATCGAACTACGTCTTCAAAATCAGTACCTTCATGATGATTATGAGTAACCTCTGCCGTAATCCTTGCCACTTCTCTTGTACGATCTATGGTGTCATAAAGCCATCCAACAGAAGATACACGCATAGCAGAACCGTTGCCCCAGCTTCTTAAGCCTAAGTGCCCTTCGTAATTCTATTATAAGAAAGATACCACTAGATTTTGAACAGAATCCATTACTTCATCAAAGCTTAAATCCTCAACATAATAATTATTTTTCTTAAATTGGTTCCAACGTTCTCTCATCTGCTTATCAGAACCTATATCCTCAAGAATTGTTTGCATCTGTTCAGATGTGAACACTGTACCTCTTTTCTCACACGTAGCTAAAAATGCCGTCTTTAATGTTTCTCCATCAAAAGACTTCTTATGAGTAATCTCGTAAACATCATAAAAGTCTCGCGCTCTCGTATTCGCAAATCCACGACTAAGAATAGTCTGTAATTTTTCAGCTAATAGAGTTTCGATATTGTATGACTGCAATTCAATATCTCTATCTTCAAACATCAATTGATACCCATACTCTACTGCTCGCGGGGTTATTACATCATCAGTCGATATATCAATTTTAATCGGCTGCTTAAGATTATCAAGTTTTCCTTCCATATGTACACGTACACCCGGATAATCAAATTCATCCATAATTGTTTCTATGAATTTGATTTCAAAAGACACGTTATCTTCTAACGGAATCCCACCAATTTCATTTACAATCTTTTCAATCTCTTCCTGTGTCAATGGAAGCGCCTGCACGGTAGCATCAATGTCCATTGTTGCGCGACTATTTAACCCAACCAATGAAGAAACAAGCATCCCACCTTTTAACACAAACTGATTCTTATACGCTGATATTGAGACACGTTCCAAAAATCTTTCCATAAAGTATACTCGTATCATAGACATAGCAACTTTGCTATCACCACCGGATATATTTCTTATCTTTGCTTTTAGCTGTATAGCAGTTTTTATCATACCATCACCTCAATGTATTTCATGATTTCATCTCGAATTCTTAAAGCTTCTGCATACTTAAGCAAACGCATTAAGTCCTTATCTTTTCTTCTCATATATGACTTAATTGCAGTCTGATAATGTTGAACTTCTATTTTGCCTCTCAGTTTTACAAGATCACAAATCGTCTTTTCCACATCATAGACCCTAACTGTGTTTCCAAAATTTGTTTGTAATTCTGTGATTCCAAGATTATAATTAGCCTCTTGTTCTTGCCGAATCACAACCCCTTCAGACAATAATCTGGTCCGATTAAATCTTGGTGGAACCGTCACAGTAATCTGTGAGTATTCTCTATCAATCAATCCATGAAGATACAGCGCAGTTTCTCCGAAGAAAATAACTTTTGGATAACGAAGTTGGAGAATGTACAGTTCATCCTCCCATGTGTCCGGCGAAATATAAATTCCTTTTGATACTTTCTCCAGTCCTCTTTCCTTAACATAACTAGCCAAATACGTTCTGGAGATTCCGGCTTTCTCTACATCTTTCGAAAATAAGTATCCATTATTTTGTTCTAACAATTCATCAATTTCTTCAAACTTAGTCATATATGTCACCTCAGCAAACTTTACATTGGTGTATATATTTTACACTATATATACACCAATGTAAAGTACGCTATTTTACTTACTTATCTTTACGAATCGCTCATACACCCCGCGCATATCCGGTTCAATCCTAGATAACGCCTCCTCTTTATAATTATCCGGAACGCCATAAAACGCTTCTGCAATTCCAGCTGCGATACAAGTTAACGTATCACAATCTCCACCTAGAGATACTGCGCATCGAACTACGTCTTCAAAATCAGTTCCTTCCAAGAAGGCTGTGATTGCTTCAGGAACTGTTTCTTGGCAGCTCTCTACATGTCGGTAAGTAGGGCGGATTTCATCTAGTGTTCTTGATAAATCATATCCAAACTCATCTACAATATATTTTCTAATCTCATCCTTTAATTTTCCTGTACGAGCCAGGAAAATTGCTGAAGCTGTAGCTTCTGCGCCTTTTATTCCTTCAGGATGATTATGAGTAACCTCTGCTGTAATCCGTGCTACTTCTCTTGTACGATCTATGGTGTCATAAAGCCATCCAACAGAAGATACACGCATAGCAGAACCATTGCCCCAGCTTCCATATGGGCCTTCATCCTCATGCTGTAACCAGCAAATAAATATGCCTCCATATCCAGCTTTTGGATACTTACGCCCCCAAGTCTTCATTGCCTTTATTACTTCACGCCTAATTGTTTCATTATCACAATTCAGGCCAGCTTTCATAGGACCAGCTTTCATAAGACCTGCCTTCATGAGGCCATCTGCTACGGCAATTGTCATAACAGAATCATCTGTATATTCAGACTCATCTATGAATAATGGGCCAAAATCCTTTATTTTCTCACCGCGATCAAATTCATAAGGACTGCCGACAATATCTCCAATAATTGCACCAATCATTATCTTACCCTCCTTCCGTTCTTCTTCCCGTTCTTCTTCCCGCGCTTCTCGTAATCACGGTCAATGTCTGCTTTCCATGCTCCACCTGCAAATGTCATAGCCATATCCGCGGCTTTGCATTTTCTTACTCGTGTTACGGCAGCTTCAAGAACCTGATAATTAAGGGCTGTTCCTAGTTCATCACAATTATAATTTGCTGCTCTGTCTTTACTAATGCCCATATTTTCTGCAACTTCTATAGCATCAATATTGGCTCCTAGGAAAATGAATTCCCAGTGATACTTTTCTTGCTGACGCTTGATTTGTCGCTTAACATCCTTGAAGGAATAATGTCTGCTTGCATTTTCCAAACCATCTGTTGTAATAACAAACAAGGTCTTAGCCGGTCTATCCTCTTCTCTTGCATACTTATGAACATTACCGATATGATGAATTGCTCCACCTACCGCATCCAAAAGTGCAGTGCAGCCGCGAACATAATAATCTTCTTCTGTAAGCTTCTTTACTTCACCAATAGCTACTCTGTCATGAATTACATCTGTTTCATCATCAAAAAGAACGGTGGAAACAATAGCCTCCCCTTCTTCTTTCTGCTGCTTAGCAATCATAGAATTAAATCCACCAATAGTATCAGATTCAAGTCCGCTCATAGAGCCACTTCTGTCAAGAATAAATACGATTTCTGTTAAGTTTTCTCTCATAACGATTACCTCCGTAATTAGCTTATTTGCTTGTTTCTGAGGTAATTATATCTTGATATTAATTTTTACCGGTCACTTGCCAGGCGACATTTACTAGACTTGCGTACCAAGCAGTTGTTCTCCATGTTCAAAAAGAGCTAGATTGATTTCATATATGTCATAAGCTTTCTTCTCGATAAAGTACTGCACTATAACATCCTGCTTACTGCATGGAGACAATGCTAGTCCTGCTCTTGAAAGAAGATCCTTTGTATCATCTAAATTCAATTCTAGGGCTACTGCTAAAGCAAGAGCTGTGGATTTACTAGGATTCTTTGTAGTTCCACATTTAAGCTTAGAAAATGCCTTTCTATCAAGATTCGCCTTCTTTTGAACCTCAACATCAGTAAGTCCTTTTGCATCAGCAAATGAAAAAACAAGTTCCATAAAGGTTTTGTCCAGATTATTTACAACATCGTCTAGGCTTCTTTCTTCCTCTAATATCGGTGCTGATAGGCACACATCAGAAAGCATTTCCTCTTCATCTTTACGTGCAGCCTTATTTGCTTTTGAAAATGTTGGAGCAGCGCCATTAGAAGCTAATCCGCCTGCAAAAGATTCAGACCTCTGTACAACCCTTTCATTTCTTCCATTTGAATCAGGATATTCTTCTTGATTCTTTTCTTCTACATAATTGTCATTGATATACTCATCTATATCCCCATACAATTCAGAAGACAAGGAAACTGATTTTTCATCAAAAACAACAAGGTAAATATCCATATCACTCTCCGACATGAATGCTTCAATCTCTGACAGCGCTATCCTTAGAGCAATACCTTTAGGAAATCCGTAGCTACCTGAAGCTAAAAGCGGTATTGCAAGACTTGAGATATTGTTATTAACCGCAACATCAAACACGCTTCTATAGCATTTTCTAATAATATCTTCCTCACCAGCTTTACCGCCTTGCCAAGCGGTTCCCACTGTATGAATGATGAATTTTGCTGATAGATTATAACCATCAGTAATGACAGATGTACCTTTATAAATAGCACCTATCTCATGACGTTTTGCTAAAAGTTTATCTTTACCAGCCGCTTCATAGACAGCACTATCAATCCCTGCACCATATCCTGGCATAGGGTTTGCTGTATTTACTATGGCATCAACTTGCATTTTTGTAATGTCGTTTCTAACTATTTGAAATGGCATAGATAATACCCCCTAATTATTAATGAGCCTTGCTTAAACCTTTATTTAATCCTTATCAAAATCTATCTGCCAAAAACCCATATCCAACACTTTCATTTGCGGATATAGTAACCCACATACTTTTGTTACTTCCTAATTGAAATTATAACATCTCGAACGAATGTTTGCAATAATAATCTATAAAGTATCAAAAACATCTGACAGCCGCTAAAATCGTACACTCCATCTTTTATGATTCTAATGGTAACAAAACGGCTGTCCCTATATTAGGACAGCCAACCTACAATTCTGATTTTAAACATTTTGTGCCAATATTGCTTCATAAACCTTCCGTGACTCAACTGGAATATACTCACCATTCATTGTTACTCCACCACCAAATAATCCAAATAGTTCTTTTGAGGTCATTGCATCTAGCTGTAATTCTTTGTTGGAAAGAATTCTATCTAGATTTGATGCCACCTTATCTGTCAAATACTGTTCTGAAACATCTATCCTACGTGAATATTCTTCTTCGCTTTCATCATTATGCTTTATCTGCGCATTACTCATAATTCTTATTTCATTTGCAATTTCAAGCATATGAAATAAGATTTTCAGGATATGTTGCTTCGCTTCCTTCTCATCCATTTCGATATAAAAGCGTTCAAAAGCTTCATCTATCTGAGAAGAAACACTTATTAGTTCAGTTGAAATCTCCACCTTTTTATTCTGTTTCGTCTTAGTTTTTTCTTCTCCCTTAAAAAAAGCAATCGCATCATTACCTTTTTCTTTTATCCATGGCCAAGCAGTTCTTTTCCACCATGGAGTCACCTTCTTATCTATAAGCCATACCGCTCCAGCTACAATTGCAGCTCCTAAAGCTTCACCTATTGCTTGTGCTATACGTTCTTCTTCCGGAGATAATTGAACCTGCCTCTCTTCATATGGAATAGGCTCATAATTATATGAGTTATCTTCTATTTCAATCTCTTCCCATTCAACAATATCCGGATTCTTATTATCTGCATCACGGGATTGCCCTCTAACTCTTTCTGGATTCTTTGAAGAACGCACTAAATGATCTCCATCCTTTAATATTGGTTTATAGTATTTTTCTCCCATTTGATGCCACCCCTCTTAATCTTCTACAAATGTGTTTTTATTTTCTAATTGTTCAGACATCACCCTTGCAATATCTACAAATTGAGCCATAGACTCTTTATTTATTAGCTCCCTAGATTTTTCATAAGGAGAATATTGCAAAATTTCAAGCAGCTCATCTTGAAATCTCACAGCTGTATCCTTAACCTTTTCTTCTAGCGACTCCCAGCCACAATCCATTTCTCCATCCCACAAATATTCAGTCATTATTCATCCACCATTTCTATTTATTCATCCAAATACATTAAAACTCAATCTGTAATGAAAACAAATTAATCACATTCAATAACCATGCTTTACTGTTCTTGTCAAACGTCATAATTCCAATTTCTTTTTGATATGAATTGGATTTATCATAATTAAAAATCGCTTCATATATCTCTGTTAATCGCTGGTTAAAATCCACTTCATTTGCGGCATTATTACCAGTTTTAAAGACTTCATTTTGTTTAAGCATAAAATGATCTACTAAATCTTTATTATCACCTTCGTATACTTCAAGCATAAATGATGCTTCGTTACCATCAATGAACTTTCTATATTTCTTAATGTCTGCCATTCTTAATCCAATAATCAAAGGCGCAACATTAGCCATCATAAAAAACTTTGCCCTATCTTCTTCCGAATTCGATCTATTTTTATAAAACCTATTATTATAAATTGCAATTTTTATGATTTTTGCAAATCTCTCAGTCTGCCTCATACTAAAATCAAGCTTTGATACCACAACTTTACAAACAGATGACACTAAATCATTGGATGCAAAACAAATAGAGTTAAAATACTTATCTACATCTATCATCGGAATATCTATCGTTAAGTCAAAAAAACGATCCAAGTACTCAGTCGAACTGAATCCATCACCATAAAAACGTTTTATTGTATGCTGGAGCTCATCAATATTTACAGAAAAAACATAAGTAACATTTTCGTTACTAAAATAGTGTTTTATACGCTCCAAAAGGTTAACTGCATAATCTGGGCGACAACGATCTAATTCATCAATAAAAATAACCAAACGATTTCCACGTTCCTTTATAACGTCTGATATAAATTCAGCAACCCGTTCATGAACAAGCTGCTGTGTAGAAATTTCTTCTAAATAATCTTTACTATCAAGAGAGTCTAAAAACTTTTCAATATTAACACCGGTCGTTTTCTCGATAAAAGGATTTACAACCCCTTTTATAATATCCTTAAACTCAGGCTTACCTTTTATCTCATCCTTTAAATCAAGTTGATTAATAATCTCATAAACAAGTGATAATACCGGATCTTTTGCATTATCATTCATCCAAGCATCGTAATAAACTGGTAACACTGGAACAAATTCCTGGTCAATTTCAGCCTTATGATTTTTCCAAGATAAAATATTTTTTACCTCATTATAGTATTGTCTATTTTCAAAAAATGGATTCTCTGCTTCGAGCAATAACTTAGCTTGTTTAACAAAAAAAGTTTTTCCTGTTCCCCATCTACCATTTACTGCAAGTGACACACTGTCATCGATAGTATTTAATAAATCTAAAAATCTGTATAAATATATATTTCTAAAAAGTGAATCATGTAATAAAGTTTCTTTAATATTCTCATTTGTATCTCTTAACTCATATGATTCCATTATTTTTCTCCCTCCCAAAATAATAATTGTTATAGATAAAACTGCTCTCGCTGCTTAAGAATACTAATATAGTTATCTATAAGCTTAAGAACATCGAATTGCTCATCTCCAGGATTATGCGACCATGGATTAACTAAACCACATAAATCTATAATCTTATCCTTATCAATTTCACCACCAAAAAACATATGTAAATGCTCGCGCGCTATCCAATGACGCATTGTTTCCATGATACATTGCACCTATTTCTTACTGGTTAATTCCTTAAGCCTACGCAATAAGCATAGAAAAATTCCACATTCTTTCGGTCCTAAATGATACATATAATCCCAATGTGTTAAACCTCTCCAATATGAAAATGCACCTGAACCGATAACTTCAATATCATCTATATCAGCTACAGCTTCTTTTAAACCTTCGCCATAAGGAGTCTTACATCCTCTCTTCTTGCATTCAAAAACAAACTTTTCTCCGCAATCCATCTGAAAGCCTAAAGACTCACACTCACGTCCAAATCCATCTTCAAAGTCTTTACTTGAATCAGGATTCTTGAAAAATCTCTCCCACGCTTCAGCAAAAAGAAAAACCGCTTTTTTCCCTTCATAATCAGGAGCTGTAGAACCATCGAAAGCTCATAATCCATATACAGGAATATATCTTCTGATTAATCTGGTAACATCAACATTATTTTCATCTCCATAGGCATGTGAATATACACCTCCGATAAGAGACCCTGATATTCTCCTCTTTGTATCATTTGAATACCTGATTTCCAAATCATAAGATCCAACGTCTGTTACAAAAGACATATTCTCTGAAATATTATCTATTAAGCGTAAGAGAAACTCTGTCTTCCATTTATCAATGCTTGTCTGCTTCTTACGGCAATAGTCCTTACTATTACAATACTGCTGATAATTTCGTGCAGAAAACCATACTCTTCCCGTTGAAGAAATAGTAATATATTGTTCGACTTCATCATCAGCACCAGGCTCATGTCCATAACAGATATTGTTGGACACGATACGGATATTCTTAATTTCATCTACCATAAAAGCATCACCCCTTCAAAAACTTTTCAGAGAGCAGGCATATTATTTTAAAAAAACTATATTCCTAGTTCTTTTAACCTTTTTTCTGCTGCTTTATGATATTTTAACCAATCCCATATGCTAATACATTTTCTTAAAGCAGAATTATTGGGATTATCTACCTTTTTTTCTTCATCAAGCAGAGTACTATCATCATCTATTGCTCGAACCAAAACTCGATATAAATCATCAACATCAATCTCATCTGGATCTAATAACGGAACTAAACTAAGTACTTGACTTAATTTATGGTTCTCATAGTAATACATTAGTGATACATCTAAATGACGATATCCGTCTCTCTTAATCTTTTTTCTGTTTTCTTCAGTCCTGAAATCATCAATTGATTTTACTAACGATTTCTTTGCTCTATCGCTAATATTATCCTTATCGTTGCACTGTGACACCATTCTACAAACAGGTAATTTTGAACTTCCATTATACAAATCTGGAATCGTTTTCTTCAAAATCAGATCAGATTTTAAATTAGTATTTCCAAGACCTAAAACATATCTATATAGCTGATTAAGATTTAATCCACTATACCCTGTATCACCAAATTTTCCATACACTCCAATTCCTACAACAAACTCAATATCCGGATTATCATTATCCAATTCTGTTGCCACGAATAGTTTTTCAGTAGGTTTATTTGTCGCAACTAATTCATACAACTGCTGCTTAATTCGTCTTAAGTTACGAACTTCATATTTTGCATGAATTGAATGAATTGCATTATACAATATAGCGTAATCTTTAATGCAAAAGCTCTGCATTGTTATACTTTTCTGATTATCAAAGCTAAATATACGCTCTTTTATTTCGTCGTCACCATCCGTATTATTCCACTCAATAAAAATCAGCCTATTTTTTAATTGCTGCAATTGCTCATCTTCAAGACAATCTGTAATTGATTCTAGTATTTTCCGAATATTTGTATCCGTAAGACTATATCCAATAAAAATAATCGGATGCTCCAAAAAAATAGTCAGGAGTTTAGCACTAAGGTATTTTTGCTTATCCATAAACTCTTGATAATCATTTTTATTAATTACCAAAGACTCCGGTTTAGTACAACAACCATGAATTTTGTATAACTCTGCCAACTCAATTGTTTTAGAAAACATTAATTCACTTTGACCAACATATTTTTGAAAAGAGTCCCCAAGTATTTTTTCAAAAAACAAGTCGTAGTTTGTTGTAATAATACAACTTATGTTTTTCTCAGTAATTTCTTTTAATGATTCTATTTCTTTTGAATATGATGAGGTTGTCTTGCCACTCTTCGTGTTAAAATAGTCAGCCATTGCAATTTTAAAAGGTGAAATCTTGGCATCAATTTCATCTTTATATTTTTCTCTTTGACTCTCAAACTCTTCATTTTCAAACCAAACTTTATTGAATTCTTTCTCTATAAAATCAGCTACTCTTGGAAGCAATAAACTTTCGTCCTTCAATGAATCATCATTTTTTGCCTCATTGTAATAATAAGAATACGGCTTACTCAAATACTCAGCAAAATGCTTTAACAATCCTTCCCAATCCGGAAGATTAAGATATCTCCTTGATAAACCTGATCCAACAAATAAAACAGGCAGTGTTGGTGTTTCATTTAGCAAATCTATTATTTGTTTTTTTATATCTCCCATGTTTCCTCCCAATACTTGATTATACTAGCAATATTTTGAAACTATATTATTAGCCTAAAAACTAAATTTGATCAGACAACCATTTTTCAGTTACTACCTTAGGTGAATGCGGACTGAATGTATCATTTCCATTCACACCATTCAAATCACTATTATTACAGCTAATCTTTGGTTCAGTGCAGCTTACTATCTCCACCTTAAGAACATAATAAAAATCTGCAAATCTTTCTTTACCATCATTATAACAACTCTCTGTCAGCAAGTCATCAAGCTGTTTTTTTGAAACCAATTCCATTGATTTTATAATTCCTTACTCTATTTCATAAGTACCTGTAGCATTAATATCATTCTGTTAAAAGCGAATATACTTTGCTTTTCCTATATCTTCATGATGTGAATACACTTATTCACCCTTGGTTGCATAGTAATAAAAAACAAAAGTCTTGCCTTTAGATAAAAGCCAACTTTGACATAACTACTTCTCATAATTCTCTAATACATAATTCAACATATCCAATGCAGATTCCTTCTTTGCCTGCTTCTTTGAGGAAGACTCTGCATCAAAGTAATATTCAACCTCTTCAATATAACACTCCACATGCCAAACGGGATTACCATTCTCATCATGGTGTTCTTCAGCAACATATTCTGGCAAAGAAAAATAACCTCTACGTGCAAGTGTTTCAAGTTGATTAATTGCCATATTCAGTGATGGCTCATCAATTTCATCCTGAATCGTACAAAGCATATTATTTTCATCTAAATAATCATAGATTGCTTTCGCAGCTTCTTCATGAGCTTTTACTTTAGATGTTCCATGTCCAACAGCCTTTTTTACTCCATCCACCTGAACATAACAAGTAAATTTTTCATTCATCATTGGAGCATGTGGATTTAACAAACCAGGACTCATGGTATAAAATCCGTAATTTTCTTTGAATTCTCTTTCAGGTAATTCTCCTGTTCTTCGAAGACTCCAATCTTGTACTTCTTGGATATAGTTAATCTCATTGTCAAAGATTAAAGCCTCAGGATTAAGCATTAGTTCTATCACATCCTGTAATACTTTTAAATCATAATTTGAATCAATAGCTACAGCACCAAGAATTGCCTCGAATAAGTCCTCCATTACAGAAGGAGAATTCTCAACGTGATTCTTTCGATCGCCCTCACCCATAATTAGGTAATCAGCTAATCCAAGGTCATCAATACAATTTGCAAGTGTATCCTTTTCAACAAGACGCTTCTTAATCTCAGTGAGCTTATTCTCTTGATATTCAGATGCAAACTCATGAAAGTCTCCGCTCGTTATAGAGCCAAATTCTTCTGAGAGAATTTTTACAACAATCAAATCTAAAACCTTGTCTCCTATAAACTCAAGGACCTCGTTATTTTCTCCGCCCTTTTCCTTAGAATAAGACCTTCTAATAAATGCTTGCTGTAGCAAGTCACTGTTATGGAATTCATAACCAATGATTTTTTGGATAGCAGAAATATCGTTTCTATCCATAATAGACACCTCCTTTTTCTATAAGAAGGCATAATAATAGCCTGGCATTTTGATATCACCAAAAGACTTGCCAGACCTAATAAGATTAAATTAAATTCTTTGCTTCAAACTATTTACTAATGCCCACTTGCATAAACACTAATAAATAAACAGATACATTGTCTTCAATTTAAACTATTATGCCTTACAACATCTACGTTATTATTATACTATTTACTTATTTTCCTTACAACAGAAAACGCAGAGCCACCTAAGACTCTGCGCATTACATCAAACTCTCTTACTCTTCAAAATAACTATTCATTTTTATATAGTGCAGGTATTCTCGATATAGGTCCATGAATATTTCATCAATTAAAACTAATATTGCAAACCAAAAGAAATAATTCCTAGAATACTCTGTTTCATTTTTTAAGCTCTCAAGCTCAGGTAAATTCTGCTGATATGATAAAGTATTATGTGCAATTCTGTTCCTATGACGATATAAATCATCTTTGTAATATGAACATAAACGGGATTCAAATAGTTTTACAGTTTTATCTGAATCTTTAGGGACAATCCAGTACTGATCACGAAACTGATTATTACACCTAGTAAAGGAGGCATATTCACGCTGTTTACAGTATTTAACATTTGTATCATCTAAAATACTTTGTACTTTACCTCGGGGATCAATGCCATTTTTTGTCTTCTTCTCAACAATATCTTTTTTACTCTTTCGAGAATAGCGAGCTATTTCGCCTAATAAAGCATTATAAACCGTCTGCTTCGATTCATATGTAGAATATGTACCTCTATTCTTTACATCTTCAAGGAAGCTTCTTCGATAATCATATCCATTAGTAGCTAATTCCCAATCTATGCACTTCATTTTTTGTTCTTGAAATCCTGTCATCTTAGTAAATGTTGACTGAAGAATATAATCCCACAACGGATATGTCTCAATTCCTGAATCTAATCCAGAGGTTGCTGCTATCATTTCCTCAAGAACACTCGTGATAGGCGTTAAAATAAAAGATTCATGCTTACTCATGATGCAAACTCCTCACAAATATCTATTGATTCTTGGATGCGAAGTTTTAAATGCTTCAAAGCACTTGGATTTTTATGATGTAATCGTTCTCCCTTAAATAAATTACTTTTATCTTCTATTTTTTTGCGCATATCTTCATATTTTTCGGATTCAATATTTTTATCTTCAAAAATCGTAATATAAACAAGTCCAAACATATATAAATCCAAAGTAATAATTGAATCATATGGTTTTAGCAGATTCATCCCCTCAATTATTGTCTTTAGCTTTTCCATTCTAGATTCAAACTGTAGATTTGGAATAATATCAGCAAGTTTCTTGAATTCTTTTGTCTCCTCACCGTCTACCGCTGCGTAAATAAAATTCTCATAGTAACTCTCCATTATTTTTGTAAATCCACGTGCCACTTTATCTGGACCATTATTTTTAGCATATTGTGAAAGCATAGATAAATATCTCACAAAATCCATTTTACCATCATTAACTGTAATTTTTTTTGAAAACTCCGGCGAAAAAAGCCCCACCAAATCCTTGTTTAGGTAATATAAAGCTTCCCTACTTTCGATAGGAAGAAGCTTCTTACCTTCAATATTTATGCTTCTAAAAACTTTAGAGTAAAACTTCTGCTGCTCCCTATCATCTTCTGTTCCAGGAACAATAAATGAAAAACCTAAATAACTCTTATTAAAGGACGATAAGCTTACTGTTGTGTTTAACTCTTCATAGCCTTCAGCAATTGCTGCATCGTGTATCTCTGATCTATCACGTAACTTACTTTTTCTTATCAAATCTAGCAGCTTATTAAAATTCCAATTTATAAAATCAATATCCTCTTCATTTTCATCATCATTTTCATTAGCTAAATCTACATCTTTTGCACTTACTTTATATGCATCTCTATTCGGAAAAACCCTTAGATAATGAAGCAAAAGACTTGTTAATCTTTGTTGACCATCAAGAATCAAATTCTGTTTTTCTTTGTTTTCGACATAGCTACCAATAGTAACTGGTGGAACAAATTGATTTTCTACAAGTGCATTAACTAATGATTGCGATTGTTCCTTATCCCACACAAAATATCGCTGATAAGGAGGAAGAACTATATTTCCCGTTAATATCAAATCAATCCAATGCTGTAATGTGTACTCCCCATAATATACTTTGTTTTTATCTGCCATAATAATCTAGTAATTGTTTTTAACAACTTCTCCTTTTATTTTTCTTTTAATGCTATTCTCTGCGAATGATTCGGTCTATCAATTACTACCTCTTCCATTCCAAGCTTTTCTATTAAATCAAGAAGATTAGCCAGCATCTGCTTAACATCTCTTCTATATGGTTTTGGATCTGTAACCAACGCATTATGTAGCTTTTCAGTTACTGCCCCAAAGTACATCTCACCATCATTTTCTTTCACAATCTTCAGTAGCCAAAGATATGCATTACTCCATCTGAATACTTCTTTAAAGGCATTCAAATCTCCCGAAAAGGTATAATCCAAGAATGAAAAATACTCGCCTTCAACAAAGTTAAACTCTTCCGGAAGCTCATAAGAAAATAGTGTGTTAACACTTGGATTAAAGCGATTTGTTATTTCTGTATTCCAGCTATGGCTCTTCTGTTTCTCTGCTGGTTCAATTGAATCAAATTGCTGTTTCATCTTAGTAATCAATTCACCATCTACAGGAATTGCATCATCAAACAAGCCATTAATCTTTTCTATATCCTCAAGTTCAACATCAATGAATGTTGCCATTTCCATATTGCCTGCTTTACCAATATTTAAACCAGAGTTGGTAGCATTTGCACTACCAACTAATCCACGCTTATTATCAACAATATAGGTTTTTGCATGTAAATCAAAACGTAAGAACACATTCCATCCATGCTGTACTCCGTACTCTAAGATTTCAAAATCAGTACTTCCCTTTAGAACATCATCAAGCCGAAAACGAACGAGAAGTCTTCTGTTATTTACACTACTAGAAATAACTGAGTCCAACTTTTCAAAAGTATTCTTTTTGCAATATGCAGTTATAATCTGTACGGAGTTTTCCGCATTCTTAAGTTCATCAATTACAGCATTTATAATCTCGTTTGAAAATAGAATCGCCATATGCCACCTCAATTATCAATGCCAAGAAACTCTGATAAGTACTTGTTTAACTTAAAATTCCATTCGTCCATAAGTTTTTTATATGTCGGTCTCTTCTCTGGAGCTGCTTCATCTATAGTTCTTACAAATGAAGCTAACAAAAGATCAAATGCTAATTTTGCTTCATCTGACATATTTGTCACATAATTATCATAATATAAACTTCCAGTATTAATCGTACATATACATATTCCTGTATCGACACTCATTGTGAAAAGGTTATTTGTATACTGCGATACATCTTCTTCTCTAATTACGACTTTCTGAAATAATATTTGTTCTTTTTCTTCTTCTGCTGGAGCTTCATTACCTCTCTCATGCAGAATATCTTCAGCGGCTTTTTTTAATTCCTCGTCAGTTTTTGTATTTCTTATATCACCACTTTCAGTTGGAACTTGTGAACCTTCTTCTGCTTTTGTTGCAGTTTCCTCTGCCGGACTTGTTGTTGACGTATTACTTCTAGAGCCTTTACGTAAGGCTTTATTTCTCTTAGCCATTTCAGCAATCTTATCTGTAATAATCTTTTCAAGTTGAAGCCAAACAGGCTTATACTCTTCCTCTTCGTAGTCAGCACCATCTAGCTTTATTAATTCAACGTGTTGCTTGTTATTTGCAACTTTAAACACCTGATCAAGATCTCTATCAAACGCTATTTCACATCCCCACCATCTATGGTATGGACTATTTTTGTCACTATAAAAATCAAATTGACCAAAATCAATTTCTCGTCCTTCTCTGACAACAGAAATACCCTCTAGCTTTCCTACATATTCTCCCATTTTAGTATTACCAGGATTTGGATTTGTCATATGATCCATATCATAAAACTTCTTTTTTACAATAGAAAAAGTTAATTTTACTTCTCCTTCTTTTGCTGTTTTAGATTCTCTATCCCAGTATTTAATAGTCTGATGAACTACTCCATCAGGGCAGAACTCCGTCGCATATGGTTCAAAAATAGGCTCAGAACCTTCTACAAATTTCTTCTTTTGTAATTGTTCCGGATTATTAGGATTACCAAGCACAATATTATTAGGCATTAAAAATAAAGGATCATTAGGTATTACTTTCTCATTGTACTGATCCTTTGTGTCATGGATTAAATAAATATTTGATTTTCCATCACAAATCAAATGCCTATATTTCTTTCCAAAAGAAAATTCTAATCGCTTAAAAAGCGCATTAACCGTACTAGGAACAACATTATCGCAATTCTTCCATAGCACTAAAGTCCCATGCTCAGAAAAATCAAACGTGGACTCGCATAACTGCAATCCTTCTCTTAAATATTTCTTGTACTCTTCTGGAAGTTCTTTCTTTTCTGCAGGTTTAATTTTTAATTGCTCTCCCTTAGAGACCATATCAATATCAAGAAAAGCACTATAACAATTATCTATTCCGCCCTGCCATGAATAAACTTCTACTCTAGGACATGCATACATTGATGATTGTGGTAAACCTACACCAAATTTACCCATTCCTTTTGCACTTCTTCTCGTACCATTTCCAAATCTAAGACATCCCTGAACCCATTCAGGAGACATACCCGTACCATCATCTAAAAATGCTACTTCATATACCTGACTTCGTTTTCCATATGATGGAACACGATCTTTAATAATAACAAGAACATTTTTCGCTTCAGCCTGAATAGAATTATCGACAATCTCAGCCATCGCACTTTCTATATCTTTATAGCCAGAATTTCTAAGTGCATCGCCGTAATCGCTAATATTAATAATATCCATCTCCTCAGCGGCAGATGTAAAAGCAGTTACAGTATCCATTTTCATTCCTCCTAATTCCAATACTCACTAAAATAATTAAATGCTTGAGATTCGTTTGTAAAACGCTCCAAATTATCTTCAATATCGATAAGTTCGCAGTATTCATTACCACCCATCTGAGGGCCTCTTAACCCCCTACCTAACATCTGACTATATAAGACAACTGAGTTAGTTGGCCTCGTGATAAATACACACTGAATATTTGTTGCATCAAATCCGGTCGTAAGGACTTCGTAGTTTATAAGGATATTCAAATCATCATCTTTATCTTTAAATCTCGAAATAAAATTTCTACGTTCCACAGGATCCATATCACCAAATACATGACCATTTTTTATTCCCTGCATTGTAAGAGCAGCCGATAGCATCTTTCCATGCTCTACTGAACAAGCAAAAACAATGGTAGGTTTATGCATATTGTTCAAATCAATTAATTTGTTTACAATAACTGCATTTCTCTTTTTATTCATTGCAATAATCCTAAGAAAAGCTTCTGTAACATCTCTGTATCCATTGCTAGTCATATGCACTTTAAGCTTAGAGATTTCGTCTTTAGTTAAATCTCCATATTGTAAAGGTGTTCGCTTTAACTTCGACAGAATACCTCTTTTCTGAAAATATTTAATTATATCCTTCTCTGGTGTGGTATTATCAGCCTCAACCTTCGAAAGATTTAACTGATTAAGGATACTGGTATCAATATCTATAATTTTGTTATCAAACATTGCTTGAAATAATGCAGTTTCTGTATCTCCTGTTCGTCCTGGAGTGGCAGTTAACCCAATCAATGCTTTTGAAAATCCTACATAAGCCATCAACCTATCTATAGCTTTCTTTGTCTCCTTTGCACTTGCACGATGCGCTTCATCTACAATAACGATATGTGCTTTATTTGTAATAGTTGAAAACAAATCTGGATTATTATTCATTAATGAAGTCAGTTTTTGAATACCAATAAACATAAATCCATTATCTAATTCTGCTTCATTAACATCATACCTATCCCAAAGCTTATATGTTTTAACATTTCCCTGACCGATATGATGCCAGACATTACAAAATGTATCAAACGCTTGATCTAATAATTCCTTTGTATGCGCAATCCATACAACCAAACCTTCTCCATTTTGCTTAAATACATACTGATTAATTATCGTATGCATTGCCGTTTTTGTTTTACCTGTACCAGTCGGCATTCTTACGAGCATTTTAGGTAAATCATTATCTGAATTCACATACGTAAGAATCTTTTGTTTTATGATAAATTGATAATCTAATAGTTCAAAAAACCTATCATATGCTGCAATACTTTCAATAGATGCTCTAGTATCTTCGGCTTTTTCAAAATATGCATGATCAATACCTAGGTCATCTAACACTTTATACGATAGAGCATTCTTCCCCCATGTTGAATTTGACATTGCCTCAATAACAACAGCAACATCATCATTTTCATGTCCTGGTAAAAGCACTCTATATTCTAAAATCTTTTCTGGCTCAAACGCCTTATACAATCGAGTTCTAAAAGAAGGATTTTCAAGAATCTTATTTCCATAAACAGAACGAATCATATTAATCAGGTTTTCTTCTGAATAAATCTGCTCACCTTCTGGTAGCCATTCCACCAGCAAATCTGCTAGGTCCGTTCCAAGATACTGCTTAAGCTCGATTATATTGAAATTATACATATAGTACTCTAATCGATCCATTAATTACCCCCTATAATATCACATAAAGCCTTTATTAGCTCATCTATATCATCTCTAGTAGAATACTGTCCTAATCCAACGCGTATTGTACCTAATGTTGGTTCGTCCTTCAGATACTTATGTATATACGGAGCACAATGATATCCCGTTCTAACTGCAATATCAAAGTCCTCATCGAGTATCATTCCTACATCCTCTGATTTATAACCATCAACAATAAATGAGGCAACCGCTACTTGTAAATTATTTGAAGGATATTCAATAACACGAACACCTTCTATCGTACCAAGACGTTCCAATAAATACTCTGTAAGCTTCATCTCTTTTTTATAATTACTATTTTGGTTTAAATCTGTTAATGCAGCGTTTAATCCATATATTGCAACTATATTGCTGCTAGCCGCTTCATAATGAGATTCTGCTCCAGTAGGCATATCCAAATTTAATGAATCGCTTCCTGTTCCACCTGTAATAAAAGTAGAAAGTGGTACGCCTGAAACATTAATAAATCCACCAATACCTAAAGGGCCATATAAAGTTTTGTGACCTGCAAAAGCAATAATATCGACTTTTATTAAAGATACTGATATATCAATCAATCCTAGCGATTGTGCCGAATCAAGCACTGTAATAGCATCATATTTCTTTGCCTCTGAAAAGATTTCTTCAACTGGTAAAACATATCCAGTAACATTACTAACGTGTGTAGCAAACACAAACTCTGGTCGATCTTTCGTAAACTCATATTTCATCTTCTCTAAGTCAATTGAAAGATCTTCTTCATTTATAGGTAATTCTTTTACCAGTAAGTCTCTTTCGTTAGCTATTTTGTGTACTGTTCTTGCTACAGCATTATGTTCATACGGTGAAACATAAACTACTGCTCCCTTGCGCATATCTAATCCATTAATAATCTGGTTAAGTGCTATCGTTATTGATGGAGCAAAGACAACTGCAGCGGAAATATCAGCCCTAACTAAATTACGCAATTGCTGTTTTGTCTCGGTAATTATTCGATTTGCTTCTCTTGCAGCCTTATAAGATCCTCTTCCAGCATTTACTGCATATTCCCTATTTGCCCTATCCATTGCGTCATACACGGAATTAGGCTTTGGAAATGTAGTTGCTGCGTTATCTAAATAAATCATTACATCGCCTTTCTATCTAGTAATCTTGTCTATCATTTCTAGTAAAATAGAAACTCTATCATTCACACTCAAATCATCATATTCATCAAGTGTATCCTCAATAATATTCCTTAATACACTACCAGTTCCTTCGCTTGCATAAGAATAGTTTTTACTCCTCTGCTCACCATTCTTGTCAAAGAAAGTAAGTGTGTACTCACCAGATGCATCACCATCTTTTATAGATTCAATCTCTTGTTTTAGACTAGATAATTCTTCTATAAATTCATCTAATGAACCGCTGTTCCAGTTTTCAACGTATACGTTAGTAACAGCTTTTACTACTTTCAACGCAACCTGTGCGTTATTATATGAATCAAGGTTTGCAATACATGACATAAAATTAGTTATTCTTCCGTCATATAATCCCTGCTTAGCAGAAACACTTTGTTTCTCATACCACTCCCGTAAATCATGATAGAGT
The DNA here is from genome assembly GCF_000702205.1 of Lachnospira multipara LB2003. GTDB lineage: Bacteria > Bacillota > Clostridia > Lachnospirales > Lachnospiraceae > Lachnospira > Lachnospira multipara_A. Next base: position 46,252 of record NZ_JNKW01000001.1, on the reverse strand, counting down.
TTGTCTTTTCCAGGCTTTGTACCCCATATCTTAAAGATAGCAGCTACAATTGCATTCTCGATTTTATGAAAATAATCTTCAAAATCATCTACTCGATTATCAATAATATCAAATGTATCTAACAGTGAAGATGTTCCAAACTCGTTAGGGAATGTGACAAATAACATCTCAAACGGATTAAACTCAACCGTTTGCATAGCTTTTCTGATCACCTTCATTTGTGCAACAACTGTTTCCTTATCTTCGTACTTTTCGATATCTACCAGATTTCTTGTTGCCTGAGGTAAAGCTCTAAACCATCTTTGCATACAAATCACAATATCTTTAATTCGATTTGAAGAAAGATTTCTGTTTTCACTAATCCTAAACTCAGAATTTAACTCGTTTAAATACTTCTCCTTCTCAATATCCTCCTTGGAAACATACACAGCGTAATCTTCTGCGTTTTCGCACATATTAACAATAATATCTGCACTAATCTGAACTTCCTGATCAGCAAAATATATAATAATATCTTCCTGTCTTTCAGCAAGAACATGCGCAAAATAAATTGGAATTACGCCAAGTCTCATTCCATATGGTTTAGCAACTAACTCATTTATTAAGTTGCCAAAAGGAACCTTCTTGTCACAGCAAGTATCAATATAGGCATTCATCCTATCCAAGATTTTCTGAAGTCTATCATTGTTTCCTGCTAATAACTCATTCTTCACAAATAAAGAACGATATATTGTAGCTTCCTGATTAAAGCCTTCGCCATATTCTTCATTACATTTATGTTGAAGAATCGTATCAATAATGTTTACTCTCGCCTTCTTAGTCTGTCCTGTAGTGATAAATTGTCTATTAACCATTTCATTATTGATAATTGGTGTTTCGCTATAAACTTCATCACAACAATCACTAACTGCCCTTTCGACAGAGCTTTCCTTAACCGTTTTTCCACCCACAAAACTATATCTAAATACCTTTGATCCTGACTCATCATCATATATATCTTGTAATACATTTTCAATCTCTACCGTTAAATCTTCTAGCATCAATGGTAATTCGCGCTTAAGGACAGCATTATTATTTGTGAACACCTGATTTGACTTAAGCTCTTGAACAATTTCATAGTCCTTTAATCTCTTTTTTATCTGCAGCTTAAGTTTTTCTTTAGGACACACAACAATTAATCTATCATCTGCCAAGTCTACCAAATGCTTTTTAATTTGCTCTTGCTTAACAGTCTCAAAGCTAAAAAGAGTGATAACCTTTCCATCACCTTTCATTCCGCTCAATAGCGCATCGGCACTATTGATATTCATAAAGTCCTCTACAAGCATATATTCATTTTCAAAATATCTTGTCATGCAATGAAGGGCATTATATTTTCTAGGCGCAATATAATAATTACCTGTAATTGTTAATAACGCTTTTGCATAATTAACATTATCTCCCTTTAATTCTCTTTGCTTATTAAGCTCTGATTTTAATTCTGAACCAGCTTTAGTTTTAAAAGCATAAGTGTTGTTTGCGTTCTTTCTATAAATGAAATTGCTAGCTGCTAAATCATCAATAATCTGAGCACAACCAGGGACATCAACACAAAGTGGAATATAGGTACGTGTAGCTGGCAATTCATCTTCCTTATTTGCTATAAGAATAATTGCAAGTGCCTTTACTACCTTTTTCTGATTATCAGATTCGCATCTTTCTAGTACATATTCTGCGCTAAGCCAAATATTATGAATAAACTCATTTGTAACATCTTTTTTGAACAATGGTGCAAAATAATCGTAAATCAAATCTGCGCCAGCACTCCATCCGTCGCTTTCATCATGATTCTCTACAAAACGTAATAAACTATTTGGCTCATCATTAGAAATAAATGTAAACAAAGTTCTTTCATTCTGAGCCACTTTCTCACTAATATTCAGCAATAAGTACGATGCAATCGGATTAAGTGGATAACAGCCCTTTAAAACAATATTTTCAAAATCTTTTCTTGGAAAATTGCTTTTAAATGCTGGAAGTTGATAGTACTTATCTAAAGCCTCATTATCTACGAAATTATGAACGTGCTCAATGTTCTGTAAATCATCATCCTTTTTTATAATTGCATTTCTAATCAGCTCATAATTATTCTTAGATGAAGTAACAAAATACTTTTCTACAATACGTCCTTCAATTCCGGTAAATGAGTTAATAGTATCGATTGATAAATACTTTCCATATTCTTTGATACTCTTATGTGCCACCATAGTGAAGAATAAAGGTGCATTCTTCGACTCTGTTGCCAGCTCACATACATCCTGTATTAACTTCATATTAGAGCCAGCAGCTGAACCATCCTGGCTCTCAATGAATTTACTAAACTCATCAAAAATGATATAGATACCACTGTATTTATGATCTTCTACTAGTTTTTCACTAATCCCCTTATATAAAGGCAAAACATCAGAAACAGCCATTGGATTAAATTTGCTACCAGCGGTTACCTTCGGATAAATAGCTTTGAATGTATCAAGTGCCTCATTTGAGCATAACTTAAGATTAGTAAGCAAGTCATTAATCATCATTCCTGACTTCGTTACTTCCTTTTCAAAAATAGCATATGTATCCTTGTAATTATTCTTCCAATCTTCAATACGCTCAATTGCTATTGTGTAATAAGTCTCTGGTGCTAATCCCGCTAATGACTTATCTCTTTTAATAGCTTCATTAAGACCGTATAAAAACGCCTGATTCAAATCACCTGTAGAACCTGAGATAAGAACTGGCAAGTACTTTTCTTTGTTCCACATAGTCATAATTAAATCAGCGACTTCATTACCAACTTCATCTACTTTTTTTATTTTTTTTACTAACTCATCGATTATCTTCTTATTCTCTGGTGTTCTATCCAGCGAAATAATAGCAGTCAAAACCAATAAAAGATGAGACTTTCCTTTACCATATGGTCCAACAAATAGAGTTGCTTGTTCTTTGTTACATAATATACTCTCCAAATAATCACCTATAACACATATAGATGATTTTGTAGGAATATAGCCCAATACCTTTTCAGGCTTATTTAAACTCAAATATAAATTTACAGCAGACTTAAAACTGCTATTAAATTCTATGATATCTTTAAGAGATTGTATTTTTTTCATCCCATCACCCTTTTATTTATTTTCATAATACTCTTTCAAAATTGCATCAGAGTCTAATTCTTTCATTGGATAAATAACATCCAATCCAGCAGTTCTATCCACCTTTATATATCCTGCAGCATCTAATTTATCTAAATAATCATTTACAGCAACACTTGAAAGATTATAAATTCTGCGAAGTCCTTTTTCTCCATTTATCAATGCATCAATTGATAAACTATCCTCACCACATAACATAGAAGCTATTTCATATAACACTATCAATTCACTAAAATGCTTGGCTGAAGGATGTACTTTTGAATACTTGCCCCCAGAATTTTTTACCAATGCAAGTTGGCTAAACGGAGAAATACTCTTGTCCTCTGGATCATCATTTTCCTTACGTTTGCTATACATATTCAACAATACGTCAACATCACTCTCCAAAGACTTTTCTGAAACCTTTTTTTGGGGAGCATATTTAGATATCTCTCTATACAAAATGCTCTTAATCTGTGATTTATCTAAATCATCAGCGTCACATCGATTAAAATACATATACCAAGATGTTGCATTATGAATATCTTTAGATATTTTAGAATGCATTATCCATAAAGAAAATGTATCTTCAATATATCTATCATACTCAGCCACCAGTTTACCAAATGTAGATAATTCCGTACCATTATCATTAGTTAATCCGAATACTCTCATCCAATAACGCAAAGACTTAACCATGTTGTTACCTAATCCGAAAATTTCTGCTGCATTTTTCTCCAGAAATACATTGTCATATTTAGGATTTTCAACTTCGTTTAGTCCTTTAGCAAGCCATCCTTCTCGAATAGCGAACTTTTCATGACCCTGTAACCTAATTGAATTTTCATTAGCCATTTTTATGTCCTCTTTATTCCTAATACTTTTCTCATGTAACATCCTGCATTAAAATGTCCAACACATTCTGTACATCGCTTACACTTATCACTATCAATTGTATAAGTGATTTTACCTGTGCCATCATCCTTAACACTAATGGCATCATATTTACATACACTCTCACACGCTTTACAGCCCAAACACATCTGGTACTTTGTAAGTTGACACTGAATCTTTCCTTCTGCCGCAGTAAGTGTTTTTGCCTTTGCGATATGAATATCTTTTATAGTAACTTTAAGCCTTGTACTTCCGACTCTTCCTTGTAAAACAAGCACAACCTTTCCAGCCTTATTTAAAATATAGACTTCTCCTAAACGCTTATTTCCAAGTTCCTTGTTTATGTATCCAAACGGCTTAAATAATTCGTATAACTCTTCTGTAATAGGGCGCTGTAAATCATAATTAAAAGCATTTTCATCTGTAGCACATGGTTCAAATGAAACGATAGAAGTTTGTGCTGCAGCTAACCCATTACCACCTTGTCTCGCTTTCCATCCACCTTCATCAACATAATCTTCTGGATCCGGCTTACCAATTTGTTTAGCAAAATCCACAAGCAAATTATGCCAATGAACATATTGATCATACATATGAACTTTTGATAAGAACTCTGACCATCCACCATTATTTGGACAACACCAGCATCCAACTCTTGTCCATCCAAGTCGATATGCTTCATTAAAGTCAATTCCTGTAGTCAAAATATAGAGCCATACATCAAAATCAATCCAATCTATAATTGGAGAAGCAACTGTCTGCTTCGAAATCTTTGGGCTCTCACTTTCTCTTTCATACTTGCTTCTGCTTGCTGATTCATTATGTCTAATACCTTGAAAACTCAAGATGTTATTCTTATCTTTAAATGCAGACGCAATTGTTTTTTGAATCGCACCGGTTTTAAATACGGTACAACACCACCTCATAACACGGCTAGGCGGTCCAACGACTTCACATAATTCTTCAAAGTTCTTTTCACGATTCTTTGCTGTAAGAATCCTTACACCACTAGATTCTTCATTTCTATTAAAGCGTTTTTTATACTCTAATGTATAAGGAAACTCTAATGTCGTATCTCCAAAAACATGAAGTACCTTATTTGTTCCCAATGCTCTATTAACGATATGTGATGTAACTGTTGAATCCTTACCCCCGCTGAATGATACCATCATATCTTCGATTTCATATCGTTCCTTATAACTCTGAACAAAGCTAACAGCTTCTTCAGTTATAAAGTTATATCTGTCTTTATTTGCTTCAATAAATCTTTCCTTGAACACATCAAAGTATTCATACAAAATACTACCAGCAACATCATCATACTTCTGCTTGAATGTCTTAATCTCATCAATATGAAGCTTATTAATTTTACTAACCGCAAGTTTTACCTTTTTACCATTAATAATATAAGCATTGCTTCCATACCAAACAGAATCCTTTTGAAAAGCAAATGGATCATCCTTAAGAATAATTGATATCAAACAGTTTTCTTCCGGAAACACTGGTCTAATATCTGTTGCAATATACTTCCCCTCATTGCCACATACGGGACATGAATTTTCAAAAATAGGAATATTGCATTCATTGCACCAATATATTGTTGATGACATCTCGGTAGCATGGCCACAATTAGGCTTTATACATTTATCTCCCGTCATAGGAACCCTGCACTTAGGGCATATTCTTTCAATCATATAACCACCAATCTATTTTTAATCTGACTTCACAGCATCGCAAATATCACATATATTGCAATCAAAATATTCACATATCCTGAGAATGACAGACATTGAGACTTCTTGTCCCTTATTAAGTTTTGTCATCGTACCAGAAGCTATCTGCAGTTTCTCTCGAAAATCCTGCTTACTCATCTCTTTTTCAGCTAATAAAATCCATAATTTCTTATAACTAATTTTCATCTATAAACCTCTTTTTCAGACAAAACATGATACAACACATAATAAATTGTACCACAAATCAAAAAACTGCGCACCAAAAATGTGTGGTTTTTATTCAAGTTCTTGCGATTTTAATTCAACTGGATGAAAACTAGCTGATTTTTGATTTTATTAACTCAAGAGATCTAGGTCGCCACATTTGTCCCTCTCAAACATTTAATAAAATTACCAGTTTTTTCTTCTACTCTTTGCTTAATCAGTCAATAGAGATCTTCCTTCTCTACGTTAGGGCGCGTCTACGCAAAATCGCAAGCACTGCTTTTTTTCAAAACACTATCATCTACTCGTTGCTGCCACATCCCCAACCCCCTTGAACAAGCTAATCGCTTGACTACACAATTCTTACAAATTGCTTAATTTTGCTGTTGGACTTTTCTTCTGAAATAAAAAAGAGGGGAACCCATAGGTCTTAAACCTACAGATTCCCCAAATAAATTTCCGAGTGATATTGTGTTTTCTAATGCATCCATTTCCTTACAAACCATATCTCTGTTTTTCAATCCCAACGCTCGTTTTATCCGAATGCCCTGATAACAGCATAGTCTCATCAGGCAAGGTAAATATCTTGTCAATTATGCTATCCTGAAGATTCTTAAAATTGCCACCTGGATATTTATAGTTGCCGATGCATCCTTTAAAGATCGTATCTCCTACAAAGGCAACCAGATCTCTTTCTGAATAAAAGATAATCGAATCCGTCGTGTGTCCCGGAGTGTATATAACCTTTAGCTTAAAATTCGGATTTGCTTCAAGTGAGAGAATATCACCATCATCGGCATACTTTACGCCCCCTATGATTATAGAGGAGCCACACTCGGCAGAAAGATTCATATAGCCATCAAGCAGATACTGATCTGCTCTTTTATGAGCAATAACCGGGATTCCAAGAGCAGCTCTGATTTCATTTACAGCCCCGGTGTGATCAAAATGACCGTGGGTAAGCAATATTTTTTCAATATTCCACCCCTTATCCGATATAAGTTTTAAAAGCCTTTTAGCTTCTGCGCCTGGATCAATCAAAAAACCGTGCTTTGTTTCATCATCAATATAGAAATAACAATTTTCATTAAAATAGCCTTTTACCGGAACTTCTACTATCATATCTTTATCCTATCCTGCAGCCATCTGGACCGCATGCCATTCCCTGTGACTCGTCTACTTTACTGCTTTCTTTTTCCATTGCTTTTAGTAGAGCTGACTTCATAATTTCAGCAGGCTGTGCTCCTTGCAAAGCGTAAGCGCCGATTATAAAGCATGGCACTGCATGGATTCCGTATCTGGCTGCTTCTCTTTCATCAAGAACTACCTCATCTTGATATTTATCTGAGTCTAAAACAGCCTTTACTTCAGCTGCATCAAAGCCGCAATCCACAGCAATACTTAACAATAAATCCCTGTTGGCAAGTTCCTTATTATCTGTAAAATATGCTGCATACAATCTCTCAGTCAGCTTTTCTGTCTGCTCTTTATCGCCCTTTTCCATGGCAAATTTAGTAAGTCTGTGAGCATCCATAGTATTGGTAAAAAGAGTTGTTGCGTATTTGAAGTCAATGCCCTCATCCCTTCCAAGCTGGGAAATATGTTCAATTGTATCTCCTGCCTCTTCCATAGAGATGCCATACTTCTTAGCAAATCTTGTCTGTGTATCACTTGTCGCATGTACTCCAGCATATGGATCAAGCTGAAATGCCTTCATTTCAAATTCAACTTCTTCATCCTTAAACTCTGGCATGTCTTTAATAACATTCTTAAGTCTTGTCTCTCCAATATAGCAATAAGGACATGCATAATCTGACCAATATGTAATCTTCATAATGATAGCCTCCTTAAATAGAACGTGTTTTATTTGTTTGTGATTGCAATTATATAGAACGTGTTCTATAATGTCAATAGGTCAAATCTAAAAAATTTATAAGCGAGGATTTTAATATGCCAAGAAAATGCGGTAGACCTGCAAAAGATACAAATAAGCAGGATTCAAAACAAAAAATCATAGATGCAACCATACGTCTTATCACAAAAAGCGGTGCAGACTCTGTAACTGTAAGAAATGTTTGTGCAGAAGCTGATTCATCAATAGGTACTTTTTATCATTACTTTAGAGATAAAGATGATCTTCTCATGTATTTTATCCAGGAGATACCATTTAAAGAATGTGAACTTAATAATAGCTTATCCCATCCAGCCAACAGAATTATTGAACTATATATGAAACTTGTAAACAGATACTTAGGTTTAGGCTTAGATTTCATGAAGAGCTTTTATTCTAGCACTAACTCATCACTCAGTTCCTATATGAGTGAAGTCGATGGAAAGTTCCTTGATGGCACTGTTATGGCAAGATGTGAGGATGAATTAAAAATCTTACAGAAAGCTGGATACATTAAAAAAAATGCAGACATCCACACTATGAGTGTAGACATCTGCACTATTGTTAAAGGCTGTATTTTTGAGTGGTGCTTATCAGATGGAAAAAGTGATATTGAAAAATCCATAGATCGTATAATCCACTCTTATTTCTTGCAATATGTATAGGTAAGCTTACAACTCTTGTAAAATGCTTGCAATATCACCATCAATACATATACTTCTATCTGCAATTTCCTCTGGGCAGTAGCTTTCGCCGAAATTCACGCAGGCATATACTGCATTTTCATTTGCCAAAGTCATCTGCCAGAAGGGATACTTTATTATTACAGGCGTATTAGCGCCTACTCCCAGCTCAAGATAAAGAACATGGAGATTCTCATGTCTACGAATAAAATCAGAATATGCCGCAGATGCCCTATGCCACCCTTCATCTTCAACAAACGAGTCATCCGCTCTCAAATTCGTAGTCATATCAGAGCCGTCATCAGGGCACTTTGGAATCATTTCAGAAGGAATTTCCATATTGATTTTTCCATCCTCTGGCAATTGAAATACGCCGGCTTCATCCTGAATGAAACCCTGTGCTTCCATAGCTTTCATTACCCACTCTTCATTATCAAAGGTTTTCTGAATAGCGGGATTCACGCTCTGAAACAATCCAAAATCACCCTGAGTATAGAACAGTCTTTTTTTATCAAATCCTGCCTTCTGAAACTGGTGATCTACATTTGTTGTGATAACGAAATAATCTTTTTCTTTAACCAACTCCAACAACATTTCATATACAGGCTTTTGGGCTTTCATATAGCGGTTGATATAAATATTTCTCGCCCAGTACGCCCATGAAATCTCAGGTTCTAACCTCATCACATAAAAGCCGCCCGAATACATATCATGAAATCCATACTTCTCTTCAAAGTCGAAAAAATATTTTTGAAAACGCTCGCCACTGTAAGTAAACCCTGCTGATGTTGATAGTCCCGCACCCGCACCAATGACAATGGCATCTGCTTCCTTGATTTCTTTTTTCAGGCGGCTTTCTTGTTCTTCTTTGCTTCCCTTACCATAGGACATGCTTCCACTAAAGTATCTCACAGCATTCATGTCTCCACTCCGTTCCGGTCCGCGCTAAACGCATGTCCACCGGACATGCAGCGCCCTTTCTTTATAGTTTCCTGATAGCCGTTGGGCAAATCGTTATATAAGTTTTTCGTAAATGGCCTTATCTTCATCTTTGAAAACATTAAATATCACCCTTTCTACCTTGCCAGGATTTTCACGGAGCCACTCTGATACAGTCTTAACCGCAATCTCAGCAGCTTTTTTGTTTGGAAAATGAAAAACTCCCGTTGAAATACAGCAAAAAGCAACGCTCTTCAAATCATTTTCAGCACACATATCCAAAGTGTTTCTATAGCAGTTCTCCAAATCCTTTTCCAATTCAGGAGTAAGGCGGTACTGTACAATTGGTCCTACTATATGAATAACTTTCTTTGCCGGAAGATTATACGCTTCAGTGAGCATCGGAACGGCAGTGGGCTGCTCATAATCTCTTCCATATCTGATTCGAAGTTCATTCATCTTCCTGTTGCACTCGGCTCTCAGCTGCACTCCTGCAAAAGTATGGATACAGTTATCTATGCAAGTATGCATCGGAACAAAACAACCGAGCATCTGCGAATTAGCGGCATTAACAATAGCATCCACCGAAAGTCTTGTGATATCTCCCTGCCAGATGGAAAGTCCATCCCTAATAACCGGGATGTCTGATAGGTTCACCACACCTTTTTCAGCCGCTCTCTCTGTCAGATATTCATCCTGTACTTTCATTACCTCAGAGGACAATTCTCTTGGCATACGGATGTTCATAAGCGACCTTAAGATTCGTCTCTTATCTTCCCTACTATTTGGAGTCTGTAAATCCTTATATTCATCTGAATCTGCCTTGAACTCTTCTACAAGATAATCAAGACGTTCGTCCTGTGTTCTATTCTTTTGCATAGCTTTCATCTCCTAACTACTGCCCCGGCAGGACAGGTATTCAAACAATTACCACAGTGCAGACAATGTTCCTGCTCTATGACATAAAAAAGACCCTGAAGTATATACCTCAGAGTCTCATTATTAAGCTTCTTATTAAGCTTCTTTTGCCAAAAGTTCCTGCATTCCGGATCTTAAATCGTTAAGTGTGTATTTTTTCATCTCTGATTCCATCGCTTCCTGGATGCTTTTCAACTTATCATCCAATAGCGAATGGATATTCCTACCAACAGGGCACTCTGGATTGGGTGCTTCATGAAATCTGAATAGATTTCCATCCTCCAAAGGTTCTATTGCCTGATACACATCATAAAAAGTTATGTCTTTAAGATCTCTTGTAAGCTCTATTCCGCCTGTTCCTCTGATAACATTTATTAACCCTGCGTTCTTAAGCTGAGTAAGTATCTTTCTAATGATGACAGGATTTGTATTTATACTGGCTGCAAGAAAATCGCTCGTTACCTTGTGTTCATCTTTAAATGTATCCACACATGTAAAAATGTGAAGTGCAACCGTAAATCTACTTGATATCTGCATTTTAAATCTCTCCATTCCATTTCGGAAGGCGCGAAACATCGTACAACGAAGGTTTACGCCCTCCTGTCATCATTTTACTTCATGGCAAATGTAATTGCAACGGTTACATCTATTTTTTTCAAAAAATTGTTTTCAGTAGAACTCCAATCTCTAATCGACATTTTTGCAGATTCCGCATTTTTGTTCAATACGGATCAATTTGTGCCGACAGTGTTGGCACAATCACATCTATCAAAGAGTTACATTACATAATTCATTTCCTGAGTCTCTAGGTTACTGACCAGATTGCCCGAATCAAAGAAAAAGTCTGGAAAAAGATTAGATTTCCGATTTTGAAAAATTTCAATAAATTTACAACTAATCCAAATCACACAAAAAGCTGTCAAAAAGGCAACAAATTCTTGCCTTTTCACGGTTTTGAAAAATTAAAATTGCCCATATAAGTAAAATAAGGGTGAAAAAGATGAAAAGCACAGAAGAAATCTTGAGATTTGTTGCCCTACAGGAGAAATCTTTCTTCATATAGGCAATAGCCCCATTTTATATGCCACCTAAAATTTTTTATCCTACTATATGTAATTTTTCTTTTCCATAAAAAGTACATTAATCCCAAACTTCCCCAAAAAGAGGCTTGTACCCCGACCGAGTATAGTTTGTCATAACCCCCACCTACGCTATTACTGTAGCAATCATATAATGATTGCTATGTAGGAGCCGCCCATAGCCGCCAGGCTATTCTCATGGCGGACTCTTCCCCAACGCCTAGATATGGGGGATTTCTCCGACTGAGTTAAAACTTTCCGTTCTCATTAGCCCATGTAGACTTATCAGCTAATGTCTCCATTACATCCCAGTGCTCTGCGATAAATCCGTTCTCAACACGGAAAAGATCATAGTAAGTTGTAGCTACACCGCCAAAGCTTCCTTCTGAGCAGGCAAGTGCATAATCTCCATCTGCAAGAATCATATGAGTCTTGTTATAAACCATTGAGATTCCCTGCTTAGCCATAGCTTCAAGTGCAGCTCCAAGACCTGAAAGACCATCTGCAATTGAAGTATTATGCTGAATATATTTATCTTCATCGTAGTAAGAAGTGAGCTTGTCAGGATTCTCCCCACGAAGTACATCGCCTACAAATCCAGCTACAACCTTACGTGTCTCTTCCTTATCTACATCTTTCTTCTCAAGAGTTCCATCAATCTGAGTATGTCCTGATGGATTAGGAGCTGCCTTGTCTGCTAAATTATCCCAATGTTCTGCAATCTTACCGTCTGCATCGAATCGAAAAACATCGAATCCGACCTGCTCTCCTGCTCCTGCAAAATTATATACTGTCTGAAGGAAAACCTTATCTCCATCCTCAAATGCACGAATGTTATTAACTGTTGTTTTTACAGGTGCCTGTGCAAGTCCTTCAACTGCTGCCACAAATGCATCTACTCCTGTACCAAATACAAGGTTATGTGAATATAGCCAGGCGCAAGAAGTTCCTTTGCCTTTGCTGTATCTCCTGATACGAATATTCCGATGAGTGCTAATGCTTTTTCCTTATTTGTCATAATTATGTTCCTTTCCGGGCTCTGCCCTGCGAGGTAATTATCCTCGAATGTTAAAAAGTTCATCGATGTAACCGTTGTGGTTTCATCTGACATTGTTAATATAACATTGTTTTGATGTAATGTCAATGGTTACATCTATAATTTTTCAAAAAAATTTCCAGGTGCAGTTAAACACCTGGATTTAAAGCAAAACAAATATTCAATAATTGATAAGTCATTATATTCTAGCCAATACTTCTTTTAGCATACCAATTCCTTCCAATGTGAGCATTTTTTACTCAATCATTTTTCTTAGTATCTTTGCCTTTACGGCTGTAGCACTTTTAATCATAATAATACCTCTGCATATTGTCTCACCTTATCTGAAATCCCCATAATCTCCGAATATTTCATAAGGTTATGAATATTTTTATCACCATCAGTAAAATAAGATGTCAAAGCCATTTGAAATACTTGAATATCCATCTTATTTTTATTCTTGATAATATCGCAAATACAACGTTCTCTGTCATAAATTCGTACTGTATTTCCTGTGAATGTCTGTGCATGCGTTAATCCAAGTTCTAACCACTCTGATCTTACCGTATGAACTACAACGCCATTATCTTTTAGATGTTTCGCATTATATCCTCTCCCGACAGTAATGACCGGCGAAAAAGGTTCTCTATCAGAAAGATTATGCATGTACAAAGCGGACTCATGTGAAAAAATAATTTTCCTGTTACGAAGCTGCAATAAATACATTCTATCTTCCCAAGCATCAGACGAAATATATACACCAGGTGCTAGTTTTTCCATTTCATTTTTACGAATATACTCCATAACAGTATACTTTGATACTCCTTCATTTTGCGCATCTATTAGTCGAATATATCCGTTCTGTTCTTCAAGTAGCTTATCAAGGATATTTTCTTCATCCATGCAATCAACCCCTTTCGCTACAATTTTAGAATCTAGTAGCGAGAAAGTCAATACTTTCTCGCTATATAATTATATTTTTGTAGCGAAAAAGTAAAAGTCCGTGAAACTTTCGAAAGGTTACATTACATAATTCATTTCCTGAACCTCTAGGTTACTGGCCAGATTGTAATCAGCTTCGCTGATGAAATTACTGACCGGATTGCCCAAATCAAAGAAAAAGTCTGGAAAAAGGTTAGATTTCTTAATTTGGGAAAGTTCAATATTTTTACAACTAATCCAAATCAAATAAAAAAGCCCCAAAAAGGCAACAAATTCTTGCCTTTTCAGGGTTTTGAAAAATTTGAATTGCCCATATAAGTAAAATAAGAGCGAAAAAGATGAAAAGCACAGAAGAAATTTTGAGATTTGTTGCCCTACATGGGAAATTTTTCTTCATAAAGGCAATAGCCCCAATTTATATGCCACCTTAAATTTTATATCCTACTATATGTAATTTTTCCTTTCCATAAAAATACATTAATCCCAAACTTTCCCCAAAAGAGTCCTACTAGCATATTTACTAACACCAAAACAAGCCCCCATGCGTCTATCTTCAGATTTTTTATCTGTATGACGCACCGGGGCTTTATCAGTTATATTTATTTTATCGGTTAAGGTAACCGTTTTCTCAATAATTTCGCTAACCCCGTCCCCCTGAGTCATCACAAAAAAATAGGCACTTCAATAGGTATCATCACATTTTATGAGGCACTTTCATGGTTATTCATCACATTTTATTTCATTCAAAAAAGCAGCTATCTCAATTTGAGATAACTGCTCTATGTTACGTACAATATTCAATTAGGTCGACAAACAGGAATTTGTACGATTAACTTCCGGTTTATTCTTCCATCAAGGATTATGTATTACATTTCTCTTTCCACTATTGGCAGTTCCTCTAACTTCTTCGTGATAAAAGTAATCTACGATTGTTGGATGTCCTTTCTCTACTCTCTCATACGGAGTTTCATTATCAACAAACCTGCAATCATACTTTTTAGCCAGCTCTTCTGCTTTCTTTTCCAGCGCTTCAAAATAGCTGCGATTCTTTTTGTTATAGATTTCGTCATACAGTGGCACCAGATCTGGATGTTTATCGGAAATGTATTTCATGATATCTGCCTTAAAACCTCCGCGAAGATTCAGATTCTCAAGCCATACAAGGTCACACTGATCTTTTGTCCTGTCTATGATTGCTTCTATATCCGTAATCCCCGGGAACACGGGTGAAATGAAGCAAATTGTACGAATGCCTGCCGCATATACCTCTTTCATTGCAGCAAGCCTTCTTTCTATGCTTACTGCCGCATCCATATCATCTTTAAACTCTTCATCGAGAGTATTGATTGACCATGATACTGTAAGTCTGCTATTTTCATTGATCTCTTTTAGCAGTTCCAGATCTCTTAGTACAAGGTCTGACTTTGTGCAGATAAGTATGTCCGCACCACTGTCCTTTAATTCTTCCAGAAGTCTTCTTGTATTTTTATATGTTTCCTCTAGCGGATTATAACCATCCGTAACTGTTCCAATGATCACCTTCTGGCCGGCATACTTCTTTGGATTCTTTATTTCAGGCCAGTCTTTCACATCCATGAAAGTTCCCCATTCCTCCGTATGCCCTGTAAAGCGTTTCATAAAAGATGCGTAACAGTATTTACAGGCATGGGGACACCCCACATAGGGATTCACCGAATATCCTCCAATAGGAGTATTCGATTTTGTCATTACACTTTTTGTTTCTATATGATTTACTTTGATTTCTGCTTGTTCCATATTCTCTGTTCCTCCAACACTTTGTTAAAAGCATCCGGCATTTCCTGTATCATTTTTTCTCCCATAATCGGAACAAGATCTTCTTTCCAGAATACAGGAATGTTCAGTTCATGAGCCTGTTCTGTCAATGAATAAACCCACCCGGGATCTGTTTTAACAGTCCTGCTCTTTGCACCTGTCATGGTTCCAACCACAATCCAGTCAATGCCTGTAAGATCAACCTTACCCGGATCATCGAACAAAGGCTCAAAGGTAACATGATATTTTTTTGCCTTCACATTGCTCCGCAGTGCATCAATACGCCATAACTCAGACTTTCTCGTAACTGTAACGCCAAACCATGCATTATCAAGATCTGTTTCAAAAGACAGAAGATCCGGTCGTTTGGTAAGAAAAAGAAACTGGTGCTGAGGATTCTCTGCTATCTTTTTAAAGACTTCCTCTCTCCATTCCTCATGCCAGCCCGAGAGATCGCTCATGCCGGTCAGCAGAAAATTCTGCGGTTTTTTCTTTTCCATCATACGAAGCTTGCCTTGAAAAAACTGTGGCTTTTCAAAATCATCTATGATGTGATAACGCCTCGTATTGTTTCTGGCATAGCAGTACGGACATCCAACAGTGCACCCTATAACAAGATTCATGTTCTGAATCTGATCTTTAATACAGATACTCATTTGTCACTCCATTCCTCAAGGTTTACCCTGATGCGGTTAAGATACTCTTCAAACTGAAGAATCTCTTTATCCGTAAAATCACGATAATAAATATTCCCCATCTCATTGGATACGGAGTCATAAGCTTCTTTAAGTTCTTTGGCTTTATCTGTGAGGAACAGAAGAGTTTTTCTCTTATCAGCTTCATCAGTTTTGCGGCTTATCAGTCCGTTTTTTTCCATCCGCTCAAGCATGGTTGTAAGTGAAGTAATTGCAAGTCCGCTTTTCTCGGAAATAATTTTAATAGGAACACCATCTTCCTGCCATAAGACATAAAGAATCCTTCCCTGAGCTCCGTTAAATGCATCAATGTTTTTTTCTGCCAGTATCCTTTCAAATATACGATCACCTAGCTGTTTTATTTTTGTAACAAGAAATCCACCATTTGTCTTCATAATTTAATACTCCTATATCGTAGTTTTATACTACGATATAGGAGTATTTTTGTCAAGCACACATATCATAACTTCCGATTTTCTGCTCTAAATTCCTAGAAGATGGAGCGTTATACTGAAATATAATTTGTCTCTAAGCTACTGACCGGATTGTAATCGGCTTCGCTGATGAGGTTGCTGGCCGGGTTGCTCAGGTTCATTTTCTGAACCTCTATGTTACTGGCCGGATTGCCCATGTTCATTTCCTGAGCCTCTAAGTTACTGGCCTGATTGCCCAGGTTCATTTCCTGAGCCTCTAGGTTACTGGTCGGATTGCCCGAATCAAGGAAAAAGTCTGGAAAAAGATTAGATTTCTTGATTTGGGAAAGTTCAATATTTTTACAACTAATCCAAATTACACAAAAAGCTGTCAAAAAGGCAACAAATTCTTGCCTCTTCGAGGTTTAAAAAAATTAGAATTGCCCATATAAGTAAAATATTGGCGAAAAAGATGAAAAGCACAGAAGAAATCTTGAGATTTGTTGCCCTACAAGCGAAATTTTTCTTCATAAAGGCAATAGCCCCCAAATGAGTCCTACTACCATATTTACCAACACACCAAAACAAGCCCCCATGCGTCTATCTTCAGATTTTTATCTGTATGACGCACCGGGGCTTTCTTATATTTTAATTTTTACTAACCCAAAATAGCAATCAAGTATAATTTAAAATTGACATATTAAATTCTATATTATGCTTATCTGCAACACACCTTAACTCTTCTAAATTGATTAACTCTTTTTTATATAGCTTTACAAATATATCAAATGCAGCTAATTGTATAGCTTTTTCTATGGCTTCTTTTGTAAATTTGATTTCACTTAGATTTTTTTGTTGTCGTTGATAGCTGCCTGTGCTGCTGCCAGTCTCGCAATTGGTACTCTAAATGGCGAACAGCTGACATAGTCTAAGCCGATTTCATTACAGAACTCTACTGATGATGGGTCACCACCATGCTCGCCACAAATTCCTACATGAAGTTTAGGATTTGCTGGGCGGCCAAGCTTAAGTGTCATTTCCATCAACTTACCAACGCCATCTCTATCAAGTCTAGCAAACGGATCATTTTCCAAAATCTTAGTGTCATAATAAGCAGATAAGAACTTACCTGCGTCATCTCTAGAAAAGCCATATGTCATCTGAGTTAAGTCATTAGTACCAAAGCAGAAGAAGTCAGCTTCCTTAGCGATTTCATCTGCTGTTAGGGCTGCACGAGGAATCTCGATCATAGTACCAACCTCGTAATTAAGGTCAATGCCTGCTGCCTTAATCTCCTCATCTGCCACCTTCACTACAATCTTCTTTACGAACTTAAATTCTTTAATATCACTAACAAGTGGAATCATAATTTCAGGAACAATTTTCCACTCAGGATGTTTCTTTGAAACATTAATTGCTGCACGAATTACAGCCTTAGTCTGCATCTTAGCGATTTCAGGATATGTAACTGAAAGTCTACAGCCTCTGTGACCCATCATTGGGTTAAATTCGTGTAATGAGTCAATCATAGCTTTGATTTCAGCAACTGTCTTTCCCTTAGCCTTAGCTAATTTTTCAATATCTGCTTCTTCTGTTGGAACAAATTCATGAAGAGGTGGATCAAGGAATCTAATTGTAACCGGATTACCCTCCAATGCCTCAAATAAGCCTTCAAAATCATTCTGCTGATATGGCAAAATCTTATCAAGTGCCTCTTCTCTTTCCTCTACAGAATCGGATACAATCATCTCTCTAAAGGCTGCAATTCTATCTTCTTCAAAAAACATATGCTCTGTTCTACAAAGTCCAATACCCTCAGCTCCAAGTTCACGAGCTTTCTTTGCATCTGCTGGTGTATCTGCATTTGTACGAACCTTAAGTCTTCTGTATTTATCAGCCCAATTCATAATTCTGCCAAATTCTCCAGCAATCTTAGCATCAACTGTCTTTATAACACCATCATAGATATTACCTGTGCTACCATCAATTGAGATATAATCTCCTTCAATAAATTCTTTACCTGCAAGGGTAAAACGCTTATTTTCTTCATCCATTGTTATATCGCCACATCCTGAAACGCAGCACTCGCCCATTCCACGAGCTACAACAGCTGCATGGCTTGTCATACCGCCACGAACTGTAAGGATTCCTTCTGCTGCCTTCATTCCTGTAATATCCTCTGGACTTGTCTCAAGTCTAACTAATACAACCTTTTCTCCTCTTTCTGCCCATTCAATTGCTGTTTCAGCATTAAATACAATCTTACCACAAGCAGCGCCTGGAGAAGCTCCAAGTCCCTTGCCAATTGGCGTTGCATTTTTAAGAGCATCCTTATCAAATTGTGGATGAAGAAGCGTATCTAGGTTTCTAGGATCAATCATAGCAACAGCCTCTTCCTCAGTTCTCATGCCCTCATCTACTAAATCACAAGCAATCTTTAAAGCTGCCTGTGCTGTTCTCTTACCATTTCTTGTCTGTAACATGTAGAGCTTTCCAGCCTCTACTGTAAATTCCATATCCTGCATGTCCTTGTAGTGATTTTCAAGGATTTCACACACTTCCTTAAATTGCTTAAAGGCTTCAGGGAATTTTTCTTCCATCTCACTAATATGCATAGGTGTACGAACACCAGCAACTACATCCTCGCCCTGTGCATTAGTTAAGAACTCACCAAACAAACCCTTAGCTCCTGTTGCTGGATCCCTTGTAAATGCAACACCTGTACCACAGTCATCGCCCATATTACCAAATGCCATGGACTGTACATTTACAGCAGTACCCCATGAGTAAGGAATATCATTATCCCTTCTATATACATTTGCTCTAGGATTATCCCAAGATCTAAACACAGCCTTAATTGCGCCAAATAACTGTTCTTTTGGATCATCTGGGAAGTCCTTACCTATCTTTGATTTATATTCTGATTTAAATTGACAAGCAAGTTCCTTTAAGTCATCGGCTGTTAAATCAACGTCTTGCTTAACCCCTCTCTTTTCCTTCATCTTGTCAATAAGCTCTTCGAAATATTTCTTACCAACTTCCATTACAACATCTGAATACATTTGAATAAATCTTCTATAACAGTCCCAAGCCCATCTTGGATTGTTAGACTTACGAGCAATTACCTCGACTACCTCCTCGTTAAGTCCAAGATTAAGTATTGTATCCATCATACCTGGCATTGAAGCTCTAGCACCAGAACGAACAGAAACAAGAAGCGGATTTTCCTTATCTCCAAATTTCTTGCCAGTTATCTCTTCCATCTTTAAGATATACTCTTCAATCTGGCCTCTGATTTCATCATTAATCTCTCTTCCATCTTCATAGTACTGAGTACAAGCCTCAGTAGTAATTGTAAAGCCCTGTGGTACTGGGAGACCAATATTAGTCATTTCAGCAAGATTTGCGCCCTTACCACCAAGAAGGTTTCTCATGTCGGCTCTACCTTCAGTGAATAAATAAACCCATTTCTTCATTTTTTACCTCCATCGTAAAAAGTCATTAAAAAAATCCCCTAAATTCGACTATTCCCCAATCTTTATAGTCTCCTCTGGGTTCATTTCAAATATAGTTATTAAATTGTCAATCAATTTATCTTTCATTAGTTTAACAAAAAATATGCTTAAATTCAACATCTTTCAGCAATAATATACATCTTTTTTAGAAAAAATAAGACTACTTTTTTTCATAAGTTATTTTCCCTATGTAAAAATTTGCCAAAGTCCCACATTTTTGATATAAGTAAGTAAGAATTAAAAAGGGTGGTGAATATGTTAGAGATGCCAAAGGATCCAGTAATGTTACTTAGCTATGTAAATACTCAATTAAGAGATAATTATAAAAGCCTTGATGATTTCTGCAAGGCCTTTGATATTAAAGAATCAGATTTAAAATATAAGCTTATGCTTATTGACTACGAATATGACATTAAGTCAAACCAATTCGTATAAATCTAATCTAAAGACTATTAGTCTTATTAAGACAAAAAGCTGAGGTTAACCATTTTGTACAGGTAATTACTTACCAAACTCATGGTCTACCTCAGCTTTTCTAGGCTATGCCCTAAAATGTTTCGATACAACCTCTAACCCTACCAGGTTTAAGTACAAGAAATTAAAAGATTCCGTACACAAAACATTTCCTTTAAATATACTATCGGCTTAATCCTCTTTCCCATTGAGTGCTATTTATCTAGGAAATAAGCACTACATTTTTCTTTTAGCTACAAGGCCACTTCCATCACATTCAATAACAATAGTATCTCCTGTGTTTAAGTCTCCTGCAAGAATTAACTTAGCAACTAAAGTCTCTACTGTCTTTTGAACATATCTCTTTAATGGTCTTGCACCAAACGCAGGATCATATCCATTATCTACAATAAAGTCCTTAGCATCCTCTCTTAATTCTATCTTTAGCTCCTTATCTGCAAGTCGCTTATTAAGGTCATCAATTAAGAGATTAACAATACCTGAAATATTATCCTTAGTTAAAGGCTTAAACATAATTATCTCATCAAGTCTATTAATAAACTCAGGTCTAAAGTGTGCATGAAGATCATTTGTTGCAAGCTGTCTTGCCTCATCCTTTATCTGTCCATTTTCATCAATTCCCTCAAGTAGATATTCTGAACCTATATTACTT
Source organism: Lachnospira multipara LB2003 (assembly GCF_000702205.1). Taxonomy (GTDB): domain Bacteria; phylum Bacillota; class Clostridia; order Lachnospirales; family Lachnospiraceae; genus Lachnospira; species Lachnospira multipara_A. The sequence continues at coordinate 25,232 of NZ_JNKW01000001.1, read as the reverse complement.
GTCATAATAATAATTGTGTTCTTAAAATCTACTGTTCTACCAAGAGAATCTGTTACACGGCCATCATCAAGTACCTGTAAAAGAACGTTAAATACATCTGGATGTGCCTTCTCAACTTCATCAAATAATACAACTGAATAAGGCTTTCTTCTTACTGCCTCTGTTAGCTGGCCACCTTCTTCGTATCCAACATATCCTGGAGGCGCACCAATAAGTCTAGACACTGAATACTTCTCCATATACTCGGACATATCAAGTCTTACAATATTGCTTTCATCATCAAAAAGACTTTCTGCTAGAGCTTTAGCAAGTTCTGTCTTACCAACACCTGTAGGTCCTAGGAAAAGGAAAGAACCAATAGGCTTTGATGGATCCTTAATTCCTGCCTTAGATCTAATAATAGCCTCTGTTACCTTAGTTACACCTTCATCCTGACCAATAACTCTCTTATGAAGTTCTCTATCAAGATTAAGAGTCTTATTTCTTTCTGTTTCAGATAACTTAGCTACTGGAATTCCTGTCCAACGAGAAATAATCTTAGCAATTTCTTCCTCAGTTACTGACTCATGTACAAGGCTTAAGTCTCTCTCAGATAGCTTCTTTTCGGCTTCTTCAAGTCTTGCCTTTACTTCTGGTAATTTACCATATTGTAATTTAGCAGCTCTCTCTAAGTCGTAATCACGCTGTGCTGCCTGTAATTCCTTATTAACCTCTTCTAACTCTTCCTTAATCTTGCTTACAGAATCCACAGAAACTTTTTCAGCATCCCATTTAGCCTTCTTAGCATTAAATTCATCACGAAGACTTGCAAGTTCCTCCTGAAGACTAGCTAACCTATCCATACTAAGTCTATCTGTTTCCTTCTTAAGGGCAGCCTCCTCAATTTCAAGCTGCATAACCTTACGCTTAAGTTCATCTAGTTCTGCTGGCATTGAATCAAGCTCAGTCTTTATCATAGCGCAGGCCTCATCCACAAGGTCAATAGCCTTATCTGGTAGGAATCTTTCACTAATATATCTATTAGAAAGCACTGCAGCAGATACTAGGGCACCATCTGTAATCTTAACTCCGTGGAATACTTCATATCTGTCCTTAAGTCCACGTAGTATTGAAATTGTATCTTCTACTGTTGGTTCATCTACCATTACAGGTTGGAATCTACGCTCTAGAGCAGGATCTTTTTCAATGTATTCTCTGTGTTCATCAAGTGTTGTCGCACCAATGCAATGCAACTCGCCTCTAGCAAGCATTGGTTTTAACATGTTACCTGCATCCATTGACCCTTCCGTCTTACCAGCGCCAACAATTGTGTGAATCTCATCAATGAAAAGAACTATCTCACCGTCTGAGTTCTTAACCTCATCAAGTACAGCCTTTAATCTCTCTTCAAATTCACCTCTATACTTAGCACCTGCAACAAGTGCTCCCATATCAAGAGCAAATATTTTCTTATTCTTTAGAGCCTCTGGCACATCTCCTGCCACAATTCGCTGAGCAAGTCCTTCAACAACCGCTGTCTTACCTACACCAGGCTCACCAATAAGAACTGGATTATTCTTAGTTTTTCTACTAAGAATTCTAATTACATTTCTAATTTCATTATCTCTACCAATAACTGGATCAAGCTTTCCATCAGCTGCTGCCTGAACTAAATCCCTAGCATACTTAGAAAGTGTATCGTAAGTTGCCTCTGGATTATCTGTTGTAACGCTTTGATTTCCGCGCACACTTGCAAGAACTGAAAGGAAAGAATCTCTAGTAATTCCATATGTCTTAAAAAGCGCCTTTAATCCCTTATTAGCATGTTTAATTAATGATAAAAATATATGCTCTACAGATACATAAGAATCCCCCATCTTCTTGGCTTCATCCTCTGCATTTATAAGCGCTTTATTAAGGTCACCACTCATGTATAACTGAACATTTCCTGATACCTTAGTCTTTCCTTTAAGCAAATCTTCAATGGCCGATAAAAATCCAGCCTTATCTATTCCCATCTTCTCAATCAAGTTACTAATAAGGCTATCTTCTACTGTCATTAAGCAGTAAAGTAAATGTTCCTGATCAATTTCCTGATTGGAATATTCGTAAGCTAACTTCTCGCAATTATTAATACTTTCAATTGACTTTTGAGTAAACTTATTTATATTCATACGCGCTCCTCCTTTTCATAATTTCGTAATCAGTAAAACTATAAATTGTGTCTTGCTTCCTACCAATTGTGTTATAACATTCGTTGTTAGCACTGTCAAGTGTCGAGTGCTAATTTATTATTTTTTTATAATTAACATAAAAAATGCAGTCTAGAACATTACTTGTAAATGTCCCAAACTGCATTTAAATGATTATCTAGATAAAATCAAGCCTAGTTTATTTTTCATAAGCTAAATTAAACCTAGCTTTTTAAAGCCATTATATATACCATCTTTATCTATATCATCTGTTACAAAGTCTGCTATTTCTTTTAATTTTTCAACGCCATTACCCATAGCTACTCCGCAATTAACATATTCTATCATTTCAAAATCATTATATCCATCACCAAAAGCTATAGAGTCCTCTCTATCAACTCCTGCTGCCTTTAAATAGCTTTCAATTCCGCTAGCCTTAGTGATTCCGCCAATTCCAATCTCACCAGCTACGCCAATATCTACGCCCTCAGGTGTAAAAGAAAGGCCAACTAAACTAAATTCATCTCCTAAATATTGTCCGATTTCTTCTAAAGACATACTAGCTCTATGAAAAACCAATTTTTCCACCTTAGGATTATCAACTAAATTATCATCAAGCTTTAATTCGCCAGCCACCTTAGATAGGGGAATTCCAATGCTTTCAAGCTCCTTATAATATGCCATCATCTTATCCTTAATAGCTGATGGAATAACTGATTCCTTATCTGTTTGAACTGTATAGATAACATCATGACTATCTAGATATGTAAAAAGCTTCTCCTTTTGCGCTCTTGTCATATATCTGTGGTAAAGTTCTCTACCCTTATAACATACAACAGCACCAGCACCGCCAATTACACCATCTATTCCAAGATTCATAATTTGCTCATCAATCTGATATAGGCTTCTTCCTGAACACACAACCATTTCATGACCATTAGCGCGAGCTAATTTTATAGCCTCCTTAGTTGATTCAGGAATAGTTCCATCAAAGTCCCTAAGTGTTCCATCTATATCTAAAAAAACTACTTTCTTTTTCATATTCATTTCCTTTCTTCTTTTTATCTCATTTTTCTTACGTATAATTTGACCACACATTTATTCTACTTTATATTTACATCAAGGTAAATAAACATATTATTAAAAAATTCCTGTCCGAATCCGTGCGCATCCTCGCGAAGCATTTAACTCAGTCGGAGCTCGTACTCCGACTGAATTAAAAATTGGGTCAGTTACCTGACCCAATAAAATATAAGAAAAAAAGTATAAAAATTTGTGTCTCTAGATAATGATTAGTCTAAATCCTCGCCGTTGCTTGCGATTACCTTCTTATACCAATCAAAAGAATCCTTCTTAGATCTAGATAAATCACCTGTTCCATCATCATATTTCTTAACATAGATGAAACCGTATCTCTTAGCCATTTCACCAGTTGATGCTGAAACTAAATCAATACAACCCCAAGGTGTGTAACCCATTAAGTCAACACCATCAGCAACTGCTTCTCTCATCTGCTCAATGTGCTGTCTTAAGTAGTCAATTCTATAGCTATCGTGTACTGAGCCGTCTTCTTCAAGTACATCCTTTGCACCAAGGCCATTTTCAACAACCATAAGAGGAATCTGATAACGGCTATAAATCTCATTAAGAGAATATCTAAGTCCCTTAGGATCAATCTGCCAACCCCAATCAGAAGCCTTAAGATATGGATTAGGAATACCCATAATGATATTGCCCTTACCAGCCTGCTTATCTGGATCTGCTGAGTAGCAGTTTGACATATAATAACTAAATGTATAGAAGTCCACAGTACCTTCCTTAAGGATTTCATCATCTCCTGCTTCCTTCTTAATTGTGATACCCTTCTCTTCAAAGAATCTATCAGCGTAGTAAGGATATTCACCACGTACCTGAACATCAGAGCAGAACCAGTTCATCATCTGCATAGCTCTCTGTGTTCCAACAACATCATCTGGATTACATGTAAGTGGATACATTGTAGCAAAAATATTCATATCACCCATCTTAACATTTGGATAATTATCATGAGCATATTTAACTGCAAGTGCACTTGCAACAAATTGATGATGAAGACCCTGATAACGAATCTGAGGTTCATCTGGAATTTCATTCATTGCAATATTTAAACCCTTAACACAACCAAGTGAAAGTACAGCACCCATTGGCATTGTACCTGAGTTAATCTCGTTAAATGTTAAGAAATACTTAACTCTATCTGAATAACGGTCAAGAAGAGTTTTTGCATATCTTACATAGCAATCAATTACTTCTCTTGAATACCAACCATTATATTTTTCAACTAAAGCATATGGAATTTCATAATGAGAAATTGTAATAAGTGGTTCAATTCCATACTTTACACATTCATTAATTACATTATCATAAAATTCTAGACCCTTCTCATTAGGTGTTTCTTCCATACCTGTAGGATAGATTCTTGTCCAGTTAATTGAGAATCTAAATGTCTTAAATCCCATCTCTGCAAAAAGTGCAATATCTTCTTTGTAGTGATGATAAAAATCAATAGCCTCATGGCTAGGATATAAAGTATTTGGTTCAATTGTTGTTGTAAGTCTCTTAGGATTAGTATGAGATCCATTAGTACACATATCAGAAATTGATGGTCCCTTTCCATCTACATCCCAAGCACCTTCAAACTGGTTAGCAGCTGTTGCGCCGCCCCATAAAAAATCGTCTCTAAATTTCTTCATTACTAATTTAATCTCCTTTCTTGTTAAGTAAAACCGGCAAGATTATTTAAACCCTGCCGGTCTTAAATTCATCAATAAATTATATAATTATCAATTAGAGTAAAGTGATAAGTTCATCACCTACTGATGCATTTTTAGCATCTGTTGGAATAACATCTGCGTAATCATCTGAGTTAGAAATAATAACTGGTGTATCAATCTTATAGCCAGCTTCCTTGATACCTGCGATATCAAATTCAAGTAAGAGGTCACCCTTCTTAACCTTATCGCCCTGCTTTGCCTTTGTTGTAAAGCACTTACCATCTAATTTAACTGTATCCATACCTACATGGATAAGTATTTCTGCACCATTATCTGTCTTCATTCCAATAGCATGTCCTGTTGGGAAGAATACAGTGATTTCTCCATCTGCTGGAGCATATAATTTTCCTTCTGTAGGAACTACTACTACACCCTTACCAAGAGCGCCTGAAGCAAATGCTTCATCTGGAGCTGTAGCTAAATCCTTAACTTCACCCTTTAAAGGAGAAACAACGATTTCACCCTTTGAAGAAGCAACTGTTTCTACCTTCTTAGCTGCCTTAGGAGCTGAATCCTTGTAGAAGAGAAGTTCTGAAATAACACCAGCAACTACTGCACAAACTGAAACGATAGCTGCGATTACCATACCCTTTGTAGAGTTGTCATGTGTAATAAATGCTGTGTATCCAAAGATACCCATACCAGCCATTGTGTATGCTCTAACGCCTGAAGCGATTAATACAGCACCACCAACACCAGCGATTGCACAAGTTCTAAAGAAAGGAGATTTCTTAGGTAATGTTAAACCATAAATAGCTGGCTCTGTAACACCACAAACACCTGAGATGATTGCAGAAGGAGCAAGTCCCTTAATCTTCTTATCCTTTGTCTTAATCCAGATACCGATACAAGCACCTGTCTGAGCAAATGTTGTAGCAAACATAGCTGCAAGGATTGTATCAGGCTGACCTGAGTTAATAGCAACCATAGCAACTGGAACTAAAGCCCAGTGTAAACCAAACATAACGAGTATCTGCCAGAAGAAACCAACAAATAAACCATAAACAATATTGTTAAATCCTGCAATAGCGTTAAATGCTGCACCGATCCAATCAGCAAGTAATGCAGAAACAGGTCCGATAACATAGATTGTCATAACGAATGCGATAAAGAGTGTAATTAATGGAACAAAGAATGTCTTAATTACATCTGGAATAATCTTAGCAATGTACTTTCTAATCCAAGCAGCAAAAGCAACACCACAAATGATAGGAATAATTGAGCTTGTGTAGTTACCTGAACTTGGCATTACTACTGGAATACCAAATAACTTGTCAATTGCATATCCTGATGTTGTTGAAAGATAAGGATAAATAATTGCACAACCAAGTAATAAACCTTCGATTTCAGGCATCTTAAATTTCTTAGCTGCTGTATAACCAATGATTGGTGGTAAGAAATAGAATGCTGAATCACCAAGTGAATAAAGAATATTATAAGTTGCATCTGTTCCATCTGATGCTAACACACCAACAGCTACAAGGAGTGCTAATACACCCTTAATAATACCCATTGCACATAAAACACCAAGGAAAGGAGTAAAACAACCTGTAATAATACCAATAAAGGCATTAAATGGGTTTGTCTTAACTTTTTCACCTGAATCAGAATCTGCCGATTCTGCTGTGGCAAGACTTTCTAAGTGTCCTACTTCTACTACTGTCTTATAAACATCTGGTACATGGTTACCAATTACAACCTGATACTGTCCACCACTATTAAGTACAGTAACAATACCATCTGTCTCCTTTAAAATATCTGTGTTTGCCTTAGATACATCCTTAAGTGTAAATCTAAGTCTTGTTACACAATGAGTAATATTAGCGATATTACTCTTTCCGCCTACGTTCTGAATAATAATTCGAGCTAGGCCATCATACTTACTTGCCATATTGCCTCCATTCTAGGTAATGTAAAAACCCCTTTAAACATTCCCTAAATCATTAAAAAATTTTTCGACTATATAAATATATATAATTGGATTTCTCCAATAAAAAAACCCGAAAGGACATAATTTCACCACGAAAAACAGTCCGTGATATAAATTAAGCCTTCCGGGTTTTGCCGACGTTACTCGTAACAATCCCTAAAGATTAATTACTTTTTTGCATCCATTAGTTCTCTAATTTACCAATGGAAATATATTAAATTTTTGACTCCTTCACAATTCTTGCAATGTGTACAGTTAAGTACACTCTCTCTTCTTCAGAAGCTGTGAAGTTTAACTTCTTACTTAAATATTCAGTTATCTTATTAGCACATGCATATTCTTTCTTATAATGATTCTGAACTCCTTCAAGGAATAATTCATCATCTTCTCCATAGACTGTTCCCGCTATAGCTCTTTGTGTCAAGAACTTGAGGTGGGTAATAAAACGTTCATAACTAATTGACTCTTCATCAATATTTATACCCAGAGTATAGGTAACGATATTAACCACGTCTTTGATAATGGCGGGCAAATCTGATGTTGTCCTCATATCGCCGTCCATTTCGGCGTTAACTATATGTAGTGCTATAAAGCCTGCCTCGTCATCCGGCAGTGCAACTCCTGTTGCCTCCTTTACTAACTTAACAGCCTGTTTCCCAATGTCGAACTCTGCTTTATAAAATTTCGATATTTCCCACAGCAGTTCGTTATGAAAAACGATACCCTTCTTACTTCTCTCAATCGCAAAATTGAGATGATCTGTAAGTGTTATATACACGTTACGATTAAGATGTCTGTTCAATTGCAACTTTGCATTATGGATTATCTGGTTAGCTAATCTAACATGTTCATAAGGCATCTTACTAACTAATTTTTCGTATTGGCTTACGTTTTCCTCCGGCAGGTGGAAAATCTTCTCGATCTTTTCCTTATCAATTTCATCGCCGTGTTTCTTGCCAAAACCAATGCCCTTACCAGTTACGATTACTTCAGCACCGTTCTCAAAAGAACTTATTACATTGTTGTTAATAACCTTCTCAATAACCATAATAACTAAAAAAAGACCAGCATCATACACGAACCTACAACTGTTACTTTATAAAGCAACTAAATAGCCCCGACGTATAATCCAGTCTTGCCTTCCTAAAAGTAACAATCTGTCTCACATCTTGGTTATATTGTACATTATTCTTTGCTTTAAGTCAATACTTTAGTTCATTTTTTACAAAATAATGTCAATCAAATTGATACAATTTAAACAGTTCTTGAAAAAGCCCTTAAATACTAAACTTCTAAAGGATTCTGAAATTTTTCTAATATCTAAAACAATCACCGATTTTGATTGTTTATTTAAACGCTCAAATTCGGTGATTATTTATTTTTTACAATATTTTATTTTAGCTTTTTATATCCTTTTTAGTATTAATTACTAATTAATATTAGAGAGCTTTCTTGCCTCACTTGATATACCTTTTAATGTTTCACCAAAGTCTTCAAACATATCTACTGCTACCTGACTCTGAGTTGCTCCCTCATTAGCAAGGGATGTAACCTGCTGACTCATTGCAGATAGATTCTGAATACTATCTGTGATTTCATTTGTCGAAACCTCAATAGTGGTCATACTTTCACCAATACTTTCAAACTTATCAATAAGGATATTTACTTGATCATTTATTATTTTAAATTTTTCTCCTGTCTCAGTAATTAAATCTGTCTGTGCATGTACTGATTCAGCAGTTTTTTCACAGCTCTGCATTGCAACACCTACATCTGCTGTTAATTCCTGAATTATAGCTGTTATCTGGTTAGAAGCTAGGCTAGTTTGCTCTGATAACTGTCTAATTTCCTCAGCTACAACTGCAAAACCCTTACCTGCTTCACCTGCTCGTGCTGCTTCAATAGAAGCATTTAATGCAAGAAGGTTTGTCTGACTTGAAATAGAAAGAATTGTACCTACAATATTTTGTACTTCTCCTACCTTATTAGTTACAGCCTTTGTTGATTCAAGAGTCTGCTCAGATTCACTCTCAACAAGCTTTGACTTATTATCAAGATCATTAATAATCTTTCTGCCTTCCTTAACATTATTCTTTGTATTCTTAGAGGTCTCATTTAATTCGATTCTCATATCAGACATAATATCCGTCTGAGCTTTAATTTCCTGACACTTTGCTGACTGTGCAGAAATAGCTTCTGCTGTATGCTCTATAGATGATGAAATATCATCCATTCCTCGTGAATTGCTAATAATTATATTTTTAACTTCTGATGCTGAACCGCTAGCCTTATCAAAAAGAGATGTAATATTATCTGCAATTTCTGTCATAGACCTAGCCACTTTTTCTTGCTTTTTAGCATTCTTTAGAATTGTCTCATTATTCTCATTATTAAATGTAACTAACATTCTAATTGAACTTACAGCAGCAATACAGGCACAAAGCAATCCTAATGGAAAAATAACAAATTCTACATCAAAGCCCTCTGATTCAATAGCAGCTCCTATATTTTTAAAGAAAACAACTGCTGTTGAAATCACAATTACTGCTTCTCCTACCATTACTAAACGTACATTTAAATAAATAATAGATGATAAAAGTACGCCAAGACCCAATACAATGTAAGAAAAATTATTTTCTAATAAAAGAGCGCTAATAAAAACCAAAGAACTACCGCCCATTATTGCAATTGAGCCCTTTTTCTCAGCCTTATATTTGGTATTACCAATAATAACTCCTACAATACCTAACGCTGCAAATAAAATTTCAGCATTAACCTTCGCATTTAGATCTGTCTTTACTCCATTAATCAATATAAGAACCACAGCAATAACAATAATTATAAGATTAACCCTAAAGGCACTTCTATTTGCCCTGATATATTGCTCTTCTGTCATAAAAAAAGAACCTCCTTATTTATTATTTAATTATCACGCTCGTAAAATTTGTAATAATTATACCATAAGAAGGTTCTTTATTCTATATGTTTATATTATTTTTAACATTAATTATGCTACTTTTGTAAATGTAATAACACCGTCTGAATCAGACCATGTCATTGTATTACCGCTTACTGAAACAGCATACATAATTGTATCTGTTGCATCAGCTGGGTTTGTTACTGTAATGTAACCATTGCTAACTGTTACATAAACTGAGAGTGAATCTCCAGCTGCTGTAAGTGTACCTGTACCATCAGCATTAATTGTAATTGAAACGCCTTCTGATGAAGACCATGTTCCTAAGTAGCTTGTATCAGCTGCTGCAGGAGCCCCTAGTGTTGTTCCTGTTAAAGGATCTGTTGTAGTTCCTGTGATAGCAGGTGTTGAAACGCCTGATAAGCCTGTCATACTACCCATTAACTGCTTATAAAGTTCTGGTGAAAGTACCTTTTCAAATACGCCTAAATGAGTAATAACTTCAGTTGTAAGAGCACTCTCCTGAGCTGATGTCATTGTTGAAACATCTATTGGATTCTTGAAATCAGACTTAGTATAGTCAAGACCTGTAAAATCATTAGCCTTCACGCTACCGCTAACTTCGAAATTAATCTTATCTGAATCAATTTCACCAACAATGCTAAATTTATCTAATGTAATTTCCTTGTCACTGTTCTTTGTTACTTCAGCTAATACAGTTAATGTCTTAATATCTTCACTTGGAATATTCATTGTAAAGTTAGCTGAATACTTCTTATCTTCTTTCTTTACAACTAAATCCATTGATTCTGAACCAGATGTAATACCTGTATGAACATAATCTAGTGTATCTTTCTTACCGATAAATTCAGCAAATATTGAAGCATCATCTTCTGTTATTGCAAGTCTAACAATTTCGTTCTTCTTATTAACACTCATTTCGAATGTTACTGGCTCAAAGTCATCAAGTTCACTTTCAAATGAAGACTTAACCTTATCCTTTGAATAGCCTGAAAGTGATGATACAAGTGAAACATATGAAGAAATCTTCTTGTCATTATAAAGTGCATCTACTGCTGAATTAAAGCCCTTAACAACAGCATCTCTATTAATACTTACTTCATACTTAGTAACCTTAATATCGCCATTTTCTGACTTGAATGTTTCATTACCCTTCTTTGTATAACTTAGGTTATCAACAAATGTATAGTAACCTTTTAATACATCGCTTACAACAGCCTTAATTTCTTCAGAATACTGATCCATTGAATCTAAATCAATTGAACCTGAAGATGCTAAGCTACCAAGTTCAGCTGAATAATTAGAATATGTAGAAATTACATCATCATAATCAACTGAAAGTGTTTGGCTAAATAATTCTGGGCAACTAAAATAAATCTTGTCAGTATCTGTATAGAACTTAAGTGTTAATACATCTTTATCACTTTTATCGCAAAGTGATAATGTACCAGCAAATTCGCTGTCTTCTAAATTAGACTGAATATCATACTTAATAGTCTTAGCATCAAGATATGAAGCATAATCCTTACCATTAACTTCTGCCTTATTAAGAGTTAATTGTGAAGTAACATCTACTTCTGTTTCACTAGAAAAATCTGTTTTAGTAAAATCATCTACATAAGAATCTACGTTCTTACCTAAATTCTTTAATGCTGTAACTGCCTTAGCCTTAGGTGATAATGCATTAGCAATAAGTGGATATGTAAAATATCCAGCCACACCAATAACTACAAGGATTGCAGCTACAATAGCAACAATCTTAGGCCACTTCTTCTTTGGCTTTGGTGTATTGTTAACAGTACCAAACTGTGCCTGATCAAAACCACCCATTGAGCCAAAAGCCTGAGGCTGGCTAAAGTTATTAGCCTGATTAAATCCATTGTTAAATTCCTGATTTGTTGTATTAGTAGATGTTGCTGTCTGATTATTAAAATCATTGTTAGCAAAGTTAGCTGTACTACTAGCATCAACAGTTGTGTTATTAACTACTTCATTAGATGTAGTTTCTGCGTTAGGTGCCTTCTTCAAAGGGCTGCCACATTTAGGACAGAACTTTGATTCACCTGCGTTAAATCCGCATTTTGTACAAAACATAAAATCTCTCCCTTTTGAACATATTTTGACTAATCGTTTCTTAAATATCTCAGAAATCGATTTCTTAATCACGATTGTTATATTATCAAAAAAATAACAATTTATCAATATTAATATTATTGATTAAAAATAGGGTAAACGTATGTTATTTTGCACGTTTACCCTATTTCAATCAACATATCGTCATCTACTTAACCATATGTCTAACTTTATTTAATTCTTGAATATCTAACAAATTCGTAGCAAATATCAAAATATGTGTGTTCATCGCTATTTGCTGTTATCTTCCATTCTGGATCTTCATCTAAATTTGGAAAAAATGTATCTGCTTCATATTTATAATCTATCTTTGTAATATGTGCAGTATCGCAATATGGAAGCATCTCTTTATAAACTTGACCACCACCAATTATATATACATCTTTAGTATCATATTCCTTTAACATTTCAAGAAGGCTTGGAATATCATGAGCTACAAGACAGTCCTTATTATTAAAACTTCTATCACTTGTAAGAACTATATTAGTTCTATTAATTAATGCTGAATTATTAGGTAGGCTATCAAAGGTCTTTCGTCCCATTACCACAACTTTACCTGTTGTTTCTTCTCTAAAAAGCTTCATATCCTCTGGGATATTTACAAGTAATGTTCCATTTTTTCCAATTGCCCAATTTTTATCTACTGCTGCTATTAAATTCATTATTACAATCTCCCTTCTAATTCTCTAGGAATGTAAGCGCAAACCTTAACTCCCTCCTGGACATACTCTTCCTTTAGAAGTTGACCATACTCTCTAATTAACTGTATCTTGCCTGCTTCGCTATAAGGAAATACTCTCTCAATATATACTCGCGATTCCATAATTATTTCCTGAAGGGTATTTAAAAATTCTTCCTGACCTATATGGCTTTTATTAGAATAATTTATGCAATAATCTGCTTTTGTATCCTTTATTACCACAGGCTCCTCAAACTTATCAACCTTATTAATTAGTGTAATAATCTTCTTATCTTTAACTCCTAATTCCTCAAGGGTTTTGTATACCGTCTGCATATGTCTGTCATAATCTTCATTAGAAGCATCAACCACATGAATGATAATATCTGCGTATTTTGCTTCTTCTAGAGTACTTCTAAATGCTTCTATTAAATGATGAGGAAGCTTTCTAATAAAACCTACTGTATCAGTAAGTAAGATTTTCTCCTTATTAGGTAATTCCAATTCCCTAGTTGTAGGGTCAAGTGTGGCAAAAAGCTTATCTTCAGATAGAACATTAGCATTAGTTAAATCATTAAGAAGTGTTGATTTACCTGCATTTGTATAACCTACAATTGCACAAACCAAGGTAGTTGCCTTATCTCTTTTTGTTCTTTGCACTTCTCTATGAGCCTTAATCTCATCTAAATCTCTAGATAATTTTGTAATTCTGTCTCTAATTAATCGTCTATCTGTTTCGATTTTTTTCTCACCAGGTCCTCTTGTACCAATACCACCACCAAGTCTTGAAAGGCTTACACCAAGTCCTGATAATCTTGTGGAACGATATTTAAGCTGTGCCATTTCAACCTGAATCTTACCTTCACTTGTAGTTGCCCTCTTAGCAAAAATATCAAGAATTACCATTGTTCTATCCATAACCTTAGTCTGTAATTCATCCTCTAAATTGCGCAACTGTGCAGGTGATAATTCATCATCACACACAATACCTGTAGCATCTGCTTCTGCAATATATGCTCTTAACTCATCTAATTTACCCTTACCAATATAAGTTGCTGGATGAAAGCTATCCCTTGGCTGAATCATTTTACCAACTGTAATTGCACCTGCTGTCTTTACTAGTTCTTCAAGCTCCTTTAAAGACATCTCCACATCATCCTTAGGATTTAATTCAACACCAACAAGTATTACTCTTTCAATCTCTTCATCTGTATCATATAGTCCCATATTATACCTCAATCTATCTTTCTTCTAAGAATTAAAAACGTATTTAATCATACTAAAAATCGTGTTAGATGTATCCCTTGAATAAATAGCCTCCTTAATCATAACCGGATTATCTGTAATAAGACAATCAACTCCTTTATTTGTAAGGTTTATAGCAGATTCACTACTATTAACTGTCCAAGCATATACCATTTTTCCTGAGTTGTGAATCGCATCTACTGTTCTTTTTGAAAGGAAGGATGCATTAACACTAAAGAAATCCACATCCTGCATATTGTAAAAATCGCCATATGCCATGGATAAAATATATCCAACCTGAATGTTACTGTTAAATCCCTTTACTGCCTTTAAGGACTTATAATCAAAAGAAGTAACTACCACACGATTTTCCATATTATATTTAGCAAGTAAATCAACAAGTTCCTTAGCTATTTCATATCGTGTATTGTTAGTCTTAATTTCAATGTTTAGGTCAATTTTTCCCTGAACTAATTCAAGAACTTCCTCAAGTGTAGGGACTTTTTCTCCCTTAAATTCATCAGAATACCAAGAACCAGCATCTAACTTGCTTATTTCATCATATGTCACTTCCGTTACCTTTTTATCTAATCCAGTTGTTCTATAAAGGGACGGATCATGCATAACAACTAATACTCCATCACTTGTCATTTGGATATCAAGTTCTATGCAATCTGCCATATCATCAATAGCAGCCCTAAAAGCTGCCAGTGTATTCTCTGGTGCATCCACTGAATTACCCCTATGTGCTGTAACCTGAGTACTATGAAAAATAGCAACTCTTTCAAATGGATTATCATTAAAACTTAATGCCACATAAAGTACGCAAAGTATAGTTGAAATAGAAAGAATAATTCTATAAATAAGCTCATTCTTTCTGTCTGACCCCTCTTCAATATCCACATAATCAAAGCTTATATAATCTGTATCAACTAATGAATAATACATTGTTGAAATAAGCGAATATGAAAGAGGAACAGCTATAAGTGTCCATACAATATTAAAAATCGCTTTAATAGTTCTAAGTGCAGATAAATAAAGGGTACTTCCAATATATGCCCTATCAAGAATTCTAACTCCAACTACCAATACAATAGTAATAAATAGGTAAACCAAGCCAAAAATCAAGGCCACAATTAAATTGTAGACTATAATATTTAATAAAACCTTGCCTAAATTCTTCTTAACTAATTTACAACTAAGCTTAAAGCTTTCTCTAAACTTTTTCTCCTCTAGAATATGAATGTTAGCTGTAAAAATTCCGCTTATAACCAATACATAAATAATTGCAATTCCAAGAATCAAGAAAAGCTTAATATACCAACTTCCTCCAATTATATGTACTCTAAAAAGCGTCTTATTAGTTTCTGTAAAAACCATATTTATAAATACCACCACATTAATAAATGCAATAGCAAATAAATACACAAAAAAAAGAGGAAAATGCTTAATTTTAAAGTTCATTTTTACACGCTTATATGCGTTATATAAACAATCCTTAATTGAAGCCTCATATCCTCTTCTTCCAGTCTCAAATGCCACAGACAAATATGACATTTCAAAAATACAATATGTAATTAATAATCCAATAGACAAAAGAATTAAAATAATAACAAAAGGATTAGTGAGGGCTTTAATAATATAGCCATTGGTCAAATAACTAATTTTGGCAAACTTCATTCCTAACAAAAGAATAAATGTCAAAAGCGGCACCGTTACTGCAATTGCGCCTAATTTAAACACCAATTCAAATCGTAAAATATTACCTCCGCTCGATTTTAAGAGCTTTAAACTATTCCTAATGTTACTAATCATAATCCCTAACCTATCTTAAATATACTCTTCATTCTATCTTTAGCTCTTGCATTGAAATCCCTAACGTTATCTGTTGCAAGAAGTCTATTAGTAAAGTGATATACAAAATCGCTTATATATGAAACCACAAGCACCATAGATAATGCAACGCAAACCTTAGGATTAATCATACAAACCAATTTTTGAATATAGTCATTGGCAATACCAAAAACCAATACTGCAACAAAACCCCAACCAATTGTTGACTGGAGACAAATAATACCTTTGTAATTAAATCTTAAGTGGTCATAATTCCACCAAACTTCACCAAATAACTTTAACATAACCTGTGCAGTTAAAAATTCAAAGGCTGTAGCTCCAATTGCACCTGCTATATAAAGGGCAAATAAATTATGCTCAATTGGCTTAAATAGGATAAATGCAAAAAATACACCAAATCCATAAATTACACAAAATGGTAATTTAGCAAAACCTCTATTTTCCCAATATCCAAGCTGATGCCTAATAACTACACATTCCATGCACCATCCAAGAAAGCTATAAATAAAAAACCAAATAACAAATTGATTAATATTCATACCCTTAAATACAAAATTAGATAACACGTTATACATACTCTCTCCTCACCATATCATTAGTACACTAATATACTACTATATTTTCTAAGTTTTAACAATAAAATAGGGCATATTAAATATGCCCTAAGTATAATACATTACACAATCATTATTGGCAACATTTCTTAATTAGCCATCAAGCCTTCAAGTGTTTCTCTAACAGCCTTAATAAAATCCTGTGTATTTAATGTTGTTGGATTTGGATCTGTTGTAATAAGAGCTAAATCCTTAGTCATCTTACCATCTTCAACAGTCTTAATACATGCTTTTTCAAGCTTGTTAGCAAAATCAACTAAATCATTTAATTTATCGATTTCGCCTCTCTTTCTTAAAGCACCAGTCCAAGCAAAAATTGTTGCAATAGGGTTAGTTGATGTTTCTTCGCCCTTAAGATGCTTATAATAATGTCTTTGAACTGTACCATGAGCAGCCTCATATTCATAATATCCATGAGGAGATACAAGAACACTAGTCATCATTGATAATGAACCAAATGCTGTAGCTACCATATCTGACATAACATCACCATCGTAGTTTTTACATGCCCAGATAAATCCGCCTTCAGATCTGATTACTCTAGCTACTGCATCATCAATTAATGTATAGAAATATTCGATTCCTGCTTCTTTAAATTTATCAGCATATTCCTTATCAAAGATTTCCTGGAAAATATCCTTAAAAGTATGATCATACTTCTTAGAAATAGTATCCTTAGTTGCAAACCATAAATCCTGCTTTGTATCAAGAGCAAAATTAAAACAGCTCTTAGCAAAATTCTCAATTGAATCTTCTAAGTTATGCATGCCCTGTAAAATACCAGCTCCATTAAAGTTATGGATAAGCTCTCTTTGTTCGTTACCATTCTCATCAGTAAATACAATTTCAGCCTTACCCTTGCCACTAACCTTCATTTCAGAAGCCTTATAAACATCACCATATGCATGTCTTGCAATTGTAATAGGTTTTTTCCATGTTCTAACATATGGCTCAATTCCCTTTACAATAATTGGTGCTCTAAACACAGTACCATCAAGCATAGCTCTAATTGTACCATTAGGACTCTTATACATTTCCTTAAGGTCATATTCTGTCATTCTAGCAGCATTAGGTGTAATTGTTGCACACTTAACAGCAACACCTAATCTCTTAGTTGCATTAGCAGAATCTATAGTAACCTGATCATTAGTTTCATTACGATGAACAAGTCCTAAATCATAGTATTCTGTATTAAGTTCTACAAATGGATTAAGTAATTCCTCTTTAATTAATCCCCATAAAACTCTAGTCATTTCATCTCCGTCCATTTCAACTAATGGAGTTGTCATCTTAATTTTTGCCATGTTACACATTCCTCCTACATAAAATAATGGCTAATGGTTAAAGCCAAATAACTATTAGCCTTGTAATAGTTTAAGCTATTACTGTCAGACCCATCTTAATTAAATTTCTTGTTAATTATAATTTATGCAGACTTTTTTGTAAATAAAAGACTAGGGCTTTATATTAAGAACTAATATAATAAAGCTAACATTTTTCTAATTTCTTCGTCATTAGGATAAGAACAAATTGCTCCCTTTCTTGTTACACTTATTCCACAACAAACATTAGCATAATCAAGATATTTTGAAAGTTGTTCACTAGTTAGATTCTCTAAATCAGCCTTAGTTACATTAGAATTATTAAGCTGCCAAAGAATAGCACCAATAAAACCATCACCAGCTCCTGTTGTATCAACAGCATTAACCTCCATAGACTGGCTAAATGCTTTAGCATTCCTAGTAAAAGCATATGCTCCCTTTGAACCCATTGTATAAATAACTAATTTAACTTCACCTACCATTAATTTAGGAAGCGCCTCATTTATATCACTTGTTCCTGTAATAAATTCTATTTCTTCATCAGAAACCTTTAAAATATCCGCCTTTGGAATAAATTTCCATACAGCTTTAAAAAGTTCTTCCTTTGAGTCCCATAAATTAAATCTTAAATTAGGGTCAAAACTTACAATGCCATCATTCTCTTTAGTTAAATTAATAGCCTTTACATGTGCATCCTTCATAGGAAAGTTTCCTAAAGAAACAGAGCAAAAATGTAAGCCAAAAATGTCCTTAAAATTCACTTCAGATAAATATTCTTCCCTATAAAGCATATCTGCACCAGGACGTCTAAAAAAAGCAAATTCTCTATTGCCATCTTCTTTAAGTGCTACAAAAGCAAGACTTGTATTAGCTTCATTAGTTCTTCTAACTGTACTTGTATCAATGCCAAATCCAGAAAGCTCATTAACTATCTTATCTCCAAAGGCATCATCTCCTAACTGTGTAATTATAGAAGCATCTCCACCTAATTTTTTATAGCATCCACACACATTAGCAGGAGCACCACCAACTTTAGGGCTAAAGCCTTCTACTTCACTAATTGCCTTAGAATTTTCCTGTGGAATAAAATCAATTAAAGCCTCACCAATTGCTAATAACTTCTTCACTTCTTACTTCCTCACTTTCTTAATCCATTGACCAGGCGTTTACATTAACACCTTTTTCTACTTTAATGCTTACTAAATCCGATACTGGATAATATCTAGTAGTAAGACAATATTCACCATCATTTACATAGATTTCCATTATACAGCCATCCATGAAGATGTCTAATTTTTTCAATTCACTAAGAGGCACAATCCTTTTAGTTCTTCCATCTCCTGTGTTATTTTTAAATTCAAGAATAAGTTTATCATCCTCATGTCTTAATTCTAAATCATCATTAAAATAAAGGCATCCACCGTTAAACATATCCGCTGTTAAATTCCAGTAAAGATCAGCTTGAATATTATTATCAACAACTAATAATTTATCCTTTCTTAGCTTATATATATCCTTTACTGGCATTTGATATATCTTGCCATTTTTATATTCTAGCTTTCTTATAAGGGTCATGGAGTGCTGCCAGCCCTCCTTAATTGACGGTGTATTTCCATATCCTGCATCAGGCACGCCAGCCCAGCCAATTAAATAAGTACTATTATCATTAGATTTAAAAGTCTGTGGAGCATAAAAATCAAATCCTAAGTCCCACTCGACTAAATTTTCCTTAATTATAATCTGATTTAATTCTTCATCAACAGTATTTATAATGTCCATTTTATTCAAATCAATATATCCAGATTGATAGATATTAGCAAATCTATCTGGCATTGATTCTAAGCCCTGTGGGCAAAAAGAAAAAATATTATGTCCATTTAATTCAAAGTAATCTGGACACTCCCACATATATCCATAATCATACTTTGGAATATAGCTTCTTGTTAAATTCCAACTATCCTTATTGTCTGATTCATACAAAAGAAATGCTGCCTTGCTATCTTTAGTTCTTGCACCAAGCAACATATAGTATTTATTATCCTTTTTAAAAATCTTAGGGTCTCTTACATGACAACTCATATTAGAAGGATAATCTTTATTTTCCAAAAGACATTCCTTGTCTTTAAAATCAAAACCTTCATCACTTACCACCCTAAGGCAATTATGTCCCCTGCCCTCATTAATATAATCATAATTTCCTTTGTGTTTAACATTGCCTGTATAATATAGTTCTAACTTTCCGTCTTCTGTATAGGCTGTACCTGAATAAGCACCGTCCTTATCCCATTTAGAATCTGGAAAAACTGCCTCGCCTTCAAATTTAAAAGTTACTAAATCCTTAGATGTATAATGACCCCATGTCTTAAGACCTCCATTTACATCATCTTTACTGTATTGAAAGAAAATGTGATATGAACCCTTATAATAACAACTACCATTAGGGTCGTTAAGCCAACCCTGTGGTGGCATTATATGAAATTTATGTTGATACATATTAGTTTTTCCTCCACAAAATAATGTCAAGACTCGCTCGCGAGTCTTGCGCGCCGAATGAGTTAAAATAAGGGACTAAACATATATTTAGCCCCTTTTATAATCAATTAAGTATTTTTTACTCTTCCCCTGAAGGATCCTTATATAAAATCCATGAGCAAATAAATGCAACAACAAATGATACAAGCATTGTTAATGCATATCCAACAACAAACTTTGTTGTAATTAAGAAACCAAATAAACCTGTAATACCATAAGCACTTGCATAGATACCTGAGACAGCCGCTACAAATCCACCTGCTGCACCACCGATACAACCTGCAATAAATGGCTTCATAAATCTAACGTTAACACCAAAGATAGCTGGTTCTGTAATTCCTAAGAAAGCTGAAAGAGAAGCTGGCATAGCCATTGACTTAATCTTCTTATTCTTAGACTTAATACCAACAGCAAGAGCTGCTGCACCCTGACCTACGTTAGCTGCTGTAGCAATTGGCATCCACTTATTCATAGGAGTTGCAAGAGAACACATCTCAGCTTCAATCATGTTATACATATGATGAAGACCAGCAACTACTGTGATTGCGTAAAGTCCGCCAATTAAGATACCACCAATACCAAATGGTAAACCAATAAGTGTCTGAGCACCTGTTAATACCCAACCTTCAACTGTTGAGAAGATAGGTCCAATAATTGTAAGTGTTAAATAACCAGTAACAAGTACTGTTACAAGTGGAGTTACAAAAAGATCTAACATTGCGGGTACAATCTTATGTAACTTCTTCTCAATAAATGACATAATAAGGATTGCAATAATTACTGGAATTACATGTCCTTGGTAACCAACCTGGTTAATATCATAAGCCCCAAACCATACTGACCACTTTGGAATTACACCACCTGCTGATTCAATGCTTGCAACTGACCAAGCATTAGTTAAAGAAGGGTGAATCATAATAAAACCTATAACTGCTGCAAGGAATTCATTGCCACCAAACTTCTTAGCTGCACTTATTGCAATAAGGATTGGTAACATGCTAAGAGCTGCACCAGCAAAAAGATTAATAATTTCATAAACACTAGTATTAGCAATTTCTGGGTATGCACTTGATAAACCACCAAGTAAACCGTTTAATAAACCACTTGCTACAATTGCAGGAATAATAGGTACAAAAATATCACCTAATGTCTTTATTGCTCTAAAGAAAATATTCTGTTTCTTAGAAGCTGCTTCCTTTACTTCCTCTTTAGTACTAGCCTTAGAACCAGATAATTTAATGAATTCATCGTATACATCATTAACAATACCTGTTCCAAAAATTACCTGAAGCTGTCCCTGAGCTTCAAAACATCCCTTTACGCCTTCAGCGTCTTCAATAGCTTTCTTATTAACTTTGCTATTGTCTGCAATTACAAGACGAAGTCTTGTAGCACAATGTGCTGCACTAACAACATTGCCTGCGCCACCTACACCGTCAAGCACTTGCTTAGCTGCCTTACCATAATCCATAGCTTACCTCCATTACACTACGTTAAATTAATGCTTCCTCATGTGAGAACGTTCTCACATCGTAGTTATATTATATCTATAAGGTCATTTGTTGTAAATGCACAATTGTAACAATATGTATTTATATTTTTTGTATAGTTTACACAAAACAAATTCCAACAAATTAAAACAGGAATCCCACTTATCATATTACAATTTTATGATATACTTTATCTATTATATTTAACGAGATTAATGGGAGGGTAATATGACTATAAATGAAATCGCACAACTTGCAGGGGTTTCAAGAGCTACCGTATCTAGATATCTAAACAACGGTTATGTAAGTGCAGATAAGAAAGAACGTATTAAGAAAGTCATAGACGAAACAGGTTACAAGCCTTCTACTTTTGCACAGACACTTCGTAGTAAAAAAACCAACTATATCGGAGTTATAATTCCCAAAATAAATTCAGATTCAATAGGTCGCATGGTTGCAGGTATCACCAATGTTTTATCAGATAATAACTACCAGCTTTTACTTGCCTGTACTAATAATAACGCAAGCGAAGAGCTTAAATACCTTAACCTCTTTAAGGAGAATCAAGTAGATGGAATTATTCTACTTGGCACAGTTTTTACTAAGGAACACATAAAGACCTTATCATCCTATCAAGTTCCAATTGTAATTTTAGGTCAAAGTCTTGAGGGTTTTTCTTGTATATACTCCAATGACTATATGGCAGCATATTCCCTTGGAGAAAAACTTGCAAAGACCTCTAATAATACAGGAATGATTTTTGTTACAAAAAAAGATAAAGCTGTAGGTTTTAATAGACGAAAGGGCTTTATTGATGCATTTAAGGCTAACCATAAAAACATTAATCAAAAGCAAATTATTGAAACAGCCTTCACCCTTGAAGCAGGTTATGATGCTTGTAAGAAGCTTTTTACTGACAATCCCGATTTAGATACACTAATTTGTGCCACTGATACTATTGCAAGCGGTGCCATTAAATATCTAAGAGAAATTGGCAAAAAAATCCCTGAAGACGTTCAAATAAGCGGCTTTGGAGATAGTGCTTTTTCAAGAGTTTCATACCCTTCTCTAACCACTGTACATTTTTATTATGAAGAAGCTGGGCAAAAGGCCTCTACTCTTCTTCTAAGAAAAATCAATAATAAGGATGAAGAAATAAGCGATACTTACGAGCTTGATTACTCACTAGAAATAAGAGAATCAACTAGAACTAATTAAAAGAATTATTGATAGTTTTGGCCTTAAGTGTTATAGTTAGAAGGCTTGTATTTTTAAATATAGACATCAAACCAAACAATAGATTTATTA
Source organism: Lachnospira multipara LB2003 (assembly GCF_000702205.1). Classification (GTDB taxonomy): domain Bacteria; phylum Bacillota; class Clostridia; order Lachnospirales; family Lachnospiraceae; genus Lachnospira; species Lachnospira multipara_A. Next base: position 2,203 of record NZ_JNKW01000001.1, on the reverse strand, counting down.
CAACAGGAGGATATTTATATGTGTGGAATTGCTGGTTTTACTGGTGCTTGCAAAGACGAGAACGTCGTTCTTAAAAAAATGATGGACTCTATCATTCATAGAGGACCTGATAGTGCTGGAGCACACAACGAAGAAGGACTTGTTCATCTAGGTTTTAGAAGACTTTCAATTCAGGATTTAAATAATGGTGATCAGCCAATGTACAACGAAGATAAGTCAATGGTTATCACATTTAATGGAGAGATTTATAACTTTAAAGAATTAAGAGAAGAACTTATTGCTAAAGGTCATACTTTTGCTAATAAAGCTGATACAGAAGTATTAATTCATGGCTATGAAGAATATGGTAAGGATTTACTTAACAAATTACGTGGTATGTTCGCTTTTGTAATTTGGGATTGTAAAAATAAGACATTATTTGGTGCTAGAGATTATTTTGGTATTAAGCCTTTTTATTATACAGTTGCTAATGGAAACTTCGTATATGGTTCAGAAATCAAGAGTATCTTAATGCATCCAGATGTTAAGAAGGAAGTTAATCCGGAAGCCCTTGAAAATTATCTTACATTCCAGTATTCAGTACTCCCTGAAACATTCTTTAAGGGAATCTTTAAATTAATGCCTGGTCATTGCTTCGAATTTAAAAATGGCGAGTTAAAGATTGAAAGATACTGGGAGCCAGTCTTTGAACCAGATAATTCTAAGACAATGGATGAAGCAGTTGAAGAAATCGATGATATTATTGCTAATTCAATTGAATATCATAAGATTTCAGATGTAGAAGTTGGTTCATTCCTTTCAAGTGGTGTTGATTCAAGCTATGTTGCATCAACATTTAATGGAGATAAGACATTTACAGTTGGTTTTGATTACAATAAATACAATGAAATTGACTACGCTAAGTCTCTTTCTAATAAGATTCAGATTGATAACTATTCTAAGCTTGTTACAAGTGAAGAATACTGGTCAGAAATTCCTAAGATTCAGTACCATATGGACGAGCCTTTAGCTGACCCTGCTGCTATTGCACTTTATTTTGTAAGTAAGACTGCAGCACAGCATGTTAAAGTTGCTATGTCTGGTGAAGGTGCAGATGAATTCTTTGGTGGATATAACATTTACAAGGAACCTCTTGATTTAGCAGGATTCCAGAAACTTCCTAAGGGATTAAGAAAGAGCCTTGCTAAGCTTGCTAAGGCTGTTCCATTTAAGTTTAAGGGTAAGAACTTCTTACAGCGTGCAAGCAAGACTGTTGAAGAAAGATTCATTGGTAATGCCTTTATGTTTAACGAAGAAGAAAGAGCTAAATTACTTAAAAATCCAGGAAATAATACTAACCATACTAAGCTTACAAAGCCTTTCTATGACAAGGTTTCTAACTTAGATGATATTACTAAGATGCAGTACATCGACATTAATTTCTGGTTAATTGGCGATATCTTACTTAAGGCAGATAAGATGAGTATGGCTAACTCTCTTGAAGTTAGAGTACCATTCCTTGATAAGGAAGTTTGGAATGTTGCAAGAACACTTCCTACTAACCTTAAGGTTAATAATGAGAATACAAAGGTTGCCTTTAGAAAAGCTGCAAATAAGCACCTTCCAGATATGGTTGCTGAGAAGAAGAAACTTGGTTTCCCAGTACCTATTAGAATTTGGTTAAAGGACGAAAAATACTATAATATCGTTAAGAACGCATTTACAAGTGATGCAGCTAAGGAATTCTTTAACACAGATATCCTTGTAAAATATCTTGATGATCACAAAAATGGTAAAGCTGATAATTCAAGAAAAATTTGGACTATTTACATCTTCCTTGTATGGTACAATGATTTCTTTGGTGATAGCAAATTAGCAGCTTAATAAGCAATAAATATTAATGACAAAAAGTTAATCGGGTAGGAGGTAGATAATTATTTTATCTACCGACCTCCCACAGCACCGTACGTACGGTTCCGTATACGGCGCTTCTCTAGTTTTCACATATTTTCAAATAAAACTCTGTGAATGTTGGGTATCCTAGTTCACGGAGTTTCTTGTTGTTAAACGCAGTCTGTAATACAAAATAACTACCGCAATACCAGTTGCCATTTCGCATGTTTGCGCATATCCACGCTTTTCCTTCTTCCACGCCTAACTTTTTGAGTTCCTTGAATTTTGTTTTAGCCTTCTTCCATTGTTTCCAGTAGATTGTCCTTATCTT